>CAVWTE010000017.1:0-75975 GCA_963757925.1 uncultured Actinomycetota bacterium
GGGAACTCTTGCTCGTCCTCTACGGAATGCACGGCTGTCGGCTTTTACAAAGGCAGCTCAGGTGTCGTGACGCTCGCGGAGCGCTGGAATGGCTCGGAATGGTCGATTCAATCCACGCCAAATCCGAGTGGATCGAAAGAGAGTGAGCTACTCTGGTTTCATGTCTGTCATCGACATTCTGTACTGCCGTGGGCACCTATGAAGTTAGCTCGGTTGACGAAAACGCTCCCTTGGTAGAGCACTGGAATGGCACGGAATGGTCGATGCAAACCGCACCGAACTACAGTGGAACGCTACGCTCCGTTTTGGACGGGGTGTCTTGTACCTCATCCACCGCTTGCATCGCGGTAGGGTATTATTTGCAAGGTTCGTCCCCGTATGACTACGAGACATTGGCGGAGCGTTGGAACGGATCGGAATGGTCTCTTCAGACCACGCCCAACCCCGCGGGTCGCACGGGAGAAAACAACTACCTGACATTGTCTGGTATTTCTTGTACGGCGTCGAACGCCTGTACCGCTGTGGGGTGGTACGCAACGAAAGGAGGAGAATCCGGACAGGCTACGCTCGCGGAGCGTTGGAACGGCACGGAATGGTCGATTCAGAGCACGTCGGCGCCCAAAGAAGCCAATGGGACGTTCCTGCAGTTGCACGGCGTGTCTTGTACGTCATCGACAGCCTGCACCACTACTGGGCTATTCGAGAATACGGCGGACGAAAAACTAGATCTTACAGATACATGGAATGGTACGTCTTGGTCGGATCATACACAGTCTGGTATCCCAGGGCTGAGCGCGATCTCCTGTTCGTCCGGGAGTGCCTGTACGGCAACAGGAACCAGTGGCTCGTTCGTCACCGCGGCCAAGTGGAATGGCACGGAATGGGCGCTCCAGACGATGCCGAGTCCCAGCGGCGCGAAAGAATCAAGCGCCGCCGGGCTAGCCTGCCCGCTGTCAAATACATGCTTCGCCACGGGATCGTATCTGAACAGCTCAGGCACGTACATGACTCTCGGGGAGGAGTACCACTGAGATCGAGTCTGTCGTCGTGAGTGCCGGCTCTCCCGAGCCATGCCGTGCGCTCGGCCTACCAGCGCCCTGTGAAGTACGCGAAGGTCGATCGATGATTCGTCCATCTCTTCCCGGCCGCCCTTCAGAATGCCCCACCGCGCGCCGAGCATACGCGGGAGAGAGCCAAAACCTATGGGAACGCCCGCGACGTGGAGTAACCTCGGACGCGTGGGGAAGCGACCGGCTAGCGAAGATTCGGCCCGTGCCCGCCTCCGTGCGCTGCTGCTGTGGGCGCCGCCGACGGCGCTGTTGCTGGTCGCTGCGCTCGGAGCGATCCTCGCCGACGAAGCCGCGCTCACAGCTATCTATCTCGCCGTGGCGCTCGCCGGCGCCGGGCTGCTCGGCTGGCGCGCCGGGGCGAGCGGCCGCGCGGCGCTGAAACGGGAGATCGACGATCGCTCCGGTGAGCTGCACAGGGCGCTCAACGAGGTCGAGATTGCGCAGTCGGAGACCGTGCGGCGCCTGTCGATGGCGGTCGAGTTCCGCGACGAGGACACCGGTGCGCACATCGAGCGGATCGGGCGCTTCTCAACGCTGCTCGCCGAGCAGGCCGGCCTCGACGGCGAGCTCTGTGAGCGGCTCAGCTACGCCGCGCCGCTGCACGACGTCGGCAAGGTCGCGATCCCCGATGCGATCCTGCTGAAGCCCGGCCCGCTCACCGCCGAGGAGCGCGCGATCGTGGAGACCCACGCCGAGGAGGGCCACCGGCTGCTGCGGGGCTCCTCCTCCTCGATCCTCGACATGGCCGCGACGATCGCGCTCAGCCACCACGAGAAGTGGGACGGCAGCGGCTATCCGCGCGGCCTCGCCGGCGAGGCGATCCCGATCGAGGGGCGGATCGTGGCGGTCGCGGACGTGTTCGACGCGCTCACCTCCGACCGCGTCTACCGCTCCGCCTACACGCTCGAGCAGGCGGTCGAGCTGATGCGCGAGCAGCGCGGGCGCCACTTCGACCCGGTGCTGCTGGACACCTTCCTGGAGGTCCTTGCGAGCCCGGTCCCGATGCGCGCGAGCAACTGCGCTCTGACCCGCAGGCGCTGCTCGAGGTCGTGCTGGAGACCTATCTCGCCGCGCTGGAGCGCGGGGACGCGGAGACCGCGGAGGGGGCGATCGCTCAGGCGATCGAGGATGGCGTGGCGGCGACTGCGCTGCCGGAGGAGGTGATCCTGCCGGCGTTGCGCCGTATGGCGAAGCTCAGAGAGCAGGGGGCGATCGACGCCGAGCGCGAGCGCGCGGCGATCGTGATCGGCCGCCGGGTGCTGGCGACGCTGCGCCGCTACATCCTGGGTCACCACGAGGAGCCGCAGGCGCTCGAGCGGATCGACGAAGCGATCGAAGTCGTCGAGCGGCTGCTGGAGCGAGCCGCCGAGGACGAGCAGCGGCGCGAGCACGCACTCGGCTGAGCCGCGCCGCCCGCGCTGCCCTTCGCGGGTGACCGACCGGCAGAGGCTCGACAGGTGGGTGGCAGGCCGGACCCGCATAGGTTCGACAGGTGGGTGGCGGGCCGGTCCGCTCTTGCAATAGATTTCCGCGCGTGTCCAATCGCGCGCTCGTCACCGGCGGAGCCGGCTTCGTCGGCTCCCACCTCGTGGACGCTCTACTGGCCGACGGCTACGAGGTGAGCGTCGTCGACGACCTCTCCTCGGGGAGCGCGCAGAACGTCGCGGAGGGGGCGCGGCTGCACACGCTCGACATCGCCGACCGCGCCGCGCTGCACGCCGCCGTCGAGCAGGAGGCCCCGCGCGCGATCTTCCATCTCGCCGCGCAGGCATCCGTGGTTGCCTCCGTGGCCGACCCGGGCCGCGACTGCGAGGTCAACGTGCAGGGCACGCTGAACGTGGTCGACATCGCCGGGCGGATGGGGGTGCCGGTCGTGTTCACCTCCACCGGCGGAGCGCTGTACGGGGACGAGGCGCCGATGCCCACCCCCGAGGAGCGCATCCCCGCCCCGCTCTCCCCCTACGGCGCCTCGAAGTGGGCGGCGGAGGCGTACGTCAACACCTGGTCGCTCTCCTCCGGGGTGCCTCACGCGGTGTGCCGCCTGGGCAACGTCTACGGCCCCCGCCAATCCCCGCACGGCGAGGCCGGCGTGGTCGCGATCTTCAGCCACTGCCTACACGTGGGCCAAGCGCCAAGGCTGTACGGTCACGGCCGCCCCACCCGTGACTACGTGTACGTCGAGGACGTCGTGCGCGCCCTGCTCGCCGCCTCGGGCCGGCGCGGCACGTTCAACGTCGCCACGGGGGTGGAGACGGACGTGATGAGCGTCTGGAAGGGGCTGTGCGCGGCGGCCGGGCGCGAAGCTCGAGCCCGAGCTCGCAGACCTGCGCCCGGGCGAGCTGCAGCACAGCCGCCTTGACGTCTCCCGCGCGGAGCAGGGAGCTCGGCTGGCACGCCGAGGTCCCGATCGCCGAGGGCCTGCGTCGGACCTACACGGCGCTGGTGGCGGAGTTCGACGTCAGCTAGCATCAACCTCCCGGCGAGATAGCTCAGTTGGTAGAGCACACGACTGAAAACATTTATGCCCAGCGGCCGAGTCCCGTCGCCGGTTCCCGCCGTTTGTCCTGCTAATCGCTAGGTTTTTGTAAGCGTTCAGTGGGTTGGGCTGCTTAGGTGAGCAGCGGCGTGGGATCTCCGCGGGCGTGGGCGGTGAGCGCGTCGGTGAGGTAGATGAACAGTGAGCGTCCTTGTAGGCGGCAGGTCGTGTGTGCCGAGAGGAGCCGTGCGGTGCGCTGCTCGCCGCTCTGGGATTGGCTTCCGAGGGAGAGCTTGCGGTAGATGACCGCGCTGCGTAGAGCGCGCTCGGCGTGGTTGTTGGTTGGCTGCACACCGTCGTGGGCGGCGAAGGTCCACAGCGCTGGCCACGCCTTCAGCAGGTTGCGTGCCATGCCGCAGCAGCGCTTGTTACGCGCCCTCTTTGAGGCGTAGCCGCAGATGATCGGCTTGTATTTGCGTTGCAGGCGGCGGATGGTGCGCTTCAACTCGCGGCGCTCGCTGGTGCTCTGGAAGACCTCCCAGGCCCAGAAGACGCGCTCACAGGCTCGAGGCCGTGGTCGCCGAACTCTTTCTCGGCTGCCAAGCCTTCGGCGTGCGCGGTGAAATCCCGGCGCAGGTGCGCCCAGCAGAGCTGGCGGCGCGCCAACGGCAAGTGCGCGTAAGCCCACCAGCGATCGGAAGTCACGATCGTCTTGGTATCAGCGAGCAGACCCTTTGCGTGATCCTCGTGCCGGTCGGACGCGATATGAAGGTACGCGTAGCGCCGGTCGAAGATGCCCCAAAGCGCGCGGCGCTTACCCGCGGTGCGCCACCCCGTCTCGTCCATGTTTACCGCTGGGGCACCGCGAAGCTGCCCCAGCAGGTCGGCGTGCGGCTCGGTGAGCGCCTCGCTCGCGCGAGCAAGGATCGCGTCCACCGCGCCCACGCTGATCCTCGCGCAGAACAACTCTTCCGTGAGCTCCACCACATCGCGCCTGGAGATACGGTTGCGCACCGACAGGGTCGTGATCGCGGCCTGCAGGCGCGGGCCGAACGCGCTACGGGCGACCGCCGCAGGCAGCGTCGCCCGCGTGTGAGCGCCACAGGCCGGGCAGCACACACGCTGAGCACGGTGCTCTATCACGCGCACCGTCATCACCGGCAGCTCTTCCACCTGCCAGCGCGCCGGCTCGCCGACCGCGACAAGCTCCCCCTCCGCGAAGGCGTGACTACAGCCGCAGCACTCGGGCCAGTGCTCGATCACCTCATCCACCGCACACGCAGGCAGCAAATCCCTGCCGCGCCCCTCATGGCCACGCTGAGCGCCACGCTCACGCCCGGAGGAATCCTTCCCGCGCCTCGCTAGCGTGCTCGGCGAATCAGAACTCGGCGGCCGCGAGCTATTCCGCGAGCTACGACCCAAACGCCGCTCCAGCTGCGCGATCCGCTCATCCTGCCTCGCCACCCGCTCAGTCAACGCCTGGATCTGCGCGTCCATACGCAAAAGCACCTCGACAACCGCCTCGCGGCCAGCATCATAGATCGCTTCCGCCTCAACCCGGTCCACATCCCCATATTCGACGAGACAGAGCCATGCCCCCCCCAACCCACTGAACGCTTACGAAAACCTAGCGATTAGCAGGCAAAACAGGAAATGGCGAGACCCGGACTCGAACCGGGGACACCACGATTTTCAGTGGATAGGAAACCACCCCGAGCCGCCGTGCGAATCGTAGCAAAACCGCAAAACCGCGTAGTTTGCAGGGCTTTTGTGAAGCTGTCGACGGCGCGGGATCAGGGCGCTTTCGGGTGAGATACCGCTAGATACCGGCGGTTTCCGGTGGGTTTGTGCCGCGGGGGTGGGGTCCGCGACACAAACCCCAGCATGGCCCGTTGAGCGGACTTCTGCGTGCTTCGGGGGCTAGGTCGGTCGGAGTACCTCCGCGGCACTCAAGCGAAGCGCCAACGCGTCTGGCTGAACTGCCTGCCCCTGGCGAAGCGGAGAATCGTTGTGGGCGCACTCGACAGACGTCGCCGCACCGCACCGCGTCGCTGAGACCGAACTATGTGTGCCCTCTGGGGCTGTGAAGTGCGCCCCGTACTTCGACTCGTAGGCATTGGCGACGAGTCCGAGCTCCCGCTGCGTCACCAACCAGCCACGAGCCGCTGGGCGCCGACGACCGAGGCATGTAGGTCGTCAGCGAGCGGGTGCAGCGAGTCACCCTACCTAGCGTGCGCTGCCGAGAGCCAGTGCTTCGCCTCGTCCGGTGACCCGGAGGCATCGGCGGCCACAGCCAGCAGCCGACGTACGAGTTGCAGACGCGATGGGCTGGCGTCGTCTCGAAGCAGGCGCTCGGCGCGAAGCAAGTAGCGAGTCGCGGCGCCCGGCGCGTTTGCTCTCAGGAGGGCGTAGCCGGCCAGGGACGCGACCTCCGCGCGGGAACGTGGATCTTGCGTCTCCGCGATCGCGAGAGCGTCCTCGTAGCGGGCCAGTGCCGCAGACCACCGTTCAGCGATGAGGTCGAGGGTGGCCCCGTTACAACGAACCGTTACTCGATACCGACCCGCAACATCCGTAGGGAGTGCGATGCCCGAGGCTGCGGCGTCCAGACAGCGGGCTGCCTCGCCGATCAGGTCTTGTGCAACCGAATAGCGATGCGCGCGATATTCGACGAGCGCTCTGAGGTTGTACACGAGGCCCTGCGCAAACTCACGGTCCTCGGCCGCCAGCCCATGTCCCTCAAAACACATCGCCTCGTCTCGCGCGCCGCCGAGAGCGTCACAGGCTGCGGTCTCATCCCCAAACAGCTTGAGCTCGGCGGTGGCTTGGCGCATCCGGATAAAGAAGCGCTCGTAGGGGTGTTGGGGGCGCCGGAGCGCCTCTCGGTATAGCCAGCGTGCGCGGCGGTCGGCACCCTCAATTGCGAGTGTGCTCGCCGCAACGGCAAGAACCCGCGCACCTTCATTGGTATCCGGCACGGCTCTTGCGACGCCTGCAACCCCTTGGGCGATTGCGGCAGCGTCCTCCCAGCTACCCCAGCAGTTGACGTAGCAGCAGAGTGACTGGGTTACGACTGCCGGCAGGTCTGCTGCTGATCTCCCCACGACTTCGAGTGGGGCTGGCAAAGCCGGCTTTCCCGGGGAGAGGCAACCGCTCCTGCGCGCCGAGTTCGTGCAGTGATCCCCGCTGGGAATGTCCACCGACGTCCCTCGGGTTCGGACGTGAGCCAGTTGCTGCTCATAAAAGACCCGGGGATCATCGGTCCTCCTCATTCGGAGATCCGTGACGTATCCTCGATCGAATCGTGCGGCCCTGTAGTACGTGTCGGGATCAAGACGGTGCCGGCCGACGAGGCTCTCGAACAGAGGATGTGACCACCGGCGGAAGTCCTCCTTGTCGAGGAGGACGGCGAGCTGGTCAGCGAGCCCGTAGGCCGGCAGATCAATTACCATCCCTTACGCGGTACTGAAACTCAACGGGTTACTCCCGCGACTCCACCTCGAGGCGCTTGAGCGCTGTGTATCCCGCTGCTGCGGCATTCATAAGATCGCCAGCGGCGTAAACGACCTTGGCGCCGTGGTTCCACCCGCCGTCGCCCAACGCCGCGACGAACTGCATTGTGTCCCGCATCTGCGCCCGCATAGCGTCGACCTGCGCCAATGCGTCAGCGTCGAGACCAGCCTTTTCGCTTGCCATTGCGCACTCCTGTCGCCGTCGTTTCGCAGGGAGCCGAAGCCTTACCCCACCGCATCAAGATCCGCTAGATGCCATTCGCATTGCAGTCGCCCGCGAGGAAGCCTATCGGCTTGCGTGTATCAGCGGCCTTCAACGCCGCCGGGGCCAGTAGGGTCAATCGCTTCGTTCGATCCCGGTCCCCGACCGGGTGAAAGTTCGAGGGCTGTCATCGCGGAGCCGTGCGACCCGTGGATGCGGCGCTACCGCGCCATGTAGCGGCAAGACATGCTTCCTGCGAGCCCGCGACGCTACAGTCCGGCTTTGGCTCGCCCTGCCTCCACGGTTGAGTCTTGTGCCGCGGCGTTCGCCTTAGTTGGGCCAGTAGGTTGACGAGCCAAAATCCAGTCGACGGACTTACTAACTCCGAGACTGCTTGACGTCAGGTGTGTCAGCCTCGCGCATGTCGGTCACGTAAACCGGGGGCTTCTGAATGCCTGATTGCGGTTTGGCCTCGGTCGGCAACTCGCCGCTGCTTGCATCTCCACTGTCCGGGGTTTCCCCTGGCGTACCGGCTGCCGGCTCATCTGATGGTGGTTCCGCCTCGCTCATCTACGCGAGAAGAACTATAACGGCAAGAATGGCCGCCAAAATCAGGGCGAGCGCCACCAGCCACTGTGCCCGCAGCAGCCCGCGAACACGACGCTTGTTGCTGTCATCGAGCTGAACAACGAGGGCTACCTCGCGCCGGTAAGTGTCGGCGTTGACCTCGTCGGACTCAGCGCCGTGAATACCGTAGTGCTTTAGGAGGTCGGGGTTGGTCCGGTGGCGCGGCGCTGGCCGAAGCGCCCGGATCCCGACTAGGACGGCGAGCACGAGGAACACGAGCGCCGCAACAAATCCGCCCTCGAAGATCATCCGGCGATCGTGATGATGTGGGAACATGACGCTAGCCTTTTGGCCCAAAGTGATTGCGAGGGTCAGCAGCGCGCCAGCGAAGGCAACCGTCGCAAGCAGTCGGTTGCCCAATGCTTCGAAGCTAGCCAGCTCCCGATCCACCGCCTGGCTGGCGACACTGAGCGCCTCGGACACGATCGGCTCCTTCAGCGGCGCCTCGACCCACTCTTGCTCTGCTCGTTGTCGGGCGCGCTGACGGCGGCGGATCCAGTCCCACGATTGTCTGGCCGAGTTCATCCTGTCCTGACGTATATACGACGCGCTCGGCGAAGTGGCCTCCTAGCGTGACGAGGCAGTCGCCTGGACACACTGCACAACGACGCATGCGTCCTACACGGGTCAGCCAGCGCCATCACACTCTCCATCGCTGGTGACCGAGCCGCCGCCGAACACGCTGAAGCGCAGAAGCGTCTCGAACGCCTCTGTATGAGTCGCCGACGCTCTCGCCTGTAGCAGCGCCTCATCGTAGGGGCAAATCTCCAAGAGAGCGTCGGGTAGGACGTGCGGGACTGTAAGGACCTCTTGACCGCGGTCCCTGGGCGAGATGATGTGTATCGCGCTTCCGAATGCGTGACGAAGGTCGGTGCCGTCGGCGACCGCGTTGGCGATGGTGACGCCGAGGACTGCGCATGGGGCGTCTCGCACTGGAACGATGGGCGCCAAGACTTGGCGTGCCCCGATCGCGAGCAGCGTGGTAACGAGGCCGAGGACCTCATCCGCCGCCTTGTCGCGGACTGCCGCGGCAGCGGAGCAGCAGCTAAGGATGACCTGCCGGGACGCTATCTCGCCCTGGTTGAGAAGGTCTTGATGAGTCAGCGTGCCGTCGCACAGGCGGATGCCGAAATGCTCGCGGCCGGCAGTACCGAATGTGTGCCCGCTTACGATGACGATCGAAGACGTACGGAACGCTTCGAGGCTTCGGCGCAAGTAGCCGCTGAGCCTAGATGAAGCCCGGCGCCATCGCCGAACCGGAAGCGCCACGCAGACGCTTCAAGCCAGGGACCGGGCAGGTCCTGCGTGGGGTCACCAATGAAGGTGACCTCGGGGTGCCGGGAGGCGAGACCCCTCTGGCTCGGAGGCAGGATCCGTGCGGACGGGATCACGGTGGGGACGGCCGTCGCCACCTGGCCTCGATCACGTATAGGCGCCACCGCGTAGCCGAGGGCAACTGCCTGGGCATCCTCGGTCTGGTCGTTGTCCCAGTCGACGACCCGCACGTCGGTCCACTTTGGAGGCGCGGCACCGAAAGCGGCGGCGCAGGCGTCCGGAAGGTGCGCTCCAAGAATCCTGGCGTGCGGTGCGTCCGGGGGCAGTTCCGAACGGTCCATCTGGAAGCTTTGGCCCCCGCCCCGCGTCCAGACCACGCACCCGACATGCTCGGTGGTGAGAAACGGATAGATGAGCAACTGGTGATCTTGCAGCGTCGCGACGAGCCACGTTACTGTTGGCTCTCGCAGGGCGCTATTCCAGACCACGTCGTTGATGGGGGCAAGCGCCAGTCGAGTTGTTAGTGCATCGCCCAAAGTCTCCGGCACCAAACGTTGCCACGGCGTTGCCAGCGTGCGGAGAAGCTTGGCGAGATCTATTTCGTTGGCTTTGATGAGCTCCTCCGCGGCAGCCCGCGAAGGTCGGCCTATGAGTTCGTGCAGACGCTCAGCGTGAGCGCCCGAGAGTTCGACCGCCAGCTCGGCACCGCTGTTTGCATCGCCGTCGGCGGGAGCGCCCGCCGCGACCGCCGCCAACAGCTTGAGGCGCCCGGCCTCCGCAGCCTCGACCGCCAGCCCGAACTCGCCACGCTTGTGTGCCAGATGCGCGGCGTCGCGCAGCGCGCCGGTAGCCAAGCGCGTACCGAGGAAGCGCGGGCCCAACTCCGCTTCGAGAAACTCTGCGTTGACCGTGGAAGCCCAACGTCGGAGCGCATGCGTCGCGATGCCAGGCTCATCAACGACTAGGGCAGCGAGGACCAGTTGTTCGAGGATCACGAGAATGCTTCCTCTAGGTGGGCGTCCGCCACCGGCGATCTGATCGTCAGTGACTTGGCGGGCGACCTCGATGACGAACGTACGCAACGCTGGCGGCGGATCGACGGGGAACGGCCGTACGCAGAGTTCGAGGACCGACCCCCACAGACTCATCGCCTCCGCTGCCGGGCCACGCCAAGCGGAAAGCCTTGCGAGGCGGACGGTCGCCTCATCATCGATGACGGGGTCGGTGACATCGAACTTCGCTCGGAAGTCCCGAATCCACTCTACTGCGTCGGGGTAGATCTCGATCAAAGCCAGGGCGCGCTTGAGTCGAGCATGCCGCGGTCGTGGGCAATAGCGGCGCGGACCTCGGCGAAGGTGTCGTCGGCTAGCCCTCCGGCGAGCTGCCACTCATCGTACGCTGAGTACCATCGTCTAGACGCCTCGACATAGCCCCTGCAGCGGAAGCAGCTCGGCGACTGTGTACGCAGTCTGCGCGGCAAGGTCGACATTGTTGCGTGCAACCGCGAGCAGGTGGGCTGCAACCGCCAACCCGCACCGCTGCTGGTACTTGGCGTCGGGGACTGCCACGATGTTGAGGGCCGCGGAGGCCCGCATCGACATGAACGCTCCGGCTGCCTCCGCCGTAGGCGGACGGGTAAGCGCACAGGCCAGGAACCGTTCGCCAATATCTTCGGCGAGCACCGCATATTGCTCCCGCGACTCTGGACGCCCTAGAAGCCCACTGAGATTTACGGCGACCTGCAACGCGAGGTCGGCAGCCTCGGGATCAGCGTGGTCGACGACATCCCACACCAGCCGCCCGAGCCTAAGCAGTTGCGCGTCATCCAGGCCGAGACGTCGGGCTGCCCACGGACGTGTGAACACCTCCAGGTGGTGCGCGGCGTCTCTGGTCAGGCCCTTAACGCGCGACATGGTGTTTAGCTGTGTCTCGAATGCGCGGTTGATCCGCTTCTGGTCCCTCTCGAACGACTCGTCGTCGGTGTCTAGGCACCCGAATAGGTAGAGATTTGGTCGTAGATTCGCCAGACGTGTCCCGCTGTCGTCGCTCGCTGGCGCGCCCCGATCCCAGGCGCGCACAGCCGCAAGCTCGGCGGCAAATGTCTCCGAAAGGCGACGTACGCTTGCGTCGGAGGTTCGGTCCTGGGCGATGGCCGCAAGCCGGTCTATCGCGGCGTCGACATTTAGCGACGAGGCATCTTGCTGCTCGGAATAGAGGTCCGCAACTCCCGCGTACCGTAGTGCTCGGGCGACAGCGTGGCGGTCGAACAGCTCGGCATCCGCCGGACGGAGACCATTGTCGGAAGCGTGCTCAACGACCGCTGTCGCCGCTGTGCCGAGTGCTGCGAACCACGCATGATCGCTATTGGTAAGGATGAAAAGCAGGTCGGCCCGGATCAACTCAAGGACGGGGCGTCGCTCGCCGAGTTCAGCGAATCTCGCTGCCGCATCTGTGGCGAGATCGAGCAGATGGCGAGTAGCGTCATACGAGAGTCGCTGTGGCTCGCCAATGGCGAACGTCAACGCATACCAGGCGTTTTGGATCGCCGGTATGAGCCGGCTCTCAGCCATAGGCATGCAATGGTCTCGGATGGCGGCGTCGACCCGTGCGAGCCTCTGGTCTGTATCGGCGGGATCGATCATGATTTGCAGAACGGCGTCTAGCGTCTCCGCCGTCCTTGCCGCCTCCGACCGCTGTGCGTCAGCACCGCCAGTCTCAACGTGCGTCAAGTGCGTCGTTAGTTCCTGTTCGATGACCGCAAGCGGGGTGTTCGGCGCACCGGAGGCCCGGTTGAGCTGTTCAATCGCAACACTGAGGTGTCCCAGTTGGGGCGTCGGTGTTATCAGAAGCATCAACGTCACGATCGACGACCCAAATGCCTCCGGTTCACCTGCGATCGCGGCTCGCTCCAACTCGTCGTTAGGTGAAGTGATCAGCTCAAGCGCGAGGTTGGTCAGACAGCGGATCTCGAGGGAATCCAAACCTGTCTGAAGCCCCCTCTCGATGTCCCAGTCGGGACGCACGCCACCGAGCCGCCGTTGGATAGCCTCCGCCCGATCGTTGCGCGGCCAGAGAGATGCCGGCAACATGTGCAGGAGTCGCCGAAGCCGCGTTAGTCCGCTAAGGTCCGGCGTCTCCTCGCCAGCGGGAGTCAGTGCATCCTCGGTTGCCGAAAGTCGCTGAATGATGACGGCGATCAGCATGCGACGAATCTCGTCCTGGGACACGTCGCTCAGCGAAGCGCCGGCCGGCGTCGCAGCTAGCGCTGCTAGCTGTTCCCATCGCGTAGACGCCAGCTCGAGCACCCGGTAGGCGTCGTCCAGCCGCTCGGTCCAAACAGCGTTGGCCGCCATAAGGCTGTTCCATAGGCAGGCCATGAGCTCCCGAGGCGGTGTCAACCTGAGTTGCGTGGGGTGTCGTTTCAAGCCGGTCGAACGCCATCTGAGTCCAGCGCAGCGAGCTCGACACCGCCTCACCGGCCTGCTCGCGCGCCTCCGCATCGTGTGCGTCCACAAGTGCCGCGCGCGCGAACGCGGATGCCAGCCGCGCGGTGGTCGGGAGCACGGTCGGCGCTTCAGGCCCAAGCAGCGACAGTGACGATGCAACAGCTGATTCGGCCCTAGCTGCCAAGGCAAGGCTCGGCTGAGGGTGCAGGACGACGAGCACGAGCATTCGGTGAATGACGTCCGCTAGCAGCCACCGCGCCTCCGCATGGCCTCGGAGGACCAACTCGCGAAGGGTCCGCATGGCTTTAGTCTCGTCCTCCAGACCTTGCTCAGCGAGCCCGACCTGCTCGTCGCTCGACGTACAAGTTCGAAGGAGCCGCGAGCACACCGCAGCTCGGAGATGTCGTCCACGGGCGAGCTTCGCTGAGCTATCCGGCTCCGACGCTTGGACCCGCTCGATGAACTCGTCAATCCGTGTTCGTGCATCGAATAGCCACGTGCCAGCGGTCGGATCTGTGTGGGCGTTGGCGTCAAACTCACTGCATAGGCGATCGGTGAGCTCATTGAGAAATGAGGTGTCAGACTCGTCGGAGTGCATACGTCACCGATTCGACCGCGATCCGGTTGCTGCCTATGGGGTGAGGTCGTTGACTGTGAGCGCTGCTGGGCAGATGTCGGAGATGCGAGTGACGTTTGCGCCTGCGGACAGCGGCCCGGAATCCACGAGGCTGACCGGCCCATCGTCCAGGGCCATCGGCGGGCTGAGGAAGGGGAGCGCCGGCCGCTGAATAGCGAGCCCGCGATCCTGCAGCCCTTCCGGCGCTCGCAGCACGAGCGGCGAGGCGCGACGATTGACGAACCGGATCCATCCAGGTCCGCGAGGGTCCTTGCCCAGCCAGCGGCGGGTCGCAGCGTTCGGGACTACCCAATGCGGTGCTTCGGCCCATCCGAGCCCGAACAGCTCAGTCAGAATGGTGCGATCGGCCTGCAGACATCGCAGCTTGTAATCGTGGTGCGCGCGGCTCTCCTCGCTCAGCAAGAAGCGAGTGCCGAGGACCACAGCTGCCGCGCCAGCATCGAGCACCTCGCGCACACCCGCTTGGTCAACGATCCCGCCGGCCGCGAGGACCGGGACCTTGACGGCAGCGCAAACGCTCTCGATCAACGCTAGCAGCGACGTCGTGCCGCGAACGTGCCCGCCAGCCTCGACTCCCTGGGCTATCACCGCATCGGCCCCAGCTGCCTCGGCAGCTCTCGCCTCCTGAACCGAGCCACACTGATGGACCCAGGTGCCGCCCGCAAGCCGGCGCGGCTCTCCCCAAAAGGTGACGATCACGTCGGCATCGGCCGCCGCCTGCGCGTCCCCTGGGCGGAGCACGGCGACCACGAGGTTGACCGCGATCGGTCGGCCGGTGAGCTTTCGCGCGGCGACCAGCTCGTCGGCGATCCGGCCGCGGGCGCCGCCGATGGTGCCAAGGCCTCCGGCCTCCGACACGGCGACGGCGCGTGGCGGGCTACAGCGCCCATCCCGGCCTGAACGTATCGGCGCCGGCAAAACACGGAAGTCGACCACTGCGGCCATCCCGCACGCAGCCTACCGGCTCCAGCACTCAATCCGCAGGCAACCTTATTGCCACGAATGATGCCCTAGATTCGAGTCACGTCCGCGCCCACCTACAGCAGCCCGGAGGCGCCCCCTTGCTGCTGAAACGAGCTTCTAGTTCCGTACTGGCATCTTGACCGCCTCAAACGTCAACGTCGGGCTGCCGCGAATCGGAGACGTTGGTCGTCAGAGGCGGAACGTCAAACCGGCCGCGCGTGAGCTCTACCGTGAAGCGCCCCTGCTCGCAATACCAACGGCACTCGTACTCGCCTGGGGCGGCCTCGACCTCGACCGCGAGCTGGAGCGAGACGGTCGCTGATGCTGTTGCTCATCGGCTCCTGGGCTGAGCCGTCCTGGTCGTCCATTGAGACTTCTCCCTTCGGGCCGGTTTGCGTTCAGGGCAAACGCCTAGTCGGACTCCGGCGGAAGGGCAAGCCGGCAACCGTTGTGGGCCGCTCGGTGCGGTGTTTCTTCTCGCAGCTAGCGCGCGAGACGGCCGTGCTCGAGGAGGGGGAAAGGAGCCGGGCTATCGGCCGCCTATCAGCCGCACCCGGGCACGATCCCGGTCCCTGACTTGCCGCGCTTGTTGTGTCCTGCGATGGAAGCCGGTCGCGGTCGTGGCGATCGCGGGGCACTCTTCAACGGGCGTCGAGACTGGCGAGAAGTGCCCCTGCCTGTTGCGCGATCTCGGCTATCGGCGAGTGGAGTAGGTCGGTTAGACGTTGCCGAGCGTCCGGGAACTGCTGCCCGTCGTAATCCATTCGGGCAAGGTTGAACGCTGCCCGGTCATCCCCGGCAGTCTTCAGTTGCTCGTAGACGGCCCGTGCCTTCGGGAGGTCTCCTTTCTCTCTGAGCAATCGTCCGAGCTTGAGTCCCGCTTCGTGGGATCCGAGTTCGAGCAATCGTCGGTACAGCGATTCGGCCTCGCCGTGGTCACCACGGGCTTCGTGCAGGTGAGCGAGGTTCTTCATTGCGAGTTCTCCGCCGAGGCGTGTGCCCGCTTCCCAAGCCTTGCTAGCGCCGTCGTCGTCACCGACGTCTCTTCGCATGAGCCCGAAGTTTGAGGCTGCCGCGGCGTCGCCATTGGTCATCGCTTCTGAGAACGCTCGTTCGGCGCCCTCGTAGTCACCGGCGCTATATAGGGCCAGTCCGAGATTGAACGATCCCTTCGGCTGGCCGGCTGCGGCGCCGACTTCGTAGGCGGTTGCCGCCTCGAGTGGGTGGTTGTCGAGCAATGAATTACCGAGATCGATCGCGAGTTCGCCGGTTGCGAGGTGGCAGCTCTTCGCGACGCGCCTACTTCCGCAGGGGCACGGTGTATCGACGGTTAGAGTTGAGGTGGGTCGGTCGGGATCGCCTACTGCAAATAGGAGGAATGGTGCTTGCTGTTGAAGGGCAGAGATGACCTCCCAGGCGACCTGGCGGACGGACGCCAGGGCGGCGTTGCCTTTCGCAGCCGTTTCAAGGCGTTCTTCCGTCTCCGGTGAGGTTTCGAACGAAACTATTCCAAGCGAGTTGTCCTCGGTGAGTTGGCGATAGGCGGAGTTGAGTTTTGGGTCCACATGGGCGCCTCCCTCCTTGTTGGCGACGGTCATAACGAAATCCCGTCGGCTGAACAGATTACTGTTCCCGTCTTTTGTGACAGGCGTTTTCCACCAGCGCTCGAATGTGACCGGGCGGTTTGCTTGCCGAGCCGGAAAGTTGTCGAGTGGTGGCAGATATTCGGCGCTCGCGCCTTGGCCATCTCCCGCTATTACCTTCACCACCGCTAGGCCGTTGGTCGGCAACAGATTCGCCGGATCGATAGCGATCGCTGTGTCAATCCAGCGGAGGCGATCCTTTATTCCCAATAGGTTGAGCAGGCCGTGTGACTGACTCGTGTCATGGACTAGAGTTCGAATCGTTACCGCCAAACGCTTCGCCTCGGCCTCGAATCCAGAGTCATATGCATCGGCGGACGCGGCCAGGAACTGCAGTTGCTCCTGGAAAAGTGTGAGAAGGCTCTGCCGTCCGCGCGCGGTCACGAATGTAATGTAGCCCGACGCTGCCGGGCTCCCTTGTGGAACTGAGCCCGGCGCGTGCTCCCTCGGCCGAGCTTTCGGCGTCGGTGGCACGGGCCCGCCCCTACCAGGGGTCGTCCCGCAGGCGGTTGGCCAGCGCGTCGCAGCAGGCGGCGGCCTCCTGTGGCCTCTTGTCTCGGAGCGAGGTCGACCAAGCCGTGCAGCACTTGTCGGTGCGACGCAGGCGCCGGTGCGGCCGGGGATCGCCGTTGGCAAGGCGCTGAGACACGCGGTCGCGGAGAGCTTCCAGGTCGTCGCGGTCGGCCCAGCACTTCACGCAGAGCTCGCGGTCTTCGCCTCCGTGCCCCATCAGCTCGATGTAGACGCCGCGGCCCGGCGCTTCGTCGCGTTCGATCCAGCGCGTCAGCAATGGGCCACTGATGTACGTCTTGCGCTCCCAACGCCCGCCGGACGGGCCGAGCGCAGAGTGCTCAACGACCTCGCAAAAGTAGGCCCAATGCCCAAGCGCCGAGCCTTTTCGCGAGCGCTCTACGGGCCGGCCAGCGTTCGCGGCGCTACGCGCGCGCTCGTGAGACTCGGCCTCGTCGCGGACGTGCTTGGCGTAGGCGGTCTGAGCCATCCTGTGTTTGACGGAGACTTCGAGGCCAGGGTTTGCCTGGCGGAGGGAGAAGTCTCGGCTTATGGCACATGCGAGGAAGTATTCAAAGGAGTTGCTGGACCGCGGGACGCGTCTGGTGTTCGAGTCTGGGCGTCCTATCGCGCACGTCGCGAGGGATCTCGGGATCGAGAGCGAGACGCTTCGCAAACACGTCCGGCAGACCGAAGCAGATGAGGGCCGGCGCAAAGACGTCCTGAGCAGCCAGGAGCGCGAGGAGATCAAATCGTTGCGCCGGGAGGTTGCGCAGCTGCGCCGCGCGAACGAGATCCTGAAGGCCGCCAGCGTGTTTTTCGCGGGCGAGCTCGATCCACACCGTCCGAAGTGAGCGCGTTCATCGACGAGCATCGCGAGCGCTTCGGGGTCGAGCCGATCTGCGAGACCCTGGACGTGTCGGCGTCCGCCTACTACCAGCGGGCGACCGGAGAGCGCTCAGCGCGGGCCGTCGAGGATGAGCGGCTGCTCGGCGTGATCGAAGAGCTGCACGCCGCGAACTACTACGCCTACGGGTCCAGGCGAATGTGGAAGGCGATCCTCCGCGAGGGCGAGCAGGTCGGCCGCAGCCGGGTGGAACGCCTGATGCGCCACAACGGCATCCAGGGCGCCAAGCGCAGGGGCAAGCCGTGGCGGACAACCAAGGCCGACCCGACGGCGCTTCGCAGCCCTGACAGGGTGCAGCGTGACTTCACCGCGTCCCGGCCGGATGAGAAGTGGTTCGCGGACTTCACGTACCTGCGCTGCTGGGAGGGCTTGGTGTTCTTCAGCTTCGTGATCGACGCCTACAGCCGGATGATCGTCGGCTGGCAGTTCGCCAACCACATGCGCACCGATCTCGTCTTGGACGCTCTCAGAATGGCTCTGCACCAGCGAGCCACCGGGGCAGACATCTCGCTCGTCGCACACTCGGATGCCGGCAGCCAATACACGTCGTTCGACTACACCCAGCTCCTGGACGACCACGATGTGCTCGCCTCGATCGGGACGGTCGGCGACGCCTACGACAACGCAGCCGCCGAGAGCTTCGTCGACACCTTCAAGACCGAGCTGATCACAGACCGCACTTGGACCAGCAGAAGCCAGCTCAGCTCGCAATCGTCAGGTACGTCGCCTGGTTCAACAACACCCGCCTGCACGAATCTCTCGACGACCGGCCACCCCGAGAGATCGAGGAACTATACGCTGCGAAAAACCAGGCGACCACACCCACGCAATGAACATAGGGAACCTACAAAAACGGTCTCCGTGGAACCCAGGGCGGCTCAGTCAACGCTTCGTCGCCCTCCGTGTGCGCTTCAACGATCGTTGCCCATTCCGCTGGGCCGACGAGCCGCCAGCTAGGCGGCAGCTCCGGTTGCGTAGCTGCGAGAGCCGTGCAGCCGACCGCGAGCAGCACGCCCACGTCATCCTCGCTCATGGTGCTCGTGAGTTGCGTGGGCGTCCAAGCCGAATCGACCTTCACCTCCACGCCCAGCCGGCGCCTTCGGCCATTAGCCAGATCAAGAGTCGCTGCGAGGTCGATGGGGCGACGCCTGCCCGGCATTCGCTTCTCGCGTGTGCATTCCTCGACGCTCACGATCGCCGTAGCTTCGTCCCCGAGCAACGCTTGGGCGAGCCCCGCGCCCGACTCGCCGTTGAGGAGGTGTTCCAGCACACCTGTATGAATGACCTCATGCTGGTAGCCGACCGCCTGTACCCAATCCATGCGCGCGAGCGTACACGCCGCTGCGAAGAGCGGGGCAAAAGCGTCGTCACAGCAGGCGTACAATCCGGTGCGACGACCGTGACGGTGCCTGCACCCGCCTACTACGCCGAGTATCCGTTCTCCGGCAGCGGTCTCCTAATCCGTGCAAACGCGCTCGGTCTCCGGCGCCAATGGACGCTCGGAGACAAGGAGATCACGCTGGCCCTCCCCTCACTAGAGGAGTCGTAGTCGCTCCCGCGTGGCTGCGAGCGTCCGACAGGCGCGCCGCTCACACTCGCAACGGACGACCAGCAGGCACGCCGGCCTCCGCTCGGGACACGCCCGCTCGCGCCAGGCGAAGCAGCAGCGGTCGCGTCGCCGCCCTCCGCGCTCGCGGGTCGTCCGTTCCAGCACTCTGAGTTGTGGCGTTCGAGATGTCCGCTTTGCTACGAGAGGAGCAGTTTTATCCCGGCTGGGTGGGCGAACGTTATCGGCGCACAATTCGGAAAAGTATTCATCGAGCCGGCGCTGGTGATGACCGGAATCGAACCGGTGGACCGGTCCAACAGGTCAACAGCCAAATCTTGAGAGCCTGCTCCTGCTCTTGCTGATCCTTCGCCGCAGGAAGCCCTAGAGCGGCCCGTCTAGGGAGTCTCGTCCTCGGACGGCGTTGGGCCCCGCACGAGGCGTCGCAGACCGTTGAAGGCGAGGAAGAACGGGAAGCCGAGAAGGAGCAGGGCACCGCCGATGATGCGGAGCAGCAGATTGTTGATGAACAGCGCGATCAGGGCGACGCCCGGAATGATCGTCATGCCGATGCCGACAAGCAGCCCAATCCACCAACTCCCCAGCAGCAGCCCGACGACCGTCGCAAAGATCAGGAAGGGGATCGGGTTGTTGCGCGTTTCCTCCATCGCGCGAAGCCTAACGCGGGCGCAGACATCCTGGCGCTAAGTTCCAGTGAGCCATGACCGGCGCAAGCGATCAAGAGCCCGACAGAGCGTCGGATGCCGCCCGCGAAGGGCGGGAACTCCTCGACGCCTTCTATTTCCCCGACGACGAGGACGGACGCGCGAAACAGTTCCGAGAAAACGCGATACGCCTGATCGTGTTCGACCTGCACCTAGCGATAGAGGACCTGCTCAAGTTCTTTCTGCACGCCCGAGTCGCGCAGGATTCGGTCCTAGAGAAGAGCGCCGATATCAGCTACGTCAAAGGGCTTCCGTCGCGCCAAGCGATCGACCTCTCTGCACGCCTCGGAGTCATTGACAAGGAGTTGCACGGCCACCTGGTGGAGCTAAACACCCTGCGCAACCGCGCCGGACACACTTGGGCGTTGGACGAACCAGAAATGGGACCAGACGGCCCGAAGCCGGAAGCCTTCCCGCTCCGGTGGAAAGGACGACGACTGACGCCCGAGATCGTCAAAGAGGAGTTGCTGCCCCTCTATGGCCGCATCTACGAAGGACTGTTCGGTGCCTACCTCGACACCCTGCCTGACTCGCCGGAGGCCGAGGACGAGCCGTCCTAGCTGTTGTGCCCGGTGACGTCCCGAACGCGGGCTCGGGGTGGCCGGTTACCGAGCGCTGAGTGGGTGCGGCGCTCGTTGTAGTGGTTGATCCAGTGTGGCAGGGCTTCGCGGCGTGCGGTGGATGAGGCGTATTCGAGCGCGTAGGCCCACTCCCGCATCAACGTCTGGTGGAAGCGCTCGACCTTACCGTTGGTGCGCGGTGTGTAGGGACGGGTGCGGATGTGCTGGATCGCGCGTCGCCAGAGCAGCTGCTTGAAAGACTTGCTCTGGGTGTAGGCGAACGCGTTGTCGGTCATCAGCCGCTCACAGACGATGCCCTGTTCCAGAAACCAGTCCAGCGCGCGGCGAGTAAACGCGGTGACGGTCACGGCCGTCTCGTCGTCGTGGATCTCTGAGTAAGCGAGCCTGGAGCAGTCGTCGATGATTGAGTGCACGTACTCCCAGCCCGCTCCGGGGGAGCGCTGCGTGCGGTCGGCTGTGAGGGCGTGGCCGGGCGCGTGGAAGCGACCGAGCTTCTTGACGTCCATGTGCAGCAGGTTGCCTGGGCACGGCCACTCGTAGCGGACCACCGCAGGAGCCTCGGGTCGTGGTTGGCGTGAGCAGCCGCCACGGCGCAGCACCTGATGGATCGTCGAATGCGGCCTTGCGATGTCCGCCTCCTCGGCCAGCCGCCGCGGGCTCCAGCCGGTGTGCTGACGCCGCTCGCAGATCCGCGCGGCCTCCTCGACACTCACCTGGTTCGGGCTGCGCCATGGCCGCGAGCTCGGTCTTCCAAGCAGGCGAGCGTGACGCGAGCAGGCTCACTCGCCGCTCGCCAACGGCGCACCCACCCCCAGCACGTCGACTTCGCAACATTGCAGGCATCCGCTGCCGCCTGCAACGTGAATCCTTCCTCCTCGACCAGCATCACCAAGCGGAGCCTGCCAATCGGGGTCAGTGGAGCGTTAGCGTGTTGCATTCCGGGCCTCCGAGACGGTCGTGAGCTTTGACACCCACAGCCTCTCGGTAGGCCCGGACCTACCTCACCGCGTTCGCAACGTCCCTGGGCACGTCACCTAGACCGGCGATGACCGCGTCGGCTCCCGCCGCCTCTGCTACTTGGGCCTCCTGAAGCGAGCCGCACTGGTGGACCCAGGCGCCGCCGGCAAGCCGGCGTGGCTCACCCCAAAAGGTCACGATCACGTCGGCGTCGGCCGCTGCCTGCACATCGCCTGGCCGAAGCAGCGGCAGCACGAGGTTCACCGCGATCGGTCGGCCGGTGAGCTTTCGCGCGGCGGCCAACTCATCGGCGATCCGTCCGCGGGCGCCGCCGATCGTGCCCAGCCCGCCGGCCTCCGATACGGCTGCGGCGAGCTGCATGCCGGGCTACAGCGCCCATCCCCGCCTGAACGATCGGCGCCGACAAACCACGGAGGTCGAGCACTGCGGTCATCCGCGCGCAGCCTACAGCCGAGGGGATCGTCGCCCGCGGCTTCTACGCTGAGTGTCTATGCCTTCAGTCGCCTCCCGCCGGGCTTTGCGCCCGGGCCTCGACCGGCCGCAAACGCAGTATGCGTGGCCGTCGTCGCTGTTGAGGTCCGAAGGCGATAGGCCGCTCGTGTACCTCGACATGAATCAGTGGATCTATCTGGCGCAGGCTGCGACTGGACACACCAACGGCAAGCGCTACGAGAAGGCGCTTGAAGCGCTGCGTAGCGCCGGGGGGAGCGTGGTGATTCCGCTCGCGTCGGCGCACTACATGGAGGTCGACGGCATTCGGGACGCGGGACGGCGCTCGAACTTGGCGAGGCTCATGGAGGAGTTGAGCGGCTTCGTGTGCGTCATGCCACGGTCGAGCGTCATGCGGGTCGAGCTAGACGCCGCGCTCGCGCAGCTCCTCGGCACGCCCTCGCTTTTCCCCAGAGCGCCGCTCCTCGGCTTGGGGGCCCTTCAAGCCTTCGGCAGGCGCGGCGGCCTGACCGTACACTCCGAGGAGGAGGGCGACGTCACTGCTCGGGTGCGGCAGGAATGGCCCGGCGGGCCGGCTGCGTATGACGCTTTCTCGCACGCCGCGGACCTCCAGGTCACACGCGATGTATTGCGCGGGCCCACGGGCGAGCAGGAGGTCGCCGAGATGCGTGCGCGGGGGTGGGATCCGACCGTTGCTCGCCAGATCGCCGAGGACCGCGCCCAAGGCGAGCGAGAACTGGCGCAACGGCTCGTCGCCAACCCGGAGTATCGCGATCGCGTGCGCGATGTGGTCGCGGGCCGCTACCTGGCGTTTGAGCTGGTTAACGCATTCCAGGAAGCCTGTAACGCCCACCGCCGCGTGGGCCTGGTTGCCGAACTCACCGAGAACATCGACAGGGCGCGTCGGCTCACCGATTCGATGCCGAGCGCCGACGCTTGGATATCGCTGCTCACCGCCGCCCACCGCAATCCGCAGAGCCGCTGGGAGCCCAACGATATCTTCGACTTCGATGCTCTGAGCGTGGCGATCCCCTACTGCGACGTGGTAGTGACCGACAGGCACGCGTGCAGCCTCGCGAACGCAGCGCGCCTACCGCAGCGTCTCGGCACGAAGGTCATCCCCACGCTCGACCAGCTCGTCCCGGCGCTCGACGGCATGCTCTGACGCACGCCGAAGCCTGTCCGACCACAGCGAGAAAAGCTACGACCGGCCCTGTGAGCGTGCGAGCATCACTGGCATGGTCACGATCTACCTCGACCAGGCCAAGTGGATTGATCTCGGGCGCGCAATGCACGGCCGGCCGGGAGGCGAGCGCTTCCGAGCGGCGCTGGATGTAGCACGGCATTGCGTGGCGATGGAACTCGTGGAGTTCCCGCTGTCGGTCGGCCACTACATCGAGACCTGGAGGGCCGGGGATTCCAGCCGGCGACGACGCCTGGCGCAGACGATGCTCGAACTCTCGCGCGGACGGACTCTGGCGCGCCCGCCGGATCTGTGCAACAACGAGCTCGACGCTGTGATCTCTCGGCTGGCGGATCTGGATCTGCCTCGCGCTCCGTACCCGGCACTCGGCTGGGGGTTTGCTCACGCTTCAGGCTTGAATCCCAACGTGCCACGCGAGGCTCTCGACCTCGCGATCGAGGTGGCGCACCTCGCTAACCGCCCGCCCGGCTTTGACGATTATGGTCGGGGTCACCGGGAGTTCGGTGACCTGTACCGCCACGGTGAGGAGGTGCTGGCCGCTGGCCGGCAGCGGGACGCCAGGTCGCCGGAGATGGGCGAGGCGGTGCTCGCTGCTAGTGCCGTGGTGGAGATTTGGGAAAACATCGACTGGGCGCTGCAGAGAGCCGGGCTGCCCCGAGACGCGCTGGGGCCGATCGGCCTGGTCCGCCCGGATCTCTCACAGAGGGACGGCGGTACGTTGCTCAAAGAGCTACTGCCGCTGGCGCGCAACTTCATCGCTGAGATGCCGACGCGAGATGCAGCGCTGCGACTCAGGCTAGAGCGCCACCGCAATCCAGCGAACATATGGGAGTCCAACGACATGATTGACATCGCCTACCTCGCATGCGCGACGGTTCACTGCGACATCGTAGTGACCGAGAGGCAGTGGGCTCACGAGCTAAGCCGGTCTCAGCTGCTCGGTCGCCTTGACACGATCGCGCTACACGACGTCGCGGTCCTACCGCAGACGCTCGTAGATGTTGTTGGGTAAGACCTCGCTTGCGCAAGCATCGGGAGCTGCCTAGCCGATGAGCAGGCCGGCCTCCACAGGCTGGCAGGAAGAAAGACTAGGCAGGACAATCAGAGGAGGCCAGCAATGCTGACTTTGAACGAGCCGGCAAACCCAGTGACGGGATAACCACGCCCAACCGGCCGCCTCACGTTGGTTGCAGGAGCCGAGGCAATTGGGACGCGACGTGGAATACGTGGTAAGGCTTGACTAAAGCGGGATGACGTACTTGCGATAGAAGCGCCGTTGAGGGCCGGTTCACTGCCCCCTCGACGGCGCTGTTTGCTCCTTTAGGGGTGAAACGTCTCTGTGCGCAAACCACGCGCTGATGGCGGCGCCTGCGGTGGGGATCGCCTGATGCGGAGTAGTGCCTGGGGAGTCGTAGCAGCCGGGACGAACGAAACCCCGGCGGTTTGGCCTGTCCCCCGAGGGGGACTGCACAGGGACCGTTCCGGGGTCTTCGCGTCTATGGTAGCGCGCACGATCGCCGATGACCAGCCCTCACCCACATCTCTCGCCGTCAGACCTCAAGCGTCTCTTCAGCGCCGAGCGGCTGAGCACTTATCTCGCCCACTGCAACGGGGACTTCGTGGCCGCGGTCGAGATGTACCGCTGGAACTCGGCGATCACCGCCGCGTTCTGGGAGCCCATCGGCCACCTGGAGATCGCGCTGCGCAATACTCTCGATGACCGGCTCGCCGCGCGTCACCGTCGGCTCGGCCGGCCGGGGTCATGGCTGGACGATCCCGCGCAGGAGTTGAGCAGCCGGACGCGCCTGGACATCGCGGGCGCCCGTGACCGTGTGAGGCAGAAGGGCAAGCGGGCAAGCGACGGGCAGACGATCAGCGAGCTGAGCTTCGGATTCTGGCGCTTCCTTATCACCAAGAAGCTCACAGGACTATGGCCCGACCTCGCCAGCGGCTTCCCGCATGCGCCCGGCCGCCAGCTCCGCACCGTCGAGGGTCCGCTCGCGCGGCTGCATGTCTTCCGCAACCGTCTCGCGCACCACCAGCGCGTCTGGAGCCACGCTCCCGGGGAACGCTACGACGACCTCCTCATCCTCGCCGGGTACATCGACCCCGCTCTGCCCACCTGGATAGCGGCCACCAGCAAAGTCCCGCAGACGCTCAGCGCCAAACCGTAACGACACGCATATCAACACGAACTGTCCTGCTCGACGGCATGGGGTGGGGGTAGGCGAGGACTCCTGGCCTGGCCTCGACTCGCGGTGCTCCCTGACGCCTGCTCCTAGCGATAGCGGTGCAGCAAACGCCTGCCTACCGTCTCAGCCGGGCGGTGTCGATGCCACGCCTCTGAGCAGGACGGCTGGCGAGACCTCCAGCGCGTCTGCCAGCCGAACGAGCGTCGTGACGCGAGGATCACGCAGTCCACGCTCGATCCGAGATACCTCGGTCACGTGGATGCCCGAGCGATGGCTGACCTCTTCCTGCGTGAGGCGCCGCCGCTTCCTCGCTCGGGAGACGTTCTGCGCAAAGACATCGAGGGGAGGCATCCTCGTGATGGTCTTGTGAAGTTGGCCTAGTCGCCAGAGGGGACTTCACAAGTCGATCCAAAATTGAGTAGTCTGGCCTGCGGGCAATGGAGTTGCCGAATACCGCTGGCGTAGCGCATGCGAAGGAAGGGCAGCGATGCGGAAAGGACGAGTCCACGAGAGAGCAAGGCCGTCGAGCATGATGGCCGTACTCCGCGTCGTGTTGGTCGCCCTGGCGTTCATCTTAGCTCCAGCGGGACGGCTCGCGCCGAAACGACCACCACCTTCTACTACACCGGCGGCGAGCAGACTCTGGCGATACCCGCAGGTGTCTCGACGATCACCGTAGTCGCCGCTGGCGGCAGGGGAGGCTCCGCGAACGGTAATACGGTGCTTGGCGGTTATGGTGCCACGGTGTCGGGCACTCTCGGCGTGACTCCGGGAAGCACTCTCTATGTGGAGGTCGGTGCGGATGGCGAATCGACCGCATACTACGGAGCTGGAGGCGGAGCCTCCGATGTCAGGACCTGCTCGCGGGCCGCTAGCGTTTGCGCTGGCGGTGGCACCTCTCTTGGCTCACGCTTGCTGGTCGCCGCTGGTGGGGGTGGCGCTGGGTGGCGCAACGTGCCCCCCGAGGGTGCCCCTCCCGCGACCGGAAGCGCTGGCGGTAATGCAGGCCAACCGGGCGAACGGGGAGTATCCCCGTCTGGCCGTGTAACGGGCGGTGAAGATGGGGAGCCCGGCACGGACCTAGCGGGAGGAATCGGGGGAGCTGGGGGAGTCGGCAACGACGGGGAAACGGGCAGCGGCGGAGACGGGAGCCTTGGTAACGGAGGTTTTGGTGGCGAAACTAGAGAATTCGGCAAGCAGGGAGGACCGGCCGGTGGTGGAGGTGGCGACGGACTCTACGGTGGCGGCGGTGGTGGTGAAGGAGGATCTGGTTGGGGAGAACGCGGCGGAAGTGGAGGTGGAGGCGGAGGTTCCAGTCTCGTGCCACCCGGAGGGACCCTTGAAATAGATACGGCCGGAGTCCCCATGATTCAGATGACAGTTCCAACGCCGGTCAAAGAAGAATCCAAAAAGGAAGAACCCATAAAAGAAGAAGCAAAGCAAGAAGAATCTTCAGCTAAAACCTCTTCTACTTCGCCGACTACGCTGACTCAGCCAATAGTCGCTCCCTTGACCCCCACGACGGTTCCTGGTCCCAGTCTGACACCGGCACAGATCAAACATGAGTTGTCTAAAGCACAGCTTCTTGCGAAAGAACTGGCAAAGTGCAAGAAAATCAAGAATAAGAGAAGACGCACAAAGTGCGTCGCTGCTGCAAAGAAACGCTATCCAGCCAAGAAGAAGTGACGCACACAGTTCTGCATATACTCATGTCTGGTCGAGAATCTGATGTTCTTCAATGATCTTTTCAGTTTCCGCTTCTCTTTTAGCTGAGTCGATATATACCGATGTCTTGGCGACGAATTCTTTACGACCTCCAATGATGTGGAAAATCTCGTTATATGTCGATTGATCTGCACCATTGCGAGTTTCGATACTATATCTGCCGTGCGGCATGTTATGCTCCTTTGAGTCCTGGATTTTGGGGAAAACGTAGCCTGAAAGGTTACTCTCGATCGCACGCTGGCGCAAGGGTCCTGGGCAAACGAGTTTGTGACAGTGAGTGAATGGTCGAGGGCGCGCGTTTTGATTCATGTCGTTTGAGAGTATGGGTGGAGCGTGGGCACTCAGTAGCGGGGGTATGGGGCGTCCCCGGACGCGCGCTTGCCTCGCCCTTCCGGCACCGTGCCTCCGTGCTCTGGTCGCCCGATCCGATCCGGAAAGTTCGGGCGAGAAGACCGATCGACGGCGGGTGTACCGAGGTGGCGACCGATGCAGGGTTGGGGGCCAAGCACCAGCGACCCTGAGCAGCCTGTCTAGGTGCCGGGAGGACGCCACGGAGCATCCTCAGGCGGCCTCTGCGCAACAGCGGGCGTCGCGGACGGTCGCTTGGCCTGCTCCCATGCCCGCTTGACGGCGGCGACGGCATCATCGAGGTCGGGATCCCTAGTACGCTCAGCGACCTTTTCGAGGCGCTTGATTGCAGAGTCCACTGTCATCGCTCCAGGATACCCCCGGCACTTGCCCAGAGGGCCCTTCAGTCCTTGCCGGTCTCGATGAATTCGGCGGCGAGGTCGTCTTCGGCGATCGCGACGAGCGCGTCGGTCACCGCCACTCGCGGCTCGGGGCTTTCTCGGCCGTCGCGGGTCCGCCAGCCTCGCCCGTCGTCACTTTGCTCCATGCCGGCGTGCTCGACTAGGCTGAGGGCCAGCGGGGCGGGCAGGGTCGTGGTGATGGTGCTGCCGATTGCGGGTATCTCCTCAGCGTCCCGCACGGCGGCGCCGTCACCGTCGGCGATGGCGCGCAGCGCGTCAGCTAGCGCGGCGTGCGGGTCGGTGGTTTGAGTTCCGTCGGGTAGCCGCCAGGACGGCAGGTCGCCCTCGACTACCCCGCCGAGGGAGAGAAGCTCGCGGGCGACTGCGTCATCGAGGGTCACAGTCACGTCGGCGGCGATGGTTGGGCGCTTCGGTGCTCATTTCTGGCTCCTTGCTTTGGGTTTGGGAGTGGTCGGTTCGGCGTCGGGATAGCGCCCGGCGCGGGCTGGGGCGATCTGCCCGATGCGGCTGATGCTCAGGCCGGTCGCCGTCTGGATGCGCTTGTAGGGCCAGCGTGCGGCGACGGCCGATGCGACGGCTCGATTACGCGCGCGGGTAACCACGTCCTCCAGGTTGGCAGCGGCGGCGCGTACAGCCTCGATCTCCTGCAGCCGCTCGTCCGTGAGCGCCAACGGCTCCAAGTCGGCTGCCGCCTCGATTCGAACCTGCAGGTCGCGAAGGTTGATGCCAAGCGCCTTCAGGTCGCTCGCAAGCCCACCGGGTTGAGCGCCGGTGCTCGGGGCGCGGGGGCTCACTGAGCGGCCTCCGGCTCGGGCTCGGCGAAGAAGGTCTCGGGCGTGAGGCGGTCGGAGTGTTCTGAGGCGAGGCGTTCGGCGACGATCCGGTGGGTGCGTGTGACCTCGGTGTAGGAGTCGGGGTGGCTGAAGAGGCGGGCCTTCCAGCGGCCGTCTGACGTTTCGGCGACCTCGGCGGTAAGGCAAACGTCGAGGTCGGGGCGGACGTGGCAGACCACTCCTGGCTGCTCGCGATCCTCGTCGTGCTCAAGGCTGGCGGCAGTTGTGAACCAGCGGGGGTTGGTGTCCGGCTGCGCGACGCTCATCGGGCTTAGAAGGTCAGGGAGTGCTGGACGGCGAGCCGGTCGGCGGTCGCTTCGCGGTCGACCGTCTCGCTGAAGTGTTCATCGGGCTCCGGCCCGTAGTAGAGGCGGGCTTCCCATTGGCCGTCGGGGGTGCTGGTGACGAGGGCGGTGGCGATGCCGAGGTCGGCGCGCGTGTACGTCGTCGTGATTTGCGAGCCGAGGCGCGCGGTGTGGGCTTGGAGGGCGGCGGTGGCGTTCATGGGCTTGGGGTTCTCCGTGGGAGGTAGTGGTCGTTAGTGGCTACGGCAGAACGGCGATGTCCTGTATCCCCAGCGCTGCGAAGTGCTTACGGGCGGCGCTCTTGGCTTCAGTTAGCGTGCCCGAGAAGAAGACGGGCTCGCCCTCCTCGACCCCGCCGTCATATGAGCAGAACGCCCACGATCCGCGACCGCGCGGCTCGGTGAGGTGCGATCGTTCATAGGGACGGTTGCTGATGTAGACCTGGCTCGGCTTGATCGGCGTGGCAGTCGCGGTGCTCATGGCGGGCTCCTTGGTCGCTGTAGGGGAGGTGCTCATAACCTCATTATTCCAGCCCCCTAGAAAAAGTCAAGACCCCTAGACTAATCTTTAGGAAATCTTTAGGACGGCCCTTTGGCGGTCAGCAGGGCTCGGCCTCGGCCTGGTCGGTCTCGCCGTCATCGGCGTGGGGCGGAAGGGGCGCGAGCGGGGCGGCGTCGCGGCCGACCGTGGCGGGCGTCCGTCGGGCCTCGCTGCACCCGCCTTTGGCTTGGCGGTCGGTGTCGCTTTCTCACGACCGACAGGTCTAGCTCTACTCGCGAGAAAGGTCAAGCGATTCGCCCACGAGGGCGGGGACTTGCCCTTCCGCCCGAGCAGAGCCACACGTGTTCAGCACCCCATCGGCCCCGAGCCAAGGAGCCAGAAAATGACTACCATCGAGCAAGAGGCGGAGCTTTGCGTCGGAGAGCTTTACCGCGACGAGGACGGCCACGAAGTATGCCTGGCGGGACACCGTGCTGCCCAGGCTCGGGTCGCAGCTTGTCTCGGTGGCTTCAGGCGACCCACCGCGCGTCTGCGAGCTCGTGCTTGTACTTGCCGGTGGCTAGATAGGCGTGTAGGCGCCGGCCCGTGGCGAGCGGGCGGATCTTGCCCGCCGCCTGGTTGGGTGTCCTTGCCTCGGTGGCGTAGATCTCGCAGTAGTTTGGGTCTTCCGGGGAGACGGCCGGGTCGGTCGCAAACACTAGGTACCCCCGGCGGCGTGCGCGCTCATCGTTGACCTTGGCGATCCGCTCGTTCTCCTGCTCGAGCTCGCGAGCCCACGCAAAGAGATCGATCTGGGTGTCGGTAGGTGGTGGCATAGATCAGGGCCCCTCCATTTAGAGCTTAGGGGCTATCTTCCCACCGGCTTGGGACGGTATTCGCGCTCACGCTATGACTTGCTCTTGTCGCCTGCGGCGATGAAGCGTCGTAGACCGTCGAAGTCCTGTCCGGTGTAGGCGTCGAAGGTCGCTTGGCCGACCTTCTCGTAGGCCCATTCGCGGCCCGCGAGGCGTGTTGCGTCCTCACACCAGCGCCGGGCGCGGCGGTCCTTGAGGGCGACGTCGAGATCTTCTTGGCCCTTGGTCTCGATGATCAGGCAGCTATCGTCGGTCAGCCGCACGACGAAGTCGGGGTAGTAGTAGCGCAGAGCGCCTGCCTTGGAGATGTACTCCAGCGCGAAGCGGCTGTTCATCGTGAGCTTCGCCCAGGAGGTAACGTCGGTCGCCCGGTCAAGGAACTGCGCGAAGCGGCCCTCCAGGGCGTTGTCGACGGGCGTGAGGTTGAAGATCGTGTGCTTGCCCTCGACTGTCTGGCGAGACCAGGGGAACGGTGGCGTTTGGGAGAGCCGGAAGGCGTTCTCGGTGATCGTTGGTTCGCGCTCAACGATCGCGAGGGCACGGATCGCCTCGCCAAATGCGTTCTCAACGAGCTTCTGGGCATCGTTCTCTGCCAGCCGGCGTAGGACAACCTTGTCGTCCAGCTCGACGGACTGCTCGAACACGCGGGTCTTGAGGTAGTCGCGGACCATCGGCGCGAGTGTGGCGAAGGCACCAGAGAGCCGGTCGACGCCAGCGGCCTTGGCGACGCTGCGCGTGTAGTAGGTGATCACACCGGAAGGGTCCTCTGCGTAGGGAACGAGGAACTCGTACTCCTCGATGACGCCCTTGTCGATCAAGTGCATGCCGCGGTACTGCACGTATTCGTCTGGCTGCACGTCGGGTACCGCGAGTCGATGCTTTGGGTCGGGAACGTCGCTTGGATTTAGCTGGCTCAGGGCGCTATCCGAGCGAGCCAGAGCACGCGTGAGCTGCGGGATGACGATGTCAAAGCGCCGCTTGGCCTCGTCGGCAAAGATCGTCAGTGCTCCAGGCTTGATCTTGTCGGCGTCCTCGCGCTCGACGACGAGGCCCCCGTCGAGCTCTGTGCTCCAGAGGTGACGGAAGGCTTCGTGCTCGATCACGACTACGCGCTCGTCGAACCCTGAGCCGGGCGGGGTCATTCGACGCAAGCCACGCCCGAGGGCCTGCTCGGGGAGGATCTTGTTCGCGGCCGTAAGAGCCCTCAGCGTGACAATCACACACACGTTTCGGACGTCCCAACCCTCACGCAGCATGAGAACGCTGACGATGCATCGGATAGGGCTATCGGGTCCGTCCACGTCGCGTGCTGCGCGCCGCGCCAGATCGAGGTCGTCCTTGGTGATCTCACCCGAGCGGGTGGTATGGATGACGAGCAGGCGGTCGCCGGAGAAGTCTGGAAGCTGGCGCAGATAGTCGCCTGCCTCATCGGCGGCAAGCGTGTTCTCGCACATCACAAAGAGGACCGGCCGCTTACCCGACGGTGAGAGCGTCTCCTGGAACGCCCTCCATCGGCCCACAGCGACATCGAGCCACTGACGGTTGCGCTGAAAGGAAGTATCCCCCAGCTCAACCTCTGCGCCCTTGACCTCTCCGATAATCGGTGTCTTGACGATCCCGTCAGCGACCGCCTGAGCCAGCGGATAGTCCACCACTACGTGACGGAAGACGCCGCCCTTCTCGTACTTCGGTGTGGCTGAGAAGTCGAGCTGCGACACGACGCCTGCACCGGGGTCGTCCGGCGATCGCTTTCTCAACTCGGCGTGCAGCCTCTCGATCGTCTGATTCCAAGTGAGTTTCTCGTCGTGGACGTGATGGGCCTCGTCGTTGACGACCATCACTCGCTGGCGCTCTGAGATGGCATCGAAGAGCCGCTCGGCGGAGGATGCGTCGACATCGCGGTTGACACGGGGCCCGACCATCGCCTCGACCGGATTGGGAGCCGTTTTGTTCTTGCCGCGTGCCGTGGACGGCTCGTACAACCGCTGGATATTCGTGAGGTACAGAACGCCGCGTGCCGTGACCGGGGACGGATCGTCCTGCAAGAGCACAGCAAGGTCAAAGTCATGCGACCACTCAGGCGGCACCAAGGGATCGCGCCGGAAGGTCGCTCCGTCACCGAAGTCGGACTTCAAGCGCTCGAACACAATCAGGTTCGGTGCGATCACGAGGAACGAGGTAGTCATCGGCGAGTCGGACTCATAGAGCGCGTGGAAGTAGGACCAGACGACGCAGAGGCTCATCGCCATCGTCTTGCCCGAGCCCGTCGCCATCTTCATCGCCAATCGCTGGCGCTTGGTTTCACCCGGCTGGAGTGTCATCCCGTGCTCGGCGTACTCAAGGAGGTCCTTCAGTCCGCGAACCGACTCGATCTCGGTCAAGTAGATGAACGTCTCAACGGCCTCGCGCTGGCAGAAATAGAAGCGAAATGGTTGGCCATCGTCGGCGCGATGCTCATCAGCGAACCAGAAGCTCAGCAGCCGCTGCGATGTCGCCGAGGCTTTCGGATATCCCTGTGCGCGCCAGGAATCGACATGCGCTCGCACTCCGTTCACTGCGTAGGTGCCTTCGCTGGGCTTGCGCCGCTCGGGAAGGCCGTACGGGTCACTCGCCGGAGCCGTGGGCTCCTCCGGGCTCATTTGATGCGAACCTCGGCCAGCTTGGTCGTGTCGTTGCCGAAGATGTCGATGATCTTCACGACCATCGAGTACGTGCCGGGCTTCGGATACTCGTGCCAGTCGCTCTGGGTGGCGAGGGCAGGATTTTCACGAGTCCGATATGCCTGCCACTGGTTATGGAAGACCTCGTCGCTGAAGTCGAAGTCCACCGACCAATAATCGATGAGATCAGACCACGACGCGATGCTCTCGCGGACCTTCTGTGGGATGAGATCCTCGCTAGCCCAGGGCGTGCAGTAATGGCCGCGCCCCCGGGTTGAGCGGGGGCGCGGATTACGTCCGGTGGAGCAGGGATTCTTGGGTTGTTCAGATCCTGAATCCCGAGTTTTGGAGGTCACCTTGAAGGTGATGCGTGATGGACGCCCGGTAACCGTAGAAGTCACGTCGGACGGAGCCGGTTTGGTTTCGCATGCGGGCAGCGCGCTGGTCGCCCAGGTGGCCGATAAGGTCGGTCTTACGAGGGCGCTCTCGCGGGGGCTGGCCGGAATCAAGCAGCGGCGTCGTGGTCATGATCCGGGCAGGGTATTCCGCGATCTCGCGGTGATGCTCGTCGACGGTGGCGAGTGCGTGTCGGATCTCGGCGTGGTCCGCGAGCAGGACGCGTTGTTCGGGGGCGGTGGCGTCTGACTCGACAGCGTTTCGGATGATCGACCGGGTCGCGTCTGAGCCGGGGTTGCTGGATGCCCTGCGTGTCGCGCACGCCCGCGCCCGGGAGCGGTTCTGGGAGCTGCATGGTGCGCCTGAGCGGCTGACGCTCGATGTCGACGCGACACTGATCACCACGCATTCGGAGAAGGAGAAGGCGGCCGGAACCTACAAGGGCGGCTACGGGTTTCACCCGCTGCAGGTCTACCTGGACGAGACCAGGGAGGCACTCGGTGGCCTCTTGCGCCCCGGGAACGCCGGCTCGAACACCGCCGCGGATCATGTGGCGGCGCTGGACTTGGCGCTGACGCAGATCCCCGCCCGGTACGTGGCGTCTCTGGAGATCTTGGTGCGCGCGGACACAGCCGGCGCTACGCATGGCCTCGTTGACTATTGCCGCGAGGCACGGATGCGCTACTCGATCGGCTACGAGCTGACCGAGAAGGTTCGCGGCGCGATCCTCACAATCCCCACGGACGCGTGGATAGGAGCGCTCGACCAGGACGGGTCGGCCCGCAAGAACGGCGAGGTCTGCGAGATCACCGGCATGGTCGATCTGTCCGGCTGGCCCGAGGACTCCAGGCTGATCGTGCGCAGGGAGCGTCCACACCCCGGAGCACAAATGTCGTTCATCGACCACGACGGGTACCGCTTCCAAGCGATCCTCACCGACCAGGCCGACCCCGACATCGCCGTCCTGGAGTGCCGCCACCGCCAGCACGCGCACGTCGAGGACCGCATCCGTGACGACAAGGACACCGGCCTTTCCAAGTTCCCGTTCAAAGAGTTTCAGCTCAACGAGGTATGGCTGGAGATCGTGATGCTCGCGCACGACCTGATCGTCTGGACCCAAGCACTCCTGCTCGACGGAGAGCTCGCCAAGGCCGAGCCCAAGCGGCTGCGCTACCGGCTACTACACGTCGCTGGGCGCCTCGCGTTCTCCGGCCGCCGCTGCAAGCTCCACCTCCAAGACACATGGCCGTGGACGGCCGAGCTCCTCGCCGCGTTCCAGAAACTCAAAACGCTTCACGCCGCGAGCAGCTGAGACCAGCCACCAGCGACCCCGCCACCACCCAGAAGACCACCCGGTCACCCGGCCGTAATCACCGCTGCCCCGAAACAAGCCAAGCACACGCCCCGCTCCCGCGGGAACGCACCACAAACAACGCCACCCAACCAGATCACCGATCAACAAGTGACCGACCCACCAAAACAGCCACTCGCAGTCCCCCTCACGCGCCTAGTGCACGTTCCGGGCTAGGGATCGCGAAGTCCTTGAGTACCACGCATGCCTCGTGGCCTTTGCAACGAACGTCGAGATCGACAAATGCAAGCTCGAAGAAGCGCACAGCGTCAGCCTCAGAAACCTGACGCTCCATGACCTCCCGCGGAATCTGACGAGGTCGGAGATCCAGCCCGCGGCGGCGGGCGCGCTCGGAGATCGTGTCGTGGAGTCCCATCTCCCACTCCCAACCGAGAAGGTCGCATGCCTCGATCCCGTTGTCGGCCATCTCATCAATGACGTTTTCGGTCTCGTCGATCGTGACCGGCGCGTCGGTGGCCCCGACATGGACCATGCGATTGGCCTTGCGGCCATGGAGGTGCTCGAAGCCTTCGATGGGCTCGGCGTTGTAGAAAGCGAGGATGGTGTCCAGGTACGCTCTCAACGCGCCGTTCCCGGACTCGATCTGCCACCGCTGACGCTCATAGGCCCCGAGGTTCTTGATGTCGAAGGGACGGCAGTCGGTGATGTTCAGGAGCCGCTTACGAGTAGTGTGGATGGCGAAGCGCCCGAGATCACAGCCGATCCAATGCCGCCCAAGGCCCTCGGCGACTGCCAAGGTTGTGCCTGAGCCAACAAAGAAGTCGGCGACAATGTCACCCTCGTTGGAAGACGTACGGATCAGACGCTCAAGGAGTTGCTCAGGCTTCTGTGTCGGGTACCCGGTCCGCTCCCCGTTGGAGGCAAAGCCGCGGAGCATCGGCACATCCACCCATATGTCTTGCAAGGGGACGCCGGTGCTCTCGTCCAGGTATCGCTTTCGATAGGGGACCGTTCTAGGTCGATCCTGAACAACAAGTCCGTCGTCTATCAGTTGTGCCATACGCTCTTTTGAGTACCGCCAGTAACGAGTAACACCGAAGATCTCGTAGCGAGGGTTACCCTTTGCCTCGCCTCCAGGACCTGTGATGTCAGCCTTGTTGTAACGTCGACTTGTGCCCTCCTCGATGTGTCTGTACCAGCGATCTGCTGTCTCAGTAGGCAGCGGCAGATATTGAGTATTGAACGTATAATTGTCAGTCTTCGAATACTGAAGAATCACCTCATGTATACGCCCAAAGTGCTTCGCGCCTTGTCCCGCATCTGAGTGTGCGTCCGAGCGCTTCCACACCAACTCTCCGCGGAAGTTATGGTCGCCAAAGATCTCGTCGCAGATGATCTTTACGTAGTGGCTGACCGCAGGACCGATGTGTATATAGAGCGTTCCCTCCTCCGCAAGCAGCTCATGCATGAGTACAAATCGCTCGTAAAGCATCGCTAGATACGACTGTCGGCCGCGTCCCCACGTATCGCGATAGGCGTGCTCCTCGAGTACCGATGGTGCCTTCGTAAAATCTGAGTCGCCGATCTTCATTCGAAGGGAGAAGTCCGCACCGGTGTCGAAGGGCGGGTCGATGTAGATGAGCTTGACCTTGCCGGCATAGTCTGCGAGCAGGCTGCTCATCACCAGCTTGTTGTCGCCCCAGATGAGCAGGTTCCGCTCGGCAGTCTGTGGGTCGTCGCCGCCGAACAGTGCTCCCGTATCTCGCTCACGAGTGGCGCGGGACTCGTTGATCGTCTCGACGGTCTGGAACGGGAGATGGACGCGCTCTACGCGCTCGGGCTTCCCATCCCACTCGAGGCGCACGGTCATGAGGGCGCCTCGTTAGGGGGCGCCGGGAGGCAGCTGGGGGGCTGGAGGCGCATGAGGGACCATCTTTGCGGGCGACTCGGTCGTAAGGCGTCCGCGGCCGAGCGGCGCCACGTCCGTAGGCTCCAGGCTGCAGGGGCTACTGTGGGTCGCTGGCCGCCCGCTGCCGGCGGGTTGATCCAGGTCCGGGAGTGCGGAAGAACGGGGGTGGGCACGTGGGGAGCGAGCTAACGCGCTGACTCTTCCGTCTGGCATAGGACGTACGAATACACGGCTGCCTGTGCGTTCGCAGCTTCCCGCCGGACGGGGCCTAGTCACCCTCGTCCGGCGGGGCCAGTTTTGACGTCCGGGCTCTCTGATTGTCTATGCGAAGACGGTCAGCGGTTGACCCCGCAGTGCGATGTCCGTCAACGCGAACGCAAATCAAGCAGCTACAGCACCAGGAGGTGCGCACTATGTCTACCGCCGTGATGTGCCCCATGACCGCCAGTGACGCGCTGGCCCGCCTCGATGAGGTCCTCGACCTCAGCAGTATCCGTTCCAAGCTCTCCGACCCGGAGGAGGGTAAGGGCTATGGACAGTCACGACTCGACCTCATGGAGGCCGAGTACCGCAAGTTCCTGGCTATGCACCTCGCGCATCCAGAGTCCGAAGTCGTCCCGTGCAAGATCGTCGATGAGATGTGGCATCAGCACATCCTCGACACGATCGCCTACCGCGAGGACTGCGAGACGATCTTCGGCGGCTTCCTCGACCACTTCCCCTACTTCGGGATGAGGGGCGAGGACGACGCTCAGGCTCTGGCTGACGCCTACGGCGACACGCTCGAAATGTACGAGCGGGACTTCGGGACACCGCCGGAGGGGACCTGGATCTCGGCAGACGCTGCGAAGTGCAGCCGCACCAACTGCAAGCCCACGAAGTGTAGGTAGGAGCGCGAACCCTCATCGTCTCCCGACTGTCGACGAGTTTCTGGTTGCAGATGGGAGACCTCGGGCAGGTCCGAGCGTTGTAGCGCCGGCCGAGTGTCCACGCCCGAGGTTTCCCGCTGCGGTTGCTGTCTGTGAGATGTCTGCGTGAACCCCGCGCGGCCTCGCCTTGACCACGGGCGGGTGCTCGCCGATCCTGGTCGGGGGCTCAGGGCTCGCAGGGGTGCGGCCCCTCGTTGTAGCGCTCGAGGTGAAGTTCGGCGACCACGGGCGGGGGAACGAGGCCGCAGCGCAGCCCCTCGTCGGAGATCGTTGCGAGACCCCTCCAGTGCCGCCCGCCGCCGCGCAGGACCGTCGCAGTGTTCTGGCCGCCTGTCAGGTAAGCCAGTGCGAACGGTCCACGTGTGCTGACGTGCACCCATGCGAGTCTGTCGTGCAGGGTGCGCTTGGTTTCTCTGAAGTAGTGGTCGATAGCCGTGAACTCGGAGCGGGTCGCGGGTCGCTCGGCGAGCGGATGGCCGTGTCGCTCGCGGGGCCGCGGTGCCGGCGCCTGCGTGCCGACGTGGACTGTCAGCGAAGCGGAGGCTTGCGGCTCCAAGCCGGAATCTTCGGTCGGGTCCGCCCACGCGCAGAAGATGTAGGTGCCGCGTCGCAGCGGTTCCACGTCGCTCGCCAGCGGCCACGGCCCGCCGGTTACGTCCTGGTCGATCAGGTGCTGGTCGTTTTCGACGCCGTAGTTGATTGGGCATCCGTGCCGGGTCGCGGTCATGCCCTCAACGACGACGTGGCGCTGCACTTCGCTTGTGGCGGTGAGGTTCAGCACGAACGGCCGTCCGGGCTGCGCCGGTCGGGGGAGGCTGAGCTTCAGCGAGATCACCGGGGGGCGAACCTGCACCTGCAGGGACGTGGAAGTTGTGATCGGCCCGCCGTCGGTTTCGATCAGGCCAGCTGGTTCCTCCAACCAGCCGCAGAGAATGTAGGCGCCGGGGGCGGGCGGCGTGAAGCCCGCCGAGCCGCTCCAGTCGCCGACGCTCCCTCCTTCGAGAAGATGGCCGGGCGTGAGCGTGGTGCCCTGATCGGCTGCCGGCGTGGACGCGCACGGAACGCCCGGATTGTTCGCCGCCACTACGGCGAGGGCGGGCTCTTCGCTGACGGCGCTCCAGCGGACCTGCCCGCCGATTTCCTGCACCGGCATGGCGGGCACGGTGAGTGTCATCGAGTCCGCCCAGCCAGCGGCGGGCACAGCGAGCGCGGCGACCACCGCGATCGCCAGGACCGCTAGCCCGCGCCGGCCACGACGTTGGGGTGCTTGCTTGGTGTTCATCTAATCCTCCGTTCGGTGACTTTCAGGCCGCGAAAAGCGGGCCCTATATGGAGGACTGCGAGCTGCGGCTCGCACGCGACAGCCAATTTTGCGCGCGGCCTATTCAGCGGCGGACGGCGACGTGGATGGTGGCGCTTTCGTGGCTTGTGAAGGGGTAGCTGCCGTTGCGCACGGCGATCGCGCGGAACGCCCATCTGGTGCCTGGTTCCAGGGTGAAGGCGTAGCGGTACTTCCACTTTCCGCGGCTGTTGGTGTCCACGAGCTGTAGCTCGCGCCACCGGCCGCCGTACTGGATCTGCACCTGGACTTCCTCTCCACCGGGAGGGATGTAGCCGCCGGTGAGCTGCCCGGAGAATGTGAAGAATTGGCCGAGGCGAACGTGCCGGGGGGCGTGGATCGAGATGGTTGCGGGAACGTTCTCGTGAAAGTCGAGCGTCGCCGCCGGCACGACGTCGAGTGTGTGCGAATAGAACGCGACTCGCAGCAACCTGGATGGGCCGGCGGGCGCCTTCAGCGACCACGACCCGTCGGCACTCGTGGTCGCCGTCGCCACCTGGGTCGCAGTGGCGGAGCCGACAATCTGCTGCAGGAGCTTGACCTGCGCGTCCTTGATCGAGGTGCCCGTCACGCTCGCCAGGCGGCCGGTGAGCGTGACGGTCGAGCGCTTGAGCGCTTTATTGAAGGATCGCGCCTCGCCTGGGGTTGCGGTGAGGTTGGCGGCTTCGACGCACGGCGCCCCGTTACACGGGCCGCGTTCGGGCGCGGCTACCACGATGGGCGGCGGGCTCAGCGGCGCGGCCGGGCGGGCGGCGAATTGGATCGTCTTGTCGAAGACGATCGCGCGGTTGCCGGCGGCATCTTCGACGTCGACTTCGACCCGGTGCTGGCCTTCAGGGATGGAGCTTGTCAGCACTTCGATGCGGACAGCAGTTTCCGCCGGGCAGGGCTGTGAGCCGTGGAAGAGCAGCGCGCCGTCGTAGATGCCGTGCGGGGCGCAGAACCCGCCGTTGAGGTTCGGGGTCGCGGAGTACACCTGTGTCCCGTCGATCAGGACGCTGACCCGGTAGATGCCTGTGCCGTTCTTCTCGTGCGCGGTGAGGGTGAGGGCTGCGTTGCCGCTCACCGGGCCTTCGGTGAGCGACCCGGCGACGCTCGATGCTTCCGGGGTCGCTTCGCTTCGCACGAGTAGCGTGGAGCTTGTGATCTGAAGTTCGGCATTGGTGGCCAAGGTTGAGCAGAAGCCGCTGCTGTGCGATTCGGTGCATTGGGCGGCGGCCATCAGCTCCGTGGCCCCGGCGGGCACGGACACTTCGAAGGTCCGCCAGCTCTTACATAGTTCCGCGGCGATGCAGAAGATGAGGTATTGCGGCGACGTTCCAGGCACCTCGATAAACGCCTGGCCTTCCGGGGACATGATGCCGCCGCGGATGACGCCAGCTTCGATCACCCCCGGAGGCCGCAGAAGAAACGCCGGTCCCGATCCTGGGCTGTCGTCCACCGAGCCTTGGTCGCGCAGCGTCAATGCGCCGCCGGGTTCGCCGCAGGTCGAGTACGCCCCTTCGGTGATCGGATAGGTGCCCTCCTGCACTGCCTGCCAGTCACCTTCAGCGGCGAATTCGCTGCCTTCGCGGCAGGAGGTGAATGCCATGTAGTGGGGCTTCGGCGACGGGGTTGGTTCAGCACCCCACGCGACACCAGGAAGCAGCAGAGCCGTGGTGGTCACGGCGAGCGCGATCAGCCGCCTGGCGGCTCGGGGACGGGTCGGGGTGCTGGTCATGCTCGGAGTCCTTTCCAGTGCTGTGGTCGCATCGGTTCTCAGCGGCCGAGGTAGTTGAGGCTTCCGCCTCCGGTCGGTGTCGGTGGCGTCGAGGACTGGCCTTCGCCCTGTCCCGTTTCGCTGCTTGTAGCTGTGCTCGCGGCTCTCGCCGTCGCCGCGGTGCTCGTGGTGGTGGCTGGCGAGCCGCCGATCGCGAGATATCCAAGGCCGCGGCTGGGTGGCCGCAAGCTTGGCGCCCGATCCGTGATCCGCCGGGTGCTGGGCTTCGGGGAGGCTGCCAGAGTGGCGGGCAGCGCGCCCGGCTCGCTGGACGGCGCGATGCTGGTAGCGGTCGGGATCGTGGTGCGCGCGAGTGGATGCGAGACGCTGTGGCGGTGCGGGGTCGGGGCGGGCTGCCCTTGGAGGGAGTGGATGGCGCTGACGCCGGCACCAGCGACCGCGAGCACGCCGACGCCCGCCGCAACGGCGACCTTCGCGCCGGCTCCGCCGCCGAGCATGAGTCCGGCCCGCTCGGCGCTCGCGCTGCCGCCGGGCACTCGGCTGCTGTGCGCGAGGCTGAGTAGCCGCTCAAGCCACCCGTGGGCGTGTGGCAGCGCGACCGGCGCGGGTAGCAGGGCGGCGCTCGCGGCGCGCTTGTACTGGGCGCTTGCCATTTCGCGGACGAGCAGGACATGCTCGCGCCGGCACGCGCTGCAGGCGTCCATGTGCGCCTGCGCGATCTTGGCCTCTTCCTCCAGCGCCGTGCCGTCGGCGAGCGCGTGCAGCGCCCCGGCGCGGTACTCGCACATCCGTCCAGCCGCCAGGATCGCGGTGACGTGGTCGAGCTTGCGATTCGCGCTGCGCGAGGCCGCGAGCACCGTCTTGATCGGCAAGCCCAGGGCCTTCGCGGCACGCTTCACGCCGACGCCGTAGCCGCCCATGATCGCGAGCACCCGGCGCTCCAGCGGATCCAGCTGGGAGACCAGGTCCAGGGCGCGCAGGACACGATCGCGAGCTTCCACGAAGTCAAACGGCTCGTCCTCCCCGGCGAGCTCGCCTTCCAGCGGCTCGAACGCAACACGGCGCTGTGACCCAACGCGCAGCTCGTGGCGGCCGGCCCTGCGCTCACCCACGAGATACCCGACGGAGGTCCAGAACGCGCCCTGCAGGTGTTCTTCGTTCTGGATCGGCTTGCGGGACATCACCACGACCGCGATCGCTTCGTCCACGACTTCATCGCGCACCCCTTGGCTCAAGAAGCGGGCGTCCTTGCGCCGGTCGACCGCGGCGCGCAGCTCGGCGCGGCGGGCCTGTAGGGCGTGGGCGGCCTCGTCCGGGGAAAGCACCCCGCTGCGGCCGGGCGCCCGGACGATCCACCGCGTGCTCGCGCGCGAGACCAACGGCAGCCCCATCAGCCGGGGCCTGGTGATCGTTTGGGCTGAACTCGCCATCAATAGGTTCATGCGAACAGCACCCTCCGGGAGACAACGAATTTCCCTCCGAGCAGCCTCCAGCGAACCCTCCGAAAACGGAGCAGCAGCGGGCTGATCGCCTTTTGCATGCGCTGGCTTCATAGACGTCCCCTTACCTACCTAGTTCTTTTCGGCAAGTTGGACTTCCAGCCTGACCCGCGGCTGGACGCGCACACCATCGCCCGCTCCAAACCCACGGCACACGCGCCCGCCGCACGGGCTCGTCGGCGCTCCCGTAGTCAACGCGGCCGTCTGCCCGGGGAGGCCCTGCGGATAGGGTTTCGCGCGTGACTACGCGCCTGCAGAGACCAGGATCGCGGCCGAGGCTCTGGATGAGCCGCAAGCACTGGATGATCGTCCTCGGCACCGCGACGGTCGTGCTGACCGTGGTTGGTGTTCTGCTCGAACGGCCGATGGAGCACGCAGGCGCACCGGGAATCCTCGCGTTCGAGTTCGCCGCGACGAAGGCACGGGTGAGTCAGCTACTCGCGGAATGGGGTCCGGCCGGCCGGCACGCCGCGCGCGTATCGCTGATCGTGGACTACGCCTACATGGTCAGCTACGGCGGGTTCTTCACGCTCGCCGGGCTTGCCACCAGAGACCTCTCGGCCCGGCAAGGCTGGCGGCGCCTCGCCGCGGCCGGGCAGATCGTGCCGTTCTTCGCCGCCACGGCGGCCTGCTTCGACGCAATCGAAAACGTGTTCCTGCTGATCGCGCTCGCCGGCAACGGCGGCAATACAGCGCCTTTGCTCGCGACGGTCTGCTCCAGCATCAAGTGGATGCTGATTACTCTCGCCATCATCTACGCAATCTGCGGCGCGGTCGGCTGGTTCCGGCGCACCCCCCAGCCCGCATAACAGCCTCGATATGGCGAGCGAGACAACAGCGGTCCTGCTCGACCTCGACGGTGTGCTCGTTGATTCCCGCACCGCGATCAGCCGGTCCATCAGCCACGCCCTCGCCGAGCAGGACTTCCCGCAGCCGAACCTCGCGTCGCTGGAGCGGTTCATCGGCCCCCAGCTCACGCTCGCGTTCGCCGAGCTCACCGGGCAGCCCCCGGACTCGCCGGCCGTGCTGGCGTGTCTGGCGAGCTACAGAGCGAGATACCGCGACGCTTCGCTACGGGAAACGACCGTGTTCGACGGCATCCCCGCCGTGCTCGGAGTACTGGGCGAGCGGCACCTGCTCGCCGTCGCCACGTCCAAGCCACTCGCTTTCGCCGAGCCCCTGCTGACGGCGCTCGACCTTCGCGGCGCCCTCGATCACGTCGCCGCCCCCGACCTCGCCGCACACCACGAGGACAAGGCAGCCACGATCCGCTCCGCGCTCTCCGCAATCGGCACCTCGCACGCGGTCATGGTCGGCGACCGCTCCTTCGACATCCTCGGCGCGCACGCCTGTGGCATCCCCGCCGTCGGCGTGTCCTGGGGCATCGGCACCCGCGATGAGCTGGCCAATGCGCGCGCCGACCGGATCGTTGACGAGCCTGGCGAGCTGCCAGAAGCAATCGACGACCTCCTCGCCTAAGCCACCGGGCCGCGCGCGCTGGTCAAAGTCCGCAGCGAGGCGGTCGTGATGAAGCACGGCGTAGTGAACGAGGTCTACGGCGATCCCTCGTCCCAGCCACGCCGATCACGCAAACGGCCGTTTTCAGCGGCATTCCTGGCCGACTCGGCGCCCTGTCCTGGCCGGACGGGTCGTGCATCGAGGGGTTACGAATCCGGCGCAGACTTACCCTTTGCCAGCCACTTGATTATTCGGGTGCCCTCGTCCGTAATGCCTGTGAAAGAACAAAATCGACATCCAAAGAAGACCAGGGAAGCGAGACGTGACGCGAAACCTGCACGCCGCCGTCGACAACTCGTGCTCGACCGAGCCGTACTCGACCTGGTGGCCGTTGTAGCGCTGGCGATCGGGCTTGTCCTATGCGCCATGCTCGGCGACAGCGCCGGGGTCGCCAGCACTGCCGGCGGGCTCGGCGTCGTGCTGACGCTGCGCACCAACTCGGAAGGCAAAGCGCTTTAGCTGTGCGGTGCTTCTTCTACCTGCAAAGCTGCCTGGGATGACCGAGGCGACTATCCGAGTAACGAACACGCCAGCGGGCCGCCTCTCCGTGGTCCCGTCAGAGGTGCGCGGCGACACCGAGGCGCTGGCTCCGGCGCTGATCGTGCCGGTGTCGGTAGAACTCTTCGAGCGCGATGGCGCGAGAGTCATGCTCGATCGCCTGGAGGCGACTCTGTGGACGCATCCCGCGCAAGGCGCCCGCCGCCGCCTTGGCCTACCGGCCGTGGTCCACAACGGAACCGCCCGCACAGGGTTCCTGGTGTCAGAAGAAGGGCGCGGTAATCCACATCGAGTTGACCTTCGCTTCGACCTGCTCGACCACGGCCTCCGCGCGCTGGATGAGCACTTCCAGATCGCGCCGGGGCCGCACGCTGAGCTGACGATGCTCCTGGACGCGCGGCTGGGGATCGCACCGAACTTCCCCAACGACGTAAATGAGACGGGCACCCTCGGCCTCGTGCCGTTCGGGAAGTCTCTGACGGATGAACTCGTCGTGCCGATCGCTCGGGAGCACTGGGCGCGGGAGATCGCACCGGCGCTCGGTCACGACCGACAGCGCCTCGTGGCGGTGCGGCTGCCCTCCGCCGACGGTCCACTCGGACCCGAGGCAGTCGTCTCCTACAACGAAGCAAGCCGCGCTTACGACCGCGCGGAATGGCGCGAGTGCATCCAAAAGTGCCGAGACGTCCGCACCTACGTCGAGCGAGCCGTCCGCCAGCACGACGGCGAGCACGTAGCTGCCGCGGTAGCCCGGCGTCTAGGCACCGACGGAGAAGACCCTCGGATCGAGTTCCTCGACTCGATCTGGACGGCGCTCGTCAATCTCACGAGCGGCGCGCATCACATCGACAGCCGCGACCGGCTCGAAGCAGCGACCGCTCACGCTGCGCTACTCGTCACGGCGACGATGGTCCAGCACGTCGCCGAGCTAATCGGCCCTTCATAGATCCGATGCTCGCAGTCGGATCAGGCACGCCGAGGCGCTGTCGTTCTGCCGGGTGCTCGACTCCGCCCGCGTGACCGTTCGGCCGCTGCCGCTCGCGTTCAACAACGCGCGCAACAAGACCCCGGAGGTGCTATTCGCTGCCGCCAAGCCGCCCGCCGCACCGTCCTGTTCTGAAACGCCGCGGCCTTGGCCTTAGCGCTCTGGCTCGGAAGTTCGGCGACGTATTCGGCAGACGGATACGCTCGCTCTTGGCGGCCAGCAGGCGCCCCGCCGGTGCCGAGACAGAGGGCCGCTTGTCGTCCGATGCGACAGCGCGAGGTGCATCGGTCGCGCGCTCGCATTCATGCGTGAGGAGCCGCGTCGGCTGGCTGCGCCTCGTGAGACGACTGAGATGTAGGGTGGACTCGGTGGGCGGAGGATCGCCCAGCGCGGATTGCCGATTCACCGTGGCCTCAAGCCGGAGGGTTGCCTGGGTGGCCGTCGCGGTGGCCAACAGGTTCACAGCGAGGAGAAGTCGAGGGTCAGCTGCGCCGCCTCGACGGGCACATCAAGTTGGGGGCAGTGACCGATCCCGTCGAGCATCACCCAGTCAGCCTGCGGCAGCCAGTCTTCGGCGTAGCGAGCAGCGGCCTGGGGCCAGGGCAGAAGCTTGTCGGCCGTTCCCCACACGATTCGCACAGGGCACGTGACCTTCTCGGCGTCCAGCGTCCAGCCCTCGTGTAGCGCGTTCTCGATCAGCGGAACTGCCGCCGTGCAGCTGGCGATACCGAGCATCTGATGCGCGAGAAGGTCGGGCGGAATATGCTCGAAGTTGGTTGTGATGAGCTGCGACGCGCGGCGCCGCCCCACAGGAGTGGCGACCATCGCCTCGGCTTGCGGCGCGGCCGCCTCCATCTGTTCCTTAAGCATCCGCTGAGCGTCGAGCAGAGCCTCGTATGAACGATCGCTCGGCGCCCATCCACCGGCTGGCGCAAACGCGACGACGCTTGCCGCGCGCCCGCGGGCGGCAAGCCGAAACGCGAGATAACCACCAAGCGAGTTGCCCACGAAGTGTGCGACCCCAAACCCGGCGGCGTTCATCGCGCGTTCAACGGCATCGACGACCGCGTCCGTGCTGACCTTGCCCCTGATCGGAGGCCCTCCCGCGTGCCCGGGAAGCGTCAACGCGAGCGTGTCGTGACGGCGCTCCAATGCCGGCAATACCAGCTCCCACGTGCGCCACGTGTCCATGAACCCGTGCAGGCAGAGCAGGGGCGGTCCGGAGCCGCCGCGATGAGAGGGACTGAAGCCCGAGAACACGCACGCGCACGCTAACGCGTGCGCGCGGTGTGCATGACTGTCGCATTTGAGAGCCGAGCAGCGTCGGCGCTACCGCCGAGCAGGTGCCTGCTGCGGACGAGCGCTGGCGGTGTCGGTGTTCGTCTCGGCGCTCGCCAGGCGCTCGGCTCCAGGGAGGGCGGTCGTCCCCCCGCCCACGGCTGGTAGAGCGGTGGGATCTAGCGATCTTCGATGGGAGGAGGATTCCCATGACTGCCTCGACTGTTCTTGATTCTGCTGGACGTCGTCGCTCGCCCGCGACGATGCCCGGCTACCACGCTGGGCGACCGCCGCGCAACAAGGGGTTGCGATACCCGGCCGACCCACCCACGGTGCAGGAGATCATCGCGGTAATGCGCGAGGCTGGCACCGACCGCCACGGCGCTCGCCTGCGTGCCCTGATCATCGTGCTCTGGCGCAGTGGATTGCGCATTCAGGAGGCGCTCACGCTGAGCGAACGCGATCTCGACCCACAACGCGGCTCTGTGCTCGTACGGAACGGCAAGGGTGGTCGGCGCCGGGAGATCGGCATGGACGCCTGGGGCTGGGAGCAGATCCGGCCGTGGCTCGCCGCGCGCGTCGAGCTGCCAATCGGGCCGATGTTCTGCGTCGTCGACGGGCCGACGCGCGGCAGGCCGTGGTCGAGCGCGGCGGTGCGCAGCGAGCTACGCCGTCTCGCCGCTCGGGCCGGGATACGGCGTCGATTTGCGCCGCACCAGCTACGCCATGCCCATGCGGTGGAGCTCGCGCGCGAGGGAGTGCCGCTGAACATCATCCAGCGCCAGCTCGGCCACGTCAACCTCGGCACGACCTCGATCTACCTCCAGGGGATCGATACCGAGGAGATCATCGCGGCCGTCAGCTCACGGCGAGCACCGATGATGCCCGCCAGCGCTGGGCTCCAGCTCTGAGCCACAGATCATCACTGAGGCAGGAGCGCCGACAGAGGCGCTCCTGCTTCGCCCTGCGGAGTCAGCAATGCGCGGAGCGTCGGCAAGACCGCCGCGGCTCGTCCATTGCGGGCATCTCCAGAGATGGTCAGCAGACACTCGCATCCCGAAGAGCAAGAGCGTGCCAACATTCGCTTTTGGCACGGCGACGAGTAGGTAGGCGAGTCGGGCATGACCTGGCTCGCCGACTGGAGCAGCATCTGAACCTATGGGGCTGCCCAGTTGGGGAGGGAGGCTGACCTGGATTGTCGGTTCGATAATCCGATAATCCGGGCTCATATGGATGAGGGTTTGTCAAGGGGCGTTGGGGTTGTTCGTGTGGAGTGTTGATCGGCATCGTGGTTGGGCGCCGAGGAGACGTGAGGGAGACCGATGGAGCCGGGGTCAAGGGCCGGCCGGAGGCCGCCCGTAGGGCTTGGCCTTGACGCTGGCGGCGCTCGCGTTTGTGGGGCAGATAATGGGGATTCGCCGCCCATCGGGCGGCCTTAGTCGCCGCCTTTTTCGTTTGTTGTTGGGTACCGTCCGTACGCGTTGGGTGATCGCTCGGTGCTTCTCGCGCGGGTCGGCGAGCGGCGGGGCGGAACATGATGTCCGGGCATGGTGGCGGGGGCGGCTCCCGGGGCGCCACGAGCGGAGGGCCGACGTGTTCGACCGTGTCTGGTCAGGCTCATATACGAGGGCTGGTTACCTCAAGACCTTGTTCGTCGCCGGGCTTGCATTCTAAAAGCGGGCGCCGCCCGGCCAGGGTGGCTGGGTTGCCCATAGCCCGTGTTCGCGGGCCCGTGGATGGCGACGTAGCGGCCTTCGTGGGTGCTCGTGTGCGCCCCGGCAGCCGCCGGCGCGCGAGATATGTGGTGTGGTGTTCTCAGTTGAGTGTGGCGGCCTCCCAGCAGAATGCGGCGAGCTCGCGGGCGCACGCGACCGCGACGGTGCCGGTGTGTTTACCGCGACGCTTACCGAGGTGTGTCCAGCGTCCGTGGAGGCGTTGCTGTGCGCGCCAGGCGATCTGCACGACCCTGGGGTCCTGGCCGGCCTGGCGAGCGGCGATGCCCTCCCCGACAGCGGGACGGTGACGGTAGTGGTGCGCGGCCTCGACGAGTAGCCTGCGCGCGTGCGGCGGGCCGGCCTTCGTGATCGAGCCCTGCACGCGCTTGCTGTCGGAGGTGTACTCGCTCGGCACGATCCCGAGGAACCCCGAGAGCAGGCTCGGCTTGGCGAACCGCTCGAAGCTGCCGACCTCGGCGCACAGCCCGGCCGCCGAGAGCGTGTCGATCCCGCGGAAGCAGCGCAACCTCGCGACCGCCTGCGCGTGACTGGGACGCGGGGACTGCCTCCTGGAGCACGCCGGTCAGCGCCTGGCGGCGCTGCGCGAGGCCCTCCACGCTGGCGCAGTAGTCGACGAACGTCGCACGAGAGAGCGCGTCCTCGAAGGTGAGGTTACGCAGCCAGCGCCCATACGGCTGCGTCCATGCGCGCCCCGCGTACCGCAGCCCGCGGCGCAGCAAGAACTTCGACAGGCGGTGACGCGAGCGCATCAGATCCTTACGGGCATCCTCGATGCAGCGCACCAGATCACGGAAACGCTCGTCCTCCTCGCTCGGCACGAACGCGAACGACAATTCTCCAGCCGCGAACAACCGCACGAGCCGCTTCGCGTCCCGCCGGTCAGTCTTCACGCGATCCCCCGGCGCCCTGGGGATCGACCCCGGCGCGACGACCCGCACATCCAGACCACGTCCCACCGCAGCGCGAGCGAGCCCAAACCCCGTCGGCCCGGCCTCGTACACCGCTCGCACCGGCCGGCCGAGCCCCTCAAGGAACGCGAGCGCCACATCACCCGGCGCGCCACGCAGCCGCTCCACACGCAGCTCACCGCTCGCCGGATCGAGCACCGCCGCGACCGACTGCGCCTGATGCACATCAAGCCCTACCAGAGCCATACTCTCCGACATGGTCGGCACCTCCCATAGCTGGGGTGTCGGCGCCGGGTGCACCCCGACGCCCAGTCCCCGCACAACCTATGCGCGGGGTGCCGACCGACCCTGACTCAACCGCCGAGCGACCGGCAGTCCATAAGGTCTAATGAGGTCACTCCGCGTTGCGGAACAGTGCGGCGAACGTCAGCGCGAGGATCTTCACGTCCAGACCGAGCGACCAGTGGGCGATGTAGTAGTTGTCCCACTCCACGCGCTCGGCCAGCGAGGTCTGGCCGCGCAGCCCGTGCACCTGCGCCCAGCCGGTGATGCCAGACTTGACGTGGCGATCGCCGTAGCGCGTGACATCGTGCTCGAACAGCTCCACGAACTCGGGACGCTCCGGACGCGGCCCGATGATGCTCATCTCCCCGCGCAACACGTTCAGGAACTGCGGCAGCTCATCGATCGAGGTGTGACGCATGATGCGACCGACGAACGTGCGGCGGCCCTCGCCCTCGATGCCACCCGGGGCGGTGTCCCCACCCGGCAGGAAGTCGATCGCGGTGTTGTCGTCATCGTTCAGCGTCGTGCTCTGCGGCGGTCCCATATGCATAGAGCGGAATCTGTATAGGTCGAACACCTCGCCGTCACGACCCACACTGCGCTGACGGGAGAGCACCGGCCCGCGCGAGGTGAGGCGCACCGCCAGTGCTGAGCAGAGCAGCACCGGCAAGAGTGTCACCAGCAACACAAATGCAAAGAGGCGGTCGAAGGCGTGCTTGAACACCATGCCGCGGCTGACAGGACCCGGCTGTGATCGTCCCGTGATCTCCTGCCGAACTCGTGACGCACCGATGTGTATTCGAACGGCAAAGATAAGGGACGAGATCCCACGACCCGGAAGGGCCTGAAGCTCCGCCAGCCACTCATCCTCATAGCGCTCCCGCGAATCGGGTGGGAGCTGCCGAACTGCTCGGCGAATGAGCCGTCTGGCAATCCAAGGGAACCAGTCGGAAGAGTCGGCAACGATCACGTTAAGCCCGGCGGCTACTACCGCGATCACGAACCAACTCATGCTGGAGCTATCCTTCCCTGGCGCGTTCTCGGCTGAAGTCGGCTGACCGTACTGGCGATTTCAGCCTTCGCAACACGTTCGCCATCGCCGGTGAGGCGATAGTAGCGTCATGGCGGACGACCGGCTATCGAAGCATCAATATCCTCTCGTTCGCTTTCCACCCAGCCTTCACGCTCAAGGCGAGCCAGCGCAGGGTAATCGTCCCGCTGGGAAGTTCTGCGGCCTTAGCCATCTCCAGTCCGTAATGCGGTTCGGTTACGTCCTCCAGCAGGGCTGCGAGGATCGCCTGCGTCTGCAAACTCATTTTGGGCATACGTGGGAGTCTACATAGCCTAGAAACGACCCGCAAGTGGGTGCGTCGATCAAACGCGCTCGTGACCAGGCTCACGACCGAGGTGCCGATTCCTGACGTTCGAGGCGTATACGACCGCGTGTCAAACCTCTGTCACCCGACTGCCTACATAGCACACCGAACGGTGGGAAGTCGTCGAGCGCGAGAGGCAAACGGGGGCTAGCGTCAACCGCGGGAGCCGTAGACCATGACCGCCCTGCGGCGTGGCGACCGCCTCGTTCTGCGACGCGCTGAACCACGTGATCTCGTACAACGGCTGGGACCGCCGGGAGTACGAAGTGCTCGCCGAGCGGCTTCACTCTGCATTCCAGGTGACATAGTAGTTCGCGAGCTGGCGCTACCTCTGGAGCGCCCCCGGCGTGGACGGCACACCCACCGCATGAGCAGTATGGTGGACCCGCTCACGCCTGCTTCCACGACCATTGTGAGCGCGAGGCAGCCGCGACGCCAGACTTGCGCGTTCCCTACGCGAGCAGGTGCGCGAGTCGTCGCGATCGAGACTTGCGCAGAGGACGAAAAGCACGCGTGCGAGCACATCATCACCAACGCCACGAAGTCGCCGCGGCACTGAGGTTCACGTGGGCGGCTTCCCGCCGGCTCCTCGTCGACCAAGTATCAGCTCGTCAAGTTCCCTCGTCCGTCATTCCGGGCGCCACTCTAACGACCTGACTTCCACCCGTCCGCGCGCGGTCGTGCCCGCGACAATGCGACGACGACAGCCCGTATCGGTGGGCCGCGAGGACAGCCCGCCGCAGTAGCTCAACCCCTACTGAGGCGCTAGGATCGTGGTCCCGGCGAGATAGCTCAGCTGGTAGAGCACTCGACTGAAAATCGAGGTGTCGGCGGTTCAAGTCCGCCTCTCGCCACTCGAAAGCCCTGCAAATCGACAGTATTTGGTAAGCGTTCAGTGGGTTGGGCTGCTTAGGGCCTATCCCTGTAGGGCGGTTGCTGTTCGTGCGGCGTGCGCTCGCTTGAAGGCGATCATGCCGCTGGCGAGCTGGAGGAGGGCGAGGTGGTTCTCCTCCTTCTTGGACCAGCGGATCAGGATTGCCCGGTTGCGGTTGAGCCATGAGTGACAGGCCTCGACGACCCACCGCCGCGCTCGCCAGTCCGGGTTGCGGGACTTGAGATCGATCTCCTCGCCGCGAGTGCGGATGTGTGGTGTGAATTCGCGGTCTTCGAGCAGCTCCCGGACGACAGGGAAGTCGTAGCCCTTGTCCAGGCAGAGTCCTTGGGGGTCGGCCTTGGTTGGTTTTGGACGCTCGACCGGGACCGAGTCGAGCGTCTCCTTCAGCAGCTTGTGATCGTTGCGGTTCGCGCCGTCGTGAGCGATCCCGACCGGGATCCCACGCGCCTCGACGAGGAGCGAGCGCTTCGCCCCCCCTTGGCCCTGTCAGTGGGATTGGGACCCGTCTTCGGCCCGCCGAGCGGCGCCTTGCTCATCGCACCGTCCGCTGCCAGCCACGACCAGTCGATACCGACCTGCACGTCGTAGTCGAGCAGACCCTGGCGCCAAATCTCGTGGAAGACCCCCGCCCGCTCCCACTCCTGAAAGCGCCGGTGCGCAGTAGAGGAGTTACACACCCCGGTCACGTCCAGCGCGTTCCACTGCATGCCAGTACGCAGCACGAGCAAGATCGCGTCCATCACCTGGCGCTTGGGCAGACCACGCCGGTGAGTTCCCAGCGGATGCTCGGGCGCAACCGGCAGCAAAGGCTCGACCCGCTCCCACAACCAGTCCGGCATCCGCCAGCCATCATCGCGGTCGACCAAACCCATCTCCAACCTCCTATGTCCGATCAACAGATCAGACACCCAAGTTCGCCACGACCGAGCAGAATCCCTCCTACAGGGATAGGCCCTTAGGTGAGCAGCGGCGTGGGATCTCCGCGGGCGTGGGCGGTGAGCGCGTCGGTGAGGTAGATGAACAGTGAGCGTCCTTGTAGGCGGCAGGTCGTGTGTGCCGAGAGGAGCCGTGCGGTGCGCTGCTCGCCGCTCTGGGATTGGCTTCCGAGGGAGAGCTTGCGGTAGATGACCGCGCTGCGTAGAGCGCGCTCGGCGTGGTTGTTGGTTGGCTGCACACCGTCGTGGGCGGCGAAGGTCCACAGCGCTGGCCACGCCTTCAGCAGGTTGCGTGCCATGCCGCAGCAGCGCTTGTTACGCGCCCTCTTTGAGGCGTAGCCGCAGATGATCGGCTTGTATTTGCGTTGCAGGCGGCGGATGGTGCGCTTCAACTCGCGGCGCTCGCTGGTGCTCTGGAAGACCTCCCAGGCCCAGAAGACGCGCTCACAGAGGCGAGGCCGTGGTCGCCGAACTCTTTCTCGGCTGCCAAGCCTTCGGCGTGCGCGGTGAAATCCCGGCGCAGGTGCGCCCAGCAGAGCTGGCGGCGCGCCAACGGCAAGTGCGCGTAAGCCCACCAGCGATCGGAAGTCACGATCGTCTTGGTATCAGCGAGCAGACCCTTTGCGTGATCCTCGTGCCGGTCGGACGCGATATGAAGGTACGCGTAGCGCCGGTCGAAGATGCCCCAAAGCGCGCGGCGCTTACCCGCGGTGCGCCACCCGTCTCGTCCATGTTTACCGCTCGGGGCACCGCGAAGCTGCCCAGCAGGTCGGCGTGCGGCTCGGCTGAGCGCCTCGCTCGCGCGAGCAAGGATCGCGTCCACCGCGCCCACGCTGATCCTCGCGCAGAACAACTCTTCCGTGCAGCTCCACCACATCGCGCCTGGAGATACGGTTGCGCACCGACAGGGTCGTGATCGCGGCCTGCAGGCGCGGGCCGAACGCGCTACGGGCGACCGCCGCAGGCAGCGTCGCCCGCGTGTGAGCGCCACAGGCCGGGCAGCACACACGCTGAGCACGGTGCTCTATCACGCGCACCGTCATCACCGGCAGCTCTTCCACCTGCCAGCGCGCCGGCTCGCCGACCGCGACAAGCTCCCCCTCCGCGAAGGCGTGACTACAGCCGCAGCACTCGGGCCAGTGCTCGATCACCTCATCCACCGCACACGCAGGCAGCAAATCCCTGCCGCGCCCCTCATGGCCACGCTGAGCGCCACGCTCACGCCCGGAGGAATCCTTCCCGCGCCTCGCTAGCGTGCTCGGCGAATCAGAACTCGGCGGCCGCGAGCTATTCCGCGAGCTACGACCCAAACGCCGCTCCAGCTGCGCGATCCGCTCGATCCTGCCTCGCCACCCGCTCAGTCAACGCCTGGATCTGCGCGTCCATACGCAAAAGCACCTCGACAACCGCCTCGCGGCCAGCATCATAGATCGCTTCCGCCTCAACCCGGTCCACATCCCCATATTCGACGAGACAGAGCCATGCCCCCCCCAACCCACTGAACGCTTACGGAAAGTCCGCTATTTGCGGGCAAATCGGGTTCTGGGGCTCGCAGGATGCCGATCTCGTTCAATGTTTCCAGCAGGGACCCACCGTGCGTCTCTCGGAAGGCGGGGCCGATGCCACGGGTCTCGATCGGCTCCTTGGTGCTCTGCGGGCGCCTGCGTAGGATCTCCTCGAGCGCCGTGCGCCGCCGCCCCGGTGAACCGCCGACTGCCGGTCATGCTTGGGCGTATAGGCGTTGGGGTCCGCCGCATGGCGGCGGACCCCAGGTGCATCAGTCTTCTTGGTGCTTACGTCCTTGATGCCTACTGCGTTGAGGCTTGCTGCTGCTGTTATTCGCTTTCTTTGACGAGTTCGGCGTTGGCTAGTTCGATTGTGTTGTTGAGGACGGCGGTGTTTGTTCCTGATGCTGCGGGGAGCCCGAGTTTTGAGTTGATGATCGGGTCGATTAGGAACGAGAAGAATTCGCCGCAGCCGGTGGCTTCTGGTGCTGAGAAGGTGCCATCGACGAGGGTGTTGTATTTGACGGCGAGGATGCCACCTTCGGCCTTTGATTCGGGCTCACCGAATTTGCCTTTGGCGGAGCCCGATGTTCCGGTTGTGAGGTGCAGTGTGATTGGGTTCGAGTTGGAGCCGATATAGCATTCGTTGCCGAGCAGCGGGTTTTCGAGCTTGACCTTGATCGGGAGTGTCAGCGCGGTCCCGTTTTCGATCTCGGCGTTCAGTAGATTCAACGTCACCGAGCTGGCCGGAGCTGCGAGTTCGGTTGTGGCTTCCACCCCGGTATATTTGTTTTCGAAGAAGAATTCGCACGTGCCGCGCTCGAGTTTTTCCCAGAACCCTTCGCCGGTGATCTTGTCGCATTCAACGAGGCCGGTGATCCCACCGGGGACTTTCTGCGGAGTTTTCGTCAGCGTTTCCCCGTTCAACGCGCCTACCATCCTTTTCACGCCACCGCCTATATTTTCGGTGCCGCCCTGCAGCGTCTGCGTTTTGACGATCGGCACTTCCTGTTTACCGATCGTGATATGCCCACTTTCGCTACGCGAAACAAGGCAACCAGTCACTTCTCCATTGCTCGTCGGGCACTGCGCGAACACGGCGTATTCGCCTTTCGGTGTCGCCAACGCCGAGGAAACACCGAGCACCGAAAGTGCCGCGACTAGCGCGACCGATACCAATAGCGTGCTACGAATGCGATTTCGCATTTACTTCCCTTCCTTTCGAAATCACTGGTGCCCGTCCACCAACGGCCGACGGGCCGATTTGTGCTGCCGCTACCTGTGCTTCTTGCTGGTCTTCTTCGTCGGTTTGGTTTTCCGGGTAAGCTTTTTCTTCGGGCAGCCACTCACACCGATCCTGGTGTTCTGGTGTTGTTCCGTCCCGTCCTGCGCGACAAAAACGGTAGGCATCACCAGTTTCGACTTGCAGAGACTGGTTTTTTCTTCGGTCGTGAGCGCGGAGTACGGCCCCTCCGGCAGGTTCAATTCGAAGGTGCTGAACGGCTGGTCGGGGACCGTCTTGAACGTGCTGCTCGTAACGTTGTGCTTATTGATGAACGTAGTGCCCACCAGGTCGACCGTGACACCGTAGCCCTGCAGGACGATGATCAGGCTCGGGAAAGCTTCGCCTCCGTAGCTGACGAAATACGCCGGTCCTTCCAACGGGACGGGCAGCAACGGCGTGATCACCTTCGCGTGCCCCACGATCGACGCCGCCGGACACCCCGCCGGGTTCGATGCGAACTGAGCGGCGGTGCACGCTTTCTGCAGCGTCTTCAAGCGCGACGGAAGCTGTTTGGGCAGGTTCACCGCGACCATCGCGATGTTCGCCTGGCTACCAAACGCCGCCGTCGGGTAGGACAGCTTCACGTTCAGGCTCGCCCCGTTCGTCCTGCTCGTCTTCGCCGACGTCGACACCTTGAATTTCGGTGCGAACCCGAGGATCCCGCAGTTAGTGACCTGGTAGGGCACCGACACCGGCGAGCTGACACCGGTATCGCTGCCGATACTCCCCGTGATCTGCGTCTTGTCGCAGCTGGTCGGGTTGAACGTGAACCCGGGCCGGTTGATCGTGACATAAACATGCTTGATCTGCAACGGGATACCCTCAATGATGTGCGGGATCGCGTACCCCTCGCTTTCGCTGTTGCTCGTAAACGTCAGCGCAGTGGTATGCGGGTCCAGTTCAAGCTTGCCGCGAACCACGACCGGCCTTCCTTCCTGCAGCACGAACGGCCCAGCCGTCGCCGGGTTCACGATCGACAAACCGAACGGGGCACCCTCGTATTTTTCGGTGATGTAGACCTTCCCGCCGGTGACCGTGAACGGGTCGTTGCCCAGGCCGACGCTGACGATCGTTTCCCCGACCAGGCTTTCCGCGCCACACGTCCCCGCGTTCGCCTGCGCTTCAGCGCAAAGCTTCACGCCGCTCAAAATGCCGGACAGACCCGCAGGGAGACGCAACTGCACCGTCTGAATGTCCTGCTGGCCATCTTCACGGCTGATCGTCGTCGCCAACGGACTCGGCGCCCCCGCCTGGACGTTCGTCGAGCCGCCCGTCAACGACGGCGCGAACGGCAACGGATCCGCGCACGGCGCCCCCCCAGGACCCGAGGTGACCTGGAAGCTCGAAGACGGATCCACCGCCGCCGTACCCGACCACGGCACAAACGACGACCGTGTTTCATACGCCCCGCACAACGCCGGGGTCGCCAACGGCGCCCTATCCGTCCCGAAGAATTCAAGCTCCAGGTCGCTGAACGGGAGCTGCGGCGTGTTCTGGAACGTCGTCCTGATCTGCCCCGGCACGAGACCGTTACTCACACCCGGTTCGCCGAGTTCCACGCGGCCCGGGAGCTTGACCAGCACACCAGTCGCCGGTTCTTCAGCGACCAGATACATCGCCACGAGCGAGGAAAACGGGTTTTCCGGAACACCCGCGAAGTTCTGTGGTGCCGCCAAATACACCGAACCTTTCAATTCGTGTTCCAACAACGGCGTAGCGATCCTGACATTCGCGATCTTCGACGCATCAGGACACCCCGGCGGACTGTCGGTGAATTCATCCACCCCCGACCCAGGGTTCACACCCAGAAAGCCGATCTGCGCGTTCGAGCACGCCTGCAGACCATCCGCCGCGCTCGGGCTGACCTGCATCCCCGCAGGCAGCGTGACCGTCGTGTCCCTGATATCGGCCTCCCCCAACCCAGCCGGATTCGCCGTGGATTCCTGCGCGACCCGCACCCCGACATTCAACCCCGTCGGTGTGCTCCCCGGAGTGCTCCCCGCCAACCATCCGGCGTAACACTGAGCGACGGGCTGAAATCAAGCTTTTCGCAACCCGTCAACGGCGGCAACGCCCACCCCAACGAAATGATGTTTTCACCGGTCGTAAAGTTACCCGGACGATTCCAGCCATCAACGCTCAGCTTCGCTTCTCGTGCTTCCCCACAAGACGTCGGGTTCGTCAGAAACGGCTCCACCGGCAACGCCCCCGGAGCTTCCAATTCCGGATCGGGACAAACCGACTTTTCTTCATCATGAGGCGATCCGTCTTCTGCTTGTTCACGGGTGCTTTCCGCTTCACCAAGGCATTTCCCGCGAAGCGCATCATGACTCGGGTCCGCCGGCACCCCCCAAACCGTCACCTTTACGCTCGCTATTACGAGAGCCTCGGTGATATTACGAGCATTTATCGTGATCCCATAGTCTCCACCCGTGCGAACCGACGCGTCCACAAGCACCGGGTAAGACCCCTTGGCGAGGATGCCAAGCTCGTCCGGAACGCCCCCCGGCGGTTCCACATTATATACTGGATTAGTAAAATAAAGAATCTGGCCCACACGCCTATGCGTCCGCGGACTCACATAACCAGAGTAGCTTCGGCAAGCCCCAACGTCGCCTCACCGACCGCCGCATCATCCGGACACGACGAGGTGATAAAAGCCGGGTAACCACACCTCGGCACCGCAGTAGGATTCCCAACAAACCCCGGCGGCAACTGCACCTGAACATCCTTCAAACCTTCCGACGCAAGAAATTTTTCTTCTTGTGCGTCGAACGCTGATTCATTCAGCGCAAAGCTCGTCACAAGCGCATAAGGATGCGAACCAGCCTGCACATCCGCAGACCCATCCCGATTCACAGCCACCACTTCGAAACTCTGCAACCCAAACCCTTCACGACCCGACAACCCAAAACATTCAGCCATCACAGGAGAAACAGGCAAAAACACCACGAACAACACCAAACACACAGGCACCAACACAAGCCGCCTAACCATAACCTACCTCCCCCCAACCCAAGCAACCACCAAACGACCCCCAACACTCCTCCTCGGCTTACTCTTCACGCACTTCCCACGCTTCCTGGTAAAGCCCCTCCTACAAACCCTAGACTTCGGCTTGGGCTTGGGTTTCGCCTTCGGTTTCACTACCCGCGCGACCACCTGAATATTACCCGCACCAGAGAACGTCGCGCTCGCCGGCGCACCAAACACCCCAGGCTGCGGCGAAACAGGCGGTTTACACGAATCCGCATTCACACACACCGGCGGACTCGCAGACACAGGAAAACCACCACCAACCCTCACATCGTACACATCCGCACGAGAATCCGTATCCGACAGCACCAACTGATCAGCCGTCCAGATGAACACATCATTCCCGTCCGGGCTCGCATCCATAAAACGCGATTCACCCGACCCAGCCACATCAGAAATCGGGAACACACACCCACCACTACTCTCACTGAAACTCGGCGACCCCGACGTACACGACCCCACACCCGGCAACTCCCACTCATACACATCCAAAAGACCATTACTATCATGCGGGACCAAAGCATCCGGGCTCTGGAAAAACAACCGCCCACCACCTTCAGACAAATTACGCGGAAGATAAAACGGTTCAGTTTTAGTAAGGCTCCTAGGCGCGTTTTCATGACCGCCGAGCTCCGCCGACCCCACCGGCCGCACACCCAACGAACCCCCAGAAGTCGCAGGATCACACGACACACACACAAGCTTCCCCGTCACCGCATCATACAAATACACCTCCCGGCACCTATCAGATTCCCCACACTCCCCCACTTCCGCCGCCTCATTATCATAACCAGTCAAACTCAATTCCGACTGAAAAGCCAACAACGTCCCATCTCCCGACACCCGAACCGTATGCTTCCCCGGACCCAGATCGAGATCATCTTCTTCGTAGCCTATCCAATCACCTTCATCACCATTCCCACTATCACCGCTATTAGTTTCTGCTTCTCCGATGAACTCCTGCAAGTTACTGCCGGCAAGCGTAGCGACGAACACCGGTGGTTCCCACCCATCGACACCATCATGCTCCACATACAAGCTGCACGACCGCCCACCCACAACCGGTTTTTCAGCAGATTCAATCCTGCAATTCCCTTCCTTCGCGCCCTTAGCGAGCACCCCATTAGCCACAAAATACACGTACGAGCCATCTTCGCTGACCGTAACCAAACCAACCACTGCCGCGCCATCCGGGTTTTCAGCACCATCCCCAACCGTCAAATCCGTCAATATCCCCGATTCCACATCAAACTCATACAAGTTCGCGGCCTCGTCCGCCGAACCCGTATTCGCGTCACCGGTCAACTCTGCCCTGCTCGTGAAAAACACCCGCGACCCACTAACACTCGCACCACGATAAAACGCCGGCCGCGGACCACTAGGATCAGGAACACTCCTATGCGACGCCGACACCTCCACCGTACACGCACCCCCAGACACCCCACAACCCTCAACCGAACTAGTCGGATTCTCACGCACATACAACTGGCCGAAGAATTCGCGGTTCTTCTTCTCCCGCCGTGAAGAACACCCGCGAGCCATCCGCAGAGACCGCACGCCACGGATCCCCAAACACATAAGGTTCCTTAAAATTGGCGGTCGACCCAACGTCATCGTCTTCTGGGAACTTTGCTCCTTCGGGTGCCACGTCTACCAGACTGAGTTTACCATTTTCCCACTCGTATATGTGCCCGCGCCTAGGCGACGCTTCACAGCACAGACTCGCTTCTTGCTGAAAAACTATGCGGCTGAGATCCGTCGAGGCCCCCTCCGGCTGAGGATTAGTGTCCTCCGTGACCTCCGCAAAAGGCTTATATTCCTTCATGGGCGGGACATCTGTCACAATCTGATAAGCACCGGTTTCCGTGCTCGCAACATAGAGATTCACATACCCCGTGGGTTCACCGCTCAGAAGGGGAGTGTACCGGCTTTCCAAAATGCCGTTCGAAAGATCGGGCGTAAACAGCGACTGGCCAAACGGGGGAGGAAAGACAGCATTCGATCGATAGTCGGTATAGGGCGGCGAGACATTCTGGGTCAACCAGCCGCCTGCGCCACGTCGAGAGATGTATCGGCTTTCCAGCAACGCCGACTTCGGGCCGGCGAAAGACCCCGAAGCAAGATAGGCGACTGCTTCACCCGATACCGACGCGCGACTCTCTAGAAACGAAGTGCCACTCCCGCTCTTTTCAGGTGGCGAGACCATCTCATATGCGCGACAATCCGCAAGCGCCAACCCAAACGGCTGCTCAGCCCGAAGCTGTTCATTCGAGCACGGCGCTTCCACCGCCCATGCCGACCTCGCCACCAACCCACCCCAGTACAATGCCAGCACGAGCACCAACACCAACCCAGCCACATACAACCACAAACAGACAAACAACCCGGCAGTTTCAGCACCGTCCTCCAACCCCTCTCCACGTTATATCACTGAACACCACACATCTCCAGCAAACAAGACACGCGGGGCCCGAACAGGCGCCCAGGCCCCGCGCACTCCATTTCAGATCAATTCCAATTTACGGTAACGGACTCCAAAGCGTTTCTTCGGTTTCTTTTTTAGCATTTGCCAGTAATATTAATGCGGTACCAGACAGCGTTGATGTTTCTCCGAAGCTGATCAGTTCGATTTTTGTTTCTTCCCCTAGGCCACCTTTGATTAACCAAACATGGTTTAATCGCAGTAGTCGGGAAATTGAGCAGCCATGACTTGGCTTCTTTTGGTGAAGTATTTGGTAATTTGACTACTGCCCCAAGTGTTTCATTATTCGGGTCTTCACGTACTTCGGCGGCAACCTTGCCAGACACCGCGGTTTCTTTCACCGTGCATACCGTTCCTTCGAATTCTAGCGTTGTAAACGGCCCAGTTGCCGTGAAGAACTCGACTAAGAGCGCAGCGGTTGTGCTTTTTTCTGACTCCACCAACTCTGATTTGACGGAGTGCGTATAACCGGTTCTTTGACTTTACAGCTCGTGCCATTGTTTTCTAGAGTACATGGATTCCCTGCTTCACCGAAGAATTCGATTACCTCATCGTTCGTGCCAGGGTTGCCCGCTTTCGAGCCTAAGAGCACGCCTTCCGCGAGTCTTATAAATGGACATTTGACAGTTTGGCCGGTAGAGGCTTAAGCGTGAACCCTGTCGACTGGCCTGTAACGTTATATACCTTTGCAGTAATGTTGTGTGTTTTGTTTTCTTCTAGCCTTGCTCCTGCGATGGACCAAAATGGCGCTTCTTCGGCCTGCGCTGCCGCCGCGGCGACTGCGCCGAACGCGAACACGCCGAGCAGTGCTACTAGCATGAGTCGTACTCGACTTGACTGCATTTGATATGCTCCTTTTTGTCGTTCTTGGCCCTGGGGCGCCCTTCTTTTTCCCTTAGAGGCGTCCTGGGGCCGGTTTGTCTCTGCTCCCTGCTCTGGCACGCAGAGGATTGGTTCGGCCTCGGAAGACAAGCTTCGCCGTGCTGCAGCGACGTTGGCTCATTCGAGGTTCCGGGGGTCCGCCTTAGGATCCGGGCGGGCCTGCCAGAGAAGGCCTGTCGTGATGATGTGGCCATGTGTCAATGCTAGTTGATTTGGTAGGACTATGTCAAGGCCTGATGCGCAGGTCGTGTCCGATCTTGTTGCGGGATTACGACAGATCAGACTTGGAAAGTCTAGTATTTGTTAGGGCACGCGCTTGAGGTCTTGGACGAGGCTCGGTTGCTCTTGGAGCGGCTGCATCGCCAACACCGTCTCCGTTCCGGCGGCCACCTGCGTGTAGCCGGCGTCCCGGATGACTACGCCAGTCGATCTCCGGCCTTCACGCGCTCCCACGTCCGGTCATCGGCGAGGCGCTCTCGGTGCCGCCGTCCGAGCGAGCTGGCCGTCGAGCTGGTTGGCGCTGGGTCGGCTGCGCTTCCGAGGCTCACGCCGGCTCGCTGCCAATCTCGATGGTGAGGACCACAGCACCTCGCGGCTGCGAATCGGCGTCGATCTGCACCTTCACCTCGGCGAGTGCTTGGCCGTGTCGAGTCAACTCGTTTCTGAGCCCCGTCTTGGGCTCAAGCCGTACAACTGTGGCTTGGAGGACCCCCGGGTCTCGGTCTACCGAGCAGGTCAGATTTACGCCGATGACATCAGCCCGTCCCAGATCGACGTCGAGCTCGGCCGCCGACGCCGCCACAGCGGCCGAGGTTGCCTTGTCGACGAGCGTCCCGACCCGCTCGCCTGTATTCGAGGAGCTTTGAACCAAGCGCCGGAGCATTTCGGCGAAGACATCTAGATCCATGTGGTCCTTCCCTGAACGAACGAGCGCGGTGTCTTTCAAGTGATGAAGCGGTGGATGGCCTCGTTGGCGTGGTCCTGAAACGACGGGTTGGCCAGGTCGGGGAAGATGTCTGCTTGGTCGACCACGGGACCCTTGAGGACTTCCCCCGCGCTGGCGTAGAACACGCCGCTGGACAGGGTCTGGTCGGTAACGCCGTCGACCAGTCGCTTCGCGCCCACGTCAAGCTTGTGGGCGATGCCGAGGCGGGGCATGACGTACTTGGCCGCTATGCGCAGCGGCAATTTGAGGTCATTGGGTGCTTGGGTGCCGGTGGTGTTGCCGGGGCTCACGCAGATGAATCGGCGGTCGGGGTGTTGGCGGGCCAGGTAGGCCATCCATAGGATGCCGATCAGCTTGGCCTGCCCATAGGCCAAATTGACGTCAGGTTTGCGGCCGGCGAAATAGCTGCCGTCGATGACTGTGGCGAGCTCGTCGGCGGAGTTTGAGTCAAACGACGGCCGCTTGAACCCCATTTTCGGGATTCCCCTGGCTGCCTCGCTTCCGGCGAAGACCGCCACCTCGCCAAGCCGGTCCTCGGCCAGCAGCGTCTCGAGGAGGACAACGTGGCCGAGAACGTTCTGCGCGAACATGTAGGTGGCCCCGTCGGCGGTCAACTTCATCGGCGTCTTGCCGCCCATTCCACCGGCGTTCATGACCACCGCGTCGAGCGATCCGTCAATGCCCGCCACGCCAGCGCGGACCGAGCGCGGATCGGCAACGTCCATGAGAACTATGTCGAAGATGCGCCGGCCGGTCTCCGCTTCGAGCTCGGCCTTTGCCGTTGCCGCCCGGTCTTGGTTGCGGCACGCCAGGTAGATGCGGGCGATCTCGGGACGTGATGCCAGTTGCCGGGCCACGTCCTTGCCGATCCCGACGTTGGCGCCCGTGATCAACACGGTCTTTCCTGCGGTGGTTTGCATTTGAGTGCTTGGCTCCTTTGGTACAGACATGGTCATTGGTGTGATCGGGCTGCGATCTCCGCCACCGGCCCCGGCGACCTTGTCCGGGTTGCGGGCGAGCAGGATCGCGAGCGCTCCCCTCTCAGATCGCGAGGCGGCCGCCGTCGACGGGGATGATCGCCCCGTTGATGTAGCCGGCAGCCGGGGTCGCGAGGAATGTGAGGACGTCGGACAGCTCGTGCACTTCAGCGACGCGGCGGAGCGGAATCTGCTTGGCAAACTCCTTGGCCATCTCCAACCTCGGCTCCAATGCCGGGGTCAACGTCGGACCGGGGGCGACCGCGTTGACGCGGACGTTCTGCGGCCCGTATTCGGCGGCCCACGCCTTGGTGAGCAGCTCGATCGCGGCGCGCGAGGCGCCGTAGGCAGCCATGCCTGGCTGGCCGTAGCTCGCGACCATCGTTGAGACGTTGATGATCGATCCGCCGCCGCGGGCGGCGATCTTCGGGGCGAGCGCGGCGACGAGGAAGAACGGCGCCTTGACGTTGATCTGGAACAGCCCGTCGAACGCCGCCTCGTCAGTGTCAGCCGTCGGTGCGAGGGCGGCAAAGCCGGCACAGTTGACCAGAACATCGATCTCGCCTACCGCGTCGGCAACGCGCCCCACCTCGGACATCTCCGAGAAGTCAGCGGCGATGAACTGCGCATCGTGCCCACCCGCCCGGATCTTCTCCACGGTGCTCGCGCCGCGGGTCTCGTCGCGGCCGGTGATGATCACCGACGCGCCCTTCTCGGCCATCGCCAGTGCGGTGGCGGAACCCATCCCGGATGTGCCGCCGGTGACAAGGGCGGTCTTGCCTTGAAGTGACATGTATCGCGTTCTCCCTTTGAGTGGTTGTCGCGACCCATAATGGATCGGGCGTTCCACTCTAACACAGAATGGATAGGGCAATCCATTCCGTTGGTAGAATCTGCGGCGTGACCACGACTAGCCCCTCGCCTCGCCCGTTGACGCGCAAGGGCCAGGAGACCCGCCAACGCATAGTCGACGCGGCTGCTGGCCTGATCTTCCGGCAGGGCGTCGCCCACACGACGATCGAGGACGTACGCGCGACGGCGGACGTCTCAAGCTCGCAGCTCTACCACTACTTCGACGACAAGCCGGCCCTGGTCCGGGCAGTCGTTGACCACCAGACCGACACGATGATCGGCGGGCAGGAGACGTTCGATTTCAGCACCCTGGAGGGCCTGCGAGCCTGGCGCGACTTCCTGATCGCGTCCCAGCGCGAGCACCACTGCATCGGCGGCTGCCCAATCGGCTCTCTCGGAGGCCAGCTAGCCGAGACCGACCCCGAAGGGAGAGCCCACGTCGCCGAGGGCTTCAAACGCTGGGAAGCCACGATCCAGAGCGGTCTACGAGCGATGCAAGCCCGAGGCGAGCTCCGCCCGACACCGACCCCGACACCCTCGCCCTCGCGCTGCTGGCCGCCCTGCAGGGCGGCCTGCTCCTCACTCAGATCAAACGCGACACCAAGCCGCTAGAGGCCGCGCTTGACGCAATGATCGAACTCATCGCCCGACTCGGCGGCGGCAGCTGGTAGCGGCGCGCGATACGCGTCGAGACCCCGCCGCGCCGCACGAGCCCCCGTCAAAATGCACCTGGCGGTCTGAGTTCCTGCACCCGTTTGAAATGGCTGAGACGACGGTCGCTGCGCACGACGTAGTACATCGCCCACGGATCGTCGCGGGTATGGTCAGCTTGCGGCACTCGCGCCTCCGGTGGCGAGCTTCACGAGCGCGGCTGTCAGCGCCCGGCCGATGCTCGTCTCGTGGCGGCCGGGCTCTACTCGCCAGCGGCCATTGGGCGTCTCGGGGAATCCGGCGCGCTCGATCAACGCCTCAGCGACGTGGCTATCAACGCATACCGATACGTCGTCGCGGGTTCGGCGTGCTTTCCGCGCCAGCGCATGGGCGAGGACGTTTTCGGTGCGGGAGATTTGAACGATGACCCAGCCTGGCTGGTGCCTGGCCATATAGAGGCATGCCTCCGCCCGAAGGGGTCGAAGTTGCTCACTGTTGCCGAGGTGTGGTCGCGCCGCGGACTCGCAGTCGGTCCTAAAGATCACCTCGCGGATATGCGCCTGCTCGGCGGCGCGCATCGCGAACAGGAGCGCTCGCAGCTCGGCCTCGCCGTTGTTCTGGCACTCCACAAGCTGGCTCTGGCTTTCGAGGTGATCGCTTTGATAGGCGATCCCTGCCCAACCGTTGCGGTAGGACGCATCCGTGTTCACGTAGATCATGGTGGCCTCGGGGCTACAGGCCCATGCGCGGGTCGATTTTCGCGGCCTCGGCGAAGCGCCCCTGAAGGAACAGCCGGCGGGCCTGCGCACGTCGCGTCGATCTGTTGTCGCGAGCCTGCAGGTCGCTCCTCGACACCCGCCGTCCGAGCCAACGCTCGAGGACGCCGATCCCGCGGTTGTGGGCGCAGAGCTCGCCGTTGACTTCGTCGTAGAAGCCAACCTCGGCGCAGCCGTCGGGGAGCGCCACCAGACGTCCCCGCCGTACCGCTTGGGCGCACAGCTCGCCGAACTGATCCCGCCCGGCGCACACCCGCCCGTAGGCCGCTCGGTGGGCGCCCCGGCGGCACTCCAGGACCGCGGCTCCGCGCGGGATCGCGTCGCTGGGCTCAGCGGGTACGAGTACGCGGTAGCGCATGGCGGTAGCGGTCGGGGGATGAGATGCCCGCGATAGGGGCGTTTGGCCCGCACGGGGCGCCATGTGGCAGCGCCGTGGCGCTACAGCACCCAATCGGGTCAGCCGGTCGCACTGGCGCCTCCTTGCCGATCGGCGACGGTGCTAGTCGGCGCCCGCACCATGATCTGCGGCAGCAGGAGCGATTGCTCGCGCCCGTGTCCTGGGCGGCAGCCGCGTTCCCACGGGAACCGGCCGGCGGGGTCGCTCACGATGATCTGTTTCGCGGTGGCGCGCTGGCCGTCGTGGTGCTCGCGCCGCCACCAGTCGGCGAGCCCGAGGCGCGATTCGACCGATGCGCCAGGGAGCGGCGCGATCCAGAGCGGCCGTCGACGCGCGGGCACCGTGACGCGGCCCTCTAGCTGCGGGGTGTCGTACAGCAACGCGACGACCGAGGTGATCACCTCGACGCTCGCGATCGAGGACAGGCCGCAGACGGCCAGCTCGGGGTGCCCCATCTCTCCGGGAAGCCCGAGGGTGTAGGCGTAGGTTGGGCTGCTCGCTTCGTCCGCCCCGTAAATCTCGACCATCGTGTAGCCGTAGAGCGCGATCCGCGTCAACAGCAGACTCCGCCTACGCTCGGCCTCCTGGTCGCTCACGTTTGCACCCTCACCCACGCCTCTACCGAGACGCTTTCGACCGGGACGTCCTCTTCGATGGCCTTCGCCTGCAGCGCGTCTTTCACACCTTCCGGGCTGAGCGATGGCACATCGAACTCGTCGCTGCTCGTGATTCTCACAGTGAAAAAGCTGTCCATTTCAGTGTCTCCCCGGCGAGACGATCTGCCCGCTAGGCGACCGCTGCCGCCTCGTTGGCCTCCTGCGCTTCTTCCAGCATCTCGCGGGCGATGAGCGTCCAGTCGCCCTCACTGAGCGCGCCGAGCGCGTCTGTCACACCGCCGCGAAGCCCATCCGAAAGGCGGGCAAGCGCCTCGTTGGCACCGGCGTGAATCCCCTCGCGTATCTGTGTCTCGGCCGGCTCGCTGAGCCCGGACCGAACCATCTTGACCGTGGCGTCTTTCACCGAGGGATGCCGGACGATCGAGCGCACCATGTCGAGCAGGTCGTCACGGTCGAATGTCGCACCTTTTGGTGAGGTGCGCTCCTCGCCATCGCCTGCCTCCTGTGAGTGTGGTGATTCCATGCGTTTTCTCCTTTAACTAGAACGTGCCTTGCTGGCGGGGACACGTCTAGCTCGACCGTCGGTAAAGATCAAGGCTTCGCCGGAACCCTTTTTGTGCCACGGCACTTCACGCCGTGAAGAGATTGCTTGTAGGGCGACGGCGGGCCTCGTTTTCGTTACGGGAGCGATGGCCCTCGCGCCGCCCTACAAGTCGCATGGCGTACCTCACCACTCCGTTAGTGGGACGCCGTGCTCTCCCGCGATGGCCACGGCCTCGCGGTAAGACTTCCACCCGAGATCCTCTGCCTGCTCGGGTCGGTATCTGAAGGGAACGCCGGCTGTTGCGGCGGCTTCGGCGTCCTCGCCTTCCGCTCGGATTACGACTACCGGACCGATCGGCCCCTTGGCGCCGTCGCAGTCCTCATCCTTGAAGGTGACCACGGTTACGCTCATCGATCCTCCATGTGGGCGGGGGTTTCGCCGCGCAGCCCGACGGTCGTGATGGCCTGAGCTTCGGAGCTGGCGACGCCTGCGTATGTCTCCCACGGGCACTCGGCCGTGTAGAGGCGCATCGCGAACCGGCGGTGGCCGAGGTCGGTCACGACGCCGACTGGCATACCGTCCCGATTAACCTCGATGGTGGCGCCCTTCGGTGCGAGGTGATTTCGGGCTCACGTTGGCTCATCGGCGGCAGCCCGGCGGGATATTCGGTACACCCCACCGCCTCGTCGGATCGAGGACGGCGGGTAGCCGATCGAGAAAGATACGACGCGCGAGCGGGAAGCGGAAATAGTGGTGGCGCACCGCGAACAGCCAGTGCCCCGCAAGCCACGCAACGGCGCCGGTGATGGTCGTCGCCGCCATCGTGAGCGACCCGGTCATCGCGGTGGCGAAAAGCCCGCCTACCGCGAGGACCGCCCCGCCAGTACGCAGGACGAATCCCCCAAGCAGCCACACGCCGAGCGCGACCAGCACGCCGCTCGCGGCAAGGCTCACCACGCCAGCCATCGCCTATTGAGTCCGTTCGTCTGCATCGGGACACACGTCTAGCTCGACCCGCCAGCACAAGTCAAGTCCGCTCGCGAGGTCCGCCGCAACCCGCTTTCGCCGGTCTCGGGCGAGCCGCGCGCGAGGGGCGGCCGTCCGCCGTGAGCGGCGCATCCGCCGCCTCGAATCGTCGCCTTGGCCGTGTCCCGCACGGGTACTAGCGAACGGCGCCATCGGCCTCCGAGGGTCCTCGAAAGGACTTGACTTGCCCCGCGGGGAGAGCTACCACGTCCTCCGCCAAAGCCCAAAAAGGGCTCTAACAAAGGAGAATCAATGATGAGCAGCAAGACGAAGACCGAATCGAAGGGCTCGCCCGAGGAGGCCGTCAAGGCGGCGGTGCAGACGACCGCGGGCGGCACGACCGAGGGCATCGCGCAGGTCGCCGGGATCGGCCGCTCGACGGCGGGGAAGGTGCTCGGGCGGCTCGCCGATGCCGGTGAGGTCATCCGCCATCAGGGTGGGCGTGACCGCGGGAGCGGCTGCCGGACCGCTGGACGCTCGCCGGGGTCGAGATGCCCGAGGCATACGCCGGGCATGTGCTCGCGGCCGAGCAGCCGGCCAGTGCGGCGGGCGACGGCAAGGGCGTCAAGGCACCTGTCGCCGACAAGCCGGCCGGCGGGAAGGCGAGCCACGGGGCAGCGAGCCCGAGGGCGGCAAGCTCAAACCGGGTGGCCTGGACCCGCTCGTGATGGGCTACCTCAAGGACAACGCCGGCGGCGGCCCGCACGGGCCGACCGAGATCGCCAAGGCCCTCGAGCGCTGCTCGGGCGCGGTCGACAATTGCCTCGTGCGGCTGACCGAAGGACGAAAAAGGTGAAGCTCGCCAATGAGAAGCCCCGCCGCTACAGCCTCGCGTGATCGTGGCGCTGACCGATAACGGCGCCCGCCCCCTCACCCCCGCCGCCCACGTAGGCGGTCGGGGCGAGAGGGCGGGCCGAGCGCGCAATCTCCGTCAACGGAAGGAGCGCAGAGCATGATCGAGGACCCGCAGGGCCAGGAGACACTCGCCGAGCTCGCCGAGTCGACCGCCTCCGCGCTGCTCGCGTTCGCGCAGGCAGATCCGCCCCGCCTCTGATCGTGACGACGACGGCACCGACCTCGCCGAGCCCGGCCTCGGCCGCCGCCAGCAGGAGATCGCCGCGCTGGCCGGCCTGGACACCGATGAGGGCCTGTCAACGAGCGAGGTAGCGCGGGAGATCGACTACGACGCGGCGAACACTCACGCTGCGCTGTACGCGCTCGCCGCGCGTGGCGTCGCGGAAAGTTTCCGCCACGGCGAGCACACCCGCTGGCGACTCACGCCGAGGCATCGGTCCGCTAACCCCTACCTCGTGATCGCGCAGCTAATCACGGCCGGCGAGTGGACGACCTTTGACGACATCTCCCTCGTGGTACACGGCGACCTGCGTCACGGCCGCGAGGTGCTGCGCGCCGCCGTCGAACTGCCCGACTTTCCCGCCCACCGCGTGCTGCCGCCAGGTGGGCAAGTGCCCGCGGCATGGCGGAGCTTTGCGACCAAGACCGCCGACCCCGGAGAGTGCGTGCGGCTCCTGGCGGGCGAGGGCGTCCCGGTCGACGGCGACGGGCGCGCTTCGCGCGCCCACTACATCGGCTGGGATCAACTCGCCGAACGCGCCTGCGACGCCGGCCGGCTCGCGTGAGCGCGGGCACCTTCCCGAGCGGAGTCTTACCAAGTTTTAGAGGGTTTACGCGACCTCGATAAACCGCCTATAACTCCGTATAGTCCGGCTATCGACCCGATCAACAACCCCTATAGCCCAGGCGCGGGCTCCCGCCCGCCAGCGCTGACCGGCCGCGACAGCGAGATCGAGCAGTTCCGGGTCCTCCTCGGCCGCCTCCGTGCTGGCCACCCTGAGAAGAGCATGCTGATCACGGGGCTGAGGGGCGTAGGGAAGACTGTCTTGCTGAACACCTTTGAGGCCCTCGCGGAAGAGGCTGGCTTCCGGACCGCCAAGAGCGAGATCACGCATGAGACTGACTTCCGGCCGATGCTCGCACGGCTCGCACGTAGAGCCTTGCTCGCGATCAGCCCAGCCGATCGGATGCGCGAGCGCGCGCGCCGCGCCGCGGCGATCTTCAAGGCGTTCACGGTACGGATACCGGACGGCCCGGAGATCGGCGTGGACGTCGATGCGCTGCTCGGCCGAGGCGAACTCGGCGACCTCAGCGACGACCTCTCCGACCTCTTCGTCGCCCTAGGCGAAGCCGCCCAGGAGCACGATACGGGTGTCGTGTTCCTGCTCGATGAGGTGCAGTACCTCGCGCGGCCCGAGCTTGAAGCGCTGATCGCTGCGCTACACCAGGTCTCCCAGCGCGCGCTACCGCTCACGCTCGCAGGCGCCGGCCTGCCACAGCTACCCGCCCTCACCGGAGCAGCGAAGTCCTACTCGGAGCGCCTCTTTCGGTTCCCCTCGATCGGGCGCCTCGCGGACGACGCCGCCCGAGGCGCGCTTGAGCTGCCAGCCCACGCGGCGCAGGTGAGCTACGAGACCGCCGCGACCGCCCACATCCTTCAATTCACCGACGGTTACCCCTACTTCCTGCAGGAGTACGGCAAGCACGCCTGGAACGTCGCGACAGGGCCAGCCATCACTCTCCAGGACGTCCAAGTAGCTGAACGGCTCGTCCAGCTAGAGCTTGACGAGAGCTTCTTCGAGGTCCGTATCGGAAGGGCGACCCAGGCGGAGCTTGACTACCTCGCCGCGATGGCCGCGCTCGGCGAGGGGCCATACCGCTCAGGTGACATAGCCGGAAAGCTCGGGCGTAAGAGCCCGACCAGCGTTGGTCCGACACGCGGGCGGCTGATCGAGAAGGGCCTCGTCTACAGCCCCTCCTACGGAACGACCGAGTTCACCGTCCCTCACTTCCGCGACTTCCTCCAGCGGCGCTTCCCGCTCGCGCGCTGACCAGTGGTCTCCCTCGCAAGTTCGCGCACTTATCCGGCACAAGCGAGAGCGAGCGGGGCGCTTTCGGAAAGTGCTGGTCCTCGTCCTGAGCGCGAGAGCGCAATAGTATCCGGCGCTATGCGCCAGACCGGGAGACCACCAGAGCACACGGAAGGCATAGCTCTGCGAGCAGATCGGTCTCGCGCGGCGTGGCTAGGTGCGCTCGGGTCGAGTCGCATTACGTCCGCGGTCAACCAGGATCACATATCGGTCACATTCTGCTGCTCGGCACCTGCTTATCGCTCGCGCACGCTACAGAGTACAGAGCAACGACGGCATAAGGGCGATCGTCGATGACTCCGAGAGGCCGGGGCACATCGGCACGAACAGGCGTGCCCATCGGCTGAGTCATAATGCGGGGCTCGCACCCAACATTCCGGCTCGCTCCAGCCCTGCTGGCGCTCCTGACGTTGCTGCTGCTTGCGCCCGGCGCCGATGCCGCCTACCCCGGCAGCGAAGGCGAGATCGCCTACCTGGCGCCGGGCGAAACGAAGACCGTCCCGGAAAGCGAACGCCTGCACATCCTCGACCCGGCGACCGGGACGAACGTCGAACCGGCCGGCCCGGGCGGCTGCTACCACACGTTCTCCTCAGGGGTAACTGGGCAGGTCACATGGTCCCCGAACGGGACGAAGCTCGCGTTCGTCGGGGGGAGCGAATGCACGGCTTGGAACACGGAAGGGCCGGTGATCGTGACGACGAACGCCAAGGGCGAAGACATGACCGCCGTCACGAAGACGCTTGGAGTGCCGTTGTTCTCGCCCACGTGGCTTCCCGACGGCAAAGAACTCGCCTACATCGCCGAAAAACCGTCCTGTCGTGAGCAACTGCACATCGTCACCCTCGCCGACGGAAGCGAAACGTCGCCCGAATGTATCTCGAACTACTCCTCCTGCTCGACGACATTCGAGGAACCTGTCGAAGTGGGTGAAGAAGAAGTCTTCGTGGAAACGGGGACCGAAAAGATCGTCTGCCCGCCTACCAGCGACCTCGTCTCCAGAGGCAATATCGAAGGTCGCGAATGCAACGCTGAGCATCCCTGCGGGACGACCGTGGCTCCCTTGGCCTGGTCGCCGACAATCCCCGACACGTACGCGACACTCGCAGAGGAAGAGTCGGAGACGGTCTCCTCGTGCCCAGGCCTCGGGATCTGCGAAGTTGTCGAGAAGGCGCACACGCGCGAGTACCCGATCGTCGTCGGCCCGGCCGGCGCAGTCCCGCTGACAGGCTTAGCCTTCGAAACGAACTACGAAGACCTCGAAACGGACGCCGTGGAAACGACGTCCGGCACGCCCGTCGCCTCCTTCTCGTGGACCCCCGACGGCAAGACGCTGCTCGTAGCAGCGTCCGACGGCATCCACGAGGTCTCCTGGCCCGAAGGCACCGAAACGATCATCGCGGCGGACGCGGCCGCACAGCAGATCGTCGCCTCGCCCGACGGCAGCCACGTTCTCTATCCCGGCTGCCTGCCTGAGCCCGCGCGGGAGTGCGGGCTCGTCAAGCAGCGCCTGCCCGAAGCCGGCGCCGAGCCGGCCGGCAGCGAACCCGAAGCCCAGCTCGTGCCCGGCGTCTCGATCCCCGAAGGAGCGACCATCGACGTGCAGGCGCAGCAGCTCCCGATCGTCTACCTGCCGGGAATCATGGCTTCGGAAATAACCTGTGGCAGCGAAACCGTCTGGTCGCGCCTACACCACCAGCTCAACAGACTCGATCTCAAGTCCGATGGGACGACGAGCGCGAACTGCGTTGGCGCTGCACCGGGGGAAGTGCTCAATGCGCCGTGCATCGCCAGCTGCCTGAGCAGCTTCCTCACGGGCTGCACCTCCCGATCGGAGCCGGAGCCGGCGCGTTTCCAGCGGTGGAACTCAGCTGGGACTGGCGCAAGGGGCCTCAGGAAAGCGTTGAACGCGTCGAGCAAAAGGTTACCTCGCTGCTCGGCCAGCCGCTTCAGAAGGAAGAGAACGCGACGAGAGTAACTATGTTCGCCCATTCCTACGGCGGCCTGCTGACACGGGCTTTCCTCGCGGCTCACAAACAGCAGGTCGCACGCGTCCTGACGCTGGGCACGCCCTACTGGGGTGCGCCCGAGTCGATCCTGCCGCTCGCGATCGGGAAGGTGAACGCGTGGTACGACCTAGTCCTCAACGCCGAAGAAGTCCACGAACTCGCGAGGAATCTCACCGGTCTCTACGAGCTGTACCCCAGCCCGGAACTCGGCTCCTGGCTGAGCGAAAAGGGCACGCTGCTCAACGTGCCCACAGAGGTTGCAGCCCTCGGTGGGAACACAGATCTCTACGAACAGGCCCAGCGAGAACACACCTTGCTGTTCGACGGCTTCCCGTTGAAGTCGGGCGAAGGGGTCGGATATCAGGAGGTCGCGGGCAGCGGCGAAGACACCGTCACGAGCGTTGACCTGAACGATGCCATCCCGATCGGTTCGCCCCTGGGCGTTCCCATCTATACGGAAGGCGTCGCGGTCGGCCAAGGGAACGGGGACGGGACAGTCCCCTCACGAGCGCGGATCAGGGGAAGCCTTCGCCGCCGCGCCCTACCACACGCAGTTCGTCTGCGGCACGGTCCATCACAGCCTCCCGAACGACAACACCATCCAGGCCGCCTACACCAGCTATCTGACGCGCGGCGCAACACCAGAGGTGCTGCCGGCGCCGTGCGCGGTCGACGGCGGCGCGACGTACATCTTCGGGCACCTCGCCGCCGGCGGTATCGTCGCGGCGAAGCGCGGCAGATCGGCCGAGAGATCGGTGATCGCCCTCGCCGAAGCCGAAGAAGAAGGTCTCGCCGAGGTGGTCGAAACCCACGAAGAGACCATCGTGCTGACGAACGCAGTCAAGCCCGTAACGCTGGCGCTGTCCGGCGAAGACCTCCATCTCGTGTACGAACCCAACGAAGACGGCAAGACGGCGAGGTCGCCTACGGTCCCGTCACGGCGAAGTCACGGTCACGCCCGCCGCATCGGGCGCGCCGACGGTGGAGTCCGAAGGCAAAGCCGTCGCGCCGACGTACGAAGGTCCCTCAGCGCTCGGCTCGGCGAATCGCCGGGAGGCATGGAACCCGTCAAGCCGCCCGGCACGGGGACGGGTACCGGCTCGGAGTCGCCCGGCAGCGGCAGCTCCGAGAGCGAGTCAAGCTTAACCGCCGCGCAGCGAGCGCCGCATCGACCGCCGCTCAGCCGCCCGTGCTGAGCGATCTGCTCTTGCGGCCGCGCGCCTTCACCGCTCGCGCTAGAGGAGGCACACTCTCTCGGGCACTCTGGTGAGCTACCGTGACAGTCAGGCGGCCACCACCCGCTTCGCCGTCGAGTCTGTCACTCAGGGCGTACTGCGCGGGCAACCTGCGCCGCAGCAACGAAGCACGCCAAGGCGAGTCCCCGTCACTGCAATCGCTACAGGATCGTGGAGACGCTCACCCATGTCGATAAGGTGGGGCTGAACACGATCCGTTTCAGCGGTCAAGTCAACGGGCGCGTGCTGCCTTCAGGCACCTATCGCCTCGCGCTCACCGCTCACAATGCCAGCGGTCAAGTCGGTCCCCTCATTACAACTACATTCAGAATCCTCGGATGATGCGTTTCCACCGCCACATGTTGCCTGTCGCGCTCGTCCTAGCGGCCTACATGACATCGACGGTTGCGCTCGCGGCACATCCCGCTAGGTCCGCAGAACTTGCCGGCATTGCCAAAGCGCTCAACATTCCCACCCCATGTGCGGCCGCGACCGTATCGACAGTCGATCCACGCTACGCCGTCAGCGGCTTTCGCACTCACCTCTCGCCGGTGTGCGAGCGGCATGTGGCCAAGACCGGAGTTGGGCTCGCAAAGCTGCAGGGTGGTACCTGGAAGGTGATCTTCGGCGCGATATGCTGCTACCGCTGCAGTCAGGTCCCGGCTCCGGCGGCCGTCAAGCACGACCTGAAAATCGCGGGCTGCGTTGCGGTCAGAGCACGTCGCGTGCGGATGGCGACGCATCCGGCGACATCCTCTGCCCGTCTCACGGGGCCTTCCACCGCCCGAATGGGATCACAGGTCACCTTTACCGCAACCGGAGCCCCGCCGGCACCTACACGATGCGTCTCGTTTATGTCGCTATCCCGGATCGCGTCGTCGTCGGCACCTCCTGCACGGCCAAGGTCGGTGTCGCATCCGCCAACTTCAAAGGCCGCGTCAGGATCTCCGGCAAGCTGCCCGGCAGGCTCGCCTGTCAGAGCGGCGCAGGCCCGGTCGAGGGCCACTACACAACACGCCCAGGCGCCCATTACTTGATCACAATGAGTCGCAACGAAGCCGGCATGCCGTTCGGCGGCGACCCCTTCTCAAGCATCCACTTCGTGTAACTGCGTGATCGAAGCCAAACGCGCCGTCTCAGCCCATCAGCGTCGGAGCGTCATTCCTGCGGTCGACATGGCGGAACCGACATCCGGCCCAACTCAACATCTGGCGGACAACGAGGGTGAGACGCCGCACGCGGTCAGCGATCGGACCATGACGGCCCGCTACAAGACGGTGTCGCTGCGCCTGCACCCGCGCGATGGCTCCCTGCGCGAATACCGCTAGTGGAATGCTCAGGTCGAGTTCGTGTAGGGCCGGCACATCTAACCCGGTGCTGCTTGGCAGCGTGGGCTTCCTCAACTGCTTTGCGGTCGCCGCAAGCCGCTTCGCCCAGGCCGTGGCGGTGGAGGATCGTGACGCCTTAGATGAGCGCTTCGGTGCAGTCCTCAGCCCATGATGTGAGAGCCGCGCCGGGAGCGCCTCCGTGCGGCGGTCTATGCGCCGACATCCAGCGCCCAGCCCTCTAACTCGGCCGCGGGCGGCCAGTTGCACTATGCCCACTATCGCCCTGACAACTGGGCTCGGACCGATCCGATCTGTGCTCCTCTCGCGTGAAAGCGAGCACGTCGATCAGCCAGCGGCAGACGCATGCTCAGGAC
>CAVWTE010000018.1:0-23650 GCA_963757925.1 uncultured Actinomycetota bacterium
ATCGGGTAGGATTGCCGGTCCTCGCCCCGTGCACTTCGAAATCGCCCACGAGTTCGACATCCCGCTCGACGCCCTCGAGCTGGCCGTCGTCTCGCCCGACCTCGTCGCAAGTCTCGCGCGCAAGGCCCTCGAGCTCGGGTGGCATCGAGAAGGTCACCGAGCGCAGCACGCGCTCAAGAACGGCGTCCTCGAGCGCGTATGGCACTACCAGGCGAACGTCAAGCTCCCCCAGTTCGCGCGCGGCTACGTCACGCCGCGAGATGTGCGCGTGGGACGAGCAGAGCGTCTACGAATGGCGAGGCACCGCGGGACGTGGACCATCGTGCCGAGCGTGAACCCGAGTGGCGGAAGTACTTCTCGTCGCGGGACGTACGAGATCGAGGCCCTCGGCGGGGCGCTCGCGGCGCGTGGTGCGCGGCGACATCGAGCTGCGCGTGCGCGTCGTGCGGCAGGTGGCCGAGCGCCTCATCGTCGGCGAGGTGAAGAAGGCGTTCGAGGCGGAGGCCGCGACGCTGCGGGACATGGCGACGCTCATCTGAGGCCGCTGAGGACGAGGCGAGAGAGCCGAAAAGGCGCGTCAATCGAAGCACGAAACGCTAGTGTCACTCGGGCTCGGGCTGGCGGCGCTCCTGTCGCCGCCGCCGGCGCGCGCGCGCGAATCCGCTGCCCGACGAGCGCGGAGCACATCGACTCGCCCGGCCGCAGCGTCGCGTCCGAGGACAGCGCCGAGGCGATCGTCCTCAACCCCGCGAACCTCGCCTGGCTGCCGGCGCCCGAGCTCCGCTGGACCTGGGTTCGCTGCCCGACGACACCGAGAAGGTCGGCTGCGGGCACGCGTGGGAGCGGCGACGCCGCTCCCCTTCGGGCTCGCGACCGGCCTGCGGCTCGACTGCGTGCAGCCGCCCTGGGGGGGCCCGGACGACGGCGTCGGCTTCCCGTACAGCGGCAACGACTACGCCTGGCTCACCTGGGGGCTCGCGACAAGCTCGGCGAGCACGCTGTCCTTCGGCGACACGCTCGAGCAGCTCGTACTCGACGAACCCTTACATCGACGGCCTCTACGGCGTCACCGCGGCGCCTCTCGTGGCGGCCGAACCCGCACTTCGCGCTTCGCCGCCGTGGCGCGCGACTTCAACGGCCCGCACAGCCGTGCGACGCCGCGGCCCGTGCACCGACGACGCTCCTCGCCGGTGCTCGACGGCCGCTACAGTCGGCTCGCGTTCCGCCCGACCGGGCGGCGCGACTTCGACCTCGGCCTCGAGCTCGACATACTGGCCAGGGGGGCGACGACGTCTGGACCGCCGCGCGCGACGCTCGGGATCGACATCCCAGGCGTCGGCCGCGCGCGCGGCGCGTCAAGGCGCGAACCTCGCCGAACGACTCGCTGCGCGGCGTCATCGGCACCGCGGGGCTCGAGGCTGCACTTCCCGGCCTCAGCGCCGGCGGCGGCGCGCTCTTCGGCAACGGCCTCGGGAGCGACGGCCGTCGCCGAGTACCCGACCGCCGCCATCGCCGCGTACTCGCAGCCGGGCATCCCCAGCCCCGCGCACGCCGTCTGGATCCGCATCGAGAACACGCCGGGCGACGCGCGAGCCACGTGGCGCTCCTCCGCAGGCTCTGGAAGCTCGCCGAGGAGCGCGACATCGCCGCCGTGACGCTCGTCCTCCGCGCCGAGCCGGCGACTCGTTCGCCCACGCCGAGGAGCTCGCCGACGCCATCCGCGTGCTTCGCGCGCACCAGCAAGAAGGTCCTCTGCTCGCCTGGAGGACGCGCGGCGCGCAAGGCCCTCTACGTGTGCGCCAACGCCGACCGCATCGTGGTCAACCCCGCCGGCGGCGTGCGCTACGCGGGCCTCCGGTCGCAGTACATCTACCTCAGCGGGCCTGCTCGACAAGCTCGGCATCAAGGCGCGACTTCGTCCGCATCGGCGCCCACAAGACGCGCCCGAGCAGTTCACGAACGAGCACGCGGGCGCCGTCGCGCGCGCCGACCACGAGGACCTGCTCCGCGCAGACGAGGCGGTCTTCGTCCGAAGACCTCGTCGCTCGACCGGCACCTCGACCGAGGAGCGCGTCCGCGAGGTCACCGCGCAACGGACCCTTCATCGGCCGACGGAGGCGCGCGACGCCGGGCTTCGTCGACGGCTGGCCTTCGACGACGAGATCGAGCGCGCGACCAAGGAGCTCGTGGGCCGCGAAGGTCGCCTACGAGAAGTACGAGCGCGAGACGCGCGCCCCCGCGAAGTTCGGCCGCGAGCCGAGCGTGGCCTCCTCTACCTCGACGGCGACATCGTCGACGGGCGCTCGCAGCACATCCCGCTCGTCGACATGCAGCTCGTCGGCTCGTACTCGATCGTCGACACCATCAAGCGAGCTGCGCGACGACCCGACGGTCAAGCGCCGTGGTGCTGCGCATCGAGAGCCCCGGCGGCTCGTCCCTGGCGGCCGACGTCATGTGGCGCGAGCTCGTCGCTCCTCGCGCAAGAAGAAGCCGCTCATCGTCTCCATGGGCGAGGTCGCGGCGAGCGGCGGGTACTACGTCGCGAGCGCGAGCCAGGACATCTTCGCGCTAGCCGCTCACCATCACCGGCTCCATCGGCGTCTTCTACGGCAAGGCCGACGTGAGCGGCCTGCCTCGAGAAGATCGGCGTCAACGTCGACACGTACAAGACGACGCCGCGGGCCGACGCCGAGTCGCTCTTCCGCCCCTTCACCGACGACGAGCGCGCGCGAGCTCGCAGCGTCAAGGTGAGCCAGATCTACGACATGTTCCTCGACCGCGTCTCCCAGGGCCGCCACATGACGCAAGGAGGCAGGTCGACGCGGTCGGGCAGGGACGCGTCTGGACGGGGCAGGAGGCGATCGAGCGTCACCTCGTCGACCAGCTCGGCGGGCTGCGCGAGGCGCTCGAGGCGGCGCGTCGCGCTCGCGAACCTGCCCTACGACGCGCCCATCTCGAGCTGCCCGCGAGAGCGACGAATCGCTGCTGCAGAGGCATCGGCGCGGTGACGGAGGCGTCGACGGCGCGGGGTCATGAAGAAGCTCCTCGACGCGCCGGTGCAGGTCAAGGACCTGGCGCGGGCGGTGGCGCCGCTCGCGGTTTCCCGAGCGACGAGCCGCTCGCCCGGATGGAGTGGGTGGAGAGCCGGGCGCCGGCTGTCTGACGTCGCGCGTCGCCGACCGCAGCATGAGGATCACACCGCGGGCGCGACGCCGAGGCGCATCGGCGGGCCGGTCGTGCCGAGGCCCGGGTGCACGTAGAGGGCGGCTTCCCTGACGGTAGAGGCCCTGTGGATGTACGGTGCGTCAGGCTCGCGAGGCGAGCGGCGCGCGCGAGGAACGGGACCGCAATCTGCCCGCCGTGGGTGTGGCCGCTCAGCGTGAGGTCGACGCTCCCGCCTCGGCGGCCTCGCGGAACGCGCTCGGGGTCGTGGGCGAGCAGGACGACCGGGGCGTCGGCGGGCCGCGCTCGCAGCGCCAGGTCCATGTCGTCGCTGCTCGTCCAGGTGTCGTCGATGCCCGCGAGGTAGAGCGACGCTTCCCGCCGCGCTCGAGCGCGACCCCCTCGTTCCGGAGCACTCGCGCCCCGCGCGCGCGAGGAGCGTGACGAGCGGCTCGGCGTCGCCGAAGTAGTCGTGGTTGCCCATCGAGACGAAGACGCCCGTCCTTCGCGCGGAGGCCGCCGACGACCTCGGCGATGTCCTCGTGGAAGTCGTCGCCGCTCGTGACCAGTCGCCGGTGACGACGGCGAGATCCGGCGTGGCGGCGCGTTCGCGCCGCGCGGGCCCACGCGTCGCCCCAGCTCTTGCGGCGTGTAGCGTGCCGATGTGCAGGTCGGAGAGGTGCGCGATGCGAAGCCCGTCGAAGCGTCGGGTCGAGGCCGTCGACGCGTGACCTCGCGCTCGCCGCACGACGAACCACTTGCGCCGCACGAGGATGCCGTACGCCGCACGACGACGAGGCCCGAGACGTACGTCCAGATGTAGACCCCGATCGGGCAGGTGAACGGGCACGCCGCGCGAGGTCGACGACGGGGCAGCGACGAGGGTCGCGACGACCGACGGGAATGAGCGTCCAGAGCGCCGCGCACCAGTGGATGAAGTACGGGAATGTCGACGAACGCGGACCGCGCGCCGCTGCGCCTGCCGGTCGGGCATCCCGGCGCGCACGCGGCACGAGGAACAGCGCGACGCCGAGCGGCGCCCACGCCGAGCCCCATGACGCCCGGGCGCGGCGAGCCGCTGCGCCGGCCGTCGACCGACGGCCACGGCGCCACGAGGGAGGTGCATCGGCCACCGTGACCGCGATGAGGATGCGGCAGAAAGCGCGACAGGCGCGGGCGCCGACCGACTGGCGCGCGGCGTGGCCTAGGCGGCGGCCTGGACGGTCGGGCGGCCGACCCGTCAGCCATGCCCAAGCAGGCATCGCCCCTCGATGACCGCGCCGTCGTCGCAGACCGCGCGGACCGAGCGGGGCGCCGCCCACAGCGCGACGACGCGCGGGCGCTGATCCCGACGTCGCCGCTCATCCGCACCCAGCGCGCCGGCTCCTGCGCGGAGCAGGCGCGCCTGCGCGGCTCCCGCCCACGCGGCGCCGTCGGCGTCGACGGCGAGCGCAGAGAGGTCGCGCGTCGTCTGCACGGCCTCGAGGCTGCGCGTCGAGGCGACGGCGTGAGCGTAGAGCGCGTGCCCGCCGGCGCCGACGGTCACGGCGCCCCGTCCTCCAGCGGGCTCGATGGCGAGGAGGTGACCCGCCGCAGACGAGCCGGCGTGCTCGGCCACGCCCAGCTCGAGGCGCACGAGGGCGCCCCAGTCGCCGCAGGCGACGAACGTCCCGCCGCGAGGCGCGTCACGCCGCGAAGACGCGCGCGAGGACGGCTGCGTCGATCACGAGGGTCAGAGCTTCCCGCGATGAACTGCGCGACGAGCGCCGATGGTCGCTCGACTGGGCCGTGCCGCGCACCGCCCGCGGGCCGGGCGCTCGCCCACGAGCGTACGTGCCGCTGTCGCCTCGACGTGCGCGCCGTGGAAGGTGACCTCGCGGTCGGGCATGCGTCCCAGGCCTCGCGCGCCCCCGGCGCACGAGCGCGCGCGCGAGCGAGCGCGCGCCGAAGAGGAGGAGTCTCGCCTCGGCCCTTCAGCCGGCGAGACACCCCGCGCACCGCGCGCGAGGTCGCGGGCGTCCACGCCGAGAGGCGCAGTCCACGCTCGAACCCCGCCAGGCGCGATGAAGCCCCCGGCGAGCCGATCGCCGCCGGACGAACCCGTCGCCGGACGGCGTCGACAGGCCACCCGCCGCGCCACGCCGCCGGCGTTCGACCGGAGCCGCTGTCGGATGCGCGCACGTACCAGGCGGCCGCGGGCTGCGCGAGCGCCGCCGGTCGCCGCGCCTCGGCGCTGCTGGGTGCCGCGTCGAGGTCACCTCGAGCGCTCGGGGCTCAGGAGCGGCGCGCGCGTCGACCGACGCCGCGGCCGCCCGGACGGGGCCGCGCGGGCGAACGCGCGCCTCGTCGACGGCGCGGAGGAGGGGCTCGATCGCCGCCCAGAACTCCGTGACCGACGGCTGGCGATCGCCCGGCTCGGCCGCGAGGGCCCGGCGAGCGTGGGCGTCGAGCCGCTCGACGAGGTCGGGGCGCGCCGCGAGCTCCGGGGCGAGGCGCCTCGGACCGTCGCGAGCGAGGCTCGGGCGCGGCCGTTCAGGAGGCGCGTCACGATGAGGAGCGGGTTCTCGCCCTCGGTGTACGGGAACGCCAGCGCCCCGCGAGCATCTCGTAGAGCATCGCCGCGAAGCGAGAAGAGTCGGTCCGCGGCAGACGCGCTCGTTGCCCTGCTCGTACTGCTCGGGCGGCGCGTAACCGAGCGACGCGCCGGCGAGCGACGTCGTGCGCTGGAGGCTCAGGTCGACGAGCTTCACGAGCCCGAAGTCCGTGACCTTGGCCGATCTCGCGCCCGCCTCGGTCGCGAGGAGGATGTTCGACGGCTTGAGGTCGCGGTGGACGATCTTCTGCGCGTGCACGCGCTCGAGCGCGTGCACCACCTGGCGCCCGATCCGCCGCACGCGCTCGAGCGGCGAGCCGACGCGCCGCGGTGCGTCGTCGAGACGTGCTCGAGCGTCGGGCCGTGCGACGTACTCGAGGACGGTGAACGGCAGCGCGACGGTCGCCCCCTGCGGGCGACTGCGATGCGCGCCGTCGGCGTGATCGAAGAAGCGAACGATGTACGGGTTCGGCCGCCGCCTGCGCCGAGCATGCGCAGGACCTCCGCCTCGCGCTGGAAGCGGCGCGAGCGACTCGGCGTGCACCGCGTCGGGGCGCAGCACCTTGACGATGACGACGGTAGCCGCCGGGCTCGTCCCAGTTCGCCTTGAAGACCCAGCCCTGGCCCCCCTCGCCGATGCGCTCGCGGAGGTGGTAGCGCGCGCCCTGCGTGCCGCGCAGGACCTGCCCCGAGAGCGCGTCGCGCAGGGCGACAGGCGCGGGTCGCCGGGTGCATGCGCGCATCGCCGCCGACAGTTCGCCGCGCGATGCTAGGCGTCCGGCTTGCTCGCGGGCCTCAGCACTTCCGAGCAGCTTGAGCAGCGTCTCCTTGTTCGTCACGCCGACGTGCTGGCCCATCTTCTTGCCGCCCTTGAAGACGAGGACCGTGGGGACGCCGCGGATGCCGAACTTGCGAGGCGACGCCGGGGGAGTCGTCGATGTCGAGCTTGCCGACCTTGTACTTGCCCGGGTACTCGTCGGCGAGCTTCTCGACGATCGGCGCCAGCACCTTGCAGGGGCCGCACCAGGTCGCGCTGAAGTCGACGAGGACGGGCGACCTCGGACTTGAGGACCTCGGCTGTCGAAGTTCCCGTCGTTGATCTCGAGGACGTTTGCGCCTGCCATGGGTTTGAACTCTCCTCTGCTCGCGTATGCCGTATCGACTGCTTCTTATAAGACTCCGATGCGCGCCTGTCGATCCCGGTCGCGGCCCCGAACGGGTAGCTCGGCCGCGCACCGCGTCCGTGTGCCGGGCTAGGAGCCCGTAGGGCATTGCTCCTCGGGCAAGCTCCCGCGCAGGCTTGAAGCGTCACCCCGGCTCCCGGTCGTGCGAAGCACGATTCGCCGAAGGCGATTCCGGGGAGGACTCCAGCACGTAGTGCTGGAGGGGGCCGCAAGGCCCCACTTGACCCATCACGACGGAGGCCGAACTGACGCTTGCCCGAAGGGCAATGCCATACGGGCTCCTAGTGACCGAGGGCCGTGAGGCGCCCGACGAGGCGCGCGAGGGTGTCGGTCGGGGCCTCGGCGTGGACGGTCAGCGCGGGTCCGTGTGCGTCGACGGCGAACGAGTCGATCGCCGGACCGAGGCCGAGCAGGCGCAAGGCGGTGCTCGTCGAGGCCGCGAAGCGCCGCTGCTCGAGCAGGGTCTTCACGGCCGCGCACGCCTCGGTGGTCTCTGCAATGGATGGCGGCCGACACGTACGTGACCGACCCCGGCGCGCCGGTGGTGACGGCGATGCCGGCCTGGTCGACGGCCAGGACGCCCGCGTAGGCGTCGTCGGGCTTGCCCTGCTCGCGGCCCTGCATCTCGGTCTTGAGCTGGTCGCGCGTGGCCCTGGGGAGCAGAGCGGCGACGACGATGGCCGGGACCCCTCGCGTCGAGCCTGTCGAGCCTGCGGAATCGGAGGACGCCGGACGAGCGTGGCCCGCAGCGCGAGGAGCCCGGGCGCCGCGCGCTCGGTCTTGCCGTCGACCGCGTCAATCATCGGTGAAGAGCCAGGCGCCGCGTCCGACGAGGAAGGGGCCGCCCTTGCGGTAGGCGAGGCGGGCGCGCTTGGCGTCTCCGGCCTCACCGATGAGCGTGTAGCTGCCGTGCGTCTCGTTCGTGGGTCCCCCGCCGCGGGCGCGAAGGAATCTTCGCCGCGCACTGCGAGAGAATACCGGGGTCGAAGTCTCCGCCGAACGCGACCCCGAACTCCCCTTCCCCCTCGGGCGCGGACCAGGGCCACTTCGGTGAGCTGCGAGAGGGGCTCGAAGCCGCACGCATCGGCGATGCGACCCACCCCCGGGACGGTGACCCCGCCGGTGCCGAGGAGCGCCTGGGCGACGGGGGAAGGCCGGAGCGCCGCCACGTCGACCGTCCCGAGCAGCCGTGCACCGCGCGGAACCGCGGAGAGGACGTCGACCGGACGGTGCCTGCGACCGACGAGGACCGCCCCGGCGGCGATGAGCGCGGCGAGGCCGAAGAAGAGGGCGTACTGGCGTCGCGTGTTCAACGGCGGCGCACGATACCACCGGCCCGAAACTTGGCCCCGGAGCGCCCCCCGCAGCATGGTCGGGGACGGCCCTACATCATAGATGCGCTTCGCGACGCACGAAGTGTCATGAACCGCATCAAGGACGAGGTTCAGAACAACGACGAAAGCGCGCGACCTGTCACCGCCACGTTGCGGATGGCAGAACCAACCCGACTCGCGTCTCTCCCGAAGCGTGCGCAGATCTTTGTGCCACCTAAGCCACCTAAGAGCCCGCCGACCACACGAAAAATTGCTTATGACGTCCCAGTGGATGAGTTCAACCAAGTGAAGAAGGCTCTCGAAGTAGATACGGCGACCGATGTAGGACGTGGCACCTTCGGTTACTTTTACCGCCGCGAGATCGAATAATGCGCGGTTGGCAATTCCGTCCGAACAAGCAGATCCAGCGTCTAATGTGCATCGATGTGATGCGAAGGCTGAGCGCGTTCCGTCCGCTCAATGACTACCGCTACATCGGGCTAGGCGGATACGAGTTCATCGATTTCGACCTCGTCTACCGCAGCCTTGGGATCAAGCGAATGATCTCGATAGAGGACACGGGCGAGGTCGAACAGGTACGAGTTCAATCGCCCTTTCCCCACCATAACGATTGCTTGGGGTAATACAAACGACGAGCTACAAAAACTTGAACTCGATCCTCCGCTGATCGTTTGGCTCGACTATTGTTGCGCACTCAACAAAAATGTCCTCCAGGACGTACGGCTCCTTGGCGAGAAGTTGGAACCTGGTAGTTTCGTGCTTGTCAGCGTGAATGCGCATCAGCCGCGCGACGGGTTGCGCCTCGAAGATCTTGAACATCGCCTTGCAACGTTACTTGTCGTGGGCGCTGATTTTGAGGGTTTGGGTGACGTGGCGGGGTAGCTTGTCGCAGCCGGCGTTGCGCTCGTGATGGTTGGCTCTGGCGCGGTAGAAGAAGCGGTGGTTTGTGCCGAGTGCGCCGGCTGGGCAGCCGCGTCGGCATCGCGCTGGGCTGCATTGTGGGTGGTGGGAGAGGAGCAGGTTGGCTGGCCAGCGTCCCTCTGGGCGGGCGGAGCAGCGCTTGCGGGCGCGGCCTTGGTCTGGGCATCGAATGGTGGGGTCTTGGATGCGGCAGGCATCGATGTTCAGTGCGCCGGTGCCGTAGATCGCGAGTGTCTGGTCGAGTGTGCCGTCGAGTGGCTTGCGGGCGAGGATGATTGACTCATATGCGGGCTTTAGTCCGGTTCCGCGTCCTCCTGGGAGTGGCCGGGAGCCGGGGTAGCCTTGGCCTTGGAGCCACATCAGCGTGTCGCGTAGTTCGAAGCCGGCGTCTTCGATTCCGCAGACCAGGAGGTGAAAGGTCTTGGGAGCGCCGAACGCGACAATGTGCGCGCCGGGCTTCATGGGGCGCATGCACTCTGTGGCCCAGCGGGCGCAGAAGGAGCGAAACGCTACGCTTGGGTTCGCGCGGGAGCGCTTTCGTCTGGCCGGTCGGGCTGGATCGAGTTGTCTTGGCGTATCCCACTTCATTGCGAAGATGCTGATGCCGGTATGGGGGACTGTCAGTTTCTTTGTGTAAATGGCCTTGTTGGTGGTGGCTGTCCTTAGCTGGTGGTGGCGAGCCTGTCGCCGTAGTGGATGGTCAGGATATTCAGTGCTTGCTTCCAGTTGCTGATCTTGCCGGTCAGGTTCTCGCGGTTGGGCCGGCGGGCTGTCGCGACGAGGTAGAGCACCTTCATCGCGGCTTGCTCGTTGGCCCAGCTCAGCAGCGCCAAGGCGGGGACGAGGTCGCTCTGGTGGCGTCGTGGTACCTGGACGTGGGCAGGGGTCGCTGGGACGATGTGGAGCGCTGTGTCCTTGTTGGGCAAGTCTTGCGCCGCTACGGGTGACTGTGTGTGGGGCAAGGTATGCTGGTAGCCGCAGTCGAGTGTGTATTGTTTTGGAAGGTGAGTTTTGCGGTGAATTTGAATCCGTGGTGGGGGCATGTGCTGGGTATGGGTATGCCACGTGGCTTGTATGTGATGATATGTCCTCGGGCGGGTTCACGGTAGTGGAGGTGCTTTGGGCCGACGGTGGTTTCGAGTTGTACTATCGCGATCGGCGATACTTCTGGTAGTGGCGTTATGAGTGGGATGTGGATTGCGAGCGTGCCGTTGGGCTGTAGTGTGGTGGGGAGGATGATGTCGGAGAAGACGGGTGTTATGCCTTCGGCGTTGATGAGCAGCGAGATGTAACTGGCGCTGCCGCTGGCTTCGGTGCGGAAGATGGTGAGTTGTGCTTTCTCGTGGATGATCTCTGGGCCGATCTGGATCTCTGCGATGGCGGTGCCGGTGCCCATCAGTGAGTTGGTGGGGCAGGCGTTGGGGCCGAAGTATTCGAGTGTCTGTGTGGTGCATGTGTCTAGGCCTAGTTCGCTTAGTCCGAAGCCGAGCCCAGGCGGATAGCGCACCTGCAGGCTGGTGAGTGCTGGTGGGACTTCGTGTGGTGGCGTGGTGATTTGGAAGCCGAAGCCGAGGGTGGTGGGATGCCCGAGCCGCTCGGGTGTCATGGCCGCGCGGACCGTGACCTGCTGGGATCCACGTGCGGTGGCGCTGTTCGCGCCGACCAAGGCGAGGATGGTGGCGACGATGATGGCGGTGCGGCGGACCGATGGGCGCCTCATCCGGCCACGGCTGGCTAGTAGGCGAGGGAGCCGGTTGTTTTCAGGCGGATGGCGTAGGTGCGCCGGTCGAATGTGCCGTAGAGGCCTGCCTGGCCGTGGGCGTGGCTGTAGCGGCCGGTGCCGCCGGTGATGGTCAGGGTGCCGGCAAAGCTCTCATAGATTCCGGAGCCGTGCGGCTTGGCGGTTCCGCGTCCGCTGATCGTGCCGCCTTTGAGATAGAGCGTGAAGGCGGCGGTGAAGGTTGCGCCGAGATCGCAGCGTGCGTGCATCTGGCCGGGCAGAGTGCCGTTTGCGGCGCCTTCCTCGTAGAGCAGCGACCCGGAGCTTTTGATGAAGTGCAGCGCGGCGGTGTCGGTTGCTTGGAGAGCGCGCGCGGCCAGTGCGTGGGCGGCGCTTGCTGGGACCGGCAGCCCAAGTGCCACGGTGCTGGCTGCGACTGCGGTCAGCAGCGCTCTGTTTCTGGTGCTTTGGCGCGCGTGTGCGCGCATGACGGCCTGTCCGCTTCTTGGACGCGGTATCAGTAGGCCCGAACAGTTCATAGACGACTCCTCAAGAGGAGACTATATCCTTGGCGATGAGGGTGCGCGAGCAGCGCGCGTTGATTGCGGCTACTGGCTTGGGTGAGCGCGACAGTGTTGGTTTGCTTGGGTGCTCGGAAAGCGATGCGGTCAGGGCATCTATGTTGAAGTCGGGCCAGAGCTCGTCTCGGAAGATGAGCTCTGCGTTTGCTGCTTGCCAGAGCAGGAAGTTTGAGAGTCTGCGCTCGCCGCCGGTGCGGATCAGCAGGTCGGGGTCTTGCATGTCTGGGGCGTAGAGGCAGCGGCGAAACTCCTGCTCGGTGGTGCCGGTGAAGCGGCGGGCTGCGTCGATGATCTCGGCTCTTGCGCCGTAGTTGAAGGCGATGAACAGGCTCAGCCGCTGGTTGTCGGCCGTCAGGGCTTCCGAGCTGCGGAGCTGCTCGACGACCTCTGTGGAGGCGGGGTTTGTGCGGCCGACGAAGCGGATCCGGATGCCGGCGTTGTGCAGCTCTGGTGTCTCCAGTGCGATGCGCGCTGCAAGCATCGAGATGAGCCCTTGAACTTCGGCGGATGGGCGTGCCCAGTTCTCGGTTGAGAACGAGTACACGGTCAGCTGCTCGATACCGAGCTCAAGGAGGTCGTGGAGGCGGGCTTTGAGGGTGTCGGCACCCGCGATGTGCCCCATGATCGAGGGCAGCCCGCGAGCTTTGGCCCAGCGACGGTTGCCGTCGGCGATGATCGCCAGGTGCCGCACGCCGTGCTTAGCCAGCTCGCTGCTCACCGTTGGCCTTGGGTGTATCGGAGTGGGTTGCGGGTTTGCTTGGCGGCACGCCAGACGCGCATCACAGCGAGCGTCGGCGCGATCAGTGGCATGAGCTCTGCTCGCACGCTTTCGGTGGCCTGCTGGGTAAGACTGTCGCTGGCCGTGGGCGCGGAGAGGTAGTACGCGGCGACACCGGTGAGCGTCATCACGTGATGACCGCGGTGGGGTAGCTCGCGTGTGCGAGCCACGGCTCGGCGTGCGGCGTCTGTGAGGGCTTGCGCGAGTTCGTCGCTGCCTTGGTAGTAGCGGAGGTAGCCGGCTTGGCCTTCTTGCTGGTCGCGCTGGTAGTCGACGAGGCCGTCGAGCATGGTGCTGAGCGCACAGATCGACAGGTAGGCGGCATCGATCGCGGTCGCTTGCTCGATCGTGGTGTGTTCTGCTGCTGCCGCGATCAGCGCGTGGACGACAAGCACCGAAGAGGCGGCACCGGCGAGGAACTCCTGCCATCCGAGTTGCATGCTAGGTGCTTGGCTCTTGGCCCACTGCTCGATCTGGTCTGTTCCCAGACTGGGTGCGGCATGAGCGCGTAGCTGCGCCTCCGCGCAGCGCGTGGCTGCTCGCTGCGCTGTGCTGTAGATCGCGTTGGCACATGGCAGCTGGTCGAGAGCGTTTTGCACGACGCTCACGAGCTGCTGGAGGTAGCCGCTGTCGTTGAGCGGTAGGGAGGCGTAGTAGTCGTGCGGATGCGCTGGGCTTGGGGAGACTGCTCCTGTGAACGCCTGGTAGAGCTCGCGCCCAGTGCTCAGCGGGTCGACGCTTGGCTGCTCGGTGAGCCCGTCGAGGTAGTCGTACATGACCTCGTAGGCAACGATCGCTTCGATCGCTGCTTGCCGGTTGATTCTCGGAACGAGCGTCGCGAGGGTGCCTGCGACCTGGGCGTTGAAGTGCTCCTCGTGGAGCTTGTTGAGGGCCAGACCATGCAGGATGGGGTTCTCGATCGCGTGCGCATGTTGCTCCCAGCGGGCGATTTGTTCTTTGACGCGCGGCGCGATGGTCGGCCAGAAGCGGAGATTGGCGACCACGAGTGCCGCGCCGGCTCGCGCCAGCAGCCGGCGATCACCAAACGCGGCCATCGCCGGCTGCTGCTAGCCGCCTGTTGGTCGCTTTGGCTGTTGTGTCCCGCTGCCAGATGTTGGCTCTTTACCCATTACTGTTGAGAGCGAGCGTCGCGGGTGCGCGAGAAGCAAACCAGCCAGGAACCCCTGTGATGAGGAGCACCGTTGCGATCACGGTCAGAAAGATCTCGACGGGCGTCGCGCCTGTGGCTGCCCCGGCAACGGGGAAGCCGGTCACATGCCGCAGGTAGCCGTCGATCACGACCTGACCATAGATGCCCGCAACGGTGCCGGTCAAGCATCCAGCGCCGAGCATGATCCCGGATTCCGTCAGCAGCAACAGCCTTCGCTGGCGGACACTGGCGCCTTCCAAGCGCAGTTCGGCCAGTGCTGTGCGACGCTGCCAGATACTCGAGCCGAGCGCTGCGATCATCGCGAGGATCGCGGCAGCGACCAGTAGCCACGAGATCTCACCGAGCTGCGAGAGACCTTCGCTTGCCGAGCTGTCGATCGCCGTTTCCCGCGACTTGGCGGTCAGCACTTCAAGGCCGCTGCTGCTGCCAAGTTCACGCATGATTGCCTGTCTCACCTTGGCTGCATCTGCGCCGGGTGCGACCTTCACGCCGAGCGCTGAAGGATCAGATGACTGCCACGCGTGTTGATAGTCGCCGGTGCTCATCAGGATTGCGCCTGGGCTCCATCCGAAGTTCGTGGTCGTCGCTGCGACCCTGTATCGGACCGTGCCTGAGGGTGTCGGCAGCGATAGCAGGCCGCCAACTTTGACGTGGTGTTCGGCCGCGATCTGGTCGGAGACCGTGATTGCGCCGCCTTCTTGCATCTGCGAGATCGCAGCCGTCTGAGTCCCCTCGATGATTTGGCCCGTGAGCAGCCCGAAGCCACTGTCAGGTGGCCACGCGATGACCCAGACGCGACGGCTGGCATAGTCCAGATAGCTGCCTTGGTAGGCCGCGATGCTCGCCACGCCTGGAACCTTGGCCACCTGTGACTGAATGTTGCTGGCCGGGAAGTCGCTTGTGGCTTGATGGTCGGCTGGGTTGACCAGCCACACATCCGCGCTGCCCGCGTAGTGCGCGGTGTACCCGTCGATTCCGCGCAGCAGATCATCGCGCGAAGCGCCCAGCGCCACGCTGCCAAAGAGCGCGACCGCCCCGGTCGCCGCAAGCGCAAGCGAGCGCAGCGTCGTGTCCTTCAGCATGTCGACCACCAGCGGCAACACCGTCAGTTTCGGGTTGCGTAGCGAGATCGCGTCTGCCGCTCGCAGAGCCACGCCGAGGATCACCGGCACAGCCACCACGGTCGCGAGCGCGAGAAGCACGCACGCGAAGATCGCGGCAGTGGGCACGAACACGAACAGCCCGGTCGCGACCAAGACCAAGCCGGCTGCTAGCGCCGCTATCAGTCTGTATCGAGCAGCGATTGCCACGCTGCCGCTGTTTGTATCTGCCCCGACCCGGTCGAGGCGGCGAATGTGGCGCAGGTCCCACAGGGGTACCAGTGAAGCCAGGCAGCTTGCCAGGATGCCGCCACAGAGCGATACGACGATTGGCGTGATGCCCACCACGGTGCTGGTCCCGAGTGTGAACGCCTTGGTCAGATAGCCGGGGGACTGGTGGAACAGCCCTTGCGAGAGCCCGTAGCCTGCGAGCAGGCCCACGAGCGAGGCGAGGATGCCAAGGCACAGCGCTTGGAAGATCGCCATTTGCACGATCGCGGAGCGCTTGGCTCCTTCCATCCGCAGTTCCGCGATTGCCTGCCTGCGCTCTGGCACGGTCAGCAAGATCGCGTTGAACGCGAACAGGAACCCGAGCAGCCCTGCCAGGCCGGCGAATAGGTCGCTGGCCTGGTTGCTCGGGCCAAGTGCCTGATGCAACAACGCGACGTCCTGGTCGGCCGGGGCAACCGATAGCCGTCCACTGGCGAGCTGCTTCAACTCGCGTTCGACCATCTCCACGCGACCGGGCTCGGCTTGCACGATGATGCGACTTACGCGGCCGGGCAGGCCGGCTAGCTCCTGCAACTGCGTCAGCGGCATCACCGCTACCTGGGCTTGTGAGAGCGCACCGGCCGCTTCATGGCCAAGCACCGCCGAAACCTTCAGGCTGGTGGCGCGGCCTCGAAGCATCAGCCGTATTGGCGGGCCAGAAGAGTTGAGGCCAAGGCTACTGGCGGTCGTCTTGCTCAGTCCGATCGCGCCAGGGGATAGCGCCGCGACGGGAAGGGTGTGCGCCAACCCGTCGAGAATCGCCAGGCTGAGATCGGTACCGGCGATTGTGACGGATGCTTGCGTACCGTCGGGTGCCTGGAGCATGCCGGTCTCTTCCAGTAGCGGTGCGGCCTGCTTGACGCCGGCCAGGTGTTCTACCCGTGCGAGCAGTCGTTCATCGAACCCGTCTGGCCCGCGCGCATGCAGCTGCAGCTGCGCCGAGCCGGTCACAGCGCGTGCCACAGCGCTCGCGGAGCTCGTGATGCTGCCGTTAGCGACGATCACCGAAAAGACCAGTGCTACTGCGACCGTCACGCCGACGCCGGCTAGCAACTCCTGGACCGCGTGGATCCTCAGCCGCCGACGATAGAAATAGAGCAGCCCTTCAAGGCGCATCAGATCGTGCCTCGCACACCCGTTCCCGACACATCATCGGCGTCGTTCGGAGCGTCTTCGTTCTCGATGAGTTTGCCGTCGCGCAGCGTCACGCAGCGATTGGCGAGCGCGGCTGCCTCTTGATCATGGGTGACCAGCAGCACGCACGCGTCCTGCTCGTGCGCCACCGCTCGAAGCAGCTCCACGATCTCCTTGGAGCGCTGGCTATCGAGGTTGCCGGTCGGCTCATCGGCAAGGATCAGCCGCGGCTCGCTGGCCAGCGCACGAGCGATCGCGACCCGTTGACGCTCGCCGCCGGAGAGCCTCTCCGCGGCGTGATCGAGACGGTGCGCCAAACCGACGCGCTGCAGCCACGGCTCAGCACGTACCTTGGCCTCCCGCAGCCCGACTCCGGCCAGCAACAGCTTGCGCGTCGCGTTCTCGAGCGTACTGACTCGCGGCATCAGATTGATGCTCTGAAAGATGAACCCGACGTCGCGCAGCAGATACTCGCTCGCTTCGCGCTCGCTCAGCGCGGTTATCTCGCGGCCCCGGTAGTGGATCGCGCCCGCCTCGGGCCTCAACAGCCCGGCGATCAGCAGCAATAGCGTCGTCTTGCCCGAGCCGCTTGGGCCAAGCAACGCCAGCATTTCGCCCGACTCGACCCGCAGGCTCACGCCATCGACGGCGTAGACCTCCTCGCCCTCTCCGCGATAGTGCTTGACCACCCCTCCAAGCTCGAGCAATCCAGAACCCCTCTCTTTTCAGCCATGCGCTCGCCGCCGATCCTCCAGATCGGTCACCTCTGCAAGGAATGGGCTAGTTCGGCCACGTAGCCTGCCTTTGCCGAGTGAGAGAACGCGATCGGCACCAAGCAGGGCCGTGCCCTCGCCAGCGCTAGCCAGGATCGCAAGGCCCTCGTCCGCCAGGGACCGCAACAGGTTGAGAATCGCATCCCGGCCGCGCCCATCAAGGCCGATTGTCGGCTCATCGATGACGATTAGCCGCGGATTGGAGGTCAGCGCTCGGGCAAGTGCCACCCGTAGGATCTCATCCCCCCGCAGCTCCCAGACTGCAAGCCGGCCGCACCGCTCAGCCCCAACACGCTCCAACGCCTGCCACGCACAGGCCACCGCGACACGCCGCTCGACACGCCGCGCGAGCTGCCCGGCGACCAGCTGATCGAGAATGCTTGGTCCCGCATAGGAGCCAAACCCCCGCCGGCAGTAGGCGATCCCGTCGCCCAGCGCGTCTTTGCCCTTATGCGCCAGATTACGTCCCTCGAAGCGTACCGAGCCACGGTCCGGTGTTTCTATCCCCGCCGCTATCAGCAGCAACGTAGAGCGTCCTGACTGTCGCTCGCCCCACACGATCACCATCTCGCCTGCCTCGATCACGAGCGAAACGCCGTCCAGCGCGACGCGCGAGCCCTTGCGGTAGCTCTTTGCTACCTCCTCAATTTCAAGCAAGCTCATCGGGCGTTTGGCTCGCTTTCAGCTCTTCGAACCTCTCGGTGGCGTGGCGCAGCCAGGACAGCGTGCCTCCAACTGCCAGTCGAAGACGCTCGTTGACGAGATCGTCGATCAGCTCATCGCGCGAGCCCGGCGGATGGCCCGCGCAAGCGCCGACCTGGCCGGCGCCCTCCAGGCAGCGCCGCTCGAGAAGTTCGAGAACATGCAGCCCTACGGCAGGGGCGCGCGCGAGAATACCCAGCTGCCGAGCCAAAAGCTCATGGCGGCGACGCTCGATATCGATCAGTTTGACAACCCACTTCTCGTAGCTGCGCACGCCAGCGGGCGTGGCGCGGTAGCGCAGCCTCGGCTGCCTGCCGCCGTCCGCATCAACCTCGATCTTCTCGATCAGACATCGTGCTTCCAGCGCGTCGAGCGCCGAGTAGACATGTGAGCTTTTGCTTATAGGCCAGACCGTGCCATAGGTGCGCTCGTATCGCTGGTAGAGCTCGTGCCCGTAGCTCGCCCGCTCGATCACGAGACTGAGCAGCAGCCAGTTGACGTCCGACTTCATCGGACGGCCAGCGACCTGCCCCCGTTCTGCGCTCCCCGCCATCGAACCACGCAGCCTACTGGAACGTGACGTCACCACAAAGCAGCATGCCCTGCCAGAGCGCTTTCCCAATGCAAGCGCCGATTTCCAAAGTTTGGACCCTCAAAGCATGGCTACCGAGCCCGGCCGGCCGCGCTCATGATGCCTGCGATGAGCCTGACGGCAACCCAGACCACACAACGACCGACCGTTGCAAAAGCCAGAAGCCTGCCGGATGATGACGTGTCTCGGGACTCGGCGACGCTGGCGTTTGGGTTGGCGTTGCTGCGCTGCTTCACGCCTGATCAGCCGGTGCTGGGGGTGGCCGAGCTCAGTGATTTGTTGGGCGTAGGGCGCCGCACGACGCACCGGTATGCGTGCATGCTTGTCGAGCTTGGGTTTCTGGAGCAGCGTCGGAGTCGAAAGTATCGGCTTGGCCGGGAGGCATACAGCCTGGGGTTGGCCGCGATTCGTTCTAACGGGCTCTCCGAGCTCGCGCGTCCCTGGCTTGTCTGGCTTCGCTCGATGACCGGGTTTACGGCCAGTCTCGCGTTCTTGGACGGCGAGGAGGCCGTCTATGGGGCGTGGCTGCCGAGTAGCTTCTCTGGGCAGGCTGAGCCTGCGATGGCTCATCGTGCGGGCTGGTCGACGGCTGCGCACTCGAGCGCTGCGGGACTGGCGCTGCTCGCATTCACCGGGGAGGAGGACTGGCCGTCGGCGATCCAGTCGCGGATGCACAGGACATCTGGCGGCCACCGGCTCCGGAATGAGCTGCGAGATGTTTGTGAGCGGCGGTATGCGATCAGCAGCGCCTCCGGCAAGGACCGGCGCGCTGGGATTGCCGCCCCGGTTCTGGGTGCGTTGAGCCCGGTCGCCGCGGTCGAGCTGACCGTGTTCGGGTCAGCGGCTGACGTCGAGCTCCGGGGGTTTGCTGGGTATGTCGCACGCACCGCTCAGGGCATAGCGGACCAGTTGGAAGAGGAAAGCCAGGCCGCCGCATGAGCCACCTCAGAAGTGTCTGGTGGCGGTCGAGGCGTCTGCGGGCTGAAGGCGCGCGGATGTCGTTGGCTATCAGGGCGGTATGCGGGGCTATCGCTGGGGAGGAGCGGCATGCGACGGCTGTTGCTGACCAGCGGCCACCCGTGGCGGTGGTTGGTGGGAGAGACAGCCGAGACGCGCACCGATGATGCGATTCGGCTCCTGTTACGAGGGCTACTGAGGGTGCCTCGAAAGAGCAGCCCGTCCGGGGAGGACGCTCCGGTGGGGTCACCCGCGCGGTTTCTGCTGCTGGCGGTGTTGCGCGAGGGCGCATGTCATGGTTATGAGTTGCAGCAGCGGTACGAGCGTCGGTTTGGCCGGCTCGTGCCGCTGGGTGGCAACACCGGCGTCTACCGCTGGCTTGATGTGCTGGAGCGGGACGGTTATGTGCGTGGCAGGCGGTTGTCTGCTGAGGCGCGGGTGCGTGGTGTGCGGGTGCCGCGGGTCACCTACGACATCAGCGAGACCGGCGAGCGGGCACTGGATGTGTGGGTGCTCTCGCCCGTGCGTCGGCAGCAGTGGCGCGCAGAACTGCTCGCGCGAATCGACGTGGCGAGTGGGCTGGGCGAGCGGACGCTCTGTGATCTGGTCTCGCGGTATGCGGATGAGCGTGCGATCGAGGAGCAAGAGGTCGCAGCGGAGATAGCCGAGATGGAAGAGAGCGAGCTTGCGGCCGGGGTGGCTATGGGCCGGCGGCTGGTGCTCCAGGAGCGGCAGGGCGCACTGGCCTGGCAGCAGCGGTGGACCGTGATGGCCCGTGAGCAACTTGCAGGGGATGGACCGCGGTGATGGCGCATAGGGGCGCATTATCCGGATCTTCGGCCGTTGGGCCGGGGCCTGGATCGCGTGGTGCCGCTCGCTGCTGGCGCTCCGAGACAGTCATGTCTTGGCCCTGTTGTTGCGTTCAGCGGCTGTGCGGCACCGCGGGGTCAGGTAACGGCGGCGAGGGTCGCTTTCTCACGGCGTGCAGTTGTTAGATGACGTGGTCACTCATACGGTGGCGGCTGAGCCGCAGGCCGGCTCGCCAGACAGCACTCGGGTTGCTTGTTCTGCTGGCCATGGGCGTGGCAGGAGTGTGGGGCGTTGCTGGCGTTGGGATGCTGCGTGGTGGAAGTAGTCAGTTTCAGGCGTGGGGTTCGGTGTATGAACGAGCGAATGCTCTCTACCGCCGGGTGACTGGCCAGAGTGCCTACTTTGGCGCGGATGTTCTGCTCGAGAGGGGTGGTGCGGGTGGTGTCGCGGGTGGCGTGGTGGCTGGGCGGGTGAGGTCGGTTCTTGTGGGGCAGCGGGGGTTTGATCGCTTGGTCGATGCGATCCCGTCGTGTCCGGGTGGGCGGCGCGAGGTGTTGGTGATGGCGGCATTCGTGAACCCTGCTGATTCTGTGGCGGCTGTTGTTCGCCTACGACGCTTGATTGGGAGAGGTGGTGTGCGGCTTGGGGGGTGGGGCGAGCTTTCGGGTGGCCCGGATGTCGCGTTTCATGAACTGGACGCGCTCACGTTCAGGGATGTCGCGCATGTTGAGATATGGGCGCTCCCGTGGCTGGCCCTTCTGTGCTTCTTGTTCTTTCGTGGTGTGGCGTTCCTATTTCCGGTGCTTGTCGGGGGTGTGGCGATCGTGGTGGCGCTGGTGGTGCTGCGGCTGCTGGCTGAGCTTGGGGTGGTGGCCTCTGTCTATTGTCTGCCTGCGGTTCTGGGTGTCGGTTCGGGTCTTGGGATCGATTACAGCCTGCTGATGTTGAGCCGGTTTCGGGAGGAGACGGACCGCGGGGTCGGGGTGGTGGAGGCGGTACGGCGGACGCGTGGTACGGCGGGCTGGACGGTGCTTGCCAGCGCGGTCACGATCGCGTTGGTGTTGGCGGCGTTGTTTGTGTTTGCACTCGGGTTTTTGGCCGGGACTGGTCTTGCTGTCGGGATCACGGCGTTGGCGGCGGGGGCGACAGCGTGGTTGCTTTTGCCGCGGCTACTGATCGGCGTTGGGGCGTATGTGGATATCGCGCCGCCGGTCATCAGACGCCGTGCCGGTCGGGGTCAGGGCCGGCGTGCGTGGCAGCAACTCGCCCGATGGGTAACAGGCCATCCGAGGCCGGTGGTCGTGCTTGCCGTCGCGGTATTGCTTGCCCTCACGGCGCCAGTGGTGGGGTTGCGGCTGGTTGCGCCAAGCGCACAGCTACTACCGCCATCTGCGCAAAGCCGGGTTGTCGAACGCGCACTCGCTCACGACACTACGGTCAATCCGATGGGGGCGATGTACACGATCTACAGGCCTCGAGCGCATGGTCTGCCGGTGGGGCAGCTTGTGGGGCGGGAGGCGCGAATTGCTGGTGGGCGGGCGGAGATGTTGCCGGCACGCTATCTCGGCGCCGGCACATGGGATGTCAGCGTGCTGCCGTACGGCGATCCGGACTCGCCGACCAACCAGATGCTGCTCGCTCGGCTGCGTGCCGGAACGGCCTCTACGGGCGCGCTGATTGGGGGCTTCACTGCGTTTATGGTTGATCAGCGGGCCGCGATAGCCGCTCGGCTACCCATCGCGGTGCTGGTCCTTGTGCTTGTGGCCGCCGCGGTGCTTTCGCTGATCAGCGGGTCGCTCGTGATCGCAGTGAAGGGGGTCCTGATGGCGGGCCTGAGCGTTGCCGCCGGTATCGGCGTGCTTGTCGCGGTCTTTGGTGCTCTGGAAGAGGCAAACCTCGTTTTCATGGCCGCGATCACGCTCGCGCTTTCCATCGACTACGAGCTGTTTCTCGTATCTCGTATCCGTGAGGAACGCGACCATGGTCTCTCAAACCGGCAGGCGATCGAGGCGGGTCTCGTGCGTACCGGCCCGATGATCAGTACCGCGGCGACACTGTTCGTAGCTGCCACGGGCGTGTTCGCGTTCGCGTCGATCTTCTTCGCCCGCCAGTTCGGGGTCGGCGCCGCTGCCACCGTCGCAATCGACGCGAGCCTCGTCCGAATCCTGCTGATGCCATCGCTAATGGTGCTCCTAGGCAAGTGGAACTGGTACGCGCCAGGACCATTGCGGGCGCTGCACTCCCGGCTCATCAAAGCAACAGCGGACCCGCGGCACCGCCCCGCGACACCGACCACAGCAGATCGTGTACGGGGAGCTGCATGATCGAGCGAGAGAAAGCGCTTTTGGCAGAGCGGGTAGCCTCACGGCTTGCGGAGCTCGGGGACGCCCTTGCGAGTGGGAGCACGCATGTCGCGATCGATCTGGCGTCCGGACTTGATCCCCGCGTAGCCGTCGCAGCCTGCCTTGAATGTTGGATCGTTGCGATACAGCGGGGCGAGTATTGGTCTGAGCCTCCGCCGGCAGCCGTAATATTCCACGCCCGTCGAGCTGCCCGTGGCGGAGTGAGTCTCGCGCGGCTGCTGCGAGGCTACGTGGAAGGCCGGGACGTGCTGTGGCGTGCGACGGAGGAGGAGATCGAGCGTCTGGCGCCTAGCGAGACGGGCGTGCTGCGGCGGCAGACATGGGCGGCGACCGAATCGCTGCTGGCGTGTGTCCTTGGTGCTGTAGAGGATGCCTACGCCGATGAGCAAAGGCGTGATGCGCAGACGGCCGATGAGCGGCAGGCACAGCTAGTTCGCCGGCTGATCAAAGGAGACCGGAGCGTTGATGTGCGTCTGATCCGCCACGACTTCACCGGAACGCATCTCGCGGTGATCGCCGCAGGCAAAGGAAGCGCTCTACGTGCTCTCCAGACGCTCGCCGTACACTGTGGAGGAACGCTCTTTGGCTTGCCAGAGCAGGACGGGGTGCTCCTAGCGTGGGTGCGTCTCGCGCGGCGCGAGCTTCGGCCCGCAGACGTCGAACGCTACCTGCCCGCCGCGCGATATCCAGAGATCACGCTCGCGATTGGGCGAAGCGCAGACGGCCTCCACGGCTTTTGTAGCACCTACCGTCTCGCGGCCGAGGCTCTGATGGTCGCGCGACGTCGGCCGGCGCGTGTCACTTGGCACGCTGATGTCGAGCTCGATGCGCTTTTGCTGCGTGATGAACCGTTCGCCAAAGGGTTGATTGCTCACTACCTCGCTCCGCTCAAGCCGCCTCTTCGAGAGACGCTGCGCGTCTATGTGCAGAACCAGAGCCCGACGGTGACTGGGGTGGCGCTCGGCGTGAACCGCAACACGATCTCTGCGAGGCTCCGGAAGATCGAGCAGACAATCGGGCGGCCCCTGTCCGAGTGCCATTTCAACGTGCTGCTCGCGGTGCATGCCGACGAATTGGGAATCACCTCGGCGGGCACGCTGACGGCACATAAGAACCAAAAACCAGGCGCGGCGCTAGGTTTTGCCCCTCAAAACCAGGCGTAGCGCTAGCTCAAATAGTCAGCGAAGTATGAAAGTATCGTCCACAGAGATGCGGTCGCTCAAATCCAAATCATCCTGGGCAAGATGCTTGCGCCGCACCTCAAACCGAGGGGCCCTCGCTCGGGACATAAGCCGCGGTTCCTTACCACCAAACAACGATCCAAGAACCGGGGGAGCGATGAAGTTCTCAACATCGAAGTTGGTCGTAATAGTCGTTTTCGCGGTCTGTATGGCTTTCGTGGTCTGTATGGCGGCGTTTGTGTTTGCTCCTGCGACTGCGGTCGCGGCGCAGGAAGCGTCGGGGCAGGATGGGTCGGTTGTTGGGGGAGAGGTTTCGTTGGGTGG
>CAVWTE010000019.1:0-23846 GCA_963757925.1 uncultured Actinomycetota bacterium
CCGGATTCTGTCGTTGAGCAGCCATCCATCTGAGCGGCCTACCTGGACCTCGGCGGGTACCTGCAAACGGTCCTGTTTGGCCTTGCATCGGGTGGGGTTTGCCCAGCCGCCGCGTCACCGCGACGCTGGTGCGCTCTTACCGCACCATTTCACCCTTGCCGGCCCGCCGTTCACGTGGGACGGCCGACGTAGGCGGTTTGTTTCTGTGGCACTTTCCCGCGGGTTTCCCCGGGTCGATATCTCGACCACCTTGCCCTTTGATGTCCGGACTTTCCTCGAAGGTGATGCCTCCGCGGCTGCTTGATCTGCACGGGCACCGTAGCGCGGCCGCGCGCGCTGTGAAGGGCCTCGCTCGTCGTGCACCGACCGAAACGCGTCGCGTGGAATCCGGGTCGCAGGCGTTGCCCAGCGAGTGCAAGTCAGGACGCTGACGGGAAGCGTACTCTTCAGACCTTCCTGAGCAGACCCCACCACGCGCCCGAGCACCTTGACCTCCTTGCTGCGGATCGGCTCCATCGTCTCGTTCTCTGGCTGCAGGCGGATGTGGTCTGACTCGCGGAAGAAGCGCTTGACGGTGGCCTCCTCGCCCAGCAGCGCCACGACGATCTCGCCGTCGCTGGGCTGTGTCCTGCGGGCGCACGACCACGAGATCGCCTTCGAGGATGCCCGCGTCCTTCATCGAGTCGCCGCGGATGCGCAGCAGGTACTCGCCGTCTCTCGCCGCCCGCGAACTCGGGCACCGAGACATAGTCCTCGACGTTCTCCTCCGCCAGCATCGGCTGCCCAGCAGCAACCGAGCCCAGCAGCGGCAGGCTGTCCGCGCGCACGATCGCACGCGCACGCTGTCCACCGCGCTGCCAACCGCGCGATCGAGCAGCTCGATCGCCCGCGGCTTCGAAGGATCGCGGCGCAGCAGGCCGATCTTCTCGAGGTTGGCCAGATGGGCGTGCACCGTCGAGGACGAGGCCAGGCCAACGGCTTTGCCGATGTCGCGCACCGTCGGCGGGTAGCCGTACTTGGCGGAGTACTTGCGGATGAAGTCGAAGATCTCCTGCTGGCGTTTGGTCAGATCCATGTCTGCTGGCCTCCGGTCGGCTGGATGGGGCATGCAACGAACATGTGTTCGTACAGTAGCGGGCGCCGTGGACGGATGCAAGGGCAGAGCCGGATGCGTCGATGGCAAGGCCGGCGGATCGAGGGCAGGTCGATGGCCAGGTCTGACACAGGCTCCCGATCCAGCACGGCTGCCAAGTGGGCAAGAGGCAGGCCGAGCTAGGCTATACTCGCCCCCTCTGCGCCCGTGGCGGAATTGGTAGACGCGCAAGGTTGAGGGCCTTGTGGAGATTGTTCTCCGTGGTGGTTCGAGTCCACTCGGGCGCATACGAAAAGCCCTGCAAATCGGGGCTTTTCGTAGTTAAGGCGGTCTCGAGGGGGGCGCGGGGCGATTGTTCGGTTTTGTGCCAATGGCACGGCCGAACAATTTGCCGAACATTTCGTGTGCCGGTTGTTCGGCTTCAGGGTCAAAGACCTACGCAGATGAGAGGTCCTTCCGACCACCTGGAGCCGAACAAGATGTGCCAGATGTGCCACGGGCAGCGCGCTCACCGGCGTGGTGTCCGCCCTTCAAGCGAGCAGCCCGGAGGCGCGAGATGAGCTACAGCCTGACCAGGGGTGTGTGGGAGGTGCGCTGGCGTGGTGGCGATGGGCGACAGCGCTCGCGTCGCTTCGGTGATGACGAGCGGGCCGCACAGGCGTTCGATGAAGCGATCCACGACCAGAAGGGCAAGGAACGCAAGCCAGCGGGCTACGGGGAGAGCGGCGGCGTCTACCCCTATGAGACCGCGCAGGGCACGCGGTGGCGGTGCAGGGTCAAGCGCTCGGATGGGAAGTGGTCTCAGAAGCGTGGGTTCACAAGCCCGAGCGCGGCGGCGAACTGGCGGCGTCGTCAGCTTGAGCGGGTCGAGCGGCGCGAGGTCGTCCACACGAAGGAGACCTTCGGCGAGTTCTTCCCGCGCTGGCTGACTCGGCGCAAGCCCTATCTCGAGGAGGGCAGCTGGAGTTGCTATGAGCGCGACGGTCGCATCCGGCTTCTTCCGGCGCTGGAGTCAGTGCCGCTCGGGGTGATGGAAGTCGAGCACGTCCGTGACCTGATGGACGTGATGACCGAAGGGATGGAAGCCGGGGAGATCGCGCCGAAGACGGTCAACAACACGCTCACCACGCTCGTCGTCTGCTTGAACGAAGCAAAGAAAGACAAGCTGATGGTCACGAACCCGGCGCTTGAGATTCCGAAGCTGCCGGACGCGCATGTGGAGCGCGAGTACCTGCGGCTGCATGAGATCCCGCTGTATCTCGACTCGTGCTCGCTGGTCTATCGCCCGCTCGCGGAGCTGCTGATCGGCAGCGGCCTGCGTATCTCCGAGGCAATAGCTTTGCAGCTCGGCGACTTGGAACTCGAAGACTCGGGCGGCGTGATCGTGGTCTACCGCTCGCGCAAGAAGGGGAAGGTCGGCTCAACGAAGTCAGATCGCTTCCGCGCGGTGGAGATCGGGCCTGGCCTCTCGGCTGTGGTGCGCGAGCAGGTCGAAAAGCGCGCGGCGATGGCCGGCGGCGACAAGCTGGACGCGCTGCTCTACACGATGCCCGTGCGCGTCCGCAAGACCGACCAGGGGCGCTGGGAGGGCGACGGCGATGGCAAGCCGTTCGATCGCACGACTGTCTCGCGCGACTGGCACAAGGCGGCGCTGCAGGACGCGGACCTGCGCGATATGCCGCTGCACGCTCTGCGGCATACCGCGGCGGCGGCGTGGTTGGCGGGCGGCAACTCCTTGAAGTACGTGCAGGACCAGCTCGGGCACGGTGACATTCGCACGACCGAGCGCTACTACGGGCACCTGGAGCGCCACGTGAAGAAGGAGGGCGCGAAGGCGACCGAGGCGGCGATCGCCCGCGCGGTGCGGGAGCACAACGGCCGCCGGCGCAGCGCCTACGCCCGTCAAGCCCGCGCGGGCACTCGCTGAGCGGGCCGCACCGTAGCGGTAGGTTGCGCGGAGCGGCCTGGGCTCCATGCGGCCCTGGCGTCGTTGACCCAGCGCTCTATGTCGTCGGGGTGGAAGCGCAACGGCCCCTCCTCCCCACCGATCCTGATCGACGGGATGCGGCCTTGCTTGGCGGCGTCGTAGAGCCAGGTCCGCGAGACTCGCAGGCGCGTCGCTACTTCGGATGGCTTGAGCAGGTCGATCCCAGACGTTCCATCGCCGTTCATGTGGGTTACTGACCCCCAGGGCGCTCATCCGGCCAACGAGTTTGTCTGCGAGCGACCTCCCTCAGCGCGGGCAGTCATCGAGGCGCAGTATCCCTCCGCGATCGTGGCTCGGTTGGGCCTAGATGGGCAGCTCGGGGAACTCCTCGTCCTCGAGCTCGGCTTCGCGCAGGTGGGCTTCGGCTCTGGCGACGACGGCCTCGTAGAACTCGCGGGTGGGTGTACCGGGCGCGAATGCTTCTGCGTGCTTTCGGCTCTCGTCGCGCAGTTGGATGTGGCGCTGTGGCGGCTGGCCCATCGTGCGGCTCTGGTTGCCGGTGATGACAGTGACCGACAGCAGCGCACGGGCGACCTTGGCCAGGCTTTCTGCGCCTCGCGCGTGCGCAGCCTCGAGAGTCTCCTGCACGAACTGCGGGTGGGTAAGCGCGACCTGCCACGGCATTGCTCCCATCAGTTCCACGGCGGCGTCGATTCTCGATTCCTCGCTCGTTGTGAGCCACTCGAGGAGTACGGTGAGCGCAGCATCTTGGTTGGTGGCGAGCCGCCAGTAGAGACCGGGGGCTTCGTAGCGTAGGCGTGGGCTTGGGTCGAGCATGGCATCGCGGATGCGCCGCAGTAGCGCGAGTAGCTCCTCGCCCGTGGCACCGCCGAGGAGGTCGGCGTTGAAGTCGTCGTAGGAGAGCGCCCGGATCTCCCCGCCGGCGGCGGCGCGGGCGAGGAGGAAGCCGAGGATTTCGTCGCGGTGTTCGGGCGCGAGCTTGGCGAGAACCTCGTTGGCAAAGTATTCGAGCCTCGGCGCCGGTCGGAGCTTGTCCAGCAGGACGGGGATCTGGCTGTGTTCAACGTGGTCGATCACCAGCGCGATCAGGGCGCACAGCGAGTCGGCGAGGTGGCTGTTTTCGTGGATGTCGCTGGCGAGCGCGATGTCGAGGGCCAGGGGAGCGTTGATGTGTGCGAGGCGGCGGGTGGCGTGCAGGGCGACGTTGACGATGTTGAGATCGTTGTCGGCGACGAGCTCGCGCAGCATCGCGGCCTCTGGCGCGTCGGGATCGGCGAACCAGTTGCCGTTGAACAGGTAGTCGGCGAGCTGCCGCCGCGCTGAGGTCGGGCCGGCACGCAGCCCTTCGAGCAGCCCGTAGGTCGCCTGGGGGCTGTGTGAGCTGAGGACGGCGAGCAGCGTCCCTCCGAACTGTGCGAGCGGCCGGTCGGGGTTGGCGGCGCACCAGCGGGCCAGCGCCTCGCCGAGCTCGGGGTGCGCTTCGCTGAGCGCGATCAGCAGCGGACTCGCGTTCGCAGCTGTGTCTTCCGGCAGATCGTTGATCGCTGATACGTGTGCGTCCAGACGTTCAGCGAGCGCATCGAAGGTGCCTGCGCTGCTGGCGGCGAGGGCGTCTGCGACGGCGTGGAGCTTGGCTTTCGACCCGTCCTGGTCGAGCACGTCGATCGGGTTGCGCAGCGCGCTGGCGAGGCTCTCGTCTTCGATCTCGGGTTGCTCACCGATCTGGCGGGCGCGGTCACGGACGTCGTTCCAGGCGCTGCGCTGCGAGTGCCATCCGAGGGCGGTGCGCAGCTTCAGCCGCACGTGCGGGTCCTGGGTGTCGCTCATCACGGTCTCGATCGCGTCGAGGATTGCCAGCTGGTCGTCGTGCCACTGCTCAATCTCGGTGTCGGTGATCTCGCGGCCGAACGCGCCGATTGGCGGGCGTAGCGCGTCGCCGAGGAGCCGGGCGGCTAGCGCCCGCTCGCGGGCAGCGCCGTTGGTGGCTTGGGCGGTGAGGATTGTCCTGATCGTGGCGCGTATGTCAGCGGTCGCTTTCGCGGAGACCGGGAAGACCCTGATCTGGAAGCCCGTTTCGGCTGCGTGTGTGGTCTCGCCTTCGCGGGCGAGCAGCGGCGCGAGCAGCTCGAGCGGTGAGTATGCGGATGCGCTGGCGTCGTCTTGGAGGGCGCGTTCGACCAGTTGCAGCACGCCGCGTGCGAACAGCAGCGGTAGCTCATAGCCTGCGAGGCTCTGGATTTGGCGTACCGGATGGTCGGTGTTCGAGTTCAGGGGCCTCGGGTCATCGCAGGCGAGCTGCCAGAGGAGGTCGAGCGCCTCGGGCAGGAAGCTCGGCGTCAAGGCGATCGAGGCGAGCAGCTCGGGCAGGCGGCGACGCACGTCAGCGTCGGTGAGCTGGCTGGCGAACAGGTCGTCGGTGGCTGACGCGGCGGGGTTGGCGAGCGCGCAGGTGACGATCTCGAACACGGCCGCCGGTGCGAGCCGGGCGACGGGCTTGATCAGCTGGATGATCCGCAGCCGTTCTTCGGCGTGCCCACGCAGAAACAAGGTATGTAGGTCGCGCCAGAACTTGTCGAGTAGTGCGCTGTCGGTCTGCTCCTCCTGGCCGATGCGCCAGTCGAGCTCGGCGAGGTTGCGCAGGAGCCCGATGATCGCAACGTCGGCGTAGCGGTTGAGAAGCGCCTGCGCGCGTCCGGTGGGTCGGCCTTGATGGTCTACGCAGGCGCGGTGCAGGATGTGGTCTGCGAGCACGTCAGGGACGATGCGGCGCAGCCGCCCGCGGGCGGTCAGGACCCCGGCCTGCTCGAGCTGGGAGACCAGTGAGCGAAGCTGGTGATCCTCGATCTGCAGGTCGGCGGCTAGCCGCTCGATCAGGACGGTGTTCTCGATGAACAGCGGGCCGAGCGCGGAGATCAGGATCAGCGCGTCGCGTGCGGCCTGCGCGTCCACTTCGTCGCCGAGCTTGCCGAGCATCTCGTCGCGGAAGCGGTCCAACACGGTCATGCGGAACTCGGCGTGGCGCTCAAGCAACTCCGGCGCGACTGCCTGCCGCGCGAGCAGCTGACCGCCGATGACGGTCACGAGCGGACAGTCGGCAGTGGCGTCGGCGAGATGCTCCGCGAGGTGCTCGTGCTCGGCGCCGAGAGCCTGCGCGGCGAGTGCGCGCACGTCTTTGACTGGCAGATCGCCAAGCGGCTTTGAGATCCAGACCTTCTCGGGTGAGAGGCCGGCGAGCGATAGGCGCGAGCGAAGCTCCTCGGCACGGTGTGGCCTGGTGGCGAGCACGAGCGTCGGAGCGCTGGGCTGCCGGGTGGCGGCGCCGATCAGCGCGGCGAGATCCTCGCGCCGGTGCGCGTCATCGACGATCACGAGCGGCGCGGTCCACGGAAGCTCCTCAACCGACTCGGCCGTGAGCGCTAGCTGGTCGTCGACGAACAGCACGGTTCGGCTCGCCTTGTGGGCTTCGGCGAGCGCGCGCAGAATGCGGGTCTTGCCGATGCCGCCGCGGCCGACGAGCACAAGCACGCGAATCTCCTGGTTGGCTAGCTGCTGGTCGATGGTGGCGAGCAGCTCGTCACGGCCGACGAGCGCCCAGGTGTGACGGAACAGATGATCCTCGTCCAGCAGAGGCCGGAAATACTCGTCGGTCTCGTGAAAGCACAACGGCCCGCGTGGCCCGAGGAACGCACGGCGCCAGTGGACGGTGAAGGTGTCCTCGATCAGCCGCCGGGCACGCTCGCGCGGCTCGATCGCACGGACGCCTTGGGAGAGATCCTCCTTGTCGAGCAGCCTCCAGCCGTCGAGTGCGGCAACGTAGTCGCGCACGGTGGTGCCCACCTCGCAGGCGACGAGGATGACGTGCTCGTCGGCGTCGTACTCGGTCTCCGCAACGGTGCTTTTCGCGTGTGTTTTGGTGTACTTCCGCCACTTTCGGCACTGGTAGGTACGTGTGCGCCCGTCGGTGAGCTCGGCGGCGATGTCGATGCCGAGCTGACCCTGGCCGCGGGTGCCGTACTTGTGCGCGCTGGCGACGTCGGGCTGGCCGTTGACGTAGGCGAGGCAGAACCGCTCGAAGGCGTCCCACTCCCACTGCGGGTCATCGAGTGGCAGCAGGTCTACGTGGTCTAGGGGCGGTAGGGGCAGCGGCATTCGTGTTCGAGGGTAGCCCAGCCCTCAGCAGGCTGCCGGCAGCCAACTGGCTGGCTCGCGTATGGCGCCAGATGTCGAGAGTGACGTGTCGGTGGGACATTCGTTTCACGTGCCCGATGCTGACGACTGGCTTGCCGAGCAGGCCAAGGTCTGACGACCGTTCGACAGGGGTCCTGGCGAGGACATACAGTCAAGGTTCGATGCTCAGTGAACCGCGCTCAATGCCATCCGCCGCGGGCACAGCGCGCCCGTGAGTGAACAAGACTCCGCGAACTCGCGGCCGGCGGGCCTCTACTTCAGCGACCCGGCGTGCCTCGAACACGATCCGCGTGTGCACATGCCTGAGCACCCGGACACGCCTGAGCGGCTTGAGGCGATCGAGCGGATGCTGGCCGAGCACAACTGGTTGGGCTGGGAGCGGCGTGCCGCGCCGCCGGCCGAGGTAGCGCAGCTGGAATTGATCCACAGTGCCAGGCATGTGCAGAGGATCATGGAGCTGTCGCTGGCCGGTGGCGGCGCGATCGACTCGGACACTTTCGTCGGCGAGCCCTCCTATCGTGCAGCGCTGCACGCCGCCGGCGGCGCGTGCGAGATGACAAGGGCGCTGATGGCAGGCGAGGCGACGCTCGGTTTCTGCGGCGTGCGTCCTTCTGGCCATCATGCCGAACCGGATCGCGCGATGGGCTTCTGCCTGTTCAACAACGTTGCGATCGCCGCGGAGCTGGCGATCCGAGAGCTGGGCGCTCGGCGGGTGCTGATCCTGGATTGGGATGTGCACCACGGCAACGGGACCGCTGAGGCGTTCCGGCGCCGATCGGATGTTCTGTTCGTAAGCATCCATCAGGCGGGGATCTATCCGGGCACGGGCTCGATGAGCGACGTGGGCTCGGGTGCGGGCGAGGGCTACACGATCAACCTGCCTGTCCCGGCCGGCTCGGAGGAGGAGCTGTGGCTATCGCCGATCGAGCACATCGTGCTCCCGGTCGCCGAGAGCTTCGCGCCGGAGCTCGTGCTGATCTCTGCCGGCTTTGACGCGCACCGCGAGGACCCGTTGGCTGGCTGTCGTCTGGAGGCGGGCTCGTTCGCGGAGATGGCCCGTCACGTGCGGGGGCTGGCTACATCACTCGGCGTGCCACTCGGAGCCGTCCTCGAGGGTGGCTACCAGCCTGTGGCGCTGGCGGAGTGCGTGCGGGAGACGCTTGCCGCGCTCGCCTCCGATGAGCCAGCGCAGTCGGCGGCACCGGAGCCGCTCTTGACATCGCGCGCCGCCGCTCACGTGGGCCACTACTGGCCGCTGTAGGGAGTGCTGCCCCTATATCGCGGGAACGCCTGTGGTCGCCGTCCCTCCGGTGCAAGGGAACTGGTAGGCGGGTAGTTCCCCACGTCACGGCTGGGTAGCGAGGACCGATGCTTGGCTTGTGCGTGCGTGATCTGATCTGCTTGGCCAATGTCCGAAGATCGAGACATATCGTGCGCTCGCGCCGGCGACTGGCTTGAGGTCAAGGGCGTTGGCGAGCGCCCTTCGCGGCGTGGACAGATCAGGGAGGTGCTCGGCAGCTCTGAGCATCCCCACTTCCGCGTTCGCTGGGATGAAGGACACGAGTCGATCGTCTACCCCGCCGACCACGAGGCGATCGTGCACCACCCAGCCCGACAGGGCGACCCGGCATGAGCACAGCGCACGCATCGAGGTCGGTCGGTCTCGCCGCCCGCGTAGTTTCTCCCCGCCACCGCCAGGGGCAGCAACGGATGCACCGGGCGGCGCCGGGCGCGAGGCTGCGAACACCATGACCGTTCCTTCGCTGTCACAGGCACCCAGCGCCGTCGCAGATATCGACGAGCCCGAGCTTGTCCGGCTGCGCGATGGCTCGCTGGTCACGCTGCGTCCCACCACGGCCGCCGATGAGCCCGCGCTGCGCTCGTTCCTGGCGGGACTGTGCCTGGAGGCGCGGCGTCTGCGGTTCTTCAGCGGCGCCGTGGACATAGGCTGTGCTGCTCATTTGGCGGCGGACACCAGCACGGGTCGCTTCGGGCTGGTTGCCCATGACGAGATGGGGGCGATGGTCGCTCACGCCCTGTATATCCAGCTGGATGGCACGCGGGCGGAAGTCGCGGTCGAGGTCGCCGATCATCTCCACGGCCGCGGCCTCGGGACGATCCTCATCGAACAGCTGGCGATCGTCGCCGAGCAGCGTGGGATCACGCATTTCGTAGCCGAGGTTCTCTGTGAAAACCGGGCGATGCTGGATGTCTTTCGAGAGGGCTTCGATGGGCGTGTGGTACGCCACGATGGGCCGGAGCAGAGGGTCGAGTTCCTCACCGCGGGCTGGCGACTGGCTCACAAACGCTTCGCATCGGATGCTCGGGCGTAGTGCCGAGCCCGAGCAGCGCGGCGTGCTCGCGTAGCTGATCGCGGGCGTCGGGGTGCGCGGCGTGCTCGATGATGAGGCGGGCCTGGGCGCGCTGGCTGCGTCCGAAGATGTGCGCGGCGCCCTGCTCGGTGATGACCGCGGAGTGCTGGAAGGAGGTCACGGGTCCGTCCAGGTGGGGCACGATCGTCGAGGTGTCGCTGCGTTCGTGCCAGGAGCGCAGCGCGATCACGGCGTGCCCGCCGGGCGAGTGCAGGGCGCCCTCAACGAAGTCGGGCTGGCCACCGAAACCGGAGTAAACGCGCCCGCCGATGTGGCTTGCGCCGGCCTGGTCGTGAAGATCGACCTGCAGCGCCGTGTTGACCGAGATCATCTGCGCTCGTGCCGCGATCCGCGAGGGATCGTTGGTCGTCTCGGTGCGCGTCATGCGAAGCCTGGGGTTGTGGTGAACCCACTCGTACAGCTCCCTGGAGCCGAACATGAAGGAGCACACGATCGGCCGTTCACGGTCGAGTGCCCCGGCTGTGCTCGAGGCCCATCACCCCGTCGGAGATCATCTCCGACCAGATCGCCAGGTTGCGTCGGCTGACGAGCGCGCGCAGCGTCGCATCGGGGACCTGGCCGATCCCGAGCTGCAAGGTGGCGCCGTCTCCCACGAGATTGGCGACGCGCTCGGCGATCGTCTGCGCATGGTCGTGGTTGGCGCCGATGGCCGGGGTCGGGAGGTCTTGCTGGACCTCGACGGCGAGGTCGATGAGGTCTTCGGCCAGCTCGCCGTCGCCGAGCGTGTAGGGCATGTCGGAGTTCAGCTGGGCGATGACGAGCCCGCCGCGGGCGCGTACATGCTCGACGGCCGCCGGCAGGATGTTCACCTCGATCCCGAGCGAGACCTTCCCCTTGTGTGGCATGGAGGTGTGCAGCAGCACCACGTCGGGCGGGCGCAGCGTGCTGAACAGCCTGGGTACGAGTGAGAGGCGCATCGGCAGGTAGTCCAGTCGCTCGCCGGTGTCGCGCATCCCCGGCCCCACGAACGGCGTCTCGAAGATGACGCCCTCGCGGGCGGGCAACGGGGCCTGAGCGGCGAGCATGAACAGCCGGTAGCGCTCCACCGCGCCCTCCAGGGCATCGAGCAGGACCCGAGGGGTCCCGAGGTTCCCGCTGGCGACGACCCGCGGCTCGCCGGCGCTCAGCGCGGCGAGCGCCGTGTGCAAGCTCGCGCTGGGAGATCACCTTCATCTGGCGTTCAACACTACGCGCCGGCGGCGAGCACGGTCATGGGTGGGAACTACCGAGTTCGTTCAGGGAGGAGTGCGGTAGGCGCCCGCGCCGGCGGCGAGTTGACTTGTAAGCGGTCAGAGCGACCGCGATCGAGCAGCCACGACACAGGAGGAAGCTAACAATGAGCGTCTCGCCCCCAGCACCTGCCATGTCCGGCCTGGAGCTGGTCCGCTCGTTCGCGCAGCTCGGCCGCGAGGATGTGCAGTTCGCGGGCGGCAAGGGCGCGAACCTGGGCGAGCTGACCTCGCGCGGGTCTGCCCGTGCCAGAGGGCTTCGTCGTCGGCGCCCCCGCCTACGCGGCGTTCTGCGCTGAGAGCGGGCTGCGCGAGCGCCTCGCGGAGCTGCTTGACGGCGTGGATGTCGAGGACACCGCGGCTTTGCAGGCGGCGAGCGTTGCCGCGCGAGAGATGGTCGACGCTACCCCGATGCCGGAGGCTCTGCAGCGCGAGATACGCTCGCGCTACGAGCAGCTTGTCGGCGAGGACGCCGAGGGGCCTGTGGCCGTGCGCTCCTCAGCGACGGCGGAGGACACCGCCGAGACCTCGTTCGCGGGAATGAACGAGACCTTCCTGAACGTCCGCGGCTCAAGCGCGGTGATCGACGCGGTGCGCCGATTGCTGGCGGTCGTTGTTTGGGACGCGCACTATCTACTACCGCGGCATCAACGGCTTCGCACAGGCGGATATGGACATCGCGGTCGTCGTGCAGCGCCAGGTAGCCTCGACGCGCGCCGGCGTGATGTTCACCGTCAACCCCGCGACGGGCGAGCGCAACGAGCTCGTGATCGAGGGGTCCTTCGGTCTCGGCGAGGCCGTCGTCTCCGGCTCGGTCTCACCCGATCGCTACGTGGTGCGGAAGGACCCGCTGTCGGTGTGGCGCCGCGACGTTCACTGCAAGGAGCTGGCGATCGAATATGACGCTGAGGGTGGCACTCGCACGCGGCCCCTCTCGCACGAGGAGGGTCTGCGACCAACGCTGGATGAGCGGGAGGTCATGGCTGTGGCCGCGCTGGGCCTGCGCATCGAGGAGCACTACGGCTCCCCGCAGGACACCGAGTGGGCGTTTGACCCCGACGGGAAGCTGTGGATGCTGCAGAGCCGTCCGATCACCACGCTCCACGATGGCGACGAGCAGGCAGCCCGCACCCAGCGCTGGCGAGGCGTCCTCTGAGCAGCCGCAGACGGTGCTCTTGCGTGGGCTGGGCGGAGCGCCGGGCAGCGCGAGCGGCGCCGCCCGCGTGCTCACCTCGCTCGCGGACGCCGCCGCGCTCGGCGACGGGGATGTGCTCGTCACCCACATGACCTCCCCTGATTGGCTGCCGCTGCTGCGCCGAGCGGCCGGCGTCGTCACCGACTCGGGCGGCATGACCTGCCACGCCGCGATCGTCTCACGCGAGCTTGGCATCCCCTGCGTCGTCGGCACCGGCGAAGCGACCAGCAAGCTGCGCGACGGCGAGATCGTGACCGTCGACGCGACCCGCGGGCTCGTATTGGAGGGCGCCTGTGCACCCGAGCCCGCGCGGGTGCCCTCCGGCGGCCAGCAGGCCGCGAGGGTCAGCCTGGGTGCATCCTCGGCGGCTGCCGTGACGGCGACGCAGATCCTCGTGAACCTGTCTGAGCCCTCGCAGGTGCAGCGGGTCAAGGACCTGCCGGTCGACGGTGTTGGCTTGTTGCGGGCGGAGATGATGGTGCTGGAGGCGCTGGCGGGCGATCATCCCCGCACGCTGCTCGAGGAGGGCCGAGGCGAGGAGCTTGTCGCCCGCATGGCGGAGGGCTTGAGCGCGTTCGCGGTCGGGTTCGCGCCGCGGCCAGTGACCTACCGCACGATCGACTTTCGCACCAACGAGTTCGCCGGGCTGCGCGGCGGAGAGCGGTTTGAGCCCAAGGAGGCCAACCCGATGATCGGCTACCGCGGCGCGCTGCGCTACACCCGCGAGCCGGATGTCTTCGCGCTTGAGCTGGAGGCGGTGCGCAGGGTGTGGGACGCCGGCCAGCGCAACCTGCACGTGATGCTCCCGTTCGTGCGCACCGCCCGCGAGCTGCGCCGCTGCCGTGACCTGATCGCCGAGTCGGGGCTGCTCGACCGGCCCGGTTTCGAGCTGTGGGTGATGGCGGAGGTCCCCTCGGTGCTGTTCAACCTCTCCGAGTACGCGGCGCTCGGCGTGAGCGGCATCTCGATCGGCTCCAACGACCTCACCCAGCTGCTGCTCGGCGCCGACCGTGACAACGAGGTGCTGGCTGAAACGTTCGACGAGCGCGACCCAGCGGTCACGACGTATCTGCGGGAGCTGATCCCGCGTGCCCGCGAGCTGGGGTTGCGCACCTCGATCTGCGGGCAGGCGCCGTCGGTGCATCCCGAGTACGCCGAGCTGTTGGTGCGCGCGGGGATCGACGCGATCTCCGTCAACGTCGATGTGATCGACCGCACCCGAGCGCTGGTGGCCGCGGCGGAGCAGCGCGTGATGCTCGACTTCGCACGCGCGCACGACACCGCTGCTGAGCGGGCCGCCGTTCCCGGCGCGCATCTCGGAACCCGGTGATGTTGCAGGTCCGTATCCACGGCCGCGGCGGGCAGGGTGTCGTCACCGCCGCGGAGCTGCTGGCGCTCGCGGCGTTCGATGAGGGCCGCTACGCGCAGGCGTTCCCGAGCTTCGGCTCAGAGCGCATGGGCGCGCCCGGTGGTGTCGTTCTGCCGGATCGACGATCGTGAGATCCGTGTGCGGGAGCCTGTGATGGCGCCCGACGTGCTGATCGTCATCGACCCGACGCTGCTGCACCAGGTGGACGTGTTCGGCGGCCTTACCCCGGAGGGGTTCATCCTCATCAACACCACACGGAGCTTTGACGAGCTCGGCCTGGGCGAGTTCGTGGCGGGGTTCCGTCACGAGCGGCTCTTGACCGTGCCCGCCGGCGAGCTGGCACGCGAACACGCTGGGCGGCCGCTCGCCAACGCCGCGCTGCTCGGCGGTTTCGCGGCGCTCAGCGGACTGGTCTCGCTGGACGCCGTTGTGAAGGCGATCCGTGAGCGCTTCACCGGAAAGGTCGGCGAGGGCAATGTCGCGGCGGCGATGGCGGCCTACGCCTGGGTCGCGGACGAGCGTAGGGAGCTGAGCGGTGCTGCGTCAGGTTGAGGGATCGCGTGCGGTAGCGGAGGCGGTGGCGTTGTGCCGGCCGGAGGTCATCTGCGCCTACCCGATCTCGCCGCAGACGCACATCGTGGAGAACCTCTCCCAGCTGGTGAAGACGGGCGAGCTTTCGCCGTGCGAGTTCGTGAACGTGGAGTCGGAGTTCGCCGCGATGTCGGTGGCGATCGGCGCGTCAGCGACCGGCGCGCGGGCGTACACGGCGACGGCGAGCCAGGGGCTCTTGTATATGACCGAGGCGCTGTACAACGCCTCGGGGCTGGGTCTGCCGATCGTGATGACTGTCGCCAACCGCGCGATCGGCGCCCCGATCAACATCTGGAACGACCACTCGGATTCGATGTCGCAGCGCGACTCGGGCTGGATACAGCTCTACGCCGAGACCAACCAGGAGGCGCTCGACCTGCACATCCAGGCGTTCCGGCTTGGCCGAGGAGCTTTCGACTCCGGTGATGGTCTGCATGGACGGGTTCATCCTCACGCACGCCGTCGAGCGTCTGGAGATGCCCACGCAGGAGCAGGTCGATGGGTTCCTGCCGGCGTTCGAGCCGCGGCAGGTGCTCGACCCGGATGAGCCGGTGTCGATCGGCGCGATGGTCGGCCCCGAGGCGTTCATGGAGGTGAAGTACCTCGCGCACGCCAAGCAGATGCAGGCGCTGGAGCTGATCCCCGAGATCGCCGGCGAGTTTCAAGCGCGCGTTTGGGCGCGACTCCGGTGGCCTGATCCGCACCTACCGCACCGAGGACGCGGAGACGATCGTGGTGGCGCTCGGGTCGGTGCTCGGGACGATCAAGGACACGATCGACGAGCTGCGCGAGCAGGGCGTGAAGATCGGGGCGGTCGGGATCTGCTCCTTCCGGCCCTTCCCGCTCGATGCGTTGCGAGCGGCGGTGGGTCATGCCGAGCGTGTGGTGGTGTTGGAGAAGGCGCTGGCGGTCGGGATCGGCGGGATCGTCTCGGCGAACGTGCGCATGGCGCTCGCCGGCATTCAACTGCACGGCTACACGGTGATCGCGGGCCTCGGCGGACGGCCGATCACCAAGGCGTCACTTCACAGTCTGTTCACCGAAGCGGCAGCCGATCGTCTGGAGGCGTTGACGTTCCTGGACATGGACTGGGATGTCGTGAACCGGGAGCTTGAGCGGATGGGCGCCTCGCGGGCCTCGGGTCCGCACGCCGAGAACATTCTGCGCGACCTCGGCACGGTCGCCGCGGGGCCGGTGTGAGGAGCAGACCAGCATGACCGCGCCCGCGATTCGCTTCTACCAGACCGGCAGCTTCGCCGTGGGCAACCGGCTGCTCGATCCTGAGCAGCGCTCGGTGCAGGCCGGTGAGCAGCGCACCAACTCGATCACGTGTGGGCACCGTGCTTGCCAGGGCTGCGGGGAGGCGCTCGGCGCACGCTATGCACTCGACGCCGCGATGCGGGCCACGGGCGGACGGATGATCGCCGCGAACGCGACCGGCTGCCTGGAGGTGTTCTCTACGCCCTACCCGGAGAGCTCGTGGCGGATACCGTGGATTCACTCGCTGTTCGGGAACGCGCCCGCCGTCTCGACGGGCATCGCCGCCGCACTGCGCGCCAAGGGCCGTGAGGACATACGAGTCGTCGGCCAGGGCGGTGATGGCGGCACCGTCGATATCGGGATGGCGTGCCTGTCGGGGATGTTCGAGCGAAACGATGACGTGCTCTACATCTGTTACGACAACGAGGCGTACATGAACACGGGCGTGCAGCGCTCGGGCGCCACGCCGCCCGCGGCGCGCACGGCGACCACGCAGGCCGTCGGCCCGGAGCCTGGCAATGTGTTCGGGCAGGGCAAGAGCGCGCCGCTGATTGCGATGGCGCACGAGATCCCCTACGTGGCGACTGCGACCGTCGCCGAGCTGCGCGACCTGGAGGCGAAGGTCAGGACCGCGATGGGGCTACGCGGCGCCCGCTACCTGCACGTGTTCGTCCCCTGCCCGCTGGGCTGGGGCAGCGCGTCGGAGGACACGATCAGGATTGCCCGTTTGGCGAAGGAGTCGGGCATCTTCCCGGTGTTCGAGGCGCGCGACGGCGAGCTGTGCGGTGTCTCTGAGATTCGCCGGCAGGTGCCCGTCGAGGAGTACCTGCGCCCACAGAAGCGCTTCGCGCACCTATTCGAGCCCGAGCTGCACAGCGAGGTGATCGCGCGCATCCAGGCTGGCGCGGATCGCAACATCCGCCGCTTCGGCCTGCTCGGCGAGCGGCCCAGCCTGGGTGAGCGCCGCGGCGAGCAAGGGGCGGTGAGCAACGATGGATAAGCCGTTTGCGATCACACTCGATGTCGGTTCGAGCCTTGCCAACAAGACGGGCTCCTGGCGGCAGGAGCGGCCCGTGTATGTGCACAGGCTGCCGCCGTGCAATCACGGCTGCCCGGCCGGCGAGAACATTCAGCAGTGGCTCTACCACGCCGAGTCCGGCGACTATGAGACCGCGTGGCACGAGCTGGTCAAGGACAACCCGCTGCCCGCTGTGATGGGCCGCGTCTGCTACCACCCATGCGAGACCGCCTGCAACCGCGCGCAGCTGGACGACCCCGTAGGCATCCACGGCGTCGAGCGCTTCCTCGGCGACGAGGCGATCCGCCAGGGCTGGCGACTGACCGTGGACGCCGAGCCGACCGGCAAGCGTGTGCTCGTCGTCGGCGCCGGTCCCTCCGGTCTGTCGGCGGCCTACCAGCTCGCGCGGCGCGGGCACACGGTCACGATCCGCGACGCGGGGCCGATCGCCGGCGGCATGATGCGCTTCGGCATCCCCACGGTATCGCCTGCCGCGCGATGTACTGGACGCCGAGATCGCGCGCATCCTCGACCTCGGGGTCACGCTCGAACTGGACAGCAAGGTCACGAGCATCCTCGACGCCATGCGAGACGGCGGCTTCGACGCGGCGTTCCTGGCGGTCGGCGCGCACATCGGCAAGCGCGCATACATTCCCGCCGGGGAGGCCGCGCACATCCTCGACGCGGTGACGCTGCTGGCAAGCATGGAGGGCCAGGAGCGCCCGCTGCTCGGTCGGCGCGTCGTCGTCTACGGCGGCGGGAACACCGCGATGGACGCGGCCCGTACCGCCAAGCGCCTCGGGGCGAGCGACGCGATCGTCGTCTACCGCCGCACACGCGAGCGGATGCCTGCGCACGACTTCGAGGTGCAGGAGGCGCTCGAGGAGGGCGTGATGATGCGGTGGCTCTCCACGATCAAGCACGCTGATGCAGGGCAAGCTGCTGTTGGAGCGGATGGAGTTGGACGAGACGGGCTTTCCCCAGCCGACCGGCGAGACTGAGGAGCTGCAGGCTGACTCGCTGGTGCTCGCCCTCGGCCAGGAAGCCGACCTGTCGCTGCTCGACGGCGTGCCGGGCCTACAGGTCGAGGATGGTGTCGTTCAGGTCGACGCGGGCATGATGACCGGCTACCCCGGCATCTTCGCCGGCGGGGACATGGTGCCTGCGGAGCGCACTGTGACCGTCGGTGTCGGCCACGGTAAGCAGGCTGCACGGAACATCGACGCCTGGCTGCGCGGCGGCGAGTTCACGCACCCTGCGGTCGGAGAGCTCGCAGACTTCCCGACGCTGAACACCTGGTACTACAGCCGATGCGCCACCGACCGTCGCGCCGCAGTTGGACATCATCCGCCGGCAGTCCAGCTTCGATGAGGTCACGCAGGGCCTGGATGAGACCAACGCGCTGTTTGAGGCGCGTCGCTGCCTGTCCTGCGGCAACTGCTTCGGCTGTGACAACTGCTATGGCGTGTGCCCCGACAATGCAGTCCTCAAGGTCGATGAGGGCGATGGCTATGCGTTCGACCTGGACTACTGCAAGGGCTGCGGGATCTGCGTCACCGAGTGCCCCTGCGGCGCGATCGAAATGATCCCCGAGGAGATATGAACATGCGACGAGACAGAATGTGAAAGACCTGTCGGGCAGTAGAGTGGAACGGATGGAAAGGCAGGCAGGCGTCGTGCTTTACGTGCTCGCGCTGGTAGCCGTCGTGGTCGCCGTGGACGTCTTGTTCTTCAGGCATTGGTTCTGGGAGCGCCTGATGGTGAACGTCGGGATTGTCCTGGTGTTCGCGGCGTTCTATTTGAGGTTCGTGAAGCGAGCGTGAGCGGGAGGCCCCCGATGCACGCAGCCGACGACAACGCCGCCCGGACGGGTCTTCGTGGGTGGTGGGCATCCCCTCCGCGATCCGGCTTGCAACGCCTGATCAATCCGTGGGAGTATCGCCACCTCCGCGCTTTTGGGGTCACGCGCATTGCCGGTAGCTTCGTTGCGGCCACCGCGGGCGTCGTGTGCCTCTCCTACGCCGCCTACGGATGGGGAGCCTTCTTCCTGGTTGTTGGCGTGCTGAACCTCGCGGGTGGCTACTGGTACATCACTATCGCTCGCTCCTCACCTCCGCGAGCCTGAGCCCGCTGGGGAATGCCTCAACCGGCGGTTGCGTGCGCGCGTCCACGATCGTTGGAGCCGGTGAGCTTGTAGGCGCGTAGTGAGCGCTGTACGTCGGTGATCGAGACCAGTCCGACGGGTCGGCCGTCGGCGTCGATGACCACAGCACGCCCGAACCTGGAGAACGCGGGCCGCTCAAGCAGTCGTGCCACGTCCTCCTCGGTATGCACGATCAATGCGGGGTCGCAGTCGGCTACCGCGCGGATCTCTGCCGGGGAGCGCCGCCCGCGCAAGCACGCCTCGACCTGGGCGATGCTGACCAGCCCGATCGCGTGGCCCTGCTCGTCGGTGACGGGAAATGCGTTGTAACGGTAGGGGCGAAAGTATGCCTCGGCGGCGTGAGCGAGAGAGGCGTGCTCGGGGATGCTCACGGCCGGCGTGGACATCAGCTCACCCGCTGTCACGCCAGAGAGGGCCGCCTGGACCTGTGCGCCGACGGCCTGCGCACCGGCGGCCATCACGATGAAGAAGCCGATCAGCGCCAGCCACAGCCCCTCGGGTGCGCCTCCCAGGAACTCGAGGCCGCCGAGCACAATCATCAGGTAGCCGAACGCGCGACCGACGCTCGCGGCGGTGTCTGTGGACTTTCCGATATCGCCGCTGCGGCGCCACAGCAGCGAGCGCAGCACCCGCCCACCGTCGAGCGGGAACGCGGGCAGCAGGTTGAAGACGAGAATCAGCCCGTTGACGAACACCTGGTATTCAACGAGCGCACGAATGGCCGCCGGCGTGGAGGACGGCAACAGCAGCGCCACCACGCCGAAGCAGGCGGCGATCACCGCTGTGACGGCGGGACCCGCCAGGGCGTAGCGCAGCTCATCGCGCGGGTCATGTGCCTCCCCGCGCATACGCGAGACGCCGCCGAGCAGCCACAGGTCGATCTCCTCGACTTCGATGCCGTGCCGCCGCGCGACGATGGCGTGGCCGAACTCGTGCGCGAGGATGCTCGCAAACAAGAGCAGCGCGCTTGAGAGGCCCAGCGCGTAGGACGCGGCCGGGCTAATGCCGTGTATCACTTCGGGGAAGTAGGAGGCGCCCAGCGACCAGGTGATCAACGCGACGATCACCAGCCACCAGGGGCTGACCCCGACGGGGATTCCGGCGATGCGCGCTATGCGGAGGCTGCGACCAGGCATTGCTCACACCGTAGATGCCCATAGCGGCGCCCGTCATCAGTGCTGGCCCCGGTAATCCTCCGTAGTGAGCACTGAGTGCTCCAGGTGGGAGCAGCGGATACGGCGGTGTGACGGGCGGGGCGAAGATGGCCCTCGGATCAACACACAAGCCGGGAGGATCGAAACAGTGCCAGCAACAAGCGCCATCCCATCCGTATCGCCCGAGCCGGCGGTGAGTGCCGTTGGACTGCTGAGCGGTCGGCGTATCACTGCCGGTGGGGTTGAGCGCGAGCAGCTTCTGGACCGGCTGGCTCAGCTTCGCGCGATCCTCCCGGCGTTCGCCGAGGAGCTGGCGACCGCTCGCCGTCAGACGGCCGCGCTGCGGGTGGAGAACCGCGGGCTGCTGGCCGAGGTGCGCAGGCTACGGCGCCAGCGTGGAGAGACCCATGCGCGCTCCTGAGCACGTAGAAAAGCGCAACGCGGCGGGTGCAGGCCACCGATGTGTCGGCCCTGAGCCGCTTCTAGCGTCCGCTGCGCTGAGCGTCCGTTCTTGCACACAAACCGACCAAAGGTGGAACCCAAGATGAAGGCCCTCGTTTATCACGGCCCCGGCGAGCGAGGCTGGGACACGGTGGATGATCCAACGATCATCGACCCGACCGACGCGATCGTGAGGATCGACACCTCCACGATCTGCGGCACCGACCTGCACATTCTCAAGGGAGACGTGCCCGAGACGACACCGGGCACGATCCTCGGTCACGAGGCCGTCGGCACCATCCAGGAGGTCGGAGCCGGCGTCAGCACCGTCGCCCCTGGTGATCGTGTGCTGATGTCCTGCGTGAGCTCCTGTGGACGCTGCCGCTTCTGCAAGGAGGGCCGCTACGGACAGTGCCTCGGCGGCGGGGGCTGGATCTTCGGGCATCTGATCAACGGGCTGCAGGCCGAATACGCCCGCGTCCCGTTCGCCGATAACTCCGTCTACAAGGTGCCCGCGCAGCTCACCGACGAGCAGGTGCTGTTCCTCGCGGACATCCTCCCCACCTCCTTCGAGGTCGGGGTGCTCAACGGCATGGTCTCACCGGGCGATACGGTGGCGATCGTCGGCGCGGGACCGATCGGCCTGGCGGCGATCCTCACCGCACGCCTCTACACGCCGGGGCGCATCGTCGCAATCGACCTCGCCGACAGCCGCCTTGAGAGCGCCACACGGTTCGGGGCGGATGAGACGATCAACAACTCGCGCGAGGATGCTCTCGCCAAGATCATGGAGCTGACCGACGGCCTCGGCGCAGATGTGGCCTTCGAGGCGGTTGGCGTGCCGGACACGTTCGAGCTCGCGGCCGATCTGATCCGTCCGGGTGGGCGAGTGGCGAACATCGGCGTTCACGGCAAGGCGGCAAGCCTGCATCTGGAGAAGCTGTGGATTCGAGATGTGACGATCACGACCGGGCTGGTTGACACGTTCAGCATCCCGCAGCTGATGCGGCTGATCGCCAGTGGCCGCCTGGACCCCTCGCTGTTCGCTACGCATCGCTTCCCGCTCGGCGACACGATGAGCGCCTACGACACGTTCGCCGACGCCGCGAACACGGGGGCGCTCAAGGTCGTCCTGCAGGGCGCGAACGGTGACGGGCAGATGGCTGTGGCTGAGCGGAGCGTGGCCGTCGCATGAGCAAGCTCGCAGACAGCATCGGGGAAAAGTACGGATACCCTGGCTTGTGGGATAGCTATAGGCTGACCGACGAGATGGGCACGCGCCGACGCGAGGAGGCTTGTCGTGATCCCCGCGGGCGTGCTGGGTGCGATCGTCAACCTCAACCATCCGGCGCATACGGTGGATTGGAGCTTCGTCCATCTGTCGGTTGCGAACGTGGTAGTGATCGTGCTGATGCTGGTCGTGTTCGTTCTGGCGATCGTCCTTCCGTTCCCTGGAGCAGCGCGCCGGCGTGGCGGGGCATCGTGAGCGTCGCACCCCCTCCCTCCGGTGAGGGTGCGCCGGCGCACCCCGATACCTGGACGGTGCGCGTCAGGGAAGCGGCCGTCGACGCGCTGCCGCCCGAGAAGCTACTCCCTGACGGTCAGCCGACGTATGTCGCCTCGTGGATCTACGTGTTCGGGGTCGCCTCGATCGCGTCGCTGATCGTGATCATCGCCTCCGGCTGCATCCTTGCGTTGAAGGGTCCCGCGTGGTGGCACGAGACAGGCGTAGGGCACTTCTTCAACAGCATCCATATGTGGAGCGTCGAGCTGTTCTTCTTCGTGATGGTCGTGCACCTGTGGGGCAAGTTCTGGATGGCCGCGTGGCGCGGCGGCCGTGCGCGCGTGTGGATGACCGGCGCGGTCACGTTCCTGGTCGCCGTGCCGTGCGCGCTGACCGGCTACGTCTCCCAGCAGAACTTCGACGCGCAGTGGATTTCCACGCAGGCCAAGGACGGGTTGAACTCGGTCGGCGTCGGTGCGTTCTTCAACGTCACGAACTTCGGGCAGATGTATAGCTATCACGTGCTGCTGCTGCCCGTGGCGGTGGTCGCACTCGTCAGCGCGCACGTACTGCTCGTGCGCCGCCACGGCGTCGTGCCGCCGTTCGAGCTGGACAAGCGGAGGCTCGCGCTCGCCGCGAGCGGGCGCGGCGACGCTGAGCGCTCGCCCGAACCATCGAGCGGGGTGCAGTCGTGAGCCTCCTGTCATCCCAAGGACGACACCCAGCCTTGGAAAGGCGGCTACGCGCCGTATGACCTGATCAAGGAGCTGTGCATCGCGGTTGGCGTGATCGGGCTGCTGGCGGTGGTGCTTACCGTGCTGTTCTCCTCACCTGATGACAAGCCGAGCACGATCGCGCAGTGGTCGCGCGAACAGCCTGTGAACTTCATCGCCACTGCAGCGAAGGAGCTCGACGGCACGAGCGACACGGCTGAATACGGCCCCCCGTATAACCACAACAGCGGGAGCGTGCAGCACTTCCTGTTCCTGCACCCGCAGCGCTGGCTCGGCGTCAGTCACCCGATCAATACCGCTGACGATTACGTGATTGATCCGCTGCGGACGATCCCCGGCGACCCGGCCCTGGCGAGCGCCGTCTCGGAATATCAGGCCGCGCCTGAAAAGACGAAAAAGGAATGGGGCGAAGCCTACGCAAAGCCGCTGGAAGAATATGAAACTGCGATCGAAGAAAAGAAGGCGCCGCCCAAGACGGTGGCGCTCGACCCGAGCACCGGCGCGGTGACGGTGCAGGCGAGCGGCACGGGTCCCGTGCCGGCGATGATGGCCGGGCTGCTCGGCCTGGCAAAGAGCGGTGGCCTTGACGGGAGCCTGTTGACGAGCAACCAGTTCTTCCAGACCGACTACACCAAGCCGCTGCTGTTCATGGCCGACGGTGGCCTGCTCGGCGAACGCGCGGAAGCTCAGCACCTGCTCGGGGAGCAGTGGGGCATGATGAACGAGACCGGCAGCTACCCCGGCCAGGCATGGCTGTGGCTGTATACGCTGTGGTATCAGGTGGAACCGATCAAGTCCTCATCCAACGCGGACATACAGGTGATGCTCATCATGGGCCTGCTCAGCCTCGCGTTCGTCTGCGTCCCCTTCCTGCCGGGCATCCGCAGCCTTCCCCGCAAGATCCCGATCTACAAGCTGATCTGGAAGGAGCACTACCGCTCGCAGCAGAGCGTGTAGGTCAGCTGCTGGACTCGCGCTCGGTGCTGATCAGCCCGCGGTCGATCGCGTAGGCGACGAGATCGGCGCGGCTTTGGAGCCTGAGCTTCTGCTGGATGTGCGAGCGGTGGGTCTCCACCGTTCGCACCGAAAGGTAGAGCTGTTCGCCGATCTCGGTGTTGGTGTTCCCCAGCGCGATCAGGCGCAGCACGTCGACCTCGCGCGGGGAGAGATCATCGGGCGGGCCGGGCGGCGGCTCTGAGGCCATGCGGGCGCCGAGCCTTGGGTTCAGGTAGCTCTCGCCGATGGCGGCGCGTCTGACTGCTTCGACCAGCTCTGCGTGGGCGGCCTCCTTGAGCACGTAGCCAAGGGCGCCGGCGCTGAGCGCCTCGCGTGCGAACGCGGGCTCCTTCTGCATCGTCAGCACGACGATCTGCGTGTCGGGGAACTCCTCGCGCATCGCGGGGATCGCCTCAAGGCTTGAGCCGCCGGGCATGTTGAGGTCGAGCACGAGCACCTTGGGGTGGTGGCCGAGCACGTAGCGGCGAGCGCCTTCGGCGTCGCTGGCCTCGGCGACGACCTCGAAGTCGGGCTGGCTGTCGAGCAGCATCCGCAGGCCGGTGCGCACG
>CAVWTE010000020.1:0-103413 GCA_963757925.1 uncultured Actinomycetota bacterium
GCAGCGCGGTGATCTCGGCGACCAACGGCAAGACGACGACAGCAGCGATGGCCGCCGGATCCTCGAGCAGAGGGCATGAGGCTCGTGCGGACAACAGCGCCGGCGCGAACATGGCGGGTGGGATTTCGTCGAGCCTGCTCGATGCCGCGCGCCGCGGCAGGACGAGATGATCGGGCGGCTCGTCTCTTTGCGAGGAGTCGACGAGGCGTCGCTTTCGAGTGTCTGCTGAGCAGTGCACCCCGCGCGACGTCCTCCTGTGCTACCATTCTCTTCGCCGACGAGCTCGACCGCTACGGCAGGAGCTCGACACGATCGCCGAGCGCTGGAGCAAGACTTGGGCCGCGTTTCAGGTGCGGGCCAGGTGCACAGCTCGTGCTCGAACGCCCAACGAGCCGCTCGTCGCTGACCTTCGGCGCGAGCGCAAGGAGACTACCTCTACTTCGGCGTTGAGGACAACGGCGTCGCGCTCGCGGCATGGCCCACGCCGCTGATGCCGAAGCGCCCTCCTCGCTGTCGCGCTGCCTACGAGTCGATGCGATCTACCTCGGCACCTCGGCCGCTACCACTGCCCCTCCTGCGGCCGGCGGCGGCCGAGCCTCGCCCCACGCCTCTGAAATAGAGCTGCACGGCGTGCGCAGCTCGAGCTTCACCCTGACGACGCCCGCTCGGTTGGCGCGCGTCGAGCCTCTACCCCTCCCCGGCCTCTACGACCTCTACGACGCCCTGGCTGCCGCGGCCCTGGGCAGGCTCGGCTCTCGGTGTGCGAGCCGCAGCGGATGGCGGCGCGCTCGGTAAGAGCCAGGCGGCCTTCGGGCGCGCTGAGACGGTGAGCGTCGGCGGCCGGCCCACAGGGTTCCTGCTCGATCAAGCGAGAATCCCGCCGGAGCAAACAAGGTGCGGCGCGACTGGCTCCAGCCCTGGAGCCGGGCGAGCATCTCGCTCCTGCTTGGCATCCTCAACGACAGGATCGCCGACAGGCGCGACGTGTCGTGGATATGGGATGCGGACTTCGAGGCGCTTGCGGGTCGGGTGCGAAGAGTCACTTGCTCCGGCACGAGGGCCGCGGAGCTCGCTCTGCGTCTCAAGTACGCGGGAGTACGAGCGACCGGATCGCGATCGTCCCCGAGATCGAGACGGCCCTTGGCCAGGCAGCAGACAGCAACGGACAGGCGCCCGAACGAGAAGACCCTCTACATGCTGCCCACCTATACCGCGATGCTCGAGCTTCGCAGCCTGCTCGTGCGGCGCGGTGAGGTCAACGACAGTGGTCATGAGCGCCATTGCGGGACGGGATCGATTCGCGGGTGCTCCCGAGGGCTCCCCCACGCTGCGGGTGTGCGCCCTCTATCCCGACCTGATGAACATCTACGCCGACCGCGGCAACCTGCTGATGCTCCGCAGGCGCTGTGAATGGCGCGGCATCGGCTTCAGCCTGGCCGAGTCGGGGATCGGCGAGCCGCTGCAGCCGCACGCGCACGATCTGATCTACCTCGGCGGCGGTCAGGACCGTGACCAGCGGCTCTGCGCGGAGGACCTGGTGGGTGCGAAGGGCGAGGCGATGGCAGTGGCCGCAAGCGCCGGCGTGCTGATCCTCGGCGTCTGCGGCGGCTATCAATTGCTGGGCCACTCCTACGAGCTGGTCCCGCGGCGATCCCGGACTCGGCCTGCTGGACGTGCTCACCGTTCGCGAGACCGGACCAGGCTGATCGGCAACGTCGCCGTTGAGGTCGAGCTCGGGCAGGGAGCGCAGGTGCTCGCGGGCTTTGAGAACCACGGTGGGCGCACCCACCTCGCGGATGGCCAGGCGCCGCTTGGCAAGGTTCTCAAAGGGCGTCGCACGACGGCCACAGCGGCTTTGAGGGCGCGATCCGCGGCAGCGTGATCGGCACCTACCTGCACGGCCCGCTGCTGCCGAAGAACGCGTGGTTCGCCGACTGGCTGATTGCGCGCGCCCTGGGCGTCGCGGCACATGAGCTGACAGCGCTCGACGACGAGCTCGAGCACCAGGCGCATCTCTGCGCGCTCAGCGCCGCCGGCATGTGACCTAGGATCTGGCGATGGAGCTCTCCGAGTACCAACAGCTCGCCCGCCGCACCGCGCAGTACCCGCGTGAGGCCTGGCTTGCCTACCCGGCACTGGGGCTCGCGGGAGAGGCCGGCGAGGTCGCCGAGCACGCCAAGAAGGCGATCCGCGACGATGAGGGCAGCGTCAGCGACGCGCGCCGGGAGGCGATGGCCAAGGAGCTTGGCGACGTGCTCTGGTACGTCGCTCAGCTCGCGACGGAGCTGGAGCTCGACCTCGAGCAGATCGCCCAGGGAAACCTCGACAAGCTGCTCTCGCGCCAGCAGCGTGGCGTCCTCTCAGGCAGCGGCGACGATCGCTAGCAGACTGCTTCTCTCCTGAATCTGCGCAGGCCGCGGATGGTGCGCGCGTGATCGAAGCGCCGACCGCGGATGACGGCGTTGAGCCTCGACCGAAAGCCGCCGCTCGGGTCAAGCACGGCCGGCCACCGTGAACCGCGCGAACCGCGCGGCGATACGGTCAGGCAGCAGTGCTCGCACCAGCACGCCCTCAGGCGTATCGCGACGATCGAGTCCGCCGGCAAGCTCGTGCAGTTGCGCCAGCTGGCCGCCGTCGCTGTATGGCAGCAGCAGCTCGACCGCGCGCAGGCTGCGCCGCAGCTCGCGCTCAACTGCGGATGCAAGCTGGTCGAGACCCTCGCCGCTGTTGCCGCTCACAAGGATCGCCTCGGGATGGCGCAGGCGCAGATCGGCTATCTCCTGCTCGTCCAGGAGATCGACCTTGTTGCACACGACAAGTCGGGGGGTCTCCCCTGCCCCGATCTCCTCGAGCGTGCGCTCCACCGAGGCCTGCATCTCCTCCAGCCACAGCTCTTGCGAGGAGGCGTCGAGCACGTGCAGGAGCAGGTCTGCCCTCACCGTCTCCTCGAGCGTCGCGCCAAAGGCATCGACCAACTGATGGGGAAGCTTGCTGATGAAGCCGACGGTGTCAGTCAGCAGGTGCCTGCGGCCGCCGATCCAGATCGTGCGTGTCGTCGGGTCGAGCGTGTGGAAGAGCCTGTCGCCGACAGCAGCGTGCGCCGTCTCCCACGCGGTCGCGCCATTGCGGGCGCCCGCGCTGAGCGTCGCTGCGCCACTCCCGTTGGGCGAGGTGGCCGGGCTGCGACTGTTGCCGTTCGTCTCCGACTGCGCCCGACTGCCGCGCGGAAAGCGCGCCGCGAGTGCGTTCAGCAGCGTCGACTTGCCGACATTGGTGTAACCCACGAGCGCGACCTGCGGCAGTGCGGCTCGCTCTCGCTCGGCCCTCATCACCGCTCGTGAGCGCTTCACGTTCTCCAACCGGCGGCGCAGCGAGGAGATCCGGTCGCGCGCCAGGCGGCGGTCGGTCTCGATCTGGCTCTCCCCTGGGCCTCTCGTGCCGATCCCGCCCCCGAGCCGCTCGAGGTGGCTCCAGAGGCCCCTCATGCGCGCAAGGTTGTACTCGAGCTGGGCAAGCTCGACCTGCAGCTTGCCCTCGGCGCTGGAGGCGTGAGCGGCGAAGATGTCGAGGATCACAGCGGTGCGATCGACCACCGGCAGCGCAAGCTCGCGCTCCAGGTTGCGCTCCTGGCGAGGGGCGAGCTCCTCGTCGCAGACGATCAGGTTCGCATCGCAGCGCCGCGCGGCCTCGGCCGCCTCTGCGAGCTTGCCGCGACCGAGATAGGTGTCCGGGTGCGGCGCATCGCGGCGCTGGACAAGCTCGCCGGCGACCGCAACACCGGCGGTCCTCAGCAGCTCCTTCAGCTCCTGGAGCCCCTCCTGTTCCCCCTCGGGCAACGCGGCGATGCAGAGCGCTCGCTGACGTGCTCGTGGCTGGGGGTGGCTCATCTACATGCAGCTTAGAGCGCAGCCAGGCGCCTGACGGCCTCCTGCAGACGATCGTCAGGGGTGGTCAGCGAGATCCGAAACCAGCCCTCGCCGCTGGGCCCGTAGGCGCTGCCGGAGAGATCACGACCGCCGCCTGCTCCAGCACGTGCTCGCAGTAGGCGACGGAGCTCTCGAAGCCCTCCGGCACCGGCGCCCATACGTAGATCGTGCCCTTGGGCGGCTTGACGTGGACGCCTGCCTCCACGAGCGCGCTGCAGACCAGGTCGCGGCGCATCCTGTAAAGCTCATTCATCGAGGCGACCTCGGCATCGGCGTCAGGTGAGAGCGCGGCGACCCCCGCCAGCTGCACTGCCTCGAAGAGGCCGGAGTCGATGTTGGTCTTCAGCCGCCAGAACGACTCGATCGCCTCCGCGTTGCCGAGCACCGCCGCGCAGCGCCAGCCGGTCATGTTGTAGCCCTTGGAAAGCGAGAAGACCTCGATCCCGACCTCCTTGGCGCCGGGCGTGGCCAGGAAGGAGGGTGCGTGGTAGCCGTCGTAGACGATCTCCGAGTATGAGTTGTCGTGGACGACGAGGATGTCGTTGGCCTCGGCGAACTGCACCACTCGCTCGAAGAAGCCGGGCGGCACGACCGCCCCAGTCGGGTTATTTGGATAATTGATGAAGAGTAGTTTTGCGCGCCGGCGATCCTCGGCAGAGATCGCCGTCAGGTCAGGTGTGAAGCCGAGCTCGGGCACCAGCGGTATCACGACCGCCTCCGCGCCGGTGAGCAGCGGGCCGCCGGTGTAGACCGGATAGCCGGGGTCGGAGGCAAGGGCGGCCTCGCCCGGGTCCAGGAAGGCGAGATTGAGGTTGAAGATCGCCTCCTTGGCGCCAATCGCAGGCATCACCTCGCGCTCGGGGTCGATGTCGACGTCGAAGCGACGCTCGTAGTAGTCGCTGAGCGCCTGCCTGAAATCGAGGCGCCCGCGGTTCGTCGGATACTGGTGTGTCTGCGGCTCGGTCACGGCCTCCTGCATGGCCTCGACGATCAGCGCCGGCGTCGGCCTGTCCGGATCCCCGATCCCAAGGCTGATCACGTCGACCCCTTCTGCCTTCTTCTGGGCGATCTTGCGCTCCAGTTCGGCGAACAGGTAGGGCGGGATCCGGCTCAAACGCTCACTCGGTTTCATGCAGCTCCTTGATGAATTGATCGCTGAGCTCTCCCGCGAAGACGGGTCTGGCCCAGCCTGTCAGGTTGACATGCAGATCCTCCCCCACCTCGACCAGCAGTTCCCCACCGTCGAGCACGACCTCCACGGGCGAGCGTCCGCCGCGCAGGACATAGGCGATCGCCGCGCCGGTCGCTCCGGTCCCCGAGGAGAGCGTCTCACCAACTCCGCGCTCGAAGATCCGCACCCTGATCCGCGCTGGTCGCCCATCCTGCCCCGGCGCGAGCTCCGCAAACCAGGAGACATTTGTGCGGTTGGGAAAGCGCTGGTCGGCTTCGATCGGCGGACCGATGGCGCCGAGGTCGAGCGCCGTGAGGCTAGGCAGGTCCTGCATGGCGATCGAGCACTGCGGGTTGCCGATGCTCACGTGCTGAAAGCGCCAGAGATCTCCCGCCGCCTCGATCTCGCCGGTGCCCTCGGGCGGCCCGCCCGGATAGTCCTTGGAGCGCAGCGCCGCGACGCCCATGTCCACCCGGCAGGTCTCAGGCCCGGTGATGTGCGGGCTCACGATCCCGGCATCGGTCTGGATCGAGAAGTCATCGGCCTGCGTCCAGCCGCGGCTTCTCAGGTAGAGGATCGCCTCCCGCGCGCCGTTGCCAGAGAGCTCGGCTCTGGACCCATCCGGGTTGTAGATCTCGAGCGTGGCCACAACGCCCTCGTGCTGCGCCTCTGAGAGTACGAGCAGGCCGTCGGAGAAGACGCCGAAGTGGGCCTCGCAGATCTTGCGGATTCGCGCAGCGCTGAGCGCGAACGGGAGCTCCTCGCGCTCGATCACGATGTAGTCGTTGCCGAGCGCCTGCCACTTCTCAAACTTCATGCGGGCCGGGAGCTCTAAGTCTCTTCCCGCCAGTCCGTCGATCTCGGCGGCAACTTCGCTCGGGCTGCGGCCGGCGACGTCGATCAGGTGTGCGCCGGCGAGCTTGCGCATCCAGGTCAGCTGACGCTTTGCGTAGTTGCGCGTGCGCTGCTTCATCGCCTCCACATCGCCGTCGAGCAGCTCCTGGAACCCGAGCGCCTTGCGCGCAGTGCCGCTTGCGCCAGCGGCCTTCGCGGCCAACACCTCCTCCCTGGCGCCCGCCGCGAGCATCGCCTCGACCCGCAGCTCTATCCGCGCATAGAGCTGCTCTCGCGGCATCGTCAAGCCGACGAGCAGAGTCGGCCTTCGCATCTCCGCGGTCCAGAGCTGGGAGGCATGCTCGCGCGGGCGCAGCTCACCGGCATCGAGCAGCTCGAGCGCCCTCACCAAACGCTGCCTGTCGCCCGGGTCGATCTCCTGCGCCGCCCACGGCGCTGCATGCGAGAGCTCGGCGTGCAGAGCTTCGGGACCGCGCAGGCGCAGCTGTTCCATCCGGCGCTCGCGGGCCCCGGGCTCTGGCGGCGGGCGCAGCTCTAGCTCGGTGAGCGCCGCGCGCAGGTAGAGCCCCGTTCCGCCGAGCACGATCGGCCGCCTGCCCTCCATCGACAGCTCGTCGATCTCCGCATGGGCGAGCTCCGCGAAGCGCCCGGCGCTGAAGGTCTCGCCGATCGGCACGAAGGAGACCAGCCGGTGCTCGAGTGCCTGCTGCTGTGCGGCGCCCGCGACGCCGGTCAGGATCTCAAGGCCACGGTAGATCTGCAGCGCGTCGGCCGAGACCGCGACAGGTATCCTCGCCGTCGGCTCGCAACAGGTGCGAGAGCGCCACCGCCACCTCGGTCTTGCCCACGCCCGTCGGGCCGAATATCGCGATCACCTGCATTGCCGTAGGCTTACATCGATGCACATCTCAGGGTCCAATGTGCTGCTCACAGGCGCAACCGGCGGTCTTGGCCAGGCGATTGCACGCACGCTTGCCGGCAAGGGAGCAAGGCTCGTGCTCACCGGCCGCCGCGTCGAGGTGCTGCAGCCGCTCACCTCAGAGCTGCCAGACGCGCGCGCGCTTGCGGTCGACCTCAGCGACCCGCTGGAGGTCACGCGCCTGCTGCAGGAGGCCGGCGAGGTGGACATCCTGATCGCAAACGCCGCGCTGCCCGGCAGCGGACTGCTCGAGTCCTTCGCGGTGGAGCAGATCGACAAGGCGCTGGAGGTCAACCTGCGCACGCCGATCGTGATGGCGCACGAGCTGGCGCCTGCGATGGTGAGACGCGGCCAGGGGCATCTTCTGTTCATGTCCTCGCTCTCGGGCAAGGCGGCGACGGCGGGCAGCTCGATCTACAACGCGACGAAGTTCGGCCTGCGCGGGTTCGCGGGCGCTCTGCGCGCAGAGCTTCGCCCCCATGGCGTGGGGGTCTCGACCGTCTTCCCGGGTTCATCCGCGAAGCGGGGATGTTCGCCGAGTCGGGCGCGAAGCTTCCGCCCGGCGTCGGCACGCGCACCCCGCAGGATGTCGCCGACGCGGTGGTGAGCGCGATCGAGCGCAACCGCGGCGAGGTCGATGTCGCACCGCTCACGCTGCGCCTGGGCTCCACCTTCTCGGGCATCGCCCCGGAGATCTCGGCAACTGTCACCCGCAAGATGGGCGGGGACAAGCTCACGGCCTCGCTGGCCGCGGGGCAGCGCGAGAAGCGCTAGCGCGCGACGCCACGCTCAATCTGTTGCTCAGAAGAGTCGCTGCTGCGTCTGTGGCCATTCGTCGCGCAGGCTGATGGGTGGCTCATGCTGCTCTTCCCGGTCTCGATCTCGTGCCATGCGGCGGATCGGCCCAGGCGAGGCGCGGGCAACCATCGCCGCAAGTCGCTTCCGCTCCGCGGCCGGCGCATATGCGCCATGCCTGTAGAGCTCTTCGTAGCGCGGAACCAGGTCTGGGCGTCGCTGCTGAAGCCATTCCATGAACAGGTCCCTGACCTCGCCACGCAGGTGCAGCGCCATCCCGCCGATGCTGGTGGCACCCGCTTCGATGGCGGCCTCCAGCAACGGCTCCACCTGCGCGGGCGCGTCGTTTATGCCCGGCATCAGCGGCGCGATCAGCACGCCGGTGGGGATGCCTGCCCTGTTCAGCTCGGCGACGGCCTCCAGGCGCGCCCTCGGGCTCGGCGTATGCGGCTCGGTCTCCCGCCAGGCCTTCTCCTCGAGCGTTGGTATCGAGAGGCTCGCGCTGAAGTCGGTGCGCTGCGCGATTTCGAGCATGAGAGGTAGGTCCCGAAGCAGCAGCGGCGACTTCGTCAGCACAGAACACGGATTCCCCGCCCCGCCCGCGGCATCGCGCATCGCCTCCCAGACCCCCTCCATCAACCGGTAGCGGCCCTCGACCCACTGATACGGGTCGGTGTTGGTGCCAAGCGCCACGTGCTCACCCCGCCACGACGGGCGAGCCAGCTCGGCACGCAGCCGCTCGGGAGCATTCACCTTTACGACGATCTCCCGCTCGAAGTCGCGGCCGGCGTCGAAGTCGAGGTACCTGTGGGTGGGGCGTGCGAAGCAGTTGTGGCTGACGACGCCGTTGGCGATGAAATCGCCCGTGCCGGTCGTGATGTCATACATCCGCATCACGATCCCGAGTGGGCGGATCGAAGCGACGCGCAGACGTGCGCTCGTCCAAAGGCGCCGCCCCGCGATCGAGCGCTTGCTCGCGATTGCCGGATCTGTCGCGGGGTCAGGTTGCCGAGCCATGCCACCGATCCCGAGCACCCTGATCCCGGGCGTGAGGTGTGGACGTGGGAGCCCCCCGTGGTTGGCGCCAGTGACATGCTTCCAGCCCTTCTCGGTCAGGAAGCGATGGTGGTCGCTCGCGACGAGCGCGGTGCCGTCCTCGAGGGCGACCGAGTAAGCGCGCTCGATGCTTGACCACTTCTCGAGCACGGTCGTGATCTCGAGGCGAGGATGAACGTCCTCTCGCGAGGTGCCATAGATCTGATCCCCAATCTTCACATCGCGCAACGGCTTCGTGCAGCCATCGGCCATCAGGACGTTCGTATCACCGCTCATGCAGTAGACGCAGCTGTGCGTGCAGCCGCGATAGACGTTCAGCGTCCAGCGAAACGGCATCCGCGATGCCGCCGGCACGCGATTGAGGATCGAGCGCGCGCGGACCTCATAGAAACGGGTCTGCAGCGCCTCTGGTGCGTCGAAGTGACGGACGATCGCCTCATCGCGGTATCCGGGCAGGCGCCGCTGCTCGGCGCCGTCTAGGGTGAGGTTGCTCCACCGCACAAACGTATGTTCGCATACGCAGCTGACGCCCGACGCATCGCCGGCGCCATGCGGCTCAGATGACGATCAGGGCGATACCCAGCTGCGGCGCACGGGACAACGGCCCGTCCGCTGTCAGCAGCGGGCAGCGCAAGGAGCCTGCCAGCGCCACGTAGCACGCATCGTAGGCGGAGAGGTTGTGACGCAGCGACCAGGCTCGCTTCAGCAGTGGGGCGCTCGGAACGCAGGACACCGCACCTTCTCCCAGCCGTCGCAGCGCCGTCGCGGCGCGATCTACGGTGAGCTTGCCGCCACGCTCGAGGCTGCGAAGGCACTGAGCGACCTCGGGGTTGACGAGGTCCGGAGCCAGCAGAGGCGCGTCTCCGATCGCCCGTGCGATCAGAGAGCTCTTCGCCGTCAGCAGCAGCAGCTCGACCAGCGCCGAAGCGTCAATGACGATCGGCGAGGGCGCGGAGGGTCTGCTCATCTCCTTGCACCCTGCCTTCGTGGATCAGCTCCACGATCTCTTCGGATGTGATCCCGCTGACCGGCTCGTCCTCGGCCATCCGCTGGAGCCATTCGTGGGTGCTGGGCAGCTCCAGGTCTCGCTCCAGGACCTCGAGCGCATATTGACTGAGGCTCCTGCCCTGCTGCCGAGCGCGCTCGCGTAGTCGGCGGTGGGTCTGCTCGGGGACGTCCTTGATCTGAATCGCACTCACAGCATGAGCCTAGCATGCCAAAAGCATGCAATCGGCATGACATCGATCCCCAAGCTCAGCGTCCTGCGCGGGCCAGCAGCGTTTCCTCGCCCGCCAGGGTCTGGCTGGTCGCCGAGGAAATTTCGACCTGGGCCATCTCGCCCGGGGCCGCCAGGCCGGCGAAGTTGACGACCTTGTTGTGGCGCGTGCGGCCGCGCAACCTCTCGGGGTCGGTTCGCGACGCGCCTTCCACGAGCACCTCGACGGTGCGCCCCACGAACCGTAGCGCTCGCTCCTGCGCGCCTCGCTGGACGACCTCCACGAGCGCTTCCAGGCGCCTGACCTTCTCAGGGTGGGGGATCGCCTCGGCAGTCATCTGCGCCGCCTCGGTGCCGCGCCGGGGAGAGAAGATGAAGGTGAAGGCACTGTCGTAGCCGACCTGCTGCACGACCTCCAGCGTCTCCTGAAAGTCGGCCTCGGTCTCCCCTGGGAAGCCGACGATGACGTCGGTTGAGAGCGCAACGTCGGGCACGTGCTCTCGGATCAGAGCAACGCGATCCAAGTAGCGCTCACGGCTGTAGGTGCGCCGCATCGCCTTCAGGATCCTGCTGGAGCCGGACTGGAGTGGCAGGTGTATGTGCTCGCAGAGGCTGCGAAGCTCCGCGTGCGCTCTGATCACGTCCTCGCGCATGTCCTTCGGATGCGGGCTCGTGTACCTGATCCGCTCGATCCCCGCGACGGCGTCGATCGCCGCAAGCAGCTCGGCAAAGCTGCGTGGGCCTCCGTCGAGCCGCAGGTCGCGGCCGTAGGAGTTGACGTTCTGGCCAAGCAGGGTGATCTCCGGCACGCCCTCTGTTGCCATCGTTTCGGCCTCGCGGACGAGCTCGGCGAAGGGCCGCGAGACCTCGAGTCCGCGCGTGCTCGGGACGATGCAGTAGGAGCAGCGGCAGTTGCAGCCGACGCTGATCTGCAGCCAGCCCTGGAAGGGCCGCTCGCGGTGCGCCGGCAAGTCGCCGGTGAAGCCCTCGAACTCGAAATAGCCCTGGGCGGTGAGCGAATCGCTGGTCAGGAACTCCGCCAGCTTGTGCACCTGGCCTGGGCCAAAGGCGACATCCACGAACGGGAAGCGCTCAAAGACCTCCTCCTTGACCGACTGCGCCCAGCAGCCGCCGACGCCGACGATGCGCTGCGGGTCTTCGCGCTTGAGGCGCTTGGCCTGTCCGAGGTGCGCGACGAAGCGACTGTCAGCCGTCTCCCTGATCGAGCATGTGTTGAAGAGGATGAGGTCCGCCTGCTCGCGATCAGGCGCCTCGCTGTAGCCAAGCGACTGCAGCATCCCCTTCATCCGCTCCGAGTCGTGCTCGTTCATCTGGCAGCCGAAGGTCGTGAGGTGGAAGGACTTCGTGGGTGTCATCGCCTTCGAAGGGTAGTCGTCGTGCACCACGACGACTACCGACGGCTCACGGGTCCAGAGGGAGGATCGTGAACGCGTCGCCACATAGCGGTCGTACCGCGCGGAAGTGGCGCTCGTCAAAGCTCAGAATCCGTGTTGTGCGGTAGCGAGCAGCAAGCACGACGAGCGCGCAGTCGGCTAGTCCGAGCCCAAGGTCTGTATAGCGGGCTTCCAGCTCGACGACGCTCGAATACTCGTCACGCTCCAGTGCGACGACAGCAAAGCGGCCGCTCGCAAGGTCGGACAGGAAGGCTCGACGTGCTGGTGCGCCGAAACGTTGGCCGAGCATATAGTCGATCTCTGCAGTCGTCGGCGCTGGGATCACGAGCGCGCCGGGCTCGTCGAAGAGCACAGCTTGGATCGTCTCCCGCCAGGGCTCGCCCGTGTCTGCGAGCGCAACCAGGGGCGCGGCATCGATAAGCAGCGTCAAGCGCCGAAGCCCTCAAGCAGCTCCCGCTTGGGGATCTGAGAGATCGATCGAGGATCGGCGTCAATACGAGGAAACCCTACAGCGAGCGCGAAACGGCGGTCGCTCGAAGGCTTCGGCTCGTAGGCATCGATCGCCTCGCGCAGCACCTCTGCCTGCGAGCGCCCCTCCTGCCGTGCCAGCCGTGCCAGCCGATTCGCACGTTCATCGTCCAGATACACGCTCGTCTTCCGCATGACCATGAACTATAGGGCGTTATGTAGGGCACCTGGTCTGTGCCAAGCGATAACCGATGCGCGGAACTACGTGGTGTAGTGGCAGCGCTTCATCGCACCCGAAGGGTAGCCACGCCACGCCTTACCGGCCAATCTGCTGCCGTGACCTTGGCGGCGTGGCACGCTTGGCGCGCCACGCCGTTCGCTTGCTGGCCGGGCTCGCCCCGCTCAGGCCGCGCGCTGCACAGGCGCCTCCGCCGGCGTTTGCGCAGCGCCCTTGATCGGCGTGACCTTGTCGGCGCCGATGCCAAGCGCGGCGTAGATCTTGCCCTCGATCTCCTTCGCCATCTCCTGGTTCTCGTCGAGGAAGGCCTTGGCGTTGTGGCGGCCCTGGCCGAGTCTTTCCTCGCCGTAGGAGAAGAAGGAGCCGGACTTGCTGATGATGTTGTGCTCGATGCCGAGGTCGACCAGGCAGCCCGAGGTGGAGATGCCCCTGCCGAACTCGATGTCGAACTCTGCCTGCTTGAAAGGGGCGGCGAGCTTGTTCTTGACGACCTTGACGCGCACCCTGTTGCCGACCGCCTCGGTGCCGTCCTTCAGCGTCTCGATGCGGCGGATGTCAAGGCGCTGAGAGGCGTAGAACTTCAGCGCGCGCCCGCCCGGCTGGGTCTCCGGCGAGCCGAACATCACCCCCACCTTTTCGCGGATCTGGTTGGTGAGGATGCACAGCGTGCTGGTCCGGTTGAGGTTGCCGGCGAGCTTGCGCATCGCCTGGGACATCATCCGCGCCTGGGCGCCGACGGTCTGGTCGCCCATCTGGCCCTCCAGCTCCACTCGCGGCGTGAGCGCCGCAACCGAGTCGATCGCCACCACGTCGACGGCGCCGGAGCGCACGAGCATGTCGGCGATCTCCAGGGCCTGCTCGCCGTAGTCGGGCTGGGAGACGAGCAGCTCATCGATGTCCACGCCGATCGTCTTGGCATAGAGCGGGTCCATCGCGTGCTCGGCGTCGATGAAGGCGCACACGCCGCCAAGCCGTTGGGCTTCGGCGAGCACGTGGTAGATCAGGGTCGTCTTGCCGGAGGACTCGGGCCCGAAGACCTCGACGACGCGGCCCTTGGGCACGCCGCCGATGCCGAGCGCAATGTCCAGCGCGAGCGCTCCGGTGGGGATCGCATCGACGCGTACCTGCGCACCCTCGTCGCCCATTCGCATCACGCTGCCCTTGCCGAACTCGCGCTCGATCTGACCGAGGGCGCCCTTCAGCGCCGCATCGCGCGCCTTGGCTGCCTTCTCCTGGTCCTGGTCGGTAACGGGCATGGCTGGCTCCTCCGGATCGGGTTACCGTGGGAAAGCTAGAGACCGCCCCGGACGGAACATTTGTTCGTGTCGGTACGGCCGACCGCTTGGGGGAAAGGTCCTATCGGCCAGTGTCAATCGCCCACTGGCGCGGGCGTCATCGGACTGGAGGCCAACGCCTCGTAACTGGCCCCCTCAGGCGAGAGCCAGGAGCGGTAGAGCACGAGTCGCTGCGGCAGGAAGGAAAGCTGTGGCGTTGGCTCAAGCCCACGCTCGCGCGGGGCGGTGCCCTGACGCAGGCGAGCGACCGTGACGTGCGGCCTGAAGGCGCGATGCCCCGCCCCGTGCGTCGGCGCCGCGGACGCGAGGCCGGCGGCGCTCAGATCCGCGCTCACGATGCGATGCAGTTGCGCCAGCGTCCCGGAGTCGTCATGCACCTCCACGGCGAGCGCCCGCGGATGGCGTGGCGGCAGCCACAGCGGGGCACCTATCGATGCCTGCCCCATGGGCGGCTGCGCGCATGACTCCACGAGCGCGCTCAACATCTGGATCTCCTCCACCGGCCGCGAGCCCAGGAAGCAGACGGTGATGTGCATCGTCTCGGGGGCGATTGGGCGCATCCCGTGCAGGAGGTTGGGTCTCCCGCCCTGGGTGCGACCACGGCGACGTGACGGCGCCGCCTGCTCGCCGCCATTCGCGACGGCCTGCCTTACGGCGGCGCGAGCCCAGGCGGCAAGCTCCTCGCAGACCGCGCGCGGCGAGTCGAGGGCTATGAACAGGCGCGCTGTGGCGGGATGCGACATCCCGGCCCGATGCTAATGGATGCGAGCGATCCAGCGGCGAAGCCGAGAGAGCGCTCTCTCGGCTTCGCCACACGGATCGTGGCGGGAAGGGTTGCTCAGCCGATCGTGGCGGGAAGGTGCAGGAAGCCGCGTACGGTGTGGTTGCAGAACCGCTCCGTCGGCCACTCGATCTCGTAAGCGGAGAACGCTCTCAGGAAGGCCGGTATGGCCAAGCGGGCCTCCAGACGCGCAAGCGGAGCGCCCAGGCAGAAGTGAATGCCCTCTCCGAAGGCAAGATGCCGTTGCAACGGTCGTCCGATGTCGAACGTCTCCGCGCGCTCGAAGTGACGCTCGTCGCGGTTGGCAGCCCCGTAGATGAGGATCAGATCGGCACCCTCGGGGATCTCTTGGTCGTGGATATGGGCCGACTTGGTCAGGCGGCGCGCCAGGTATTGGACCGGTGCGTCCATTCGCAGCGACTCCTCGATCGCGGCGTCGATCAGATCGTCTGGCCTGCGGCGCAGGGCATCCTGGGCATCGCGATGCTCGGCCAGCAGGTTGAGCGTGTTGCCGATGAGCGAGGCGGTCGTCTCGCTGCCTGCCGTGAAAAGCAGCACCGTCAAGCCCAGAATCTCCTCGCGTCGCGGCGCCTCCTCGGCCTCGCCGGCGACCAGACGCGACATTAGGTCCTCGCCGGGCGCCTGTCGCTTCTGCTCGGCCAGCTCTTCGGCGTAGGCGTGAATCTTGCGCAAGGTGGGAAGCACGCGCTCGATGTGTTTGTCGTCGCCGGGCTGCCGCGTTTCCAGCTCTGTCACGAGGTCGTGGACGAGATCGTCGTCAGCCTCCGGCACGCCGAGCAGGCGGCAGATCACCCAGATCGGCAGTGCCCACGCGAACTCCTGGGCGATGTCGATCCGCTCCCTGCCTGCAAGCTCCTCGATGATTTGCTCCACGCGCCGGGCGACCTGATGTTCGAGCTTGGCGATCTCCTTGGGCACGAAGAAGGGGCGCACCACCTTGCGCAGCAGATCGTGCCGCGGCGGGTCTTCCTCCAGGAAGTTCCCCGCGCCGAAGAACTGCGCAGGTACGTCGAGGTCGACGCCGTTGGCATTGGAGAACGTCTCCCAGTCGCGCGCCGCCACCTGCACGTCATCGAAGCGGGTGAGACACCACACGTCGCGGCGCGCGCAGTGGTAGAGGGGGTGATCGTCCCGCATTCGTCGGTAGATCTCATAGAGATCGTCCTGTGGCGTGTGGAAAAGCGGATCGTAGAGCTCGTGAGCGGCGACGGCGGGCATATCACCTCCGAGGGTAGGTGTGGCGTGACAGAGAGAAACTCTCTGAGAGATCCAGTCACCGTACCATGTGTCAACGGTCCCACTCAACCCCCGGACCGCAAGCTTCACGCGATCGAGGCAGCCTCGCGATCAGCTCCCAGCAACGCCCGCCTGAGCATGTGCATCGCGACTGTGACGGCTCGCTCGCGCACCTCCGAGCGCCCTCCTGGCAGTCGCACCGAGCGAGTCAGCATCTCATCGCCTGGGCCGGCGACGCTCAGCCACACCAGGCCCACCGGCTTCTGCTCGCTGCCCCCGCCAGGGCCAGCGATCCCCGTTACCCCCACCCCGACCTCCGCGCCAAGCGCGGAGCGCGCACCCTGAGCGAGCGCCGCCGCGACCTGCTCGGATACCGCGCCGTGCTCTTCGATCAGCACGGCGGAGACTCCGGCCTGAGAGACCTTCGACTTGTCGGAGTAGACGACGAGCCCGCCGTGCACGTACTCCGAGGAGCCTGGGACATCGGTCAGGCGAGCTGCGAGCATGCCGCCGGTGCAGGACTCCGCCACGGCGATCGAGCGCCCACGCAGCAGCTGTACGACCTGCTCGTCCACCGTGGCTCCGTCTGCGGAGAAGAGCTCGTTCGGGTGCGCCTCGGCGATGAAGCGCTCGAAGTCGGCGTAGGTCGCAGCGGCATCCGGCGGCAGGCGCGTCGTTATCTCGAGCTCCCCGCGGTGCTGGCAGGTGGTCACCTCCAGCTCGTCGAGGCGAATCCCGGCCTCCTGCGCCTGCCGAAGGGTCTGCGCGAGCTGCGACTCCGGGATGCCGAACATGCGCATCGTGTGGACCTCTCCGAGCTCCACGCTTGCCAGCAGCCCCTTCAGCGGCTGCACCTCACTCGCGCTCTGCCACATCGGCTGCAGCTCGCGCGGCGGCCCGGGCAGCACCACGACGATCGGCCCGCTCGGCCGGCTCGGCGGTATCACGAGCCCGGGCGCGGTGCCAACCGGCGCGATGATGCTCGCCCCGCGTGGCACTGTCGCCTGCTTGCCGTTGCCGGCCTGCAGCGCCTCTCGATCAACGCCGCGACGTTCTCGCAGAGGCCGCACGATCTGCTCGATCTGAGCCTCGAGATCCGTGTCCAGGAACAGCTGCAGGCCAAGGTGCCGCGCGACGGCCTCCACGGTCAGATCATCTGCGGTCGGCCCCAGGCCGCCGCTTGTGAGGATCAGATCCAGGCCCTGTTCGTCCATCAGGCCAAGCGCCTGCTCGATATCGCCCGGGCGGTCGCCCACGATCACGATCTCCGCCACGTCGACGCCCAGTGCGTAGAGCCGTCGCGAGAGCCAGGGCCCGTTTCGATCGGTGACCGCGCCGGAGAGCACCTCCGTGCCGGTGATGAGGATGCCCGCGCGGATCATGCGCAGGTCGGCTCGCGGCCAGCCGTGAGCGGGGCCGTGCCCTTGGGACCGATCGAGTAGCCGATCGCGCTGGTGGAAGACGGAACGTTGACTGCCCTGCCGTTGACCGTGAGGCTCACCGAGGCGTTGCCGAGGGTAACTTCGAAGCGCTTGGCGTGGAAGGGACCGCTCCGTTGTCCCGCCTGCAGGTCCACGCCGGGGATCAGCTTCTGTTGTGCGCCGTTGACCAGGCACACCCACACGGCGCCCGTCGCCTGCAGCGACACGGTGACTTCGTTGCCCGCGAGGCGACCGGCGCTGGCATGCGGGCGTCTGTGCCGATGCCGCTGAGCGCCCGTCTTTTGCGTCGCTCCCGGATTGCTCTGACTCGTATCTTTCTTCGGAGCGGAGCCGCGGGTCAACAGCCCGACGACGAGGATCACTATCAGCAGTCCAATCAGGCCGACCGTCACCACGTAGCCCCGCGAGGGACCGCTGCCGGCAGGGGTCCCTCCGACCTCCCCGACGGGGCGGGTCCTTCGCCGCTGGGCGCTCAGAGACTGAAGCTCGTGCTCGCTTGGTCGCTCGTAGTTGGCCCGGTATTCTTCGACCAGCGCCTTGCCGTCAAGCCCGAGCGCGGTTGCGTAGGTGCGCAGGAAGCTCTTGATGAAGGTCGGGCCCGGCAGCAGGTCCCACTCTTCGTTCTCCAGCGCACGCAGATAGCGCGCTCTGATCTTCGTCTGAGCCTCGATCTCAGACACGTCGATACGCGCGCGCATGCGCGCTTCGCGCAGCGTTGCACCGATCTCTGGCATCTCCGCCCAGAAGGCTAGTGGTTAATCGCCCTGGGGGCGCACCGATCCAGGGTCTGCAAGCGCCGGTTCAGGTCGGGGTGGAAACATCCTGCAGAGCGGCAAGCACGCGTGGCAGGTCGGCCTCGGTGATCAGAACCTGTCGCGGCTTTGAGCCTTCATAGCCGGAGATCACCCCGCGTCGCTCGAGCATGTCGATCACCCGTCCCGCGCGGGTGTAGCCGAGGCGCAGCCGCCGCTGCAGCATCGAGGTGGAGGCGGTCTGCATCTCGGCCACAAGCCGGATCGCATCGCAGAGCAGCGGGTCCTCATCGGGGTCGAAGCTCGTCGCCGGCCTCCCTGCCCTCCGCCACGACCTCGACCTCCTCCAGCAACTCCTCGCGCAGCTCCGGTTCGCCCTGCCGCCTCCACATCTCGGTCAGCTTCGCGATCTGAGCCTCGTCGATGTAAGCACCCTGGATGCGTTGCAGCCGCGAGCTGCCGACCGGAGAGAAGAGCATGTCGCCCTGCCCGAGCAGTGACTCGGCGCCGTTCTGGTCGAGGATCACCCGGGAGTCGGTCTGGCTCGAGACCGCGAAGGCGATCCGCGAGGGCACGTTGGCCTTGATCATCCCGGTGATCACGTCCACGCGCGGGCTCTGGGTCGCGAGCACGAGATGGATGCCGACGGCGCGCGCCTTCTGGGCCAGGCGGATGATCGAGTCCTCCACGTCCGCGGGCGCGACCATCATCAGATCCGCGAGCTCGTCGATCACGCAGAGGATGTAGGGCAGCGGCGGCTCGCCGCGCTGCTCACGGGAGCGATTGAGCTCGACCAGGCTGCGCGTCCTTGCCAGCGACATGATCCCGTAGCGCTGCTCCATCTCGCGGACGAGGTTCTGGAGCGCGTTGGCGGCCATCTTCGGGCTCGTGATCACCGGTGTGAGCAGATGCGGGATCGACTCGTAGTGGTTGAGCTCGACCTGCTTTGGGTCCACGAGCACCATCCGCACTTCGTGCGGGCTCGCGCGCAGAAGCACGCTCGAGAGCATCGCGTTGATCGCGCCGGACTTGCCGGCGCCGGTAGTACCCGCGACCAGCAGGTGCGGCATCTTTGCCAGGTCGGCGCCGATCGCCTTGCCGGCGATGTCCTTGCCCAGCCACACCGTGAGCGGCGACCAGTCGGCCGGCGGCTCCTGGAAGACGTCGCCCAGGCGCACGATCCTGCGCTTGGCGTTTGGCACCTCCACCCCGACGGCCTGCTTGCCGGGGATCGGCGCGAGGATCCTGATGTCGGTGGCCGCAAGCGCGTAGGCGAGATCGTCCTTCAGCTGGGCGACCTTGCCGACCTTGATGCCGGGAGCAAGGCGCAGTTCATAGCGTGTGATGTGCGGCCCGGCGACGGTGCCGATCACCTTGGCCTGCACCCCGAAGTGGCCAAGGGCCTCGGTGAGGGAGCTCGCGATCCGCCGCTGCCCGGCCAGGTCGGGCGCGGACTGGTCGGCTGCCGAGCGTGAGAGGACGCTCGTGGCCTGCGGCATCTTCCAGACGAAGTCGGGATCGCCGGTGACGACCTCCCGCAGCCTGCCCTGCGGCGTGAGGCTCTCAGGGTCAAGCGGCGCTCGTGCGCCACCTCCGGGAGCCGGCTCGGGCGCATCATGCGGCTCCTCCGCCTGCGAATCCTCAGTCTGCACGGGCTCGGGCTCTGCATCGGCCTGTGAGCCTGCCTGCTCGCCGGCCTCCCAGGGGTCGGGTTCGGTGCCAAGGCCATCCAGCGAGGGCGCCTCTACGTGCGTGGCGCGCACGATCAGCTTCTCTGGCTCGGGCTCTGGCGGCTCGAGCTCAGAGGCGTCCTGTGCATCGCCCCGGCGCGCCGTCGGCCACCCCTTCCCATCCTCCGGCTCGGGCAGCGAGAAATCAAGCTGACCCGCCTCACGATCGCTGCCGACCGGCTGCGCACGATCGCTGGCGGCCATGCGCTTGACCACGCGCGTGGTGTCGATCAGCCCGCCCCCGGCCGTCCGCAGCACCGTCGCGATCGAGGCGCCCGTGAGCAGCACGAGGCCGACCAGAAACAGGAAGACGACCAGGATGTCCACTCCGACCTGTTGCACGAGCCTGTCTGAGACTTCGTAGAGGGCTTGGCCCACCACCCCGCCGCGGTGCTCGAGGAAATCCGCCGACCAGTGAGAGCCGCTGGTCCGCTGCCCGTCCGTGAGGCCGAGGGTGCCCGCGGCCAGCGCAAGCACGATCGCGCAGAAGAGGCAGATCGCGCCGGTCCGAAGCGGCTTGGCCGGTGGCATCAGGGGCGTGCACAGCAATACACCGCCAGCCGCGATCGCCGCGGCGGGCGCGAGTATGCGCGCCCCGCCGACGATGAAGCCGAGGGCCGCGGCCAACGCGTGTCCGGCGCTGCCTCCGTTCCATCCGCCATAGAGGACGAACCCGAGAAACACGCCGAGCGCCAGCAACGCCAACCCGAGCACGTCTCGCTGGCGCTGATCGAGCACCGGAAACCATCCGCCTCGGCGCCGCTTGCCAATGTCCTCGAGCCCAAGCCAGCCCATCAGGCGCTCCACCGACGAGCGCTTGCGCCCGCGGCCGCGCGCTCGAGCACCGCCTCGTGCGGTCGTCCTTCGCTTCGTGCTGGCAGGCATCCTTGGCGCAGACTTCGACGCGGCGGCCCGCGCCCCTGCCTTACCATCGCTTTACTGCTGCTCTGTACACATTGTTGCGAGCATGACCGACTACTCCCGATCTCCCAGAGTGCTCGTCGTCGAGGACGACGAGGACATCGCCCAGGCCCTCCAGCGATCGCTGCGGATGGAGGGCTATGACGTGCGGACTGCGATCGACGGCCAGGCGGCGCTCGAGCAGGGTCGCTCCTTCGCACCAGACCTCGTGATCCTGGATCTCGGCCTGCCGCAGATCGACGGCATCGACGTGGCAAGGACGCTGCGCGAGGCCGACGACGTCCCGATCCTGATCCTCACCGCCAGGGATGCGCTCGAGTCCCGCGTCGAGGGCCTGGACGCGGGCGCCGACGACTATTTGGTCAAGCCCTTCGAGCGCCAGGAGCTGCTTGCGCGCATGCGCGCGCTGCTGCGCCGGCGGCCGCCGCGCGGCTCGGCGCCGCTGCGCGTCGGCGACCTCTCTCTGAACGTCGACACCCACGAAGTGATGCGCGGTGAGCGCATGATCGAGCTCACCCAACGTGAGTTTGAACTACTCGAATACCTGATGCGAAACGAGCGGATCGTGATCTCGCGCCAGCGACTACTGGATGAGGTCTGGGGCTACGACCCCTTCTCGACCACGAACACGATCGAGGTGTTCGTCTCGAACCTGCGCCGCAAGCTGGAGGCGCAGGAGGAGCCGCGTCTGCTGCACACGATCAGAGGAGCCGGCTACGTCCTTCGCGCTTAGACTCCGCAACGCCGGCGCTCGCGCCCAGGCGGCCTTTGACCGCCTGCCGATTCGCACGCGCCTGGCCGGCGTCTCGGCACTGCTCACTTTCATCATCCTCTTCTCATTTGCCCTGGTCATCGGCTCGGTCACGATCCATCGGATCCGCTCGGACTTCTATCGCCAGGTCGAACAGACCGGCGAACAGCTGCCAAACCAGCTGAAGATCGAACTGAACGCCGCCTCAGAGCTGAGGATCAACCCGTCGCTCGCCGCCGTCGCCGCCGACCAGTCCGCGGTTCTGCGCGTGTTCTCCTCCACCGGCAGCCCGCTGGAAGAGAAGCCCTCGAACGCCCCCCGGCTCGGCCCTCCGGATCTCAGTGCGCCGGTCGAGGTCCACGGCTACTTCGTCGTCAGCCACCCCGCGATCGTTCGCTACAGCGAAGGCCCGTTGGTCGGCGAACGCGCCGGCGTCGTGATATTGCAGTACGGACGGCCGCTCTCGGATGTGAACGCCACCGTGGCGCGCGTGGAGCTTCTGCTCGTGCTCGGCGTGATGGCCGGCACCGGCCTTGCGCTGCTTGCCGGCATGGTGATCGCCCGCCGCGCGATGAAGCCGATCGCCGAGCTGACGAGCAGCGCCGCGGAGATCGCCCGCACACGTGATTCCTCCCTGACGCTGCCCGCGCCCCACGTCGAGGACGAGGTGGGCGAGCTCGCGCGCACCCTGCAGGGGATGCTTCACGAGCTCGACAGCGCGCACGCCGAGACCGAGGCGATGCTCGAGCGTCAGCGCCGCTTCGTGGCAGACGCCTCCCACGAGCTGCGCACGCCGCTGACCAGCGTGCTAGCCAATCTCGAGCTGCTTGCGGAAGCACTGCACGGCGAAGAGGCTGACGCGGCGCGCTCGGCGCTGCGCTCTTCCCAGCGCATGCGGCGCCTGGTCGCCGACCTCCTGCTGCTCGCTCGCGCCGACGTGGGGCGTGTGGCCAAGCGCGAGCAGGTCGATCTGGCCCAGGTCGCGATCGAGGCCGCGGCGGAGCTCGGGCCGATGAGCTCGACCCATGAGATTGCGCTCGACGTGAAACCCGCGGCGGTGCAGGCCTCACGCGACGAGCTGCTGCGCGTGGCGATCAACCTGATCGAGAATGCGGTGCGGCACACCCCGCCGGGCACCGAGATCAGGGTGCTGACGGCGTCGGTTGGCGCCGATGGAAGCGAGCGCGCGCAGCTCGTCGTCGAAGACGACGGACCCGGGGTGCCGGGGCGGCTACGCGGCCACCTGTTCGAGCGCTTCGTACGCGGTGCCGGCGACCGCGGCGGCTCCTTCGGCCTCGGCCTTGCGATCGTGAAGGCGGTCGCCGAGTCCCACGGCGGCAGCGTGCGCGTGGAAGACGCGCACCAGAGCCCGCCGGCTGCAACTCCTGGCGCGCGCTTCGTTGTCGAGCTGCCGCGCGACCCGTCCGCCGCAGAGGGGGAGCCTGCCCGCGGCCAGCGCGGCGTGCTCAGCACCTGAGCCCCCCGAGATGGGCGCTCTCAGACCTCGATGACGACCGGCAGCACCATCGGCCGGCGCCGCAGGCGATCGTAGACCAGCTTGGCGAGGTCGTCGTGGAGCATCTGCTGGAGCAGGTCGGTCTCGCGGATGCCCTCTTCCGCCGCGGCCCGCTCGAGCGTCTCGCGCGCGGCCCGCCTGATCTCGTCCACCAGATCGCCCGCCTGGTCGAGAAACGGCACGCCCCTGAAGATCACCTCGGGCTCGGCGACCGAGCTGCCGTCCTGCTCGGCGATCGTGACCACGACCACGAAGATGCCATCGGCGGAGAGCATCCGCCGATCGCGCAGCGCCACGTCGGCGACATCCCCGATCTCGACGCCATCCACGAAGATCATTCCGGAGTGCTCGCGCGAGCCAAGGCGCGCGCCGCGGTCGTCGATCATCAGCGGCAGGCCGTTGTCGGCCTGGAAGACGTCGTCGGGATCGATCCCCACCGCCTCGGCCAGCTCGGCGTGCAGCCGCAGGCGCTTGAAGTCGCCGTGCATCGGCAGGACGTAGCGGGGCTGCACGAGGTTCAGCATCAGCTTCAGCTCCTCGGCGTGGCCGTGCCCGGAGGCGTGCACGGGGGCGTCGCGCGGGGTGATCACGTCGCAGCCGATGTGGTAGAGCCGGTCGATGGTCTCGTTGACCGCGCGCTCGTTGCCGGGCACCGGAGTCGCCGAGAAGACAACCGTGTCGCCATCCTTGAGCTGCACCTGAGGATGGTCGCGGTAGGCCATGCGCCGCAGCGCAGAGAGCGGCTCGCCCTGGGAGCCGGTGGAGATGATCACGATCCGCTCGTCGGAGAAGTCGGTCAGCTCGCGCGGGTTTACGAGCGTCCCCTCCGGGATGTCGATGTGCCCGAGCCGGCGGCCGATCGCCACGTTCTTGCGCATCGAGCGGCCCACGAGCACCACCTTGCGATCGAGCGCCTCCGCCGCATCGACCACCTGCTGGACGCGGTGGATGTTCGAAGCGAAGCTCGTGACGACGATCCGCCCCTCGCAGCGCGAGAAGGTCTCCTGCAGATGCCGCCCGACCTCCGACTCCGACGGCGAGAAGCCCTTGCGATCGACGTTGGTCGAATCTCCGCAGAGCAGCAGCACCCCCTCCCTGCCGAGCTCCGCCAGGCGTGAGACGTCTGCGGGCGGCCCGTCGACCGGAGTCTGGTCGAACTTGTAGTCGCCGGTGATCAGCACCGTGCCGAGCTCGGTCCCGAGCGCCACCGCGCAGGAATCGGGGATCGAGTGGGTCATGTGCACGAGCTCGAGCTGGTAGGGGCCGATGTCAACGGCCTCCCCGGTGTCGAGCTCGATCAGCTCGACGTCCTTGAGCCTGTGCTCCTCGAGCTTCGACTCGGCCATCGCAAGTGTGAGCGGGCCGCTGTAGATGGGCGGCGGATCGTGAAGCTCAGCGAGCTCCCTGATCACCCAGGGCAGCGCCCCGAGATGGTCCTCGTGGCCGTGGGTGATCACGATCGCCTCGATGTCGCGAGCCCGCTCGCGCAAGTAGGAGAAGTCGGGCAGCACGAGGTCGATGCCGACCATCTCGGGCGTCGGGAAGCGAAGGCCGACGTCCACCACGACAATTCGACCGTCGTGCTCGACGACGGTCATGTTCTTGCCGATCTCGCCGAGGCCGCCGAGCGGGAGGACCTTGACCCCCCTGGCGCCATTGACGCTCATGCGTGGGCGCCGGCGGGCAGCAGCCCGTGGCGTTCCAGCATCGCCCTGACCTCGGCCAGCTCCTGCTCGCTGGCCTCCACGAGCGGCAGGCGCAGGCCGCCGACCCTGTGCCCGAGGAGGTTGAGCGCCGCCTTGGTGCACGTCGGGCTGGCCGTCATGAAGAGGGTCTTGTAGATGTCCTGCAGGGAGGCGTCGATCTCGTGCCGGCGCCCCGGGTCGCGGGCCATCTCGTTCATCTGGTCGCCGACGATGTGCGTGGCGACGAGGATCCCGCCCGCGCCCCCCATGTCGAGCGTCTGCGCGAAGGTCTCGTTGTCGCCCGCGTAGAGATCGAGCCCGTCGATCAGCTGCAGCTCGGCGGGGTTTGATTGCTTGACTCCATCGATGTGGTCGATCTCGGCGAGCTCTTCCAGCAGTTGCGGCGGCATGTTGGTGCCGGTGCGCGAGGGGATGTTGTAGAGCAGGATCGGCCTGTCGGTGGCCTTGGCGACCTCTTCGTAATGGCGTCTGATGCCAAGCGGGCTCGGCCGGTTGTAGTAGGGCGTGACGCTGAGCGTCGCATCCACGCCGATCTCGGTTGCGTGCCTTGTCAGCTTCACAGCGTGGACGGTGTCGTTGGATCCAGTTCCGCCGATGATGCTGACGCCGGCCGGCCGCTCCCTCACCGCCAGCTCGATCAGCCCGAGGTGCTCCTCGTCATCGAGCGTCGCGGCCTCGCCGGTGGTGCCGCACACCACGAAGCCTTCGGAGCCATGCGCCGCCAGGTGGTGCATCAGCGCCACGAAGCTCTCGCCATCGACCTCGCCGTCTTCGTCGAAGGGCGTGATGATCGCGGTCAGGACGGTTCCCAGCTGCAGCATGCTCGCCATTATCCCATGCCCTCCCCCGCCTCATCGAAGAGCAAGTGCTCGAGGCCGATCGTGGGCGAGCTTGCAAGCCCGCCGACCTTCCTGATCGCGAGCAGCACACCGGGCATGAACGAGCGACGGTCGATCGAGTCGTGGCGGATCGTGAGCGTCTGGCCGAGGGCGCCGAGGATCACCTCCTGATGGGCCACGAGACCCGGCAGCCGCACCGAGTGGATCGGTGGCGGCGAGCCGCCGCTGGCCTTCGCCATCAGCTCCGCGGTGCGGGCGGCCGTACCGCTCGGCGCGTCGATCTTGCGATCGTGGTGGAGCTCGATGATCTCCGCGGCATCCATATGTACGCACGCCTGTGCCGCGAAGCGCATCATCAGGACCGCGCCGATCGCGAAGTTTGGCGCCACGAAGGCGTTGGCGCGTGCCCGCACGCACGCCTGGCGCAGAGACTCGAGGTCGAAGCCCGTAGTGCCGATCACGACGTGAACGCCGGCCTGCAGGCACGCGAGCGCGTTCGGTAGCGCGGTGTCTGGGCGCGTGAAGTCCACCATCACGTCCGGTCGCTGCTCGAGGGCCCCTTGAAGCGAGCAGCCGAGCGCGGGATCGGCACGCGCGATCAGCTCCATGTCGCTCGCCGCCTCGATCGCCTCGCAGCTTGCCTGGCCCATCCTGCCCGCCGCCCCCGCAACCGCAACGCGGATTGGGCCCTGAGCCTCCTGGCCGCCCGGCGATCGATCCGCGCTCATGCCACGACCGCCTCGAGGCTTGCAAGCGCCCGTTCGAGCTCGCCTTCGTCGGGGCCGATCGCCGCGATCGAAAGGCTTGGTAGGTGCAGCAGCTCGCCGGCCAGATCGCGCAGATCCTCGATGCTGACGGCATCGACGCGCGCCATCGATTCCTCGAGGGTCAGCAGCGGAAGGTCGTGCATCACCGATGCCCCGAGGCGAGCCATCCTCACCCCGGTCGACTCCATCGCCAGGGCCATCCTGCCCTTCACGTTCTCGCGTGCGCGGTCGAGCTCTGCCGCTTCCGCGGGATGCTCGACGAACCGGCGCAACTCGTTTGCGATCGTCGCGACCGTCTCGGATAGGTTCTCCGGGCGCGTGCCGACGTAGATGCCGATCTCCCCCGTCTGCTCGTAGAGCCCGGAGAAGGAGAAGACCGCGTATGCCAGTCCGCGTCGCTCGCGCACCTCCCGGAACATGCGCGAGGAGGGGCCGGCACCGAGGATCACGTCCATCACCCGCAGCGCGAAACGCCGCTCGTCCGAACGCGCGATTCCGGGGCCGCCGATGCAGAAGTGGTATTGCTCGGTCTCCTTGGCGATGAAGTGCACGCGGCGGCTGCCACGCTGCGGCAGGGGCGCAAGAACAGGCGCCGGCGCCTGTTGCGCCGCGCCAGTGGCGGGCGCGGCGGCCGCTGCCAACTCCAGCAGCTGATCGTGCTCGACCGAGCCGGCGGCGGCGATCACGACGTTGGATGGCAGGTAGCGCAGGCGATGGTAATCGCGCAGATCCTGCTCGCGCAGCTCCCCGACGGTCTGGGCGCTCCCGATCACCGGGCGCCCGAGCGGATGCTCGCCGAAGATCGCTTCGCCGAGCACGTCGAAGATCCGCTCCTGCGGGTCATCCTCGTACATCGCGATCTCCTCGATCACGACCTCGCGCTCTGCCGCAAGCTCTTCGAGCAGCGGGTTCCAAAGCATCTGGCCCATCACGTCGAAGGCGCGCTCCAGGTGCCGGTCGAGCACGCGCGTGGAGAGCGCTGTGGTCTCCCGATCGGTCTGGGCGTCGAGCTCTGAGCCCATCGCATCGAAGACCTGGTCGACCTCCTGGGAGCCGTAGCGCTCGGTGCCGCGGAAGAGCATGTGCTCGAGCAGGTGCGAGATTCCCGCCTGGGAGGCGAGCTCGAAGCTCGAGCCGGCATGGACCAGGCAGCCGATGGCCACCGAGCGCACGCTTGGCACGCGTTCGGTGACCACCTGCACGCCGCTTGGCAGCGTGCTCAGCCTGTGATCTGCTTCAGGGCTCAAGCCCTCATCGGTCTCTGCCGGCCCCGTGGCGAGGACGGCCGGAGCCGCGCTCGCTGCGGCGGGGACCGTCGGGACGGCCGTTGCCGGAGGACTTGCGCTCGCCGCCGCCCTCACGCGGCCCGCGTGCACCACCGCCGCCACCGCCGGTACCGACGCCGGCGAGCTCCTCGACGCTCTTGCCGGCGACGTCCGGGTCCTCGGCCAGGCGCAAGCCGATGCGGCCGCGCTCGCGGTCGACCTCGACCACCCGCACCTGGATCTCATCGCCGCGGTTGAGAACCTCCTCGACCGTGTCCACCCGACGACCCGGCGCGACGTTTGAGATGTGCAGCAGCCCGTCGGTGCCCTTGGCGAGCTCGACGAAGGCGCCGAAGGTGGTCGTCTTTACGACCTTGCCGGTGTATTCGTCGCCGACCTCGACCTCCTTCATCATCATCCGGATGCGCTCCAGCAGCTGGTCTGAGAGCTCGCCGTTGGCGGAGTAGATCAGCACCTGGCCATCGTCGTTGACGTCGATCTGGGATTCGAACTCCTCCGAGAGGCCCCGGATCGTTTCGCCGCCCTTGCCGATCAGCAGGCCGATCTGGCTCGGGTCGATCTGGATCGTCTGGATCCGCGGCGCCCACTGGGAGAGCTGCTCGCGTGGGCCGCCGATCGCGTCGGCCATCAGGCCGAGGATGTGGGTCCTGGCCTGCTTTGCCTGGCCGAGCGCGTCGCGCAGGATCTCGAATGTGACCCCGGAGATCTTGATGTCCATCTGCAGCGCGGTGATGCCGCGATCGGTGCCGGCGACCTTGAAGTCCATGTCGCCGAGGTGATCCTCGACGCCGGCGATGTCGGTCAGGACGATGTAGTCATCGCCCTCCTTGATCAGGCCCATCGCGATCCCGGCCACCGGCCGCTTGATCGGCACCCCGGCGTCCATCAGCGAGAGCGAGGAGCCGCACACCGAGGCCATCGAGGAGGAGCCGTTTGACTCCAGGATGTCGGAGACCACGCGAACCGTGTAGGGGAACTCCTCGATCGAGGGCACGACCGCGACGAGCGCCCGCTCTGCGAGTGCACCGTGGCCGATGTCACGGCGCTTGGGGCCAAGGCGGCCGGTCTCGCCCACCGAGAAGGGCGGGAAGTTGTAGTGATGGAAGTAGTACTTCTTGCTCTGCAGCCCGAGCGTGTCGAGGCGCATCTCCTCCTTCAGCGTGCCAAGCGCGGCGACCGAGAGCGCCTGGGTCTGACCGCGGGTGAACAGCGCCGATCCGTGCGTGCGCGGCGTGACGCCCACCTCGATCGAGATGTCGCGGATCTCATCCGCGGCGCGCCCGTCGGGGCGGCGCTTATCGACCGCGATCCGCTCGCGGATGATCGACTTCTCGAGCGAATCGAATGCCAGTTTGACCGCGGAGCGACGCTCAGAGGCCGCCTTCAGAGCCTCCTCGCTGGCGCCCTCGGGGGCGGAGGGCGCGTGCTGAGCGAGCACTTCCTCGCCGACGGCCTCGATCGCGTCCTGGCGCTCGAGCTTCTCGACCACCTGGGTTGCGGCATCCAGGGCGGCGCCGTGGGATGCCTTGATCGCATCCAGCACCTGCGGGTCCACGCCGGGGGCGTCAACCGGGATCTTCTCGCGGCTGATCTTGGCGGCCAGTTCGCGCTGCACGGCGCAGATCTTCTTGATCTCGCTGTGGGCGATGTCGAGCGCGTCGAGGATCTCAGCCTCTGAGATCTCGTTCGCGCCGGCCTCGACCATCAGGATCGCATCCTCGGAGCCGGCGACGATCAGGTCGAGGTCTGAGAGCGAGCCCCCCTCCTCGGCGCCTTCGGCGCTCAGCGTCGGCTCGGGCGGGTTGACGACGAAGTCGCCGTCGATCTTGCCGATCCGAACCGCGCCGATCGGGCCCGCGAAGGGAACGTTTGAGATCATCAGCGCCGCCGAGGCGCCGTTCATTGCCAAGATGTCATAGGGGTGGAGGTGGTCCACCGAGAGCGGGATCGCCACGATATGCGTGTCATGGCGCCAGCCTTTGTCGAAGAGCGGGCGAAGCGGGCGGTCGATCATGCGCGCGGTCAGCGTCGCCTTCTCGCCGGAGCGCCCCTCGCGCTTGAAGAAGGAGCCGGGGATCTTCCCGGCGGCGTACATCCGCTCCTCGACGTCGACGGTCAGCGGCATGAAGTCGATGTCGCGCTTGCCGCCTGCGGTGGCCGTGGCGAGCACCATCGTGTCGCCCTGCCTGACCACCACTGCGCCGGAGGCCTGCTTGGCCATCCTGCCCGTCTCAAACGAGATCTCGCTGCCAGCGATCTCCACGGAGACCCGGGTGACGGAGTCACTGCTCATATGTCCTCTGCTTTCCTCTCCGCCCTTCGGTCGGCGGAGCTGTCTTCTCTTTTATCTCTTAGTCCGAATGGGCAGCAGCTTAGCGGACCGCGCGCAGCCGCCGTCCAGCTGCTCCGCTGTGGCGCTGCAGCCCGTGGTGTCGCGACGCTCGCGCTCAGGCGGCCTTCAGGCCTTCGAGCAGCAGCTCTGCGCTCGGCAGCTCGGCGGGCGAGGGCGCCTGGTAGCTCCAGCGCACCACGCCGTCAGGACCGACGATCACCAACGCGCGCTGGGGAAAGCCGCCCTCGTGCAGCACGCCGAAGGCCTCACACGCCGCGCCCTTGGGCTCGAAGTCCGAGAGCTGGGGGATCGAGACGCCGAGCTTCTCCTTGAACGCTGCTTGAGCCCAGGTCGAGTCGCAGGAGACTCCATAGATCTTCCTGCCGCCCGCGGTGAGCTCGTCGAGGACGCGCTCGTAGAGCTGCAACTGGTCGGTGCAGACCGGGCTGAAGGCGAACGGATAGAAGACGAAGATCGTGCTCTGCCCCTGCAGGTCCTCCTGCGTGAACTTCTCCGCATCTTCCCGCGTCAGCGTGAAGCTCGGGACCTTTGTGCCGGCGGCCAGGACGCTCACAGACTCTCCCTGAACGGTCGAGGATCAGGTGCAACACGGACGCAGCGAGGGAGGCGTACTGGTCGGTACGCAAGCGATCGAGGACAAAGCGGCACGCAGGTCATCGATCGTTCAGGGCTACTTGCGTAGGCCGAGATCCTTGATGAGGGCCCTGTAGCCCTCGAGGTCGTCGCGCTGTAGATAGTCGAGCAGGCGACGACGGCGGCCGACGAGCTTCAGCAGCCCGCGGCGGGAGTGGTGGTCCTTGCGCTGCGCACGCAGGTGGCTGTCGTTGAGATGGTTGATGCGCTCGGTCAGCATCGCGATCTGGACCTTGGTGCCGCCGACGTCGCCCTCATGGGCGCCAAACTTCTCGGCCAGCTCGCGCTTTCTTTCACTTGTCAGCGGCATGCGGCCGCACAGGCTAGCAGGCACCGCGCCGGGTGGCCCGGATGGGGTCGCGCGAAGAGGTGCGAAGCGCTCACTCGCGCTCGAGCGAGGCGGCTATCTCCCGGGTGCTCTGAACGTCGAGGTGCATCTGCTCGATCAGCGCCTCCGCGCTCTGGAACCTGCGCTCCCCACGCAGGCGCTGGAGGAAGCTCAGCTCGAGCGTGCGGCCGTAGAGGTCGCCGTCGAAGTCCAGCAGATGGGCCTCGACGAGCTCGGCTCTGCCCGTCTCGAAGGTGGGCCGAACGCCGATGCTCACGGCCGCCAGGTGCTCCCCGGCGCGGCAGGCGTAGACGCCGTGCCCGGGGCAGACGAGCCGCTCCTCGGGCACGATGTTGGCGGTCGGGAAGCCGAGCACCCTGCCGCGCTCGTCGCCGTGGACGACCTCGCCGGCAAGCAGGAAGGGCGCGCCCAGGAAGCGGGCGGCGTTTTCCACCTCGCCGGCGGCGAGCAGTCCGCGGATGTGGCTCGAGGAGACGACCTCCCCGTCTATTTCGAGCAGCGGGTGAACGGTGGTGGTGAAGGGCGAGTCGGCCTTCAGCAGCTCCGGGTTGCCCTGCGCGCGATGACCGAACCGGAAGTTCTCGCCGACCGAGACGTGCACCGCGCCGAGCTTCCCGACGAGCACCTCCTCCACGAAGGTCTCGGCCTCCAGCGCCGCGAAGCGCGCATCGAAGGGGACCACGATCAGCTCGCTGACGCCAAGCTCCCCGACCAGTTGCGCCTTGCGCGGCAGGTCGGTGATCAGCTTCGGCGCGTGCGAGGGCGCGACCACCGAGACGGGATGCGGGTCGAAGGTCAGCACGCTGTCACAGCCTGCGATCACCTCTCGGTGCCCGAGATGGACCCCGTCGAAGGTGCCGACCGCGACCCTGCGCTTCGCCGGGCCGACATCGGGCAAAGGGACGATCCTCACCGGCAAAGCCTATTGAAGCAACGCGAGCACGTGCTCTATCGACATTGGCGCAGGCGCCTGCCAGGGCTCTCTCCGCACGGGCGCTGGGATCGCCTCGCGCACGTCGAAGGGCCCAATCCGGGTGCGCCGCAGTTCCCGGCAGTAGGCATCGCCGAGGTCGGCTATCAGCGAACGCACATAGGTCCCGGAGGAGCACTCGATCGCAAATCGTGCGCTGCCCTCCCCTCGCTCCAGCTGCTCGAAGCGGTGGACGGTGATAAGTCGCGGCGGCATCTGGAAGCTCTCGCCACGCCGAGCGCGCCGGTAGGCGCGCTCCCCGTGGACCTTCACGGCCGAGTAGATCGGCGGGCGCTGCATGATCTCTCCGGTCGGCAGCGGCGGCGGGTCGGCCGGCACCCGACCGGTCTGTTCGATCTCGCCCTCCGGGTCTCCGGTACTCGAGCGCGCGCCGAGCACCGCGAGCGTCTCGTATGCCTTTGGCAACTCCATCAGCCGGCCCTGGAGCTTGGTCGCCCTGCCAAGCAGGATCAGAAGCAGGCCGGTCGCAAACGGGTCGAGCGTGCCCGCGTGACCGGTCTTCACACCCCCGAGCCGGCTCCTGATGGCCGCCACCACGTCGTGCGAGGTGACCCCGGCCGGCTTGTCGATTGCAAGGACGCCCTCCGCGGCGCCGGCCTTGCCCGCGGCATTCGTTGAACCGTGCACTGCCACCTGCGCCGCTCAGGAGGAGGAGACTGCGGCGGCGTGCTCGCCGTCCAGGCGCAGCGATATCTCACGGCGAAGCAGCACGGCGATCTCATCGACGTCGAGGTCCGTGGTGAAGCCGGCCGCTCTGCGGTGGCCGCCGCCGCCTTCTGTGCGTGCGATCGCTGAGACGTCCACGTCCTCTCCGGTGGCGCGCAGGGAGACCTTGCGCCGCGGCGGCCCCTCGGGCATCTCCACCTCGCGCACGAGCGCCGCGACCTTCGTGCCGCGCACGGCGCGCAGGTGATCGACGATCCCCTCGTGATGGCTCTCCTTCGCGCCTGTGGCCTGCAGGTCGGCCAGTGCGATCCAGGCGAGCGTGAGCCTGCCGTTGTCGTAGCTGCGCACGCTGGCGAGTGCCCGCGCGAGCAGCGCGAGCTTTGCCAGCGGCATCTCCTCGTAGAGGCGGCGGTAGATCCGCTGCACGTCCACCCCGGCCTCGATCAGCTCGGCCGCCATCTGGTGGGCGCGCGGGCCAGTGTTCTCATACATGAAGCGGCCCGTGTCGGTGATCAGCGCGACGTAGAGCGCATCGGCGATCCGGCCCTGCGGCGAGAAGTCGAGCCCGTGCATCAGATCCCAGACGATCTCGGCGGTGCAGGAGGCCCTTGGAACGACGTAATTCAAGGTTCCAAAGCCGGTGTTGTCGTGATGATGGTCGATGTTGATCAGGTACTTGCCGTCGCGCAGCACGTCGGCGGAGTTGCGGTCGATGTTGCCGCAGTCGAGGAAGATCACGCGTGCGGTCGGCGATGTCGGCGGGGGGCTCGTGGATCGCATTCTCCGGCGCAAAGAAGCCGTACTCGTAGGGCAGCGGCAGGTCGCTTGGCGCGATGAACATCTCGGCATGCTTGCCGAGTGCGCTGAGCAGGCCGTGCATCGCAAGCAGCGACCCGAGCGCGTCGCCGTCGGGAGCCTCATGGGTGGCCAGCACGAAGCGCGAGTCGGTCTGCAGCAGCCTCAGCACCTCATCTCGTGCACTCGCGCCACTGAGGCTCATGCCTGCTCCTGTTCTTCGCGCAACAGCGCTTCGATTCGCATTGCGTTATCGGTGGTGACGTCGTAGTGAAATTCGAGCGTGGGCGTGCGCTTGAGGCGCAGCTCTCCTGCGATCCGCTGCTGCAGGAAGCCGATGGGCGCTGTGCAGGCCTTCCATCGAGCTCTCACGCTGCTGCTCATCACCCAGCACGCTGACATGCACATGTGCATATCTGAGGTCTGGGCTGGTCCTCACATCGGTCACGGTGACGAATCCCACGCGGGGGTCCTTGATATCGCCGGCCAGGGCATCCGCGATCACCTCTCGGATCGCCTCCTCCACGCGCCTCAGCCGGTCGGAGCTCATCCTGACTGCGTCGACACTAGGTGAGCTCGCGCTCACGCAGCCGGGTCTCATAGACCTCCAGCACGTCCCCCTCGCGCAGATCCTGGAAGTTGGTGAGCACGATGCCGCACTCGTAGCCGCTCGTGACTTCGCGCGCGTCCTCGTTGAAACGGCGCAAGCTGGCGATGGTGGTGTCGTAGATCACGGTCCCCTCACGCACGACGCGCACGCGAGCACCGCGCGTGACCTTGCCGTCGCTCACATGCGAGCCCGCGATCACTCCGATCCGCGAGGCCCTGAAGAGCTGGCGCACCTCGGCCTGCCCGACAGACGTCTCGACCTCCTCGGGCTCGAGCATTCCCTGCATCGCGGCGCGCAGCTCTTCGATCGCGCGGTAGATCACCGAGTAGGAGCGGATCTCCACCCCCTCGCGCTCGGCCAACCGGCGGGCATCGCCGACCGGACGCACGTTGAAGGCGAGGATCAGCCCGCCCGAGGCAACCGCAAGCATCACGTCGGACTCGTTGATGCCGCCGACGCCGCGGTGGATCACGTTCACGCTCACCTCGTCCTGCGGAAGCTTTGCGATCTCATCCTCGATCGCCTCGAGCGAACCGGCGACGTCGGCCTTGACCACCAGGCTCAGCTCCTTCACCGCGCCTTCCTGGGCGAGCTTGAAGACGTCCTCCAGTGAGATCTTGCGTCCCGAGCGCCGCGCGAGCGCCTCGCTCTTCAGGCGCGTGGCGCGTTCGGCCGCAAGCTGCCGTGCCCTGCGCTCGTTCTCCACGACGCGCACGTGCTCGCCCGCCTCCGGCACGCCGTCGAAGCCCAGTACCTCGACAGGCTGCCCGGGCATGGCGCGCTTGGTCCTCACTCCGCCCCAGTCGTTCATCGCGCGCACGCGCCCGTGGTGGGCGCCCGCAACCAGCGCGTCGCCGACTTTGAGGGTGCCGCGCTGGATCAGGATGGTGACCACCGGGCCACGTCCCGGGTCGAGCTTGGACTCGATCACTGTTCCGGAAGCCTCCACGTCGGGGTTGGCCTTCAGTTCCTCGAGGTCCGCGACTACCTGGATCGTGTCGAGCAGCTCCGAGAGTCCCTGGCCGGTCTTCGCGGAGACGTCGACGAACTCGGTCTCCCCGCCCCAGTCGGAGGGCTGAAGGCCGTGCTGTGCCATCTCGTTGCGCACACGCTCGGGCTGTGCGCCCTCCTTGTCCACCTTGTTGACCGCGACGACGATCGGCACCTCGGCCGCCTTGGCGTGGTCGATCGCCTCCTCGGTCTGGGGCTTTACGCCATCGTCGGCAGCGACCACGATCACCGCGACATCGGTCACCCGCGCTCCGCGGGCGCGCATGGCGGTGAACGCTTCGTGGCCTGGCGTATCAAGGAAGGTGATCTCCTTGCCGGCGTGGCTGACCTGGTAGGCGCCGATGTGCTGGGTGATGCCGCCGGCCTCGCCCGCCGCCACCTCGGTCTTGCGGATCGCGTCGAGCAGAGAGGTCTTGCCGTGGTCGACGTGGCCCATGATCGTCACCACGGGCGGGCGATCTGCGAGCTCCTGATCGTCGTCGTCGTACTCGGGCTCGAGCTCGACCTCGTCGGCGGCGTGGACAAGCTCGATCTTCTTGTCGAACTCGTCGGCGAGCACCTGGATCGCATCGTCTGTGAGGGTCTGGGTCAGCGTCGCCATCTCGCCGAGGCTCATCAGCTTCTTGATCACCTCGGGCACGGGCACGCCCAGGTACTCGGCGACGTCCTTGACCGTCGAGCCGGAGTTGACGCGGATCAGGTCGATCGCTTCGGCGCTTGCGGAATCGATCGGGGCGATCGTCTCGTCGTAGACGCCGCGGCGACGCCGACCGCGTCGCGGAGGCCTGCGCGGCGGCTGCGTGGCTGGACCGCTGGCCGGTCGCCTGGAGGCTTGGGAGTCAATCACCACGCGCCTGCGGCCGGTCCTGCCCGGCCCACCTGGGGCGCGCTCGCCGGTGCGCGAGTCGCGTGTCGGCCTCGCATGCGGCGCGGCCTTGCCAGAGGCCTCGCCGCCGGCGTCTGGCGCAGCTGCCTCCGCGGGCGTCTGTGCGGTGGGCGCAGCAGCCACCGCGGTCTCCTGCGGACGCACGGCCTGCTGCGGCGCGAGAGGCGTGGTGGGACTACCGGATGGCGGTGCCTGCGTTGCGGCAGGGGGAGCGCTTGGCGTAGCCGAAGCGCCATTTGCGCCAAGCGCCTTCAATGCACTTGCCTCATCGACGGAGGATGCCGCAGCCTTCGCGTCGATTCCCGCGGCCTGCAGCCGCTCGAGCAACTCCTTGCTCGAGACTTTCTGCTCCTTGGCGATCTCGTGTACGCGCTTCTTGCTCATCGGGACCCCGATTCTAGGAGGTCTGAGGAGTTGATCTTCGACCCGCAGCGCAGCGTCCGAGCGATCCCGCCGCGGTGCAGTGCGCGCTCCAGGCAGGAGCGCGCAGGCACACCGGGATCCTGTGCGCAGACGTAGGCACCGCGCCCGCCGAGGCGGGCGTGCTCGTCCACCACGATCGCCGAGAGGTGCTCGTCGTCCTGCCTGCGCGCGACAGCGAGGCGCACGAGGTCGCCCTTGCCTGTGATCCGCCCGCAGCCGGTACACCGGCGCTGCGGCATGTGCGGGGCTATGACGCCTGCTCCTCGGCGACCTGCTCCTCGCCCGCGGGCTCCTCGCCGCCACCCGCGAGGTCTACGACACGGTCGCTGTCGATGCCGGCAAGCGCCTGGTGGGCATCGAGCCCGCAGTAGCGCGAGCCAGGCAGGGCGGCGTTCGGGCACCGGCGCCCGCTCGAGAGGATCGCCGCGCAGCGGCCGGAGACTTCCTCCTCCTCGTATCCCTGCTCGGCCTCCTCGGCGGCGAACTCGGTCTCCGAGCGGATGTCCACGCGCCAGCCGGTCAGGCGGGCGGCCAGGCGTGCGTTCTGGCCTTCGCGCCCGATCGCAAGCGAGAGCTGGTCGTCGGGGACGATCACGGTGGCCTGCTTGTTCTCGTCGTCGACGAGCACCTCGCGCACGCGTGCGGGCGAGAGCGCCTTGGCCACGAAGCGGGCAGGCTCTTCATTGAAGGGGATGATGTCGATCTTCTCGCCGCGCAGCTCGGAGACGACCATCCGCACGCGCGAGCCGCGCGGACCGACGCAGGCGCCGACCGGGTCCACGCCATCGGTGTGTGAGACGACCGCGATCTTGCTGCGATAGCCCGGCTCGCGCGCGACGCCGACGATCTCCACGAGGCTGTCGGCGATCTCAGGCACCTCCAGCTCGAAGAGCTGCTTGATCAGCTCCGGGTCGCGGCGGGAGACGATGATCGATGGACCCTTCGTGGAAGGCGAGACCTCCTTGATCACGGCCTTGATCCGCTGGGAGTGGTCGTAGCGCTCGCCGTCGACCTGCTCGGACTTCGGCAGCAGCGCCTCCACGCGCTCGCGCAGCTGCACGAGCGTGTAGCGGGAGTCGCTCTGCTGCACGATGCCTGTCACGAGCTCGCCGACACGGTCGCGGTATTCCTCGTACATCATGTCCCGCTCGGCCTCGCGGATGCGCTGCAGGATCACCTGCTTGGCGGTCTGCGCCGCGATCCGCCCGAAGTCGTCGGGCGTGACGTCCTGCTCATCGATCTGGTCGCGGTACTCCTCGAACTTCTTGGGGTCGATCACCGGCTCCTGCGGTTCGCGCAGCTCGCCGGTCTCAGGGTCCACGACGGTTTCCTCGTCGATCGTCTCGACGATCAGGTGTGCCTCCAGGCGCTCGGGGATGATCAGTTCGATCACCCGGAAGTCGGCGGTCTCACGGTCGATTTCCACGCGCGCATACTTCGCCGCCCCCGGCTGCTTCTTGTAAGCGGAGAGCAGCGCGTCCTCCAGCGCGATCATCAGCTTCTCAGGCTCAATGCCCTTCTCGCGCGCCAGCGCGTGCATGGCCTCCAGGATCTCGCGTGACATGGTCTACTCCTCGACGAGGTTGCAACGACGGATGTCCGAATAGGGGATCGCGAGGATCCCCCCTCGGCGGCCAGTGTGATCTCGCTCTCGGAGGCTCCCACGAGCTCCCCTGTATAGCTGCGGCGGTGTGGCCAGGAACCCATATCGCCGGCGTTTGGACAGCTGCGATCTTCGGCGTGCCCTGCGACCGGCTGCGGCGCGCGTACCCGCACCCGCGCGCGGCGCCCGATGTAGCGCCGGAAGTGATCGGGCTTGCTCAGCGGCCGTTCGCTTCCGGGCGAGGAGACCTCGAGCGTGTAGCGGTCCCGCATATCGGACAGCAGCGCGCTCACTCGTTCACACAGCGAGAGCGTCACGCCGTCTGGATGGTCGACGAAGACCCGCAGGGTCCCCTCGCCGAGGACCTCGGCGAGCAGCACCTCGACCCGCGGCTCGGCATCAGCCAGCCGCTGCTCGATCTCTTCTTGGAGTGCTGTCATTGGACCTCCTGACGACGAAAAAAAAGCGGGCGGGCGCCCACTTTCAGTACGACTGCCGGCACGGGCGCCGGCGAGAAAGCCGTGCGACCGAGAATAGCACCGCTTTGGCTGATGATCAGGAGCCGTGCGCCGCCTTGCGCGCGCGATCCCGGTAGAGCCGGTAGTCGGCACGCTCGGGCGCAAGCGAGCATGCGAGCGCGAGCGGCTTGCACGCCTCGCGATGGCGGCCCATCAGCTGCATCGCGCGCCCCAGGCAGAAGAGCGCGTAGTCGTTGGTCGGGGCCGCGCTTGCAACCGCCTCGAACTCTCGCGCGGCGTGCTCGTAGCGGCGCGCGTGAAAGAGCGCGCGACCGAGTGTCTCCCTGATCGAGGTCTTCTCCGGCGCCAGGTTGCGGGCCCTGGTCAGCGGCACTATCGCCGCCTGGTAGTCGCCGTGGCGCAGCAGATCACAGCCACGCATGTACAGGTCATAGAGGCTGTCCATGCGTGATCACTCTAGCCGCTGGTACGGAGCCTTCTCGCAGCGTTGCGACCGCGTCGAGGATCGCCTCGGCGACCGCGCGCTTGCTGGCCTTCTCGATCGGCAGCTCCCATTCGGAGGCGATCACCCTGACCTCGTTCTCGGCGGCGCCGAAGCCGATGTCAGAGCGCGCGATGTCGTTGAGCACGACCGCATCCAGGTGCTTCTCTGCGAGCTTCGCGCGTGCGTGCTCGGGACCCTGTGGGCCGTGCTCGGCCGCAAAGCCAACGAGCGTCTGGCCCTCGGTGCGAACCGCTCCGAGGCCCGCCAGCACGTCCGGCGTGGGCTCGAGCTCCAGCGTGAGCGTGGTCTGCTCGCGCTTCTTGATCTTGCCGTTGACCGACGCCGCCGGTCTGAAGTCGGCGATCGCTGCCACCATCAGCAGCACGTCGCAGCCCGGCAGCTCGAGCTCGCAGGCGTGCTGCATCTGAGCCGCGGTCGGCGCCTCGATCCAGCGCGCCCCGGCCGGATGCGGCAACGCCACATTGGCGGCGATCACGCTCACCTGCGCGCCGCGCGCGAGGGCCGCCTGCGCAAGCGCGAGGCCCATGCGCCCCGAGGAGCTGTTGCCGATGAAGCGCACCGCGTCGATCGGCTCCCGCGTGCCACCGGCGGTGATGAGAACCCTGATGCCGGCCCACTGGTCGGTTGCAGGGACCCCCTGCTTGAGGATGTCCTGGCATACGGCAAGCAGCGCAGCGGGCTCTGCCAGCCGGCCGATGCCGTGCTCGCCCTTGGACGCCAGACGTCCGGCCTGCGGCTCGATCACGTGCGCGCCGCGCTCGCGCAACAGCCCGAGGTTCGCCCTGGTGGCGGGGTGCTCGTACATGCGCGCGTTCATCGCGGGCGCGATTACGAGCGGACAGTCGGCTGCGAGTGCAGCCGTGCAGAGCATGCCTTCCGCATGGCCGTGAGCGAGCTTTGCGATCGTGTTCGCCGAGGCGGGAGCGACCAGCAGCAGGTCGGCTTTGGCGACGATCTCCAGATGGCCGATCGGCTCGTGTCTCGGCGGCTCCTCGCCCGGGAAGGCGCCGCGGGCCGGGTCGCCCTCGAACTCACTGAGGAGAACCGGCGCACCGGTCAGCCCCTCGAAGGAGGCTGCGCCGACGAAGCGGCGGCTGTTCGGGGTTTGCAGCACCCGCACCGAGTGTCCCGCCCCGGTCGCCAGACGCACGAACTCGAGCGCCTTGTAGGCGGCAATGCCGCCGCTTACGCCGAGCAGGATCCTGGCCATGATGCAGTTCTACCGCGATTTCAGATCATCAAAGCTACTGAGAGGACAGATGTGGGCAAGCGGTGCAAGGACTCGAGCGACGTGGCGTACAAAACGTACGCGAGCGAGGGAGGACGCCGCGATGCGCCGCCCATCTGTCCTCTCAGCGGTACTGATACTTGATCTTGCCGGCCGCGACTTCTTCGAGGGCGATCGTCAGATAGTTCTTTGACTTGGTCTCGATCATCGGCGGCGGGAACTCGTCGAAGGTGCCCTCGCCTAGGTTGTGGTAGTAGCTGTTGATCTGGCGCGCGCGCTTGGCTGCGACCAGGACGCCTGCGTAGTTGGAGTCAACGTTCTCGAGCAGACGGTCGACGCGGGGTGAGATCATCGGGCATTCGCCTTTCCTGGGTGGATCTTCAGTCTAGAGGCTCGCAGTCCCCGAGCGTCCGCCGCACCAGCTCGACCAGCTCGCGCTGGGCATCGCCGAGTCGATCGTTGACGATCACGTGCGAGAACTCCTGCTTTGCGGAAAGCTCCTGCTCGGCAAACGCCAGACGCCGCGCGACCTCCTGCTCATCGTCGGTGCCCCGCCCGGTGAGTCGCTCTCTGAGCACCGGCAGCGAGGGTGGCGCGATGAAGACCTGGATCGCGCCCGGCATCGCGGCCCGTACCTGGCGCGCACCCTGAACCTCGATCTCGAGCACCACCGGCACGCCGGCGTTGATCCGTTGCTCGAGCTCGCTGCGCAGAGTGCCGTAGCGGCGACCGGCATAGTTGGCGTGCTCGACGAAGCCGCCTTCGCGCTGCACACGGTCGAAGTCCTCAGCCGTGAGGAAGTGGTACTGAACGCCGTCCTGCTCGCCCGGCCGGGGGGCGCGCGTGGTCGCGGAGACCGAGAGCTCCAACTGAGGCAGCTCCTCCATCAGCCCGGAGATCAGGGTTCCCTTGCCGACGCCCGAGGGGCCGGTGATCACGAACACTGGCGACATACGCGGGACCTTATCGGGGAGATCGGCCGGGACGCCCGCGGATGGCGCCTAGCGGCGGAGCATGGCGACCAGCTCTTTGCGCTGGCGCTCGGAGAGTCCGCCGATCGTCTTGCTCGGCGAGATGCGGCAGATCGCCAGCACCTTGTTGACCTTCACGCGGCCGTATCGTGGAACGGCGAGCAGCAGGTCGAAGACCTTGGCCGTCTCCACGCAGCCTGGGGGCGTCAGCAGCAGCGAGTCGATGGTGAGCCTGCCGGCCTTCAGGTCGCGCTTGACCTCGCGCGCGCTGGGTGCGGATGTGGTTCGCCCTGGCCAGGGCGTCCATCCGCTGGATGTGGGATCGGCTCAGCCGCTCGCGAGCTGCGGCCGCCGGGTCTGGGGTGATGTCGTGCGCTGCCGGCGCCGTGTCGGTCGCGATCGCCATTGACGGCGAGTGTACACGGATCGGGACGGCGTTTGACGCCAAGTTTCGCGAATTCACCTGAACCTGTACTTGAGGTTCATGCACCTAGAGGCAGCTGTATGGTGACATCGCGCGTTTGCAGGGGTTTCATCCGATCCCTGTCTGTCATGCGGGATCTCCGACGCGATGCGGGCAGCCGCGAGCGGGTCGCGAAAGCTCTCCGTGCCGACTGCCACGAGCCTGGCGCCCGCGGCCAGCAGATCGCGGGCGTGAGTGCCGCTCTGCACGCCGCCCATGCCGATGATCGGCAGCTCCACGGCGGGCTGCCACCGCCGCCACCTGGGCAAGCGCCACCGCGCGGATCGCGGGGCCGGAGAGCCCGCCGGTCCGGCCGCCGAGCCAGGGTGCGCCAGAGCCCGGGGCGAGCGCCATCGCCCGAAGCGTGTTGATCAGCGAGACGGCGTCGGCCCCGCCGCGCTCTGCGGCCGCCGCGCAGGCCGCCACATCGGCGGTGTTCGGCGTCAGCTTGACGATCAGCGGCTTGCCGCTGCTGGTACGCACCGCGCGCATGACCCGCTCGAGCTGCTCTGGGTCTGACCCGATGTCGAGCCCGGTCCCCACGTTCGGGCACGAGACGTTCAGCTCGATCGCGGCGATCGCGGGCTGCGCCTCGCAGGCGGCCACGAGCACGCAGAGCTCCGGCGCGGTCGATCCCATCACGTTCGTGATCAGCGGCACGGGCAGGCGGGCGAGCTTTGGCAGGTCCTCCGCGATGTAGCACTCGAGGCCCTTGTTCGGGAGCCCGATCGAGTTGATCAGGCCGGCGGGCGCCTCCCACAGGCGCGGAGCCGGGTTGCCGGCGCGGGGCTTGAGCGTGATCGTCTTTTACACGAACGCCGAGAACGGGAAGCGCTCGAAGAGAGCATCGCCGAAGACCGCGTGGGCGGCGATCGCATCGAAGGTGCCTGAGCCGTTGATGACCGGGTGGGCGAGCGTGAGCCCGCAGAAGTCGAGGCCGCTCATGGATCCCCGCCCGGCCTGCCGGCCGTGCCCTCATGAGACGCGCTCCAGCTCGGCGGCGTCGAGCACCGGCCCATCGACGCAGACGCGCAGGTAGCCGCCGCCGCGGCGCGGCACCGCGCAGCCGTAGCAGGCGCCGTAGCCACAGGCCATCCCGGCCTCGAGCGCAAGCTCTGCGGGGACGCCGTGCGCTCGCAGATCGCCCTCCGCTCTCGAGCATGCGGGCGGCCCGCCGCGCGCACAACCGCGGGCGGGCCGTCCTGCAGGTGCCGCGTGAGCAGGTCGGTGACGAGGCCGTGGTGGCCGAGCGACCCGTCGTCGGTGGCGATCTCGGGGTCGCGCAGCAGTGAGGCTGCTTGCGCGTGCGCGCGGCCACGGAAGCCGAGCAGCGTCGCCGAGTGCGCGAGCGCACCGGCCGCCTCGATCTGATCCTGCAGGATCATGAGCGGCGCGATCCCGATGCCGCCGCCGAGGAGGATCGTGCGATGGGCCTTGGGCGCGCGCGTGAAGCCGCGCCCGAGCGGCCCCAGCACCCAGAGCCCCTCGCCGGCCTGCAGAGCGCAGAGGCGTGCGGTGCCCGGCCCGACGTCCTCGATCAGAAGAACGCCCTCTCCCCCTCTCGCGTCGCGCGATCGAGAAGGCACGCGGCAGGAAGGGTCGCTCGTCGGCGCCTGCGCCCCAGCCCTCCGCCGCCGCGATCATCGCGAACTGGCCCGCGCGCAACTCCGGGATGGGTTCGCCCTCGGGGTCCTGCACCCACAGCAGCCGGTATGCGCCGACCTGCTCGTTGCGGCTCACCGTGCCAGCCGGCGGCCAAGCGGCGCCGGCGTGGCCTGCCCGGCCTGCTGGAAGCTCACGCGACCCCGGCGCGGTGGCTGCGCTTCGTGCAGCTGCTGTAGGCAGAGCACCTCCGGAGGGCCCGCCTTGGGCGGCACGTGCGATCGCGCGCGCAGCGGAGATTCCGGCGGCAAGCGGGTCAGGCAGGGGATCCGCGCAGCACGGCGGCGTGTCGGATCTCCCAACCGTCGGTGCGTGCGCCCGACCCCGTCGGCGTGTTGACGACCAGATCGACGTCCCCGCGCTCGATCCAGTCGACCACGTGCGGGAGCCTTCGCCGATCTTGTTGAGTGGCGTGACCGGCACGCCCATCCGCGCGATCGTCTCGGCCGTCCCACGCGTGGCTAGGATCGCAAAAGCCCGCGTCGTGCAGCAGCTGCGCGATCGAGAAGGCGCCCGACTTGTCGGAGTCGGTGACAGAGATGAACGCGGTGCCCGAGGCGGGCAGCGGCACGCCGGCGGCCGCCTGAGCCTTGGCGAACGCGGTCGGGAAGTCGCGCGCGATGCCCATCACCTCCCCCGTGGAGCGCATCTCGGGGCCGAGCACGGCGTCGGCGCCGTCGAATCGGTCGAAGGGCATCACCGCCTCCTTGACCGAGACGTGATCGCCGAAGCCGAGCCCTTCGCGCTCTCGCGGCAGCCCGAGCTCGGCGATCTGCCGGCCGAGCATGATCTGGCAGGCGAGCTTTGCAAGCGGCAGACCGACGGCCTTGGAGACGAACGGCACCGTGCGCGAGGCGCGCGGGTTTCCTCGATCACATAGAGCGCGCCGTGATGAACCGCGTATTGGACGTTCAGCAGCCCCACCACGCCAATCTCGAGCGCGATGCCGCGGGTGGCCGCCCGGATCTGCTCGAGCATCTGTTCACCGAGCGAGTGCGGCGGCAGCACGCAGGCGCTATCGCCCGAGTGCACGCCGGCCTCCTCCACGTGCTGCATGATTCCGCCGATCCAGACCTCGGTCCCGTCGCAGAGGGCGTCGACGTCAACCTCGACGGCGTCCTCGAGAAACCGATCGAGATAGATCGTTTGATGGGCCGCCCTTTGGGGGCGGCTGGGTTGGTTTGCGCCTGCGGAGTGGAGGCGTCGACCTCGCGGCGCAGGTAGTCGGCCAGGTCCTCCTGGGAGTAGACGATCTCCATCGCGCGGCCGCCCAGCACGTAAGAGGGACGCACGAGCAAGGGATAGCCCACCTGCTGCGCACACTGGAGCGCCTCCTGCGTGCTGCGCGCGGTCGCATACGGCGGCGCCTTGTATCCGAGGCGCTCCAGCAGCGCCCCGAAGCGGCCGCGGTCCTCGGCCAGGTCGATCGCGTCGACGCTCGTGCCGAGCAGCGGCACCCCAGCCTGCTCGAGGCCGGCGGCGAGCTTCAACGGGGTCTGGCCGCCGAACTGCACGATCACGCCCTTCGGCTGCTCGACCTCCACGACGGCGAGCACGTCCTCCAGCGTCAGCGGCTCGAAGTAGAGGCGATCGGAGGTGTCGTAGTCGGTGGAGACGGTCTCGGGGTTGCAGTTGATCATCACCGCATCCATCTCCATCTCCCTGACCGTCATCGCGGCATGGACGCAGCAGTAGTCGAACTCGATGCCCTGGCCGATCCGGTTTGGGCCGGCACCGAGGATCACCACGGAATCCCGCTCCCCACGCTGGATCTCGCTCTCGGCCACGCCACCCGAGGGCCGCTCGAAGCTCGAATAGTGATAAGGGGTGCGCGCGGGGAACTCGGCCGCGCAGGTGTCCACCGACTTGAATGTGCGTTGCCCGGCAAACGGCGCGTCCGGATGCAGCACGAGCGCCTTCATCTCGCGCAGGAACCACGGGTCGATCGCGCTCGCGGCGCGGACTCCTCGATCTCGGCGCCCGCGCCGCAGCAGCTCGAAGATCGCCTCGTAGCGGTCGGGCGCCGGCGTCTCGAGGCCATGCAGCAGCAGCTCGTCGGAGAGCTCGCCAAGGCACGGCGGCTTGTCGAGCTCGCGCGAGCGCATCGCCTTCGCAAACGCCTGCGCGAAGGTGCGCCCGATCGCCATCGCCTCCCCCACCGACTTCATGTGCGTGGAGAGCGAGGGCGTCGCGCCGGGGAACTTCTCGAAGGCGAAGCGCGGCCACTTCACCACCACGTAGTCGAGCGTCGGCTCAAACGCAGCCGGCGTCACGCCGGTGATGTCGTTGTCGATCTCCTCCAGCAGGTACCCGACCGCCAGACGCGCGGCGATCTTTGCGATCGGAAACCCGGTCGCCTTCGAGGCAAGCGCGGAGGAGCGCGAGACGCGCGGGTTCATCTCGATCACGAGGATCTCCTCGGTATCGGGATTGACCGCGAACTGCACGTTGGAGCCGCCGGTCTCCACCCCGACCGCCCGGATCACGGCGATCGCCTGGTCGCGGATGCGCTGGTAGAGGCTGTCGGTCAGCGTCTGCTGCGGTGCGACCGTCACTGAGTCTCCCGTGTGTACGCCCATCGGGTCGATGTTCTCGATCGAGCAGACGATCACGACGTTATCTGCCTTGTCGCGCATCACCTCGAGCTCGAACTCGCCCCAGCCGAGGACCGACTGATCGAGCAGCACCTGCCCGATCGGCGATGCCTCGAGGCCGCGCGAGACGATTTCCGAGAACTGCTCCGGGGTGCGCGCGATGCCGCCGCCGCGACCCCCGAGTGTGAATGCCGGGCGCACGATGCACGGCAGCCCGAGCTCCCCCACGGCGGCCTGTGCCTGCTCGAGGCTCGTCGCGATCGCGCTTGCGGGCATCGCAAGCCCGGCGCGCTCCATCGCATCGCGGAACAGTTCGCGGTCCTCGGCGCAGGTGATCGCGTCGTAGTCGGCGCCGATCAGCTCGACGTCAAAGCGCGCGAGCGTGCCGTCGTCCTTGAGCGCCTTGGCGAGGTTCAGCGCGGTCTGGCCGCCGAGCGTCGGCAGGAGCGCGTCGGGCCGCTCGCGCTCGATCACCTGGGCGACGGGGCCCGGCAGCAGCGGCTCCACATAGGTTGCATCCGCCAGCTCCGGGTCGGTCATGATCGTCGCCGGGTTGGAGTTGACGAGCACGATCTCATAGCCCTCCTGGCGCAGCACCCGGCACGCCTGCACCCCGGAGTAGTCGAACTCCGCGGCCTGCCCGATCACGATCGGCCCGGAGCCGAGGATTCGGGAATTTCTTATGTCGGTGCGCTTGGGCATATGGTCAGCCCCGCCAGGCATCCCGCCGGTCTCGAGGACAGGAGTACCTGCGTTGCCGACCTCCTCGAGCATCCGATCGAAGAAGTGAACGCTGTCATGCGGTCCGGGGCCTGCCTCTGGGTGGTACTGCACGCTCGCGCCAGGGACATCCAGCAACGTGAGACCCTCGACGGTGCGGTCGTAGAGGTTTACGTGCGAGAGCAGCGCGGCGCCGAAGTCGGTCTCCCAGCGCACCGGTCATCGGCCTCGATCAGCTCTCCGCCGCCGGGTGCGCACACCGCGAAGCCGTGGTTCTGGGAGGTGATCTCCACGCGGCCGCTGGCGAGGTCCTTGACGGGATGGTTCGCGCCGCGGTGGCCGAAGGGCAGCTTGAAGGTCGAAAGGCCAAGCGCCCTGGAAGAGCATCTGGTGCCCGAGGCATATCCCCCACACGGGCTTCGTGCCAAGCACCTGCCTCACGGTCTGCACCACGTAGTCCAGGGCGGCCGGGTCGCCGGTCCGTTGCCGAGCAGCACCGCGTCTGGGTCGCCATCCAGCAGATCCTGAGCGCAGCTCGTGCAGGGGTGCAGGCGCACCCGCGCCCCGCGCTCGGTGAGCTTGCGCACGATCGATGACTTCACGCCTGTGTCGAGCACCGCGATCAGCGGCACGCTGCCATCACCATGCCCGTTGGCAGCACCGCCCAGCTCGCTCACCTCGCCGGGCTCACGATCCTCGCGAGGTCTCGGCCGCTCATCGGCGGCTCGGCTTCGACCAGCTCCATCGCCTCAGCGGGTGCCATCTCGTTCGGGAACAACCCGCCGCGCATCGAGCCCTCTTGCCTGATGTGCCGCACGAGCGCACGCGTGTCGAGGTCGCTTATGCCCGGCACGCCGCAGTCGGCAAGCCATGAAAGCCATCCCCGCTCGGCACCGGGCGCGTCCTCGAAGTCGCAGGCGGCGCGCATGATCGCGGCCTTCGCCCAGACGCCCTCCGACTCCATCGCCTCGGCGCTCACGCCGTAGTTGCCGATGTGCGGGTAGGTGAAGGTGAGCAGCTGCCCGGCGAACGACGGGTCGCTCACCGACTCCTGGTAGCCGGACATACCGGTGGTGAAGACGACCTCTCCGACCGCGTGCGTGCGTGCGCCGCAGGCCAGGCCGTCGAAGCGCGCGCCGTCCTCCAGCAGCACGTAGGCACCCTCGGCATCCATCAGATGATCAACCTCTGGATCTCCTTGAACTCCGGGGTGCCGGCCCGCTCGAGCAGCTCGAAGAGGGCCGCCTCGACCGTGCAGACGATTGCCCCCGCGCGCTCCAGGCGCTCGAGTCCGCGCTCGTAGTCGATCTGGTGGCGCGAGCCGACTGCGTCGGCTGGGACGTGCACCTGCAGCCCGCGGTTCAGCAGATCGAGCACCGTCTGGGAGACGCAGACGTGCGCCTCGATCCCGCACACGATCGCCTGGTCGCGGCCCTGCAGATCGAACCCGTCCGCGCGGACCGCCGAGAAGACGGTCTTCTCGATCGTGCGCTCGCCCGCGAGGCCCACAGCTTCCGCGGTGCGCCCAAGGCCCTTCGGGTACTGCTCGCTGACCACGCGCGGCAGATCGAGCACTCGGGCAGCCGCAAGCAGCTTGCCGCAGGCGGCAGCGACCGCGTCGAAGGTCTCATATGAGGAGAAGCCCTGCTGCACGTCGATCACCACGAGCGCCGCACGATCCTGCGAGAGCAGCGTCATCGCACCTCCATTCTGCAAGCGGCGCCTCTCACGAGACCACCGTGAATGCGCGCTGGCGATACGCGATCGCCCCGCCAGCAATCGTCACCGTCACGCGGCCGTGCAAACGCCGACCGGCAAAGCAGCAGTTCTCAGAGCGGCTCTCCCAGCCATGCTCGCCCGGCACCCAACTGGCGCCGAGGTCGATCAAGGCCAGGTTCGCCTGCTCGCCCACCGCGATCCGCGATACCGGGAGCTCGAAGAGCCCGGCGCCCGCCGTCATCCGCTCCACGAGCGTGCCGAGGTCGAGCACGCCGGGCATCACGAGCATCGTGTGGAGCGCGGCGAACGCGGTCTCAAGGCCCGTCGTGCCCATCGGCGCCTGCTCGAAGGGCATCTCCTTCTCTTCCCTCGCGTGCGGGGCGTGATCGGTGGCCACGCAGTCGATCACGCCCGAGCGCAGTCCCTCGATGATCGCAAGGCGATCCTGCTCCTCGCCGAGCGGCGGATTCATCTTCAGGCGCGTGTCAAGGCCGTGCAGCGCATCTTCGGTCAGCAACAGATGGTGCGGGCTTGCCTCTGCGCTCACGCACGCGCCACGCTGCTTGGCGGCGGCGATCGCTTCCACGGAGCTCCTCGCACTCAGGTGCTGGAAGTGCACGCGCCCCTGCTCGTAGAGGGCAAGCTCGGCGTCGCGTGCGACCATCGTGGACTCGCTCACGCTGGGGATGCCGGTGAGGCCGAGCGCCGCGGAGACCGGCCCCTCCCTCATGCTGCCGCCGGCCGAGAGCGAGGGGTCCTCCTCGTGCAGAGCAAGCACCCCGCCGCAGAGGCGCTGGTACTGCAGCGCCTTGCGCAGCATCCCGGCGCTCGCAACAGGGCGCCCGTCGTCGGTGAAGCCGATCGCCCCCTCCTGGGCAAGCCCAGCCATCTCGCTGAGCTCCTGACCCGCCAGGTCGCGGGTGATGGCGGCCAAGAAGCCGACCGGCACGCGCGCCTCGCGCGCCGCGGCGTCCCGCAGCGAGCGAAGCAGCGGCACCGAATCGATCACCGGGTCGGTGTTCGGCATCGCGATCACGCCACAGAATCCGCCGGCGGCCGCAGCACGGGTCCCGGTCTCGAGGTCCTCCTTGTGCTCCTGGCCTGGCGTGCGAAGGTGCACGTGCGGGTCAAAGAAGCCCGGCAGCAGCGTCGCCTGGCTGCCCTCGATCACCTCCACCCCGGCCCCGACGCCTTCGATCGTCCCCGGCTCGGCGAGCTGCGCAATCTCGCCGTCGGCCAGCCGCACGTCCAGGCGCCTGTCGATCTGCTCGCGGGGGTCGAATACGCGCACGTCGCGAATCAGCAGGTCGGCTGGCGGTTGCTCGCGCCGTAGGAGTCTCGATGCGCTCATCAGGCGGGCTGCGGCTCGGTTGCAGGGTGCAGCGGGCGCGTGCTCTCCGGACGAGCGCCGCTCAGAAGCTCGTATATGACCGCCATCCTCACGACCACCCCCGCCTCCACCTGGGCGGATATCAGTGACTGCGGCGAGTCGACCACCTCGCCGGAGAGCTCCACTCCACGGTTGACTGGCCCCGGGTGCATCAGGAGCTGGCGCGGGCGCAGACGGCGCCCGTTGATCTGGTACCACGCCGCGTACTCGCGCAGCGAGGGCACCCACGCCTCGGTCATGCGCTCGCGCTGCATGCGCAGCGCATAGACGACGTCGGCCGAGTGCATCTCATCGAGCGTGTAGCGGACCTCACAGCCGAGCGCCTCGATCTGGCGCGGGATCAACGTCGGCGGACCGGCGACCGTCACCTTCGCGCCCATCTTCTGCAGCGCGAGGATGTTCGAGCGCGCGACCCGCGAGTGCGCCACGTCGCCCACGATCCACACCGAGAGGCCGTCGAACGACCCCACGCGACGCCGTAGCGTGTAGACATCCAGCAACGCCTGCGTAGGGTGCTCGTGCTTGCCGTCGCCTGCATTGACGATCGCGGCGCTGCACCAGCGGGAGACGAGCTCTGCCGCGCCCACCCACGGAGTCCGGATCACGATCACATCCGGCTTGTGCGCGGAGAGCGTGAGCACCGTGTCCTTGAGCGACTCGCCCTTCTCGACGCTCGAGCCTCCCGCAGAGAAGTTCACCACATCGGCCGAGAGCCGCTTGGCCGCAAGCTCGAAGGAGGATCTCGTGCGCGTCGAGGACTCATAGAAGAGGTTCAGCACCATCCGCCCGCGCAGCGTCGGCACCTTCTTTATCTCGCGGTCGGCGACCTCGGCGAAACGTTCGGCACGCGTGACGATGCGCTCGATCATCGCCCGATCCAATTCCTCGATCGAAAGCAGATGGTTCACAGCACACCCCGCTGCGGCGAGGAGGCGGCAAGGTGCGCGGCGATCGCGGGCGGCCTGCTCACGTGCCCACCTCCACGCCCGCCTGCTCGATCGCGACCTCGTCAACGCCGTCGATCTCCCGCACGCGCACCCTGACGTGCTCCAAGCGCGCGGTCGGCAGGTTCTTGCCGACGTAGTCGGGCCTGATCGGCAGCTCCCTGTGCCCACGGTCGGCGAGCACGGCAAGCTGGACCCGCTCCGGGCGGCCGTAGTCGAAGAGCGCCTCGATCGCGGCGCGCACGGTGCGTCCGGTGTACAGCACGTCGTCGACGATCACGATGGTGCGGCCGGACACGTCGAAGTCGATGTGGGAGGCGTGCAGCACGGGCGCCTGCAACCGCTGTCCAACGTCGTCGCGGTAGAAGCCGATATCCAGATCGCCGAAGGGCACCTCGAGGGGCAAAAGCTCGCCCAGGAGCCCCTTCAGCCGACGAGCGAGGATCGCGCCACGAGTGTGAATGCCAACGATGGCGAGCGCCTGCGGCTCAGGGTTGCGCTCTGCGATCTCATGGGCGATCCGCGACAGTGAGCGCCCGATGTCCTCCTCGCGAAGGACGACCTTCTCGTCTTGCATCGACTACCTTCCTGGCCTCACCGGACCGGGTTAAAGGACGTCTGCACTCTATCAAGACGCCCCGACGCGATCTCCCACCGGATCGGCCTCAGGCGGCGCTGCCGGCCTTTGACCTTCGCTTCGCCACTTCACCAGATGCGGCGCGCCCCGCTCTGGGAACGGCAGCTCGATCTGATCGAAGTCACGAGGCACCTCGGTCTCGGCAAAGACCTCACGCGCCTGCTCGCGCAACTCGCCGCCGGCGTACCGCGTGGAGATGTGGGTGAGCGCAAGCATCTGCACCTGTGCCGCCTGCGCGACCTCGGCTGCCTGCCTGGCGGTGGAGTGCAGGGTCTCCTGCGCTCGTGCGGCCTCCTCCTCGGCGAACGTCGCCTCGTGGACCAGCAGGTCGGCGCGGTGCGCAGCGACCCGCACCGCCTCGCACGGCGCGGTGTCACCGGTGATCGCGATCTTGCGCCCCTCGCGTACCGGCCCCATCACCTGCTCTGGTCGCACACCCGCCACTGTCTCGCCGCGCTGCAGGCGCCCGAAGTCGGGTCCCGGCGTCACACCGAGGCTTGCCGCCAGCTCAGCATCCAGATGGCCCGGCCGCGAGTCCTCGACGAGCACGTATCCGTAGGCGACGTTGACCCTGTGGCGGACCGGGACGCTGCCGACCGTGTAGCCCTCTCGCCGTACCGCCTCCATCGGACCAAGCTCCTCGATGGTGAGGTCATACGGCAGCCGGCCGTAGATGAAGCGCATGGCGCCCATCAGGTCCTTCAGACCCGGCGGCCCGTAGATCGCAAGCGGCGCCTGCCGTTCGCGCAGCGCAAAGGACTTCAGCATCCCCGGCAGGCCCAGCCAGTGATCGGCGTGGAAGTGGGTGATGAAGATCGCGTCGATGTCCGGCAGCCCCGCCGAGCGCACGAGCTGGCGCTGGGTGCCCTCGCCGCAGTCGAAGAGCAGGTGCTCTCCCCCGCGTCGCAGGAGCAGCGAGGGCAGCCCACGGCGCGCGCTCGGCGTCGAGGCACCCGTGCCAACGAAGAGGAGCGACATGTCCATGGCGCCAACGGTAGCGGCGGCGGTGCGTGCACCGCCTGGCGGTGCGGCGCTAAGCTGCCTTCTCAGGCGCCCCTCGCGGTGCCGCTGCGCCCGTAGCTCAGTGGATAGAGCGTCCGCCTCCGGAGCGGAAGGTCGCGTGTTCGAATCACGCCGGGCGCGTGAGGCGCCACTCTCCGTCGAGATCGAAGGCCCATGGCCTTCACCAGCAGCGGCCATGCAACCGCCTGACTGCCGCCTACCACCCAGGCCGACCACGGTGGCCTTCTGCGGATTTCTCGGCGCAACTGCTCGGGTAAGCCCTGGGTTTCTGCCGATAGGCGACTCATATGCTCCTCTAAGCGCCTTTTGACCAGCGCTTTAGAGCACCGAGCGAGGCTTCCTGTCCAAGCCGTCGAACAGTTCCCTGCCGATGACCACACCGATCACCAAGCGTCTGCTCACTGCCGCTATTGCCGTCGGCGGCCTGCTTGGTGTTGTGAGCGGCCTCGCGCCGGCGATCGCCGCGGCACAGGGCTCTGCCGTCAGCTCGGCTGTGAGCGCGAACTGGGCCGGCTACGCGGTCACCGGCGGCTCGCGGCCGACGAGCTTTGACCGGGTTGCGGGCACCTGGACACAGCCCGCGGGCACCTGCTCCAAGGGCAAGGAAACCTACTCGGTCACCTGGGTCGGCCTCGGCGGCTTCAAGGCAGGCTCCAAGGCGCTCGAGCAGACCGGCACCGCTGTCGATTGCACGCCCTCGGGACGCGCTATCTACTCAGCCTGGTATGAGCTGGTTCCAGCCGCGCCGGTGACTTTGGAGCTGGCCGTACGCCCTGGTGATCAGATCCAGGCGTCGGTTGCGCAGAAGGGTGCTCACACTGTGCTCCAGGTGCGTGATCTGAGCACCGGCCGCTCCAGGACTGCCGTGCGGAGGTTCACCGCACCGGACACCTCCTCCGCCGAGTGGATCGTGGAGGCGCCCTCGCTGTGCTTCACGAGCACGCACTGCACGCCGCTGCCGCTGACGGACTTCGGCACCGTCTCGTTCTCCGACGCCTCGGTCAGCACCGCCAACGCGCTGCGTGCCGCGATCGACGCACGCACGCTGAAGGTGACGCGCCTTGAACTGCGCGACTACGCCCAGGGACCGGGCCGGCGCTTTGCCTCGACGGTCACGCCCGCCACCGGGATCGCCTCCGCGCTCTCAGCTGCCGGCAACGCCTTCACGGTGACCTGGGAAGCACTCAGCGGTGAAGGCGAAGAAGGCCCGCCGGCGGCTGGTCAGGCCTCACAGCCACCGAGCATTACCAGCGCAGCAGCATCAATCCGACGCTGACGCCCGGCCCGACTGTGATCGCAAGGCCGTGCTCCCCGGCGACCGGCCGGCGCTGGGAGATCGTGCGCTGGATCACGTAGAAGATGGAGGGCGTGCCGACGTTGCCGTGCTCGGCGAGCAGCTGATAGCTGACCTCCACCTCTTCGTACGGGAGGTTCAGAGCTTCGCGGGCACAGTCGAGGATGCGTCTGCCGCCTGGATGAATCATCCAGTGGTCGACCATGTGTCCGGTCATGCCCGATCCGGCGAGGAACTGCTCTACCAGCTCTCCAAGATGCTCCGCGGCTATGTCCGGCAGCTCCCTGACCAGGTGCAGATAGCTGTCCTGCGGAGCCAGCTGCATCCGCACGGCACCGAGGCTGTCGGGGATCTGATGGACCTTGGAGGCGAGGATCCGCGGCCCCTCGCCGTGGCTGGCACCGTCGATCAGCATCGCGGCGCAGCCGTCCCCGAAGATCGAAGACCCGACGGTCTTGCTGCGCGCATCGCCCTCCGCCGCACCGACGAGCAGCCCGGACATGCTCTCGGCACCGACGATCAGCGCCATCTTCTCCGGATGCTCTGGCAGAGCACGCTGGGCCAGCCGGATCAGCGGCACCGCGCTCGCGCAGCCCACGCCAACGAGGTGGTACTTGTCGGTCGCGGGGTCCATCTGGAAATGCTCGATCAGCCGGTGCGCAATCGTTGGGCAGCCAAGCGAATAGAGGCTCGCGGAAATGACGGTGCCGATCTGTGCGGGATCGACGTCGAGCTTCTCCACCGCCTCTACGGCCGAGGCCATCAGGTGCTCCTCCACCTCGGGAGTGCGCCCCTGGAGCGTCTCGCGCAACATCTCGGGGGTCAGGTGCATACGGCGCCTCTTCACGCCGCAGCGGCTGAAGATGCGGCGGGCGAACGGATCGTTTGCAAGCCCCAGCAGCTCGAGCATCTGCTGCTGGTCGAGCGTCACCGCGGGGTCGGCCGTGGCGATGCCGGCTATCCGCGGCGGCGCCTGCAGCTGGGGCGTGAGCGCCTCGCTCGGCAGCGCGAGCGGGGCGACTGGCCGCGGCGGCGGCGCTGCGAGGTCATCGCCCTTGCCCGAGGCGCCAACCCCGAATCGGCTCCAGAACGCCTCCCTGCCGTTGAGATGCGGAAACGGTGTGCTCGGCACCGGCACTGCGAGGAACTCGCACAGCGGCTCCCAGCCCTGGCGGATGTCATAGATCAGCAGTCGCTCTGCAGGCACGGTGCCGACGACCTGCAGCCTGTGGCGCTCGAAGACCTCGAGCGCGTAGTCGCGCTCGGCGAACCTGCCGTCGAAGAGGTCTTCCCAGATCGCGGTTTCCACCGCCTTGAGCATCGGTGAGGACTCCCTCGTGCCCTCTGGGGTGCTCTTCATGCCGCGGGTGGCATGAAGGCTCGCGTGGCAGCTCTCATACCACGCCTCCGGGTCCCTCACGCTGAGGATCACCTTCGCCTGGGGGAACGCCTCGAGCATCTCCGGATAGAAGCGCGCGCCGAGCCAGTCCACGGTGGAGCCCCATCCATCGAAGGTCTTTCGCCAGTCGATCGGCTGGCCTTTGGCCACCTGCTCCCAGTGGGAGTCCCCAGAGGATGGCTGGGCGCCCCGCAGCGACTCCATCGAATGCAGGCACGGACCCGCGCCAAGCTCCTCGAGCGCGACCTTCAGCGACATCGTGCCTGTACGGCCGAATCCGGCACCGATCACCTTCAAGAAGCGGCCTCCTGATCTTGGAGCATGAGCCTGGTCGGACAAGACGATACTGAAGCAACCCGCCGGTACCGCAAAAAGAGCGCAAAACAGGCCCGATTGCGATGTCTTGCTCGCCAGAGACGCGACGATCGCCCGATCGCTCCGTGCGATCTCTGCCGCGCCCTTTTGCATCCCTAGCGCGTAGGCTGAGCGTTGTGAATCGGCTTCACAGCACAGATCGCGGCGTTCCCGAGCCGCCCGCGAGCTGCCTCGCGGCGACCGCGCCCCTGGAGGCGGATCGATGCTGAGGATCGCCCAGATCGTCGTGGTGGCTGCGATGGCGGGGGCCTATGCGTTGCGGGCGCGTCATCTGGCCAAGCAGGGGCATCCGATCGCCAGGATCAGGCTCGTGAGCGTGGCCGCGGGACTTGTGGTCCTGCTGACCGCGATGCTCCTGCTCGCGCAGCCGGGCAGGGAAACGCTCTACTGGCGCACCGTCGAACGCCTGTTGAGCGGTGACCTCGCGGGCCTGCTGATCGCGATCGGCCTCACCGCTCCCCTGTTCGCGCCCCTTGAAAGAACGCCGTTGCGGCACCTAGGTCCGCTTGCGCGACCACAGGTTGCGCTGGCGCTCTGGGTCGCCAACCTGCTCCTATGGCAGTGGCCGAGCATCTTCGACGCCACGCTGCGCCACGACTCGCTGGCTCTGATCGAGGATCTGCTGCTGATCGCGGCGAGCCTGAACATGTGGAAGGCACTGCTGGACGCGCACGTCACGGTACCTGCGCACATGAGCGCACACAGCAGCATCGCATACGTCCTGATCGCACGTCTGGCCGGTATCGCGCTCGCGTGCGTGGCAATCTGGTCGCCCGACGTCTACTACCCCTACTACCTGCGCATCGATACCGCCTCTTCGATCTCTCCGCTTGCAGACCAGGGCATCGCGGGCGCGATCATGCTCGCGGAGATGGCGCTGGTGGCAATCGGAGCGCTGCTCTGGGTGAGCGCGCGCCTCGGCGGCCAGCTCGAGGCTGTGCCGGCTCAGCCGGCCGCCGCGGCGCCGGCTGCTGAGCCGGCGGCCGAGGCTGAGCCAGCCGCTGCCACCGGCTCGACTTTGGCAGTGGACGCGAAGGCCTAGTGTCCTAGCGCAGGGCGAAGGTCGCGCTGGTGGCGTTTTGCGCCGCCTGGTCCTCACCTGTGGCGAACGCCGCCTCGAACTCCTCGAAGCTGGGGGCGATCTGCGTTGTCTCGAAGGTGCCCCTGACCGCGTCGAGCGTCTTCAGGCCCTCGCCGGTGATGACGAGCACGACCCGCTCCTCGGGGTCGATGTCGCCGCGCTGCGCGAGCTTTGCCAGCACTGCGGTGGTGACGCCACCCGCGGTCTCGGTGAAGATGCCGGTCGTCTGCGCCAGCAGCGCGATGCCCTGCCTGATCTCCTCGTCGCTGACCGAGTCGATGCCGCCGCCGCTGCTGCGAGCCAGATCGAGCGCGTAGGGGCCATCGGCGGGGCTGCCGATCGCAAGCGACTTGGCGATCGTCTTGGCCTTCACCGGCTGGCAGACCTCCGCGCCGGCGGCGAAGGCGTTTGCGACCGGTGCGCAGCCGTCTGCCTGCGCACCGTTCATCGCCGGCAGCTTCCCGCCGACCAGGCCGAGGTCGCGCCACTCCTCAAAGCCCTTGGCGAGCTTTGTGTAGAGCGAGCCCGAGGCGATCGGCGCGATGCAGCGATCGGGCAGCTCGAAGCCGAGCTGCTCGGCGATCTCGTAGGCAAGCGTCTTGGATCCCTCGGCGTAGTAGGGACGCAGGTTGATGTTGACGAACGCCCAGTCCCTTTCGGCGGAGATCTCTGTGCAGAGCCGGTTGACTTCGTCGTAGTCGCCGTCGATCGCGACCACTTTGGTGCCGTAGATACCGGTCGCGAGGATCTTCTGCTCCTCGAGGTCTGCGGGGATCAACACATAGGACTCCAGGCCGAGCGCAGCCGCGTGCGCGGCGACCGAGTTGGCGAGGTTGCCGGTCGAGGCGCAGGCGAGCACCTCGAACCCGAGCTCGCGTGCCCTGGTGGCGGCCACCGAGACCACCCTGTCCTTGAATGAGTGGGTGGGGTTGGCGGCGTCGTTCTTGACCCACACCTCGCGCAAGCCGAGTCGCTTGGCCAACCGGTCGGCCCTGATCAGCGGCGTGCAGCCCGCCGGCAGGCCAGCACGCGAGGCCAGGCGCCCGGAGGGACCCGGCTGGCCGCCGACGGTCGGCAGGAAGTCGGCGTAGCGCCAGATGTTCTGCGGGCCACCCTGGATCCGGCGACGCAGGGCGGCGACGTCGGCGCCGAGGCTGGAGTGGTCGTAGGCGGCCTCCAGCGGGCCAAAGCAGCGCTCGCAGACGTACTTTGCCTCGAGCGGATACTCGGCCTTGCAAGCCTTGCACTGCAGATGGGTCACAGCCATAGGAGGGGCTCCTTTGAAATCGCTCTTCTTGCCCGCTAAAACCGTGTGGCAAAAGGACGCGAAGCCCGCCACACATCTATCTGGAATTGGCACCTTCCCGCTGCGGAACGGTGGTTGCCGGGGCTTCAAAGGGCCAGTCCCTCCACCCCTCTGGATGTGTCCAGCTATGTCAGAAGCGAAGTATACCCAAGGATCGGCGGCACGCAACCCAAGCTTTAGAACCCCTATCAAGATGCGTGTGCGGCTGGGGCGGTCGAGGGTCGAGTGGAGCAAGGACGCAGGACCGAAGACTTGGCGGAGCCAGGTCGAGGTCCGAGGACGCCGCTCCGCGAAGGTCATCGGCCGTATCCAGGCGTGCAGGCATCTTGATAGGGGCTCTCAGGACGCTGGTAGAGCGGTAACCGCGTACCTGTGCTGGTGTAGCCAGTCGCGATGAGCACATCCAGCGAGCAGGCGCTGCGGCCCCAGGGCCAAGGGCGCCATCCCGGCGAGACCGATCAGCCGCCACAACAGATGCCCGCGGACTTCGAGGCGATCTCCCGCGCCCCGAAGAAGCGGATGCTCATCATCGTCAACCCCTACGCGACCACCGTCTCCGACCGCCTGCGCCACCTGGTCGTATACGCGCTGCAGGGCCGCTACGAGCTCGACGCCGTGGACACCGAAGCACGCGGCCACGCGATCGAGATCTGCAAGGAGGCCGCACACGAGGGCTACGACGTGGTCGTCGCATTCGGCGGCGATGGCACCGTCAACGAAGCCGCCAACGGACTGATGGGATCGAGCACTCCGCTCTGTTGCCTGCCGGGCGGCTCGGCAAACGTGTTTGGCAAGATGCTCGGCATCCCCGGCGACCTGGTCGAGGCGACCGAGCATCTGCTCGCGATGGCCGACGACTGGCAGCCCCGCACGGTCGATCTCGGCATCGTCAACGGCCGCTGTTTCACCTTCTCCTCCGGGCTTGGCATCGACGCGAGCGTCGTGGAGCGCGTGGACTCCAACCCGCGCCTGAAGGCGCGCTACGGACCGTGGTTCTTCACCTGGGCCGCAATATCGAGCTACATGCGCCGCTACCTGCTCAAACCGCCGCACCTGAGCGTGCAGGCCGCCGGCCAGCGACTGGACGGCGTGACCGCCGTGGTCCAGAACGGCTCGCCCTTCACATACTTCCGCAACCGTCCGGTCGAGATCGCGCAGGGCCCTGCGCTCGACTCCGGCACCCTTGCCGGCTGCGTGCTGCACAGAGCCACGCCCGCGGCGATGCCGTTCATCGCCTGGCGCGCGCTCTCCCCGCGCGCGAAGGTCGTCTCCCACCGCCAGATCACCGGCATCGACTCCTTCACGGAGATGACCGTCGCAAGCAGCGACGGGCGGCCGCTTCCCCTGCAGGTCGACGGCGACTTCGTGGGCGAGGTTCACGAGGCCCGCTACTCGATCAGGCCGCGGGCGCTGCACGTGATCTCATAGACAGCCGCGGGCCGGCCAGGACGCCGCCTATCGAGCGTCTCAACCGGCGACGCCCGGCGTCACCCTGTACGCATCGAACACCGACTCGGTGTTGCGCAGCTTGCTGATCGCGCTCTTCAGCGCATGCGTGTCGGGCACCTCGATCACGAACCTGTTCTTGACCATCGGCGGGTTTGAGAGGCAACGCGCTTCCAGGATGTTCGTGCCCGACTCGAGAAGATCCTCGAGATGTCCTCGAGCAGCCGGTGGCGATCCCAGGCGTCGATCTGCAGCTCCACGACGAAGGAGCTCTGCTGCGGGCCCCCTTCCCAGGAAACCTCGGTGAAGCGCTCCGGGCTGCGCTTGAGCAGCGCGGTATTCGGACAGTCCTCGCGATGGATCGTGATGCCGCGGCCAAGTGAGATGTAGCCGACGATCGGGTCGCCCGGCACGGGCCGGCAGCACTTGGCCAGGCGCAGCATGACGTCCTCGACGCCCTGCACCTTGATGCCGTACTGGTCCGATGACTTGGTCGCGCGCCTGGAGGGCCGTCCGATGCGCAGCATCTCCGCGGCGGCGGTTTCGCCCGAGTCGGCGGCCTCGCCGCGCTTCAGGCGCTGCAGGACCTTGTCGACCACCGCCTTCGGGGAGACCTTCGCCGCGCCGAGCGCGATGTAGAAGTCGTCGGCTTTGCGGTAGCCAAGGTCGCGGATCACATCGGCCAGCAGCGTCGAGCCCGTGATCTTCTGCGAGGGCAGGCCGGCCTTCTTGAGGTGTTCCTGCAGCGTCTCGCGACCGATGTGCTCGGTGTCCTGGCGCGACTCGGCCTTGAACCACTGCTTGATCTTGTTGCGTGCGCGCGTGGTCTTCACCAGCGAGAGCCAGTCCCGAGATGGCCCACGCTCGCGCTTTGAGGTGATGATCTCCACGATGTCGCCGGAGCGCATCTCATAGTGCAGCGGCACGATCTTGCCGTTGACGCGCGCGCCGACGCAGCGGTGGCCGATCTCGGTGTGCACCTCGTAGGCGAAGTCCAGCGGCGTCGCGCCGGCCGCCAGGGCCTTGACTTCGCCCTTGGGCGTGAAGACGTAGACCTCGTCCTCGAAGAGGTCGCTCTTGAACGTCTTCATGAACTCGCTGGGGTCGGAGAGATCCTTCTGCCAGTCGAGCATCGAGCGCAGCCAACGGTGCTTGGCCTGGTCGTCCGGGCCGGCAGCGCCGCGCTTGCCGGCCCCACGGCTCTCCTTGTACATCCAGTGTGCAGCGACCCCGTACTCGGCCAGTTCGTGCATGTCCTGGGTACGAATCTGGATCTCCAGCGGCCGTCCCTCGGGCCCGATGATCGTCGTGTGCAGCGACTGGTACATGTTGAACTTCGGCATCGCGATGAAGTCCTTGAAGCGGCCGGGCAGCGGCTTCCAGAGCGAGTGGATCGCACCCACCGCGGCATAGCAGTCCTTCACCGAGTCGACGATCACGCGCATCGCGGTGAGGTCGTAGATCTCGTTGAACTCCTTGCCCTTGTGGGTCATCTTCGAGTAGATCGAGTAGAAGTGCTTGGCGCGGCCTGAGATCTCTGCGTGGATGCCAAGCGCCTGCAGCTCGCGCGCGAGGTACTCGCCCGCCTGCGCGACATAGCGCTCGCGCTCCCTGCGCTGCTGGGCCACGAGCGCCTTTATCTCCTGGTACTTGCGGGGGTGAAGCGTCGCGAAGGCGAGGTCCTCGAGCTCCCACTTCATCGCGTGGATGCCCAGGCGATGCGCGATCGGGGAGTAGATCTCCAGGGTCTCCTTGGCCTTATCGATCTGCTTCTGCTTGGGCAGCGCGTCGATCGTGCGCATGTTGTGCAGACGGTCGGCCAGCTTGATCAGGATCACCCGTTCGTCGGTGGCCATCGCGACGAGCATCTTGCGGTAGTTCTCCGCCTGCGCCTCATCGCGCGAGGTGAACGTGATCCCAGTCAGCTTGGTGACGCCGTCGACGATCGTGGCGATCGTCTCGCCGAAGCGCTCACCCACCTCCTCGATCGAGGCGGAGGTGTCCTCGACGGTGTCGTGCAGCAGCGCGGCGCAGAGCGTCTCAGTGTCAAGGCGCATGCCGGCGCAGATCCGGGCCACCCCCACGGGGTGCACGATGAAATCCTCGCCTGAGCGCCGCCGTTGGTCGGCGTGGTGCTCGCAGGCGAATACGAACGCGTCTTCCACGCGCGGGCGGTCGATCTCCACCGAGGAGTCGGGGAGCGTGCTCTGAGACGATCGCGAAGAGGTCGTCGAGCAGCCTGCGCTCGAGGTCGGTCAGCTGCGCGCGCACGGTGGGCGCGCTCGCCTGCGGTGAGACCTGCGGGGGGCCGCTAACCCCGGTGGGCTCTGATGCCTGCATTGGATCCCCGGTGCTCGCCATGGTTCTAGGTTACGGCACTGCGAGCGCCAACTGAAGAGGCTCAGGATCTGCCGTGGCGTCGTGGTTCTGGACGACGGGCTCTGACACGGCAGCGGCGCGGGCGGCCAGCTGCCGCAGCACCAGTCGCGGCTCACAGACTCCACGCCACTCGTTCACCTCCAGCGTGAACGTCGCATCGACCGGCTCGCCCTCCGCGACCGGAAGTGTGGCGCCGGTGCCGAAGGAGACCGCCGAGGCGTGAGCCCCGTCGCCAAGGACGCGGAAGCGCACGTGCTTGCCTTCGCCCATCGGCTGCACCTGCGCGAGCTCTGCATCTCTGATCAGCAGGCAGACGGTCGGGTTGCCGCGGCCGAACGGCGCGAGGCGAGCAAGCTCCTCCGCGAGCGGCACACCCAGCTGGCTGACGGAGACGACCGCATCGACGCGCTCCACCGCCACGAGCGTGTCCTCGTCGATCCTCTCGCCCGCGTGAGCCGCGAACGCGGCCCGAAATGCCTGCATCTGCGCGCGGTCGATCTCCACACCGCAAGCGGCACTGTGGCCGCCGTAGGCGCGCAGGTGCCCTCCGCAGGCGACAAGGCCTGCGAGTAGGTCGAAGCCGGGGATGCTGCGTCCAGAGCCCCGCCCACTCTCGCCCTGCAGGCCGATGAGCAGTGCCGGCGCTCCGGTGGCCTCCGCGATTCGCGAGGCGACGATGCCGACCACGCCGGGATGCCACTCCTCGCCCGCGAGCACGTAGCCGGGCATCGGGCCAAGCTCGCGCACCTGCGCCTGCGCCTCGAAGAGGATCCGTTGCTCGATCTGCCGGCGTTCGCGATTGCAGCGATCGAGCTCCTGCGCCAGCTGCACGGCCCGCTGTGAGCTCTCGGTCATGAGCAGCTCGAGCGGCGCCGCGGCCGTGTAGAGCCGTCCCGGCGCGTTGATGCGCGGCGCGAGCCCGAAGCCGACCATCCGCGCGTCCAGCCGCGCCGGATCAACCCTTGCGATCTCCATCAGCGCTCGCAGCCCCGGACGGGTGGTCGTAGCGAGCGCCTTGAGCCCGATCTTGACGAGCGCCCGGTTCTCACCGAGCAGGTCTACGACGTCGGCGATGCTCGCCAACGCGACGAGGTCGAGATCTGTGTCGAGCTCGGCCGGATCGCGGCCGCTTGCGCTCCAGAGCGCGCGTGTGAGCTTGTGCGCGACCGCGGCGCCACAGAGGTCCGCACACGGGTAGCCGCAGAGACGGGGATGCACGATCGGCGCGTCGGGGAGGTGCCCGTCCGCACGCGGCGCATGGTGGTCGCTCACGAGTACCTCCATCCCGAGGCTGCGTGCAAGCGCGACCTCCTGCACCGAGGCGATGCCGCAGTCGACGGTGATCAGCAGGCGCGTGCCGCGCTGCGCGATCGCGCGTACGGCGGCCTCCCTGAGTCCGTATCCGCAGGCTCGCTCGGGTATGTGCCAATCGACCTGTGCGCCGAGACGGCGAAGGGCGCCCACCAGGAGTGCGGTGGCGCACACGCCGTCGACGTCGTAGTCGCCGTGCACCGTGATGCGGCCGCCGTCGTCCATGCAGCGAAGGATGGGCTCCAGGGCTCGCTCGATTCCCTGGAAGCCCTCGGGAGAGTGCAGCCGATCGGCGCGCAGGAACTCCCCCGCGGCTATCGGGTCTGCAAGTCCGCGTCGTACGAGCGTCTGTGCGAGCGCCTCGCCGATCCCGAGCGCAAGCCGCAGCCTCGCCACGTCCTGCGAGGGACAGTCGGGAATCTCAAAGCGAGCGCTTGGCATTGCGACGCACCCTACGCGCCGCCAGGGACGGAACTTCAGGCTTGCGCTGCCGTAAACCCTTCACGGCGGGCGCCAAGCACGTAGGTGACGGCGATGCCGATCAGCGAGCCCGGCACGGCGTAGAGCACGACCACGACATCGGTCGTTTTGCCGCCCGGGACCCCAAACGAGGAGGACTTCACCCCATAGATGATGAGCCCCACGATCACCGCGCCCGCCAGGGAGCCGATCAGGGCGCCGACGATGCCGCCCCAGAAGCGGTCGGGCAGCCAGATCGTGAAATGCCAGATCGAAAGCCCCATGATCACCCAGCCGAGCAGTCCCATCAGCGGCTCCTCCCGTGTCTGCGAGAACGCTGCCTGCGCTGGCGGCGCTTGGAGTCCTTGGATTCCTTGAGCACCAGGTCCTCGGGGGCCGCGTCGGCCGCCGAGTCGCCGGGGCTCTGCGGCTCTGAAGTCTCTTCCGGGTCGCTGGCGCCGGAAGGCGCCCCGTTCTGCTGACCCCGCGGCGCGGGCACCTTGCGCGGCGCCACGGCCGTGCGGGAACGCCGTCCGCTTGGCCGCTCCTGCTCGACGTCGAGGTCACGCACGAGCGCGTCGAACTCCTCCTTGGATATCTGCTCCCCCGGATCATCGGCGCCGACCATCCCGCGCCTGCGCCGCTTGCGCTGCTCAACCGGCTCCACCTCTGTGCTCGCGCCGCCCGCGCCTGCGTAGGCCGGTACCGCGCCGAATTCGCGCAGCAGGCGGGTACGGCGGTTGCGGTAGACCGGCTCGCGCTCCTTCCAGTGTGTGAGCACGGGCGAGGCGATGAAGATCGAGGAGTAGGCACCGGAGGCGATCCCGACCATCAGCGCGAACGCGAAGTCTTTCAGCGTCGTGCCGCCGAAGACCAGCAGCGAGACCACCGGCAGCAGCGTGCAGAAGCTCGTCGCCAGCGAACGGGTCAGCACCTCGGACATCGAGCGGTTGACGATCTGCGAGAAGGCAGCGCGTGGCATTCGCGGCACGTTCTCGCGTATTCGGTCGAAGACGATGATCGTGTCGTAGAGCGAGTAGCCGAGGATCGTCAGCAGTGCCGCGACCGTGGAGCTCGTGACTTCCCTGCCGGTCAGGGCATAGACACCGGAGGTGATCAGAAGGTCGTGCATCAGCGCGATCAGCACCGGGACCGCATACTTCCACTCGAATCGCAGCGCGATGTAGGCGGAGATCACAAGCAGCGAGGCGATGATCGCGATCACCGCGGCGTTCGCGATTTCTTTGCCGAAGGTCGGTCCGATCGAGGTGCCTTCGAACTTGCCGTTGCTGACCCCGTAGTTCACTTCCAGGATCGAGCGCAATTCCCGCAATCTCTTCGGCGGCAGCTGCTTGACGGAAATCTGGAAGCCGTTCGCACCGAGGCCTTTGGCTTTGATGCTCTGTACCACGACGCCGTTGAACCTGGCTGCTTCGAGTGTGCTTGCGACCTTCTGGGCGCTCACCTTGTGGACGAGCGCGGTCTGGACGCGCGTCCCCGATTTGAAGTCGATGCCGAAGTTCAGGCCGCGAGCGCCGATCGCGATCGCGCCGATCATCAGGATCACGCCGGAGAGCGAGAAGAACCACCGCGAGGCGCCCATGAAGTCGAATTTCCACTCGCGCTTCTTGCCGCCCGCGCCGAGCGCGGATGGGTGGGTGATCAGGCGCGAGTGGCTCATCGACGTAAGCGCAGCCTGCGTGGCGAGCACCGCCGTGAACAGCGAGGTCAGCGTGCCGATGCCGAGCATGAACGCAAAGCCCTGGACTTCTGCGGTGGCCAGCGCGAACAGGATGAACGCGGTCATGAACGTGACGACGTTCGCGTCCACGATCGCGGCGAAGCCGCGCTTGTAGCCGGCCGCGATGCCGGCCACCACCGACCTGCCGGACCGGATCTCCTCCTTGACGCGCTCGAAGATCACGATGTTGGCGTCCGCGGCCACGCCGATCGTGAGGATCAGGCCCGCGATGCTAGGCAGCGTCAGCGTGATCGGGATCAGCTTGATCAGCGCGAAGAAATAGACGCCGTAGATCACGAGGCCACCGATCGCGATCACGCCCAGCATGCGGTAGAAGAGGAGCAGGAACAGGCACACGCCCAGGAAGCCGATCAGGCCGGCCTGCAGACCTTCGCTGAGCGCTTCTTTGCCGAGCGTCGCCGAGACCGGGGAGTTGGAGATCAGCGAGAGCTTGATCGGCAGTGCGCCCGACTGAAGCTCGGCGGCCAGGTTCTGGGCAGAGGTGAGGGTGAAGCCGCCGGTGATCTGCGAGCCGTTGGTCGAGTCGATGCCTTCCGGGTACTGCTTGAAGTCGACGGAGGGAGAGGTGATCACCTGTTCGTCGAGCACGATCGCGAAGTGCTGGAGGGCGCTTTCGTGTGAGACGCCCGGCAGCGCGGCTTCTTCGCCTCGTTTGGCGATCTCCTTGGTGACCCTTTCGAAAGACGAGCCGCCCTTTCCGTTGAAACCGAAGACGACCGCCGGCTGGCCCGTGCCGCTTTCGGATTCCTCACGCGGATTGGTGATGTCCGTACCGCTGAGCGCCGGGTCGTCGTTGAGGATGTAGAACTTGTCAGGTTCGGCGTTGATTACCTTCTGATGCGAGTTTTCTTCCGGCCGCGCGCGCACGATGATCGTGCCCGGGTTGACGTGCACCGCTTTGAGCGTGGTGTGCAGCTTGGCTTCGTGCTTCGCGGTTTCGAGTTCTTCCTCGGTGCTCGTGGCGCTGACGATGACCGATTTGGTCTTCGGATCGACCAGGTACCAAGTGCCATAGCTGCAGCCGGCATCCGGGCTCGTTCCCAGCTTGGCCGCGTTCAGCTGGGCCGTGCAACCGTGGCCAAGCGTCGTTGCGTTCTTGCGCAGATATGCCGGCCGCTTGGCGGCGCGTTCGACCGCTTCGTACTCGCTCAGCCCGTAGGTGGCGGATGCCGCCTGCCCGCCGGGGCCGGAGACCGACGGTTCGGAGGTCCCCGCGGGCTTCAGGTTCGGCCCGAGGACGTTCGCCTCCCAGTCGTAGAAGTGCATCTGGGCGGTCTTGCCTACCTCTTCTTCGGCGCGCTTGGTGTTGCTGAAGTCGGGAAGGTTGACGTTGATCTCGTCTTTGCCGGTGCGCAGGATTTCCGGTTGGGAGACGCCGAACTGATCCACGCGTTTGCGCATGATCCCGATCGTCTGGCTCATCGCTTCCGAGGTGACCTGCGACTGCGCGGAGGGCTGCGCCTTGTAGACCAGCGAGATCCCGCCTTTGAGGTCGATCCCCAGGCGGGTGCTCTTCAGCGCGATCGCAGCCGCCGAGGCCGCGAGCAGCCCCGCGACGATCAAGAGCACGAACGTATTGCGACGACGGTTTCGCATCGCAGTGCAGACTACTTCTCAGGGGTCAGGACGAGCAACAAGCCGCCCTCTTCGTCGTCGTAGGCGGGGAAGATGTCCGCCTTGGCGGCGGCCGCCCGGTCGCGCTCGCCGCTCACCTGGACGGGGACCTCCAGTGCCCTTACTCCCCACTCCAGGACCTTCTTGACCGGATCGTCACCGTTGGAGAAGCGCAGGCCAAGTGCCTCAGCCACGTCCTGGCCGATCACGGACTCCTCCTCGAGGCCCGTGAAGGCGAAGGAGTTGCGCCCGCAGCCGATCAGCCGGCCCTTCGCGTCGCATACGAAGAACGCAGCGTCAGGCGCCGGATAGTAGTCGTCCAGGAGCTCGAAGAGGAAAGCAAAGCCGCACTTCTCGCAGCCCTTTGGCCGTCTGGAGAAGCCCGCGCTTCGATCCTGGTCGCTTGTCCTGTGCCCGCAGTTCGGGCAGATGTAGGGATGGGTCATCGCCTGACAGAGTAGGGAAGCCGATCGGTGGAGGTCGCCGTCTTGGCCAAGGTATTAGCTGCGCTTTAGAAGAGCGCCGGATCGGCGCTCTGCGCAGCGGGTGCCGGTGCGGGCAGTCCCAGATGCGCATAGGCCGAGACGGTCGCCACACGGCCGCGCGGCGTGCGCTTGAGGAGGCCCTCCTGCAGCAGGTAGGGCTCGTAGACGTCCTCGATCGTGTCCTGCTCCTCACCGACCGCGACCGCGAGCGTGGAGAGCCCGACCGGGCCGCCGCCGAAGCGTTCGCAGATCACGGCCAGGATCTGGCGGTCGAGCCGGTCGAGCCCGCGCTCGTCCACCTCCAGCAGCGTCAAGGCCTGCTCGGCCGCCTTGGCGCTGACGATCCCGTCCAGGCGTACTTCGGCGTAGTCGCGCACGCGCTTGAGCAGCCGGTTGGCGATCCTCGGCGTGCCGCGACTGCGAGCGGCGATCGCGTGCGCGCCCTGCTCGTCCAGCCGCACCTCCAGAATCTGCGCCGACCTTCGCACGATGCTCACGAGCTCCGCGACGGCATAGGGCTGCATCCGCACCTGGATGCCGAACCGGTCGCGCAGCGGTGTGGTCAGAAGGCCCGTGCGAGTGGTCGCGCCGATCAGCGTGAACGGCGGCAGATCGAGCGTCACGACGCGCGCGCCGGCGCCCTGCCCTACGGTGATCGGCAGCCGGCTGTCCTCCATCGCCGGGTAGAAGGCCTCCTCCAGCGTGCGTGGCAGCCGGTGGATCTCGTCCACGAAGAACACGCTGCGCGGCTCCAGGGCGGTCAGAAACGCCGCAATGTCTCCCTTTCGCTCCAGCGCTGGGCCTGCCGTCTGCACGAAGGGCACTTCCAGCTCGGTCGCGACGATCTGCGCAAGCGAGGTCTTGCCGAGTCCGGGTGGCCCTGCGAGCAGCATGTGATCCAGCGGCTCGCCGCGCGCCACGGCCGCCTCGATCGCCACCTGCAGCTGCTCGCGCAGCGTCGCCTGGCCCACGAACTCATCCAAGCGCCGGGGCCGCAGCGAGCGCTCGAAGTCCTCCTCGGGCAGCTCGTAGGGGGTTTGGATGCGCTCTGGGCTCATGCCGGCCTCGCCGCGCGCAGTGCCTGCGCGATCAGATCCTCGGCGCTCTCACCCTCCGCCGAAGCCAGCAGCCGCTCGACCTCCGCTGCGCTGTAGCCCAGCTGCAGCAGGCCTTCGCGCGCGAGCCCGTGGGGCGTGTCGGCCGCGGCGTGGGCGCCCGTGCCGGCCGAACCGGTCTCGATGCTCACCTTCTCGCGGAGCTCGACGATGATCCGCTCGGCGGTGCGCCGGCCGATTCCCGGCACGACCTGAAAGCGCGCCGAGTCGCCAGCGGCGATCGCGCTCATCAGCTCGCGCGGGCCGCCGCCTGAGAGCACCGCCATCGCCATCTTCGGCCCGACCGCCTGAACGGAGAGCAGCATCAGGAACAGGTCGCGCTCCTGCTCGGAGTGAAAGCCGTAGATGGAGATCTGGTCGTCTCTGACGATCAGATGAGTGTGCAGGCTCACTGTCCCGCCGACCGCGGGCACGTGCCGCAGCGTCTCCGCCGAGACGGAGGCGCGATAGCCCACTCCGCCGCAAAGGATCACGACGTGGTCGCCGCGCCGCAGCGCGACCTCGCCTCGCAGCAGCGCGATCACCGCCGCCCGCCAGCGGTCGCGGCGGCGACCGCGCCCGCCAGCGGAGCCGCGTTCAAATGGCAGACGGCCACGGCCAGCGCGTCAGTGGCGTGGTCGCTGGCGGGGACGCTGGCCAGCCCCAGCAGCGATGAGACCATGCGCGCCACCTGATCCTTGCCCGCGCGGCCGCTGCCGCAGACCGCGGACTTGATCTGCTGCGGCGTGTAGGAGGCGCAGGTCAACTCGCGTTGACCTGCGGCCAGCATGCAGACCCCGCGCGCCTGGCCGACGGCGAAGGCGCTCTGGGCGTTGCGCCCGAAGTAGAGCGCCTCCAGGGCAACTGCCTGACATTCGTGCAGAGCCAGCATCTCCTGCAGCCGTGCATGCAGGAGCGCGAGGCGCCGCTCCAGCGCCAGCTGTGGCCCGGTCTCGATCACTCCGCCATCCAGCGCCAGCAGCCGCGATCCGCTGCGCTGCACCACGCCATAGCCGGTGCTGGCCAGGCCGGGATCTATGCCTAGCACGATCATTGAAGCTGGATTCTCCGTGCGGCCCCGGACGCCTGCCTGATGACCGGCCACGTCGCGCTGCCCTGCCTTGCCCCGCCCATGTGAGCGAAGGGAAGATCGCCTTCGAGCGAGAGAGGGCCTGCTGGAGGGCTGAGCGGCGCCCAGTGCCAGGAGCGCCTGACGCTGCTGGGCGAGCTGGCAGTCGAGGGGTGCCACCGAGCAGCCTGCCTGTCACACGGCGGAAGGGAGAATCCTGTTCCTGCCCGCCAAACGGGCGATCGGGAGCCGCACCGCTGGCACCACCACGGAGGTCGCCTAGCTGACCGGCGAGAGCGTCGAGCTCTCGCCGGCTGCCCGCCGCGCCGTGGGCCTGCCGGCTCCGAGCCGACGTGCGCCTAATGCATCGACGCCGATCTGGAGGCAACACGCGGGCCGAGGTCTTCAAGGCGGCCGGCACCTCGGAGCAGGACAGCCTCGAAGTGCTGTGCATACAAAAGTCGGAAGAAGCAATCAATTGCGCATATCGGCATATCCCTGTTATGCTCTAAAAGCTGGATACACTCACTTACACACTCGAAAGGTCCTCGACGTTGAGTGGAGCATCGAAGTCCATTATCCAGGCGTTATCGCGCTTACGGGATTGCTACGATCGTAACTTGCTCCATCGCCTCGCGAAGGCCCGCGAGCGGCGGGACCGCTTTCTCACTCAGTCTGCGCTGCATGCTCTGCTGGCTTCGTATCAGCCCCGGGTGCACGCGCTCGTTCGGCATCGTCTCGGGGTCAGTTTGGTATATGAGCATGATGTGGATGAAGTCATTGCTATGACGATGGAGCGTCTTGTGCGTGCGCTGCATGCCAAGGACGACTTCGGTGGCGTCCCGTTTGGCGCCGTGGTGGCGCGAAACGTGGATTGGGCAATAATAGAATTTTGGCGGCGCCGCGGCGCGCGTACCACGATCGAGGCATTGATGGCACCAAGCGACCTTCCCGAGTCAATGGAGCCAGATGATTCTCCGTCTCTCGCCGCTCAACTTCATTCGCTGGCCTCGACGGTCTCGCATCTCACCGATAGAGACCGGGCGATGATCGCAGAACGGCTCCTTCTCGGCCTCACGCCGACCCAGATTGCCGCCCGGCACGGTGTGCGTCGCGATGCGGTCGACAAAGCATACTCACGAGCGTTGGCCAAGCTACGGGAGATTTACATATTAGACCCGGCGGGCAGGACACTGGGTTCGAGTGGGATCGCTGGATGAAGTCGAGGGTCCTCCGGAAGGGTCGCGGCGGTCGCCCGACCATCTCCCGGACCTTGCGACGCAAGCCTTTCTTGCCGGCCTGCTCCTCTTTCCCCGCGAGCCGCTGCATGCCCGGCTGCCAATAGCCGATCGCGCCAGGAACGCCGCAGCGTCTCGGAGATCTCATGCTCCGGGCAGATCTCCGCGATCGACATCTGCCCATGCAGCGAGGCCAACACCAGCTCGAGCTTCTGCTGCACAGTGAGCTCGCGGGAGCTCTCGGTCTCGCTCGATTGAGCAGCCCCTTCTCGAAGGGCGCCCCGGACGCGATCTCCGCATCGGCCTACGGCCCCAGCTGCGATCGCGTCCGGCAGGCAACCTTCACAGAGAACTTCTCAACACCGCAGAAGGTGGCGGACCACCCGCGGAATCAATCAATTTTCCAGTGCTGTTCATACCCGTATTCGGATATCCATACGTGGAAATGAAATACCTCTTGGAGGACTACTTCTGTGCCATACCCCCAACACACCCACTGCGCACCGAATTCGCTGTTAGGCGTACAGTTTTCGATGACCACGCTGCTCAGATCGTGGTTTTTCGCATACACTTCCGCGTGTTGAATCGCGCCCCAGCTTTCTCCGCATGTGGTCTTACAGAGATCCGGTTTTGCGGCGAGCGCCGCGGGCGCCATGGCCGAGACGGCGCCGAACGCGCCGCCGATGCAAACAAGCGTCGTCGCGATGGTGGCGAGCTTGACTCTCATGGGACTCTCCTTTTGTATCGACTTTTGCTCGGCAGTTCCCGTCCACGGATCAGCAACCGCACGGGTCCGCCCCTTGTCGACCGCTCGCCCGGCAAGCTCCTCCCCTACGCTCCGATGGAACGGGCGGTCAGAGATCGTCCGGGTGGTTGTCGACTCCCTGCTTTTCTTAATCCGGGAGTTCGGCCGGTTTTCGGACAGCGGCCTGTCCGGCTCACTCACGGCTCGCGCCCGAATCAAGGAGCTCGAAGCCCAACTCGGAGCTGACAGCAAGGCGTCGGCGCTGTTCAGCGAGGCGAGGACCGCCCGGTCTCGCGAGCTTCGCCACAACCAGCTGGGCAACCTGATCACCGACATCCACGATGCCTCACACATCGCACCTACGGCTACCGGCGTCTCACCGCCGAGCTTGGGTTTCGTCCATGAGATCGCGCCATCCACAAGGCGGTCGCCGCGCGTGTGCAGTTCGGGCTACAAGGACCGGGCCGCCTGCTGCCGTACTCTGCCTGCGTGAGCGAAGAGGGGATCGACTTCGAGCGTGAGGGACTGCTCGACGACCTGAGCGGCGTGCAGCGCCAGGAGCGCCTCGCGCTGTTGAGGAGCCTCGCCGCCGAGGGCGTACCGCTGAGCGAGCTTCGCCGGCACACCCAGGAGGGCACGATCCTCTTCCTGCCCGCCGAGCGGGTGATCGGCGGGCCGCGACGCTACACCGCGGCCGAGATCGTGCAGCTCAGCGGCGAGAGCGTCGAGTTCCTGATCGCCGCGCGCCGTGCGATGGGCCTGCCCGTGCCTGGCCCCGAGGAGCGCGTCTACATCGATGCCGACCTGGAGGCCACTCGGATGGCCTCGGTGTTCAAGGCCGCCGGCGTCTCCGAGCAGGACAGCCTGGAGGTGCTGCGCATCCTCGGCCGCGGCCTCTCCCAGTCCGCGGAGGCGATCAGGACGCTCGGGATGCGCCTTGCGCTGGAGCCCGGCGTCAGCGAGCACGATCTCGCGCAGCGCTTCGCTGGCACCGCGGCGCAGCTGACGCCGATGCTCGGCCCGCTGATCACCAACCTGCTCACGCTGCATCTGCGCCAGCTGGCCGACAACGAGGCGATCGATGCCGCCGAGCGATTCGGTGGACGCCTGCCGGGCTCGCGCGAGATCGCCGTCTGCTTCGCCGACCTGGTGGGCTTCACGCGCCTCGGCGAGGAGGTGCCACCCCATGAGCTCTCGCGCCTTGCGATCCGGCTGGAGCAGCTGGCGGGCGAGGTCGCCCAGCAGCCGGTGCGGCTCGTGAAGACGATCGGGGACGCCGCGATGCTCACCTGCCCAGAGCCGGCCTCGCTGGTCGAGGCGGCGCTGCGCCTGGTCGAGGCGGCCGACGTGGAGGGCGAGCAGTTCCCGCAACTGCGGGCGGGCGTGACCATGGGACCCGCGCTCAGCCGAGCGGGCGATTGGTTCGGGCGCCCTGTGAACCTCGCAAGCCGCGTCACACAGGTGGCGCGGCCCGGCAGTTTGCTGACCGAACGCGACGTGCGGATGGCGGTCGGCGAGCGCTACCGTTGGTCCTACGCCGGTGAGCGGCGCCTGCGCGGCGTTCGGGAGCCGGTCGCCCTCTACCGCGCCAGGCGGCTTTCAGACTAGCCGCGGACCGGCTGCCTGCTTGCGGCGTCCGCGGCTACCGGCTGGTGCTCCCAGAGCCGCCACGGCGCACTGCCGCCTGCCCAGAGATCGTTCAGCGCGACCGCGTCCTTGTAGGTGTCCATGCACTCCCAGAAACCGTGGTGGCGGTGGGCGTGCAGCTGACCGTCCTGAGCAAGCCCGCGCAATGGCTCCTGCTCGAGCACCGAGTCGGCGCGCATGTACTTGAGCGCGGCGGGCTCGAAGCAGAAGAAGCCGCCGTTTATCCAGTGCTCGCTGCGGGGCTTCTCGGTAAAGCCGAGCACCCGGTCATCATCGCCGGACAGGTCGGCCACGCCGAACTGCAGCTCCGGGCGCACGACGGTCATGCTTGCAAGCCCTCCGTGGTTGGCGTGGAAGTCGAGCAGGCCGAGTAGGTCGATGTTGGCCAGACCATCGGCGTAGGTCGCGCAGAACGGGGCCTCGCCGAAGTGGGGCTCGAGCAGCTTCACCCGCCCGCCGGTGGGCGTGTCAAGGCCGGTGTCCACGCAGCTGACCTGCACCCCATTCGGCCACTCGCACTCAGCGGCGAAGCGCTCGATCAGCTCACCCTTGTAGCCGGTGGCAAGCAGGAAGCGTTCAAAGCCCTGGGCAGCGTAGAGCTGGATCACGTGCCAGACGATCGGCATCCCGCCGATCTCCACGAGCGGCTTTGGGATCTCCCGGGTGTGCTCCTGCAGCCGCGTGCCGCGCCCGCCACAGAGGATCGCGACCGGCGGCAGCTCGCGGCGTTCGTGCAACTTTCGAGCGACCGAGTCGGGAGCGCCGGCGGCGCCTTGGAGGCTCATCGGCCGAGATTATGCCGCTTACGCACCTCCCGGCGTGTTCAGCCGCGGCGCGTCGCGTGCAGCTGCGAAAGCAGCGCGGCGGCGCCCGCGCGCCACTCCTGTACGTTGCGCAGCTTGACCTGCTCATAGCCGCGAATCCGCTCGGCCTGCTCGCTGAGCGCGACCACCTGCGGGTGCGTCGCCTCCTCGAGCAGCCCGAGCGCCTGGTCGAGCAAGGTGAGGTACTCCTGCGGCAATGCGCGCTCCAGCTTTCGCATCTGGGTGCGGCCGAACGGGTCCAGTGGCGTTCCGCGCAGCCGCCTGGCGGCGCGCAGGGCGTGCAGCAGCGGTGGCGCCGAGCGCCCGAGCCGGATCTTGCGTGAGAGGCCAATCGCGCGCAGAGCCGGCGGGTGCAGGTGCACCTGCCACCTGGCCCCCGCGCCGAGCTCGCGCTCGCGCCGTCTGTGCTCGCTCGGCAGCAGGTGCAGGCGCGCAACCTCGTACTCGTCCTTGTAGGCGAGCAGCCTGTGCAGCTGGCGGGCGACCGACCTGGTCAGCTCGTGGCCGCCGGGCACGCACTCGCGCTCGCGCGCGGCGATCCGCTCGAGCTCCGTGAGATAGCGCTCGGCAAGCCGATCGCCGCCGTATTCGCGCAGATCGCCGAGGCGACGCGCAACAAGCTCGTGCACCTCGCCTGGCAGGGTGCGGCTGCGCACCAACTCGAGCTCTGCGGCCTCGAGCGTGAGCACCTCCTCCATGCCGCCGATCAGACGCCCCACCGCCGCGGGGTCGGCGACGATCGCTCGGCCCCAGGCAAGTGCGGCGAGGTTCTGTTCCACCGCGACGCCGCCGAGCTCGACCGCGCGCCGTAGGGCGCTCCAGCTGACAGGCAGCACGCCGAGCTGCCACGCGGCTCCAAGCAGCACCACGTTGGCCTGCAGGTCTTCGCCGAAGGCGCGTTCCGCGATCAGGCGCATGTCGGCGTGCACCGGCATCGAGGCGCAACCACGCGCGATCCGCGCAAGCAGCGCGTCACGGTCGGGCGCCGGCACGTCGGCGCGGAGCACCATCTCACCCGTCGGCACCTGGCTACAGGAGATGATCGCGACCGTGCGCCGCGGGTCGCTCGCATCGAGGAAGCGCGAGTCGGCACAGGCGAGCAGATCGAAGCCGAGCAGCACGTCCACGCTCTCCCGCGGAGCGCGCGGAGCAGCCTCGCCCGCGACCGCCTCGCCGATGCGCACATCGGAGACCACCGGTCCCGCCTTCTGGCTCAGGCCCGTCTGGTCGAGCACCGCGACGCCAGCACCATCCAGGTGCGCAGCCATCGCGAGCACCTGGGAGGCGCTGACCACGCCGGTGCCGCCGATGCCGACCAGCCGGATCGTGCCCGACCGAGTGCTCGTGGCGGGCTCAGGCAGACCCTCGGGCGCAGCAGGCGCCGGCTGCTTGCGCGCGGTGGGCCGCACGGTCAGGAACGCGGGACAGTCGCCGCTCAGGCAGCTCATGTCCTTGTTGCAGGAGGCCTGGTGGAGCCTCGTCTTGCGACCGAGCTCGGTCTGCACCGGCTCCACGCTCAGACATCCAGACACCTCGCCGCAGTCACCGCAGCCCTCACAGACGCGCTCGTTGATCCAGGCGCGCTCCACGGGCTCCGCGAGCTTGCCGCGGCGCCGCAGGCGGCGCCGCTCCGCCGCGCACATCTGGTCATGGATGATCACGGTCACGCCAGGGACGCCCCTCATCTCGCGCTCGACCTGCGCAAGCTTCGAGCGGTCGTACACCTTGGTCGCGAGCGCGAGCCGCACACGTCGGTAGCGGCGCGGCTCATCGGTGGTGATCGCGATCCGTGCGACACCCTCCGCCTCGAGCATCCGCGTGATCTCGGCAACCGACATCGCGCCCTCGACGCGCTGGCCGCCGGTCATCGCGACCGCGTCGTTGTAGAGCAGCTTGTAGGTGATGTTCGACTTGGCCGCGATCGCCGCGCGCAGCGCGAGCGACCCGGAGTGGTGAAAGGTCCCGTCGCCGAGGTTCTGGGTGAAGTGCTCGGCGGCGACGAAGGGCGAGATCCCGATCCACTGGCTGCCCTCTCCGCCCATCTGGGTCAGCCCGATCACCTCGCCGGCGCGAGTGCCGGATTTCGTGCCCTGGACCAGCATCACATGGCAGCCGATGCCCGCGCCCACGAGCGTATCGGGCGAGGTGGCGGTGGAGGTCGAGTGCGGGCAGCCCGAGCAGAAGAACGGCGTGCGCACGAGGGGTGGCGCTGTCGCGGGACGCTGGCGCGAGAGGCGCTGCAGCCGCTTGGCCGCCTCGGTATTCGAGCCCAGGTCCAGCACGCCTCCAAGGGCAAGCGATATCCGGTCGGCCGACAGCGCGCCATAGGAGCTGAGCAGCGGCCTGCCATGCTCGTCGTGCTTGCCGAGCACCTCCGGGGCGTGCGGGAGGCCGTAGAGCGCGGCCCGCACCTCGGTCTCGAGGAACGGCAGCTTGTCCTCGATCACGAACACTCGGCGCAGGCCGCCGGCGAAGTCGCGGATCGCCTCGCGGTCCAGCGGCCAGGGCATGCCGATCTTCAGTATCCGCACGCCGAGTGCGTGCAGTCGGTCCTCCTGCAGCCCGAGCTCGTGCAGCGCGCGCGTGAGCTCGGCATAGGCCGAGCCGCCGGCAATCAGGCCGATCTCGTCGCGCTGCCCCTGGATCACCGCTCGATTGAGGCCGTGCGAGCGCGCATAGCGGATGGCCGCGGGCAGCCGCTCCTCCACCAGGCTGCGCTCTGCCTGCACCGAGGGCGCGCCGAGCAGGTGCGCGGTGGGAACGTGCTCGACCAGGCGCTCGGCCGGTCCCAGATCCCCTCTGTGGAGGACGGTGGCCGAGGCGTCTGCGACGTCGGCCGCGATCTGCAGTGCGCACCAGAGCCCGGCCGCGCGCGAGAGACGCAGGCCGTGGCGGGCGAGGTCGAGCACGTCCTGCACCGAGGCGGGCGCGAGTATCGGCATCAGAAGACCGGAGAGCGTGCGCTCGGATGAGCTCGGCAGGGTCGAGGACTTGCATGCGGGATCATCGCCGACCACGGCGAGCGCACCCGAGGCGCTGCCCACGCCACAGATGTTCGCGTGTCGCAGCGCATCCGTGGCGCGATCGAGTCCCGGGCTCTTGCCAAACCACATGCCGAGCACCCCGTCGACGCTCGCCGAGCGCTGCAGGTGCGCAAGCTGGGAGCCCCATACCGCGGTGGCGGCGAGCTCCTCGTTGAGACCCGGCTGGAAGACGATCCCGAGCTCGCCGAGGGCACGACCGCACCGCTGCAGCTCCCTGTCGAGCCCGCCGAGTGGCGAGCCCGGGTATCCGCTCACGAAGCCGCCGCTGCGAACGCCCTGGCGAGCATCCTCGCGCCGCTCGTCGAGCAGCGCGCGCACGACTGCCTGCACGCCAGAGATCAGCGCTACCGGCGCCTGCTCGCTGAAGCGGTCCTCGAACGATGTCTCTCTGCCGGCCGCGGCCGGTGAGATCGAAGCAACGGCAGGATCGCGGAGCGGCTGCGGCACTTGACTGATGGTAAACGCGCCAGGCGCCGGAAGTCCTCCCTGTCCGGCAAACCTGCCTCGAGCTTGGTAACCGTTGCCACAAGCCGGTAGGATGCGCCGCGAGGGAATGGGCTCCACCGTACGCGAGCCCTGAGCGACAGGAGGATCGAGGATGGCCCAGGCTGTACATGACCTTTCAGCTCCTCCCGCGGGAGTGGTCTCATTGCCGCGCCCGGCGGTGCCGCGGAGCATCGTGCCGCTCGGCGGGCTGCCGATCGTGGCGGTGGTGATCGGCGGCATGATCGCCGCAATCGCGACCAACTCCCTGTGGGCGCTCGACTTCTACCACGTCGTCGGCGGCGCGCTGTGGACCGCGATCGACCTCTTCCTCGGGCTGCTGCTCGGGCCAATCATGGGCAGGATGTCGATCCCCGCCCGGATCGAGCTCTCCTCCCGGCTGATGCCAAAGATGTCGCTGCTGATGCCGACGCTCGTGACGATGACGCTCGGCGCCGGATGGCAGCTCGCACGTCACCTCGGCAACCTCGATCCCGGCTTCGCCCAGCACGGGTGGCTCGTCGCCTCCTACATCGTGGTCGGCGTGATGGCGGTGATCGCGCTCGGCCTGCTCGAGCCCGCCAACATCGCGGTGCTCTTCGAGATGCGAAAGCCGCAGCCGAACCCTGCGGTGATCGAGAAGCTGATGAAGCGCTTCATCTACACGGCCGGCATCACCGGGGCGATGCAGGTGGCCACACTGGTGATCATGACCAAGGTGGCGGCGGGATGAGCGCCCTCCCCTCGCCCGCCGGGCCTCCGGCGCACCCGGCCTCGGCGGTCCCCGAGCGCGACCTGCCGCCGGTGACCGAGGTCGCAGTCGCAACGCTCACGCTGATCGTGATCGGCGGGATCTACCTGGCCGCCAAGATGCCGGGCCACGTCACGCTCGCGTTCCCGATCGTCCTGCTCGCACTCTCGGCTGCGCTGCTCCTGCTCAACATCGCGATGCTCAGCCGCGCGCGCGATTTCGCCTGGCGCCGCTTCTCCCAGGTCGCACGGTGGGGCCTGCTCGCCTACGTTGTGATCGCAGGGATGCTCGAGTACGTATTCGTCTACGACGGTGTGAGCGGCGGGACGCTCGTGGTGCTGAGCGGCATGCTGCTCGTCTTCGGGATCAACGTGCCGCTGATCCTCGCCTTCACCGTCGCACGCTACGCCGACCCCGAAGCGTGAGCGCGGCGCTCAGCGCACGCTCACCGACCAGGGCTCCACACGCGCGGAGAGAACCAGGCCGGCGGCGAGATAGGGATCGCCGTCGATCATCGCCTGCGCGTCGGCATCCGCGCGCAAGATGAACAGGGCGCCATTCGGCGGATCGCCGAGCACGCCCGCCGCGAGCAGCCGCCCGTCCGCCTGCCAGCCGGAGAGCCACTGCAGGTGAGCCTCGCGGTGGGCGCCCCGCCGCTCCACGATGTCCGCCACGTACTCGTAGACGACGACCAGCTGGGAGGCGGCGATCCCCGAATCCCCGGACGCCACCGCTAGCCCGCGACCTTCTCCAGCATCTCGGCCGGCACGTCGAAGTTCGCATGCACAGCCTCGACGTCGTCATTGTCCTCGAGCGCGTCGATCAGCTTCATCAGCTTGACGACCTGGCCCTCGTGCGGGATCGGCACGAGGCTCTTCGGCCGGTAGAGCATCTCCGCGCTTTGCATCTCGATCCCCGCCTGATCGAGCGCCTGCCGGACGGCCTGGAAGTCCGCGAGGTCGGTCACGACCTCATAGACGTCATCGTCGGTGGCCACGTCCTCCGCCCCCGCCTCGACCGCGACCATCAGATCGTCCTCGCTCACGGCATCTGAGTCGATCGCGATCACGCCCTTCTTGTCGAAGAGGTAAGCCACCGAACCCGGCTCGCCGAGACTGCCGCCGAACTTCGTGAACAGGTGCCTCACGTCGGCTCCGGTGCGGTTGCGGTTGTCGGTCAGCGTCTCCACGAGCACCGCCACCCCCGCCGGTCCATAGCCCTCATAGAGCACGGACTCAAACGCGCTGGCGTCACCGCCCTCCCCGGTGCCTTTGGCGATCGCGCGCTCGATGTTGTCCTTGGGCATCGATGCCGCCTTGGCCTTGACGATCGCGTTCTCCAGTGCCGCATTGCCCGCCGGGTCCCCGCCGCCGTCGCGCGCCGCGACCGTGATCGCGCGCGCGAGCTTGGTGAATTGGGCGCCCCGCCGCGAATCGACGATCGCCTTCTTGTGCTTGATGCTCGCCCACTTGGAATGTCCTGACATGCACTTGAGTTTAGGTGGCTGCCGGCGCCCGCCTGCCAGCCGACCTCCGGCCCCCTTCGGCGCATAGGATGCAGGGTGATGGCTCTCGCGCTCGACCCGGGCATCTTCAAGGCCTACGACGTCAGAGGCATATACGGCGAGCAGTTCGACGGGGACCTCGCCGAGCAGATCGGGCGGGCATTTGCCCGCGTGCTCTCAAGCCTCTCCGGAAAGCCTGTTCAGAGCCTGCGGATCGGCCTCGGCCGCGACATGCGCCTGACCGCCCCCGAGATGGTCGCCCGCTACCGCCAGGGCATTCTCGCCGAGGGCGCCGACGTGCTCGACGCCGGGCAGGTCGGCACCGAGATGCTCTACTGGCTCGTCGGCTCCCGCGGCCTGGACGGCGGGCTGATGTGCACCGCCTCGCACAATCCGAAGGCATACACCGGCGCCAAGCTCGTGCGCGAGGGCGCGCTCGCACTCTCCGGCGAGACCGGCATCCAGGACATGCGGCGGGAGATCGAAGCCGGCCTGCCGGAGCCCACGGGCCAACCCGGCAGCGCGCAGGAGGTTGACATCTACGCCGAGTTCCAGCAGGCCGCGCTGCGCTTCATCGACCCGGCCTCGATCAGGCCGCTCACGGTCGTGCTCGACGGCGGCAACGGGATGGCCGGGCCGATGGTCGGGCCGCTGCTTGCAGCGCTGCCGCTGGAGCTGATCGAGACCTACTGGACCCCGGACGGCAACTTTCCAGACCACGAGCCCAATCCGCTCCTACCCGAGAACAGGACCTTCGTCATCGAGAAGGTGCGCGAGAGCGGCGCCGATCTTGGCATCGCATGGGACGGCGACGCCGACCGCTGCTTCTTCATCGACGAGCACGGCGAGTTCGTGGACGGCGACTTCCTCACGGCGCTGCTGGCCAAGGCGCTGCTCGCAAAGCATCCTGGCGAGACGATCCTGTATGACGTGAGGGCCTCCCGGGCCGCGCCTGACACGATCAGGGCCGCCGGCGGGACACCGGAGGTCAACCGCGTCGGGCACGCCTTCTTCAAGACGCGGATGAAGAAGGAGGGTTCGCTGTTCGGCGGCGAGGTCTCCGGGCACTATTACTTCAGGGACTTCTACTGCGCGGACTCCGGCACCCTGCCGGCGCTGCTGATCCTCGAGCTGCTCTCCACCTCCGTCAAGACCATGTCGCAGATGCTCGCCCCCCTGAGCGAGCGCTACTTCATCTCAGGCGAGATCAACTCCGAGGTCGCAGATCAACAGGCCAAGATGGAGCAGATCGCGCAGCGCTACGCGGATGCCAAGCAGAGCCGGCTGGATGGCATCTCGATCGACTACGAGGACTGGCACTTCAACGTCAGGCCCTCCAACACCGAGCCGCTGCTGCGGCTGTGCCTCGAGTCGCTGATCTCTCGCGAGGACATGGAGCGCCGCCGCGACGAGGTGCTGGAGCTGATCCGCTCTTGAGCGCGGATTCCCAGCCTGGCACCGAAGAGGACGGCCTCGACGCCGAGCAGGAGCGCGACCGCGAGCTGGAGCAGCAGCTCGTGGAGGCGGGGATAAGGCGACTGCCGATCCCCACGCCCTTCAGGGTCGGTCGCGTCAACGCGTATCTGATCGAGGACGACCCGCTCACGCTCGTCGACTCCGGACCCAACTCCGCCAAGGCGCTCGACGAGCTCGAACAGGCGCTCTCCCGGCTTGGGCACCGCGTGCAGGACATCGACCTGCTGATCGTCACCCACCAGCACATCGACCACTTCGGTCTGGCCAGCATCCTCGCCCGCCGCGCAGGCGCCGAAGTTGCCTCCCTCAACGCCCTGGCCCCCTATCTCGGCGCGTTTGGCCAGGAAGCAGAACGCGACGACGTCTACGCCGAGCAGGTGATGCTGCGCCACGGAATCCCGCCGGATGTCGTAAGCGCCCTGCGCGCGGTCTCGGCGAGCTTCAGGGGATGGGGCGCGAAGGTCGAGGTCGAGCGCCACCTAGGCGATGGGGAGCAGCTGCGGATGCGCGACCGCACCCTGGAGGTCCTGCACCGACCGGGGCACAGTCCGTCTGACACGGTCTTCCTCGATCGCGACCGGCGCATGCTGCTCGGTGGCGATCACCTCCTCAAGCACATCTCCTCCAACGCGATGATCACGCGGCCACTCGACGCACCTGCCGACTTCACCGGTCCCCGCCCACGCTCGCTGATCACCTACATCCAGTCGTTGCAGGCGACTCAGTCCCTGGACCTCGAGGTGGTGCTGCCAGGCCATGGCCCGCCGTTTGGCGATCACGGGCCACTGATCGATGAACGGCTGCAGATGCACGCCCGCCGCGCCGAGCGGATACTTCGGATGCTCAGGAGCGGCCCCCGCACAGCTCACGAGGTGGCACAGGAGCTCTGGGGCAACGTCGCCGTCACCCAGGCATACCTCACCCTCTCAGAGGTGCTCGGCCACATCGACCTGTTGCGCGCGGGCGATGAGGTGCAAGAGGTCGAGCAGGATGGCGTCGTGCGCTTCGAAGTGCACTAGCGAGTTCCCCACCCAGCAGTCGGTCCGCAACTGTCGGATCTGCGCCCGCCGGCGCGGGCCGGTCGAGCGCAGATCCTCCTGAGGCTAATGAACCTCCAGATGGAGGCATCCGGTCTTCTCTTCAGATCGGATTTGCGTCAGTGCGTCGGCTCAGGTTTTGAACAGTTCCCAAGCACCGTTGTTCATAGGAGCCGCCATATTGCATACATTGTTCGCCCATTTGTGCGTTGCCGGCAACCGTTCGACGCAGACCGTTTCATACCACGGTCCGATCAGGTTAGCCATGCTGCAGGCATTGTCCGAGAAGGGACGCAGATGGACACCGGCCAGCTGCCTGCAGAGAATCGTGGTGTAGTTCCCTTTGACTTCCGCCATGGTGCATCCGGCGTCTTTGAAGTTACCCTCCCTGGCCCCCACCTGCACGCAGGCGCCGGGGACGAGCGTTTCGGCTTGGGTCTCGATTTCAGCGCCTTCGATTTCTATTTCATCCGTGCCCGAGTACCGTCCTGCGGTGTCTTTGCCTTCTTTACCACACAAGCCGCCGCCACCGCTAACTTCGGATTCTACTTTTGCTGCTTTGACGGTCACTTCCAGTTTTTTCGTCAGTTTTTCTGTAGGACTGTACGTAACGCTTTCGAGTTCCGTTTGGGGTTTAATCTTAACCGTGCATTTGACGATGCTTTCTATTTTGATTAATATTTCTTTTATTATCGCGAACTTTCCTTCAGCACTGAATTCATATTCTGCTTCTGGCACTTCGACCGACAGACCGGCGCCTGTACATTCCCCGTAGGTGACTTTCGCCGGCTGCGCGTTTGCTTCTAATGCGATCACTAACCCACTGATCGTCGCTTTCTTGCAAACGATTTCGTGGGAAGCTTCGACTAAGAACCTCTGTTCTCCGAGTAAGCCGGAGATCTGTTTGCCTTTCAGCACGCCCGATGCAAGCGACGTGACCTTGAAGTCGGTCGCCGAGGCTGACGTCGCGCCGATCGTGCAGACCAGCACCGCCAGCCCAAGGGCTGCGATTATGCGCTTCATCGTCCCTCCTGTCCTCGCTGAGGTGGATTTCAGTATTTTGTCCACACGCAAATCTTGCGTGCAAGCAAAAGTCAGCCGTATTTCCATCGCTACGGCAAGCGCACCATGCACGGACCGTCACACACACGGTCTATAGGGCGCTGCAACGCGGTCCACGGGCAAGGCATGGAGCCTGCGGTGTCTCCGACTGTGAAAAGCCAAGCCGCCGCCGATCTAGCGCTGCTCGATCTCCTCCAGACGCCTGATGTTTGACACATCTCCATCCTCATCGCTTGGCCGGCCCGCAAACCAGGCGTCCAGGATTTCGGAGAGCTGCCCCTCGGAGGTGGCGCGCAGGCTCAGCGCAAGCACGTTGGCGTCGTTCCAGCGCCGCGCCCCCTCTGCCGTCTGCGCATCGGCGCACAGCGCGGCGCGAATCCCGCGCACCTTGTTCGCGGCAATCGATGCGCCGGTGCCCGTCCAGCAGCAGACGATCGCCTGCTCGGCCCTGCCCTCGGCAACCTCCCGCGCAGCGGCCTCGCTGGCGAAGGCCCAATCCTGGCGCTCCCCTTCGGCGAGCGCGCCATGCAGGATCGGCTCGTGACCGCGCTCACGCAGCTCCTGCACGACGCGGCCCGCGACGCCGGTCAGCTCGTCGGCGGCAACCGCGATCCTCATCGCGCCGCGGCCTGCCCGCGAGCGGCAACCGCGTCGAGCAGCAGCCGGTGCACCCGGTCGTCGTCTGTCAGCTCGCTGTGGAAGGCCACGGCGATCGTGTCGCCCTGGCGCGCGGCCACAGGGTGCCCGTCGACCTCGGCAAGGATCTCCACGCTCGGTCCATGCTCGGCGATCCACGGCGCCCTGATGAAGATGCCGCGCAGCGGCGGTCCCTCGATGCTCTCGAGCTGAAGGTCGATCTCAAAGCTTCTGAGCTGACGCCCGAAGGCGTTGCGGCTGGCCAGGATGTCCATCACGCCGAGGTGCTCCCTGTCGAGCATGATCAGCCCCGCGCAGGAGCCGAGCACCGGCACACGCCGCGCGATCTCCCGCAGTGGCTCCACAAGCCCCTCGCGCTCGATTCCGAGCGTGATCGCGGTCGACTCGCCGCCCGGGATCACGAGGCCGTCGAGGCCCGCGAGGTCGGCGACCGTGCGCACCTCCCGCACCGCGGTGCCGAGGCTCGCAAGCATCCTGCCGTGGGCCTCGAAGTCCCCCTGAATCGCAAGCACGCCGATCAACGGCCGACCCTGCTCGATCACTGCGCTCGTAGGACGGTCGAGGACCAAGCGATGCAAGGACGCAGGGAGCGAAGTGTGCCGAATCGGGAGACGCTTCGCATCCCCGATTCGGCCAGCACACGAGCGACCGAGGACGCCACCAAATCAGGGAGACGTTCGCTTCGCTCACATCCCCGACTCGGCCAGCGCCGCGTCATCGGCCGTCCTACCACCCGCGTGTGGCGAGCTGCTCCTCTGGCTTCAGCTTCGCGTTCTCAAGGCTCACCATCGCATTTCCAAGGCCCCGCGAGGCGGCGGCGACTCGCGCCGGGTCCTGCCAGTGCGTGGTCGCCTCGACGATCGCCTTCGCCGCACCTGCGGATCCTCCGACTTGAAGATGCCGGAGCCCACGAACACGCCTTCGGCGCCAAGCGCCATCATCAGCGCCGCATCGGCCGGCGTGGCAATCCCACCGGCACAGAAGAGCACCACGGGCAGCTTGCCGCGGGAAGCGACATCCCTGACGATCTCGAGGGGCGCCCCGTGCTCCTTGGCCGCGGTTGGAAGCTCGGCCTCGCCAAGCGCCGCGAGCGCCTTGATCTCGCCGGTGATGCGCCGCATGTGGCGCACCGCCTCCACGATGTCGCCGGTGCCGGCCTCGCCCTTGGAGCGGATCATCGCCGCGCCCTCGCCGATCCGCCGAAGCGCCTCGCCGAGGTTCGTCGCGCCGCACACGAAGGGGACCTTGAAGGCCCACTTGTCGATGTGGTTGGCCTCGTCGGCGGGCGTGAGCACCTCCGACTCGTCGATGTAGTCGACCTCGATCGCCTCCAGCACCTGGGCCTCCAGGAAGTGCCCGATCCGGGCCTTGGCCATCACGGGGACGCTGACCGCCTCCTGGATCTCGGCGATCATCTGCGGGTCTGACATGCGCGCGACCCCGCCGTCGCGGCGGATGTCGGCGGGAACGCGTTCCAGCGCCATCACCGCGCAGGCGCCGGCGTCCTCTGCGACCTTGGCCTGCTCGGCGGTGACCACGTCCATGATCACGCCGCCCTTGAGCATGTCCGCCAGGCCGGACTTGACGGTAAAGGTTGCCTCGTCTCTCATATGGGAGGCAGTGTATCCCGACCGGCGCATGCGCCGGTCGGCGGGGACGTGCATGCACGTCCCCGGGACCAGGCCGCATGCGGCCTGGTCTCCTACTTGAGGCGGAACGCCTTGATGCGATCCTCGTAGGAATCGCTATCGCGCGAGTAGACGGCGTAGGCGATCGCCTGGATCAGCGATAGCAGCGCCGTGTGCGAGCGCACGTAGGCAGGCGTGGAGGAGCTGTAGTAGAGCCGGATTTGCGCGAGCTTTGCGACCTCCGAGAGGGTCGCGTCGGTGATCGCCGCAGTCTTTGCTTTGCGGTGGCGGGCGAGCTTCAGCGCGCGGATGACGAGCGGATGCGGCCTGCCCGCCGAGAGCGCGATCACGATGCTGTCCTCATCGATCCGCCCGAGCCTCGAGAGCACCTCCTGGGAGGGGCTCGCGGCGATCTCCACGCGCAGGTCGAGCAGCATCAGCAGGTGGCGCAGGTAGCTTGCGAAGAAGGCCATCTGGTCGGTGCCGGCGACGAGCACCCTGCTCGCGCCCGCGATCGCCTCGACGAGCTCGTCGAGGCTCTGGCGGGAGACCTTGCGCGCGGTCTGCTCGATGTTCAGATGGTCGGCGAGGATCGCGGCCTCGAACTCGGTCTGGTCGAGCGAGAACAGCGGGCCGCCGTGGCCGTTGCTGGCGGCCTCGCCGGTGCCGTTTGAGCCGGTGTGAAGGCGCCTGTACTCATCCCGGGCGGCTGCCTGCAGCTCGGGAAAGCCCTCGAACCCGAGCGCCTGGGAGAAGCGCACGACGGTGGAGCTCGAAGTGTTGGCCCTGCGCGCGAGCTCCTCGGCGGTCTGGAAGGCCGCCTCGTCGAGGTGGTCGACGATGTACTGGGCGACGTCCTTCTGCGAGCGTGAGCACTGCTCGAAGCGGGACTGGATGTAGGTCGAGAGGGTGAGGTGGCCCTCGATGCCCTCAAGGGGGTTCTGGGGTGTGGTTGTGGCGGCGCGCTTCATCGGCGGTCTTGTTCGACGCAATGGCCTCCCACTCCTCTTCGGCCCGTCTCGGCAACCGAGTGCAAGCGATCGTGCAGAGCCGCCGGATATCCTGCGCCGGATGGCGGCCGCCGGCTTTCGCGCCCAATTCCCTGTTCTGGATCGTCTCGCCTACCTGAATGCCGGCACCGACGGCCCGCTGCCCGCCGCGGCGGTGCGAGCGGCGCAGCGAGAGCTGGAGGTCCAGGCGCGCGGTGGTCGCGCCAAGGAGCACTTCGAACGTCGCGGCGAGCTCGGCGAGGAGCTGCGCGCCTGCTATGCGGAGGCATTGGGCTGCGAGTCCGCGGACCTATCGCTCACAACCTGTACGAGCGAGGGGCTCTCGATCGTGGTGGATGGTCTTGGCCTCGGCGAGGGCGATGAGATCCTCACGAGCGATGAGGAGCACCCGGGGCTGCTCGGCGCGCTCGCGGCCGCGCGAGAAGCAGTCGGCGTGAGCGTTCGGCTTGCCCCCTTCATGGAGATCCACGCGCACGCCGGCCCGCGCACCCGCCTGATCACCTGCTCGCACGTCAGCTGGATGACCGGCCGGCACTGCCCCGCGGCGCTTGCCGAGGCCGATGTCCCACTCGTGCTGGACGGCGCCCAGGGCGCGGGCGCGGTGCCCGTGGATCTGCATCGCCTTGGCTGCGACGCCTACGCCGGCGCCGGCCAGAAGTGGCTCTGCGGCCCCGACGGCACCGGCATGCTCTACACGAGCCCGCAACTGCGCAGCCGCCTTGCGGTCAAGCGCCGCGGCTACGGCAACATCGAGGACCCCGAGGAGGGCCTCGGCGCTCGCCTGCACGAGGACTCCCGCCGTCTTGACACCCTTGCGCTGAGCGCGGAGACGCTCGCCTGCGCGCTCGCGGCGGCGCAGACGCTGCAGGCCGAGGGCTGGGCGCAGGTGCACGAGCGGGCCAGGCAGCTCTCGGGCCGCCTCTGCGAGATGCTCGGCCGGGCCGGCCGCGAGGTGGTCGCAGGCTCAGCAGGCACGCTGGTCTCCTTCTGGAGCCCAGATCCGCTGCAGGAGCGTGCGGCGCTCGCTGAGCGGGGCGTCGTGCTGCGCGACATCCCCGGCAGGCCGTGGCTGCGTGCCTCCGTCGGCGCCTGGAATGACGACAGCGACCTGCAGCGCCTGCTCGACGTGCTGCGCTGAGCTTGCCTTATCGTCTGTGGCGCGCTGAAGGGCGTCTTAACGTCCTCTTAGCAGCGAATGCGCTTTGCTTTCGCGGTTCGCCTGTGAGGGGTCGGCGATCGAGAAGGTCAGCGCGGCCGCCGGGGCGTCGAGGACTCCGGGGGCTTTGAGCGCAACGTGCGCTCACACCGCAGCACCCCGATCTCGCCACACATGAACGCGACATCACAGACGACAATCCCCCCGCCGATCGGCGCCCCGCGCATGCGGCATGCTGGCCGGAGGCGGCCTGGAGTGCTTGCGCCGCACCGCTTTGCGCTGGCGGCGATCCTCGGGCTCTCCGCGGTACTGAACGTCTACGACCTCTCCCGCAACGGGTGGGCGAACAACTTCTACTCCGCCGGAGTGAAGTCGATGCTGCTCTCGCTGCACAACTTCCTCTTCATCTCCTTCGACCCGGGCGGGCTGATCACCCTCGACAAGCCGCCGCTTGCGATCTGGCTGCAGGCCGTGAGCGCGAAGATCTTCGGCTTCACCCCCATGGCTCTGCTGCTGCCGGAGGCGATCGCGGGGGTGCTCTGCGTGGGTGCTCTCTACCTGGCGATGGCGCGTCCCTTCGGGCGCCCCGCTGCGCTGATGGGAGCCCTCTGCCTGGCGGTCTTTCCCGCGTTCGTCGCCGTCAATCGCGACAACAACCCGGACGCCCTGCTGATCCTGCTGATGACCCTCTCCTGCTGGGTCGCGCTGCGGGCGATCCAGAGCGGACGGCTGCGAAGCATCGTGCTGTGCGGAATCCTCGTCGCGCTGGCGTTCAATACCAAGACGCTTGCCGCCTACCTGGTGGTGCCCGGGATCGCACTCGGCTACCTGATCTGCGCGCCGGGACCGCTTGCCTCCCGGGTCTGGAAGCTACTGATCGCAGGCGCGGTGATGGCGGTGATCTCGATCGCCTGGCTCAGCTTCGTGGACGTGACGCCCGCGAGCCGCCGCCCCTACGTCGGCAGCTCGCTGGACAACTCAGAGCTCGGGCTGACCTTCGCCTACAACGGGCTCGGGCGGATCGGTGGCCAGACCGGCGGGCCGGTCTTGATCCCGGTCGGTAGCGGCGCCAACGCGCCGCTACCGACAAAGCTCGCATTCGAAGAAGCCGGGGCGAACCACCAGGAAACCGAAGAACTGGCCTTGCACGCCTTCGGGCCGCTTGGGCACGCGATCTCCACATCCCCCTCAGCATCCCGACCGTGCGCGAGATCATCGCGCCGGCGGGCAAGCCGAAGCCGGAAGCCCCCCTTGAGTACCTGCCATACGGCCGGGCGAGCAAACCGACGCCGTTCGGCAAAGCGCCCGTGCCGCTGCGCCTGCTCGAAGAGGCGCTCGGCGGCCAGGCCGGCTGGCTGCTGCCGCTCTCGCTGCGGAGGCGCCTTCGCGCTGCTCGCGCTCCTGGCCGGCTCGTGGCGAAGGCCCGCTCGCAGCAACGGCAGCGCGCCGCTTGGCCGCCGCGACCCGAAGCTCGCCGGCCTGCTCGTGCTCGGGGGATGGTTCGCCGTGGAGGCAGTGGTGTTGAGCCTCGCCGGCGACCGTCCACCTTTATTACACCTCGGCGCTCGGCCCAGGCGCCTCGGCGATGGCCGGCGGGGGTGGTCGCCCTCGCGGCGCTGCTGCGCCGCGACGCCAGATGGGCGTGGCTGCTCGCGCTGAGCATCGCGGCCACCGTCGTGACCCAGATCGTGCTGCTCGACCGGAGCCAGTACATGCAATGGTGCCGCCGATCCTGATCCTCTGCGGCGTGCTCGGCGTGGCGCTCGCGGTGCTGGCGCGCCGCTTGGCACGCTGGTCGCTAGCCGCCGTGCTGGCCGTGTTGCTGGTCGCCCCGACAGGGTTTGCGGCGGCGACCTGGGGCGCTCCGGCGCAGGGCACCTTCCCGGTCGCCGGCCCCTGGGGCGCGCCCGGCTTCGGCGGCCTCGGCCTCGCGCCGAAGGAACTGCCGGAGTACAGGGGCCTTCTGCGCTACCTCGACCGTCACCATCCCACCCGGCGCTTCTCGGTGCTCACGGTCTCCTCGGTCACCGCGGCGCCGCTCATCCTGATGGGCAGCCACGCGGCTGCGCTCGCCGGCTACAGCGGCACCGACCCGGCGCTCAGCGCCGGCGGCCTCGCACACCTCGTGGAACGCCACCAGGCGCGCTATGTCCTGCTCGGCGGCCCCTACTCGAGCCGCGGCGGCAACGGCGCGACGGCGGCGACACTTGCGGGCCTGCCGCTTCATCCCCCTCCCACCTCTGGGGCGCTGTCCACAACAACCTCTACAGCCTCGTGCTCTACGACTGCGCCGGGCGGGCTCCGGAGCTCTGGGCGGCACCGTAGCTCAGGCGGCGATGTCGAGGCTGCGCCCGAAGGCGCGCTCGAAGAGGTCGCGCTCGCGCCTGCGGCCCACCGCGGCACGGCGGCTCGCCGTCGGCGAAGGTGAGTCGACCCGTTCGTGCGCGTCAGTCCGTTTCGCGCACGAGCTGGTCGCGCGAGCGCTCGAGGTCCTCGGCCAGCCGCAGCAGCACCGCGCAGCGGTCCAGGCGCTCCCCGTCGCCCGCGCCGAACAGCGGCGCAGCTGGCCGGGCTCGGGCATGCCCTTGCGGTGGTAGCGCGCCGCCTGCGCGATGATCGCGACCTCCGCGGGCGTGAAGCCGGGCAGGCCGGCGTTGAGGATCAGGTAGCGCGAGTGCTTGTGGTGGTCGTCGTAGTCGACCGACATCCCGATGTCGTGCAGGATGCTCGCCGCCCAGAACAGCTCGCGCTCGCGCGATCGCCGTCGTGCAGGCCGAGGGCGGCGAGCTCGTCGAACATCCCGAGCGCGAGCTCGCGACGTGGCGCGTGTGCGGACGTCGAGGTGGTACTGGCCGGCGAGGTTGAGCACGCTCTCCCTTCGCACGTCTTCGAAAGCGGCGGCTCTCGGCGCGCCAGTGGCGCTCGAAGAAGACGCCCTCGCGCAGGCCCGCCTCGGTCGACCTCGAGGCCGCCGAAGCCGCCGGCGCGCAGCACGCCCTGCGACGACGACCGCCCCGGCCAGGATCAGGTCGGCGCGCGCGGGCTTGATGCCGGGCACGCTCGCGCGTTCCCTGGCAGGCAGCGCCGCGAGCCGCTCGATCGAGCTCGTCAGCACGTCGAGCCGATCACCAAGCCCTGCACGCCGTTGGAGGGCAGTCCGGCCGCGCGCTGCGCGGCGGCGGCCAGGTTGCGGACCGTGCCGCCGATGCCGACGATCCCGCGCCCGGCCTCGCCGAGCCACGGCGACTGGGTCAGCTGCTCGGCAACGTGCTCGCGCAGCGCCTGGAGCTGCCGTCGTGGCGGGCCCGTTCACCGGCAGGAAGCGCTCGCTCATCCGGACCGCGCCGAGCGGCCAGGAGTTCGATCTCGCTGCGCGAGGCGGCCGGCGACGTGCACGAGCTGCAGCGAGCCGCCGCCGAGGTCGAGCACGCAGCCGCGGTCAGCGTGGTCGAGTTGACCGCCGCGAGGTAGCCGTAGCGGGCCTCCTGCTCGCGCGAGAGCACGCGCACCGGCAGCCGATCCTCGCGCGCCGCCCAAGGAACTCCTCCGCGTTCTCGGCGTCGCGGATCGCGCTCGTGGCACCGCGTCGACTCCTCCCCGCGAGGCCGCTGGCCCGGCGAAGTGCGCGAAACGTCGAGCGTCGCAAGCGCGCGCGCGAGCGGCTCGCGCCCGAGGCGGCCGCTCGCCGCCAGGCCCTCGCCGATTCGGACCGCCTCGTATATCTCGTCGGTGCGCTGCCACCAACCCTCGCTCGCCGTGGAAGACGACCAGCCGGAAGGAGTTGGAGCCGAGATCGATCACGGCCGAGACGCTGCGCAGGCGGCATATCTCCAGCGTATTGCGCGTGGCGGCGCCCGCAAGGGCGCCGGCGGCCCGGCCTGCGAGTCCGATGCGCCGGGCATCCTCGCTCAGCATCGCGGCAAGCTGGCTGCGGCTTGCGATTCCGAGCTTCCGATAGGCGCCCGAGAGATGACTCGTCACCGTCTGCGTGATGATGAAGAGCGCCTTCGCGATCTCGCCGTTGCTCATGCGCGCGACACGCAGCTCGCTCGGCGTAACCGAGCGCACTCCGCTGAGCCACGGACGTCGCGGCCGGCCGCCGCCACGGCTCATAGCCTTCGGCGATGCGCCTGCTCGTGATCCAGCACATCGCCTGCGAGCCGCCGGGCGCCTACGAGGAGGAGATGCTCGCGCGCGGCGTCGCCTTCGACCGGATCCAGATCGATGAGGGTCAGGCGCTGCCGGATTGGCACGGCTACCAGGGCATCGTCGCGATGGGCGGGCCGATGAGCGTCAACGACGAGGACAAGCTGCCGTGGCTCGCAGGCGAGAAGCGCGCCATCGCCGAAGCCGTGCGGGCCGGCCTGCCCTATTGGGGAGTCTGTCTCGGCGCGCAGCTGTTGGCCGCGAGCCTCGGCGCCCGCGTCTACCGGGGCCCAGCTCCTGAGCTTGGCATCTACGACGATCTCGCGCTGACGCAGGATGCAAGCGAGGACCCCGTCTTCGCAAACCTCCGCTCCCCTCTCACGACATTCCAATGGCACGGCGAGACCTTCGATCTGCCGGCCCGCGCCACTTCACTCGCAGGCTCAACGGCCTATCCCAATCAAGCGTTCCTCTGGCGGCGGGCATACGCGCTCCAGTTTCATCTCGAGGTCTCCGCTGAGCTCGCCACGAGTTGGCTTGCGATTGACAGCTACGCCGAGGAATTGCGTGCGGCACACGGCGGCAACGCGCCAGCGGCCCTGCAGGTCGATCTGCGCCGCCTCGACCCGATCGTGCCGCTGGCAAGAGAGATCTTTGGGCGCTGGCTGGACAGCACCCAGGTGGGCGTCTAGCTCACGAGCCGCACGCGCCTGGGCGCCGAGTCTGACGATGCACCGCCGTCCGCGCCGATCGCAAGCTCGGCATTCATATGGCCACGATTGCCATGCAACAGATCATGTCCCTCTCGATTCAGCTTGATCTTGACCGTCCTCGTCGTGTTCCCGTCGAGCGAGAAGCTGATCGAGCCGATGCTCACGATGCTCGCGTGCCGGCCCCCTGGCTTTGAGCTCGAGCTCGCTGATAGAAGCAGCCTTCCCTCGCACACCTCGCTGCCGCTGCAGCGAAGCTTCACCAGCACAGCGTCATGCTCGACGGTCAATCTCGCGCCTTGCAGAAGTACGCGCGACGGCGTTGGCGCTGTCACGGCGTGGGCGCCACCCACGGTTCGGAGCTGGCGAAGTAGGTCGGTGGCGAGCTTTCGATTTTGTATGGATTAACTGTCAAGGGTGGAGGCGGTATCGAAGGCGGGCCTGCTACAAGCGTGCCTGTCACTGTCTCAGTGCTTCCGCTCTGCTGATAGGAGATCTGCATCGACCACGTTTCGGTGCAGCCGCCTTCGAATTGGATCGGTATCTCCCAGCCTTCGTGCGCATTGGCGAAGACCCCCGTCAGCGGTCCCGTGGTGGACAGCAGCGTGTAGGTTTGTCCCGAGGAGAGGTCAGGACAGGTGCCGTACGGCGAACTGGCAGGCAACGCTCGAACGCTCAGCTTTGCGCTGCCAAGATCAATCGCACCGTGAGAGATAAGCTCCGAGTGCGCCACGGATTTAAGTACGCCAACAAGCTCGAAGATGGCTTCGCTGCCGCTGTCGAGATCAACGCTCGCCGCTTCGATGCGGCCGGCAGGCAGAACCTTGGCGGAGCTCGCCACCAGCGGGCCGACGGCGCCTTCACCTGCAAACAGCGCGTGATTCACGCTCACAGTCTGGCCATCTTCGGAATTGACCTTGCCTTCCAGGCTCAAGACGCCTTCGGCACCCGTACCGGTCCCGTCGACTGCCAGCGGTCCCACCTCGACGCCTCCTTCGAGATAGACGATCGCGCCATCTGCGAGATCGAGCGTGAGGTGCTCGCCTTCGCCTGTGAGGCCATGCGCCACGGCGAGGCCGTTCTCTGACGTGCTCCCGCCTTCGCGTCCCGAGACCGTCCAGGTCTGTGACGCGTCCAGGTCGAGCGGCATATCGATCACGTCGCCCGCCGCGCCGCTTGTGCCGGCTGCTGGAGAGGCGGCCAGACCACCGGCGCCGAGCGTGATCTGGTTGCCTTCCAGCTCGTATTCGTCGCCGTCGTCCAGCAGCATCGATTCGACGAGAAAGCCTGTGAGATTGCTGCTGCTGTGGTAGCAGGAGTCCACAGGCGAGGAGCCTTCGCAGGCCGGACCAGTCAGGTGTGGGAAAGAAAGGGCCACGGGCGCGGCCGCCAATGGCGCCAGACCGCCCTGCCAGTTGGCTTCCTCCGACCAGCCCGGCAGGCCCTTCGTCGCTTCCCCGGTCCAGGTGAATGCGCTTGCGGCGGCAGGCACGCCGAGCCCGAGCAGCAGCGCACAGAGCAGCCCGCCTCGTAGCACGGGACGAGCCCAGCACGGCAAACCGAAGCGGCTTGGAGAGCGAGTGGTCTCTATGTCGACGCAAACAGTCAGAACAGGGCGTAGACTATCGTCGAAGCAGGCTCAGTGGCGACACTGTGCCTCCACAGGGGTCAGTGCCTGGGATCCAACATGTAGGCACGTCATCGGCTAGTGCAGCGTTCCCGAAGTGGCTTGTCGATTCGTAGCATTGGTGATGATCTGCTCGCACGCCTGCTTTTCGTCGAGGCTGTCGCGTAATGTCCAGCGAGCCGCGCTCCCCGCCAACTCGCCGGACATTACGCGACAGCCTCCGTCCAGAGCGGGCACGCTGCGGACCACAACCCACGCACTCGCATTGGGACGGAAGCAGTCGTGAGAGTGTCAAGACACGAAGTTGATGAGAACGTCACACGACGGAGGGCTTGTGCGCCACGAAGAACAGGTGCGCGACCTGGCTCACCATATAGAAGTCATAATCCTCATTCTGCCGAGCTACTTCGTTCACCGTAGCTATCCAGGGCTTCTCGAGCCGCGCAGCGGTGGAGGCGGCACGAGCAGCGGAGGCGGGTTCAGCAGAAGCGCGCGGCCGAGCTGGTCGTCAAGCAACTCGGCCGTAACCTACACGCCTGCCGAAGTGCGGTCCCTAACTCCTGTTCGCCGTACGGTCGAGGAGCGAGCGCGTGCCTACCCTGACCTTCGCGACATCTTCCTCTGCCACGCTTGGGATGACCGGCGCGGTGCTGCCCAGGAGCTGCACGACCTGCTCGAATCCAACGACGTGTCGGTCTGGTTTAGCGAGAAGGACGTCGTGCTCGGCGCACCGTTGCTTCGCGCAATCGACAAGGGCCTGGCGAAGTCGCGAGCGGGGATCGTGCTGGTCACCCCTGCGCTGCTGACCCGCCTCGCGTCGGAGGGATCGCGGATAAGGAGCCCTCGGAGCTGCTGGCGCGCGACCAGCTCATTCCCGTTGTGCACGGGACGACTTACGAGGCTCTCCGGGAGGTCAGCCCCTTGCTCGGCTCGCGAAGCGGCCTAAGCACTGCAGAAGACTCGATGGCGGACATCGCAGCCAAGATCGCCGAGCTGGTCGACGTGTAGGACCTGTCCAAGGCTGAGGTGTAAGGGTCAGGGGTACGACCGCACGCAGCAAGGTGTACAGACCACGCGGTGTCGCGGTCAGGGGCCGTCGACGGAACTGCTTCCCCGCGCCATCAGCGCACGGTCAACCTGTCTTCTGTGCCGGACCGGGGAATCGGCAGGGGACGCTCCGACGACCTTGCTCCCGCTTCGTCGCCAAGGCGAGAGTCCTCGGCCTCCGCGGCGAGAGTAGTGGTTTGGACGAGGAGCATTGGATGTCAACGCGGTTGTTGGTGCCGAGTTCTTGGTGGCTGGGGCGATTGCGCTGCGGCCGGACGGGGGCGCTTGGGCTCCCGCCCGACCGATGTATTTACGCCTCAGAAGCGCAGCCCGGTGGTGGTGGACATCATTGGGGCGCGTCTTGTGTGGACAGTGGCGATGATCTCTTCCGGGTCGATGCCCTGCAGGTAGACCGACGTCGTCCCGAGGTTCGCGTGGCCGAGTTGGCGTTGGATGATGTTCAGCGGACGCCCTCTCGGGCAAGCTCGACCGCGTGGCGTGGCGTAGCTGGTGCGGCGCGAACCGACGTCGCACGCCAGCTTGTGCGGCGAGCCGACGGAGCTCGACGCGCACACCGGCACTGGACCAAGGCCGACCCGAAGTGGGGCCAGCGTGATACCCAGGCAGCGTCGCCGACGAGCGACGCCGTCCGGCGACATCAAGGACAGCAGAAGTGGTCATGGGATCCTCCTCCCAATCGCAACGGATAGTCCCTCGCTGCTCTACCAGCCCCGCCGCAACCTTGCGCGGCGCTGACCGGCGTGTCTAGGCGCTACGCTGGTGGCGATGAGGCATCCAGTCCAGAGCACGATCCCGGGACCCGAGAAGAGCGCGACGTTGACCGATGCAGAGCGCCTCGAACGGCGCCAGCGATTCATCGAGCGAGCGCTCAGCCCAGACGGGCTGGATCACGAGACACTCAAGCACATCGAGCAGCTGACGGGCGAGGACTCCTAGCAAGGCGGTGGACGCTGTCGAGCTACTGCGCGGTGACGCGCCGTTCATCATCGATGCGTCAGCCTGGTGGCGATTCTCGTCGCTGCCTGCTGAGCTCGCTGGGCTCATCAGGGCAGCGATCAGCGACGACCGGCTGTGGATTACGCCGATCGTGCGAATGGAGATCCTCTATTCGGCCCGCAGCAGTTCCGAGTACGTTGCGCTTGAGAGCGAGCTCGATGGCTTCCGAATCCTGGCGAAACGATCGCGCCGTGGCCGACGCGCCGACGAGCGCCATCGGCGAGCTGGCGGAGCAAAGCGACGGATACCACCGCGTGCCACTCACGGACGCGCTCATCGCCGCGGCCGCGTCAGAGCACGGAGCCGTTGCGGTATTCCATCGCGACGTCCACTTCGACAAGCTCGCTGAGGTCCTCACATTCCAGAGCGTCCAGCTACCAGGCGCGTAACCCGGCTCTGGAAAAGCGGGACGCCGAAGCAGACGCCGACAACCAGCTACGAAACACGCCCGTCGTCCCAAGCAGTAATGCGAGCAGATCATCACCAATGCCACGAATCGACAAGCCACTTCGGGAACGCTGCACTAGTAGTAGGGCACCAGCACAATCTTGCCGCGCGTGTGCCGCGCTTCGAGCTCGCGGTAGGCGTCCTGGACCTGCTCCAGCGAATAGACATGCGCGATCGGTACCTCGAGCTTGCCTTCATCCACCATTTGCGCAAGCTCTGCGAGAACCGTGGCGTCGGCCGCTGCGGCGTTGCCCTCGGCCTTCACGCCGTGGCTCGCCACAGCCGGGAAGTCGATGATCGTGTCGATCCGCTGCGGCGGCACGCCCAGATCCAGAGCGATCTCCACATAGCCGCCTCCGAACGTGTCGATGAAAGCATCGAGTCTGCCCTCGCAGGCCGCTCTGATGCGATCGGCGACGCCCTCGCCGTAGGCGACCGGGATCACCTCATGCGCACGCAGCCACTCGTGGTTGGACTCGCCGGCAAGCCCGATCACACGCGCACCCGCCTGCCGGGCCAGCTGCACCGCGATCGACCCGACGCCGCCGGCTGCGCCCGCGACCGCGACCGTCTCCCCCGGCGAGAGTGCGACCGCACGCACGGCCGCGTATGCGGTTGCGCCTACGACGAAAAGGCCACCCGCGACCTCCCAGGGCACGCCAGGTGGGCGATGCGTGAGGTGCTTGGCCTCGACGAGCACGAGCTCTGCGTGGCTTGCACGGCTCTCGGTGAACCCGATCACCTCATCCCCGGCGCGAAAGCCCTCGACCCCCTCGCCGAGCTCCTCGATCACGCCGGCCAGGTCGCTGCCCTCGCCGGAGGGAAACGTGGCCGGCCAGCGCTCGTGCATGCGGCCCTCGCGAATCGAGACCTCCCCCGGGTTGATGCCCGCCGCCCTGACCCTCACAAGCGCCTGGCCTGCCCCAGGCACAGGTCGCGGCACATCCACCACCTGCAGCACCTCGAGTCCGCCATATCGATCGAACCTCACCGCTCGCATCGCGCCTCCTTCTTTGTGGTGAGAGGCGTCGCGGCAAGCACGGCGTCGAGCAGACCGGGGAAGCGGGCTTGCAGATCCTCGCGACGGAGGCTGTTCAGGCGTGCCGTGCCGACCTCGTGCTGATCGATCACGCCGGCCTCGCGCAGTACCCGGAAGTGATGGGTCAGTGTCGACTTGGTCACCTCCAGCTCGAAGCTGCCGCAGCGTCGAGGCTCGCTGTCCTTGGCCAGCTTGCACACGATCCTGAGCCGCTGCGGGTCGCTGAGCGCGTGCAGGACGTCGGCGATCTGGATCTCGTCCCTGGCTGGGTGATGTAGGCCCATGAACAGATTGTACGACGATCACCGTTCAATATGCTACGGTGATCGTCGTACTAGCGAACAAGGGGCGTGAGCCCTCAGAGAGCGGCTCGGTGCAAAGACCGAAACCCGCGAGGTTCTGAGCCGCAGTGCTGTCATCGTTGTCCCCACGAGAGCCAGGAATCGAGAAGCCGAACGAAGGGCGATCGCAGATGAGCACCAACCTCAAGACACCCCGGCCCCGCCCGAGCGGGCTCAGCGGCTCCCGTATCTCCGCCACGGTCGAAGCGGCCTACCTGCTGGAGCTTGCAGGCCGATGAGCGCCGCGCTCACAGCCAAGCGCCCGGCCGAGGCGCGCTCGGGCTCGAAGAACCTGCTGCTGGTCCTGATCTGCCTGGCGCAATTCATGGTGATCCTCGACGTCTCGATCGTGAACGTCGCGCTGCCCTCGATCAGAGGTGGGCTGCACTTCGACACGAGCGGCCTGCAGTGGGTGGTCAACGCCTACACGATCACCTTCGGCGGCTTCCTGCTGCTCGGCGGACGCGCCGCGGACCTGCTCGGGCGGCGCCGCACGTTTCTCACCGGCACCGCGATGTTCGGCTTGGCCTCGCTGCTGTGTGCCTTTTCGAGTTCGCGCGGGCTGCTGATCGGCGCCCGCGCCCTGCAGGGATTCGGCGGCGCGGTGCTCTCGCCGGCGAGCCTTGCGATCGTCACGACTTCCTTCGCGGAGGGCGCCGAGCGCAACCGGGCACTTGGCATCTGGGGCGCGCTTGGCGGCCTTGGCGGCGCATCCGGCGCACTGCTCGGCGGCCTGCTGACGCAGGGCTTCGGGTGGCCCGCGATCTTCCTGATCAACGTGCCGATCGGCGCGGCTGTGATCCTCGTTGGCCGCGGCGTGATTCCCGAAAGCCGCCGCGAGGACGCCACACGCCACTTCGACCTCGCCGGCGCGATCCTGGTCACGGCCGGGCTGACCGTCGCCGTCTACGGGATCGTGCGCAGCGAGGCGCTCGGCTGGCTCTCCGCCGGCGTGCTCGGCCCACTGGCGCTCGCGCTCGCGCTGCTCGCCGGCTTTGCGCTGGTGGAGGGCAAGCTCGCCTCGGCGCCGTTGCTGCCCCTGGCTGTCCTGAAGATGAAGCGCCTGCGGGCCGCGAACCTCGTCGTCACGCTGCTCTATGCGGGCGTGTTCTCGATGTGGTTCTTCCTCACGCTCTACCTGCAGGAGGTGCTCGGCTTCAGCGCGCTGCAGGCGGGCCTGTCGTTCCTGCCGCTGACGCTCGCGATCGCGATCTCGGCAACGGTTGCGCCTCGCCTGGTCGCAGTCGTGGGTCTACGGCCGGTGATCACGCTCGGGATGCTCGGCTCCGCGCTCGGTCTCGGGCTGCTCGCCATGATGCAAAGCCACGGCAGCTATCTCGGATCCGTGCTGCCGGGCGGCCTCATCGGCGCCGTGGGCTTCGGGTTCGCGCTCGTGCCCTCCACGATCGCCGCCGTGCAGGGCGTGCCCGGAAGGCTTGCGGGCCTCGCCTCGGGATTGCTGAACACTGCCCGCCTGGGCGGCGGTGCGCTCGGCCTGGCGGTGCTCAGCACGATCGCGGATTCGCACGCCGCTCACGCTGTCGCGCGCGGGGTCTCGGCCCATGCCGCGCAGACCAGCGGGTACCGGCTTGCGTTCCTGATCGGCAGTGCGCTCTGCCTGGCCGGGGCGCTTGCGGCGGCCACGATGCTCGGCGCGGACGCTCGGAGCCGGCAACCCGCCTCCCAGGGCGAGGCCTTCGCCGAGGCTGCCGAGGCCGATTGAGTCTCGCGGGCCGCGAGGGCCGCTACACGCTCCGCAGCGCAGCGGCCGGCGCAAGGCGCGCGGCGCGCACCGCCGGGTAGAGACCGACCAGCGCGCCCAGCAGGAGCGTGATCCCGACGCCGCCGGCGACGGCGAGCACGGGAACGACGACGATCCATCCCTGCGACTGCGCGTAGGCGCCCGTGCTCGCCGCGCCGAGCACGATGCCTGTGATGCCGCCAAGCAGCGCAAGCAGGATCGACTCGCCGAGGAACTGGATGCCGATGTGAAGGCGGGTGGCGCCAAGCGCCCGGCGCAGGCCGATCTCCGAGCGCCGCTCCAGTACGGAGATCACCATCACGTTTGCGATCCCGACGCCGCCGACGAGCAGCGCGACGGCGCCGAGGCCGAGGAAGAGCGAGGTGAGCGTGCTCTGAGCGTCCGCACGCGCCTGCAGCGTGCTGGAGGGGCGGCTCACCTGAGTGTTTTCCGGGTGCTGGGGGTCAGCCGTGCCGGCCAGCAGCGCGGATGCTTCTGAGACGCGGTTCTGGTCCGCGCGCACATAGAGGGTGCTCGCGCTGCGTTTGGTGCCGAAGAGGTGGTGGGCGATCTGGTAGCCGATCAGCGCGGAGGAATCGATCTCGGGCGCAAGCGGCAGCGGTGCGATCACGCCGCCGACGGTGAACCAGGTGCCACTGATGTAGACCTCGACCGGGCTTCGTGCGATCGTGAGGCGGTCGATGTGCAGCCGCTGCGCGGCGGTCGAGCCCAGCACTACGACTGGAAAGCTGACGTTTGCCCTGTTCAGGAAGGTGCCCTTCACCACTTTGCCCTGCAGCGTCGAGAGCAGCTGCGGTTCACCGACATCGACCGTGATGCCACCCGTTTCGCCTGCTTCGATGTAGGGGCTTGCGCGTACGCTGGCCGAGACGGTGGTGACCGCGGCGGCGTCGCGTACGCTTGCGAGGTTTCGCACCGCGCGTGCAGCCGAGCCTGGCAGCGTCGCGTTTTCACCGAAGAAGTTCTGCCCCGGCTGGATCGTCAGCAGGTTGGTTCCAAGCTTGTTTAGCTCGGCGACGAGGCCCGCCTTGCTCGATTCGGAGATCCCGAGTACGGCGACCATCGCAGCGACGCCGATCCCGACGCCAAGCGCCGAGAGCGCGGCGCGCAGACGGCGGGTACGCAACCCGACGCTTGCGACGCGCAGCGCGTCAAGCAGCGTGAGGCGGCTGCGCTGCAGTCTCTCGGCAGGCTCCCGCGGGCCGCGGCGTGGACGCCGAGGTCGCGCGCATGGCAGGCCACGGCGCGAGCTCACCGCCTGGCTCACCTCTGCGCCCCCTGCATCTCATCGGCCACGATGCGGCCATCGCGCACCTCCAGGCGCCGCGGCAGGCTCGCGGCGATCTCGTGGTCGTGGGTAATGACGAGCACCGTCGTCCCTTGCGCGTTCAGCGTCCTCAGCAGCTGCACGATGCCCTCCCCACTCCTGCTGTCCAGGTTGCCGGTCGGCTCATCTGCGAGCACGATCGCCGGGTTGCTCACGAGCGCTCGCGCGATTGCGACGCGCTGACGCTCACCGCCGGAGAGCAGTGCCGAGGTGTGCTTGGCACGGTGAGAGAGCCCCACCCGCTCGAGCGCCGCTGCCGCGAGCGCACGCCGCCTTCGCGCCGGCGTGCCCGTGTAGAGCAGGCCACCGGCGACGTTCTCCAGCGCCGTATATGCCTCGAGCAGGTGAAATTGCTGGAAGACGAAGCCGATCCGCCACGCGCGCAGCGAGGCGAGCGCTCTGTCGGAGACGCTTTGCACATCGATGCCGGCGACCCGCACAAGGCCGCTGCTTGCGCGTTCGAGCGTGCCGATGATGTGCAGCAGCGTCGACTTGCCAGAGCCCGAGGGACCGACGATCGCACACAGCTCGCCCTCCTGCACGCAGATGTCAACGCCGCGCAGCGCCTGCACGCCGCCGGAGTAGCGCTTTACGACCTCACGAAGCTCGAGGACGGGACCGCTCATTCCGCCGGCTGTGTGACCGTGAGGCCTTCGTGGACGCCTTTGCCTTCGATCTGGACGTAGCCGTCGGCGAACATGCCCGGGGTCACCGGAACCTCGACGCGGCCCTCGCCTTCGAGCGCCTCGATCGCGTAGCCGCCGCCCGCGGTGGCGATCAGTGCCGTTGCGGGGATCGTCAGGACATCTCGGCGCCTTTCCTGCACCAGTTCGACGGTGACGGGGGCCGCGTCCAGGTGAGGCAGGCGGTGGTCGAGCACGAGCGTGACCGAGATCGTGGCTTTGCTGCCTTCGCCGCCCCCGCCGCTCGATTCGGTTGCAACGGTACCCACGCTCGTGATGTGGGCGTTTGCGACCTGCCCGCTTGGCAGCGTGACCGGTGCGCTGGCGCCCACGTGGGCGAGCTGCTGCTTGTCGGCTTCGAGCTGCAGCTGCACGATCTGCTGGGTGGAGGTCGTGCCAGCACCGGTGCGCCTGCACCTGCACCCGATGGTTCTTCGCCCGAGGGCGTGCCTTTGGAAGGGTTTCCCTCCTTGCTTGGGTCTTTGGCGGGCTCTTTTTTGGAAGGCGGGTTCTTGGCCGCTTCTTTGTCGGAATGCGCCGGTTTTCGAGGGCTTGTCTTCTTGGAAGCTTCTTTGTCCTCGGCTGATTCTTCCTGGGTTGCTTCTCCGCCTGCCGGTTCTTTCGAGCTTCCCGGTGCTCCAGACCCTTCGCCTCCGCGCGGCGCGTGACGGCGGTCAAGCCGACGCTCGGCCAGGATCCGCCCGGGAGGCGAAGGGTCTCGGAGCACCGGGAAGCTCGAAAGAACCGGCAGGCGGAGAAGCAACCCAGGAAGAATCAGCCGAGGACAAAGAAGCTTCCAAGAAGACAAGCCCTCGAAAACCGGCGCATTCCAACAAGAAGCGGCCAAGAACCCGCCTTCCAAAAAAGAGCCCGCCAAAGACCCAAGCAAGGAGGGAAACCCTTCCAAAGGCACGCCCTCGGGCGAAGAACCATCGGGTGCAGGTGCAGGCACACCGGTGCTGACCACGACCTCCACCCAGCAGATCGTGCAGCTGCTGCTTGTCGGCTTCGAGCTGCAGCTGCACGATCTGCTGGGTGGAGGTCGTGGTCAGCACCGGTGTGCCTGCACCTGCACCCGATGGTTCTTCGCCCGAGGGCGTGCCTTTGGAAGGGTTTCCCTCCTTGCTTGGGTCTCTTGGCGGGCTCTTTTTTGGAAGGCGGGTTCTTGGCCGCTTCTTTGTCGGAATGCGCCGGTTTTCGAGGGCTTGTCTTCTTGGAAGCTTCTTTGTCCTCGGCTGATTCTTCCTGGGTTGCTTCTCCGCCTGCCGGTTCTTTCGAGCTTCCCGGTGCTCCAGACCCTTCGCCTCCGGGCGGACCTGGCCGAGCGTCGGCTTGACCGCCGTCACGCGCCGCGCCGGAAGGAGCGAATACCACCGTCCCAGTTCCAGGACGCCCGTCTGCGGCAGTCCCTCCGCCTTCTGAAAGCGCCGCACGGCCTCCGCGGTCGCTTCGCTGAAGTGTTCGTAGTCTGCGATCGCTCCATACGGGTCATATCCAAGCGCGATCAGGTTTTCGTTCAGTTGCGCGACGTCCTGGCCGTTGCTCGCTCCCCCTCCTCCACGTGCGGTAGGCCGGCACGGACCCGTACATCAAGACGATCGGGAGCTGGTTCACCTTGAACAGAGTCCCACCGCGTTCGATGAGCGCCCCCACACTGGGTAGCCACGTGAAGGTGCCCGAGATGCGATCGAAGAGTTCCAGCGTGCCGCCGTAGCCGAGCGTGCCATCGACCTGCGCGTGTTCGGTGAGCGTACGCCGCTGCACTGTCACCGTCGTGTCGCCGACTGGGACGCCGCCGCTCGTGTCGGCGCGTGGTTTGTCATGCGATTGCAGCAGGATCGCAAGGGCGATCACGACGCCCACCACCAGAATCGCGCCCACAGCCGCGATCGGCGCGTCGCCGGGTCGTGAAGTGCTCGGGAAGCTCGCCCTCGCTGCTTGGACGTCCATCGCCTAGAGGCGTGGAAAGGATCTGCGTCTCGGTCGCGCTCTCCTGCAGGTGCGGAGGAGAGCGGAGCATCTGCAGATCATTTTTCACCGCCACCCGCCGGGGCCGCAGATTGGACGCCTGAGCTTTCAAAGCCGCCGCGTGCGCCGCCAGGCCCGCCCCTGGACGACCTGATCGCAAGCGGCGCCTTGCCCATCAGGTGCTGGCATGCCCTCTGCGCGTTCGA
>CAVWTE010000021.1:0-73545 GCA_963757925.1 uncultured Actinomycetota bacterium
TTGCGATAAGCCGGGGCGGGTCCGTTCGGGTAAGAGCTGCGCGGATACTGCTACCCGTGAATCGGTCCGAACGGGAGGTCCGCCGTCGATCGACGATCGGTCCATCTGCGGTCGCGAGACCATTTCGCCGGTAGCGGTATCCCGTAGCTCTTACCCGAACGGGCCCGCCCCGCTTACCGCAGGTGGCGATCGGCGTCGGGTGGACGGCGTTTCTGGGGGCGAGCGGGGATCAGATCTCGAGCCGCGTCCCGATTTCGATGACTCGGTTGGGCGGCAAGCCATAATAGTCGGCGATCACCTGCGCGCCGCGTGCCATCTGCATGAACGCCTCTGCGGCGCAGCGGAGGCAGATCCGAACGCTGTCCCCGCAGCAGCTCTTCACGGCTCAGGAAGAAAGTGGTGCACTCGGGCTCATAGGGCACCCCGTGGGCCTCCGCCTCACGCAGGATCTCCGTGATGTTCGGCTTCTCCATGAAGCCGATCTGGGCGACGACCCGCACGATGCCTTCGCAGACCGGGGTGACGGTCAGCGTTTCGACAAGGTGGATGCGCGGCTGTTCCCGGGTCACCACGGTCAGCAGGACCACGTGCTCGTGTACCACCCGGTTGAACTTGATGTTGTTGAGCAACGCACGCGGGATTCCTGAGGCCTTGGGTCCAGGAAAATGGACGTGCCGCCACCCGCATCGGCGGGTCGCGCTTCAGGTCCTCGAGAAAGTCGCGCACCGGTTTCTGCTCGCGCAGCAGCCGCGCCATGACCGAGCGCGGCCTCGCGCCCAGGTCTGCATCAGCCAATAGATGGTCAGTCCGGCGTCAGGGGCAGCCATCCGCCATCCCCGAGCTTGGTCAGATTCGCGAATAGGAAGGCGATGTCGATGATGAATAGCAGCGACAAGCCGGTTCGCAAGCCCGGCTGTCCGGGCCGGTGCGCGATTTGATCAGACTCAAGGTGAGCGGAGTCACGATGGTCATGGCTCCCGAGACGGCGAGCCCGTACGCGCCTGCGAACGCCGCCGAGCTGCCGAAACCCACATCAGCGCCAGCGCGGCGACCATCAGCAGCCAATTCATCGTCGGCACGTAGATCTGCCCGGCGTTATCCGCGGAAGAATGCTCGATGCGCAAGCGCGGCAGCAGCCCAAGCTCACGGCTTGAGTGGTCACCGAGAATACGCCGGATATCACCGCCTGGGACGCGATGATCGGGCGCCCGTCGCAAGGCTGACCAAGGGCACAGGGACCACGCCGGTGCCATCAGATAAAAGGGATTGCTGATCGCCGCCGGATTCTCGATCAGCATGGCGCCCTGGCCGAAGTAATTGATAACCAGTGCGGGCATGACGATGCAGATCCAGCCGAGCCGGATCGGCGCCTTGCCGAAATGGCCCATGTCGGCGTACAGGGCCTCGCCGCCGGTGACGCTCAAGAACACGCCGGCGAGCACCGCAAGCGAGCTGATCTGGTGTGCGGCGAGGAGCGCAGGCCGCGCGTCGGATCGAGCGCCAACAGCACACCCGGCTCGCGCACGATCCAACGCACGCCCATCACCGCCAATATCGCGAACCAGCCCAGCATCACCGGGCCGAACACCTTGCCGACCGAGCCCGTGCCGTGCCTCTGGATGAGGAACAGCCCGATCAGCACGACGAACGGTGATGGGCAGGATCGGAATCTGCGCGTCCGGCGCAGCGACGTGCAGGCCTTCGACGGCCGCAAGACCGAGATCGCGGGCGTGATGGCGCCGTCCGCAAAGAACAGGGACGCGCCCAGAATGCCGAGCGTGCCGTAGAGCTTGCGCCGCGGACTTCGCGCGCCGTGTTGATCACCAGCGCGGTCAGGGCCAGCACGCCGCCCTCGCCCTTATTGTCGGCGTTCAACACCACGCTGACGTATTTGAGCAGGATGACGAGCACCAGGGACCAGAAAATCAGCGACAGCACGCCGAGCACATACTCGGGAGTGACGGCGAATGCCGGGGCCCGTGAAGCAGGAGGACATCGCGTACAGGGGGCTGGTGCCGATGTCGCCGAACACGACACCGAGCGCCGCAAGCGCCAGCGGCGCCAGGCGTCCACCCGAATTGCGTTCGCCCGACATTTGTTATGTCGTCCTACAAAAAAGGGCCCAACGACGGGCCCTGTTTGGCTGGGGGACTAGGATTCGAACCTAGATAAACGGAGTCAGAGTCCGTTGTCCTACCGTTAGACGATCCCCAAAACCGATGGTCGACCGCTCTGACGCCGTCGACCGGCGAGCGAAAGCGTTCCGCAAATTAGCGCTTGGAGAACTGCGTACCGCGACGCGCTTTGTGCCGACCGACTTTCTTGCGCTCGACTTCGCGCGCGTCGCGGGTCACGAAACCGGCTTTGCGCAGCGGCGAACTCAGCGTCTCGTCATAAGCCATCAGCGCGCGGGCGATGCCGAGACGGATCGCGCCGGCCTGGCCGGTGATTCCGCCGCCCTCGACGTGTGACGTCAACGTCGAATTTGCCGTCGAGCTGCACGGCGCCGAGCGGTTGCTGCACGATCATGCGCCCGGTTTCTCGGCCGAAGAAATCGTCGAGCGTGCTTGCCGTTGATCGATACCTTGCCCGTGCCCTGACTCAGGTAAACCCGCGCGCTCGAGGTCTTGCGGCGGCCGGTGCCGTAAAAGAATTGCGGCTGTGCTTGATGCCATGATTCGTCCTCGAAACTTTAGAATTCCAGCGCCTTGGGCTGCTGTGCTTGATGGGGATGCTCGTTGCCGCCGAACACGTGCAGCTTCCTGTACATGCGCCGGCCCAGCGGGCCCTTCGGCAGCATACCCTTGACCGCGAACTCGATGGCGCGCTCGGGGTGCTCCTTGAGCAGCTTGCCGAGCGCGATGGTCTTCAGGTTGCCGACATAGCCGGTATGCTGGTGGTAAAACTTGTCGGTCAGCTTGGCGCCGGTGACCTCGACCGTGCCCGCGTTGATGACCACGATGTGATCGCCGAGATCCTGATGCGGCGCATAGTTGGGCTTGTGCTTGCCCTTCAAGCGATGCGCGATCTCCGAGGCCAGACGGCCGAGAGTTTTGCCTGCGGCATCGACGAGGAACCAGTCGCCGCGGGTTTCTTCAGGCTTGGAAAATACGGTGTACATGGAGAATACTCGGCTGTATCAGGTCGTTAACGAAAGGCGCGAAAGTGTACAGAACGGCGGCCAGAGATACCAGCCCCGTGACCTCACGATCGCACCTATAATATAGTGTCCATGAGACCCGCAGCATTTAGCGGACTCGACCGTGATCCTTGGCGAAATTGATAAGGCAATCAAGGTCTTAAGTACGCCCGCAGCCATCCACCCGGCCGGTACCGCGCTGCCCTGGCGGGGGGGCCCTCCGGAGGCGCAGCGAGCTGGAGTCCATCCGCCTCATGCGGGTCAACCATTCAGGAGAGGTGGCCGCCCAGGCCCTCTACCGGGGGCAGGCCCTCACCGCGCGGAGCGCGGGGTCGCAACCGCAATGCGCCAGGCGGCGGCCGAGGAAGCCGATCATCTCGCCTGGTGCGAGCAGCGGCTGCGCGAGCTTGCGGGCGCACCAGCCTCCTCAACCCCTTGTGGTATGCGGGATCGTTCGCGATCGGCGCGCTCGCCGGTGCGCTGGGCGACCGCGCCGAGCTTGGGGTTCGTGGCCGAGACGGAGCGCCAGGTGGAATCGCATCTGCGCCGTCATATCGAGCGCTGGGCACGCCGACGACGCGCAGCCGCGCCATTCTCGAACAAATGACCCACGATGAAATGCAGCATGGCGCTCAAGCGGCTTCCCTGGGCGCAGAGCTTCCGTTTCCGGTGCGGCCGTGCGCGCCATGCGCATGGTCTCGAGCTCATGGCACGGGGCTCCTACTGGATCTGATCGGGCGGGTCGGTCAGACGACCCATTAGAGCTTGCGATTCCGGGACTTATGTAATAAAACGTGCGCCAGCACAGGCGTTTAGCGCATTTAGCGAAGATACAAAATCAGGGAGAGACCATGGAAGAAGGGGCAAAAGCCTTAAGCGATATCCCAGCGATCAATCGTTTCTTGAGCTACTGCCGTATCCGGACGGTCCCTTCCAAGACCGTGATCATCCACGCCGGCGATTTGCCGGACATTTTGTACTACATCATCTCGGGTTCGGTCGAAGTCATGATCGAGGACGAAGACGGCAACGAAATGGTGCTGGCCTACCTCAACAAGGGCCAGTTTTTCGGCGAGATGGGCTTGTTCTACGAGCAGCCGACTCGCAGCGCCTGGGTGCGCACCCGCCAGCAGTCCGAGCTCGCCGAAATGACCTACCCGCGATTCCGGCAAATCGCCGCAGAGAGCCCCGGATCTGATCTTCGAGTTGGCGACGCCAGCTCGCGACCCGGCTCGACCGCACCAATCGCAAATTGGGCGATCTCGCCTTCGTGGATGTCACCGGCCGCGTCGCGCACGCGATCATGGATCTCTGCGGCGAGCCCGATGCGATGACGCATCCCGGAGGGCATGCAAATCAAGGTGAGCCGGCAGGAGCTGTCCCGCCTGGTGGGTTGCTCGCGCGAGATGGCCGGACGCGTGCTCAAGGTACTGGAAGAGCAGGGCCTGCTGCGCGCCACCGGCAAAACCATCGTCGTGTTCAACGCCCGTCCGAAGGTCAAGACCCGTCCTTTGATCGTGCCGGTGAAGGCCGGCACCGGCGGCAACACCCAGCCGCCAAGAACACCCGCACCGAAACGCCGACGACGATGATGACGACGACGATGACGAGGACGACGAATAGCGCTCAAGCGCCTCGCCTGCACCGGCGCTGCCCGCTGCCCGAGTCCTCACTCCGCGGCCTACGTATGGCGGTCGACCGTTAGCGCCGAGCTTAGCGATTGCGGCCGTCTCGATTTGCGCGCGCATGGCCTTGATGGTGCCCGCGTAGTCCCGCTGCCGAAGATGGCCGAGCCGGAAACGAAAGTGTCCGCGCCGGCCCTCGCGATCTCGCGCGGCGTTGTCGACCTTGACGCCGCCGTCGATTTCCAGACGTATGTCGCGTCCGCTCGCGTTGATGCGCGCCCGCGCTTCGGCTCAGCTTGCGCAAAGCCTCGGGAATGAACTTCTGGCCGCCGAAGCCCGGATTGACCGACATCATCAGCACGATATCGATCTTGTCGATAACATAGTCCAGCCAGTTGAGCGGCGTCGCGGGATTGAACACCAGACCCGGCTGCACCCGGAATCGCGTGATGTGCTGAATGGTGCGATCCACGTGCTGCGTCGCTTCGGGATGAAAGCTGATGTGGGTCGCGCCCGCCTTGGCAAAATCGGTCACGAGCCGATCGACCGGCGAGATCATCAGATGCACGTCGATCGGCGCCTTGACTCCCGCCTTGCGCAGCGCCTCGCAGACCAGCGGCCCGATGGTGAGATTCGGGACGTAGTGATTGTCCATGACGTCGAAATGGATCCAGTCCGCGCCGGCCTCCAACACCGCATTCACTTCCTCTCCCAAGCGGGCGAAATCGGCGGACAAAATCGAGGGAGAGATAATGATCGACATGGTAAGCTCCTCATCGCATGCCGCGCGCGGCGCGGATTCCCTCGTAGTGGAGGAATGCAGGCCTCGGTGGAGCGCACGCTCGAGGAGATCGGGGCAGGGGAGACCCCCACTTGTCGTGTGCAACAAGGTCGATCTCCTGGACGAGCAGGAGATAGCCGATCTGCGCCTGCGCCATCCCGAGGCGATCCTTGTGAGCGGCAACAGCGGCGAGGGTCTCGACCGCTTGCATCCGCAGTTGAGCGCGAGCTGCGGCGCAGCCTGCGCGCGGTCGAGCTGCTGCTGCCATACAGCGACGGCGGCCAGCTGGCGCAACTGCACGAGCTTGCCGGCGGACTCGATCGTCGCGATACGCCTGAGGGCGTGCTGGTGCGAGCACTGCTGCCTGACCGTATCGCCGCGCGGTTCGCGCGGTTCACGGTGGCCGGCCGTGCTTGACCCGAGCGGCGGCTTTCGGTCGAGGCTCAACGCCGTCATCCGCGGTCGGCGCTTCGATCACGCGCGCACCATCCGCGGCCTGCGCAGATTCAGGAGAGAAGCAGTCTGCTAGCGATCGTCGCCGCTGCCTGAGAGGACGCCACGCTGCTGGCGCGAGAGCAGCTTGTCGAGGTTTCCCTGGGCGATCTGCTCGAGGTCGAGCTCCAGCTCCGTCGCGAGCTGAGCGACGTACCAGAGCACGTCGCCAAGCTCCTTGGCCGTCGCCTCCCGGCGCGCGTCGCTGACGCTGCCCTCATCGTCGCGGATCGCCTTCTTGGCGTGCTCGGCGACCTCGCCGGCCTCTCCCGCAGCCCCAGTGCCGGGTAGGCAAGCCAGGCCTCACGCGGGTACTGCGCGGTGCGGCGGGCGAGCTGTTGGTACTCGGAGAGCTCCATCGCCAGATCCTAGGTCACATGCCGGCGGCGCTGAGCGCGCAGAGATGCGCCTGGTGCTCGAGCTCGTCGTCGAGCGCTGTCAGCTCATGTGCCGCGACGCCAGGGCGCGCGCAATCAGCCAGTCGGCGAACCACGCGTTCTTCGGCAGCAGCGGGCCGTGCAGGTAGGTGCCGATCACGTTGCCGCGGATCGCGCCCTCAAAGCCGCTGTGGCCGTCGTTGCCACGCCCTTGAGAACCTTGCCAAGCGGCGCCTGGCCATCCGCGAGGTGGGTGCGCCCACCGTGGTTCTCAAAGCCCGCGAGCACCTGCGCTCCCTGCCCGAGCTCGACCTCAACGGCGACGTTGCCGATCAGCCTCGGTCCGGTCTTCGCGAACGGTGAGCACGTCCAGCAGGCCGAGTCCCGGGTCGCCGCGGGGACCAAGTCGTAGGAGTGGCCCAGCAATTGATAGCCGCCGCAGACGCCGAGGATCAGCACGCCGGCGCTTGCGGCCACTGCCGATCGCCTCGCCCTTTGCACCCACCAGGTCCTCCGCGCAGAGCCGCTGGTCACGGTCCTGACCGCCGCCGAGGTAGATCAGATCGTGCGCGTGCGGCTGCAGCGGCTCGCCGATCCCCGACTCGGCCAGGCTGAAGCCGATGCCGCGCCATTCACAGCGCCTGCGGAGCATCAGCAGGTTGCCGCGGTCGGCGTAGATGTTCATCAGGTCCGGATAGAGGGCGCACACCCGCAGCGTGGGGGAGCCCTCGGGAGCACCCGCGAATCGATCCCGTCCCGCAATGGCGCTCATGACCACTGTCCGTTGACCTCACCGCGCCGCACGAGCAGGCTGCGAAGCTCGAGCATCGCGGTATAGGTGGGCAGCATGTAGAGGGTCTTCTCGTTCGGCGCCTGTCCGTTGCTGTCTGCTGCCTGGCCAAGGGCCGTCTCGATCTCGGGGACGATCGCGATCCGTCGCTCTGTACTCCCGCGTACTTGAGACGCAGAGCGAGCTCCGCGGCCCTCGTGCCGGAGCAAGTGACTCTTCGCACCCGACCCGCAAGCGCCTCGAAGTCCGCATCCCAATATCCACGACACGTCGCGCCCGTCGGCGATCCTGTCGTTGAGGATGCCAAGCAGGTCATGCTCGCCCGGCTCCAGGGCGAGCGTGCGCAGCACCTCGTTTGCTCCGGCGGGATCTCCTGACGAGCAGGACCGGTGCGGGCCGGCCGCCGACGCTCACCGTCTCAGCGCGCCCGAAGGCCGCCTGGCTCTTACCGAGCGCGTCCGCCATCCGCTGCGGCTGCACACCGAGAGCGCCGCCCAGGGCCGCGGCAGCCAGGGCGTTGTAGAGGTTGTAGAGGCCGGGGAGGGGGAGCTCCACGCGCGCCGACCCAGCGGGCGTCGTCAGGGTGAAGCTCGAGCTGTGCACGCCGTGCAGCTCTATTTCAGAGGCGTGGATGGCAGGCTCGGGCCGCCGCCGGCCGCAGGAGGGGCAGCGGTAGCGGCCGAGGTGCCCGAGGTAGATCGCATCGAACTGGTAGGCAGCGCCACAGCGACGACAGCGCTTGGCATCAGCGGCGTGGGCCATGCCCGCGAGCGCGACGCCGTCGTCCTCGACGCCGAAGTAGAGAGTCTCCTTGCGCTCGCGCCCAAGGTCAGCGACGAGCGGGTCGTCGGCGTTCAGCACGAGCTGTGCACCCTGGCCCGCACCTGCGCGAACGGTCGCTGCCAGCGCTCGGCGATCGCGTCCAGCTCGCCGTAGCGGTCGAGCTGGTCGCGAAAGAGGTTGCACAGGAGGATCGTGCGCGGGTGCAACTGCTCGCAGACACTCGAAAGCCACGCCTCGTCGACCTCGAAGAGACCGAGCTGCCCATCGATCTCGCCGCCGCGGCGCGCGGCGTCCAGCAGGCTCGACGCAATCCCACCCGCCATGTTCCGCCGGCGCTGTTGTGCACGAGCCTCATGCCCTCTTGCTCGAGGATCCCGGCGGCCATCGCTGCTGTCGTCGTCTTGCCGTTGGTCGCCGAGATCACCGCGCTGCCGGCACTCAGACGGCGCGAGAGCAGCTCAATCGCGTCCGGCCGCAGCCTGCGAAGCACGACGCCGGGCACGCTGGTGGCACCGCCGCCGCGCAGGCGCGAGAGCGCGCCGGCCGCGCGCGCCGCAGCCATCGCAGGGGGGAGGGGCAGCCAGCTCAACTCGGTCTCGTGGCGGGGACCAGCACGTGCAGCGCGGCGGGGAGCGCGCTGATGCGCGCGGGCAGCGCTCCAATCGGATCGCCATCGGCGTACACGGTGAACGGGCGGTCGGCATCCACCTCGACCTCGCCTCCGCGCAGCACGTGGACGCTCGGCTCATTGACATGCGTGCCCTTGAACACCTTCGGCAGGATTGCAGTCAGGAAGCGCCGCTTGGGGATCTCTTCGAGGAAGACGATGTCGAGCATGCCATCGTCCAGCTGCGCGCCGGGCGCCGCATACATCCCGCCGCCGTAGGCCTTCGAGTTAGCCGCCGCCACTGCGTATCCCCTGAACCGGACCTCCTTGCCGTCGAGAACGATCCGGAAGTTGGCCGGGCGCCAGGCAAGCAGTGCCCGAAGCGCCCCGTAGGCATACACGAGCGCGCCAAGGCGCGCGGGAGCCTCGTTGGCGATCCGGTTGGCTTCGGAGTCAAACCCGAAGGAGGCGATGCCCACGAAGGCGTGGCCGCCGAGCTCGCCGAGATCGATGGGGATGCTGCGACCCTCGACGATCAGCGCGCAAGCCTTCACCGGATCGGGTGCGATCCCGAGCACCCGAGCGAGGTCGTTGCCGCGCCCTCCCGGGAGGATCGCGATCAGCGCATCCTCGATGCCGCGCATGGCATCGGCTGCGGCGCCGATCAGCCCATCGCCGCCGAGCACCGCAACGGTCTCGCCGGCGCGCGCGGCGGCGGCGGCCAGCTCACGCGCGTGATCAAGATCCCGGGTGATCTCGCGTCGCACCGTCAGATGATGGCGCTCTTGCAGCTCACGCAGCACCTCTGCGGCGGCGCGGCCCGCGCGACCGCCACCGGCTGAGGGATTGACGAGCAGGCATACAGGTCGACTCACGATCTGCGAAGGGTATTGGGCCACCGCGGCAGACGCGGGGCGCGCGGCGCTGTACAGGCGGCGTTTTACTTCGCTTAAAAATCGGCGAAGAGACGGCCTCTGGCAAGGTGGCGAGCACTATCCTGCCCGCGATGTCTCTGCGTGTGAACACAATGTCATGCCGGTCGATCGCGCTTGGCATCGGGCTGTTCGGCGCAGCAGGGGCATCGCTCTTGCTGAGCGCATGCGGAACCTCACGACGAGCCGAGGCCAACAGCACGCACCAGGGCAAGGCAACGACGGTCGCCTCATCGAGCGCGAACGCCAACGGCGTCTGTCGCACCGTCAAACAGCCCCAGCCCAAGGGCGCCCAGCACCTCGCCAAGCCAACCCTTCACCTCGACCCGTCCAAGACTTACATCGCCCGCATGGTGACCAACTGCGGCGACATCGAGATCAGACTCGATGCGGCGCAATCGCCTGCGGTGGTCGCCTCCTTCGTGCACCTCGTGGACATCGGCTTCTACGACGATCTCACCTTCCACAGGGTTGTGGCCGGCTACCTGATCCAGGGCGGCGATCCCGAAGGGGATGGATCCGGCGGACCTGGCTACACCGTCGCCGAAAGGCCGCCGAGCAATGTCCAGTACACGAAGGGCACAGTCGCGATGGCCAAGGACCCCGCAGATCCGCCTGGGACCGCGGGCAGCCAGTTCTTCATCGTCACAGGGGGTGACATCGACCTGCCGCCCCAGTATGCGGTGCTCGGCAAGGTGATAGGCGGCAAAAGGACTGTGACCGCGATCTCCAAGGTGCCAACCACGGCGGGACCCGACGGCGAAGACAGCGAACCGACCTCACCGATCGTGATAAGCCAGGCGACCGTTCAAGCGGCTGAGGCGCGCTCAGCCGGCGGTGGCAGCTCGAGCCTTGTCTCGGCGCCGGCGACCGACCATCACAAGGATGGTCACGACCACTGCGACGAGGATCAGTCCGAGCAGCACTCCAGGCGCCACGCCGACGCCGCCGAACGGCAGCGATATCAGCTCCACGATCCCAAGGCCGAGTGCCAACAGCGTGAGGATCAAGACGATGATCAGCAGGATCCCGCGAGCGCGCGCGAGTATCCCAGCGCTGGCAGGCGGCACCAGCAGGCCCATCGCGCGCAGCGCGAACATCTGCCTACCGGTCGGGGGCGCCTGCCCGAGCCGCTCCACCGCCTGCTTGAGATCGCCCGCGCGTCTTTCGGCCAACGCCATCGAAGCATCGGCCATGCGCCTGATCTGCATCCGCTCCTGCGGGCGGGCGGCTGCGATGGCACGCTGGAAATAGGCGCGCGCCTCCTCGGCGTCGAATCGCTCCGACGCGCGCGCTCCCAGAATCGAAAGCGCCGCAGCCTTGTACTTCGTCTCGGCCTCGAGCTCCTCGTCTGAACGCTGCTGCAGCGCTTGGATTGCGGCCAGGGCGCCGCGCTGCTCCATCTTGATCTGACGCTGCTTGGGAGGCATAGCGGGGCAATTCTAGGGCGCTGGAGGAGGAAGCGCGCAATAGCTCGGTGTTCACCTGGCTGATGCGGCTCGGATCGCAGCTGGCAGGCAAGGCCACAGCGTGGCCAGAAGTAGTTGCACGGTCGGCGCAGCTGGCCTATGCTCGCAGCGTGTTTGATCGGGTCCACCACGCGCGCCGACTGCTGCTCTGCATGCTGGCCGGAGCGGTCCTGTGCGGGGTCTGGGCGAGCTCATCGAGCGCTGCCACGACGGCAGCAAAGGGCGCCGCTCCAACCAGTGGCAGCAGCAGCCTGCTCGAAAGCAGCGCTGCCAGCAGCAAGAGCGGTGGTACGAGTGGAGGCACCGCCTCCACGCCGGCTGGTGGTGAAGAAGAAGAAGGCGCAGAAGGAACGGAAGCTTCGAAGAAGACGGCTGCTTCTCGCACCAGCGCAAGCGAAGAATCGGGCTCTTTTGGCTCGCTGCCGATCATCTTCGGCATGGGCGGTGCCGCCATCCTGATCGGGGCGATCGCCACGTTCATCGTGCGAGACGCGCGCAGGAGTGCGCCTGTACCAGAGGGCGGGATCAGCAACGCGTCCACCCGGATGAGCGCCCACCAGCTGCGCAAGCGGCGCTCCAAGGCCAAGGCCGTCAAGCAGCAGCGAAAGAAGAACCGGCCCGGCTAGCGCAGAACCCGTGGCCGCAGGCGGCGCAGCGGCCGGCGTACGCGCGTTGGCGAAGCAGGCGATCCATGCGGCCCACGTCGGCGCGGACGGCCCAGAGGCCCGCGCGGATGAGGCTCCTGCGGACGGGTCGGCGGCGCCTTGATCCCGCCATCGCCGCCGTCGGGCGGCGAGTCCGTTTCATCCTCGGGCAGCGCCGCCTGGTCGGACCGGAACGGCCACCACAACATCAACGCCGCCATCGGGATCTTCACGGCGGCCACTATGAAGAGCAGCACCCAGGTCGACATCCCTTCTCGATGCTACTACGCGGGGCGTAGACCTCAACCGTGAAGCGCGGGAGCGACCTGCCATTCCGGTCTAGGTTTACATAACATAGATTATCGGGCGCACACTGGTAGTGGGTCAGTTTGCGAACGCTGTGCGGCGTCTCATTCATGTGAGACAGGAATCTCACTCATCTGAGACAGCTTTGTCTCAACCATGTGAGACTGCGCGACGGCGCTTTCATCTCATCCGTATGAGACTGGCGGTCGAGGTCGCGTCTATCGCGCCCGTCCACGCCGACTGCGGGCTTCTAGCTGCGCTGATCGAGCGGTGTGATCTTGTCGAGCAACATGCGCTGGTAGCGGATGACGCTGCGCGGCGTTAGCCGCGTATGTGCGCAGAGTTGCTGCAGTCGTCGACGGTGCGCGCGCTTGAGCGCGATGACAACGTCGGGTATCTGAACACCGGCACTCAGTCGAGCCTCCTGGACCTCCCTCTGCACCAGGGCTAGGTTCGGGTTTCGCGTGAGTGGCGAGATCAGGCGCGGCGACTCGTTGCTCAGTGCTTCGACAGCTTGGATGGCTTGCTGGCTGACTGGCCAGGGCGTCTTAGCGGCGGCGGTCTTCTGTGCGAGGATCGCGAAGACCTGCCGCCGGTGTCTCGCGCAAAGTCAGCGATGCCGAGGCGTGCGATCTGTCGCAAGGTGGCTGGGGTCTCGTGGAGCATGCAGATCGCGAGGCTGCAGACGGCTCCGCGTTTCAGTGCGTGTTGTCGAAGCCGAGTGATCTCCTCGTCTGTTAGGTATTCGACGGGCCCGTGTACAGTGGCGATGCTCTCAGTCGATGCTATGCGCAAGCCGCTTGCGGGGTTCGATTCGACGATCCCCTCCTTCATGAGGTGTGCGTAGAAGGCGCGGATCGCCGCGCGGCGGACGTGAATGGTGGCGCTCGCGTAGCTACGAACCTCCTCAGCGAGGAAGCCTTCGAGGTCCGGGGTCTGCGCCGTGATGAGGTCGAGCTCGTTGCGCTGCGCCCACCTCATCAGGCGCTCAAGGCTGGCCAAGTAGACCTCTTGGGTGCGCGGGCTCTTGCCGGCGAGGTGCGCTTGGAAATTCGCGCTCAGGCTTGTGGCTGGAGGTGCCATGGTCGCGGTTCGACGTGGTTGGCCATGTAGTGGGTAGGATCGAAAAGGAATTGGCTGAAGCGCAGGTGGTCGCTGGCGGCGATGAATCCTTCGTGGACGCTCGTTGCGGACGTGGCAGTCAGCCGCGCGGCTGCTGCTCGCCTGGGGCCACTCAGCCTCGCGAGCGGTATGTCTCTGGATGGGGTCAGCCGCAGCAGCCGCAGGATCAGCTCGGCCTCGTCTTGGGTTTCTTGGGATGGCGCCTGGAGGTCTGCCTCCAGGCGAGGCTGGTGAAACGAGATGTCGAGCGGAGCGCTCAGCCGCGCGAGCTTGACCTCGAGCGTAATCGGCGGGGCGATGTCGCCCCTCCCCCACAGGGCGACATCGTCGCGAATCCGTGCGTCCATGAACAGTGTCTGGCTCGGCGCGAACCCGCGAAAGTATTGGGCGGTGCGCTGGGCTCTGAGCGCTGCTGCAGCTGCTCCTTGAACGAGATATCCGCCGATCCAGACACCGCTGGCGGTCTCGATGACCTGGTCGAGGGTGATGCTCTGGATCGTGATGTCATCGAGGTCTGTCAGCGACTTGAGCACATGAAAAGCCGCGCTCGCGGGACTCGCGTGACGGCGGAGCTGGGCCGCTTGGGTGCGGGTCGGCGTGAGGACGGCCGGCTTCGCGGCGATCGGGCGCTCTCGTATCTCGACGGCGAAGCCGTGTTGGAGCAGAGCGCAGCCGACGCCGATCAGGCGGGCGTGACGGCGTAGGGGAACCGGGTCGACTGTCATCACGCCCGGGAAATGCTGCAGCGATCTGTACCCGAGTTCTCGTTGGCTTCTGATGTAAGTGCTCGTTGCTTTGAACGCGTTGTGCATACGCGCGTCGATGTCGTTGAACTCCTGCGCCGTGAAGGTCCGCGCTCCCGCGGCGCGCGCGAGCCACGGAGACGGCGTTGGCCATGCTCGTGCTCGCGCTCCACCTGGGGTAGGCACACCGCACCGACCGCCGCTCGGTTGCACTGCGTCCACTGCCCGAGCAGAGAGGAGCCCGCCCGCCGCACGCCTGCGCTTCGGGTCATCGAACGCAAGCCAGGTGCGGGTGCCGGCTTCGCGCGCGAGAGACACGAACTCGGCGAGCGCGGCGGGGGCGAACAGGCCGGCGCGCACGAGTACCAGGTCGCCTACCCGCTCTGCCTCGAGCCAGACCTTGGCGTAGTGCGCTGCGACACCGGACCTGCGCGGCCAGCCGCCTGCGCTGGGACGCTTGCCCAGGGCGTGGAGAACGTCGAGCGCAAGCTGACCCGCACCTCCCGCTCGTGGGGGCACTGGGTGACAGACCACAACGCCGCGGTCCAGGTCGTGCAAGCCCAACAACCCGGCGAGCGTCTGCGGCTCGCGCTCTGCCCTTAGAACCGTCCGAGGTGCGAGATCGGTGCTCATGTGGGCTGGCGCAGGACGACTTCGGCGATCGCACTGGTCAGCGTCTGCTCGCCGCGCGGGGCGAGCAACTGGGCAGCCGAGGCGGTGAACGCCGACCAGTGGCGCAGGATGCCGTGGCAGCGCTGCTGGTCGACTTCGAGCAGCAGCTCGGAATCGGCGTGCTCGTACATAGAGTGGTAGTTGGGCAGCATCTGGAGCAGCGCCTTCTCACCGAGGGGCTTGAAGAACACCGGTTCGTGCACGCGGCTGTGCAGCATCGGCTCGCGGCGGATCGTCTCCCAGCAGCCGTTGCCGCCGGCGAGCAGCATCGCGAAGCTCGTGTCTTGAGGATCATGCAGGTAGCGCAGATATTCGGCGCACTCGTTGTTCAGCCGTTGCGCCTCGTCGAAGACGACGACGAGCGGAACCTCGCCGGACTGGTCGACGAGGGCATCCTGGAGGTGATAGGAGAGCTCGTGGCGGCTGCCGCGCGGCACCTCGCCGAGCAGCGCGAGTGCGAGCACGCGCGCGATCGAGAGCATCGTCGGCTTGACCTGCACCTCGATCCAGACGACGCGGATGTCGCTGCGCGCGCGCAGCAGCACCTGGAGCGCAAACGTCTTGCCGGTGCCGGCGACGCCGGTGAGCGCGCCGAGCTGGCGGTGGGCGATCACATACCGCAGCGCGTGCTCGGCGATCAGGAGTCCTTCGGTCTCGATGATCCCGACGCCCGGCGGGTTGGCGTGATGGCGGATTGGCGGGTTGAACGTGGTCGTGGCCATCACTACTGGCGTCGTGTCCCTCGTCGATGCTCGAGGCCGAGCGCGGCCAGCAGCATCGCGTCCTGATCTTCGAGGGCCTCGGCCTCCTGGCGGGAGACGCTGTTGGTCGGCTGCGGCGCGCTGGCGCTGATCATCGTCTCCCAGCGCACGCGCGCCCTGTTCTTGGCTCGTCGGGCGATCCCAGCGGCGCGACGGGCTGCATCGGCGCGAGCCTCGAGCACGCGTTGGCGTTGCGCCTCGGAGGCCTCGTCGTGGCGCACGGCTCTACAGGCCCAATCGCCGTCGTGGTAGATCTCGACCCAGCGGTTGTCGTGCGGCATGAGACGCAGCTCGACGCGGCGGCCGACGAGAGACTGCAGGTGCTCGCTGGTGTACCAGCGGCCCTGGAGCTTCACGCCCCTGGCCTCGACGACGCGCGTGCCCGGGCATTCGAGTAGGTAGCGACGCAGCTCCTGCTCGCCTGCGGCCCGCACGGGCGTCTGGTCATCCTCCCAGGCCTGCGCGGGCGTACGCCCGCCGAGCGCCGAGTGCGGACGCTGGTAGTTGTATTCGGCGACCCACTCGAGCAGCAGCGCGATGAACACCTCGATGGCGATCGGCTCGACGTCGTGGCGAACGTCGAGTTCTCCGTTCTCGCGCTTTGGACCGTCGGTCCAGTGCGGCAGCCGCCGGATCAGCTCGCCCGTCATCGTCTGATGCCAGCGCTCGATCTTCCCGTTCAGCCATGGCGAGCGGCGCCGAAGCGGCACCGGCGTGAAGCCCAGATCGAGCGCAGCGCTGCGGATCGTCTTGGCGAGAAACTCAAGGCCATTGTCGAAGCGTACGATCCACGGCTTGCCGGACGCCGGCGTGAGCTCTGGGCGCTCGCGGATAGCCTCGCCGAGAGCAGCCAGCACGACGCCGCGATGTGGGCGAATCGACACCGCGAGTCCCGCGATCGCGCGCGTGGACGGCTCCATGAAGCTCGTGATCCAGGGCCGCGCCGGTTTGTGGTTGCCGGGCAGGGAGACGAGCACGTCGGCCAGCTTGTGGTCGGCGATCAGTGCATCGCCACGATGGCCCTCGCGGCGCTCGAGGCGCAACTGCGCGCGTCGCGCGCCAGGCAAGCCGGCCTTGGCGTAGCGCTGCTCGAGCGCACTGAGGTCGCGGCTGGCGGCGCGGTACCAGGTTGCGCGCGAGGGCAGCTTCTCGCCTGTCTTGCTCAGTGCTGCCCACGCGCCGCCTGCGCCGTGCTCATCGAACACCGCCACCTTGTGCGCATCAGTGAGGCTGAAGCGCTCGCACGTACCGGCCGGCACACCGTCCTTCACCCACCGATACAGCGAGGCGCGGGAGCGCTTGAGCTCCGCGCAAGCCTCTCTGAGATACCAGTCGGGGACGTGGCCGAGCTCAGCCTTGAACGCGCGCATCCGCACGATGATCGCCTCGGCACGCTCCCGGTCGGCGATCCGCTTCACGCCGCGACCCACACGGACTCGCCGAGCGCCAGCGCCGCGACCCGTACCCCCGCGAACGCCTCGCCAAAGTGTCGCCGGCCGGCGTGGGCCTGGGCGGCGGCCTGTGCTTGCGCGGCGACTCTCCACAGCGTCGGGCTCGAGGCGCTCGACTTCACCTCGTCGGCCTCCAAGCGGCTCCCGTGCTGCCAGAGCAGGTCGAGCGCGATGGGCCCGACGATCACCTCGCTGCCCAAGAACCGCCAGTCCGGCCGGCTGAAATGCCGTAGGTAGGACCCGGCCATCGGTACCAGGAAGGTGAGCAGGGCCTGGCGGTGGACCGGCGCGAGTCTCGTCGGCAACATGGCGGCCGCGAGCACCTCGATCGAGTGGGTATCGGTGATCTCACGCGCGCAGATCTCCGCGATCAACCTGTGACACAGAGCGCCGCGGACCTCCGGCGCCCACACGAGCCCTGCCCGCCGCTGCTCCCTGCGTGCGATCGCAGCTTCGCTCATCCCTGACTCAAGCTCCACTACCCACCTGCCTTACCCTTAACCGCGAAGCGTAACGCTAGGGGCCTTTGCGCGAGAGGGGCTCTGGCTAGGAGGCCCGGCGACGACTTCGAGAGCCTGGGGCTCTCGGTGGACGCGGGGTCCCGAGGCTGGCTTCGAGTCGGCGTAGCTGCGCGAGCGCTGGTTTGAGCCCGCCGGGGCCGCGCTCGTCAAAGAGCGCACGCGCCTCGGCGAGCCGGTACTCGGCGAAGTACCGCGGTCGCAGGCGAAGGGCTTTAGCGATCAACGCGATCGTCGCCGACGAAGGCGGCTCGTGTCCGTTGCACAGCCGGCTGATATGCGCGCCGGAGAGCCCGCGCCCCACCGGGTCGGCATCTTTGGTTGCTTCGTGCAGGGCGCGGAAGCTCAGCCCACGCTCGTCCTTTATGCGAGATAGCGCCTCCGCGAAAGACACGTCGGTCCGAGCGCCTCCCGCACTGGCTCTTCGCCGGTGTGTACCTTGTCGATTACTAGACGCCATAGATAATTACTGTCTGAATAGTCTTAGCAACTTGGCCTTGTCACGCTAGACCGGCCATGGGACAGAAACCAAGGATTGTGGCTCTGATCTGAATCGCCGAAGCATTCGACGAGCCAGCCATTCATGGCTGCATTCGTAGAAGATGGTGTAGTGACACGTGATCAGCTCATAGTCCAGATTCGCTTCGGACTGTCGCAGCTGCCGGCGCGCAACGGTCACCACGAGTTCGAGGAGGCCTGCCGGCATCTCGCGCATGCCCGGATCGCCCCGAACATCGTGCCCGCGACCGGACCGGTCTCCTCCGGCGGCGATCAGGGCCGCGATTTCGAGACCTTCCACAGCTACATCGTCGAGACCCTGGGGCGGCAAGGATGGTTCGCCGGCCTGGTGCCCGCAGGGCCGATCGCGGCCATCTGCACGCTGCAGCAAGGCTCGATCAAGGGCAAGGTCCTCAATGACGTCGCGAAGATCGTCTCTCCGGCCATAGGCCGGAGAGGATCTATGTGTTCCTCGGCAACGACATGCCGACCGCCCAGCAACACCAGCTGATCGCGGACGCCCGTACCCGGCATCAGATCGAGCTCCAAGTCCTCGATGCAAGTGCGATCGCAGAGCAGCTAGCTGATCACGACACCTATTGGATCGCAGTTCGATATCTCTCCCTGCCCGAGCAGTACGCGCCACCGCGACCCCAAGGTGAAGGCGCAGACGAACCGGAGTGGTACCTCGCCTTGCGTGAGGACTGGCGAGGACGTGACACGCCGCCGCGTTCGTTGGCCGATCTGATCGCAATCCGCGACGGACTGCGACGTGCAACTTTTGTGCCTGCGGCACGCGAGGATCTCGGTTTCTGGCTGGACCTCATCCGACCGATGACCGCGCATCATCCGGATGAGGACGTGCGAGAACGTGCCCGTTATGAGTTGGTTGTCGCCAGCATCCGCGGCCTCGGCGACATGCGGGCGGTCGACGCGCTCGCCGACGCATTTCTCGCGGCCGCAGCGGTCAGCTCCGACCCGGCGCGGCTCGAGGACGCGTCCGTCGCGCTCTCCTACGCTGGCACAGCAGCGTCGATCGGTCACTCCGATCTGAATCTCGCCGTACTCGGGGACCGTCGCGCAGCGCTAAGGCGCCGCGTGAAGGAGTTGCTAGCGGACAATCCGCCGCCGGTGCGCCGCGCGCGGCTACTACAGGTGGCCGGGCACCTCGCACTCACACCCGACACCGCCCGGCTGACCCCCGCCAGCGGTGCACCACCGGCTGCCCAGGTAGCGATGCTGGACGGACCGCGGGAGCCCGTGCTCCCAGAGATTGCCGAAGGCTTGTGCGAGATCGCTGACCTCGATGATGCAGTGGCTGCCTGGACCGAGCTTTCAACCTTGATCCCCGACACTCCGCTGTTCCCTGTCGATGAGTTCACCGAGATCGTGCAATACCTGACGCCGGCGCTGATCGACGCTGACGGCTGGGAGGGCCTGGTGACCGCGTTGGATGCAGCGACGGGCCGGGTGGCTGGCGGGGCGCGCGCTGGCGAACTCTGCAGGGACCGGGCGGTGGCTCTGCGTCGGAACGAGCGTCCGCTCGACGCGCTGCACGAGATCCATCGTGCCAAGGTCGAATGGTGGACGGGCGACACGCTGCGCGGTGCGCTCCTGGCGATGAGCTTCATCGCCCACCTCTACCGTGATTTGAAGTTGCCGCTCGCCGCCAAGCAATACGCCCTCGCCGTCGCGGGGGCCGCGCACGCAGTCGGCGATAACGATGTGGCCGATCTGGTGCCGACTGGAATGCTGCTTGCCTCAGAGCTCAGCTATCAGTCGGGGGACTGGTTGGCTGCGCTCGAGGAGCTCGAGATCGGTGTGATCTCGATGCACGCGCTTGGGCAAGAGGAGACGCCTGCGGTTATGGAGATGGCGATGCGAGCGGCCTTCACGGCGACCATGTGCCTACGCGCCGCGCGGGAGCTGTGCCCGGAGCTAATAGAGCAGGTCGAGGCCGTACTTGATCGCGTGGGCCTTCTTGATGCGGCGGCAGAGGTATTGGAAGGAATCGAGCCGATGACGCAGGCGGAATGGCAGCAGTGCTGCGACCGTGACCTGCTCGGTCGGCCGTTCGCTGACATCGGCGAGCGATACCACACCCGTTTTGCGGCTCTGGGTACACGTTGGACGCTGTCGTGTGCGAACGAGTATGCGCACGTACGAGCGACGCAACGCCTCGCGGCCGCGTTGCAGGTCATGCTCGTCGAGCTAGCCGCAATTGACTTGTGCCTAATGCCAACCGAGATCGAGGTCACAGTCACCGCCTCTCCCAAGCCGTCCACTGATATCGCGGCGCGTGTGGAGGCGCTGCCCAGCAACGAGGGTCGCCGCTGGCAGATCGACCTGGTCGAGTACGTCCTTGCGGACGAGCCGAACGCGGTCGACAGCGTTGAGGACGAGCTGCTGGCGACGATCACGCGGTTCCTGCTAGACGTGTCACTGCTGCCGACGAACGACTATTACTCAGCGATCGAGTCGGCATTCGAGCGCGGCCTTGGTCACAAGCTGCTGGCCGGCCGCCCATACGATGAGCTCGCCGACATCGTTCCACCCGATCGGTTTAATGCGTCGGAGCGGCTGCGCTACGAACCACCGCTTGCCACCAATCCACCATCATCAGTGGAGCATCCCGATCTCGGGTGGCAGGCAGGCCCCGGGCCGGGGTTCTCGCCGGGTAAGGCAGTCGAGATGGCCGCCAACCGCTATGAGAAGATCACGTCGCTACTCTCGAAGACACTGCCCGCACTGGCCAGCATCCCGCAATTTCAGAGTGTCGTAGAGCGGTTGCGAGGAGCCGGATGGCTCGACTGGCACATCCTGGTCGCCGTCTTCAACGTCGCCGTCAACTACCGGCTGCGCGAGGCCGGCCTTAACACCGCTGAGACGATCGGCACCCCAGAGGGACAGCGAGCCGCCGCCGAGCTGTCTCAGACCGCCGAGGCGAGCGACATGGATCCGGTGCCTGCTGAGCTCTTCGACGAGCAAGCGCTGCGCGCCGCTCGCATGATGGGGATCGCGCCGTTGCTCCTGCACTGGGGACTCGAGCCCCGCCAACGAACTCCCGACTACCCCGCGATCGAGCAGATCTTGACCTTACGTTATGGCTACTGGTCGATCGATGCCGAGCACAAAGACCCGTTCAGCGTAAAGTCGACCGTCTAGTAGAACCTAAGAAAGTCCTGCTCGCAGCCTATTTTTGGTCCGTAACGGGAATTATGGACCATGCAAAGGAAGCGGGAAAACAGCGTCGAAAGCTCTCCAGATGCCCGTTCTCAGCACGGATGTTGATCCGCTCGAACGTCCGTCGCAGCTCGCCGATCTGAAAGTCGCTCGCCGCGAACTCGCGGACAACCTGCTGGAGGCCGCGCGTGGCGAGCTGCTGTTCGAGAATCCGGAGACCGCCAGCGAGCTCGCCGCAGCGTTCCTGCGGCGTTATGACGACCGGCGCGCCACCCAAGGCGCCTATGCGATCGATCTCGCTGACTGGTTCGTGTGGCTCGCGCGCGCCGGGACCAGCCCGCTCGAGGCGACGCTTGCGACGATCGAGAGCTACAAGCGCGAGCCGCTGCTTGACGGCAAGGCGCCGGCGCCGTCGACGATGGCACGACGCCTGGCGTGCATCTCGCACTTCTACCGCCGTGCCCAGTACGACGGGATGATCGCCCGCAACCCGGTCGAGTTCGCCGATCGCCCGAAGGTCCCAGAGCAGGCTGCGACCGCGGGGATCTCAAAGCAGCGCGCCCGGCGGCTAATTGCCGCCGCTCGCGCCGAGGGCCCGCGCGAGCTGCTGCTCGTGCTGCTGCTGCTCGAGCTCGGGCTGCGGGTCTCTGAGGCTGTCGGCGCAGACATCGAGGATCTCGGCGAGCAGGGCCGCCACCGCGTGCTGAAACTGAAGGGTAAGGGCCAGATTACGAAGGCCGCCGTTGCGCCACTGAACGCAGCCGTCGCGCACGCCGTCGACCGAGCCAAGGGCGCGCGCACCAAAGGACCGCTGCTCATCACCTCCACCGGGCAGCGCCTGACGCGCCAGCACGCCGGCAAGCTGATCAAGCGGATGGGCGAGCAGATCGGCATCCCCGACCTTCACCCCCACGCCCTGCGCCACGGCTTCGTGACGCTCTCGCTCGACGAAGGAGCATCGCTGCGAGACGTGCAGGACGCCGCGCGGCACGCCGATCCGCGCACGACACGGCGTTATGACAAGAACCGAAACAGCCTTAACCGCCACCCCACCCACCGTCTACTCGGCGCACTCGAACCCTAACCGACGACGTGCACGTCCCGGGCCTCCTATCCTCTCCGGCATATGAAGACGCCTGAACGCACGCCACGAACACTCGGCGTCGACGCCGAGACCCTGAGCCGCTGGAGGAGCCGGGGACTCTTGCGCGCGCGTGATCTGCGTAGCGATCAGTTGCGACCTGGCTGTGAGGGTGTCTCGCCTCTGGCGGAGATTGGCGCCATGCCCACGTTGGTGTCCGGCAGCGACGATCTCGTAGCCGTCAGAGCGCGACCTCTGGACTAGCGATCACTCACTTCTATCTGCCGCGGCGCGGGAAGTGCAGCTCTGGCGTGGCGGGAATACGTGATTGCACGAACGCGCGAACGTCGGCCGGGGAGGCCGGAAAGGTGTTGCCCGCCCGGCGGATGTAGTAGCGCACACTGCGGTCGCTCGTGCCGACCCCGTATGGCACGTGCTGGCCTGGCGCGACGTGCAGCGCGATTACACCGCACTCGGCGACCTCGACCCACTCGCATTCGAAGTTCGGGAGCGGGCGCACGCGGTCGATCACGAGACTCGTCAGACGATCTCGGTGATCGCGGTCGTCATCCTCCCCCACCCCAACGATCTCACCGTCGTTCTCGACGCCAAAGAGGATCGTGCCCCCAGCGCCGTTCGCGAACGCGGCTACGGTCTTCATGACGCCTATCGGATCCTCACCGGGAAGCTGCCGCTTGAACTCGACCGTCGCCCGCTCGCCGCCGCTGATCAGCACCTCGACGCGGGTCGCCGAGTCGACCACGACATCGATGTCCTGAGCGCCCCATGCGGGATCCAGGATTCGCCGGTCGAGCAGCTCGCGGTCGCGGTGAAGCGCAAGCCACGCACCCTCGCCCAGACCTTCGGAGATCGGCAGTCGGACCTCCCTTGTGTGCGGCGAGAGCGCCCGGCTCGCGCCATCGAACCCGCCGAACGTCAGCGATGCGCCTCGGAGCTGTTTGCCGCTTACGTCGATCACGAGCTCTGTCGGATGAACCCGCACGCGATCGATGCGGGCACGACGGTCCTGTTGGCGCACGACGATCTCCCGGCCGGAGAAGTTCCGGTTCGGTTTCAGCGGCACACCGAAGAACGCAGCGGCGGCCCGATCAAAGCTGATGAACGCCGGCGAGTCGGCGGCCACCAGCTCATCGTGGACCATCTGGCCCGAGCTGTCGTGGAATCGAACGATCCATTCGCGCACTGGCCACGGGAGCTGCTCGTAGATGCCCTGGAAGTTGCTGTCCCGACGCTCAAGGCTCACGGAACCATCGAGGGCCGTCTTGATCGAGAGCGATGGCAACGAGATGCGCCCCCGCTCCAGCCATTTCGCGACCGTCGCTCCAGCGAGCTTGGAAGCTACGAAGACGGCACGCTCGTAGCTCCAACGTCCTCGACGCCAACTCGGCGGCGCCTCCTCGACGGTGACCTCCAGCAACGACAGCTGCCAGTCTCCATCGAGCCGGCCGGCCCCCACGCGGACCCAAACTCGCTGCTGCTCTGCCAGGTACTCGGCGAGAGCGCTCACCGGGTGCGTCTCCATGAGCCCAAGTCTTACGCCGGTACGTCGGGAATGCTTTCTAACCGGCGTAAGGGCATGCAGCCTCCGGCGGTGACGCCCGCGTAAAGCCGCTCAATACAGCATCGAACATAAGCACGGGTCGTAGTAGCGGCTCGGCGCGGGCACCTTGCGTGAGAGTGTCAAAGCCGTTGTCGAGGACGGCGTCCAGAGCCGTTGGGTTGAAGCTCTGCATCGTCCTCGTGATCTGATGTACGGAGGCGTTCGTCAACGTGAGCACCTGCAACGTTCAGTCACGCCGCTACAACGGATCCTCGACTGGGATCTCGCAGAGCTGCACTCGTTGATCGTCGCCAGTCGCGGGGCGCTTTCTCGGGCCGCCGCGCCGACCCCGGAGGAGCGACGACTGGTAGCGCTCTCTTCTGCGTCTGGAGCGCGTCCGGTAGCAGCCTATGCTCAGCAGGCCATGACCGCCGCCCACCTGAATGACTCGCGCGGTGCCGACGCCGAGGCGCGGGCACGCGAAATTGCCGCGCTGCTCGGCGTTCCGGACTTCATCTACCTGCCCCTGCTCGAGCGCAAGGGCGCGACGCAGCGCGAGATCAGCGACGGCATGCTGATCTGCGGTGAGGACGGTCTGATCATGCAGGTCAAGGCCCGCGAGGCTCCTGAGCAAGACACGCCGGCACGGGCCGAGCGATGGATCCGCAAGAACGCCGAGGCGGCGCGCAGGCAGGCCGAGGGCACCCGCCGGCGCCTGTCGCAGTCGCGTGCGGTCACGTTCACCTCGCTGCGCGGCTACACGCGCACGCTGAGCGCCGTCGATCGATGGCCCGCCGTCGTCGTCATCGACCATCCGCTCGCGCCAGCTTCGATCCAATTGCCGCACAGCGCCGAGACGCTCTGGATCACGATCGAGGACTGGCGGGAGCTACACGCTCGCCTGCGCTCGACAGCCACGGTGATCGCCTACGTCAAACGCGCGCTCGAATCGGGGCTTCACCCTCCCCTTGGCGGCGAGGCCGATCGCTACCTGGCGCTCGCGAAGGCCGACGCCGCGGCTTACGGGGGGCCTTCAAGCGTGCCGATGCTGCCGCTTGACCCGCTCGAGCCCGAAGATGCTCTCTACGCCGCGCTGATCGATGACCTGATCGAGAAGGTCTGGCCCCAGGATGGCCCGATCGCCTGGCGCGAGCCCGATGAATACCGCGCGATCGTCGAGCGACTGGACCGAATCCCGCCGGCGATGCGAGCACGGCTCGGCCGGAAGATCATCGTGACTCTCGAAGAGGCCATCGCGAACGGCAAGCGCCGCAGCTTCCTGCTCTACGACACCTCGCAAGAGGCGCGAATCCTCTTCATCTGCGACGTGCTCGGCGACCGAGAGCCCGAAGACCGCCTGATGGGCGAGATCGCGTTGCTCGCGAGCGTTCGCCAGCACCAAGCGCTCGAGAGCGGCGCGAATCCCGATGGCGTCACGCTCGCGATCGGAATCTTTCACGCCGGCGAGCGGGGACGGCAGTATTCCTTCGCGTTGATCGGCTCACCGCCGCCACCCGTGCCCGGGGACTTGCGGGCACAGATCGAGCGCGACTACGGGATCCTGCGCGGACGCACCATCGAACGGGTCTAGCCACAAGGACGACCGGCGCCTAGGCCGCCTGGCGCTCTCGCTCCAGCACGAGCTGCTGGCGGCGAGCGGCGTCGCGGACCTTGCCGACCGCCTCGAGCACGTCGAAGAGCGCGTCGTCACGCCGCAGATTGGTTATCGCCCCACGGTGTGTGTTGCGCACGCTCGAAGCGGCGATGCCGCTCACGCTCGCGATCTGCTCCTGGGTCATGCTCTCGAAGTAGCGCTGCTGGATCACCTGGCGCTGGCGATCTGGCAGTCGCTCGACCGCGCGCTCACAGGCGGTGCGCGTCCGCGCATAGGTGGCGTACTCGTGGGCGAGATCGAAGATCCTCGGAAGGTCCAGGGTCCTTAGCCAGGCGGCGTGCGCCGGCGAAGCGGGCGCAGCGAAGAAGCCCGCCCCACGACCGTCTCCGGTGAGCAACTCATCGAGGACGTACTGGATGCCGTCGTCGTAGGGCAGGTACTGGCGGCCCTCGGTGAGCTCGCCGTGAACGTGATCCAGAGCGCGGTGTGCGAGAACGTTCTTCAACCACGGAAAGAAGCGACGCGGAAACGGGCGTGGGCAGTCACGCAGGACATCCATCAGCGCGTTCTGAATCACCTGGTCGAGTTCTCCGCGATCGAGCTCGTTCACGCGCCTGGCCTCCTCGCGCTCATGCACGCCGGCAGCTCGAGCATCCAGGTCGAGTCCGCCGTAGCGGCGCAGGCTCAAGACCACCGCCTGCCAGGCCGGGCGGCAGAGGACGACGAGCAACTGGATCTCGGCCTGTGAGGCCTCACGGCGGCGCATCTTGTCGGTCAGCTGCTCGAGCAGCCGGTTGCGCGAGTCCCAGTCATTCATCTTCGTCCAGTATTTCCAGTCATCCAGTGCAGGCACGACCGTCGCGGCGCCCGGCAATGAGTCGAGCTCCTTGCGCTGGTTGATCAGCCGGAAGGTCGCCTGATCGTGAGCGTGTGGGTCGAGATCCTCGACATAGCCGGTCGAGAGCCGGACGTGCTCGAGGGTCTTTCGCTGGCGCTCTTCGATCACTACACGCCGAAGATGGGCGCGACCTTCTCTCTGCGTCGTGGCGGGGTCAGGGTCGAGCATGCGTCCTCCTAGTGAAGTGGATCGCCCGGACCTATTTCCGGGCTTAATGGGTAAAGCGGAGGAGCGTCTATTCAGCGACCACCGATCCGACCTAGAGTCTGCTCGATGGCGATCGAGTTGCGATGGCGAGAGGACTTCGGCGGAGCGGCGATCGTGCTCGATGACTCCTTCCTCGGCATGCTCAGGCCAGAGCACTGGTGGAGCGTCCCCGAAGGCGACCCTTCAGTCGCCTGGGTCGCTGGCTTTCTCGACGCCGAGACCGAGGAGTACGTCAAGGTGTGCGTCGAGCTAGCGGCCAAGCCAGTCACGGCCGAGCGAGCCGCGGAGATTCTGGAGAAGGCTCGCCTAGCCATTGCCGCGGGGCCGCCGACGATCCCGGGGGCGACGAAGACGCCCGCCCCTGCGGAATTCTCGGCGAAAGATGTCTACGAGCAGCTGAACCGGGTCATCTCGGCATGGGCGCAGGCGCTCGATGATCTCGAGCGGATCGCCTCGCAGCGAGATCCGTCGCTCGCCTACACCGTCTGGGTCAAGCTCATGCACGTCCTCAACTGGGCGTACACGGCGGATTCGGCGCTAGAGGCAGCGTGGAAGCGCTTGCCCGAGGAGCAGCAGGTTCGCGCCTCCGAGGACGCCGACTCGAACATCCAAGCAGCGATCAAGGATTGGGAGCAACGGAGATCGCCCGACTGGAAGCCGGACGAAGAGGCCGCCTTCAGGCCCTACGTGCGGCGCCAGTCGGAACCGCGCATCTACAAGGACTGGGCGAGCGTCGTCGGTGCCGGCGCCTTCCATGAGGAGTTCTTCGAAGGGCTTGCCTGGATCAGCGGCAAGATGCGCCACCACCAGGCCGCCGAGATGCCGATCGAGCTGCGCCAGACGACCCCGGGCGGCGAGCCACGATGGAAGTGGAAGCTCGCCGACGCAATTGCCCCCAAGGAGAGGGACCGCGACAAGGCGCGGTCAAAGTACGTCGCCCACATACAGGAAAACGATGTCTTGGGGCTCTTGAGCTGGCTCGTCGACGTCTTCGTCAACGCCGAGATGCTCTTGGTCAGGCTGATGCGAGAAGCCGAAGAAGCCGTCTAACAGTGCCGCTCAGTCTGGCCTGAGAACGCCGAGATTCCGCAAATCGTTCGCCATGATGCGCGGGTCATGTAGGTAGATGTCGCTGTCTTCGGCCTGCGTGACTTCGTCGTGGGCTTGGCGGAGCGACCGTCCTGCGAGGTGGACGACCGACCCGTCGCGCAGAAACGCGACGGCCGGGAGGATCCAGCACGGATCGTCGTCCGCCAGGGCGATTAGCTCTGGAACGTTTATCTCTTGAGGAACTGGAACCGGTGCCTCCCCGGGTCGACGTTTGCAGTCTCGTGCCTACAGCACGCTAACCCGTCTGACCCGGCCGAGCCGACGCGCAGAACCCCACTTGGCCATAGATGGATGCGACCACCCGTCTCAGATCGGTGAGACGCTGCGTGTGATGCGCGTCTAGCCGAGCGCCGCCGCAGCGCGTTGGCGTGCGAGACTCGCTGTGGTGCAGATGCCTGATCCACGAGCGATGACCGTTGCCTGACGGCTCGAAGCAGACGGCTGAGCGCGACGGCCGCGAATACGAGTCTTTGACGGAGTTGGTTGTTCGACTCCTGTCACGGGAGACCGACACATCCGCGTCCGAGTTGCGGCGCAGGGCGCGTGTCAGGGGCCGCTCCACCACGCACGAGATCGATGTGTGGTGGGAGCCCGAGGTCAACGGAAAGCGCCGGGAGGTCGCTTTCCAGTGCAAGGATCTGGCGCGGCCCGTCGACCAGGGCGAGATGCTGAAGTTCCGCGCCGTCCTGGAAGACCTCGACAACGAACCACTCGGCGTGTTCGTCGCGCGCGGTGGCTACCAGCGGGGAGCGATCATGGTTGCCGCGATGTCGAACATTCTGCGGCTGGTCATCGACCGTATCGGTGACGACGAGGAGCTGCAGGTAGAGCACACAGAGATCCTTGACGCCGAGATCAAACTGCGCCGAGATGACTCGGATCGGGAGAGCGCTGTGGGTGAGGACGACCTATACGGCGACGAGGTGATCTTCTACGACGCCGAGGGCCACGAGCGGGGCAACCTGCTACAGATCGCCTTCGTCACGCTAGGGACTCTCCCGGCGAGCCCAGACCCGACGAAGCGCACACGTCGCTTTCGCCAACCCACATTCATCCGCGACGCTGGCGGCAAAATGCACCAGGTCAGTTCGGTCACGCTCGTCGGACGGCTCGTCCGCTACGCGCCTCTCGCGCGCATGATCACCGAGCTCGTCGACGAGCGCGAGGACTAATCCCGGGACGCGAGTCAGCGGCGGCAAGAGAAAAGCGACGTTTAGCTGGCGTGTCGGTCCGTCCAGCGCGAAGCTGCGAAGGCCCGTCCGTCGACGCACCGAGCACCGAGGGATCGGGGCTGGCCTGTGGCGCGAGGGCCTCCGCTAGCTGGCGCTCAAGACGTGGGCCGGCGATATAGGGTCCACATCCTCCGGCTCGATGGTGGGGCCGTCTCGGTCCCAGCCCGTGAAGTGCAGGACCCTCGTCCGTGCCCCGGAGGTGTGCGGGGTGAGCTTGCGTTCCAGGAGGCTTGCTAGCCGGGTCTCGTGGGTCGACACGACGAGCTGGCGGCGGGTGCGGATGTGCCGGCAGAGGTCCGAGAAGCCGAGCACATTGACGTCGTCCATCGACTGCAGCGGATCGTCGAGCAGCAGAAACGGCAGCGCCTTCGTGGTCGACGCCCAGCTGAGCGCGAGGAAGTAGGTGAGCGCCGCGACGTTCGCCTGCGAGCTGGAGAAGACCAGCAGTGGGTCAGCCGTGACGCCGCTCTCGGGATCTGAGACGAACGGGTCGGCGACCCCGCTTCGATACGCGACACCCATCTCGAACCCGAGCGCCGTGAACGCCGGGTGCGGTGCGAGGCGCGCGAAGATGTCGTCCACCAGCGGCTGGAGGCTCGCGAAGCGCTCCTTGGTCACGCCGGCGATCGCCCGCGTGGCAGCGGACGCCAGCGTCTTCGCGCTCTCTGCGTCGCGGCTCGCCCGCGCCGCCTGCTGAGCGAGATCCGCGACGGCAGCGGTTTGGGCATCCACTTGCTCTGAGACACGCTGAAGCTCCTCGGCGAGACCCGATGTGCCGAGCAGCGAGGCGAGCTGCTCGGAAATGCCCGCGAGGTGATCGGCGGACGCACGCAGCCGCTCGAGCGCGTCGGTGGCGCCGGTCGCGAGTATCTCCTGGAGCTCCTTGCGGATGGGGGCCTCCCCGGCCGCCAACTGCGCGCAGTCCTTAATCAACTTGGCTCGGGCCTGGTCGAGCTCGTTGCGACGCTGCGCATGTGCGAGCAGCTCCTGGCGGCGATCCTGCAGCTCCCGCGAGCGTGTGCGCAGCACGCCCGCGTGCTGTTCGGCCTCGGTGCTGGCATGCATCAGCGCAGGCAGATCCTCGCCGCCGGTCTCGATCAGCTCCCGCAGGTGCACCTCCACGTCGGCCTGCTCGATTGGTTGCCGGCAGACGGGGCAGCGCTCGCCGAGTAGCGGCAGCGCGCGGGTCGCGAGCTCTGCGAGCTGGCTTGCGCGCTGCTCGGCCAGCTGCTGGCGGGTAAGCGCGACCTCGAGCGTGTCGTGTGCCGCGGCGCTCTCCTTCGTGGCCTTCTCGATCTCGGCCTCCACGCCGGCGAGCTCCTTGGCATCGACGATCGGAAGCGCATCCTGCTGCTCGACGAGAGCCCTCGCTCGCATGAGCAGCTCGTCAGCGACGATACGTAGCCGCCGCGCGAGCTGCCCGAGGGCAACCGCCTCAGCGGCCTGAGCCGGCAGCTGGCAAATCTCGAAGGCCGGGGCGCTCTCGGCAAGCTCGTCCTGTAGGACCTGGCGGGCCTTTGCGATCTCGGGCTCGGTGGCGAGCCGCTGGGTGAACCGCGTGAGCTCGGCCTGGGAGTTTCTAAGCCGCTCCTCGGCGTCGGCGTGCTGGCTGCGGGCGCGCTTGGCGAGGCCCTCGCGTTCCTCAGAGCGTCTCTTAGCCTCGGCCTCGAACCCGGTGACCTCTTCGAGGCCCAGCAGCGCCGCCATGTGCCGGTAGCGGTTCTTGGGCTCCTCCTGTAGAACGGCGCGGACCACGTCCTGCTGGAGCATTCCCGAGGTGAGTACCGTATCCCTGAGGGAGATCTCGGCGTCGCCGAGCAGGGCCTCGCACAGGGCCTTTTGCGCCTGCTCCCCGGTGACGGTCTGCTCGGAGTCAATCAGCTGCAGCTCGCTCGACTTGTGGTTTCCGGTGCGGGTGAGCGTGAGTAGGCGCCCGTCGAGCTCGAGCTCCGCGCTGACCGTCGCGCTGGCGCCCTTGGGAGCGAAGCTGTTGACGACGTACTCGCCGCTGCGGCGGCTGGCCAGCTCGGCGAGCCTGCTGAGGGAGCCCAGCAGCAGCCATTGCAACGCGTCGAAGAAGCTGGTCTTGCCCTTGCCGTTTGAGCCGCTGACGATCGTCGCCGAGGCGGCGAGGTCGATGACCTGCTCTGCCCGGAAGCCGCGGAAGTTTTCGATGCGTACGCGGCGGATCGCGACCGGCTCAGGCACCTTCGATGCTCCCGCTCGAGCGGTAGTTCGTGACGGCGGTGGCTGCCTGCTCCTCGGGTATCCCGTTGATGACGAGCTGGGCGACGAGCTCGTCGAAGGCGGAGGGCAAGCCGCCCGGTGGTGGCTCGGGCAGCGGCAGGAACGTCGCGAGTGCCTCAGCGACGGCGTCCTCGCGGCCGGGAGTTCCAAGGCAGACCAACCGCCGCAGCGAGCGGGTGTTGTATTGCAGGCGCACTACGTCGGGGGCCCCGCGCTGGTCGGTGCCGGTGCTGCTGAGCAGGACCACGTAGGAATCCCACCGCTTGGGTCCCAGGTCGTTCTGCGTTAAACAGCGCGCTGAGCGCCGCTGCGAGGTAGCCCTCGAGCACGAGCAGGTCCTCGAAGGTCTCCCCGGCCGCGACCCCGAGCAGAAAGTAGTCGCTCTCGGCGAGCAGCCATGTCGCCTCGCCGACGCCGTCAAGCGGGCGTTCGCTGGAGTGGAATCCGTGCTGGGTGAGGACCCTGCGCGCGACCGCTAGCAGCCCGGGGTCGCTCGTCGGCTCACTCATGCGGCCGCGAGGATGTCGTCGGCGTATGTGAGCCGTGCCGAGACGCGACGGGCTCCACCGATGATGTCGTCGATCGGCGCGTCGGGGTCCAGAACGTCAACCGCGTCCATATGATCGGGCTTGAGGCCCCGGACGGAGCTTGCGGCCAGGAGCAGATTCAGCTCGTCGCGGGGACCAAGACTCTGTACGACGCGTTGCGCGCGCCGGGCAGCGAGCTCTTCGATCTCGCTGGCTGTCAGGCGCTCAGGGCAGATCAGGATCTCCAAGCGCTCATCGTCGATGAGGACCGCGCTTGCGGGCAGGAAGCGGATCGGTCTAGTCGTCGCGGACCCTGGGTCGCGGGCTTGAAGTGCGATCGCCTCTAGCGCCGATGCGGCGCCTGGCGCGCGCACGACCGAGTCGCCGAGCTTCCATCTGACGGCGGCGCGCCGCAGCCAGACGAGCGCCTGCACGGCGGTGAAGCGAGCGAACGCGTCGGCTACGGAGCCGAGCCACGCGGCGTCGGGGTCGGCAGCTCTGAGCTGCGCGAGGAGGCTCATCACCCACTCTCGTGCGAGCTGGTCGAGGAACTCATCAGCGGAGGTATCTATGCGCCGGGCCTCGGGCAGGTCGGGGAGCAACTCGTTCCAGACACTGTGATCCCAGGCAGTGTCGATGTCAGGGGAGACCACCCTGACGCGGGCGTGCTCGACGAGGCCGGCGAGTTGAGTGATGCGCTGCTGGGCGTAGCCAGCGACCTCAGCAATGCCCATGAACACCATCGTGGAGCTGTCGAGCTCGACGCCGAAGTGGATCCGCGTCCACAGCGGGGCGTCGCGGAGCTGCTCGGAGGTGATCAGCAGCGTGCTGGCTTGGGTGCAGCAGCCATGGATCTTCAACAGGAACTGGCCGCGCAGGTTCTCCGCCTCGAGGGCGTTGCAGGCACTCGGGATGTGCTCGAACTCGCGCCAGCTGCGCTCGACACAGTCATCCCAGTTGGTGAGCAGCAAGCGCAACGCGTCCTCGGCGACGAGCAGGGCGAGCAGGCGGTGGGCAAGCTGTGGCGGAGCATCCGAGAAGGGTGCCAGGTCGAGCACGACGTGCTGGACGACGGCCAAGCCATCGGGCAGCGTGGCGGCAGCGTCGGCGACCGCCACGAGATTGTCAGGGGTCGTGCAGTGGTAGCCCGCGACGCGGCTGAAGCGCTCGTGAAGCTTGCCTGCGAGCTCGGTGCCACTGGGGAGACCAGCAGGGATGCTGATGCCCGCGCCAGCGCAAATGGCAAGGCGTTTGTCGCGGGCCTCGCTCGTAAGCAGCACGACCGCAGGATCCACGGGGGTATGGAGGGGGCTGCCGTCACTCATGCCGCCCTGATCCTATGTCGTAAGCCAGGCCGATGGCAGCACTACCGAACTGGCCGTGTGGGTAGAACTTCCTCTGTGCGTCACGGCAGCGGTGCAGCGCTCTCGCGGACGGGGCCCTCCGCCACGCTCGAGGCCTGACCGCGCAAGCTCGACGCTCCCGCTCGTACGGCGGTAGCCGAACGGGTCATCGGCGCGTCCGACGCGCGGCTGACCGTGATAGAGGGACGGCGCTCTGATCGCCCAACCGTCAGCGATACGGTTGCGGCGGATGTCAGGTGTCTTCGAGCGACTGGTGCGCGCAACGCGTCGTGCTGAGCAGGCAGATCAAATCACGGTCGCCCTGACCTACGTTCCCGTGCCTGGCCTGACCGATGCCCTCCTGGCATCAGACCATCACGTCCTCGTGGGGAGCCGAGGTGTTGGGAAGACGCATGCGCTGCGACACCTCGGGGCGCAACTGACCGGCCGCGCCCTCGGGATCCCAGTGCATTCGGATCTTCGGTTGACCTGGGATGACCCCTTTCCACTCGGCGAACCACCGCCGTTGACGACCGTGCGAGCGCAAGAAATCGTGTCGGCAATCCTCGAGGACATCGTCGCGCAGGTCACAGAGCTGGTGACGGCGCCAGACGGCCCGGCTACGGACGCGGCTGCCGCCGACATGGTCGATGAGCTGTCCAGAGCGGTCGCCGTAGCCACACCTCAAATAGTGCCCGTCCCCGATGAGGCTTGGGCCTGTGTCGCGCGCTCGATCGACGCGGTGGCAACGTGCTTTTCTGGCCGACGGCTCTGGCTTCTGATCGATGAGTGGGAGTCGCTTGAGAGCGAGATCGCCAGCGACGTCGCGAGCCTACTCACCCGGATCGCGCATGGCTGCAGCCTGCTGACTATCAAGTGTGCGTCGGTCCGCACGGCCTCGACACTGCGCCTGCCCGGCATACGCCTTGATCTCGATGAGGCGTTGTCGGTCGACCGATCGCCGAGCGACGCGGAGCAGTTCGCCGAGGATCTGCTCCTCCGCCATAGTGGACTCCAGAGCGATCTTGATCGGCCCGCCTTCCGCGAGATGCTTTTCGGCGATCCCGAGGCCAGATATACGCTGACGCTCGCCAGCAATGGGGTACCCCGAGACCTCTTGAACTTGGCCGCGTATGCAGTATCGGAAGATGACAATCAATCGATTTCCACCGCTGGCGTCTTTCGCGCTGCTGAGGACTTCTACGAGCGCGATAAGCGGCTCATGCTGCCGCCATACCTCGAGACCGACCTCGTCCTTCACTGGATCTACGAGCAGGGTGATGATGACGGGCGCCCAAGGGCATTCAACGTCCCCAACTCGGCGGACAGCTCGCCACTTCTCGAGAGGCTCGAGAAGATCCGGGTGCTCCGCCGAGTCCCGCGGGGCGACGGCGAGAATGCTGAGCCGCACGCGGCTCGCGCCTACCGCATGGATCTTGGCTGCTACCGAGTGCTGCGGAGTCGACACGGCGTAGCGCAGGAGGCGATCCAAAGCCCCGCGCCCGAGGGCGCCCTGACGCCGGAGGTGATCCACACATTCGAGCGACTACTGATCGAGCGGCATCCCGAGGAGACGTATCAGGCCTTCCTTGCAGCACACGCAATCCTGCTCGAGCCAAATGCCAGCGAAATCCATCCGAAGCTGCGACTCGGCGCTGAGCATGTGACGGATTTCGCGATCCGCACTCACGATGGTCGCTGGTCTCTGGTCGAGATCGAGAAGCCACACGATCGGCCGGTGACTCAGGGCAACGAGCTGTCGTCGCCATTCACCCACGCGTTCGGTCAGGTGATCGACTGGCTCACGTGGGTGGATGAGAACATTGCCTATGCTCAACGTGCTATGCCAGGTATCGTCGGTGCGCGAGGCCGCCTGATCATGGGCTGTCGCTCACAGATGACCCGTAAAGCGGAAGCCAAGGTACGCACGTTCTGTTTGCACAACGCAGCGGTCGAATGGGTGGCGTTCGATGATCTTGCAGCCAGCGCACGCATGCTGTACCGCAACATGCACGGCATTGACCTACCGCCTGCTGATTAGGTCCCTGCGCCGCCGTGCCAAGATAGCCGCACAGAGCGCAGTGTTGCGGTAGATCTTCTCGATGCGCTCCGTGCGAACTGCACCTAGCCGCACGGCGGGCATACGATCCCGATTATGGCGATTGTTCGTATTCCACCGGTATTTCGCGCCTTCACGGACTGGAAGCGACAGGTCGATGCATCCGGCGCGACGGTGAGGCAGGTGCTGCTGTCGATCTCACTTGCTCACGCTGGTGTCGGTGGCCATCTGTTTGACGAGGCCGGCGACGAGCCTCGCTACCTGAACGTCTACGTGAACGGCGAGGAGATCCGGTCTCTTGCCGGCCTCGACACTGCGACAAGCGCGTCGGACGAGATCGTGCTTCTTCCCGCTGTCGGCGAAGTCCCTGCCCCTGCACCTCTACCAGCCGCTGTGAGACTCGATCTCGATCCATCGGCACTCCGCGAGGTTGAGATTCGCGTTCAAGCGGTCGCGGATGGACTAATCCGCTACCTCGCCCAGCGTCCTGAGCTCCTTTATGAGATCCGGCCCCGACAGCTCGAGGAGCTGATGGCCGAGCTCTTCGAACGCCAAGGTTTCGACGTCGAACTGACGCCAGAGACGCATGATGATGGTGTCGATCTCTACCTCATTCAGCACACGCCCTACGGTCGGCTCCTCACACTGGTCGATACAAAGCGGCAGCGAGCCGACCGACCGGTCGGCGTCGGGATCGTCCGCCAGCTCTTCGGCGTCGTCGAAGCAAAGCGCGCGAGTGCGGGCGTCATCACGACCACGTCGTTCTTCTCCGGCGCTGCCCGTCGATTCCAGGAAGAGGTCCCGTTTCGCCTTGGACTGCAGGACTTCCTCGACATCCACCGGATGCTCCAAGCTGCGGCCGACGAACGCGCAAGCCAGACATCCTCAAATCCGGACAACTGACGCTCTCGCGGGGTCGCGCCATGACGGGAAGATATGTTCAATCGGGGATGTCGCTTCTGAATCTCACATGGATGAGACGCGTACCGTCTCAAGTGGATGAGATCAGCCTGTCTCAGATCGGCGAGACGTCGCAGGTCGCGCCACTGAACGCGGCCGTCGCGCACGCCGTCGACCGAGCCAAGGGCGCGCGCACCAAAGGACCGCTGCTCATCACCTCCACCGGGGAGCGCCTGACGCGCCAGCACGCCGGCAAGCTGATCAAGCGGATGGGCGAGCAGATCGGCATCCCCGACCTTCACCCCCACGCCCTGCGCCACGGCTTCGTGACGCTCTCGCTCGACGAAGGAGCATCGCTGCGCGATGTGCAGGACGCCGCGCGGCACGCCGATCCGCGCACGACACGGCGTTATGACAAGAACCGGAACAGCCTTAACCGCCACCCCACCCACCGTCTACTCGGCGCACTGGAGCCATAGCCGACGGAGTTGGACGAGCCCTTCACGGCGACCATAGGACTCCCCTATCCTCTCGCGTAGGTGACGATGCCTGAACACACTCCGCGCGCACTCGGCGTTGACGTCGAGACTCTGAACCGCTGGAAGAGCCGAGGACTCTTGCGCGCACGGAAACTACGTAGCAATCAAGTGCGGCCCGGCTGGGAGGACGCCCCGCTTGTGGCGGGGATCGGCGCCGCTCCCATCTTGGTGGTCGGCAGCGACGATCTCGTGGCCATCAAAGCACGCCCCGTGGACTAGGACTAGAGATCCCTCCCTTCTGTGTCCGGTGAAAGGGCTCGACACCGGACCTACCTCTCAGGGCCGCGAGCCCATCCAGAGCCAGGACGATTCGGCACTGTGGAAGCGTCCACCCCGACGCGCATACTCACGGGCGATGGGTGACCATTATCTCAACGCTGTTGCTCTGACCATTGACGCCCACCCAGCGGTGGTCATCGGGCGCGTCTGGAAGCCCGATGAGGACCTCGACACCAGGTTGCGCGATAACCCCGAACGGCGGTCCGCCTTCAACACCCGGAGCTTCGACGAGCGGACATTCGCGTGGCTTTTGCCTGCCGGCGCGCTGCCAACTGAGGCCGCCGACGCGGGCGAGGAGTTGACTCTCGGTCAGTTTCCAGCGGCGCTGATGGCCTCAGTCGGGCGTGACGCCGCTGCACGCAAGCTTCAAGAGCTGGGACTGGAGCTGCGCTCTGACCGCATAGGCCGGCCCGCCAGCCTGAGTCGCCGTCGCAACAATCTGGCTGAGAACGCGATCACCAATCTGCCGGATGGCGTTGGCATGTATTCGGGGTTGAGCGTGCAGGGCCTCGCGCTACAGAGCTTGACTGAGCCCGGCGATGTGGCGCTCATCATCGACCAGCACGTCGAGCACATCATCGACGTGTCGTTGGCCGAGCTCGCGCGGGCCGACGTGGACCTGCTCGGCGTGCGCCTGCGCTGGCAGCACGCTTCCGGGTGCACCTGCTCGCAGGCGCTCACCGGTGACGTGGGGCGTTTCCTCGGCGGCGACCCTGCGGGCGTGGTGCAAGTGCGCGACAGCGGCGGCGAGGCCCAGTCGCTTCCGGCAGTGTGCCTGGCGGTTCACGCCAACAGGTTCATGATGGCCAAGTACATCGCCAGCCAGACACGTCAGGGCCAGCGGACTGTCGCCGAGGCGCTCATGAAGGCCGCCGACGAGTTCGGTGACACGCCCAAGCGCTGGAAGAACCTCGGCGCCACCGTCCCCTGGCTCGGCAAGCTCATCCTCTTCGACGGTGTGACCGCGACCCTCGGAGCACCGCTGGGAGTGCCCGTCGCGACAAGCACGGCCAACCAGACCGCGCCCGTGCTGCTGCCCTCAATCCCTGATGGCAACCTCAACTTCCGCTACGGGGCCCAGGAACTTCACGCCAACGCTGCCCTGGGGCTCAAGCGCCACGGGCCGTACGACGAGGACCAGAACCGCAGCGACACCTTGCGCGCCGTCATCGTCGCACCGAAGGCGTTCGCCGGCTCAGCTCGAAAGCTGGAGCAAATACTCATGCGCGGCCTCGGAAGGTTTGAGGGTGTCAAGGAGCGCTACCACCTCCACGCGTTCGAGGTGTCGGTGGAGGTGTTCGACCAGCCGACGCCCGACGGATACGTGAATGCGGTCCTGGCCGCTTCCCGGACCAGTCCCGACGCCGTGTTCTACATCACCAAGCGCGACTTCCGCTACTCCCCCCGCGGGCAGAACCCGTATCTGGCGGCGAAGGCAGCCCTGCTGTCAGCCAACGTCCCAAACCAGGCAGTAACTATTGACGTCTTGAGCCGCCCGGAGGGCGAGTTGCAGTGGAGCGCGGACTCGGTCGGTCTCGCGCTTTACGCCAAGGCGGGCAACATCCCATTCGTTCTGCACGACCCGTCCGGCGTCCGTGAGCTGGTGCTCGGCGTTGGGCGAGCCGATGTGTTCGACCCCGAGCAGGGCGGCCGTCGCCAGCGCTTTGGCGCATCGGTCGCCATTCGCCAGGATGGCGATTTTCTGTTCTCCGGGAGCACGACCCCGGTCAACACCGACGAGGATTACGAGGCTCACCTGACGCGCCTGTTGGAGGGGAGCATCGACCGGTATACCACCGAGCAGGGCGCGAGCCCGGAGCGCTTGGTGATCTACGTCTTCAAGCGCACTGGCCGTAGGGAGCTGTCCGCCATGACCAACGCCATCGGTGACCGCGACATCGAGTTCGCCCTGCTTCACGTCAACCGCGACTCCCCGCTGTGGCTTGTCGAGCGCGCGGGCAACAACATCAAGCCGCCGCCGCGCGGCACAATGGTCGCGCTCAGCGACCCGGACCGGCTGCTGATCACCGGAGACCCACGTAAGCCCGGCGGAGCACATCCTCTGCGGCTTACGCTCGACCGAAACTCCACGTACACCGATATGGACCGACTTGTGCGTCAGGCCTACGGCTTCACGAAGACCTCGTACCGCGGCTTCCAGCAGACCCGGGAACCGTCGCCCATCCTGTTTGGGCGGCTGTTGGCCGAGAAGGTCTCTCAACTCGTTCCCTACGGCTTCAGTCCCGCGTCGGCAGCCGGCCCGCTAGGAGATACGCCCTGGTTTCTGTGATGGCCCGCCCATTGCAACCGAGTCCTGACGCCCAAGCCACCGTCCTTGGGGTCGTTCAGCGCGCCCAGGAGCGGCTGCCCGAGCGTGACGCCTCGCTCGCAGACCGGCTGTTCGTGTTGGAGTGCGCGGCACGTGGCGGGCGCGCAGTCCTTCCAACGGTCGAGCGCTATCGGCCGGCACTGCGCGAAGCCGAGTGGTGGCTCGATGAGACCTGGGAGCCAGATGTGCCCCACGCCGCCGTCGTCGGCCAGGCCCTCAGTGCTGCCAATGCTCTCGAAGTTGACCCGCCGTCCAACTGGCCAGACTTGCTCGGCGAGGCCATCACAGCGCTGGAGCGCCGTAGGCAGGGACGATTCGGCATCGGAGGTGACCCATCCCTGCTGGCGGTTGTGCTGCGCGGCCTTGACGCCGCACACATGCGCGCACCCGAGTGGCTGCTCACCGATGCGGCGGACGTCCTCAACCAGCGCCGCTCATCTGAAGCGACCGCTGAGCTCGCTGACGCTCTGGCACGCCACCGGTCCGGACAGCCGCTGGTCGCGAACGCCGTGGCCGCCGCGTTCCGGGCCGACAAATGGACGGACGCGGACGCTCCGTACGCGCGTTGGTGGCTCGCCAGTCGCCGCAAGGAGGTGGACCATCAGCTCAGCGCACGCGCCATCGACGACGCTCGACTACAGGCTCTCGCTGTCGCAGACCCTCTCAACGGCAAGGCCGCCGCGATGGTGCTCGAGGCCGCCGCACGGGCGTCGGGTGATCTAATCATCACCTCGGCCGCCACCCTCAGCGCAGACCGCAGCCGCAAGGACCGGCGGATGCTGGCCGAACTCGCCGGGTACCGCGGCGCGTTCTTGTCGATGATATGGGTTGCTGGGCTCATCTTTGTGCATCGTTTGGCGTATGCCGCGGCCTCCGTCGTCTCCGCCACATCCGCCCACCCCTACCGGCAAACCATCGTCGGCGTCCTCATCGCCCTGTTGGTGTTCACGGTGGCCGAGTCATGCGGCGCGATCGCCAAGGCCTACGGGCGCGACCAGCCACGGTGGGCCACAGGGATCGAGTTCGCCGGAGCAACCGCGGCGGGCATCATCGCTGCCACTGTCTCATAGCCCTCTCATGACCTCTGAACTGCAGACCTCCCCTACACTTCAGGGATCGTGTCGACACATCCTGCGAGCCAGAGCGAACCCGAGCACTTGGAGCTCCCGATCGAGGAGCTGCTGCGCCGCGCGCATCCGCTGCCCGATCACGATGAGATGGTGATCGAGGATCTCAGCGAAGAGGAGGGCGAGGCCTTCCTCGCAGCTGTCCAGTCGTGACCGCACCCGGATCGCGCAGCGCGATCGTGATCGATACCGATGTCTTCAGCGCTGACCTGGTCCCGACGTCACGGTTGGCTGAAAGCTACGCGCCGATCATCACCGGCCGGCCGGCGTTCATCTCCTTCCAGACGGCTACGGAGCTGCGCTACGGGGCGATCCGCCGCGGCTGGGGCGAGGCCCGGATGCTGAAGCTCGAGAGCAAGATCCGGCGCGCGGAGGTTATCCATACCGGCCCCGAGCTCGTGGCGATCTGTGCCCAGATGCGCGCCGATTGCGCCGCGATCGGTCACGCTCTCGCGCAGCGCGAGCACAACGCCGACCGCTGGATCGCCGCGACCGCAATCCGTCTCGGGATCCCGCTCGTCTCCAACGACACAATCTTCAAGGCCGTACCCGGCCTCACACTCGAATCGCTCGCGTAAGACGGCCGCCGCCGAGCGGAAAACGCAGCGAGCATCCTCACGGGTCCCTCTCGGTCCCGTCGGTCTCACATAGATGGGACGTCGCGTCTCACATGAATGGGACTGGGCAGTCTCAGATCGGCGGGACGCCGCAGCTTGCACGGTTTGCGGTACCGATCTCATCCCGCCCGGCGGTAGCAGATGTGCGTCGCCAGTGGGGAATGAAGAACCTCGGCGGGCTCGAAATCGAACTCGGCGATGCCGTTGAATATCCCCTCGCCGGACCCGAGTAGAACGGGGACGATGTCGAGCCAGAGCTCGTCGATGACGCCCGCTAGCAGCGCTTGGCGGACGGTCGAGGCGCCGCCCGCGATGTCGACGCCGTCTGCGCCGGCAGTCTCGCGGGCCTGGGCGTAGGCGGCGTCGAAGCCATCGGTGACGAAGTGAAACGTGGTCCCGCCCTCCATCTCGATCGGCGCGTGAGAGTGATGGGTTAGGACGAATACGGGCGCGTGGTAGGGCGGCTCGACGCCCCACCAGCCCGACCACTCCTCGTCCCACTCGCCGCGGATCGGGCCAAACATGTTGCGCCCCATGACGTAGGCGCCACGAGGGCGCAGCAGACGGCGCTCGACGGTGGCATCCGCCTCGTTCGCGCGCTCGTCGCCAAGGTGCCAGCCGTGAAGCTCGCGGCCCCGCTTGCCGAGCGGGTCTTCGCGGCTTTGACCCGGCCCGGCGACGAAGCCGTCGAGGGAGATCGACATGTGGCAGGTGGTGTCGGCCATTACTCTCCTCCAAAGTGATTGTGATTTGCAAGCGGCGGCGGTAGCACCGGCGCCACAGGGGCCTCCCTGCTCGCGAGGTATGGCTGGGCTGTGGCGCGATCGGCGCACCCCTTCAACTCGATGATCTCGCCGTCACTAATCGTCACGACCATGTACGCGATCCCGTCGTCCAACGGCCGGTCCCCTGCGTTGGATGGCTGCTCGGGGCGGAAAGCGACGAGCACGCGAGGGCCGGTCTGGATCGTCTCCTCGATGCGTCCCCGCAAACGACCGGGCAGGTTGCGTGTCATCACCTCGAGGATCTCTGTGCGGCCCGAACAGAGCTGCCCGTCCTCCACTCCATGCCACTTGGCGCCCTCGGCCAGCGACTCCTCAAGGACGGCGAAGTCGCCCCCGGTCATCGCCTCCCAGGCACGGTGCAGCAGCTCGACCTCTGGACTGTCGCTCATTGTGGTCATCGTTGCTCAGCTCCTCCCGTACAGCGACAGGCAAACCATGTCGCGCTCGAAACCCTGCGCCTGCCAAACGCCTGCGCCTCATCATCCTCGATGCACATTGCGCGAGAATCACGGCGAGCACGCCCGCGTTGACGCGTACGTGTCACTCGCCGTTATCGCCAGTGTGATCGCGATCGCCGCCGGCGCCCCGATCCTCGACCCAGTGATCGGCTTGGGGCTGCATCAGCTGAGTGCGGCGGCGGCGATGAAGCAGGCGAGTCCGAGGCCACAGCCAATGGCTGGCGCGTAGAACCAGAACCGCACGGCAAGGAGAAAGTAGACCGCGGAGACCGCGATGGTGAGCGGCTCGATGGCGCTGATCTGCTGCACGAGGCCATAGTCGTGGAGCGCCAGGATTAGCATCGTGAAACCGAATGTGGCAGCTCCCAGGCCGTGGCTGATGTTGAACCCAAGCCATCCCCTCCACATCGAGAAACGAGCCCCGGAAGCGCCGGGGAACATCTCTCGCAGCCGAATCCCGGCAACTTCCATCTCGGAGCGCAGACCCGGCTTCGTCGGGGCGAAGAAGGTCAGCCGGAGGGTATCGGTGAGCGAGGCAAGCGCGTGCAGGCCACCCATAAGGATGAAGGGCGCGGTCGCGAGCTCGAATAGGATCCGTGCGGTTTCGTGCTGGCTCATGGCTCTCGGTCGGAATTGGCTGCGCCGGTCAGCGTGAGGTCGATGATTGCGTCGATGAAGCGCTCGTCGAGTGGATGGTCCAACAGCAGCGCACGCCCGAGCACGGTGCCGATGAGCGTGTCCAGGACCAGGTCGAGGTCGACCTCAGCGCGCAGTTCACCGCGCACGACGGCGCGCTCGAGAACCGTGCGAATACGCGCGTGCTCCCGCTCGATCGGACCTGCCCGCAGGAGCCGCTCGAGCTCAGGGTCGGCGCGCAGTTCCATCAGCATCCCGGGCAGCGCCGCGTGGGCCTCCGGCGCTGTTGTTTGCTCGACTCCCCAGCGCAGAATCGTGCACAGGTCGTCTCGCACGTTGCCTGAGTCAGGCAGAGACCGCACGACGCTCTTTCCGAGCACCGCCTCCCACACGAGCGCGCCCTTGCTCGGCCAGCGCCGGTAGATCGTGGGCTTGCCGACCCCCGCTCGCTCCGCGATCCGCTCGATCGACAGCTCGGCGTAGCCGACCTCGACCAAGAGCCTCCGCGTCGCACGCAGGATCGCGTCGCGCACGCGCGGATCGCGCGGGCGGCCTGGCCCTCTACTCCTGGTTATGTCCGGTGCGGTCGCGGCAGTCATTTGTCGATGATCGAAGATTATATTACTATACGTAACGTAATGAATGAATGAATTTTCGATGATGTCGCCGAGCGAGAGGTCACCGGCTGCAGGGATCGCGTCGCGCGATGTCGTTGCACCTCGTTGCGGGTCTGCGCGTGCGGGACTTCCAAGCGGCCCGACCGTGGTACGAGAGCGGTTGCTGGGCGATCCGGCGTTCTTCCCCCACGCCACTGAGGCGGTGTGGACGCCCAATAGCGCTACGCCCTGTCTCACATGGGTGAGACGCCCATGGTCCCACATGGCTGAGATTGGGCTGTCTCACATCGGCGGGACGCCGCACGCTGCGGCGTCCCCTTCCATTCAACTGCTCGGCGCACTGGAGCCCTAGACAAACCAAAAGCCCCCGCCGCCGGCCGCCGTAGGCTAATCGGCGATCGACCTGATCCCACCAGACCGCGGCGGCCGGCGGACACCGCGACCAGAGCAGGCCGGCCAAGAGCGCGACCGAGCAGGGCGATCAGGGAAGCCGAGGATCGCCAGGACGCCATCATCTACCTCACCGCCGCGTTGACCGGCCTTCGCCGTGGCGAGTTGCTGCGGCGCCTGCATTGGGCGGCCGGCGACTTCGAGCGATCCTCAGTCCGCGTCTGGGAAACCCCTCGGTCCCGCGACAGCCGCGGAAACACGCAGCGCGCCCGCAAGCCCAAGTCCCGCAAGTCAAGGACCGTGCCGATGGTCCCCAGGGTCGCCGAAGCGCTCCGGCAGCTCCAGCGATGCGGCCACCACACAGACAGAGCCGACTTGGTGTTCGTAGGCCGCGAAGGCGAACCCCTCGACGGCTCCGCGCTGCGACGCCGCTACATCGCCACGCTGAACGCCGCCGGCCTGCGCCGTCTACGCTTCCACGACCTGCGCCACACCCTCGGCAGCCTCGCGATCAACGTCGCAAGCATCGTCCAGGTCCAGGCATGGATGGGTCACGCCGACATCAAAACGACGATGCGCTACCTACACCACAAGAGCCGCGCCGACGACGCCCGACTCCTCTCCGACGCATTTACGTCAAGCAATAGCGGCAAGTACCACACTCGTGAGCAATGGCATCGAGGAGGACGTGATTGCTCACGTCGACGCGCAGCGACAACTAAGCATGGCGCTGCGCTCCGTCAATGGTCTTCCGGTTGAGCAGCGGGAGGCCCTCAACCTGGTTGTCTGGAGCGGGCTCTCCTATGCGGATGCCGCGCAGGCACTCGGCGTCCCGATCGGCACGGTGCGCTCGCGCATCGCAAGAGCACGAGCAGCGCTAGGCGAGACTGATCCGGAGCTGTCCTCACCTATTAGGAAGGAACACTCATGACCAATCCAGCCATACCCCCAGTCCCGAAGCTCAGCGATGAGCAGGTCGCCGCCCGCCGAGACAATCTAATAGCGGAGTTCGCTCACCCCCGACACAACGCGCGACTTGCAATAGAGGGAATCGGCGTGGTTTCCGTAATTGCCGCCCTGGTGGTCGCGCTGGTACTGACGATCGCGAGCCCAGGAACGCAGAGCGCATTCGCAGGCTGGTCGCCCACACCTGCACGGGCGTCAAGCAGCCAGACATCAGCAGCAAATTCGGCCTGCGCCAGGGGCACAACACCAGGGGCGCCCGGCGGAACCCTGTCGCAGATCCGGACACGCGATTGGCACACCGTGCTGTCCGATGTGCGCGGCCCGTTCGTGGCAGTAGTCCTCCAGGCCGCTGAGGGCCGAGCGCGCATATCCTGTCTGCTGGGGCCAGCCCCAGCCTCCTCATCTGGCTCTCACCTGCTGTACCGGAACGGTACCTTTATGCCAACCTTGGCACCCGTCGCTAGCGGCGAAGTCAAAATCACCTCGTCTGGTATTGCCGTTATCCCCGGCGCGTCGAACGGCACGTTCCGCCGTATCGAAGGTCGCACCGGCGCAGACGTCACGCGTGTCACGGTCGTTCTTGAAAAAGGCAGGCACATCCGTGCGACCAGCTCAGGCGGCTGGTTCCTCGCCTGGTGGCCCGGCGCGGAAAAGGCGACCAGCGTCGCAGTCGTGACCACCAGCGGCACGCATGTCCAGCGTCCCTCGTAAAGGTCTGCGTCCCAGGGTCCGCGTTGCAACCATTCTTCACGCCCCGGCCAATGTCACATGCCCGGGGCGTGAGGCATCCCTATGAGGCTTTAGCCGACGGTTCGTGAACTATTCTTTCCCGAACCATGCTGGCACGTAGTAGTACGTTTTCCCAGAGATGTTAGCCATTTCCTCCCTACCGTAGCCTTCACCGCCAACTACAGCTTCGGCAAAGCAGTCGCCGCTTTGGCAGGAGTTGGCGTCGCTGCCCCATTGTTCGTTCCAAACCCACACCCACGACCAGCCGCCGTCGGTTGAATGGCTTACTACCGCGTAAGGCCACAAATGCGGGCCCGAGCATTTACTATTGGCTAGATGGTTTCCTACGCAAAATTCGTGCGGCGCGGCGTAAGCGCTACCAGCGGGAAACACAAACGCCGCGACCAGGCAAACGGCGCAAGCCAATAGTGCCTGCCTCCAGATCGCGTGCGGTGAAAATCTCTTCATAATAATTCCAGCCCTCCTTCTATTCCTTCTCGCTAAATGTTTTTCCGGTCCATGCGACGTTCGCAAGCTTTTGTGCAGTGCTTAGCCTATAAGGAAGCTTTTCTTTTCTATCACCGAACGGGGGGCCTCGCCGCTGTCGGCTTTTCCACATCCATAGACTAGACCAGCAATTACCGTAAGCGCCGCCACGTTAATCAGCGTCTGCCCCAAGTTCTGCGTCGCAATCATCCCTCACGCCCCGGCCACTGTCATATGACCGGGGCGTGAGGCGTCTCTATGCGCCGTTAGCCGACGGTTCGTGAACTATTCTTCCCCGAACCACGATGGTCTGTAGTAGTATGTTTTCCCAGAGATGTTAGCCATTTCCTCCCTGCCATAGCCCACACCACCAACTTCGGCCCAGGCCTCACAATTTCCGCTTTGGCAGGAGTTGGCGTCGCTGCCCCATTGTTCGTTCCAAACCCATACCCAGGACCAACCGCCATTGTTTGATGCGTTGAGTGCCGCGTAAGGCCACAAATGTGGACCTGAGCATTTGCTGTTCGCGAGACGGTCTCCTACGCAAAATTCGTGCGCGTAAGCGCTGCTCGCCGAAAACGCAAACGCCGCGACCAGGCAAACGGCGCAAGCCAATAGTGCGTGCCTCCAGATCGCTTGTGGTGAAAATCCATTCATAATAATCACAGCCACTCCTTCTTATTCCTTCTCGCCAAATGTTTTTCCGGATACGGTCCATGTGACGTTCGCGAGCTTCTGTGCAGTGCTTAGGCTATAAAGGAAGCCATTTTCTATCACCGGCACGGACTGTTCGGTACCGTCCGCAAAAATGAGGGTTACATCGCTTACCCCATTTGGCGCTAGTCCGGACACTACGTTCGCGACGCCAGGTTCTGGTGCGGTGCCGGACGTCCCGCCCGTATACGAGGCTTGGACGATCAGTTGGTGGTGATCTTCAAGATACTGGGCGCCATTGCAGGCCTTATTCGCACCGGCTTCACTATTTGGCGCGCTAGCCGGCGTGAACTGGTCAACTACGCACAGTCGTTCCCCTTCGACTGCAGCCCATTGAGCGTATGTCGGATCGCTTGTGGGTTGGTGCCGCGTGAGTGCGGTAGAGCTTACAATTTCGGGGCGTGCTAGAAGCGTGCTAGCTGTCGGAACGGCGTCAGCCGTACTTTGAGCGCGGCTAAAGACAGCGTAGTGGTTCAAGACCGACGGCGACGGCGTCATCGCTTGCCCGGAGGCTGCGTTCGCATGACCGCCCGGAATCATCATAATGACGACACACGCCGTCGCAGCAACGAGTACTGCGCTTAGCAATCCCCACCGCAGCAAAGATCGCGAATAAACGCCACTTTCAGGAGTTGAATTTTTCACCATAGCGACCCATTTCTGTTGTCGTTAGTTTGGATACTACACAGGAGATCCGCCGCTGTTGGCTCTCCACCTGCATAGGCTGGACCGGCGATTACCGTTAGGCGTCACGACGTTTAAGGATTACTTGCGCTGCACATGAGGAAGATTGCGCGCGCTACACCCGAATCTTCGCAATCCTTTCACGCTTAGAGTCTGTCCGAGAACTCCGTGGCTGGCAGGAGTTATGACTACTTGAGTTGAAGGGCAAGGCACGTCAACCCTCGCAAAAGGAACGTGCCTTGCCACCTGTTGAGACTACCCGTGATCGCTGTCTGCCGACGATTTGGGAGGTCCCTGATGACCTCTGGCTGGAGCTCGAGCCGATCTTCGAGTGCTTCTATTCAAGGGCGCGGACCGGCAGGCCGCGCGCTGATTTGCGTCGCGTGCTCGACGGGATCATCCACCGACTGCGGTCGGACTGCCAGTGGAACTATCTCCCGGAACGGTTCGGTGCGAGCTCAACGGTTCACGGGTGGTTCCAACGGTTCGCCGCTGACGGCCTGTTGGAGGAGATCTGGGAATCGACGCACCGCTCGCATTTCAGATCTTCACCGCCACGGCCTGAGCACCGTCTCGAGCCCAGCGGCTTCGATCTGAGACGAATCAGTGCGTCGGCACCGGGAGGGCAGGAGAGCGCCGCATGTCTCCCCGACGATACCGCCGCGCCTCTCCTTTGAGGCGCGATCGATCCTGATCGGCACGGCGCTGGTGAGCGTCTGGTAGACGACGCAATAGCGCTCGGTCAGCGCGAGTAGCTTCTCGAGTTGCTGCTCGCTCGCCTCGGTGTCGAGGTCGAACATCAGCCGGATGGCGCGGAAGCCAACCCTCGCATCGCCGGTCTTCTCGACACCGAGCGTGCCGCGAAAGTCAAGATCGCCCTCGGCTCTGATGGTCCCCGACACCCGAAGCTCCATTGACGTGGCGACCGATCTCAGCGTCACCCCGGCGCACGCGACTAGCGCCTCCAGCAACATGTCCCCCGAGCAAGCGAGCATGCCCGACCCGCCCGTCGCCGGATGCAGCCCCGCCTCGACCAGCGCTCGTCCGGTCGCAACCGAGCACGAGATCTCGTGCTCGCCGAGTTCTCCGGTCGCGCTGAGGGTCACGAGCGCTCTCTCGGGCTCGCTGCGGTAGCGCTCCTTCAGAGGGCGCTGGATCGCCTGGAGCTCGGCGCGGTCCACGCTGTGACGATACCGCGCACTCGGCGGAGTCCGACTTATCGCCAGGCGCATTCACGTCAGTTGTGCGGTGTGAAGATGAATGGGACTCAAGCCGTCTCAGAATCGGCGGGACGCCGCACGCTGTGCGTCTAGCCGGCTTAGGTTGGCTGGAAGGGACTGGCTGCTGGGGCGAGCTCAGCCGATGGCGTCGGCCCAGTCGCGCAGGCGGCCCGCGAACTGCGGCGTCGCTGGGCCCACCTCGACGACCGCATCGGCCGGGACGTTCGCCCTCTGCGCGGCAGCCAAGATCGCGTCGGGCGACGGCGCCTCGTAGAGGCAATAGGTGCGTCGCCGGTCGGCGCTCAGAAACGAGAACAGCCAGCGGACTCCCTCATCGCTGTTGACCTCCTCGATCAGCTCGACATCGGCGTCTGTGAGGTCAAGCTGATCGGCGAAGCTGCGCTCGATCACATACAGGGCCACCCGCTGATCGTAGCGGGATCTCCGCTCACCCCGAGGCAAGCCCCTGCCGGTGGGCGTAGGACGCGGCCTCGGTGCGGTTGGCGCAATCGGTCTTGCGCAGGATGTTTCGGATGTGGTTGGCCGCAGTGTGCTCGCTGATCGTCAGCTCCTGGCCGATCTCGCGATTGCTGAGCCCTCTGGCGACCAGCTTCAGGATCTGCGCCTCGCGTGGCGAGAGCCCGCCCGGGAGAACCTCCGAGGCGGGCACGTAGAGCAGGCGGATCTTGCCGAGCAGTCCTTGCATGCCAATCTGCTCGGCCAAGCCAGCGGCCTCTCCGAGCAGAGCCTGCGCGCGGCTGCGCGCCCCGCGCCCTCGTCCGAGCAGGAAGCGCCCGTACTCGTATGCTGTGTGAGCCACCCAGGTCGACGCCCCCATCCGCCTGTTCTGCTCCATGGCCTGCTCGAAGTGCTCCTCAGCTCGCTCCGGCTCTCCCAGCATCGCGGCGAGCATTCCCAGATAGCGGTCAACGGCTCCGTAACAGGCGACCAGGTGACCGATCATCACATTGGTTCCCGCGAGCGGCTCCAGTTCGGGGTAGACGATCGCCGCCATCCCCTCGTCTTTGACCGCGGCACAGGCGTCGGTCAGGTAGGTGAGCGTAGCCAGCCACAGCGATGCCTGGTAGCCGCCGATGCCCTCGCCGGCGAGCCTTGAGAGCTCGCGCTTGGCCTCGCGCTCCATGCCCAGCTCGGCGAATACCACGGCCAGCCCGGGACGCCATGGGCCCTCCCGTTCGGGCTCGCCCGCAAGGATCCTGATTACAGGCGCAAGCTCTGCCAGGCGACCTTGCTCGCGGCGAACGCCGAACATCTGGATGCCATGAGTACCGGACGCATCACGGCCGGTCAATAGCCGGGCCCAATCGTGCGAGCGACCCGCCATTGCCTCGGCATCCGTGAGGTTCCCGTCGCAGAGAGCGATCGCGGACCCGTAGTGCTCAGCCACATGGTGCATGAACGGCTGCGCTGTTTGCTCGGCCATCTCACGCAGGGCAACTACCTCCACCCGAGCGGAATCGAGGTCGCCGAGGGCGACGAAGGTCGGCACACGCCAGGCCATCGCGTCCGTGTGGATCTCGGCGTCCCCCAGCTCCTGCGCCAGGTCTCTCGCCTCGGTAAGCATCGAAAGGATCTCCTCCAGCGAGGTCGTGCCGCGCGCCCAATATGAGCCAACCAACACCTTGGCGAGCCCCGCGCGATCCTCATATCGCCTTGCCAGCGCGACGGCGCTTTCGCGCACGAGCGCGCCACGCTCGCGCTCCCCCTCGAAGTCAAGCGCCCGCGCAAGTCCAGCCAGCAGGCCAATCCGCAACTCGTCGCTGTGCTCATCAACCACCGCAAGCGCCTCTTCGAGGAGCTCGATCGCATCCGCGTCGTATGACCCCGGGGCGCCAGCACGCTTCCTCGTAGCCGATCGCGGCGCGGGCAAGCAGCTCCCCGCTATCCAGCGCGTGAGCGATCTCCGCCGCTGAGGCGAAGGCATCCAGCGCGTCGGTCGCCTTGCCCGCCCGATGGCTGGCAGCGCCCAGCTCGAGCAGGGCGCCGGCGCGCTCAGGCTCGCCCTGGATCCCGATCTCGATTGCGGTCTGAAGCCGCATCGCGGCGTCGTCAAAGGCAAGCGCGGCGCTCGCCGTCCGCGCCGCGCTCAGGTTGTAGTCGATCGCCCGCTCGGTCCCGCCGAACGGGGCGGCTGCGCCGAAGTGATGGGCGAGGTCCGCGAGCGCGCGGTCGGAGCTCACGCCGGCGCTCTCGAGCGCTTCCCCGACTCGGAGATGCAGTTCGGCTCGCCGAAGCCGGGAGAGTCGGTCGTAGAGCGCCCGTCGGACGATCTCGTGGGTGAAGCGGCAGGCCAGTCGCTTGGCGTGGAGCTCCTCGATCATCCCGCTGCCCACTGCCTCCTCGAGCGCGGCGAGAAGCTCGGGCTCGGCGATGCCGGCGGCGCGGCGGACCGGCTCCAGCTCGAACTCAGGCCCGGCGGCTGCCGCAAGCTCGAGCAGCTCGATGGTTCTCGGGCGCCAGGCGGGACAGCCGCTGGCTGACTACCTCGCGGACGCTTTCGGGCGTGCCGAACTCGGTAAGCGGCCGGGTCACCCTCACCTGCCCACCAATGACCTCGACCATTCCCGTCTCTACCACCGCGCGCCAGAGCTCGCAGACGAGGAAGGCGTTGCCGGCGGTCAGATCGTGGATCGTGGTTGCAAGCTCGTGCAGCTCGGGGTCGTCGGGGTCGGGCTCGCTTCCGGCGGCACGGCTGACCAGGTCAGAGACCTCCGCCCCCGAGAGCCCCTCCAGACGCATTCGCACGACGTCATCGGAGCGGCGCAGGTCGGCAAGCGTCTCCGAGAGCTCCGCGGGCACATCGGCCTCGCTGTCGCGGAAGGTCGCGAGGATCAGCAGGCGGGCGCTCCAGGCGGAGCGCGCCAGGTGTCGCAGGAGCAGGAGCGTCGTTGCGTCCGCCCAATGCCCATCCTCGAGCACGAGCAGTATCGGTCTTGTGCGGCTGACGTTCGCGAGCAGGTCAGCAACCGCCGTGTGGAGACGATGGCGCTCGGTATCGGCGTCGGCCTTCACCGGCTGCGACAGGCCGCCGACCTGGGCGGGCAGGTCGGGCAGCAGCCGCGTCAACTCGCCGCCGCCGGCGCCGAGCGTGGCACGCAGTTGCGCCTCGTCGGTTACCCGCACCAGGTGTTCGAGCGCCTCGACGAAAGGCCCGTACGGCGTCCGCACCACTGCGTCACAGGCGCCATAGAGAACAAGCACCCCTTCCATCGCGACCTGGCCGGCGAACTCGCGCGCCAGGCGGCTCTTCCCAGCACCCGGCTCGCCCGCGAGCAGCGCGACGCGGAGCCTCTCCCCTTCGGCTCGCGGCATCAGGGTTCGGAGCTTGTCGAGCTCTGCCGCGCGGCCGACGAACGGGGAAATCGACGTCGGGCGCAGCGGATCCGGAAGGTCCAGGATCTCTGCCTCCATAAAAAGACGATAGTCAGTCTTGACCATGTCCACCTGGGCTCGATCGCGGCCAGAGCACTCGAATTGGGTCAGCTCAGGTCATGACAACGACATTCGAGCGCCGTAGGCTCGGCCGTGACACTCGAGACGACCGACAGGGGGAACGCATGAGCACCACCACCGCCTTGATGCACATGGCCCGCAGCGAGATGCCTGGATTCCAGGGACGGCTTACAGCCTCCGAGGACCCCGGCTACGACGAAGCCCGCAAGGTCTACAACGCGATGATCGACCGGCACCCTGCCCTGATAGCAAGCTGCGCCGACGCCGCCGATGTGGCAATGGTCATCTCGTTCGCCGGCAACCACGACCTTTTGCTGGCCGTTCGCGGAGGCGCCCATAACGGCGCCGGTCTGGGGACATGCGACGACGGCATCGTGCTCGACCTCTCGGGCCTGAAGGGCATCGAAGTGGATCCCGGCGCGCGGACGGCGAGGGTCGGTGGTGGCTGCATCTGGGGCGAAGTGGATGCAGCCACCAACGAGCACGGCCTGGCGACACCGAGCGGGATCATCTCGACCACCGGCGTCGGTGGTCTCACGCTGGGTGGCGGCCTTGGGCATCTGACCCGCAAGTGCGGCCTCACGATCGACAACCTGCTCGAGGCTGAGGTCGTGCTCGCAAGCGGCGCCACGGTGCGTGCTGCCGCAGACGAGCACCCCGACCTCTACTGGGCGATCCGGGGCGGTGGCGGCAACTTCGGCGTCATCACGTCCTTCCTGTTCAGGCTGCACGAGGTGGCAACGGTCGTCGGGGGCCCGACCTTCTGGCCGGTTGAGCTGGGCGCCGAAGTGCTGGGTGCCTACCGAGACTTCCTGCCGAACGCCCCGCGCGAGCTCAACGGTTTCTTCGCCTTCGCGTCGGTCCCGCCGGCGCCGCCCTTCCCCGATGAACTCCATCTCCGCAAGGTCTGTGGGGTCGTCTGGTGTTATGCGGGCGCTCCCGAGGACGCCGCCGGGGCGATGGCCCCGCTGCTGGACGCGCTGCCGGCGCCCTTGCTGCACGCAGTTGCGCCGATGCCCCTCCCCGCTCTCCAAGGCGCCTTCGACCCGGTTTATCCCGCCGGAGACCAGTGGTACTGGCGTGCTGATTTTGTCAAGGAGATACCCGACGCTGCCGTCGAGGCGCACGCCAAGTTCGGCGCTCAGATGCCGACGTGGCAGTCGACGATGCACCTGTACCCGATCGACGGAGCTGCCCACGACGTCGGCCCATCCGACACCCCCTGGAGCTACCGCGATGCGGTCTGGGGCTCGGTTTTCGCCGGTGTCGATCATGACCCCGCCAATGCCGAGGTCATCCGCCGCTGGTGCGTCGACTACTTCGAGGCGCTTCACCCATACTCCGCCGGTGGTGCTTACGTGAACATGATGATGGACGAGGGCGAGGAGCGGGTGCGGGCGAGCTACCGCCACAACTACGATCGGCTGGCGCAGATCAAGGGCACCTACGACCCGGACAACCGCTTCCGGGTGAACCAGAACATCCAGCCGCAGGCGTAGGGGTTGGTGCGGCCAATGGAGCAATTTGATGTGATCGTGGTCGGGGCGCGCTGTGCGGGGTCGCCGCTGGCGGCGTTGCTCGCCCGGTCCGGCGTGCGCGTTGCTGTGGTGGAGCAAGCCACATTTCCATGCGACACCCTCTCGACGCACTTCATTCACGCGCAGGCGCTGGCGTTCCTTGACCGCCTGGGAGTGATGGAGAAGATCCGCGCGACCGGTGCACCACTCGTCGGCCACTTTGACGTGCGCCAGGAGGACCTCGAGTTTGTCACCCCGATTCCCCAGCGCCCGGATGACGTCGGCGGTGCGGCGTCGGTGCGGCGCACTCTCCTCGATTCGATCCTGGCGCAGGCCGCCGCGGAGGCGGGCGCCGATGTGCGTATGGCCAGCAAGGTGATGGGCCTAGTGGAGGATCGCGGTCGGGTTGCCGGCGTACGGGTCACACACAACGGCTCGGAGATGACCCTGCAGGCGCGGCTGGTGGTCGGCGCCGACGGTCGCAACTCCACGATCGCGAGCCTCGTCGGGGCTCGCAAGTACAACCTCACCCCGAACGAGCGCTTCGCCTACTGGTCATTCTTCGAGGGCGCCGATCCAGGGCCCAATCCCGCGTTCGTCCATCATCGCTGGGGCGAGCGACTCGTGTTCGCGACGCCGGCCGACAGCGGGCTGTATCAGGCCGGTGTCATTGCCGATCTGAGTGAGCTCCCTCGTTTCCGGGAAGACCTGGAGGGCAGCTTCACGGAGTACATATACAGCTGTCGACCGGTCGCGCAGGCGCTCGAGGGCGCGCGCCGCGTGGGAAAGCTCTTCGGAATGCTGCGCTGGGAGGGGTTCTTCCGAGAGGCCTGTGGCCCTGGGTGGGTGCTGGCTGGGGACGCCGGCCACTTCAAGGACCCGACGCCCGGCCAGGGAATCCAGGACGCGTTCCGCCAGGTCGACGCGCTTGCGCCGGCGATCGCCGGCGCCCTGGATGGCTCGGCGGAGGACATGGGCACCGCGCTGGCGGACTGGGGTCGCTGGCGCGACAGGGATGCCGCCGGGTACCACTGGCTCGCGACCGATATGGGCAAGGCCGGAGCGGTACCCGCCGTGCTGCCCGAGATGCAGAGGCGGCTGCTCGGGCAAGGCAAGATCGATGTCGTCATCGATCTGTTCACTCACCGCTCAAGGCCCTCGCAGGTTATAACGCCGCAGCGCCTGCTGGGCGCCACCGGCCGGCTGCTGGTGCGACCGGGATGTGAGCGGCGGAACCTGATGCGCGAGGTCGGCGCGCTCATCAGGACGGATCTCCACAGAAAGCGTCTCAACCGGCGCCCCGCATACGTGGCGGCCGCTGCCTGCACCGACGCGGGGCCAACAGAGGTGCAAGACAGCGCGATGCGCTGACGCTCGGCGGCCCGATCACGATGCCCCTCTACATGGACCGCCACGATCTCCCGGACGCGACCGCTGCGGACGTCTCAGCTGCCCACATGCGCGATCTCGAGGTTGTACGCGCCGCCCTGGCACGCTTCGGCGGCAGCGAGGTCAAGCACACCGGCAACGGGATCATGGCTGCGTTGACCTCGGCCTTCCAGGCAGTCTCCGCGGGGATGCAAATCCAGCAGGCGCTGCAGGAACGCGACGAATCGGCACAGGGGCACCTGCACGTGCGTGTCGGGGTGGCGGCCGGAGAGCCCGTTACCGAGCAAGACGATCTCTTTGGTGCGGCGGTGCAGCAGGCCGCGCGATTGTGCGCGTGCGCTCAGCCGGACCGCATCGTCGTTTCGTCCGGGGTGCATGATCTCTGTCGCGGCAAGGGCATCCGGTTCTCTGACGGCGGCCTCATCGCCGTCAAGGGCTTCGATGAGCCGATCGGGAACTTCGAGGTCAAGTGGCACGACGACGGGAATCCCCCGTCGTCGAACTCGCGCTCGATTCAGGTTCTCTCGCTGGACACCGTCTGAAGCGTCCGGGAATAGACAAGCTTCTCGGCCGCCCGCCAGATCTCCGCGAAGTCCGGCATGTCTTATTGCATCCTTTCCTCAGGCGGTCGGGGCCTTCTCGATGAACTGGTAGTCCAGCCGGGATCCGGCCGTCGCCGTCGAGGACGAGGAACTGGGTGCCGAGCGAATCGACATCACCATCGGCGCCGGTGATCATCTCCCACTTGAACTGCACCGCGCCGTGATGGCTGACGGGCTCCTCGCGCGGTCTGAACAGGAATCCACGTGACCCGAACAGGTCATAGGAGCGCTGTACAGCCGCTTCGATGCCGCCGTGCCCGTGATATTCCTTGATCCTGTTGAACAGGCTGGCCCGCTCGGACCACGTGTCGGCGATCCATTGCCTGCGCACGTCCGGGTCCGGCTCGTTCCAAACTGCAACGTACTGCGTGATGAAGTTATCGAGATCGGTCATGGTGCCTTCCTTGCCGGTAGCAGACGTGTGAGCGGGGCGATCCCCAAGAGGGTTGCCGCCAGCTCGGCAACAACCAACGCGCCCATCTCGATCTTCGTTCTCGGTGCACAGCACACCAGCAGACAGAATGTGCGGTCTACGGCGCCGCTAGTGCAGCCTGGCCATCCGCTTCTCGCCGTTGCGCTCGCGCCACGCCAGCTTGGAGCCGGTCAGGGTGAGCGAGCTCGGACGCACCTGCCCACTGCCGTCGAGAACCTTCGTGCGGACTTCGTGCTCGAGCACGCGATACCGATTGCCGCTGATCTGTTCGGTCCATGCGACCGATCCCTTGGGATTGACCACGATCGCTCCAACGCCGTGGCTTCCGGCGCTTGAATACTCGCCAGGCACCGTGACCTTCTCCCCTCCGAGGCCGCGGTGGAAATGTACCTGGCCGCTTTTGAGGTAGACCACATCCAAACCACGCGAGCCGGTTTCGTTTTCATAGACGACGGCTGCAGTCAATCCGGCAAAGACCAGATGCTGCACGGTCGGCCCAAGGCCGCCCTCGCTGGAAGCCATTTCGTTGCCGGGTTGCCCGATTTCGACGGCTATGCCGCCGGCGGCGGCGCAGATGTAGGTCCGTTCCTGCCCAGAGAACCCGCCGAACCTGTACCACTCGCCACCGTTGACCTTCGTAACGAGCGCTTCGCTGCTTGGCTCGCAGCCTGTGGAGGCAGCCGCGCCCGCAGGCGCGCCGAGCACGACAGCAAGCATCAGCGTCAGTGCAACGGCCAGCGCGACTCGCGCGCGTATAGGATCTCTCAAGAGCATGCCCTCATCTTCGCGCATCCCTCTGACGGTTGCCACCGTAAGCGGCCGCGAGCCTCTGTAGGCGACGCTCATCTTCCGCTCGCGTGAGCAGGCGACGCCCATCGGTCCGACCTCGCCCATAGCCTGATTGAGATGACCGAGCAGCGCACGATCCGGTAGGTGGCCGACGAAATCCTTCGCTCATGCCCGTTTTCGCAAGCATTGCAGTCGGTGCCGTAGGGATCGTCGTTGGTGGCGTTGCGACCATCGGGGTCGCCGTCATCACCGCCGTCACGACCAACCGGCGGCAACGCGAATCGCTGAGGCACGATCGAGAGCTCGTGGACCTCGCCGATCTACGGGCGCTGCTCGAGGAGGCCGCAATCGCGCTCGATAGAGCTGGCAACGTACGGGAGGAGGTGGAAGCCTCATTCGCTTCCGAGGGCTTCGCGATGCCCGACGAGCAGAAGGAGGCCTTGCGCGAGCAGTTCGGCAAGCTTGCCGAGCTCAACGCTCGTCTAAGCCTGCGCCTCGGCGTCGAGGACGCGATAGCCGTTCACTTCGAGGAGGCAAATGACGCGCTGTACTTGATACTCGAGTGTCTCTACACAAAGGAATGGGACTCTGCAGCGGCCGTCGAACGGTCCCGCGAGATGATCCTCGATTACGGAGCGAAGTCCGCCGGTCATTCCAGTGCCTTCATGACCGTCGCCGTCGAGCGTGCCGGTCTGGTTCAGAGGGAGAGCAACAAGAACGACGACGTCGCCGCGAAGGCGGAGCGACGCGCGGCGCTGGTCGCCAAAGTCACAAGGCTCGCTTCACCGCTCCGCTGAAAGGCCGACGAGCTCCAATGCTGGTTGGTCAAACAAGAGACCTCGATCGGGCACTCGTGGTGCCCGATCGAGAGATGGCGAACTATATCCCGTCGCCCAGATCTCCACAGAGGACCCAGCCGCCGTTGCCTCTGTTTGGCCCGTTGTCAAATTTGACGTTGCACCATATGCCGTTGTCAGCTGATTCGAGGACGGTGACTTCGGTCTCGACTTCAACCCAGCCGATTACGCGGCCGGCGGGCGAACTGTGCACGTCGGCGCCTTCTTCGTTGGTGACTTGCAGAGCGCTGGCTGTTGCAGGTATGAGCACCACGCAAGCAAGCGCTACGCATAGTGCGATCAAGGTGGAGCGGCCCAGATTTGATCACGATGACTCCATTCATTCTTGATGATGTCGTAGTGGTGGACTTGGACACCTCGTCCCGCGGTGCACAAAGCCCATTGTTTAGCGAAAGGGCAAAGTCTTGTCAAGCACGCGCAGTGGACGCGCGTCCGGCTCAGCCTTTCTCGTACATTAGAGGGGAACGGTACGTTCCTTCTGACGCAGAAGAACGTTTCTAGCTTCAGTGGCGCCAGCCGAGGGCATTGATCGCGGCCGGCGATTTCGTGAAACGGGTGGTCACGCCCATTCATTGTCAACCGGGAGACCACCGCTCTGCGGGAGCGTGTCAGTCTGGCGACATCAGGCTTGCGAGGCGGCGCCGTTCTACAACAGTGACCTGAAGTCGCCGACCGACCCCAGGTGCGCCCGCTTGGCGAGGTTGACGGTCGAGCCTATGCTCCCACCTGGGACCACGACCATTGCTCGTTGTGTCCCGCCGTCGCGGCCGCAACCCGCCGAGCATCCAGCAGACGCCGAGGCTTCACAACCGGCGGCCCCGCAAGCCCGTAGGCTGCCGCCATGCCGGCCGCCACCGACGTGTGGGCTTTCATCGCTTTCTCCGTGAGGTGATACGCGCGAGTGGGGCCACATAGGCTGCATCGGCTTCGGCGGCCCCCCCGTGCACGTCGCTCTTTCGCGAGCTGTGCGTCAGAGCGGCGGCGGTGGCTGACCGACGTCCGTTGGAGCGCGCAATCGCAGCCACCAACCTGCTGCCGGGACCGGCATCGACCCCAGCTTTCGATCTACTGCGCCTGGAGACTGCGCGGCGGCGCCGGCGCGCTGCTTGGCGGTGTCTGCTTCATCCTCCCGGGCCTGGCCCTCATCCTGGCGCTCAGCGTCCTCTTTCTCGCAGGCTCACCGCCGCGATGGGTGCTGGGAGCGGGGATGGGCGCGGGCGCCGCCGTCCCGCGGTGGCTGTGAGCGCCGGGCTTGGCGTCGGGAATGCAGATCTGGCGACGCACCCAGGACGCTCGTCGCCCGCGGGTGCTGCTCTACGCGCTGGCCGGTGCCGCGGCTGCCGCGAGCGCCGGCCCCTGGCTCGTACTCATCCTCCGTCGGCTGCGGCGCGATCGGCTCGCGTCGGACTCACCGGCCGCGCGGTGGCTCCGCCGCTCTGCACGGCTGGCCGCTGCTCGCGCTCATATCGAGCGATCCGGTGGCACCGGACACTCGTCTGGACCGCGCCTGAAGGTTGGCGCCCTCTCCTTCGGCGGCGGCTGCGTGATCATGTCCGCTGATGCAGTCAGACGCAGTCGGCACCTGTCCGCTGGATGACTCACAGCCGGTCCCTGAACGCGGTCGCACTCGGGCAAATCACCCCGGGACCGGTGGTGCAGACGGTGGCGGCCGTGGGTTACTCGGCCGCCGGGATCGGCGGGGGGCTGCTTGCCGCGGCCGTCGCCTTCGCGCCCTCCTTCTCGTTCATCCTGCTCGGAGCCGCTCGCTTTGAGCGGCTGCTACAGGATGACCGGGTGACGGCGTTCCTGGGAGGTGCGGCCCCTGCCGCCGCGGGCGCGATCGTTGGCTCTGCGATCCCACTGACGCTCGCCCTATCAAAGACGTGGCAGTACCCGGTCCTGGCTCTGGCGGCCATCAGCCTGCTGCTGCTCAGACGCGGGGTCCTGCTCACCCTTTTGGGCGCGGGCGCGATCGGGCTGGCGGCCGGCCTGCTCGGCGCCCCGCTCTCATAAGCGCTCCTCCTCTCCCCTCCGCGACGCCGTGATCGGACGAACGTCCACCGCGCTCACTTCGCCGCGCGCGCCGCCCTCCGCTCACCGATGCGCGCGATCACGAGGCTCACCTCGAAGAGCAGGTACAACGGCACTATCTCCAGCAGCATCGTGACAACGTCGCCCGGCAGGAATGCCGCGACTGCGCCGCAGGCAAGAACCGCATAGCGCCGGTTCCGCGCGAGCTGGCGCGCGGTGAGCACGCCGGAGCGGGTCACCGCGAGGGACCCCGACAGGCACCTGAAAGACGAGGCCCATCGCCAGGATCACGACTGCAGCGAAGTGGTAGTACTGGCTCGCCTGGACGAGCACGTTGAACTGGCCGCTGTTGAAGTTCTCAAAGAAGCGCACCGCAGCCGGCAGCACCACGAGGTAGCCGAAGGCGGCGCCGGCCGCGAAGAGGCCTGGATCGCGAGCACCAGCGACCGCGCGATGCGCTGCTGGGGCGGGCTGAACGCCGGCAGCAGATAGCCGTAGAGCTCATAGAGGATCACCGGCAGCGCGAGGATGAACGCGAAGATCAGGCTCACGCCGACCGTGGTGGTGAAGGGCTCACCGATCCCCAGAGTGACCGGCTTGTCGCCCTGCGGAGCCGCCGAGAGGCCCTTGACCGCGCGTGCGAGGGTCGGCTGCACTCCACGCAGCGCGCTTCGCATCTGCGGGCTCGAGCCGTTGCGCGGGCTCTCGATCGCAGCAACGACGCTCTGCAGCTCGCGCGCGACCGTCCGGGTGTTGCGCTGCAGCGCGTAGGTGGCGCCGAGCGGCCCGTGGCCGGCGCGCACCTGCTTCTGAGTCTGTGCGGCCAACGGGCGGTTGACAAGCGCCAGCAGCGCATGGTTCTGCCACATGCAGAAGCCGAATGCAATCGCAAGCGCCGCCAAAGACACGATCAGGCGTGCCCGGAGCTCCTCCAGGTGCTCGACGAGGCTCAGCCGGTCCTCGTGCCCGACCTTGCCTATCGCGGCAACAGCCATGACCGCGAGCGCCCTCTAGGCGTGCTGCCGGTCAGGGCCCACGACCGCCGCAGCCTGCGAGGCAGTTGCGGGCGCGCCTGGGTCCGCAACGGCGCTCGGCAACGATGCGCTGGCGTCGACCGCTACCACCCGCGTCGGCTCGTGCGGCTCGGCTGGCGGCATGCCCTCACCGCTCAGTGACTCCTTGAAGCCGCGCATGCCCGTGCCCAGCGAGCGGCCCAGCTCAGGCAGGCGCTTTGCGCCAAAGACCAGCAGCAGCAGGACGAGCAGGAATGAGATGTGAAGTGGATTGTCGAGTCCCATCATGTAATCGTCTCCTTTGAGGCAATGGTGGACGAGCGCCCGTTGCCGTGGCGGCTTCGGTGAGCCGCCACGGCGAGCGGACGCGGTTGCTAGCTGGTGATGAAATGCGTGCCCTTGACGATGCTGAGCACCTGGCTTGCGGTCTTGGGCTTGTCGAAGGCGCCCTCAGGTGAGACCGCCTTGGCGGTGGGATCGTTGTAGAAGCCGATCGCGCCAGCATGACGTGCCTCAACGGTGAGGATCGAGATCGCGTCTGCGAGGTAGGCCTTCGAGCTGATGTTGAAGCCCTGGCCGAAGTAGGCGGCAACGCCCGTGTTCTCCAACACCTGCGAGGTCGCGGTGAACGTGGACTGGCTGGTGACGGCTGCACCGAAGTCGAATTTCGGCTTCTTGACCGCGTGGCTGCCGAGGGCTTTCTTCAGGAACGCGACGTGAGTCGCCTCGTCGCTTGCGATCTTGGTCGCCAACGCCTTCAGATGCGGGTCGCTGAACGAGACGCCTTTCAACGCCTCCGCGTAGAAGGTCGCCTCGAGGTACTCGAGGGTGAGGGCGTAGTTGAAGATGCCCACGTCGCCTTTGCCGAATGAGGCCGGTGGTCGGCCGCTGCCGGCAGCCAGCGCCGTGGGTGCCAGTGCCGAGAGGACCGCTCCCCCTCCCATCACCGCTCCGGCTCCGAGGCCGGCCTTGCGCAGGAAGCCGAGCCGCGTGTCGCCGCTGACTGCCTGCGCCGCCTCGCGGACGGCTCCGTCTGTGTCGATCTTCTCGAGGTCGAGCAGGTTGCTCATGTGATCCTCCAGCATTTGCTTTACGGGACGGCTCGATCGCGAAACGGCGAAAGAGCCTCTGCCTTCCCTTTGCGAGGGGGTTGGCATTCCGGATCACTGGAGGCTCGACGACGGCATCTATGCTGGAATGCCTGCGACGCTGCCTGGCTGGCGATCGGTTCATCCATCGCGAGGACGGTGATCCGCCGCAGGCACGACTGCGTATCAGCGCAGTGAGACATGAATCGTGCGACACGTAACCTGGAACGATCCGCCGCCGCGATGCGCAAGCTCGCCGACGAGGATCTGATGCAGCTGGTCGCCGGCAACGAGGCCGCGGCATTCGAGATCGTGCTCGAGCGCCATGCCGACGCCGCCTTCTCGCTGGCTTACCGGATGGTCGGCCGACGGCATCTGGCCGAAGAGGTGGTGCAGGAGGCGCTGCTCTCGTTGTGGCGCAGTGGCGCCCGCTACGACCGCGCACGCGGCAGCGTGCGCACCTGGATACTCGGCATCGTCCATCATCGAGCCATCGACATGCTGCGCCGGCACGGCGCGCGCGAGGCCAACGATGTCAGCGACGAGGGGCTCGAGGAGCAGTTGCAGGCGCCGGAGCGGACCGAGGTCGAGGTGGCCCGGCGCCAGGATGCCCACGACATTCGCGCCGCATTGCAGCAGCTGCCGCAGGAGCAGGTCCGCGTGATCGACCTGGCTTACTTCGGTGGTTTCACCCACACCGAGATCGCTGCGATGCTGCAGCTGCCGATGGGGACCGTGAAGGGCCGCATGCGCCTCGGGCTGCGCAAGCTCCACGAAAAGCTCCAGGATCGGCAGGAGACGCGCGCGTGAGCGGCATGGGCGAGTCTGCGCACTGCGAGCAGCGCCTGCATGGCGCCGCCTACGTGCTGGGGGCGCTCGAGCCACAGGAGAGCGAGCGCTACCGCCGGCACCTACAGCAGTGCGCGATCTGTCGCATCGAGGTCGCCGGGTTGCAGCCGATGGTCGACGCGTTGTCCCTGAGCGCGCCCGAGGTCAAGGCACCGCAGGCGCTGCGCGGGCGAGTGATGGACGTCGTCCGCCGCGAGGAGAGCCTGCTCAGGGCGGCCGGGCCACAGGCGGACCGGCCACCTGCTGTGAGAGCTCCGAGGCGGCGCCGGCTCGCGCTCGCACTCGGCGCTGTTGCCGCGGCGGCGGCCGTCGGGGTCGGCCTTGCCATTGGTCTCTCCGGCTCCCCGAGCGAAACCGTCATCACCGCGCGCGTGGCCTCGGCCGCTCCACACGGGCACGCCGACCTGCGCGAGTCCGGCACGCACGCCGAGCTGGTGGTCTCCGGGATGCCTGAGCCCCCTCCCGGAAAGATCTACCAGATATGGCTTGCACGGCCGAAAGGCCAGCCGGAACCCACGGATGCGCTCTTCAGCGTCACCCATGCCGGCAGCGGCTCTGTCGGTGTCCCGGGCAACCTCCACGGCGTGGAACTGCTGATGGTCACAGCCGAGCCCTACGGCGGCAGCACGCATCCCACCAGCACGCCGATCATCATCGCGACGCTCGACTAGGGATCCGCCAGCGTCCATACCGGGCGAAAAACCGTAGGCTGCACGCAGAGCGATCGGTGCGGCGGCCTTGAGCGAATCCACAACAGAGCCGGCGCTCACTGCGGCGGGCCAAGCGTCCGGGGTGTTCGTCGCAGGCCAACGGATCGTCCGTAGCGCCTACCGGCGCATCCAGGACCCGCATCCGCCGCGAGCGGGCAAGCACGCCGAGAAGGGCCACGAGCTCGGCGTGCTCGGCGGGCTCGCGGCGCTCAGCCTGGACGCGCTCTCGAGCGTCGCCTATGGGCCTGAAGCGATGGCGCTCGTGCTCGTGCTGGCGGGTACCGGCGCGCTCACCTACACGTTGCCGCTCACGCTCGTGATCACCGCGATGCTCGCCCTGCTGGTGGTCTCCTACTCGCAGGTGATCGCGGCGCATCCGGAGGGCGGCGGCGCCTATGCGGTGGCCAAGGCCAACCTCGGCCGCTGGCCAAGCCTGCTCGCAGCCGCCGCGGTCGTGGTCGACTACGTGCTGACGGTCGCGGTCAGCCTCGCCGCGGGCGCCGCGAGCCTCGGCAGCGTCTTCCCCGGCCTCTCGCACCACCTGCTGCTGGTCTCGTTGATCGGACTGGCTCTGCTGTCCGCGATCAACATGTTCGGCATCGCCGAGTCCGCCCGCGTGCTGATGGTGCCGACGGCGATCTTCATCATCAGCATGGTCGCCGTGATCGTGCTGGGCGCGCTGCACCCGCATCCGGTGGCAAAGATCGGGACGAGCATCGTCACCCGCCCAACCGAGGCCCTGGGGATCGTGCTCCTGCTTCGAGCCTTCGCCTCAGGCTGCTCGGCGGTGACCGGAGTGGAGGCGATCTCCAATGGCGTGCCCGCATTTCGAAAGCCACGCGTGCGCACGGCTCAGCGCACCGAGCTCGCGCTCGGGGCGCTGCTGGCGGCGATGCTGATCGGGCTCGCGATCCTGATCCGAGCCCATCACGTCGTGCCGAGGGGCGGCGTGACGATGCTCGCGCAGGTCACCGCCGGCGCGTTTGGCAAGGGCCTGCCGTTCTACGTCTCGAACCTGGCGGTGACGGCAGTGCTCGGGCTTGCGGCCAACACCAGCTTCGGCGGGCTGCCCGTGCTGATGAGCCTGCTCGCCCGGGATCACCGTCTGCCCCACATGTTCTACCTGCGCGCCGAGCGGCCCGTATACAGGCACGGAATCGTCGCGCTCGCGCTGCTTGCGATGCTGCTGCTGATCGCCGTCGGCGCGCGGACGGATCGTCTGATCCCGCTCTTCACGATCGGCGTCTTCGTCGGCTTCACGATCAGCCAGGTTGGGCTCGTGCGCCACTGGTTTGCCTCCCGCGGCCCGCGGTGGCGCACCCGCGTGGCGCTGAACGGGACCGGCGCGGCGATGACCGCCGTCGCGGTCGCTGTCTTCCTGGCCACGAAGTTCCTGGAGGGTGCGTGGGTGGTGGTGCTCACGATTCCCGTGCTGATCCTGCTGTTCGCGCGCACCGAGCGCTACTACGAGGCGATCGCCCGGCAACTGAAGTTCGGCCGCACCCCGCCGCTGCCGTGCAAGCGCGAAAGCGTCGTCGTGATCCCCACGAGCACGGTGAGCCTGTTGACAGAGCGGGCTGTGAGCGCCGCTCTGTCTCTCGGCGAGACGGTGGTCGCCGTCGCCGTGGCCGGCGACGAGCAGGAGTGCAAGCAGATCTCAGCCGAATGGGAGCATTGGAAGTCCGGGGTTCCAATCGAAGTGCTGCTGGACCCGCATCGCTCGCTGATCCGGACCGTGATGCGCTACGTCGAGTCGATCGAGAAGGACGAGGCGACGATCATGATCCTGATCCCCGAGATCCTGCCGCGCAAGCGGCGCCACGAGATCCTCCACAACCAGCGAGGCCGTCTGCTCGAGGCGGCACTGAAGGCGCGCTTCGATGTGGTGGTGGCAAGCCTTCCCTTCCACCTCGAGGACTAGGTTTGCTTGTCTCTGACTTCTCAATACGTCAAGCTTTGTTTTCCCCAATGCATGCTGGCGCGGCGTCACTGCGCCCATCCCACGGGCTGCTCGCCAGGGTGCCTCAGGTGCTCGACGATCGGACCCACGAGGCTGGATGGAAGGATGTCCGTGAGCTGGTTGCGTTCACGTATCCGCAAGCTCTGGAGCATTTTGAACTTTGACATCAGATCGAAGGCCGGCCCCGACGGCATTCGCTCCGGGCGAAAGCCGGCCTTGCGCATCGCGACTTCGAGCGTAAGGGGCTCGAAGCAGGACATGTGCACATCGGGATTGACGTATGACCAGCCTGTCAGCCTGGCGACAAGGGGGCGAGCATTGCCGGTGGTCAGGAAGAACAGCCCGCCGGGACGCAGCAGCTTGCGAACTTGACGCAGCATGCTCAACGGATCGACAGCATGCTCGATGACCTCGATGGCCGTGAGAACATCGAAGCTGCCCTCCTGAGCTTTCAGTTGGTCTTCGGAGAGAATCGGTGTCCCCCGTCGTATCGCCTCGGCCGTGATCATGCTGTTGCTATAGCCATAGGCGTCCACCGAAGTGTTCCGGCGCAGATAGTTGACCAAGCCTCCGTTTCCACAGCCGAAGTCAAGCCACGCTGGCCCCGGGGCCGGCCGACGTATTCATCGACGATTCGGCTGATCCCCTCCCACTCGTACACGCGAATCGTGTCTGCCGGGCATTCAGGCTCCAAGTAGTAGCCAACCCTCGGGTCTGCCCCTCGGCCTTCATAGTAGGCCGCATCGTAGATCCGATCGAACTCCAGCCAAGGATCTTCGAGAAAGGCGAAGTGACATGCCGGACACCGGCGCATGTGGTAGTCACGCATGCTGTAGCTGCCGTAGACCGTGCCGACGGCGTCGCTCTGTTCCTGGCATATCGGGCAGTGCGTGCCTCGACTTCCCGCAGACGGTCCATCAAATGTAGGTTCGTCGGGCGGAGTCATGGCATCAGCGACAAGCTGACGTCGCACTCCAACTTACGCTGCTCGCGCCGCATTGAGCGGCTGCAGAGTAAAGCCGCGTATACCAGCACGATCTGATCCTACAAGCCCCCCATCGGAGCCGCAAGAAGGGACTCGGCTGGAGCCTCAGCCCATCAGGCGGTGAGCCCTACCACGACCATGCTGGCGTCGCAGCATCTGGGAGAGTCCTCCACCGAGGCGATGGCCTCGCGCCTCCTCTTCAAGGAGCCTCCGGCGCCGGTGTGTGGCTTTGATCGCCGCGTCGGAGGCCGTGTCGAAATAGTCGGCAAAGCCGTGGCGCTGGGCGCCGTGCAGTCGCGCCGGCAACCCCTCGTGAAGTTCTTCTGCGCTTGCGCGCCGCAGACGCGCGCGCATCTCCGCCTCCACGGGGTCTTCCTGGCCGACACGGTTTTCGATCTCCATCCGGCCACCCGTGCTGCGGTAGTCATACAGCTCGGCTTCCTGGCCCTGCGTGGTCATCTGGGCGGTGCCCGGCGTCCAATTGGAATAGAGCGCAAGCTTTGCCTTCGGCGTCCGGATCGCCGTCACGTGCAGCGGCGAGTCAGCGGCGTAGGGCCTGACTGCGTACTCCGTCACGATCTCGTCACTCGCGTGCAGGATGTGCGTACGACCTGGCGCCTGCGGCTTGCGGAGCATCTCGAGCAGGTCGTGGCGGCGGGCGATGTGGGCGTAGTGCGGGTCCTTGCGCCAGGCATCGGATCCGGTGGCGATGCCGAGCAGCAGCGGCGCCACGTCGACGCTGGAGGTCAGACCGGTGCGGCGGCGCCGAGGTGCCGCCGTGAGCTTCTCCCCTCCGCGCAGGTCCTTGACCACCAGCGGCACGCGCACCCCCTCCTCATAGACTGCACCGCCCTTGCCGCGCATACCGTGCGAGCCGCCGTACTCGCCATGGTCGGAGGTGAACACGACGACCGTGTTTGCCGCAAGGTCCGGGCGGCTGTGGAGCGCACGCATAACCGTGCCGATGTGATGGTCGACCTCGTTCATCAGCTTCAGGTAGAGGTCGAAGAACGGCGTCCACGACGCGGTGATCTGCGGACCGGTGAACGGCACCCGCCCGAAGGAGATTGCAGTCGTTTCCTGATGGGAGAGCTGCAGCCTCGGGATCTGCTCCAGCTGCATCTGCGCCGGAGTCTCGAAGTTCGGCGGAAGTTCCCCGACGATCGAGCTGGCTCTCGCCTCCGCGGGAAAACGATCGCTCCAGCGATACCACCAGGCAATGTCGTGCGGGTTCACGAAGGAGACCGTCGTGCACCACGGCTCGTTCGCGGGCGCCTCCTTGGATATCCATTCCTCGAACTGCGCCGCGATGAACGGATCCACACCCCATCCCTGACCGGGGCCGCCGTCGGGAGAGGGATAGGTGCCTCCGGAGAACCCATACGGTTCAAGCGCCGCGCCATCCCAGAGGGCACTCCAGCGATTGTCGCCGTGGCTGAGATGCCACTTGCCATACCACCAGGTGCGGTAGCCCTGCTCGCGCAACATGGTGCCCCAGGTCGGAAAGCCGGGACTGAGCGTGCTGCCCCCTGTGATCATGCATCCGGTCTGGTGCGTATAGAGGCCGGTGAGCAGCGTCGCACGCGCGGGCGAGCAGTCGTTCGAAGCCGTGTAGTGGGAATCGAAGGAGACCGCGCCGTCGCGCAGGCCGGCGAGGTTTGGCATCAGCCGCTGTGCGGCCGGGGCGGCCGAGAACCAGCACGGCGTGCGCAGCTGGTCGACCATGATCACCAGGATGTTCGGCCGGCGGCTGTATGCACCGGGCTGACCCGCTTCGCCAACCTGCGCTTCTTCTGCGCCGAGAACCCCGTTGGAATGAGGAGCCGCGACGTGCCCGGGATGCCGGCCGCCGGGCCTGCGCGTGGCGGGGCTTAGCGGCTGCGAGGAGAGCAGGTCGCCGAGCGCGACACCGCCTCCGGCCAGGGCTCCGGTGGCGAGAACTCCACCCTTCAGCAGAGTTCGCCTGTCTATCGGCCGCCCCCGAGGCGTGCGATCACGATCCATGCACGCAAGCTAGCGATCGCAATGTTCGCGTGGAGGTGCTCTGTGTTTGCAGCAGGTTTAGAAGCCGCGGCGAAGCTCAGTGCCCATGAGCGGAATTCTGACCCAGATCCTCATCGCCGTCCTCTGGGGGCAGGTCGATCATCCGCACGGTGCCGAGCACGACGCCATAGGTGACGAGGACGAGCAGCACGAGGGCCACGATCAGGGTGCCCGTGCTGGTGGTCGCGCCGGTCAGGACGGCAAGCCCGTAGACCAGGAACACGGCGGCGAGCAGCACGAACAGCGGACCCGTGCGCGCCAACGTGTCGCGGCGGGCGACCGTGCCGTGATGGGCCTGCGGCTCTGTGTCGTGCGGTTGTGCCATCGAGTCGTGTTCCTTTCGAGATTCAGCTCACCGGCGGCAAGCCCGCTGCTCGCGCGGGCCACGCCCCGCGGAGCTTACAGAGCCTGACCTTCCTGCTGCGCTTCGCGCTCTCGATTGGGATAGGCGGCGCTCAGCTTCTGCCCGCTGTAGGCCTCCACCGCCTGATAGTCGGCGAGCCCTTCCTGCTGGGCCAGGTGCAGCCGCGATGGCAGCGGCTGACGCAGCTCCTGCGGGATCGCCTGCTCCTGGAGGGTCTGCATCAGCGGTTCTTCAAGCGGCGAGGCGTCGGCGAGGTTTTCGATCTCGCTGCGCCCGGCTTCGGTGCTGTAGTCGTAGAGCTCGACTTCCTGGCCGGCGCTTTGGATTTCCATCGTGCCTTCGCGCCAGTTGGAGTAGACGCCAAGCTTGGCCTGCGGCGTGCGGATCGCGATCACGTGCCTGGGCGCGTCGGCGGCGTAGGGCTGGCTTGCGAACTCGGTCACGTCCTCGTCGGTTGCGTGCAGGATCCATTCGCGGCCGGGCGCGGCCGGGCTCATGCACATCGCCGCGAGGTCGTGCCGGCCCGCCAGATGGGAGAGCGTGGGCTCCTTGCGCCAGTCCTCAGAGCCCGTGGCGATGCTGAGCAACAGCGGCACGAAGTCGGCGCTGGAGGTCAGACCCGTGCGCGGCTCGGAGACGTTCTTGCCGACCACGCCACGCGGATCATGGACGTAGAGCGGCACCCGGATCGCCTCCTCGTAGGCGCTTGCGCCCTTGCCGCGCATGCCGTGAGAGCCGCCGTACTCGCCGTGATCGGAGGTGAAGAGGATCACCGTGTTGGCGGCCACCTTCGGATGCCCGCGCAGGGCCGCGAGGACGCTTCCGATCTGTGCGTCCACGTAGCTCTGCAGCAGCAGATAGGTGTTCATGAGGCTGGTCCACTTCGACAACGCTTCGGGGCCTTCGAAGGGCACGGTGCCAAAGGATTGGTTAGCGGTGTCCTGCAGCGAGCGCTGCAGCGCGGGCTTTCGCCTTTCCATCATCAGCTGCGGCGTCTCGAAGTTCGGCGGCAGTTCGGTGGCGTAGGCCGGCGGGTTTGCCTCAGCGGCGATGCCGGAGGTGTAGCGCCACCACCAGGCGATGTCGTGCGGGTTGACGAAGGAGGCGGTGGCGCACCACGGCTCCTGACCCGCGTCGGACCGCAGCCAATCGGTGATTTGACCGGCGATGTACGGATCGACCTGGGTCCCCTGGCCCGGGCTGCCGTTTGGCGAGGGGTAGGTGCCCCCATCGAAGCCGTACTGCTCCAGCGAGGCGTAGGAGTTTGGATGCAAATGCCACTTGCCGTAGTAGGCGGTGGAGTAGCCGACCTGGCGAAGCAGCGTCCCCCAGGTCGCAAACCTCGGGTCAAGCCAGCTGTCTCCGGTGATCATCACGCCCGTCTGGTGGGTGTAGAGGCCGGTCAGCAGCACGCTGCGCGAGGGCGAGCAGTCATTCGAGGCGGTGTAGTGGCTTTCGAAGCTGACCGAGGAGGAACGCAGATTCCAGAGGTGCGGCGTGACGCTCGCCTGCGGTACGGCCGCCGGCATCCAGACGGGCGTGCGCACCTGGTCGACCATGATTACGAGGATGTTCGGGGGCTTGCGCGGCTTCGGATCACGGCGCTTTGGCCGGCGCGTGCCGGTGTGCACGCCGATGGCGGCGCCTCCCACCGCGAACGCCCCCTGCTTGAGGAAGTCGCGTCTGGCGCTGCCCTGGCCGTCCTCGAGGGCGAGTGGTGCGGTACCCGACTGGCTCTTGAAGTCGATCATCCGAGCAAGAACAAGCCGGAGGGGCCGATGATGCGCTGCCTTACCATGTGCCCTCAGGATTTCAACGCGTAGTGCTCGATGTCGCTGACCAGCGTGCCCTCGGTTTCGTAGACGCCGATGTGGGTGAAGAGCACCTTGCCCTTGGGGCTCAGATAGATGGTGTCGGGCAGGTTGTCGATCGCTGAGAGCCAGGAGATTTCGCTGTATTCGCCGCTGTAGCTCGGGTAGCTGACGTGGTGCTGGCGCAGGAACTTCTGCGCTTCGGCGGTTTCCGGGTCATCGGCGTCGAAGCCAAGGAAAGCAACCTTGCGCCCGTAGGCGGCCGAAGCGGAGGCGAACAACGGGAACTCCTCTTTGCAGGGCGGACACCAGTGCGCCCACACGTTCAGCACCACCGGATAGCCGCGCAGGCTGGCCAGACGGCTGCGAAGCGCGCTTGCCGAGCCGAGCAGCCTGCCGGCCTGAGCATGCAGCGAGGCCAGCGAGCTCGGCGAGCCCGTGAGCTCCTTGGTGGCAGCCTTCGCGCTCGGCGGTGGAGATTCGGCAAGCGAGCTCGCCGGGATGCGCCGATTCATCGAGCCAGTCCACGTCGTCCGTCAGCTGGGCCGCGGTCCATGGCTCTTGCGGATGCGCAAGATTTTCCTTGCCTTCGGCATCGAGCAGCTCGTGAAGCTGGGGGGAGAGTCCGCCTTCCATCTTCGGCATGCCGGTGATCACGATCCGCTCGTCGCCCGAGGGGTCGAGTACGAAGACCCCATCTGAATGCTGGATGTCGAAGGTCTCGGGCTCGTGGGTCCACCAGTCGATCGCGGGCGGGTTGCCCTCCGGCACCCGTTCGAAGTAGATGCCGAGCTTCTTCCAGAGCCGCTTGATGTTCGCGACGCTGCCAGTCAGCATTGTGAAGTCGGCGCCGGTCAGGCGCTTGTAGGCGCGCAGCCTGGCCGGCGAGTCCCGCCATGGGTCCACGGTGACCTCGGCCACGACCACCTTGGAGGCAAGCCCTTCCTTGCGCAGCCTGCCGAGGAAATCCATCAGGCTGCCGGTGGTCATCGGGCATACCTCTGCGCAGAGCGTCATCGCCGGGGCAAAGACCACGAACTTGCCCTTGTATGCGGCAAGCGAGGTCTTCTGTCCGTATTCGTTGACCAGCGGTATGGCGGGCAGCGGCTTGCTGCCGTAGAGCGGGTCGCCTGCTGCAAGCGGAGCCGGCACCGTGCCGCTCGCGGCCTGCCTGACCGTGTCTTTGCCCACGAGTGTGACCACCACTGCTACGACGACCATCGCGGCGGCCGCCGAGGTCGCCATCCAGCGGATGCGTCTCAGCAACGGTTCGATCCGGGACGAGGTAGATCTGCGCGCATGGGCCGATTCAACCACCTCGTAGATCGCGCTGCGAAGCCAGCGCTGCAGCGCATGGCCGCGCCCGCGGCAAAGGGCGCCAGATCGGGATACGGTAGAGCCTCTAGATGAGACGCGATCGCAGATTCCGCCGCACCGCTCGCGGCGCATCCCTGGACGGGCTTCCGGTCGACCCCACTGCCTGGAGCCGCCTTGCGGCATGTACCGCCGCGGCCGCGGTCCTGCAGATCGATGGCACGCTGATCACGGTCGCGCTGCCGCGCGCGGGGCATGCGTTGGGGATGGGTGTCCACTTCCAGGGTCTCGTGCTCGCGATCTACTTCCTCGCTTACGCGGTGACGCTCTGGCCGGGTGGCCGGCTGGTCGACGCGATCGGCTCCCGGCGCGTGGCGCTGGCGGGCCTTGGCATATTCGCGCTCGGCGCGGCGCTCGGCGCGCTCGCACCAAGCGCAGGTCTGCTGATCGGCTCGCGCGTGATCCAGGGCCTCGGTGCCGGCCTCGTGAGCCCCGCGGCGCTCGCGGGTGCCGTGGCCGGCTTCCGGCCGGAGCGTCGTGGGATGGCGCTTGGCATCTGGGGCGCCGGCTCGGGCATGGCCAACCTGGCCGGCCCGCTGCTCGGTGGGGCGCTCACGGTGCTGATTGGCTGGCGTGCCGATTGGTGGGCGCTCGTGCCGCTCGCCCTGCTCTCCGCGGCTGCCGTCTGGACGCTGATCCCGAGCGGCATCGCCATCCACGAAGGCGGCGGCGGTCGCGTACCGCGCTCGCCGGTGATCTATGCGGCCACGCTCGTTGCCACCCTGTCCTTCGCGGTGATGATCGGCTCCTTCTTCATCGCCGAGCAGTACCTCCAGGATTCCGCCGGCTACTCCCCTCTCGGCGCCGCCGCCGCGCTACTTCTCGTCGCCCTGCTCGTCGGTCTGGCCGCGCCGATCGCCGGCCGGCTTGCGGACCTCCACGGCGAGAGGCTGCCTGCGGTGGCCGGTTTCACCCTTGCGGGCATTGGCCTTGCGGTGCTTGGGATTCCGGGCGTCCCGCTGCACGGGCTGCCGCCCCTACCACTGCTGATCCCGGTCGGGATCGGGCTCGGGCTGCTATTCGCCCCGACCTCCAAGGCGGCGCTGAACGCGGTGCCTGGGGCAAGCCATGGGCGCATCTCGGCGCTGCTGTCGGCCGGTCGATTGATCGGCGCCGGGATCGGCGCGGGCCTCGCGGGTCTCGCCCTCGGCGGTGGGGTCACCGCCGAACGAGTCCACGAGGTGCTGCTCGCCGCCGCCGCGGTCTGTCTGTTGGTCGGTGTCCCCGCGGCGAGCCGCCTGATCGTCCCCCGGGCCGCTGCGCCCACGCCGGCTGGACCTTCTGATCAGGCAACCACCCGCGGCGAGACGGTTGAGGCGCTGCGCGCCGGGTGAGTCGGGGTATTGGGTGATGCTGCGAGTCGATCGATTGACTGGTCACCACAGATCAATCTCAGCAAGGCTGAGTGACCGCTCGGCCGCGCTTGGCAAAGCGGCTATCTCCCCCGCGCTCCTGCGCGCAGCACGAAGCGCTCCATCGCCTTTGCAAACCCCTCCTGCTCGTTGGAGGCGCTCACGCGCCGGGCGGCACGCTGCACCTCCGGGCTCGCGTTGCCCATTGCGATGCTGAGACCGGAGTGGGCAAACATGAGGACGTCGTTTGGCATGTCCCCGATGGTCGCGAACTGGTTGCCGGGAATGCCGAGATGCGCGGAGAGGTAGTTGACCACCTCCCCCTTGTTCGCCCGAGGGTGGGTGATGTCCAGGTAGTAGGGCTGGGATTGTGCAGCGGAGACGTGTTCGCCGAACTTCTCGCGCGCCTGCTCCGTGGTCGCCGCCACCAGGCCGTGGTCGTCGGAGATTCCGACGATCTTGGCGACGTCCTTGACGCCGTCGAAGCTCCTCACCACCGTCGGCTCGAACCTCACCGTGCTCGACTCCCGATCCACGTGCGGAGCCTTGGGGTCGCGAACTAGCCAGTCGGCGCCGCTGTAGAGCCACACGTCGAGCCCGGCGGCGGACAGCAGTTCGATTGCCGGGCCGACGACCGCCTCGGGGACAGTCTTCT
>CAVWTE010000022.1:0-107220 GCA_963757925.1 uncultured Actinomycetota bacterium
TCATTGTGACATCGACGCCCACCATGTCAGAGAACTTTTTCATGTTCTCCAATCGTCTGCGCGCGCCCTACTTCTGGTGTTCGGAGTCCAAGCTCATATCTATTGTCGCTCTCAGGCTCATCGTCGTTGTCGAAGCTGATCGCCACGTTATGCGCAGCCAGCCGCTTGACATATCCTGCTCGATCGAGCTGGTGCCAGTGTACCCACAAGATCGCACTGCAGGAGCATCCGCAGTGGCTTCCGGTGAGCTTCGAAGCCCACATGGGATCGAAAGTGTGTCGCTTGAGCGCGAGCATCGGCATGATGACCCGGTAGTTTGAGTTCGGACGCTCTCCGGGCTCGAGGAAATAGCCGAGCTTCATCGCCAAATTGCCTGTTTACCGCGCACCAGCATCAAAAATAGCCGGAGTTCCTGCTCATTCAGCGTTTTGGGAGAAAAAAGGCCATTGGCTCACACTCACTGGTACCGCGGGTAAAGGAAGCCGGCGGCTCGTGGCCGGACGGCGCAGCGGATCGCCGTGCGCCGCATTTGCAGGGAGCGCGGCACTTCCCATGTCCCACCAGGTGGCCACGATGGGAAGCTGGAAACAGAGTAAAGGACAGTTTTCAAGATCTGGCGCGGAACACGCGGCGGGGATTGTCGCCCCCGACCGGCCCGATGGCAAAAAAAATTCGTTCGACCCTCGCGGAGAGGTCCGCACAGAGCAAACCCGGCTTATCAAGATGCGCATCGTCGATCGTAGGAAGTGTCAGATCGCTGTCATGCTATTGGTCTGCTGGGTGATCCTGTTGGTGGGCTCCGGGGGCGCTTCTGGTAAACCGAAAGATACAGTCACCGCGGTGAATACAGTCACCGCGCAGGCTGTCACGACGCAGACCAGAACCGTAAGCCGCGCCCACCAGCTCGTTGCCCGGGGAAAAGGCGGCATCGGCGATGGCGACTTGCTTCCGAGAGCGTTGCCCCCAGGTCGGGGTGCACCAGCTGCAAGAAGGCTTCAGCATGCGGGGTATGAAACAGGTCAGAGGGGCGGTTCAAGCGGGCGTACCCGGAACGTTGGTCGCTATGCGAGAGGGATCTACGAAAAAAAACTTTGGTATGATGCCCGGCGCTGGCCAATGGCCACGTGATCTGAGTGCGCAACCTTCCTGTCCCGCCCGAGCGCTCGGCTGATGGCTGTCAAACGCGTCGCGATGCCGCAGCGGACTCTGCAACCAATGTGCTCTCGCCCGCGTTCTGGTCCCAGCTCATCTGATCTCGTCCTGGGCGCTTTGCCCACCAGGGCGACGGTACTGCCAGCTGCGTCTCGACGAACTGGAGGTACTTGATGGGCGGCCTTCGGCAAGGTCGGACTTGGATCGGCATCGCCGATGTCCCCTCGCCAGCCAGGCAACTCGGTGGGCTCTGGCTGGGGCATGGTGCAAAACCGTCTGGTGGTATGGGATTTACCCTAACTCGGCTATTTTACGTCCCGGTAGCCGGTGCAAACCTGGACGCGATCGAAGCCGGAGAGCACGTCAAGCTTCGTGACCGCAAGCGCGTGGAGCGTCTCCAGACGCGCCGCATATCGCAATGCGACCAGATCGAGCGAGCCGGCCGGTGCGTGGTGACCCGGGGCGGTCTCAAGCTCGCCGCCCTCTCTGCCTGATCTCCTCGGCAGCTGTGAATCGCGGCAGCCCCGCTGGGGAAAGTGGCTGGCACCCCCTAGGGATCGTGTAGGCCTTGCTCATGCCTTGGATGTCGAGCTATCGCCTTTGGGCTGATGGTGGCTCACGAGGTAGGCGGCGCCGGTGATTGGTTGGAGGTGATGAAAAATGGGTAAGTGCTGTGATGGTGGTCGAGCATCGCTCTCTGGCAATTCTGGAAGATCACTCGTCGAAGTCGGTTTCTCGAACACAGCAGCTCCCACCAGCAGCTTCGAAGGTGTCGGCGATGTGGCGCTGTCAAGCTGATGGCCGGTAAGTGAGAGATTGCTTTGGTCATCGCCCGGGAGGTCGAGTGAGGGGTCCTTCTCGAAGGGGCGCAACGAGTAGCTCGTTCGGGCTCGATCGCGGCGACGATCTTCTTCTTCAGGATCTTCTCGTCGAGCAGGTCCTGGACTTTGATCCCGAGGCTGGTGGTCTCGTCGGCATAGCAGGGGCCGATCCCGCGTCCGGCGGGCGTCGAACTGCAGGCTGCCGAGCTTCGCCTTGCTGGCCGAATCGAGCAGCAGGTGGTAGGGCATGATCAGATGGGCGTTGGCGGAGATGCGCAGCCCGGAGACGTTGACGTCTGCGGTGGTGCAGCGTGCTCCAGCTCATCGATCAAGACCTTCGGGTCGATCACGACGCCGTTGCCGATCACGAAGTGCTTGCCGGGGTGCAGGATGCCAATAGGGAATGAGGTGCAGCTTCCACTTGCACTCCCTCCCCGTGGATGATCGTGTGGCCCGCGTTGTTGCCGCCCTGGGAAGCGCACGACGGCGTCGGACTGCTCTGTCGAAGCAGGTCGGTGATCTTGCCCTTGCCCTCGTCGCCCCACTGGGCGCCAACTATCACGATGCCTGGCATGAGGTTGAGCGTCGAAGGGGTCTCGTGTGGGGCTGTGCTCATATTGAGCGCTCAGCCCAGCCGTGTCCTTGCAGTCGCAGCCTCCTGCTGCTGATCCTGTCCATAATAGCGGCAGCGGGTCGCCAACATCTCCACGAGGCGCGAGACGGTCGGACGTCCGATCTGTTCGGCTAGCTCATGGGGATCGAGGTTGGTCGTCATCACGATCGCGCGGGCCGCTCCTCTTCTGCGAGTGGATGTCGACGAATCGAGTAAAGCTGCTCGAGCGCCCAGTCGGTCCTGTTCTCGGCGCCGACGTCATCGATGTGCAGCAGGTCGACAGAGGAGAGCCTGTCGAGGAAGCCGACGACGCTATCCTCGTGCTCGATCGAACTCTTTGATCAGGTTGAGCAGGCGCCCGAGCTAGTAGATCGCGACCGTCCTGCTGGCTTCCAGCGCCGCCTTGGAGACGATCATCGGCGAGCTCTGTCTCGCCGGTGCCGACGTCGCCCATGATCGAGATGCCCAGGTCGAGGTTCTCGGAGATCGGTGACGGTTGCCGGCACCACCCCGATCTGGTCGGGGAAGGCGGCGAGCATGTCTCCCTCCACCTGCGGCTCGAAGGTGAGGCCCATGTAGCGGCGCGGTACCCTCGCCTCCAGGCGCGCCGCTCTCGCTTTCGTCTACTCTGTGCTGGCACCGGCAGTCGGAGGCGGTGTTGCTCTGGCTCGTCGACGATGAAGCCGCTGCCGTCGCAGAAGCTTGAACGGGCAGCGCTTGAGATCCTGCCCCCGAAGCTGAGCCGCCCGCTCGCTCACGCTCCGCGTAGCTCTGGCTGGCGGCGTAGTTCATGAACTTCGGGTACTCCTTCTGGAAGGTCAGCGTGACGTCGCCTGTTGTCGCTGTTGCGATGCTTGGCGAGATCAGGTCGGCCTCTCCGGGGCGCTCAGACTCCCTATCGGTAGTACTCGTCCCGGTATATGAACATGACGAGGTTGGTGTCCTGCTCGAGATTGCCTGGACTTGTGCAGGTCCTGGAGCTCCGCTCGCTTGTCCGGCCGCTGCTCTCACGGCCCGGGACAGCTGGCAGAGGCGCGATCACGGGCACGCCTGAGCTCCCTGAGGAGGATCTTCAGCCCGCGGGAGAGCTCGCCAACGGCGGTGACCCTGCTGTCGTAGCGGCTGTCGGTCCGCATCAGCTGCAGCTCCTCCCATGATTATCAGGCCAAGGCCGCCGGGCGCCTGCGGGCCAGGCGGCGTGCCTTGGCTCGCAGTCGAGGCATTCCCCGACGTCGCTCAAGTCATCCACCCAGAGCGGCGACTTGCGAGCCGCTCGGAGGCCTTGAGGATCTTCGGCCAGCGTTGCTCGGTGACCCTCCCTTGCGCAGTCTCGCCCTTGATCCGTGCCTGGGAGGCCACGAATCGCTGTGCGAGCTCCGCCTCTGCCATCTCCAGCGAGAAGGTGACCGCCCGCCGCGCTCGACTGCGGCATTCCGCGATGTTGCATACGAGAGCGCTCTTTCCCATCGCCGGGCGAAGGGCGATGATTATTAGATTGCCGGGTTGGAAGCCGCGGTATCTCGTCGAGGTCCTTGAAGCCCGAGGGCGTGCGGTCAGCGAGGTGCCTTCGCTCGAGAGCCGATGCAAGTCGTTGAGCTCCTCGTGGAGCACTTCCTCTATGCGCCGGAAATCCTGCTGGCGGTCATCCCTCGCGACCTCCAGGATCGCCTTCTCGGCCTGCTCGACGAGTCGCGGTGCCGGGCGTGGCCAAGGACGCTGCCCTGGATCTCGTAGGAAGCCGAAGAAGGCGCCTGAACAGCACGTTTCGCGACGATCCGGGGTAGCGCCGGGCATGTCCCGCGGCGGGGACCGCGGCGTGAGCGCCTCCACCGAAGCCTGGCCCCCCACCTGCTGCAATTGTCCGCTCTGGGTCAGCGTCGGTGACGGTGAGCACGTCGACCGGCTCGTTCTCGTTGTAGAGGGCGATCATCGCCGCGTAGATCAGTCCGTTGCGCTCGTGGTAGAAGTCCTCGGCTTTGAGGCCCTCCTCGATCACGAGGCGCATAGAGCGAGCGGTCGGAGAGCAGGATCGCGCTAAGCACCGACTGCTCGGCGTCGAGGTTGTGCGGTGGCACTACCGCTTCTGCGCCGGATGGGGCGCTCCCCCGTTGTCGTTGCGGTGCTCATTCGGTTTCCGAGTCTAGGCGGTCAGCGGCCGTCGAACTCGGTCGATCTCGCAAAGTGGGGGCTCCATCGGGGACCGCGGGCTGAGGGAGGTTACGGAGCGGCATGCGAACAGATGTTCGTATAGTAGGTGGACATGGCGCCGTGGCCTGATCCCGATCCCACTCGAGCCGCACTCGCCGCCGCCCGCTCAGGCGAGGCCCGCCAAATTCGTGCGGCCGAACTGCCGACCGGGTCCTCGGTATCTTCGGTGAGGCGGAAGTCGGCAAACCCAGACATCCGGCAGGCGGTCGCGACAGGCGGCGTGCGCGTGCTGCGCCTCGATCTGCGCTCCGCGGCAAGTGAGGAGCACATGGCCTTCATGCTGGCCCGCGAGATGGTGAACATGATCGCGCCTGGTCATGAGCCCCCGCGCCTTGCAGCGGTGCGCTGCCCGCCGAGGTGGAGCGGGCCCGCTCCGCGCCTCGTGGAGATTCTGGGCGGTGGCCTGCAGGAGGCGCTGCGGCGCTGGCCGTCGGGGCGGTTCAGATTGCCGGCGGCGCTGGAGAGCCTGGAGCTGCTTGCGGACTCACAGGAGGTGCTGCTCTGGGTCGACCACCTCGAGGCGCCGCGGCTCAGTTTTCGACATCCGCTGAAAGTTGGACCGCTGCTCTGGAGCATCGCAGAGCTCGCGGAGCGCGCGGCAGGCCTGCGCCTGCTGCTGTCCGGCAGGGAGGCCGCAAGGCCAGAGGTTGACGGGCCGCGCGCCGCGTTTGAGGGGCGGGTGCACGCGTCTTCCTGCAGGCGCCGGATGCACGTGTCTGGGAAGAGGTCTGCGCAGCTCCTCGGGATCCCGCCAGCCATGCCGAGGGGCTCGCTCGCCTGACGGCCGGCCATCCGCGCACGATGCTGCTCGCGCTCGGGCGCATCGCCGGCGAGAATGCGCCGCCGGCACCGGAGGAGGTCCTGCGAGAGCTCGCCGCGCGCGACGATGGACTCGAAGCACGCGCGATCGAGCATGCGTGCTCCCTGCATCGTCTGGGTGGTCAGGTGCTCACGCAGGCGGCGCTCGGTCAACGGCCCTACGCCACCGCCCAGAGGGGTACCACGACCACCCAGGACCTGAGCAAGGCCCTCAAGCGGCTGCGCCTAGCCGGACTGCTGCGGCACGAGGATCGCTGGAGCGTCGTCAACCCGCTGCTTGCCATGAGGCTGCAGGCGGCCGTGCCGCCACGCTCGCCTACTTCTGCGCGACGACCATGGTCTTGACCGTGGCGGTTACGCCGTCCACGACTTCGACCACGACCATGTATGTGCCGAGGTTCTTGATCGGCTCGGGCAGAAAGACCCTGTGGCGATCGAGCTTCAAACCGCGGGCGTCCTTGATCGCGGTGGCGATGTCCTGAGGGCCGACCGAGCCGAACAGACGCCCGTCGGGCCCGGCTTGGGCGGAGATCGTGATCACCGTCTTGCCGAGCAGGGCAGCGTTCTCCTGTGCCTTCTCCTCGGCGTAGCGAACGGCCCGCTCGGCGGCCATCTGGCGCATGCGGACGTCCTCGACCGCGCCCTTGGTCGCCGGCTGGGCGAGCTTGCGCGGAATCAGGAAGTTGCGCAGGTAACCCTTGGAGACGTCGACGACGGCACCCTTGGTGCCAAGCGGCTCGACGTCTTCGAGCAGGATCGCCTCGGGCATCGGCTCCTCCTAGCGTTCGCGGTCGCCGCGTTCGCGACGGCCCCCGCCGGGGCTGTCGTCGCGGCCGCCCTCGTTGACATAGGGCAGCAGCGCAATCGTGCGTGCGCGCTTGACGGCCTTTGCGATCTGGCTCTGGTGGCGCCTGCAGGCGCCGGTGATCCGCCGCGAGCGGATCTTGCCCTTGTCCGAGATGAAGCGGCGCAGCGAGGCGACGTCCTTGTAGTCGACCTGCTCGATCTTGTCGCGGCACTGAGGGCAGGGCTTGCGCCGGCCACCTGATTGGAGGCCGCGCTTTTCCTTGCGCCGGGGCTTGCCGCGTCCGCGTGCCTTGGCCATACGGAGTCGATTCCTCGCTGTTCTTCGCTTGCTGGGTGTCTAGAAGGGGATGTCCTCGTCGGCCACAGAGCCGACAGAAGTCGGCTCGTAGTCGCGCTCGTCGACCGGGACCTCGCCGCTGCGCGAGGGCCCGGATCCCGCGAAACCGCCACTTTGGCCGTCTTCGCGCGAGCCGAGGAACTGCACCGAGTCGGCGATTATATCGATTGCCTGGCGCTTTGCGCCCTCCTGGGTCTCCCACTCGCGCCATTCCAGGCGTCCGTCGATCGCCACGGGGCGGCCCTTGGTCAGGAAGCGCGAGCAATTCTCGCCCTGCGGGCCCCAGACCTTGACGTTGAAGTAGTTGGGCCTGTCCTCCCACTCGCCGCTGGAACCGTTCTTACGGCGCGTGTTGCAGGCGATCCGCAGCTCGCAGACCGACGTGCCGCTCGGGAGCGCTCGCAGCTCAGGGTCGCGGGTCAGGTTTCCGGTGATGATCACCCTGTTGATGTTGGTGGCGGCCACGGCTGCTCCTCTGCTTTCGTTGTCTCTGTGTGCCCTCGGTCGCTGCGCGTGGGGCCTCCCCGTCCATGGTGGGGATCGTCCTGCGAGTCTAGAGCGAGGTTAGGCGGCGCACTTGCGAATCTCGCCACGAGGCCGCTCTTTGCCGATTTTGGTGAGCTTCGATGCCGTCGCCGCGGATCTGAGCGCCAGGGTCAGGTCTGCCTGGCGCCGGGCTCCTCGCGTCTGATCATCGGCGAGGTACGAGAAGACATCGTCCCAGTAGGGGGCGCTGATCCCAAAGCCCTTGGTGTCGTCCTGGAAGTGGTGGCGCATGTGCCGCTCGCGCAGCGCCCTGCCCAGGCGACCGCTCGGCACGGTGTGGTGCAGCGCGTAGTGGAGCATGTCGTAGACGAGGTATCCGGCGTAGAAGCCGGCCGCAAGCCCGGGGCGTAGGTGTCGCCGACGATCAGCACATGACCCCGAACACGACCACCGCCAGGGGCACGCTGACCGCGGGCGGCATCACCAGGCGCAATGGGTCGTTGGGATGGTCGTGGTGGACGCCGTGGATGATCCAGTGCAGACGCGCGCCGAGACCCTTCTGTGGCTCGAAGTGGAACACGAGTCGATGCAGCCAGTACTCGAACAACGTCCAGAGCAGGTAGCCGCCCGCGAACAGGCCGATGCTGAGTGCGAGGGTGACGTTGGAGAGGCTCCAGACCTCCATCGCGACGATCGCGGGCACGTAGATGAGCACGGGCACAAGCGGATGCACCCGCGAGCAGAAGTCCGGCGGCCTCGTCGAACATCGGCGGGGACGCCTCAGGACGTCGGTCCTGCGCAGGCCCTGCGCCTCGGCCGCCCCCGTATGCTCGCCGATCTGCCCGCTTGCCATGACGCGAGTTTAGCGAGATGGGCAGTGCTGCCATCCTCGCGGCGGCAAGGAGCGCGGCGGCACGCGCGGATGTGCCGCCAAGAGTCCTACATCGAGATGCTCGAGGCCCGAGAGCCCCAGGTGAGCGGGTTCTAAGCTGCGGCCGGCTCGGGCTCGGGCGTGTGCCGAGTCCGCGTGTCCGGATTGGCCGGGGCCTCCGGCGTGCCCGGCGCGAGCTTGCTGATCATGAACCGCAGCACCTCGTCGGAGATCCGCAGCGAGCGGTCGAGCTGCGCGAGCACGCTCTTGTCTGCCACGTGGAACTGGAAGAGGTGATACTCGGCCTCGCTCTTGCGGGCGATCGGGTAGGCGAGCGGGCGAAGGCCCCAGTGGTCCTCGCGGGCCAGCTCGCCGTGAGCCTCGATGCTTGCCTTGGCCTCGGCCAGCACGCGGGCGCGCGCCGGCTCCTCTGCGAGCGGGTCCAGAAGTAGCACGAGGTCGTATGTGATGGGCGCTTGGCTCATGTGCGGCGGCCGATGATAACAGCGCGCCGAGCCTTCGAGGAGGCTAGGCGGCTGCGCGCTTTGCCGCGATGTCCGCCAGCTGGTCGTCGATCCAGTCGCCGGGGTCCCTGGAAGTGACGATCCGGCGAAGTCCCTCCGCTCTGTGGCGCGCTCGGCGGATGGCATCGAGAGCGCCACATGGATCGAGTTGGCAAGCTCCTGGATGTCGAAGGGGTTGACCGAGAGCGCGTGCTCGGCGAGCTCCTCGTGGGCGCCGGTGTTCTCGGAGAGGATGCAGACACCCTCTCGGGTGTTGACGATCGGACCCTCCTTCGCGACGAGGTTCATGCCGTCGAACATCGCGTTGACGAGCAGCACGTCGTAGTGGCGATATGCGGCCATCGCCTCGTCGATGTCGTCCCTGAGCTTGAGCTGGATCGGCATCCAGTCCGGGGTGCCGTGGCGGTGGTTTACGACCGCCACGAGCGCCTCGATCCGCTCCAGGTACTCCTGGTACTGGGGCACATCGGTTCTGGAGGGCATCATCTGCGCCATGAAGGTGACGCGCTCGCTGAACTCGGGGTGCTGCTCCAAAACAGGTCGAAGGCCGAGAATCCGCGCAGCACGTTCTTCGAGAGGTCGGCGCGGTCGACGCGCAGGATCAGAAAGTCCCGCCGGCGGCGCAGCAGCTCTGCCTCGAAGGCCTTGACGCGGGGGCCTTCGGCGATCTGGCGAGTGGCGCGATGGTCGATCGGCAGCGGATAGGCGCGCACCCAGACCTCGCGGTCGCCGAAGCTGACGACGCCGCGCTCGAAGTCGACCTCCAGGTCCATCAGGTCGCGGCAGCACTGGAGGAAGTTGCGCCTGTAGGAGCGGGTGTGAAAGCCGACGATGTCGTTGCAGAGCGCCCCCGTATAGATCTCCTCTCTGATCCTCGTGGGCAGCACCCGCCAGGCGTCCGGCTGGGTCCAGGGGATGTGGATGAAGTGGTGCAGGAAGGCGTCGGGGCGCTCGCTGCGCACGATTCGCGGCAGCGTGTAGAGGTGGTAGTCGTGGACCATCACCACGGGGCTCTCCTGGCCCTCGATCTCCTCGATCACCGCGCCGGCGAGGTCGTCGTTGACGGCGTTGTAGCCGAACTCGAAGGCCTCGATCTCCTCGCGTCTGATGTCCGGGGCGTTTGAGAGGTCCCAGAGGTAGTGCTGGATGAACCACAGCATCGGGTTGGCGAAGACGTTGTAGAAGCGGTCGTAGGCCTGTGGGTCGGAGGCGACCAGGCGCACCTGGTATTCGCCGCCGCCGGGGGAGCGCACGGGGAAGGCGCGCCCGCCGTGGGCCCTCGAGACCGCAACATCGTGCTCGTTCATCGCCGAGGCGATCCAGATCGCCTCGCGGTGGGAGGCAAGTCCTGTCAGTGCGGTGACCAGGCCGCCGCTGCCGCGTCGCACCTCGCCGTTCTCGTGGAAGGTGACTGGCCCGCGGTTCGATACCAGCACGAGCGGAGAGGTCGGTCGCTGCGATGGCGCATCTCCGGTGGCGGGCGCCATCCGCGCCCTCAGCTCTCAGGCAGCAGGTCGCCGAAGATCTTCAGGTAGTCGCGCAGATAGCGCGGCATCAGGAAGTGCGCTCTCACGTGCTCCTTGCCGCGCCGCCCGAGCGCCTTGCCGAGCTCCGGGTCGGCGAGGATCTCCAGCGATCGCTGCGCGCACTGCTCGACGCTTGCGACAAGGTAGCCCGTGATGCCGTCCTGCACCTGCAGCGGACCCCGCCGACATCGCCGCCGATGAAGGGGCGGCCCTTCCAGATCGCCTCGGAGACAGTGAGGCCAAAGCCCTCGCGCGTGGACTTCTGGATCAGCACGTCGGAGTGCGACTGGAAGGCGTTGACCTCGATCGCGCCGACGTTGTTGAAGTTGTTGAGTATGTGCACGTCGGGGTCGCCGTCGGCGTGGGCGATCGTCGAGTTGAAGTAATCCCAGCCCTCGGGGTCATCGGAGGCCATCGAGCCGACCAGGGCGAGTTGCACCTCCGGTATCGACTCCTTCACGATCCGGTAGGCGTCGATCACCCCGAGCGGGTCCTTCCAGGGATCAAAGCGCGAGACCTGGCACAAGAGCGGCCGGTCGACGTCGATGCCGAACTGCTCGCAGACGTATGCGGCGTCCTCGGGGGAGAGGGCCATGTTCTTCGGCGTGAGCGGGTCGATCGCGGGTGGCACCACGTTGACGTGGCCGTTCATGCCGGCGGGCACGTAGTTTGGCATGTGGAAGATCGACTGCGGATAGTCGCGAATGTAGGGGAGCAGGCGCTCGATGGTCTGCGGGTTGGGAGTGGAGATGTCTATGTGGCAGCGCCAGACCCACCCGCGAGACTTCTCGGGAACAAGGCAATGCAGCGCCGCCGGCTGGGGGTCGTGCACGAGGCAGACGTCCCAGCCGCCGGAGAGCTCCCTCGCGTTCATCTCGTTGTAGCGCCGCCAGGTCTCCCACTGCTCCTCGTCGAGGTCCTGTGGCGCGCCCTGCAGGGCGTTGTGCATCAGCTTGGTGGCGTTGAAGAACTCCTCGCGGCCGTAGATCACCTGCCACTCGCAGTCGAGGCCCACGTCCCTCATCAGCGGCACGAGGGTGTAGAGGATCTCCGAGACGCCGCCTCCGAATGCAGTCGCAGAGACGTGCACCACGCGTCGTCCTGCAAGCGGCTCGGCGAGCTCCCTGATCTCGTCGATCAGCCCGCGCCCGCAGATGTGCGTGTAGTCGGATAGCTGCTTGTGGCCGACGGCTACGGGCTGGAGCACCGCGGGCACGATATCTGATGCGGCCCGCCGCACCATCGGTCACTATGGTCCAGTGTCCATGGCGGCCAAGAAGTCCATGGAGGAGAGACGACGCACTCGCAGCAAGGCACCGCGGGCGTCCCTGAGCTTCGGGCTCTACCGGCTCTCGCTGGCGCCGGTCTTCGCGGCGATGCTGATCCTTGCCTTCTCGCTCGGGAGCCCGGCCGCGCCGCTTGGCTCGAGCCTCATCCCGGAAGCCTTCGAAGGCGCGCATGCATTCGATCGGCTCACACGGATGGCGAAAATCGCCTCGGGCGCCGGCGGCGAGGCGCGCCTGGTCGGATACATGCGCTCGCAGATGAGCTCCCTGGGCTCCCCCGCAAGCGGCGGCTACACGATCGCCGTGAAGCGGATCGCCGAAGAGACCACCTCGGGCACCGCGTCCCAGACGCTTCTGATTGGCCATCGCGCCGGTACCGGTACGCAGGCGCCGATCGTTCTTCTGGCGGCGCGCGACGCGGGGCAGCACGGAGCCGTGGCGCAGCTCTCGGGCGCCGCGGGGTTGCTTGAAATCGCCTCCGTGCTCGCCCAGGGCGAGACCGAGCACCCCGTCTATGTGATCTTCGCCGCGGGTGCGGGCGATGGCCGGGCGGCGATCGCAAGCTGGCTGCAGTCCGCGCTCGGCGGCCGCCTCGACGCGGCCATCGCGCTCGGCGACCTCGCGGGAGCAAGGCTCGAGCGGCCGCTGGTACAGCCGTTCTCGGGCGGCGCTGGTCTTGCCCCCGAAGTCCTCACCGGCACGGTCTCCGCGGCGCTTGCAGACACGATGGGGATCTCGCCCGGCGGGCCGAGCCTCATCTCCCAGCTTGCTCACCTCGCCTTCCCGCTGAGCGTGGCCGAGCAAGGTCCGCTGGACGCGATCGGTGTGCCGAGCGTGAGCGTCGGCTTGGCGGGCGAACGCGGGCCCATGGCTTCAGAACCTGTCAGCCAAAGCCGCCTGCAGGCTGTTGGCCGGGGCCTTCTGAGCGCCTTTTACGCGCTCGACCGCGGAGGTGAAGTGACCCGGGCCAAGAGCACGGGTCTGCGCCTCTCGGGGCGTGTGCTGCCGCAGTGGCCGATCGCGCTGCTGACCTTGACGTTGCTGCTCGGGCCGCTGTTCCTGAGCGGTGAGGCGCTCGTGCGCCTGGCACGCGCGCGGCGTGAGCGCATGCGGCGCTGGATGCTGCTGCCGCTGCTCTGTGCCTGGCCTTTCGTGTTCTGTGCGGTGAGCCTGAAGCTGCTCTCGCTCGTGAGCCTGCTGCACAGCCCGCCGAAACCCGGCTGGCTCCTCCGCGCTTGGCTTTGGCGTCGGATCGGTGGTGGCGCTGATCCTCGCGCTCGCGGTGCTCGCCGTGTGCTGGTGGGCCTGGTTCAGGTTCACGATGACGAGCAGCCCACGCAAGGTGCCGCCCTCCGGCGTGGCGGGCGTGGCGAGCCTCTTCACCGGCTGCCTGCTCGCGCTGCTCGTGTGGCTCGTGAACCCCTACGCCTCGCTGCTCCTGATCCCGGCGCTGCACGCATGGCTGCTCGCGATTTCGCCGCGGCACCGCCCGCGGCGGCGAGGTGCGCTGCTCGCGCTGCTCCTGATCCCGGCGCTTGCTCCACTGGCGCTGCTGCTTGCCTTCTATGCGCTCTGGCTTGGGCTCGGCCCTTCTCAGATCCTGCTCGAGGGGATGGTGATGGTCGGCGGCGGCTACGTGGGCCTCGGCGGGGTACTCCTCTGGAGCATCGCGCTGGGGCTGCTGGTGGCGATGGGGATCGCGACGCTTGGCGTGCAGTCGAATGCCATACCGTCCGTGCACCCGCCGCCCGAGGACCGCTTTCCCGTGCTCTATCCGAGCACAGCGCCGGTGTATCGTGAGCGGGTGCTGAGGTAGCCGTTTTCGATGTCCGAGGTTCTCTTCACGATGCGCCCACAGAGGCGCAGGCGCCGCTTCCGGCTTGCCAAAGCGCTCGCATGGGCGCTTGTGGCCCTCGGTGCGCTCGCGCTCGCTGACGCGGCGATCACGCTTGCATGGCGCGAGCCGATCACGGCACTGATCGCCTCGCTTCGCGAGGGGGGCGTCGAACGCCAGCTGCAACACGTCGAAGCCGAACTGCCCTCACATGGCGAACAGGAAGCCCTGGAGCGTCTGAAGGAAGAGCGCCGTCGCGTGCTCTTCCTGGCGCAGCGCCTCGAACGCCGTGCCGCCTACGGAAGCGCGGTTGGCAGGATCACGATCCCTCACATCCACATCAGCTACGCGATGGTCAAGGGCAGCGGCGAGTCCGAACTCGAGCTCGGCCCGGGTATCTACTCCAAGTCGCAGTATCCGAGCACCTCGTTTCCGGGGGCGGGGAATACCACCGCGATCGCCGGTCATAGGACCACGTGGCTAGAGCCCTTCCGGCGCATCACTGAAATCCACAAGGGCGAGAGGATCTTCGTGACGATGCCCTACGCGCGCTTCACCTATGTCGTCACCCACGAGCGGATCGTGCCCGAAGCCGACGTGGCGGCGGTCGTCGCGCCGAGCCGCACACCGCACGCCGTGCTCTCGGCCTGCTACCCGCTCTTTAGCGCCGAAAAGAGGTTCCTGGTCTTCGCCGCCCTGAGAAGCATCAGGCCGCGCGGAGCGGCGGTGATCCCCTCCTACCGACACAGCCACAGCGGCGCCTTCGGCGCCACGCTCGCGCCCACCGCCGGCCTTGGCGCAGCGCAGCTCACCAGCGGTGCTCGAAGCCCTGCATCTGCGTCAAGCCTGCCTCGCTCCTGAAGCGTACCTCCGGCTCGGCCTCACCGGCACCCAGCACCTCGCCGATCCAGCTCACCCCCACACCGCCGGCCGCCGCGAGTGAGCGCTCGATCTTCGCACGCTCGGCGGGGGCGGCGCAGAAGCAGAGCTCGTAGTCCTCGCCGCAGCCGGCGGCAAGGCGCCAGGGCTCGAGGGAGAGCTGCGCGGCCGCCTGCTCCACGCCGCGGTCCAGCGGCAGCAGCGAGAGGTCTATCTCCAGCGTGAGCCCGCTCGCGCGAGCGAGGTGTGCGGCGTCGCTTGCAAGGCCGTCGGAGAGGTCGATCATCGCCCTGGCGCCGGCCTTGCGAAGTGCAAGCCCCTCGTTGATGCGCGGATGCGGGCGCCGCGCTCGCGCGAGCACGTGTGCGGCCAGGTCCCGCTCCAGGCGCACCCTGCCGTCCATCAGCGCAAGGCCCACGCCCGCGCCTCCGAGCGCGCCGGTGACGCCCACGAGGTCGCCCACTACGGCTCCGCTGCGAAGCACGGGCGAGGCGGCCGAGTCGGCCCAGCCGACCACCGTGACGCAGAGGCTGAGCACGGGAGAGGAGACGACGTCGCCACCGGCGACGCTCACGCCGAACTGCTCGGCCAGCTCGCACACGCCGTCGATCACCTCGAGCGCCTGGGCCTCTGAGAGCCCTGGAGAGGCGCCGAGCGCGAGGTATGCCTCCCCGGCCGCCACGCCCATCGCGGCGAGGTCAGAGAGCGCGCTGGCCAGCGCCTTGTAGCCGGCGTCCGCGTGGCTCGCGTATCCCTCTGTGAGCCGGAAGTGCACGTTCTCCACCGCGGCGTCGACAGACGTGACGCTCACGGGCCCCGCCAGGACGACCGCCGCGTCGTCGCCGATGCCCCGCACCACGCGCGGCCCGCCCGGGGGCAGGCGCTGCGCGAGCGCCTCGATCAGGGAGAGCTCACCGCCGTGCATCTGCGTAAGCGCGAGAGCTGACACCCACCGGCTTCCTCAGCGGTGGCGATAGGTGATGCGGGCGCGGTCCAGGTCGTAGGGAGAAAGCTCGCAGCGGACGCGGTCCCCAGGCAGGATCCTGATCCGGAAACGGCGCATCTTGCCCGCGACGTGGCCGAGCACTTCGTGCCCATTGTCGAGCTTCACCTTGAACATCGCGTTGGGCAGGGCCTCCACGACCTCGCCCTCGAGTTCGATCTTGTCTTCCTTGGCCACTTCGCTAATTTCCGATCCGGACGGCGCTGCCGCCACGTCGCATTGTTGGCTGATCAACCTATCAGCCCGATGGCAGATGACCGATATGAGCGCGTCCCTCAGCGGCCGGGAGGCGTGCCCCCACCCGTGCCCACCCCTGGCGTGGCGCCACCTGCGCCGGGCGTTTCCTGCCTCCCGCCCGTGCCCGCTCCAGGCTGCGCACCCGGTTCGGTGGCGCCGCCTGTGCCGGGCGGCGTGCTCCCACCCGGTTCGGTTGCGCCAGGTGTCTTGGATGGCGTCTTGGTGGCACCGCCCGTGTGCGTCAGGGGGCTGCTGGGTGCGGCACTCGAGGCCGCCTGGCCCTGTAGCGCGAACTTGCCGTAGAAGGGCTCGTAGACGAGTGGTTCGGTTGGTTCGGGGAAGGATTCGCACTTGCCGTCGACGACCGGTTCCATGTAGGTGTGCCAGATCACGGCAGGCAGCGCGCCGCCCTGCTGCGGTTCGCCCTGCACATCTGTCATCGGCACCCGCTTGTTGGGATAGCCCATCCACACGGCTGTGGCGTATGCGGGTGTGTAGCCGTCAAGCCATGCGTCTACCAGTTCCTCGGTGGTGCCGGTCTTGGCGGCGGTGGGACAGGAGATTTTCGAGCGCACCGCGGTTCCCGCCTGAACGTTCTCTTCGAGGATCTTGGTCTCCTCGGAGGTGACCCCGTTGCTCAGAACCTTGGTCCGGTGTGGCCTGCCCCAGCTCTTGTCGACGTGGCCGTTCGGGAAGACCACCTTGGTGATCGCGATCGGCCGGTTGCGGTAGCCGCCATCGGCGAGCGTTGCGTAGACATCTGACATTTCAAGCGGACTCACGCCGAGGGTGAGGCCGCCGAGGGCCTCGGAAGGGTAGCTGTGCAGGTGCACCTTCACGCCCATCTTGTACGCCATTTCGGTGATCGATTCCTCGCCAAGGTCGGCGGCCAGCTGGGCATAGACGGTGTTGTCCGAGGCGAGCGTCGCCTGCACCAGATTGAGCGGTTTGTCAAGCGAGGTGTTCTCGAAGGTTTTGACTTCGTAAGTTGGGTAGGCGGGCAGCCAGCCGGGGGCCAGGGTATGCGAGACGTAATAGGTGCTGTTTGGGTCCACGCCGCGTGAGAGCGCCTCGGCCAGGTCGATCGCCTTGAAGGTCGAACCCGCCTGACGGTGGCCTTCGGCGGCGAGGTTGTACTGCGACTGCGCGTAGGTGCCCGACTGCGCCATCGCCTCGATGTAGCCGTTGTGGGGGTCGATCGTCACGATTGCCGCGGAGGGATCTTCGGGCTGATCGAGCACTTCGGAGATCGCCCTGTGGGCCAGTTCCTGCATGTGCAGGTTGATCGTGGTGTAGACCTTCAGCCCGCCGCGGTCGACCGTCGCCCTTCCGTAACGTTCGATCAGGAGCTGGCGCACGTATTCGAAGAAGTAGTTTTCACGCCGGCGTTGGTAGTAGTAGCCGCGCTGCACCTGCAGGCCCATCGCCTTGGTCGCCCTGGCGGTCTGGGCGCTTATGTAGTGCAGTTCGGCCATCTTGGAGAGCACCTCGTTGCGGCGCGCCCGCGCTTCGTGTGGGTCGATGAACGGGTTGTACTGCGAGGGCGCCTGCGGTAGCCCGGCCAGCAGCGCGCACTGCTCGAGGTCGAGCCTCCAGACGGGCTTGTTGAAGAGAATCCGTGAGGCGGCCTGGACGCCGAGCGCGGTCTGGCCGCCCACCGTCGTGTAGGGGACGGTGTCGAGGTACTGGGTGAGGATTTCCCGCTTGCTGTGGACTTCGTTGTATTCGAGCGCGAGCTTGGCCTCGGCGATCTTCTGTTTGATCGTCTTGACGTCACCGCCGAGGTAGAGGTTTCGGACCAGCTGCATCGTGATCGTCGAGGCTCCCTGCAGCGCTTCTCCCTGCAGCGCATCTCTGATGGCTGAGCGGAAGATGCCGGTGATGTCGATGCCGTCGTTTTCGTAGAAGCGCTGGTCCTCGATCGAGATCGTCGCCTCGCGCAGATACTTTGGCATCTGTTCGGTGGAGACGGGGGTGCGCAGCACTTCGGACTGTATGAAGCCAAGGCGCGCGCCTTCCGCGGCGAACACCTGCGAGGAGGCCCCGGAGACGATCGCCTTGCGCCCGGAGAGCTTCGAGATGCCGGAGGCCACCGCGAGCACGTAGGCGCCGGCGCCTACGGCGAGCACGATCGCGCCGGCGAACGCGATGATCAGGCCTATGCCGATCATCCGCGCGCCGCCGCCGCGGTTGTGCCGTGTCCGGCGCTTTCGTGCCTGTCTTGACATTCGAAGCCGTTGCCCTCCGCGAGCCGCGATTTGCCGCGGCGGGCCATTTGCCGCTCACGGGACGCCGACCGAGATTACCGCTCCCACGCCGGATCTCCTGCAATTGCCGCTCCGGCGTGGCGGCCCGCACGTCCCGCGAGCTGCAGCCGGCGTCTCTAGCGCGCCCGCGGGCTTGCGGCTCGGCCGCGCGGCTGTGGCTCCGGTTCGCTCTCGATCTGCTCCAACGTGCTCGCGAAGTCCGCGGGCGTCAGATCCAGTGCGCGCAGCACTCGCCGAACGGTGCGCCACTGCGCGCCTCGCTCGCCTCGCTCCAGACGGCCCACGAAGGTCGTGTGCACCCCGAGCCTGTCGGCGAGCCCTTCCTGGGTGATGCCGATCCGCTTGCGCATCGCCCTGATGCTCGCTCCGAGATTGACACGGTCGACCGGTGCCCCGGGATCACCCGGGTCGCCGGAGGTCTCCTGCTCCTCGTCTGCGTTTTCCTCTGTATCAGTCACAGTCACGTTCCCCAACCAGGTCGTTTTCGGTCTTCCAGACGTAATGGTCTCCTAGTTCAAGGGGTCTGACAAGAGCCCTTTTGGTCTTTCCTTGCCCAAGGACGCTAAGAGGGCGGTGTCGGTATGCGCACATTGGGGTTTCCTGCCGGCCAGATGGGTTGCGGCTGTGCCGTCGAGACTCCGCCGCCGAAGATCGCTATTTGGGGCCATTGCTTGCGGCGAGGCGCGTACTGAGGCAGTACGATCGTGCGGATTGCATCTCGCGCGCGAGGCCGCGGGTGGCAGAGAGCTTTCAGGAAGGCCGACCGGTGCCTGCTTGACCTTCGTGCATGCGAAAATCTCCCGTTCTGCCTGCGATGAGCCCTGACACAGCCGAGATGGCAGCGGTGCCCTGCCCTGTGCCCGCAGCTCCCGCCGAGGGCCTGCTTCCAAGCGCGGCGATGTCGCTGCCGGCCATACCGGAGTCCGCGCCGCCACCACCGATGCCGGTCGCCGAGCGCCTCACGGCGCTTCGACGCCGCGCGCGCGGCGTCTCGTCGTGGCGGGAGCTGCTCGCGGCCCTGCGCCTCTCCTCGGCCCAGGCTCAGGCGCTGCGGGACGCCCTCTCGCTGCTCCTCTCCTCGCGCGCGCTGATCTGGATCGCGGGTATCTCGGTGGTGCTGCTCTTCGGCTTTGGCCCCACCCGCTCGGCCTACCACCCGCCGGGCCTGACGGGTGGGTTTGGGCCCCTCGGCGACGTCCTTGCCGCGCCGGCGGCCCGCTGGGACGCAGCCTGGTACCTGACGATCGCCCACTACGGCTACCTGCCAGAGCTCGGACCCTTCACTGCCCAGCGCGCCGCCTTCTTCCCGCTCTACCCGCTCCTCATCTGGGCGGTCTCGCTAGTTGGAATGGCAGGGGCACTGGCGGGCGTGCTCATCTCCCTGGCGGCGCTGCTTGGCGCCCTCTATGCGCTGCACCGTCTGACCACGCTCGAGCTTTCCAGCGGCTATCTGCTTCCGGCGATGACACAGCGGGTCAGGAATACGATCGCCGACCGCGATGTCGCGCGCCTTGCGCTTGCGATCACAGCATTCGGGCCGATGGCCTTCTTCCTTTCGGCCGATTATTCGGAGTCCCTGTACCTCGCGCTCTCGATCGGCGTGTTCCTACAGGCACGGCGCGGCAGGTGGATGTGGGTGGGCGTGCTCGGCGGCCTTGCCGCGGCGACACGGAGCACCGGTGTGCTGCTCGTGCTGCCGGCGGCGGCGCTCTACCTGCTTGGTCCGCGAAGAGACCGCGAGCCGGACCTCGCGCCCACGGTCGCGGCGCACGCGGCCGGGGCGATGGCGGGCCTTCTTGCATGGTCGAGGAGGCTGCTTGGCCCGCGATACAGGCTGCGCGCCGATGTGCTCTGGCTGCTCCTGATCCCCGCCGGCCTGGCTGCGTTCATGATCTGGTTCTGGTTGGCGGGCGGGGAACCGATGGCTCCCTTCCACGCCCAGGCGCTGTGGGGCAGACAGTTCGCCGGCCCCTTCGTGGCGAGCTTCGATGCCGCCAGAGCGGCGTTCGAGGGAGCGCGGCAGATCCTCTCGGGACAGAGCACCCACCTCTATTTCCCGCTTGAAGGTAGGAGCCCGGACATCGAGGCAGGGCACAACATCATGCTGTTCGCGTTCCTGGCGATCGCGGTGCCGCTGATGATCGGAGTCTTGCGCCGGCTGCCGCTCGCGTACGGCCTCTACACGCTTACCGCGCTCGCGCTGCCGCTCTCCTACCCGGTCTCCACGCAGCCGCTGATGTCGATTCCGCGCTTCATCCTTGTGCTCTTCCCGCTGAACATGTGGCTGGCGGGCTACCTGTGCACGCGCCCGCGAGCGCGCTTTGCGATGCTGGGTGTCTCGATGATCGCGCTCGTGTTCTTCACGGCGCAGTTCTCGACCTGGCACTGGGTCGCCTGAGGCGATGTGGTGGGTCGCCTGCGCGTGCGGGCCGCGGCTATCGTGAGGCGCAGAGGCGTGCTGTCTCGACGAGCAGGATGATCAAAGATGTCGGCTGTGCACAACGTGATCGGGGTTCGTAGAGAGCAGGCCGCCGATGGCAGCCACCAGCACCTCACGGGCGTATGGGTGCAGGCGCGCGAGGATGGCCCGCCCTACACCGCGCGCCAGGTGGCCGAAAGCATCCGCGAAGGGGAGATATGGGTCGCCCGCGTTGACGGCGTCGAGGTGCAGGTGCATCCACTCGCGCGCTGTCCTCATCCTGGCTGCGAAGTCGGGCACTGCCTCTCGATTCGAGACCGCGGCGGCCGCGATCTGCTCGAGCGCGTGCAGGCTCGCTGAGCTCCGCCATGCAGATATTTGTCTGCGGCGATCGAACAGGAGAGAAACATCGCTTGAGTCGGCCCTCGAGTTTGGCTAGCTTGCCCACCTGTGGGTTCGCCCGAATGCTGGAACGCGACCGAATTTGAGGGCGATCGGGGGCAGGGCAGCACGATGTTGTGGCGTGCCGCCGTTGGGTAGCCGATGCCGCATCACCCCCTGCTCTCCACTCCGCGGATGCGCCTTGCCGAGCCCGGCGATGCAACGGCGATATGCGCGATGCCCTCCGCGGGCCGCTGGCGGCACGTTGGCGAGGCATCCGCGGCGCTCCGGGCGGCCGCGCTCTCGCTCGGCGACGAGCGCTCGCAGGAGCACGACCTGCGCATCCTGCTGTTTGAGATCGAGCGTGAGATCGTCGCCGTGGCCGCGTTGCGGCGTGGCCAGGAGCCCGAGCTCGCCCAGCTGATCACGCTCGTGCTGCACCAGGAAATGCGCGGCTGCCGTCTGCGCGAGCAACCGCGTCCCCCTCTGTGTGCACTTGCCCTCCGGGCGACGATGCGCTTCGCTGCCGAAAACGGCTACAAGCGGATGGCGGCTCAGATCGCCAACCGAGACGCCAAGGGAATGAGGCTTGCCCAGCGCGCAGGCTTTGGCCGTGTCGGGCACGCCGACAGGGACCACGGGGTCTGGGCGGCGGGGCTACGCTGAGCTGGTCTGGCGCCTTGCAACGGGCGCTGGCGCGATCATGTGGGGCGTGAAGAGCGTCTTTGAACCTGCGCCAGCGACCGGATCGCCAGCGCCCCGCAGGCGTTTTGACTCGCCGATCACGAGCTGGCAGCCCTGGCTTGGACCCCTTGCGCTGATCCTCGCACTCGTGCTGTCTGTCTTCGCAGGCCTGATAGTCGACCTGCCACTCGCGGCGCTCGGGGTCCACATCACCGCGGCCAAACCGCCCGGCGGGGTCCTGATCGCAGACACCGCGCTGCAGGACGCGATCTTCGTGCTGACAGCGGTGCTGCTCGCAGGCTGGGGCGCACGCAAGGTCTATTCGTGGCAGTTCGGCCTGCGCGTGACCCCACTCTGGCGCGCGATCGGCCTGATCGTGTTCGCCTTCATCGCCTTCTTCGTCTTCACCGCGATCTGGTCGGAGCTGATCCAGAACGAAGCCAAGGACAAGGTGCTCGAAAAACTCGGCTCAAAAGAAGGCACCGCGCTGCTTCTCGCAAGCGCGGCACTGACCTGCGTGATTGCGCCGATCTGCGAGGAGATGCTCTTCCGCGGCTTCATCTTCACCTCGCTTCGCAACTGGAAGGGACCATGGCCGGCAGCGGTGCTGACGGCGCTGATATTCGGTGCGGTGCACGCCACCTCGGCACCGGCAGTGGACCTGCTGCCGTTGGCAGGACTCGGCTTTGCTCTGTGCCTGCTCTACAGGGCCACAGGCTCGCTCTACCCCTGCATCGCCGTGCACGCGATCAACAACTCGATCGCATTTGGCAGCATCGAAGGCTGGGGATGGAAGACCCTGGTTTTGCTGCTCGCCTCGCTCGGTGGCATCGCCCTGCTCATCCTCGGGGCCAGGCGGATCGGCTTGATCGGTGCGGATGGGCCCTCGGCGCACCTCGCCGCCGAGGCGAGCGTCTGAGCTGCGCTCACCAAGCCCGGCTGCCGATCAGGCTTCTGCGTGCCACCTCGGCGCCACCGGGATGCCGACCAGGTGCGCAAGGCGTGCCACGGACTCCTCATCGCGTCTCATCCCGTGCCGGTAGACACGCAGCGTGAAGCCCGGGTCGCGGTGCCCAAGCTGTTCCATCACGACGCCGGGGTCCACCCCGATCGCAACCAGGATCGAGGCGAATGTGTGCCGCAGCTTGTGCAACGTGAGGCCCTCTGGCAGCGGCGCCTGGCCTTGCTGCAGAAGCAGCTCGTTGGCCCTCGCGACCGCGTGCGCAAAGACGCGCTTGCGGATGTTGCCGTCGATCAGTGCTCCGCCGCGCGCGCTTTCGAATACGAACGCCTCGGGGGCAGGGTTGGCGGCCCGCGCCCGGTGGGCTTCGATCTGCTGTCGCAGCACCGGCAGCAGATCGACCTGCCTGACCCCCGCGGCGGTCTTGGCCTCGCCGATCGCGACGCGGTTGCCAGCGAGGTCGACGTCGCGCCAGCGCAGGCGGAGGAGCTCGCCGATGCGCAGGCCGCCGAAGAGGAGGGTGGCCAGGAGCGCGTGGCGATATGCAAGGCCGCCTCGCTGGTCGCGCCCGCCGTGGCGCTCGGCGTAGGCGTCCAGTTGGCTCGCGGCCTCGAGCAGAGCTTCGATCTGCTCTGCGCGGTCGAGCCAGACCGCTGCTGGGCGAGCCACGCGCAGGCGCCTCCTTCGCCCGCGGGCGGGGTTGCGCTCGATCAGGCCGTACTCCAGCGCGACCTCGAGGATCTGGGCAAGGCGCGTGATCGTCTTGTTGATCGAAGTGGCCGAGAGCGAACCCTCGCGTGCCTTGAGGTGGCGGTAGCGGTCGACCTCGGCGATCGTGATCTCGCCGAGGCGGTGCTCGCCGAAGAACGGCAGCAGATGGCAGCGCAGCTGCCAGGAGTAATCGGCGCGCGTCTTTGGGCGCCATTCTGCGCTGAATGCCTCAAACCAGCCAGACGCGAACTCGGCGAAGGCCTGCTCTGGCGGCGGTGGCGGCGGGGCTTTGGGCATGTGGTCCTCTCCGACCGCGGGCGTGGGGATGGGACAGCGGGCGTCGTGCACCGGCCGTGCCGAGCGGTGCGCTTGGGAGGGCCGTGCTGAGCGAGCGATAGCTGAGAAGCGGTCTGAGCCTGCTAGGCAGGCAGCCCAGGCTCACCAAAGAGCCCATAGTCCTGCGGATGAAGCGCCCCAGCAGCGGCACGGCAAGCGAGTACTTTCCGAGCCGGTTCTTGTAGATCATCCCCCGCTCAGCCAAGCTGGCGAGCATCTGGTTTGCATGGCTCGGCGAGAAGGTCTTTGGCAGCAGGTCGGCCGCGAGCTCGACGAGTTCCTGGATGGTGAATTCGTCGTCGGGATGTTCAAGGTTGGCAACTACCCAAAGCAGCTGGCGCTGCCGGTCGGTGAGCTTCCCCAGCGGCCCGCAAAGAAGTCGGCGTCCAGCTTGCGCTGGATCGCCTCGACTGGGCACCTGGCCCGGTTCCCCCTTTGTGCGCTGCTGGATGTATCTAGAGGTTGCGAATGACCTCGGCCTGGCGTTTGCGCCACCAAGCGGTGAGCTCTTGCCTGCTCATCGGCACATCTTCGTCATCCTCGCAGTCCTCGAGATAGCCCAGTGAGCGGATGAGGTGATGCAGCGGCTCGCTGGCCGCGTCGAGTCGATAGCGCTTCAGAAAGAGCGCTATCCCGTCCTCGACCGAGATGCCGCCTTGCTGATCGATCTGCATCACGTCAAAGTAGTCGCGTAGCTCACCGCGCTCCGCCAGCACCTCGAGCTTCATCGCCATGATGTCTTGGAGGCTGGCCAATGGTAGGCCGCCGATGTTCCTCGGCTCCTCGATCAGCTGTTGTGGCGCGCTCTCATCGGCATGAAGGAACTCCACCTTCACCTCTCCGATCTGAACACGCAGCGTGCCCGGCGCCCTCAGTGTGACCACCGCGCCAAGCCGAATCAAGTCGCGCTCCAGCGCGTCGAGGCTGAGCGAGCTCTCGTGATAGAAGAAGTCGAGGTCACGGCTGACACGGTGGTGCAGGTAGATCGCGGCGGCGGTGCCGCCGCCGAGATACAACTGTGCCGGCAGATAGGGAGCTATTTGCTTCCACGCTCGCGCGACGGCCGGTGAGAGCGCGTCCTGAACCTCCTTCGGCAGCCTTGGCGATGGCTTGCGCTTGGCCGGTTCATCGCTGGCTTGGCTTTGTACATTACGGCCCACCTACGGTTGGCTCTCTGCGGCGAGATTGTGTGCCAGCGCCCTGGTGGCCGGGTTCAGGCCCCGAGCGTGCGCCGCTTGGCGCCAGTCCTCGGCGCGGAGGTTTTGCGCGCCCCATGCCAGTCCGGCGGGGTCGAGCGTCCGCAGCAGACGACGGGCGATATAGGACCCGCCGCGAGCTACCTCCAGCTGCACTGGGTTCGTGTTCCAGAAGAGATGGTGCAAGCGAACAGGGACGCGGTTCTCTCGCTGGGTCCTTGGGGCGCTGACGTGGCGCAGGCACGGCGCAAGCTCCCACCATCGCGGGTGTTCGCGGTTTGCGCGGAGCATGAGGACATGGCGGGGTCGTCCGGATGCGATCACCTCCGGTCGCTGCTTGATGAGTCCGAGGTCGAGCAGCGACCGCACCGCTTGCGATGCCGTCGTAGGAGAGATGCCCGCCCTGAGAGCCAGCGCTCGCGCGGAGGGAATGCCCAGCGGCGAGCGGGAGAGCGCCGCGAGCACGGCAACCTGAGGGCGAGTCATGCCGGCGAGATGCTCGTTGCGCCCCAGCTCATCGCGCAACTTCCGTACCGCGTTCTCATTGAGCGCAAAACGCTCCCGCCCCGAGCGGTTGTCCAGCCCCAAACGACGCGCAGCGCGAACGACTCGAGGCACGCTGGTGCCGAGCTCTCTGGCGACCGCTGTAGCGCTACGCCTACTGTCCATATCGTTAAGTTTATACGTCTCCAGCCGTGCGATCGACTGGCGCAAGCGCCTGACCTCGATTTCGCAATGCGCGGCACACCAGCTGGTCAAGAGTCAGCGAGATGTATAACGACACGACTGCCAATTCCAGGGCAGCCGAGCACCTGGCCGACCTGCGTGCCCTGCGACCAACGCAAGACGAGTTGCTCGAAGCCGCGCGCTGGAGCTGCACGCACGATCCGTCAGAGGGCTATCGCGTCGTGTTGGTGGATGTCCTGGAGCATTTCGGGGTCGGCCGCTGACGGCATGGAGGTGCTGCAGCTGGCCATCGCAGCGCTGCTCGAGAAGCTGGAGCAACCATCCCAATGAGGAGGCCGGAGCGTCACCGGTTGGCGTCAGCTCACGCCTGCCGAAGTCGGCCGCTTCCTGCGCGATGGGCTTCTCAATCTCCGCGGAATCGACTGCTAACTCTTCGCGGAATCGTATGGTAGGTGCAGGAGATCCTGAGCTCAGGATCTCCTGCGATCCGCTGCAGGTCGCCGCGTTGCTGCGCCGTAAGCCCTTGATCGCACGCCTGTCCTCTCCGACGGACGCTCGCGCCCGATAGGGTGCGGCCAGGCCCTCGTAGTCCAATGGATAAGACGACCGCCTCCTAAGCGGTAGATCCAGGTTCGACTCCTGGCGGGGGCATTGGTTGCGCTTGGCTCTGGTCCTAGCGCTGCCGATGGGCGTGGGCGGTTTCGTGGGTGATCGGCCTGGACCCGGCCCAACGACTCCGCGACTCATCGAGCGTCGCCTAAAGAAAGACCCCGGCCCACAACGGGGCCAGGTGAGTGGCTGCAGGCGTATCGAGTCGAGTTGTACGATGGGCGCATGACCGCGAAGGAGAAGCTGCGTGAGCGCGTCGAAGACCTGACCGAGCAGGAGGCCGAGGCGACCCTTGATTTCATCGCTCGGCGCGGCGAGAGCTTCGAGCAGTGGCTGCAGTCGCGCCCAGAGGACGACGAGCCGTTGACCGATGCCGACCGGGCAGCGCTTGCGCAGAGCGAGGCTGACGTTGCCGCAGGCCGCACGTTGTCGCTGGAGCAGCTCAAGCAGGAACTCAAGCGCGACGCGGCGTGAGTGACGATCGAGAGGTGCGCTTCACGCGCACCGCGGAGAAGGAGATCAGACGCCTCGATCCGCCGATCCGCGCACGTGTCTTCAACGCTCTTGGTCGGCTCGCATCCAACGATCGCTCGTTGGATGTGCGGCGCCTTACAGCCAGCGAGCATTTCCGGCTGCGCGTAGGCGATTGGCGCGTGATCTTCGACTACGACCCTGCGACCGAGATGGTGCTTGTGCGGCATGTGCTGCCACGCGGTCGCGCCTACGACCGCCCTTGACCTACAGGGTCCGTCTCGGTGAGGTGCGACAACCGGTCGGCCAAGCCGCTGATCAAGCCATAACCGCCAAGGTGGTCGAGCAGCTATCGCAGTGCGACTAGAGCGTAGGCAGTCCAATCTCGCTGTAGCTCAGCCAGACGACGATGCCTCACGCTATGCCCATACCCTGCGAATAGCCGGCGCGCCAGAAACTGATTCAGGCGCTGCGGCATCTCTAGGCCCGCCCCCGGCTCAAGTATCCCGTTGACTGACTTGACCAGTCGTCCGTTAATCTCCAGACCCTAATCCCAGAGCCAATTCCCGCTGCCCCAGCGTTCCACAGCCCGCCGGAGCATCCAACCAGCTACAAATCGGGGCGATTGGAACAGCGCGCCGAATCAGGCGCTTGCAGCGAGCGCCGTCGCTGTGACGATGCGCTCCCGCCCGTCGGCGCAGACGAGCACCACGGCGTAGTCCTCGTCAAACGCACGGGTGATCTCGTGGCCGGCATGGGGCGACTCGGCGTCGATGAACGCGGCGTGCTCCGGGTAGGGCGACTTGCCCTCGATCGCCAAGTCGATCGCGTGATCCATAGCCTTTGCTATATGCGATTCGGAGGGACTCACGTCGCGCGCCATGCGGCAATCATCTCCTTGTAATTGGCACGAACCGCAGCGATCGCGGCCCGCATCCCTTCCCCAAGAGTACCGGGGTGGAACGTCGCTGCGGGTGCCTTCTCGCCACGGCGATTGTGCCGGTGCATGTCGGTGATGCCGTAATCCAAGCCGAGCGCCGACGTTCGACTTCGGCCAATCGGCGTCCTTGCCGAAGGAGACGTCCTCGCCCTACTCTGGTGAAGCTATGACGGTGCGCGTGCTCTATCGCCAAGACGAGGACACCTGGGTCGTCACCTCGCCCGACGCGCCTCGCTGGACCTTGGTCGCAGACACCTATGCCGAGGCGCACCAGCTCGCCGAGGAGGGCGTGCGCTTCGCTCTGGAGCGCGACGACCTGACGGTCGAGCACTACGTTCCCGCCGGTGTAGCCGTCGCCGCGTAGCATCCCAGGGGTCCTTGCGCGCCTCGCGGCGTCCTGAATCAGTCGTAACGGCCAGTGTTCCTGGGCCACGAGCGCGCCCTGCAGTCGTTCCGCTTCGGGGCCGCGCGCCAGTCGGAGACATCGCTGCCAAAGCGCATGGCGCGACGCCAGCCCGGGTCTGCGCAGCGAGGTGGTCAAGGCTTTCCTTGTCTCTCAAGGCCATCGGCCGCAAAGCACCGATCGCGCTCGCCCCGGCAAAGCGGCGCTGGCGCCCTCTGCCAGCGCCGGCGTCGGTTTGAACTCTCGCACGGTGGCGTGTAGACAGATGGTTCTCCGAGAGCCCCCGCCACGCCGAGCAGGGCGCAGATGCGATGGGACGACGCGGATCGCAAATGCGCGAACGACTGCAACTGAAATCGCTCTTCAAGAAGCGCGGCGCGGCCCCCGATGCCGATGCTTCGGAGTCGGCACCCATGGATGGCGAGCCAAAGCCCGCCCTGAGGCCCGCGCTGATCACCTTCGCGGTGGGCATCGCGCTACTTGCCCTGATCGGCGCTCTGGTGCTCACGCAGGCGCCGCCGCGGCTTGCGCGCCTGGGCACGCCGGGCGTAAGAGCGATTGGCCCTGAAGGCGCGAAAGTGATCGGCTCCACCCAGGGCAGCCTGTCGGTCTGCCAGCCGGGGGAAGTGCTGCCAGCGGGCACCTCGGCGATCAGGGTCGCGATCTGGGGGTTCTTCGGCGCGAGGATCCATCTCGCCGTCTTCGAAGGCTCGCAGGTGCTTACGCAAGGAAGCCGATCGGCCAACTGGACCGGCGACACGGTCACGATCCCGGTGCGCCCGCTTGCACGCACGCACGGCGGCGTAAGCGTCTGCTACGCCATTGGCCCGAACAGCGAGACGCAGCTGCTGCTCGGGGCGCGGGTGCCGCACGCCAAGCACCCGGTGATCGTGGTCGAAGGCAGCACGGATCTCTCCAATGTGACGGCCGCGACCAACAAGAAGCAGATCGGGGCCAAGCTCACGATCGAATATCTCGCGCCAGGTCGGACCTCGTGGTGGTCGCAGCTGCTCACGGTTGCCCGGCACATGGGGCTTGGCCGCGCCTACAGCGGCACGTGGATCGCGCTGCTCGTCGCGCTGATGATGGCGGCCGTGGGCGTGCTGTCGGTGCGGCTTGCGATCAGGGAGCTGCAGTGAGCAGAGCGCCGACCAGGAGCCCGGGCAAGGGCGGGGGCGGCACGCGCTCCTTCAATCGCCGCCAAAAGCTCGAGCGCGACCGCGCTGCCAAGAGGCGCACGAGGCAGACACGTGTGCGCAAGCCAAGCGGGTTTGGGGACATCCGCGCGCAGCTACGGCGGGTGCCGCGAGTCGCCTGGATCTGTGCGCTGATCGCCGTGCTAAACGCGGCGGCGTGGTCGGTCATCACCCCACCCTTCCAGGGTCGAGACGAGGTCGATCACTTCGCCTACGTCGCGCGTCTGGCGGAAACCGGAAAGCAGCCGCACCGCATACCCGGAGCCCCCTACACCTACTCGAGCCAGGAGCAGACGGTGATGAACGGCCTGCGCTACTACCAGGTGCGCTTCTCGCCCTATGAACCCTCGCTCACCTCCAAGGCCGAGCAGGCGACTCTGAACGCCGACGCGGCGGCGCATGAATCGATGACCAATTCGCCGCAGGCCGGTGGCGCCTCCACGGCTCCTCCGCTCTTCTACGCTCTGCAGACGATCCCCTACGCGCTCGGCGGCTCAAACCTCCTGGTCAAGTTGCAGCTCATGCGCCTCCTCGATGCGCTGCTTGCCGGGATCACGGCGCTGCTCTGCTACTTCTTCCTGCGTCTGACCGTCCCGAAGGTTCCCTGGGCTGCGACAGTGGGGACGATCTGCATCGCGCTTCAGCCGACCTTCGCCTTCGTGAGTGGCAGCGTCAACCCCGATGCGCTCCTCTACCCGCTCTCGGCCGCGGTGTTGCTGATGCTGGCTCTCGGGTTCAGACGCAAGCTGACCACCCCGATGGCGGTCGGTCTCGGGGCCGTGATCGCGGCGGGGCTGCTCACCTACTACAGCTTCATCGGCGTGGCGATTGGCGCGGTCGCGGCCCTCGCGATCCTGGCGGTAAGGGACCTTCGGCGCGGCGGGGAGAGGATCGATGCGATCTTTGCGCCCGCGATCGCCGCCGGGATCGGCCTCTCGCCCGGGTTCATCTACATGGCCTCGAACATCAGCAAAGGCCACCCGGCCTTCGGCGCCGTCAACGGCACCACCAGCGAACTCAACAGCGGCTCGCTCGGACACGAGATCGCCTACGCCTGGCAGCTCTTCCTGCCCCGCCTGCCCGGCATGGCGCACTTCTTCGAAGGCATCACGACCTGGCGGGAAATCTGGTTCGACCGCTCTGTGGGCCTCTACGGCTGGATGGACACCATGTTCCCCACCTGGGTCGAGAACGTTGCACTGCTCCTTGCGATCGGCACGGCGATCCTCTGCATCAGCGAGCTCCTCGCGCGTCGGGCCGAGCTGCGAGCCCGCCGGGCCGAGATCGCAAGCTACGTCGTGGTGTTCCTCGCGGTGATCGCGATGCTTGGGATCGCCTCCTACAAAGGCGATGTGATCGAACACGAAATCGCCCTCGGCGAGCCGCGCTACCTGCTCGTGATGCTGCCCTTCCTTGGGGCCGCGATCGCGCTGGCGGTGCGGGGCGCGGGCCGGCGGTGGGTGCCGGTCCTCGGGGCGGCCATGATCGTGCTCTTCCTCGGGCACGATCTCTTCAGTCAGCTGCAGGTGATTGCGCGCTACTACGGCTGACGGGCGGCAACCAAGCAAGGACCGGGCGCCAGACCCTCTACCGGCGTTCATCAGTCGGAGACACAGACAGAAGGCCCCTCGGGGGCGAGGCGGCCCTCGCCTCTACTGAAACAGGCGGTGACCTATCGCCGCTATAGAGCGATGCACGCCTGCCCTCGCAGTCTCACTGCGGCTCACTCATGGAGCGCTATCGCCGCGGATGCCTGCAGCGGTAGATTGAGCTCTGGCCGCAATGGCGATAGAAGCACTGCGATGAAGGCGGTGCTCGCCACGTTTGCCCTTGGCCTTGTGATCTTCGCGGTCGTTGGCGCTCTAACGCTGGGCAAAGCGCCTGCGCGCCTTGTGGCGGTTGGCGCGCCCGGCACGAGAATCGTGAGCCCAACAGGCATCAACCCAATCGAAGTGACGAGCGGCAGCCCGACGTTCTGTCAGGCCGGTGAAGTGCTCCCTGCTGGCGTGAGCGCGATCAGAGTCGGGATGTGGGCTTTCTTTGGGGCACGTATTCACGTGATGGCCTACCAGGGCTCGACGCTACTCACGCAGGGCTTCCACGACGCCAACTGGACAGGCACCTCGGTAACCGTGCCGGTGCGGCCGCTACGCCACTCCGCAAGCCAGGTGAAGCTGTGCGCGAAGATCGGGCCAAACAGCGAGCCGCTGATCCTCCTGGGCAGCAAGACGCCCTCCTCGCAAGCCACCGTGCTGACCGAACTGCCCACGCCAGCGCTCGAGCTGAACCCGTCTGAGGCCTCCGTGCTCTCGGGCCGGGTCGCGGTCGAATACCTGGCGCCGGGCCATGACTCCTGGTGGTCGCAGCTGCTGCCGCTCGCGCGCCGTCTCGGTCTTGGACGCGCCTACAGCGGTACCTGGATCGCGCTACTGATCGCCGCGCTGATGCTCGCCGTCGGCGTGCTGGCGGTGCGGTTGACCCTGAAAGAGCTGCCATGAGCAGGGCGCCGGTGCAGCCCGAGAAGCCAAGCAAGCGCTCGACGGGCACGCGCGCCTTCCTGCGCAAAGAGCGCCAGGAGCGCGAGCGCGCCGAGCCTGTGCGCAGCTGGCGGCAACGCACGGCAGCGGTGCGGGCCTATCTCAAACGTGCTCCAAGGGCAGCGTGGATATGCGCGCTGATCGCGGTGCTCAACGCGACCGCCTGGTCTGTTATCACCCCGCCCTTCCAGGGCCGCGACGAGGTCGACCACTTCGCCTACGTCGCGCACCTTGCCGAAACCCGCCAGCTGCCCCACAGGACCCCGGGGACGCCCTACACCTATCCCACCGAGGAGGCGCTCGTGATGGAAGGGCTGCACTACTTCCAGGTGCGCTTCTCGCCCTTCGAACCTTCGATCTCCTCGGATGCGCAGCAGGCGATCCTGAACGAAGACGCAAGCGCAGGCCAGGCGCTCAACGATGACCCGCAGGCCAACGGCGCCTCGAGCGCACCCCCCTTCTTCTACGCGCTGCAGACCATCCCCTACGAGCTCGGCGGCAGCAACATCCTCGTAAAGCTGCAGCTGATGCGGCTCCTGGATGCGTTGCTTGGCGGGCTGACCGCGCTGCTGGTCTTCCTGTTCCTGCGCGTGACGGTGCCACGCGTCCCCTGGGCGGCGGGCGTCGCGGCCATCTGCGCGGCGCTGCAGCCGACGTTCGCGTTCACCACCGGCAGCCTGAACCCCGACGCGCTGCTCTATCCGCTCTCGGCGGCGGTGTTCCTGCTGCTCGCCTACGGCTTCAGGGACGTTCTTACGATGCGGCGCGCCGTCCTGCTCGGGATCGTGATCGGGTTCGGCTTCGTGACCTACCTCAGCTTCGTCGGCTTCGCCGCCGGAGCAATCGCGGGCCTTATAGTGCTGGCCATTCGCGACGCGCGACGGCAGGGCGGTGGGCGCAAGGCGCTCATAGCGCCCGCAACCGCAGTCGCGATCGGCCTCATCCCGCCGGTGCTCTACGCCTTCGAGAACCTGATTCGCGGCAGACCGCTCTTCGGCGCGGTCTCAACCGTCGGCAAACAGGTGGAATCCGGCGCCGGCTCGCTGTTCGACAAGATCAGCTATATCTGGGAGCTCTTCCTGCCGCGCCTGCCGGGCATGACGCCCTACTTCCATGGCCTTAGCACCTGGCGGGAAATCTGGTTCGACCGCTCCGTGGGCCTCTACGGCTGGATGGACACGATGTTCCCCGGCTGGGTCGAGAACATCGCACTCGTGCTCGCGGCGATCGTCGCGGCGCTCTGCGGTCGCGAGCTGTACGTGCGCAGGGGCGCGGTCAGGGAACGTCTGCCCGAGCTCTCGAGCTACGCCCTCATCTCCCTCGGGGTGCTGGTGATGCTTGGCATAGCCTCCTACAACGGCGACGCGGTCGAACACGAAATCGCGATCGGTGAGCCGCGCTATCTGATCGTGCTGCTGCCGTTGCTGGGTGCGGCGCTGGCGCTGGCCATCCGCGGTGCGGGTCGCCGGTGGATACCGGTGGCAGGGGCGGCGATGGTCGTGCTGTTCTTGGGGCACGACGTCTTCAGCCAGCTGCAGGTCATCGCGCGTTATTACGGGTAGCGGGGCCGGGCGCGGCAGGAGCCCCGGTGCGGCCCGCGAGACCGGTCGATCAGGCTCGGGATTCTTGCCATGGAAACACTTCCAGGTCTTGGCTAGGCTCTTCGGCCGCCACCCGGCGGGCCTCAGATCGCCTTGCCACCTGGGATCCCGCACCGCACCGACCGTTCCGACAAACGCCAGCTAACGCTGTCATTGACATTTCGTAAAGCGCCTGCGAACGTTGCGTGCGCCCGTCGGCTTGCATTGCAACCTGCGGGCGGCGTGCTCGCTCGATGCCAGCACGCGAGAGAAAAGCAAATTCAGAGCGACCGACCAAGGAGGAGGCGATCACGCTGGGTGGCTACATCGAGCCGGGGCTGTGGCTCTCGCTTCGAGCGAAGGGTCGCCGGACCGGCTCGGGGGCGAGTAGGAAACACTGCTTGACGTCTAAAGTCCTCCCGGCCTAAGCTAGCCTCAGATGCCTTGGTCCTCGCTCTGGCAACAGGCAAGGAGAAATCGATAGGCATGCGTAAAATAACCAAGTTAGCCTTGGTCGCACTGATCGCCGTCATGTCGCTTGCGGCACTTGTAGCGGCGAGTGTGGCCTCAGCAGGAGAACCAAAGTTCTTAACAGGAAATGGCCAAACATTATTATTCACCGCAGACAGCGGCCTAGGGTTACTGAGGGGCGAACGAGCAGGCATCGTAGCGACCGTTAGTTGTCTGCAAGACTTAACTCACGGCTTTATATTAAACAATTCGCCATTAGCGCACAAAGTAGAAGTCTTATTCGAGGGCAAATGTGAACAGACTCTTGGAAGTGAAAAGACAGCATGCACCGAACCGATCAAGACAAAACCACTCTCAGGCGAGTTGGGGTTACTGCATGGTGAGGTGCTTCTCTTACTCACTCCAGAAGCAAGCAACTTCGTCATCCTCAAATGTGGTACCACTGAAACTGAAGTAGGTGGTGCGGTAATCGGCTTAATTGACCCACCGTACGGGGTAGCAGTCACCGACGCAACTCTATTATTCAAGGCAAGCGGCACTACACAGCTGCCGGAAGAAATTGAATTATTAGGCGTCCTGATGACGAAAGACAGCCTCCATGTCGAAGGCTTCCTTGGTGGCAAAGCGTCGGAGGAAACAACGGAGTTACTGTTACCAGATGGTCCGGTCACGATAGATCCATGATCGCGTCTGACCGATAGCAAAAGCGACTAATTCACTAATCGATATAGCTAAATAATAAGTTTGGGGTCGCGCCGGGGATGGTGGTAATCTGAGCCGGCGCGATGCCCAAGCACAGCACAGGCAAGTTGGCTATGGCATTGGCGTTGGACTTGCCTTCCGGTGGAGCTAGCTGCCGAGTGGGCAATTGGAAAGCGAGGGGAGAGAAATGGGCGAGGGAAGAGAACGGGTTAGGCTGTTCAGAGTAGGCAGTGCCCGCCTTTCGGCTTGTGTCGCGACCTTCGTAGTATCCGCCGGCCTCATTATGGCGAACGCTCAGGTGGCATCCGCCAGAGGTGATGCCAACCGAGAACTCGGTTGTCCGTCCGCGACGGAAGCCTCTCCAGGATTCATAGCTTCGCTGCCGGATTGCCGTGCCTATGAGCTGGTCAGCGAAGCAAACAGCGGCAACACAGCAAACATCACAGGAAGCTACGGGTACCCGGAAGGCACCCACGTATCCTACGAGAACTTCCTCCCAACCCCCGGTACTGCGACGCACAGCGGGGACCTTCACCAGCTGTTTCTTGCGACCCGCACGGCGTCGGGCTGGCAGGACCAGCAGATATCTCCGTTGCAGGGTGAAGGGCCAAAGCACCTCGCTCAGGGTGGTGAGACCAACGCGACTGGTGCTATCTTCACGAGCGATTTCTCCGAGGCATTCGTGCGGTCGCCGTTTCGCGATCCGCTTGAAGATCCGCAGGTGAATGAGACGACAGGTATGGCTGTCTACGGCATCTCGCTCGCCACCGGGCGGCAGACGCTGTGGTCTGCTCCTGATTCAGGGGTGCTGACGCAGTCGATGATTGAAGCGCCGCAAGCGTATGCCGGGTTGGCAAGCGTGCAGGACTGGGGGGAGTTCCTCGCCGGTGCCTCTAGTGACGGCAGCAGGGTCTTCTTTGTAACTACTGCTCAACTCCCGACAGCGCCCGGTACGCCGGTGGATACGCATGAAGCCAGCAACGAGATATATGAGCGTACTGGTGGGCATACCTATCTCGTCGGTGTACTGCCCAACGGTGAAGTGCCGAACTGTGGTGCCGAAGTGGGCCAGGGCGTTGGTAGCACCCTGGATGCACAATCTTACTTTTCGTACAATGCGGTCGCGCCAAGCGGCGCAAACGTCGTGTTCTCCACTTGCAGCGGGCTATACTTGCGCGATGTCATAAACGGCACCACGACACAGCTTCCTGGGACATATTATGGTGGTCGTGCGGGGACGGGTGCGGGTGAAGAAGAAGTTATTTTCAGTCTTGATTCTGAATCGGGCGAGCTTTATGAGCATCATGTGAAGAGTGGTGAAAATGTCGAAGTGGGTGTCGGAAGCCTGCTTGCCTATTCTCGCAACGGCTCGCGCGTATATTATTTGGGGTCCGAAGAAGGCATCTATGTATATGAAAATGGGTCGAGCTATCTCATACCTGGAACGGAAGGGAGTGAATATCAAGCGACGTTCCGTCGCGGAGGGGTAATATTGGACAAAGAACTGACACAAGAGACAGCTAGCATGCCCGTCGCCTCTGCCGGTTCGTCAAATGGTTCACACCTTCTCTTCATAGATAGAGCACAGCTAACAGGCTTTGAAAATGAAGGTCATCAAGAGGCGTACGTCTACGACGCGGAAGATGAAAAGATGATGTGCGTCTCCTGTGGATGTATGTCTTGTGGCCCGACCAAAGAACCGCCCAGCAGCAAGGTTGAAGACGACGCGCAGCTGATAGATAGGACGACGCACAATGAAAGCCCATTCCAAAACCCGTCGCCGCCGTTTATTTCTGCGGACGGTACGCGCGCTGTGTTTGAGACGACGCTTTCGTTGGTGCCGCAGGATACGAATGGGACGACGGATGTTTATGAGTGGACGTTGGTGGGTGCGGATGGGTGTACTACCACCGGCGCCGCCTACAAAGAAGTGAATGAAGGTTGTATTTACTTGTTGTCTTCGGGTCTTGGTGAAGAAGGTACGGGGGTTGAAGAATCCACGGGCGTGTTTGATGGTACGCATTTGGTTGGTGCGAGTGAAGAATTGCAGAGTGTCTACATCCAGACGTCGGAACCGGTCTTGCAAGGCTTGGATAATGAATTGGACAGCGCGTCGCATTTGTATGATGTGCGTGTGGAAGGTGGTTTTCCTTATTCGGCGTCGGTTGTTCGTGGTTGTGAACCTGGTGCGTGTAAGGCGGGTGGGGGTGAATTGGGTTTGGTTGCGGCGCCTGGGAGTGAAGCGGTGGGTGGGCCCGGAAACCTCAAACCAGCGGCGCAGCATAATGCGACGAAGCTGACCAGTAAGCAGCGTCTTTCTCGTGCGTTGAAGGCTTGTAGAAAGAAGCGTGGTAAGAGGCGGGGGCGTTGTGAACGTCGGGCGCATGCGCGGTATGCCATGGTGGGTTCATCGAGGGCCGGCAGGGGGGGCAAGTGATGATAAGAAGATCGATAGCTTCAGTCTTGGCTTGTGTTGTGGTGTTGTGTGTGTGTTTGGTGGTGGCTGGTGCGGCGTTTGCGGCGGCTCCGGAAGCGACGACTGGGGTGGCTACGGGTGTGACGTTGACCGCGGGGACGATGAATGGGACTGTTAATCCGAATGGCACTGCGCTTGCGTCGTGTCAGTTTGAATATGGCGAAGGGGAAGTTGGGGCGGCTTTCGAACATTCGGTGTCGTGTGCGCCAACGGCGGCTGAAATAGGTGCGGCGAGCACGCCGGTCGCGGTGTCTGCGGATCTGAGTGGTTTGAGTACGGATACGCCGTATCATTATCGGCTTGTGGTGGTCAATACTGCGGCTGAAGAAGTGACGAGTAATGAAACGGTTTTTGCGACGGTGGAACCGGTGTTTGGGTTTGAGCTGGTGGGTCCGTATGCGCCGAAGATGTTGGTTAGCTATAAAGCGTCGGGGAGTGAACCGTCGGCTGGTAGTGCGAGTGAACTTGATGGGCAGGCTGGGTCGCATCCGTTTGATGTGACATCGATTTTTGCGATCAACATGGAATCGGACCAGAATCTGCCGTTGAACTTGGAGCCGAAGGATTACTATGTGAATGTGCCGGCGGGTTTCGCTGGTAGTGTTGGGAAGATCCCGCGGTGTAAGATGAGCGAACTTAGTCTGCTTGTTAACCGGCAGAGCCCGCGTGGCTGTCCGACGGCGTCGCAGGTCGGTGTGATCCGTGTCTTCAAAGGACAGGAAGAAGGCCTTTCGAAATCGCCGTTCTTCTCTACGTTGTATCCGGTGTATAACATGGTGCCGCCGCCGGGAGCGCCGGCTGAGCTGGCGTTCCCGTATCTCGAGGTTGCTGAGCCGATAGTTTTCCAGGTCCGCTCGGATAGTGACTATGGCATCACGGCCAAGATCCCTAACATCAGTGAGGGTGGGCAGCTGGTCGGCTCGCAGCTGACGCTGTGGGGCGTGCCCGCGGACCGGGAACACGACGCCGAACGGTTCCTGCCGGAACACGGGAAGGGTCTTGGCGAACCCGGGACCAAGGAAGGCAAGCCTCTGCCCGCTGGTACGCCAGAAGTCCCGTTCCTTACCAACCCGACGCGTTGTGGTGTGCAGCCCGAAGCGATGCTAACGACGGATTCGTGGCTGCACCCGGGTCGGCTCGCAGAAGACGGCCTGCCGATCCTCGGCGGCGAAAACTGGCTGTCGGTCAATGTCCCGATGTTCCCGGGTGGGATCAGCGGGTGCGGTGCGCTTACGTTTCACCCGGAAATAGAAGTCAAGCCGACGACTACGGTCGCTGACTCGCCTACTGGGCTGACTGTCGATCTGAAGGTGCCGCAGTCCGAAAACCCGCATAATCTTGCTACCCCCGCGTTGAAGACGGCGAAGGTTACGCTGCCGGCGGGCCTGTCGATTTCGCCTTCGCAGGCCAACGGTCTTGAAGGCTGCACGCCAGCGCAGCTTAGGCTGCATTTGATGACGCAGCCGTCCTGCCCGAACGGCTCGGAGATCGGCAACCTTGAACTGGTTACGCCGCTGCTGCCCGAACCGTTGCATGGCGAGGTTTACATCAGTAGCGAACACTCGGGTAACGTCTTCCATATCTACTTCGTGGTTGAAGGCCAGGGCGTGATCGTGAAGCTGAGCGGGACCGCGGTTGCGAATGAACAGACCGGGCAGATCGAAACGACCTTCGAAGAAAACCCGCAGCTGCCGTTCAGTGAACTGAAGCTCACGTTGTATGGCGGGCAGGACGCGGCGTTGGCGACCCCGGCCGGATGCGCATCCCAGTACAGCACGACGAGCCTGCTTGAACCTTGGTCGCATGTGCCGGCGCCGGGCGAAGCATCAGGGCACCCCGAACGCGACACCGGAATCATCATTCGCTATCACGTCTGGATGTGGGCTCGGTTTCGCACCCAAGTTCAAGGCCGGGACGACGAACGCTGCCGCGGGCGCGTTCTCGCCCTTCACGTTGATGATCTCCCGCGAAGACGGAGAACAAGAACTCTCAGGCGTGCAGGTCAAACTCCCCGAGGGCCTCGTCGGCAAGCTCGCAGGCATCCCCGAGTGCAGCAACACGCAGATCGCGGCGGCCGAACATAACAGCGGCACTGCTGAGAAGGCAAGCTCGAGCTGCCCCGCTGCAAGCCAGATCGGGACAGTCCAAGCCGGCGCGGGTCCCGGCGAAGACCCGTTCTACGTGCCCGGCAAGGCGTATCTGACCGGGCCCTACAAGGGCGCCCCATACGGTGTCGCGGTTGTGGTACCGGCGCTGGCAGGACCCTTCGACCTCGGCACCGTGGTGGTGCGGGCCGCGATCAACATCGACCCGCACACCGCGCAGGTGACCGTCACCAGCGATCCGCTGCCGAGGATGCTCGATGGCGTCCCACTACGGACGCGCAGGATCCTGGTCTCGATCAATAGGCCCGACTTCACGTTGAACCCGACCAGCTGCGAACCGATGCAGATCACCGGCACGCTGAGCTCCTTCGCAGGCGCCCAGCACAATGTGGCCGCTGGCTTCCAGGCCAATGATTGCGCAAGCCTGAAGTTCAAACCGGGCTTCTCGGTCTACACACACGCCAAGCACACCCGCCGCTACGGAGCGTACCTACGTGTGAAGGTGACCTCCGGCAACGGCCAAGCCAACATCAAGAGCGTGTTCGTAGAACTACCCAAGGCGCTGCCCTCACGCGTCGAAACACTGAAACTCGCGTGCTCAGCCAAGCAGTTCAACGAAAACCCCGCAGGCTGCCCCACCGACTCGCACGTCGGCACCGTAGTCGCCCGCACACCGATCCTCTCCACTCCGCTGACGGGCCCAGCGATCTTCGTCTCCCACGGCGGAGCAGCCTTCCCGGACCTCGACATAGTCCTTCAAGGAAGCGGCATCACAGTAGAGCTAACCGGCAACACAAACATCATCAAAGGAATCACCAGCTCGAACTTCAAAACCGTCCCAGACGTACCCGTCAACAGCTTCGAACTAAAGCTCCCAGCCGGCCCACACTCAGCACTAGCAGCCAACGGCAACCTATGCTACAAAACCACCAAAAGCCACAAAAAACAGATCAAGCATCGCGTGACACTGACCATGCCCACCACCATCACAGGCCAAAACGGCATGATCATAAAACAAACAACACACATCACCGTCGAAGGCTGCCACAAAACACAACACTAAGAGAGTATGTCGTCTGCGCCCCCAGAGCTGACAAGTGGCGGCACAGAGCCGCTGGCGGATAGAGTAGGCAACTCAAGCTTACATCTAGGGAGACTGAGCACATATATGACCGGTCTCTTGAACTTGGTACCGAATTCCGGCGGCCTGGCCATTGGCGTGACCCCTGTGTAGTGGTCCGGGTGCTTTGAGAGTCTGACCTGCCTATCGTGGGCGGAGGAGGGACTCGGATGAAGCGTCGTCGTCATACTCCGGAGCAGATCGTACGGGGAAACTTCTAAGCCCGGAGCGTCGCCGTCGCGCGGTCGTGATGTGCGTGCAGCGTTTCGGGCTTTCAGAACGCAGGGCGTGTCGGCTTGTTGGCCAGCACCGCTCGACCCAGCGGTTGTCTTCGCTGCCGGTTTTGCCGGCGGATGAGCGGCTATCGGCGAGGTTGCGCGAGATCGCGCGTGAGTATCCGCGTTGGGGGTATCGGCGGGCGGCGATGCAGCTGCGCCGAGAAGGCCAGGCGGTTAACCACAAGCGGGTGCAGCGCATCTGGCGCCAGGAAGGCCTGCGTGTGCCCCAGAAGACGCGCAAGCGCCGCAGAGGCCACAGCAGCGATCCCGATGGCGGCAGACGCCGCGCGGCGCGGCCTCGGGAGGTTTGGGCGATCGACTTCCAGTTCGACGCGACCAACGACGGCCGGCAGATCAAGTGCCTGAACATCGTTGACGAGTTCACCCGACAGGCGCTGGCGAGCGAGGTTTGCCGCTCCTGTGATACCGACGGGATTCTGCGCGTCCTGGATCGCCTGCAAGCCGCGCATGGCGCCCCAGCGTTTCTGCGGATGGACAACGGCCCCGAGATGATCGCGACAGCGCTCAAAGACTGGTGCCGCTCCACCGGCGCGGGCACGATCTACATCGAGCCGGGCAGCCCCTGGCAGAACGCCTACGTCGAGTCGTTTCACTCCAGGATGCGCGACGAGCACTGGAACCTCGAGGAGTTCTGCACGCTCACTGAAGCACGCATCCTCACCGATCAATGGAGAATCGAGTACAACACGACCAGGCCACACTCGGCGCTCAACGGGCTCACGCCCGACGAGTTCGCCGAGAAGTGGGACAGCCACCACCACCAAATACAACAAAAACTCTCATAGCCGCTGGACCACCAAACAGGGGCCGCTCAGCGGCTTCGATGGACGTATACCGTCGCCCACGCTTGGCCAGTTGCGACGTTATGTCGCAACTGGCGCGCTGCGCGCTTTCGTGGTGCCGCCCACAAGCCACGACCCGCGCATCAGGTGGGTCTATGGACACTGCCACCGGACCAAAACGGAATCGCGCGGCACGATCAGCCTCGTCCTGTACGCCTGCGGCAGCTGAGCCTCACGGCGGGCTGCCTGGAGAAGACTGCATCGGTACCCGATCCCCGCGGCTGCGCCTAGGGGACCGGGTACCGATCGGCCTGCCGCGGCCAGCTTTCTGCGATGGCCGCGGCAGGCCTCTCTATCTAACCGTCCCACCTAGAGGACAGCTATTCGCTTTTTTCGACCCCTGAAGGCGAACCGATTTCCTGGAATCCTTCGAGGATTGCCGTGTTGTGGCCGGCAGGCGAGGGCAGTTCGAGCTCCGAGTCGACCGCAGGGTCGATCAGGAACGAGAATATGCCGCCGCAGCCTTCCGCTTCCGGCGCCGCGAAGGTGTTGTTCACCAGCTTGTTTTCGGTGAGCGTGAGGATTTCTCCACCGGCTTTGCTGCCAAGGGTGCCGGCGCCCGAGATCGATTTGTTGGGTAGTGGCGGGCTGGTGGCGCCCGTCGTCAGTTCGATGTTGACTGGATGCGAGCTGGAGCCGACATAGCAGCCGCTACCCAGGAACAGGTTTTCCAGGTGCACCCGCACCGGGAGCGTCAGCGCTATGCCTTCTTTGCCGAGCGTTGCTGCCAGGTTGAGACTGGTAGGCGTTTTGACCAGTTCGGTGGTCGCGGTCACGCCGGTGATGCCTTTGTTGATGAATTCGTTGAACAGTTCCTGCAGGAAGCCCGGCAGGAATTTGGGCGCCAGTATTTTCAGCAGGCCGCCCGGGACCGTCTGCGGCGCCGGCGGCAGCGTGTTGCCATCGGCGGCCCAAGGAACCCGAAACCGGGCCTGCGCCCGTCAGGCCACCCTGCAGGATCTGCGGTTTGGTCAGTGACACGGTCGTCGACCCGATCACGAATCGGCCGCTCGTGGTCTTGCCGTAGAAGCAGCCACTGAGTTCAGCGTGGCCCAGCGGGCAGTCGCTGAAGTTCGCGAATTCGCCCGTCGGTTTGCCGGCCATGGCGGGCGCGGCGAATGCCAGCGCGCAAGCGGCGCGGCGAGCGCCACAAGCAGCCGTGCCGGACCCCTACGAGGCACGTCCTTCCTCTTCCTGGTCATCAATCCTCCTTGTTGCATGGATATCGAATGTACGCAGCGACACGCGCACGAAACGTTGGATGCGCGTCGCGGTTCTGCTGTCCGATTCGATGCCGGGCCTCTCCGCCCGCTTGGACATCAGACGTATCCGACCGGCGGCCAGAGCGGGTATCCCGATAAATGGGGCTGACCCGTCTAGCGGCCCGGCCTGGGAACCCTTCCATACGCGACTGGCCAGGTCAAGTGGGGTCAACAGATGTTTCTAGGCGGCGAGCGCGCGGTTTGGCCCAAGGAAGGGTGCCAGCACCAGGTAGCTTGCGTAGCTGTGCGCCCGCGCGGGGTCGGCGATCACGCCGTGGACGGAGAAGGCGAAGACGGAGGCATGCAGCGCCGCTGCGATCGCCTCGTGGGCTACGGGCGGCGGTCTGCGCGAGCGGGGCGCGCCTTCGAGCAGCAGCTGCGCATAGACGGCCAGGTGCGCGCGTGCGCGGGCGGCGGTCTGCTGGGAGGCGATCGGCGCCTCGATCGCGGCCAGCCGCGCGAAGGCACGCTCGGAGAAGAAGAAGCCAAGCAGCGCCGCGATGCCTTCGCGTACCGCTGCGTCCCAGCTCGTTGCGCGAGATATGGCCTGCTCGAGGATCGCCGTTCCACGCATGTGCCCAAGCTCGTGGGCGACCAGGAAGGCGTCCTCCTTGTCCTTGAAGTGTTCATAGAAGGTGTTCAAGGAGACGCTTGCGAGGGCGACTATCTCATCGATCGTGAGCGCCACGTACCCCTTCTCGGCGCAGAGGTTGGTGACCGCGTCGAGGATCCGCTCGCGTTGGTTATGGGCAGTGAAGCTGGTGGAGACCGTACGAGCGCCGGTGTCGGGCAGGCGCCTTGGCGTCAGCGAGAGCGTGCCGGGTGCGCGACCACCGATCGGGATGTGGCTGCCGAGCAGCGACTCGGCCACGATCTGACCGGGCTGGTCGATGCTTGCGATCATGGCGGGGGCAGGGTGGTAGCTGCTCGTCCAGCGCGTCAGTTCCCTCACGAGCGCTCTGGGATCGCTCAGCTGCCCGGCACGTGCGCGATGCTCGATCACCCGCAACAGGCCCCCTGAGATCAGCCCCATCAGCGGGGTAGGCGGTGCGCTTGCGGCCGGTGAGAGCCCGCTGCGCAGCAGCTCCCCGATCGAGAGGATCAGCTGCTCGCGCGCGAGCAGGGCGCTCTGGCCCGCGGCCGCGATGTCGATCACCTGCAGGTGGTAGGAGCCCGGGTCCTCGGCCGCTGCCTGGCAGAGCGCGGAGATCATCGCCGGCAGCCTGCTTCGTTGCGCCATCTCCTGCGCCGCTGCAGCGCCAAGGAGCTCCAGGGTCCGGCCGGCGCCGAGCTCATAGGCGGCGATCAGGCACTCGCGCCGGTCACGGAAGTGGACATAGAAGGTCTTGCGTGAGACGCCCGCGCGCTCGATCACCTCCGAGACCGGCGTGGCGGTGTAGCCGAGCTCGACAACGGCCTCTGTCATGGCCGCGATCAGTCGCTCTCGCTGGCTGCGGGCGACCTCGCTCGGCGTGAGTCCGTGGGGCCCGCGTGGGAGGCCACGACGTCCGCGGCTGCTGCTGGAGATCGACATCAGTGCGGCGACTCCATTCTTCTAGGCGGGTCGAGTAGCGAACTGTACACGGGCATCTGAGGTATGTCAAAGATCCAGGTTAGGGATCTGTAGTCGGATCATTCGATGGGCGGTTCCCGAGCGGGAGCCCATTCTGGGCCTTCGGATCGGGCGGGGTGTTCGACGGCGAGCGGAAGTGTTAGAAAACATACACTGACTTTGGCCGACGAATACTGCGGCAAATCCGTTGGGTTGGAGGCCGCGTTTGCGGGTGGGGCCATCTGCGACGTCAGCGCCGCAGCGTAGGATCACGGAATGCTCGCTACCAGCCCCTCTCCCGCACCGCCAACGTCCTCAGCGCCCGTCGCAGCCCAGGTGCAGCTCGCTCTCACCGGCACCCATGGGTCCCCGAGCTTCGCGTTCGCCGGTCAGTCGGTCACCCTGCACGGCAGCGTGCGGCCGTTTCTTGCCGGGCAGAGCGTGGTGGTGAGCGTACGAGCTGCGGGCGCTCCGGTGCGGCGCAGGCGGCTGGCCATCGAGCGTTCGGCCGGCGGCGCAGGGAGCTTTGCCATGCGGCTCTCGAGCGGCCACGCCGGCTCGCTCAGCGTGCAGGTCTCCCACGCGGCAAGCGCCGGCATGGCGGCCTTCTCACAATGGCCCGCTGAAGCTGAGGGTGCTGCCTGTGGGGATGGGCGAAGGCGCACGCGGACAGGGCGTATGGTTTCTGCAGCGCAGGCTCTCCTTCCTGCATTACGCGGTTCCCCTCAGCGGCGTCTATGAAGCGGGCACCGAAAACGCCGTGATCGCTTACCGCAAGATGATGGGGCTTTCGCGCATCTCAGCGACGGGCGCCGGGATGATCTTGATCTCGAGCGCGGAGCCGGCACCTTCAGGGTGCGCTTCCCGCACGATGGCAAGCACGTCGAGGCCGACCTCGCAAAGCAGGTCTTGCCGAGATCGAAACGCACGGCCGGGTCTACAAGATCTACACCACGAGCTCGGGCAAGCCCTCGACGCCGACGGTGCTCGGCCGCTTCCAGGTGTATCTGAAGAGCCCGGGCGTGAACTCTGAGGAATGGTCGACTCCAATTACTTCATCCGCGGCTATGCGATCCACGGCTACCTGAAGTGCCGACATGGGCGGCAAGCCACGGCTGCCTGCGCGTGCCGATCGAAGACGCACCCGCGATCTTCGGCTGGGTGCAGGTCGGGACGATCGTCGACATCTACGTCTACTACTAAGGCTTGCGTCGCCTGGCGGCGGATGCCTTCCTTGCCGTCGCCGTTGGATGGCGCTCGAGCCGGGGCTTGCGATCTCGGCGGCAGCTTCCCGCCGATGAAAGGCGCAAGGGCGATGAAGGTGCGCCTCGGGCACCAGGTCAGCGAGCTCGCTGCGCCCTTTCTGTGGCGGCGTGGGCGAAGCAGAGCTCTGCAGCGCGAAGGATCGCCTTCGCTGAGATCGGTGGCGGGCCTGTTTGGGGAGGCCTCGTCAAAGCCGGCCGCGAACATCGGCACGTAAGCGGCGATCCCCTGCACGAGCAGCGCCGCGGCGCGCTCACTGGCGCTCGGGGCGTCGACCAGTGCGCAGTGGGCGAAGGAGGGCTCTGCCGCAAAGAACGAGAACAGCGCTTGCAGAGCCGCGTGGATCGCGCTCGGCCAATCCTGCTGGGATTCGAAGCCACGCTCGAAAGCCACGAGCGCGCGCCTGTGGCCGACCTCGTAGGCGACCAGGAAGGCGTCTTCCTTGCCGGAGAAGTGCTCATAGAAGGCTTGCACCGAGACGGCGGCCTCCTGCACGATCTCGGGGATCGTTAGCGTCCGCGTAGCCCTTCGTGGCGGCGAGGTTTGCGACCGCGTCCAGGATCCGCTCGCGCTGGCTGTGCACGACGAAGCTGCGCGAGATCGGGTTCTCGCCGCGCGGCAGCCCGCGGCGGGCACTGGACCTCGAGCTGAGCGCCAGCGTGCCGGGTGCACGGCCGCCGAAGAGCAGCGGCGCCGGGTTGCCGGCCTCACGGTGCCCGAGCGGCCTTCCGGGGGCGGGTGATCGACGTAGCAGGCGGCCCAGGCCGACAAGCTCGGGCACCAGGTCCATCAGCTGCCGCCGCCGCGGCGCCCGGGGCTTCACGCCTGCCGGCAGGCGCAGGTGCAGCGTCCTTACGATCCCGCCGAAGATCGCGCGCGGCAAGCTCTGGGCTCAGCTTCGCTGCCGGGTGATCCTCGCTCAGGGTGCCGAGCCAGCAGCGCCGACCAGTCCGCGATTGCCCGCTCGCGCAACTCGGGGCCGCCGGGCCGTACGACCGTGGCCTCCAGCATCACGGCGCGAAGCGCGCCAGGCTGCTCGATCGCGCGCCCGAACAGCGCGCCGAGCAGCGCGACCGTGCGGGACTGCTCCCTCCGGCGTGGCCGCGATCGCCTGCCTTGCGTCTTCGAGCCATGCGCGCCCGACCTGCTCGCAGACCCACAGGAAGCAACTGCGGCGGTCCTCGAAATATTCGTAGAAGGTCTTGCGCGACATCCCGAGCAGGGAGATGACCTCCGAGACGGTGCTGCGTCTCATAGCCCTGCCGGGAGACGAGCTCGAGCATCGCGGCGGATATGCGTGCGCGGTGCTCGCCGCCTGCCTTTCCATCGCGGGAACGGCGACGGTTGGCAGTACGTGGCGATGGCGTTCCGGTTGGCATCGTCCGCATTGTTACCGGTGTGGAGGCGGCGTGTGCGCTGTGATTGCCGCCAAACTCTTCCATAGGCTCGAAGTGAGTCGGAATGTTAGCCTGCTGACAAAAGGCGGCATGACAAACGACTGTCTGCTGCGCGAATCGCTCGCTCGCGCCACGAGCGAGCGATTCGTCCTCGCAGCCGATCGTCTCCCACCCGGCCCAGGCGACGGCCCGTCCGTGGGCCTAGGTCGCTCGGCTTCCTGAGAGTTCGACTCTCCGGAAGGCCCCGGAGGGCTCGTCCTCCTCATCCTGCGCGTAGAGAGACTCGCGCGCAAGCCCCCTCCCGCGAGCGTCCAGGAGCACCACCTCGAGCAGATCCGAGCCATAGTCGTCGGGGGCGACCAGCGTGAAGCGCTCCTGCTCGAGCTCGCATTCATCCACGCGCACTGCGCCGAGCTCGGCGGCGGCGATCCTGCCGCCGGGAACCAGCGCTCTTCCCCACACGAGCGTCATCGAGGCGCGCTGCCCGCTATGGCCGCGCCAGTGGCCAATCACCTCATCGCAGATGTCGAGCTTCCAATCCGGGTTGCGCTCCGCCGTCTCCTCGGTGTAGTCGGCAAGCGCCTGCAGGCTCTGCGGCTCGCCGCCGTCCTGGTCGGCGGGCAGGAAGCGCACGTAGCCAAAGAGCTCATAGCCGCGGTCGCTGAGTGCGCTCGCGGGAACGTAGGTGAGCCCGTTCCAGGTGCGGTCCGGGTACCAGGCGATCTCACCTGGGCGCCCGACCTCCTCATCGGCCCCGCTCGCCTGCGCGCAGGCGGCCAGGAACTCCTCGCCGAGCCTGTCGGCCCAGCGGCCATAGGGCAGCCCCTCCTGGGAAGGCTCGGCGGCGAAGCGGGGGACGAAGCGCTCGGGCGTGGACATGGCGCCCCTGAGTCTATGTCTCCAGCAGCAAGGTGACCGGCCCGTCGTTTACAAGCTCGATCTGCATGTGCGCGCCGAAGCGGCCCATCGCCGCGCCGGTGCGCTCGCGAGAAGCGCGGTAGAGCGGCTCGGCGTGCTCCGGTGCGGCCGCGCCGGTGAAGCTTGGACGGTTGCCTTTGCGAGCGTCCCCGTAGAGGGTGAACTGGCTCACACAGAGGATCTGGCGCTCCCCGAGCGGCTCGTTCATGCGCCCCTGCTGATCCGGGAAGATCCGCAGGGCGAGCACCTTGGCCGCCAACCTGTCCACGTGCTCCTGTGAGTCCTGCGGCGCGACCCCAGCAGCACGAGCAGGCCAGGGCCGATCGCCGATATCTGCTCGCCCTCGACGCTGACGGTCGCCCTGCTGACGCGTTGGATCAGCGCTCGCATCTGGACGGCAACCCTACATGAGTGTGTATAAGATGCGCATGGCCCGCGTGAACGTCTACCTGCCCGACGAGATGGCCAAGCAGGCAAGGGCTGCTGGCTTGAATATCTCCCGCGTGACTCAGGTGGCGGTGAGCGGGGCACTCGCGCGCAGCGAGACGGACCTCTGGTTGCAGGCGCTCGAGCATCTGCCTGCCTCTGATATCCCCCACGAGCGTGTGATCAAGGCGATCGAGGAGGCACGCATCGAGCTCGGTGAGCGGGCCGGCCGCTGACGCGCTCGTGTTGACGCCTCTGCGGTGGTGGAGGCGCTGCTCGGCACCGAGACCGGGATGAAGGTACGTGAGCGGATGCGTGCGCATCGGCTGCACGCTCCTGCACACATGGACGCCGAGGTGCTCTCTGCCCTCGACCGCATCTGCCGCGCGGGCGAAGCGGACCAGAGCACGATCTCCGACGCGCTGCAGCAGCTTGCCGCCGCGCCGATCCAGCGCCACCCGCTGAGCAAACTGCTGGCGGGAGCTTGGGCTCGCCGCGATCGCCAGCGCCTTGTCGATGCGCTCTATGTAGAGCTCGCCAGTGCGCTCGCTCCGGCGCCGCTGCTCACCACCGACGCGCGGCTCGCGCGCAGCCATGAAGGCGTCGAGCTCGTGAGCTGCTCGACCTCATGAGCGCGGCGAGACCCGACGCCCCGCCCCTTCAGACCTCCCGCAGCAGCCGTGCCGCATGCTCGGGAGCGACGATGTTGAGGTTCAGCCCGGTGGAGAGCTCGAGGCCGGCCAGGTGCGTCAACCGCGGCATCACGTCGATGCGCCAGCAGAAGTGCTCGGCCCCCCGTGGCGCGGTCCGCACCCACATGTTCAGCGGCGGGCTTGCCCGAGGTGGCGTGCCAGGCGGCTCAGGCCGTCGTGCAGCAGCCCTGCGCCGAGCGGACCGTCTTCCTCGAAGCGCGGCCGTGGTCGGCGCGGGATCAGCATCAGCTGGAAGGGCAGCTTCGAGGCATAGGGGGCGATCAGGACCGCCTCATCGTCGATCGCGACGATCCGCTCCCTGCGCCTGACCTCCTCCTGCAGCAGGTCGCCGAGCAGGTTTTGGCCCATCGCCCGGTTGGCGTAGGCGCCGAAGCGCTCGCGCTCGCGCGCGACGCTCGCGGGCACGAACGGGAGGGCGTAGAGCTGGGCGTGGGTGTGCGGAAGCGACGCGCCGGCCTCGCGGCGCTCGTTGACGATCAGCTGCACGTATGCGGCGTCGGCGGCGTGAAGGCGCATCCGCTCCCGCCAGGCCTCCATCGCCAGCTGCACCTGCTCGGCGGACAGCTCGCAGAGGCTCAGCACCGGGTTTGGCGCATTGATGATCACCTCGTGGGCGCCGGCGGCGGGCAGGCTCACGAACATCTCGAAGGCCGATGGAGCGACCCTGCCAGTGTGATGCTGGCCGGGCTCTGAGCCCGCGGCGTCGGCCACCTCCTGGGGGCTCGCTGGCGCAAGCGCCGGGTAGAGGTTCGGCACCACCCTCACGCTCCAGCCGGGCGAGTCGGGAACGGAGCCGGCGGGCCTAAGCGCGAAGAGCTCGGGCGGAGTCATGGCCTCCGCGCCCTCGGCAAACGGGTCGCTTGCGCGGTCGATCGGCTGCGGTGGCGCGCACGTCGGCGCCCCGCCAGGGCGCTCGGAGCGCTCACCGGCGACGATTACGCGGTCGCCGCTGATCGGGTCGATGCGGATCTCGGGCAATGGCGGACGCTCCTTCTTGGCCGCGGACGGGGTCCTCGAAGACTCGCAGAGAGGCAGGCGCTCTCCCTGCCGCCTCGACCTGCTATATCCTGAAGCCAGCTCGCAGACGAGATGCGCCCTTGCATCCGACGAGCGTGCCGGTGGGAGCCGGCGTTCTGAGTCGAGCCGAACCCGCTGTTTCTCGGCGACTCCATCTCGAAGCCCCAGAGCCATCTATGGCCGAGTCGACGTCAGTGGCCCTCGCGGCCGCGCCCATTCCAAGCTCCGCTGAGATATCGCGCGCACAGAAGTTCGTGCGCGAGGCCTTCGTGCACGAAGGCGAGGATACCGCGGTTGCGCTTGCTCCCGGCACACCGCGCCGCAGGGCGCTCGACCGCGCGCTTGCGGAGATCGAGCAGGGCCAGAAGCATCCATCGACCAAATGGCGCCGTCGCTACTCGCTGATGCTCGGCCTCGAGCGGCTGCTCTCCGATGATGAGCCGAAGCTCGCCGATGGCACCGTCCTCTCTGCCCACCAGGTCGATGCGCTCTCCGGCACGCTGACCGCACTGCTCGCGGAGGCGCAACGCTCGCTGGACGCGCAGGCCAACGGCAGGGCGGTGGCCGAGGAGGCTCCTGAGCTGATCTCCGTTGCCGACACGGCCGGCTTGGTCAACGGCGCGCGCGCCGCCGAGCAGGAGGTCGCGGAGGAGCCCGAGGACTACGACGACGAAGAGGAAGACGAGGACGAAGAGGAAGACGAGCTCGAGGACGATGAGGATGAGGAGGAGGACGAGGAGGAAGACGGAGATGAAGAGGAGGAGCCCGAGGACCTCAGCGCCGACGCCGAGGAGGAGCCCAGGACTGGGATGAGGAGGACGAGGAGGAGAGCCTCGCCGAGCAGCCCGAGGATCCAAACGCCGCCAAGCGCTTCTGGTTCGAGCACGCGACCGGCGCCGGCAAGACTGTCGCTGCGCTCGGCTTCGTGGAGGCCTCCCAGACCGGCGGGGTGCTGATCCTCACCCACCGCCGCAACCTCGTCGACCAGTTCATCGGCGAGCTCAAAGACAGGGGCTATTCCAAGCGGATCTCCCGGCCGCTCTACGTCGGCGAGGACTCCACCAAGGGGCCCGTGACGGTCGAGACATACCAGTGGTTCGTGCGCAACGCGGGCCGGATCTCCTCTGCGTACACGATCGTCATATGCGATGAGGCCCACACCGCACTCGGCGAGAAGACGAGCGCCACGATCAGGGAGTGGACGGGGCCGATATTCATCGGCATGACCGCGACCGGCGCGCTGATCGCCCGGCACGTCACCGACCTCTTCCCCACCCAGACATCCCGCTTCGACCTGGCCCAGGCGGCGCGTCGGGGCGTGATCTCGCCACTTCGCTGCGTGCGGATCCCGCCGGGGATGGGCGTGAGGACGATCGCCAAGGTGCCGCTTAGGCGCGGCGAGGTCGACACCGAGTTCGACCAGGAGGAGCTCGCCCAGCTGCTCGACCAGCAGCCCTTCAACCTCGCCGCCGCGAACCTCTACAAGACGCGCTTCAACAACGTGCCGGGCGTCGTCTACGCCGCCGGGGTCAAACACGCCTATAACCTCGCCGAGGCTTTCCGGGCAGAAGACATAAAGGCCCAGGCGGTCTCCGGGGAGACGCCAAAGCGCGAGCTGGCCTCGATCCTCGCCCGGTATGAGAACGGCGACATCGACGTTCTCATAAACGCCCAGCTGCTCGCCGAGGGCTGGAACAGCCCGCGGGCGACGCTCTGCATGCACCTGGCGCCGACGGCGAGCAAGCGCATCTACCAGCAGCGCGTCGGTCGCGTGACCCGCCGCCACCCGGGTAAGGAGGCGGGGATCGTCATCGACTTCGTGCACCCGGCGACCAAGCACGACGACCCGGTCGTGACGCTGCACTCGCTGCTCGACCGCGACGTCTACCGGGGCGGGGCGATCGTCGTGGGGCCCGTGCGGCGCGGCAGGGGCAGACGGATGCGCGTCGAGCGCAGGGTGCTGCCCGTCTGCGCCGACGAGGAGCGGCGCTTCCAGGTCTTCGAGCGGGAGCTGTGGCGGATCGCGGTTGAGAACCTCGACTGGGGCGAGCAGCACCTCTGGGCCGCGCTTGCCGGCGCGCGCGTGCAGCCCGGCGGCTGGCGCAAGGCGCGCGCGATGCTGCACTTCGACAAATCGGGCGAGCTGAAGAGCCGGTTTCTGATCACCGCGGTGCAGCGCAACAAGAACGCGCAGCTGCGCCTGCGGGCGCTTACCGACGTCGCCGTGCTGCGCAACGCGGACGCCTTCGACACCGCCGTTGACATCGTCGGCGGTTGGCAGCGCGAGGAGCGCAGGGAGGGCGTCAAGGTCCTGCTGCGCGCCCTCGCCGAGCGCCGGATCGGCCGCCGCGACCAGGCAAACGCCTGGATCTGGCGGATGGCCGAGTACACCAGGGAGATCCACGAGGAGTACGCGGTGCAACGCTGGCCTGAGACCAAGCGTCTGCTCGGCCTGCTCGTCAACTCCTCGGGCGCCGCGCACGCGCGCAACGCGCGCAAGCTCGTGCAGGCATCGCGCAAGCAGGACCGACGCCTGGCTGCCGCTCTGCTGGCCGCGGCGCTCGCGCACACGCCGGAGGCCGAGGAGGTGCTGCGCGGCGCACGCACGCGGATGTCGCGCAAGCCGCAGGCGCTTGCCAGGGAGCTGCTGCGCAACTTCCCCAAGCGGCGCGGGAAGGCGTCGCGGCGCAAACGGCGTAAGGTCGAGGTCGAGGTGCAGGGGGGCGAGGCGGTCGCGCATCGCGATCGCGCTGCGGCCACGACCACAGCCACGGCATCCGCGGAGGGCGCTGCCGACGACGAGCCGATGGCCGCAGAGGTGACGGCTACGGGCGAGGATGACCGGGTCAGCGCGGCCGAGGGGAGCGTAGAGGGGGTGGCGGCAGCGCCGGCTGATGCCGCCTTGGATGGAAAGGCCGACCCGCCGGAGGAAGCGAAGCCCGCCAGGGCTCGCAGGCGTGCGCCTGCGAAGAAGCCGGCCGCGGTCAGGTCTTCGGCGAGCGGGACGCGCGCGAAAGCAGATGCCAAGGCGCCTGGCACGACGACGAGCTCGAAGGGGACAGCAACAAAGACCGCTGCCAAGTCGAACGGGGTTGCAAAGCCCGACAGCGAGGGCGAGGCTGGAGCGATCGCTGACGAAGACCCCAAGCCTCGCAGGCGCCGAACCGCCAGGCCGCGTGCTGGAAGCGCGAAAGACGTCGGCTGAGGGCAGAGCCAATGGGCGGCTCCACCGCCCGGAGTTATCAGGTTGCTTGGTATTCTCGGCGACGGTCGTGCGCAAGCGCGAGGGTCACGCGCGCTTGGCCGAAGGCACTGGGCGGCTACGGGAGCTGGAGCGTAAGAGCCAGTGTCTGAAGCGGGTCGTGTTAGCCGGGCAGTTTGGCCACTCGGTGGCTCGTCGGGTCGCTTGCGAAAGACCAGGATGCCCGGTGCATCCATCTTTGCGGGTGTCACGTCGGCTCAGGCTATTGACCATCCCCGACGCGACCCCAAACTTATCTACTTATCGATATCGGTTGATGATTGGCTCTCTTTCTGTCGAATACGATCATGGATCAATCTGTACCGGACCATCAGGTAACAGTAAATCGGTGGTTTCCCATGACGCTTTGCCGCCGAGGAAGCCTTCGACATGGAAACTGTCTTTCGTCATCAGGACGCCTAATAATTCAATTTCTTCCGGCAGCTGTGTGGTACCGCTTGCCTTGAATAATAGTGTCGCGTCAGTGACTAAGACGCCGTACGGTGGGTCAATTAAACCAATGATCGCACCGCCCGCTTCAGTTTCGGTAGAGCCGCATTTGATCGTCCAAAAATCGCCTGATTCTGGAGTGATTAAAAAGAAGCACCTCGCCATGTAGTAATCCCAACTCACCGCTGAGTGCTTTTGTTTTGACCGGTTCGGTGCACACTGTTTTTTCAGATCCAAGAGCCTGTTCGCATTTCTTCTCAAACGTGATTTCTATTTTATGCAATAATGGCGAATTATTTAATATGAACCCATGGGTTAAGTCTTGTTCACAGGTCATAGTCGCTACGACGCCTGCCCGTTCGCCTCTCAGCGTCCATATGCCGCTGTCGGCGGTGAATAATAATGTTCCGCCACTTGCCGTTAAGAACTTTGGTTCTCCTGCTGAGGCCACACTCGCCGCTACAAGTGCCGCAAACGACATGACGGCGATCAGTGCGACCAAGGCTGACTTGGTGATTTTACGCATGCCTATCGATTTCTCCTTGTCTGTTCCAGACCAACGACCAAGGCGTCTGACGCCAGCTCAGGCTGGGAAGGCTTTGGGCGTCAAGTAGTGCTTCCTACTCAATCCTGCGCCGGTGCGACCGCTTACCACTTTAGACTGAGAGCCACAGCCCGGCTCCATATAGCCCCCAGCGTGATCGTCTCCTCCTTGGTGGTCGCTCTGATTATTTCATCTGCGCGCTCGCGAGGGAGCGAACGCATCACCCGCAGGTTGTGAACAAGCCGACGGGCGCACAGCGTTTGCAGGCGCCTTGCGAATTGTCAACGACGACGTTAGCTACTGTTTGCAGCCGGTAGGCATGGCGGCGCGTAACTCCCAGGTAGCGAGCTAGTTTCGGAGCTGCCTGGGTGCTACAGCGCGGGGCACCGAACTCCAGGCAATGTTTCCATATTATCCGAATTTGTCGCCAAGTCAGAAAGAAAATTGTCCACGAGACTGCTGATTCCGCATGCAAATCCACGGTAGAGTAAAACTCGAACCGGCGGACGACTGGTGTTCTGTCGGGCGATCAAGAGCGAAATGAGCTTCAGCCCGAGCCCGCACCATGCCGAGCGGCTCTGCCGGCTATAACTAATTCGCTCGTGCTTGGTGTGCGGCTAGGGCGCCGCCCAGGCCATCTCATGTGGGGCGCGGAGGACGGGTGAGGCGCACCCCCGTCCGCCGCCCGCCCACGCTCAAAGCGGCAGCACCTCGCCGGAGTCGAGCTCTGTGAGTAAGCCGTCGCTTACCCGCAGAAGCAGCCCCCCGCGCTCGCTGACCCCCTCCGCCGTTCCCTGCACGTCACTCCAGCTCACCTCCAAGCCAAGCAGAGCATCGCGCCTGCGCCAGGCGGCGAGCACGTCCTGCGGTGGCTCTGCAAGGCGCCGGTGAAGGGCGCCTAGAAGCTCGGCCAGGACCGGCTCGATCGCCTCTGGCGGGAGGCTCATCGTGGCTGCAGTGCCGACGAGGTCCCCTGGGAGATCGGCCAGGTCCACGGCCACATTTAGCCCGATGCCCATCACCAGCCAGCGTTCCTGCGGGCGCCCCTCGATCAGGATGCCTGCGAGCTTCGCCAGCCCGGCGCGCTTGGCAACGGTGGATCTCGTCTCCGCGCCGGCGGCCTGTCTTCTGAGGACCACGTCGTTTGGCCACTTCACGAGCGCCTGGGGGCCGACGATGTCGCAGATGGCAACCGCTGCCGCCAGCGAGAGCAGCGCGGGCGCGTCCTGGGCGGCAGGCCAACGCAGCAGCAGCGACATCAGCAGCGCGCTGCGCGGCGGGGCCGACCAGCGCCGGCCGTGCCGGCCACGCCCGGCGGTCTGCTGCTCGGCGGTCACCAGCGTGCCGTGCGGCGCCCCTGCGCGCGCGAGATCGCGGGCGCGGTCGTTGGTCGAGTCGGTACTGCGGAGGTGTATGCGGGGGTTGCCGAGCGAGCCGGCGATCATGCGTCTGCCGTCCACGCTCATGCCGGGCGCACCGTCAGCTTCTGGCCAACACCAAGTCCCAGCGTCTTCACTGCGGAACCTTCCCTGACCGCCAGAGCGAGCATTCCGCGCGCGTCGGCATAGAGCAGCAGCGCGCCTGGATCCACATCGGCGAACGTGCGGGCGATGACCGCGCGCGCGGGCTCTCCTGAGGCTTCGATCGTTACGCCGGCGCCGGCGCTCAGCCCGAGCTCCTCCAGCTGTCCTGGAGTGGCGTCCAGGGCGAGGTTGCCGAAACGGTCGACGCCGAGCACACAAGCGTGCAGGGCGCCGTGGTCGATCTGTGCGACGGGGATCGCCAGCTCGATCAGCGTGCTCGGGTCAAGCGGCTCGCCGACTGCGGAGAGTGGCGCGCCCGAAGCCAGCGTGGCGGCCACCGGCGCGAATATGTCCCTGCCGTGGAAGGTTGCAGAGACCGGCTGCAGTCGCTCTGGTGACTGGCTGATCTCAACGGCCTGCACTGCTCCTGCGAGCGCTTGGGCGGCGGGCATCAGAAGGCCGTTGTCGGGCCCGACCAGCAGTCGTGCCTCATGTTGCGTGCGCAGCGCCACCGCGCGCCGCGCGTGCTCTCCCACGCCCGGGTCGACCACCGCGAGATGCACCCCGGGCGGCAGGTAGCGCAGCGAGTCGCGCAGCGTGAGGGCGCCGGCCAGGACGTCATGCGGCGGGATGGAGTGCGTGAGGTCGATCACTCGGGCGCTTGGACACCGCATCGCGATCACGCCGTGGCAGACGCCGACGAACTCGTCGCTTGGTCCGTAGTCGGAAAGGAAGGTGATGAACGGCGTGCCCGCGCTCACGCGGTGCACGGTATGCGATGGCGGCTGTGGCCGAGCGCGCGCTGCTTGATCCAGATCGCGCGGCTAGTCGATGTCAGGCGATCCCGTCTTGGGCATCCGGACGCTGAGAGGACTCGTCGGCATCATCGCTCGTGTCTTTGCCTTTGCGCCACCAGAGCAGTTTGAAGGACCCTTCCGAGATTTCGAACCCAGGTGGAGGGGTCCGAGAGACGCCTGGAGGGAGCCGCGCTTGCAACTGTGCTGCGGGCTTGACGGTCTCATCATCCTTGGGTGCCATGCCCGCCATCTTAGCCAACCAGGGTGATCGTCCAGAGGAGAATCTCCGCTGCAAGTAGCCCGCAACCCAGGCTCAGGCAGTTCGATAGGCCTGTGATCTTCTCCTGATTGAATCTTCATGGTGCCCTGCATCCATATGCTCGCAGTGCGGTAGGCATCTGCCAGGTCTGCGGTGCTGCGACAATCGCTGTCTGCCAGCAGCGTTTCTCCGCTGAATCCGAAGACGAGACGCCGAGGCAGGAGTACCCAGATCGCGCTTGCGGCGCACAGCGCGAAGCAGATCACCGCCGACACGCCCCACAGGCCCAGCGTGGTGGGACCACTCCGGGCGTCGAAGAACGAGCCTGCGACCGAGGCGCTCGCAAGGAGCGTGCCCGCGCGAGCCCGCAAGCCCGACAGCGCTCGCTCCTGCTCTGCGAGCGCGCCGCCTGTCAGCTCGAAGCTGAGCTGCTCGATCGATTCAGCCACACGACGGTTCTACCGGTGGCTTGGGATGGCGCGCGCGTCGGCCAGCAGCGCCGCGAGGAGCCCGTCCACGTCGTGGCGCTTGGCCTCCACGTGGGGATCGAGGCCGTGCTCTTGCAGAGTCTTGCTGGTCACTGGGCCGATCGAGACGATCCTGGTCGAATCTGAGAGAACGCCACGGCCATCGGACTCCGCGACGCCTGCGGCCGCGAGGAAGAAGGAAACCGTCGAGGAGGAGGTGAAGGTGATGTAGCCGGCGTTTGCCGCCGCAGCCAGCGCCTGCTCAGAGAGCGGCTCTGCGACCGTCTCGTACAGCGCAAGCACGTCTACTTCCGCGCCCTGGGCGCGCAGCGCGTCGGGCAGCAAGTCGCGGGCCTGCGCGGCGCGCGCGATCAAGACCCTGCTGATCCGCAGATCGCCAAGGGACTCGGCGAGCGACTCGGCGATGAACCGCGCAGGCACCACGTCGGCGTGGATGCCGTGCGAGGCGAGCGCGGCGGCTGTGCCGAGGCCGATCGCGGCGATCCGCGCGCCCGACAGCGCGCGTGCATCGCGACCGCCGGCGGCAAGGCGCTCGAAGAGCATCTCCACGCCGTTTGGGCTCGTGAGGCAGATCAGGTCGTAGGGGCTTGGGTCGAGTGGCGGGCCGGGCAGCGGCGAGACCCTGATGACTGGCGCCTGGATCACCTCTGCGCCCAACTCTGCCAGCCGCCGTGCCAGGCCGCTGGCCCGGGCGCGCGCGCGTGTGACGGCGACCGTCCTGCCGCGCAGCGGCAGGACCTCGCGCCAGGAGAGCCTGTGCGTGAGCTCGGCGACCTCGCCGACCACGGTAATCGCGGGCGCTTTCATCTGCGCATCGGCGGCCCGCCCGGCGATGTCGGCGAGGGTGCCGCTCACCACGCGCTGCCGCGGCAGGGTGCCGTGTTCGATCACCGCCGCCGGCTGTGAGCCGGGGCGTCCGGCAGATATCAGGCCGGCGGCGATCTGTGGTAGCGAGCCGAGGCCCATATAGAAGACGAGAGTGCCCGGGAATGCCGCAAGCGCCGCCCAGTCGGGCTCGGTCTGCTGCTCGGTCGCGCCGGTGATAAGCGCCACGGCGGTCGAGAGGCCGCGGTGGGTGACCGGGATCCCGGCGTAGGCGCTCGCCGCCACTCCGGCCGTGACGCCGGGGACGACCTCGAAGGGGATGCCCTGCTCTGCCAGCGCGAGCGCCTCCTCGCCGCCGCGCCCGAAGACGAACGGGTCGCCTCCCTTCAGGCGCAGCACGCTCTTGCCCTGCTTGGCGCGCTCGATCATCAGCGCCTGGGTCTGATCCTGTGGCACCGAGGGACCGCCGCCCTGCTTGCCCACGAACAGCAGCTCGGCATCGGCTCTTGCGCCATCGAGGGCACTGCTCGGGATCAGGCGGTCATAGAGGATCACGTCGGCTTGCGCGATCAACTCGAGTGCCCTGGCGGTGAGCAGCCCGGGGTCGCCCGGACCGGCGCCGACGAGGTGCACACGGCCCTCGCTCACAGCGCCATCGCCTCCGCCTCGGCGAGCATCTCCACCGCGCCAACCGAGCGCATCCGCTCGGCGAGGGTCCTCGCCAGCGCCTCGGGCTCCTCGCCTACGAGCTCATCTGCGATCCAGGCCGAGCCGTCGGGCAGTCCGACCCAGGCGCGCAGGCGCAGCGCGGCGCCCTGCGCCGGGCGGCAGCAGGCGCCAAGCGGCGTGTTGCAGCTTGCCTGCAGCGCCCGTGCGAGCTCGCGCTCGGCAAGCAGGCAGGCGAGCGCCTGCCGGTCTGAGATCGCGTGCGCGGCCGCAGCGGCAGTGGCGTCGTCCGCACGTCCCTCCAGCGCGAGCGTGCCCTGGCCGGGAGAGGGCACGAAGACCTCGGGATCGAGCAGCGCTCCGATCTCGTCCTCGCGCCCAAGGCGTCGCAGGCCGGCGTGGGCGAGCACCACGGCGTCGAGGGAGCCCTCCAGCCGCCCAAGCCGCGTATCGACGTTGCCTTTGATGGCGCAGACCTCGATGTCCGGTCGTGCCGCGCGCAACTGGGCGGCGCGCCGCAGGCTGCCGGTCCCCACGCGGGCGCCGTCTGGCAGCTCTGCGAGCCCGGCGGCACCGCAGATCGCATCCTCGACCGGGGCGCGCGCGGGGGCGCCGAGCAGCGCGAGCCCGGGCGCCAGCTTGCTCGGCACGTCCTTGGCCGAGTGCACCGCCAGATCTATCTCGCCGTCGAGCAGCGCCTGCTCGATCGTGTCGACCCAGCGCGACTTGTCGCCGGCGCCCGCCGACTGCGCATCGCCGCTGGTCGAGATGATCACGACCTCCGCGCCGCCGAGTAGCTCTGCGACGTGATCTGCCTGAGCGCGCGCGAGGCGGCTCCCGCGGGAGCCGAGCCTCATCCGCGCTCGCCGGTGGGGCGGGCGCTCCGCAACATGCGCACCTCTGCCATCGGGCGCTGCTCATGTTCGGCGGCGCTTCCTTGTGGCTGGGACTCGGGAGGATCATCGAGGCCGAAGAGCTCCCTGACGAGCTGAAGGCTTGCGTGGCTGCGCCGCTCGGAGAGGCTGCGCAGGCGAAGCGTCGGCTCGTGCAGCAGCCTGTTGGCTACCGCTTTGGCGATTGCCTCCACGCGCGCGAGGTCCTTCTCTGAGGCACTCTCCCAGCGGCCGGCGTTCTCGGCGAGGATCCGCGCGACGAGATCGTCCGCCTGCGCGTGCAGCTCGCTGACGGTCGGCAGCGCATCGCGATGGCCAAGCCAGCGCGCAAACCGCCTGATCTCCTCCTCGACGATCTCTTCGGCTTGGGGCACCATCTCTGCCCTGGCGCCAAGGTTGCGCGAGATCACCTCCTGCAGGTCATCGATGTCGTAGAGGGTCACCCCCTCGATCTCGCCGCAGCGCGGGTCGATGTCGCGGGGCACGGCGATATCGATCAAGAGCAGCGGACGCGAGTCGCGGCTTGCCATCACCTGCGCGAGCTCCTCCACGCCCACGATCGGGTGAGGAGAGGAGGTGGAGGAGACGACGATGTCGGCTCTTGCGAGCTGCTCGGGCAGCCGGTCGAGCCCGACGACCGAGCCCCCGAAGCGGCTTGCGATCGCGCGCGCCCTGTCGGCGTGACGGTTGGCCAGGAACACGGTGCCGGCGCCCTGGGCGGCAAGCGCCTGCGCGGTCAGCTCGCTCGTCTCGCCGGCGCCGATGATCACGACGTGGCGCTCCTGCAGCGCGCCGAGCACGCCGGTGGCGAGGTCTACCGCGACCGAGGGCACGCTCACACGACGCTCGCCGATCCTGGTTTCCGAGCGCACGCGCTTGCCGGTCGTAAGGGCAGCCGCGAAGAGCCTGTTGGTCAGCGGCCCCGAGGTCTGCGACTGGCTTGCGAGCTCGTGCGCGCGCCTTATCTGGCCCTGGATCTCCGCCTCGCCGATCACCATCGACTCGAGGCCGGCGGCGACCCTGTAGAGCTGGCGCGCCGCGTCGCAGTTGCGCGGCGAGTAGATGGTCTCCGCAAGCTCGGTGGGACGGATGCCGGCGCGCTCTGAGAGCATGCCGAGCACCTCCGCCTCGGCCTTCAGGAGATCGCCGACCACGAGGTAGATCTCGGTGCGGTTGCAGGTGCAGATCAGCACCGCCTCCTGCACGTGCTCGCTGCCGATCGCCTGCTGGGCGAACTGGGCGGCGTGCGCCTCGGTGAAGGAAAGCCGTTCGCGGACCGCGACGGGCGCGGTCTTGTGCGATATGCCGAGTGCCAGCAGCTCGGAGGTCACGGCATCTCCTCGCCTGCGCTTGTGCTCTCCAGCAGGTCGGCGAGCTCGCGCTCGACCCGGCGCACGCGCACCGACATGATCGCGACGTAGATGAGGACGATCAGGAACACGGCTATGTAGGCGGCGGCGACGTAGCCGACGGCTTCTTTGAGCGGCATCAGGGTGCCTGCCTTCCGATCAGGTTGGTGGTGAGCGCCGGCTCGGGGACCACGTTGTGCGGAGCGCCGACCGGCTCGCCCAGCTCGGGCTCGGCGCTCCTGCCCCTTGCGGGGGCGCCCTCGCCGGCGAGCTTGCGACGCAGCGCCCGCAGCTGCCAGCGCGCGTGCTTTGCGGTCATCTCAAAGCGCCACAGCGTGATGTAGAGCAGCGTGAAGGAGGCCAGCGAGACCAGGAAAGTGAAGGCCATCGGCGCCGGCAGGTTGGAGGTGTCGCCGAGCACGCGCGGGTGCAGGTAGGCGGTCGAGAGCCGCACCGCGATGAAGTTCAGCGGCACGAAAGCACCGGCCGTGATCGCGAAGACCGAGGCGTAGCGGGCCTGGCGCTCGGGATCCTCGATCGAGAAGCGCAGCGGCTGATAGGTGGCGTAGAGCAGGATCACGATCAGGAAGGAGACGAGCGTCGGCTCGCTCCAGACCCACCAGTGCCCCCAGGAGCCCTTGGCCCAGATCGAGCCGCAGATCAGCACGCCGATGCCGAAGATGAGGCTCATGTGGATCGCCACGTAGGAGCGCAGGTCCCAGCGCGGATCCCTTGTGCGCAGGTGCTGGATCGCCATGATCCCGGCGGCCACGAAACCACAGAGGCAGACGATCGCAAGCGGCACGTGCAGGTAGAAGATCCGCTGCAGGAAGCCTTCGGTCGCTTCTTCTGGCGCGTAGAAGAAGGCGAGCCCGAGTGAGAGGCCGATCATCGCCACCGTGGCGATGCTGAGGGTGCGCAGACTGCCTCCGTAGAGCTTTTGCCGCGGATCTGGCTGGCGGGGGTCGCGATCCCGACCCCGCCGAATCTCAGTGGAGCCAGCCGGCTGCCGGCTCGTGGTACTCACCGCTAGTCCTCCAGGAGGAAGTCGAACACTGCGTAGGCGATCAGCCCGAACACAAGATCATAGAGGCCGAGCAGCAACAGCCATCGCACTTGCGGCCCGCCATGCGCTCCGCTCATGAGCAGCGGCGAGATCGCGCGCGAGGCGCCGATCGCGATCGGCACGAGCAGCGGCAGTGCGATCAGGGGCCCAATCAGGTCGCGCGAGCGGGTGCGGACCGCGAGCGCGGCGACGAAGGTGCCGATCACCGCCAGCCCGAGATCCACGAGCGCGAGCACCCCCACCAGGTCCGGCAGCGCGTGGATCAGGGAGGAGCCGAGCAGCAGCAGCGCGAACGCTGGCACTGCGACGATCTCGAGTGCGACGAGGTAGATCGCGAGCGTCGCAACCTTGGCGATCAACATCGCAGAGCGGTCGACGGGGGCAAGCAGCAGCGCGTCGAAGCCGCCCTGCTCCTCGTCGGCGACGAATAGCCGGTTGATGCCGAGCATCGCGGCGAAGAGCAGGGTGACCAGCAGGATGCCCGCGGCGAGATCCCCCTGCACGGACTCCCGGTTCAGCGCGAAGTGGAAGACCACGAAGGTGCTGAGCGAAAACAGCGCCATGCCGGGTACCGACTCCAGCGTGCGCAGCTCCACCAGGAGCTCCTTGCGCAGCAGGGCGAGCACGACGGTGCCAAGGCGCGGCGGGTGCCTTTCGATTGCCCGGCCGCTCTTGCGGTCATCCACCTGTGCTTCCTGAGCGCTCACCGGTATAGCTCCATCACTTCCTCTGGCTGCACCGAATGGGCCGGGGAGAGCAGCGCGGTGCGTCCCGCGCGCAGGCCGAGCACGAGATCCGCCTCGGCCACGCCGCCGCGCGGGTCGTGGCTCACGATCACTCGCGTTCGTCCCGAGCCGGCGCCGATCAGCGGCTCGAGGAGCTCGGCGGCGGCCGGGTCGAGGTTCGCGCGCGGCTCATCCAGCAGCAAGAGCTCCGGGTCGTGCAGCACAGCCCTTGCGACCGCGACGCGCTGGACCATGCCCCGTGAAAGGGTCCGCACCGGCTCATCCGCGCGCGCCGCCATCCCCACCGCAACGAGCACCTCTCCGATCCGATCCGAGCCGACTCCGTGCAGGCGCGCGTGGAATGCGAGGTTCTCGCGCGCGGTCAGCTCTCTGTAGAGCAGCGGCTCGTGCGAGAGCAGGCCGATCCTGCCGCGCACCGCCCAGGCCTCTCCCGGCAGGCTTGCGCCGAGCACCTCCACAGTGCCGGCATGTGGACGAAGCAGCGTGGCCAGCAGCCGCAGCAGCGTGCTCTTGCCGGCGCCGTTCGAGCCGAGCACGCCGAGTGTCGCGCCGGCCTCGAGCTCGAGCGAGACGCCCGCGAGCGCCTCGCGTTCGCCGTAGCGCCGCACGACCCGATCGAGCTTCAGTGCGAGCGGCACGCTCAGGCGCGGGAGAGGCGCGACTCCTGCGCCCCCATCGCGGCTTCGATCAGCTCGCGGACGCGCTGCGCATCGCCCGCGCGCAGCAACTCGACGGGGTCGGGGTCACCGTTTACGATCCCCTCGAAGAACTCCTTGCGGTCCTGATAGGTCGCAAGCGTCGCCTTGGCCCACCCCCGCACGTCGTTGAGCATCACCGCCAGCTGCGCGTAGTGCTCGCCGAAGAGCTCTCCGACTTCGCGCTTCATGCGCTTGGCAAGCGCGGGCGAGGCGCCTGCGGTGGAGATCGCGATCGCAAGCGGCCCGGTGCGCAGGATCGCCGGCAGGATGAAGTTGCAAAGCGGCGGCACGTCAACGACGTTCACGAGCATCGCCCGCCGCTCGGCGTCCTCATAGACGGCGATGTTGACCTCGGTGTCGTCGGTTGCCGCGATCGCCAGGAAGACGCCCTCCAGATCGGCGGGGCCTGCGTAGGCGCGCTGCTCCCAGGAGATCGAGCCCTCGTGAACCAGCTGCTCGAGCGCCGGGATCGCCTCCGGGGCGATCAACCTCACCTGCGCCGAGCACGCAAGCAGTCCCTCGACCTTCTCGAGGCCGATCTCGCCGCCGCCGACCACGACGCAGCGCCTGCCCTCCAGCTTCAGGCAGGCGATGTAGAACGGAGTGGCGAGCATGCCGGCGACGCAGCTCTGGTCGCAGATGCCTCTGCGCAGCTGGCAGACGCACTCCTTGCCGGCGTAGGCTTGGGCGGGCATTGCGTACAGGTTAGGGCCAAGTCAACCGGCGGGCGGCGCAGGCCGATCCGTGGTCGATCGGGTGGCGGAGGCTGCCTGCGAGCCGGCGGGTGGCGACGCGGCTCGAATAGCTTCGATTGCTGCTTCCTCATGTCTCCATAGCCCGTTGGATCGTGCTAAGAGAGCAATTATCGTGCTAATTTGGGATCGACTTAGCACGATAACTAGGACCTTTGGCGCGATACAAGCAGGCGCGGGCCCGTGACTACATCCTGCACCAATCCCCAGCCGAGTTCCGCAAGAGAGACGTCGAACGCGCCCTGCCAGGTGTGAGCTCGGCCACCGTTCGCCTTGTCCTGAACCAACTACGCGATACCGGGCAGATCGTCCTGCAGGGCTCTGGCCCTGGATCTCGCTGGCGTCGGGTCTAGCAGCTCGCTTGCATGCCACAGCCTCAGCGCCGCACGAGCGTGCGGGCGCCGGCTCTGGCCAGCGAGATCGCGCCGCCGCGCCAGGCGGCGCTGCGATCGGATTCCCGCGCCGAGCGCAGCTGCGCGGCGGCCTTGGCCGCTCGCTCGAGGCTCAGGCTGTAGGGCCCCCACCACAGTCCGCGCATTCGCGGCGGGTCCCAGGTGATCAGCTTTTCCTGGGCGCAGGCGCGCAGCCCGGCCTGACCGAGCGTGCGACCAAGGCCGCCGCCCGCCGCTGCGCCCCAGGGCCCGCCGGTCACCATCGGGCCGGGCAGGTGGTCGTTCAGCCAGACCATTCCCGCTCGCAACTCGCGCGCGATCCGCAGCGCGCCGTGCCTGTCGGCGCTCCATACCGAGGCGCCGAGGCCGGGATCGCCCATGTTTGCAAGCGCGATTGCCTCTTCGACCGATTCAACCGGCGTCACCGCGATCACCGGGCCGTCGATCGCCGCCTGCATCAGCTCCATCTCCGGGCTCACCTCGGTGAGCACGGTCGGCGCGTAGAAGGCGCCGCGGCAGCCGGGTGGGGCCTGCTCGAGCGGGCCGCCGCAGAGCATCTGCGCGCCGTCGGCGATCGCCTGCTCTACGAGGTCCTGCACGCGCCCCAGCCGCCGCTGGGAGGCCAGGGGCCCCATCTGGGTGCGCGGGTCCGCGGGATCGCCGACCCTCATTGCGCGGGCGCCGGCGACCAGGCGGTCGAGGAAGCGCGCCTGCACCTCACGGGCGACGTAGATGCGCTCGACCGAACCGCGAGCCTGGCCGGCGGCGGCGGTGCCGGCCCACAGCGCGCCCGCGGCGGCGCGCGCGAGGTCGGCGTCGGCGAGCACGAGCATCGCGTCCTTGCCCCCAAGCTCGAGCGTCACCTCACGCTCGCTGGCCACGCACTCGCGCGCCACCTGCCTGCCGGTCGCCGGGGAGCCGGTGAAGAGGACCTTGTCCACGGGCGCGTGCGCGAGCGCGAGCCCTACCCGTGCATCTCCATGCAGCACCCTCACAAGGCCCTCCGGCAGCCCTGCTCTGCGCAGGATCGCCGCGATCTGCTCTGCAACCAGGCAGGCCCTCCGGGCAGGCTTGAAGATCACGCCGTTGCCCGCGAGCAGCGCGCCGGCGATCTGTCCAAGCGGCTGCGCCAGCGGCGCGCTGCCGGCGCCGATTACCGCGATCACGCCGAAGGGCTCCTGCTCGACGCGGGCGCGCTTGGCCGGCGCGATCGAGCGGTGCACCGGCACCCGGCGTCCCTGCAGCGCGCGCGCGCCGTCGTCGGCGATCCAGATCAGGGCATCGATCGCGGGCAGCACCTCGAGCGTTGCCACCTCCGCCGCCGGGCGGCCCTGCTCGGCGGCGAGTGTCTCCACGATCTCATCGATCTGGTCGATGATCGCCTGGGCCATCCGGCGTACGTAGCGCGCCCTGTCTGAGATCCGCAGCAGCGCCCACAGCGGCTGCACCTCCCTGGCGGCGGCGACCTCGTCGGCCACGCGCTGTGGTGGGGTGGCACTCACGACGCCCAGAAGCCTCCCCGTGGCGGGGCTGCGGGACTCGATCTGCTCCTGGCCTTGCGACCCGATCTCGACCGGAGCGGCGGATTGCGCCTGCGCCATCGCTCGATTATCACGCCTGCGCCGGCGTGGGCAAGCACAACCGGGGCTTCAGTTTCAGCTGAAGGTTGCCGAGGAGGTGAGTCGAACACGTATGCGACAACAGGTTGCTGAGGTGCTGCCTTCGCTCGCGGCACGCATAGGAGGAGGATGCAAAGTGAGGAGCAGCATCAATCGGCTGGCGATAGCAGTTCTCGGGTGCGCCACTGCGCTTGGCGTTGCCGCCTGCGGAAGCAGCGGCTCAGGCAAAGCCAGCTCAGCGGTTGGTCCGGCCACCGTTGTGGCAGCAAGCGCACCGGACTCGCTTGACCCGCAGGTCGGCGCGACCACCTCCTCCACCGAGGCGACCTGGAACGTATATCTCGGTCTCTACACCTATGCGCACGAGAACGGGTCCGCGGGCACGCAGGTGATTCCGGCGCTGGCCTCCTCTCTGCCGCGCATCTCAGATGGCGGCACCCTCTACAGCACGACCCTGCGCAAGGGCCTCGTGTTCTCCGACGGGACCCCCGTGAAGGCCAGCGACTTCGCTCACGCGATCGAACGGGCGATCAAGCTCAACTGGGAAAGCAAGAGCTTCTTCACCGAACACATCGCCGGCGCTGAAGCCTACGATCAGGGCAAGGCGAGCTCGATCTCCGGCATCCAGGCCGACGATGCCACAGGTGGGATCCAGATCAGGCTGACCGCGCCCTACGGTCCCTTCCTGAACGTGCTTGCCTTCCCGGCCGCCGGCCTCGTGCCCGCGAGCACGCCGATGAAGGCGCTGCCCAACGACCCGCCACCGGGTGTCGGTCCCTACACGATCGCCCACGTGGAGCCGGGACGCTCCTTCGAAGAGCAGATCAACCCGCACTGGGCCACCGAGGCGATTCCCGGCATCCCCACGCCGAACGTCGCGATCAAGGTCAACGTCCAGAGCAACCCGGGAGCACAGGCCGACGAAGTGCTCACCAACTCCGCTGACCTGTTCGACTGGAACACACCGCTGCCGCCAGCGGCAGTCCAGCGGGCGCAGCGAGAAGCCTCCGCCCGCTACAGCGTGGAGCCGGTCGCGCAGGTCACCTTCTTCTTCCTGAACGTCACCTCGAAGCCGTTCGACAACGCGCTCGCGCGCCAGGCCGTGGCCACGGCACTGAACCGCCCGGCCTACGAGAAGCTTGCCTCCGGCTACCTGCGACCCGGCTGCTATCTGCTGCCGCCGCAGCTGATCGGACACCCGAGCGCGCCATGCCCTTATGGCAACCCTGAAAGCGATGGCGACGTGGCCAAGGCCAAGGAAATGGTCAGCCGCTCGGGGACCGCGGGCCAGGCCGTCACGGTGTGGGGCCCAAGCGACAGCCCGCACAAGGAATTCGTGGACAACTTCGCCCAGACGCTGGATGCGATCGGCTACAAGGCCAGCGAGCGCGTGATCTCCCCGGCGACCTACTACCCGACCGTGGCAAGCACGAAGACCAAGGCGCAGGTGGGCTTCGCCGAATACGCCGAGGACTTCCCGAACCCGGTCGACTTCTACCAGCTGCTCGACGGCAGCACGATCTCCTCCGAAGGAAACCACGACCTCGGCCTGGTCGCCGATCCGTTGATCGACTCCGAAATCGAAACGCTTGGCAAGATCCCGGCCTCGCAGCTCTCCTCGGTCGCCGGGCGCTGGGAAGCGCTCGAGCAGCACACCGCAAAGCAGGCCTACATGGCGGTGATCGGCTACCAGGAGGCGCCGAAGCTCACCTCGCAACGGGTCGACTTCGGGACGCTCGTGTTCAGTCCCGTATACGGGCCCGACTGGACCACCCTGAAGCTGAAGTAGGGCGGCTTGGACGCGCGAGAGCCCTCGCCGAAAGGCAGCAAGATCGATCGCTCGGCCTGGCGGCGGCTGCTGCGCGAGCCCTCTGCGGTGATCGCTGCGCTCGTGCTTGCGGCGATCGTGATCCTTTGCCTGCTCGCGCCCGTATATGCAAGTGAGGTCGCCCACACGGGGCCCGACGCAAACCACGTCACTGAGACGATCGTCGTCTCGGGCAAGCGCGTGGAAGTCGTCTCATCCACCGGCGTGCCGATCGGGCCGACCTGGGGCGGGCGCTTTCTGCTCGGCGCCGACCCGAACGGCCGCGACGTCGCGGTGCGGCTGCTCTACGGCGGGCGAAACTCGCTCGAGATCGCCGCGATCGCGACGGTCCTCACGATCGTGCTGGCGGTGCTGCTCGCGCTTGCGGCGGGATGGTTCGGTGGCCCGCTGGACACGCTGCTGAGCCGCCTGATGGACCTGATCTGGTCCTACCCGGTGCTGCTGCTCGGCGTAGCGCTCGGCGTCACGCTTGCGGTCTCGGGCATCGATCTCGGGTTCACGACGTTGCGGGGCGGCTCGCTCGTGCTGCCCGCGCTCATAATCGGCGTGGTCTACGTCCCCTACATGGCCAGGCCGCTGCGCGCCCGCACGATCGAGCTTCGCCAGCGGGAGTTCGTGGACGCAGCCCGCCAGCAGGGCCTCTCCGGCCTGCGGATCATGGTCTCTGAGATCCTGCCGAACCTCGCCGGCAGCATCCTCGTCTTCACTCCGCTGCTCCTGGCCAATGCGATCCTGCTCGAGTCGGGGCTCTCATTCCTCGGCGCGGGTGTGCAGGCACCCGCTCCCTCCTGGGGCACGATGATCTCCGAAGGCACGCGCCTGATGCCAGACGCGATCCATCTGGTGCTCGCGCCCGGGCTGATGCTGTTGGCCGCCGTGGTCTCTGCGAACGTGCTGGCCGAGGACGCGCGCGATGCGCTTGACCCGCGCTCGCGCGCCCTGAATGTGCGCCCGACCGCGGGCGGGCTCGATCGCGGCGCTCCCGAGGGCGCGATCGGATCCGCCCCGGCGCCGATCGAAGGAGAGCTTGCATGAGTGCGCTTGCCTCCGATCGGGATCGCCTGCCTGCCGCCATGGCGCCAGGCAGGCGACGGCGCACCGGCGCTCACCCGATGCTGATCTTTGCGCTGCGCCGCCTGGTCTCGATGGTGCTGGTCCTCTTCGCGATCTCGGCGCTCACGTTCCTGATCTTCCAGGTGATCCCCGACGGCGACCCGGCGCTTCGCCTTGCCGGCCGGCTGGCCACGCCTCAGGAGATCAAGGACATCCGCGTCCAGTGGGGCTTCGACAAGCCGATCTGGGTGCAGTACGCGCGCACCATGGAACAGATCTTCACCGCCAAAGTGATCTCCTACACCCAGCAGGTCAACGTGGTCGAACAGGTCGAGCAGGATCTGCCCGCCACGATCTCGCTGACTGTCGGGGCGAGCCTGCTGTGGCTCACGCTCGGAGTTGGCCTTGGCGTGCTCGGGGCGACGCTCTCGGGCCGCGGGCGCGCGGCACGCATGGCCGATCGCGCGCTCGGCGCGATCGCGATGACGGGCATCTCGATGCCGGCGTTCCTGCTCGGCGACGTGCTGCTCTTCTATCTCGGCTACAAGTTGCACCTCTTCCCGCTCGGCGGCTACGTGCCGCTGACCGAAGACCCGCTGCGCTGGTTCACGCACCTGATCCTGCCCTGGATCTCGCTGACCGTGCTCTTCGCGGGCTTCTACTCGCGCGTGCTGCGGGCGAGCATCCTGGAGACGATGGGCGAGAGCTACGTGCGCACGGCGCGGGCGAAGGGCATCTCCTCCCGGCGCGTGCTCGTCCACCACGTTCTGCGCAACAGCCTGCTGCCGATCGTCTCGCTGTGGGGCCTCGACTTCGCCGCCGTGCTCGGCGGCGGCGCGCTCCTGACAGAGACCGTCTTCAATCTCCACGGCGTTGGCCAGTACGCGGCCGAATCGACCCAGCGGCTCGACATCCCCCCGATCCTCGTGATCACGATGCTGACCGCGTTCCTGGTCGTGGTGCTGAGCACGGTCAGCGACCTGCTGCAGGCCGTGCTCGATCCACGGGTAAGGCTCAGATGATGCGCGCATCGGCGCCAGCACCAACGCGCGAGGACGCCTCCAGGAAGGGCGATGCGCTGCTGCTCGTCCGCGACCTGAGCGTCACCTTTCGCGGCCGGCGCGGGCCGGTCAGAGCGGTCGAGCGAGTCTCCTTCTCGGTGCGACCCGGCGAGGTGCTCGCGATCGTCGGCGAGTCGGGCTGCGGCAAGTCGGCGACCGCGCTCAGCCTCACCGGCCTCACGCGCGAGGCGGGCGCGGATCTCGCCGGCAGCGTCTGCTTCGAGGGCGGCGAGCTGCTCGGCGCCTCCGAGCAGCATCTGCGGCAGGTCAGGGGCGCGGGGATCGCGATGGTCTTCCAGGACCCGATGAGCGCCCTGAACCCGGTGCAGCGGATCGGCAGCCAGATCGCCGAGCAGGTGCGAGCGCACGAGCCGCTCGGCAAAGCTCAGGCGCATGAGCGCGCGGTGCAGGCGCTGCATGCCGCGGGCGTGCCGCAGCCAGAGCTGCGCGCGCGCTCCTACCCGCACGAGCTCTCGGGCGGGATGCGCCAGCGCGCGATGATCGCGATGGCGCTCTCCTGCTCGCCGCGCCTGCTCGTCGCCGACGAGCCGACCACGGCGCTCGACGTGACCGTGCAGGCACAGATCCTCGCCGAGCTCGCGCGTCTTCGCCACGAGTCCTCGATGGCGGTGATCCTCGTCACCCACGACCTCGGCGTCGTCGCCGGCTTCGCCGACCGGGTGCTCGTGATGTACGCCGGTCAGATCGTCGAGCAGGGCAGCGTCAGCGAGATATTCGAAGATCCCCAGCACCCCTACACATGGGGTCTGCTCGGATCGATCGCCCACATCGATCGCGAGCGCCCGCGACGGCTGCCCTCCATCCCCGGATCGCCGCCCTCGCTGCTTGCGCCGCCAGTCGGATGTCGCTTCCACAAGCGCTGCCCGCAGGCCCTGCCGCAGTGCCTTGCCGGCGTCGAGCTGCGCGCGCGTGCAGGTTCGGGCGAGCACCTCGACCGCTGTCTGCTGGACGGCGATCACAAGCGCTCGGCGCGTGTGGTGGACGGCGGGATCGGACTCCAGGCAAGGCCGGGCCGATGAGCGAGCAGGCGACCGGGAGCGCCGGTGCCGAGCAGGAGCGAGAGCAGGGCGCCCCACCGCTGCTGGAGCTCTCGCAGGTGAGCGTGCACTTCCCGCTTGGGCGCGGCCTCTCCGGACGCGCACGCGATCTCGTGCACGCGCTCGACGACGTCACCATCTCCGTCGCCTCGGGTGAGGTGCTCGGGATCGTCGGCGAGTCCGGCTGCGGCAAGACGACACTGATCAGGTGCGCGGCGCGCCTGGTGGAGGCGACCGCGGGCAGCATCCGCTTCGAAGGCAGGGAGATCACGCGCGCCTCGCGGCGCGCGCTTACGCCCGTTCGGCGGCGGATGCAGATGGTCTTCCAGGACCCCGAGGCCTCCCTGAACCCGCGAAAGCGCGTGAGCCAGATCATCGAGCGGCCGCTGCGGCTGCGCGGAGTGCAGCGCGCCGAGCTGCAGGGGGAGATCGCGGCGCTGCTGGAGGAGGTCGGGCTTGGCGCGGAGCACGCACAAAGCCATCCGCACGAGCTCTCCGGCGGGCAGCGCCAGCGCGTCGGGATCGCACGGGCGCTTGCGATGCAGCCGCGCCTGCTGCTCCTGGACGAGCCGGTCTCGGCGCTCGACGTCTCGGTGCGCGCGCAGATCGTCAACCTGCTCGCAGACCTGCGCGCTCGCTCGCTCGCCGGGAAGGCGCCGCTTGCGATGCTCTTCGTCGCCCACGACCTTGCGATCGTGCGTCAGGTCAGCGACCGGATCGCGGTGATGTACCTCGGCAAGATCGTCGAGAGCGGCCCCGCCGAGGAGCTCTGCCGCGCGCCGGTGCACCCCTACACGCAGGCACTGCTCGCCGCCGTGCCCACAGCCGACCCCAGCGCAGCCGTCCCGGCGGCCGCGCTGGCCGGCGAGCCGCCGAGCGCGACCGCGCCGCCGCCGGGCTGCCGCTTTCACCCACGTTGCCCGCACGCGAGCGAGATCTGCGCGCGCGTCGAGCCTCCCCTTGCGCGATACCCCGGCGGACGAGTAGCCGCCTGCCACCATCCGCTCAACCTCAGCGAGACCGAGCTTGCGGCCGTGCGCGTAGCATCCTGACCGTGTCGAGCCAAACCCCGCCCCTGCTCGGCGAGCAGGCGAGCGCGCTTCTGCAGCGGCTCGTGCGTCTGAACACGGTCAACCCGCCCGGCCGTGAGCGCCCCGCCCAGGAGCTGCTCGGCGAGCTGCTCGCAGACGCCGGGTTCCAGTGCGAATTGCTCGCGGCAGAGCCCGATCGCCCCAATCTCATCGCGCGTCTTCCCGGCGCCGAGGAGGGGCCGACGCTCTGTCTGCTCGGCCACACCGACACGGTGCTCGCCGATGCGCAGGAGTGGAGACACGATCCCTGGTCGGGTGAGATCGCAGACGGCTTTCTATGGGGCAGGGGCGCGCTCGACATGAAGTCCCAGGTCGCCGCGGAGGCCGCCGCGGGCGCTTCGCTTGCGATCGAAGGCTGGCGGCCCGCGCGTGGCAGCCTGCTGATCGTCGCGGTCGCCGACGAGGAGACGGGCGGGGAGTTCGGAGCCAGGTGGCTGACCGAGACCCATCCTGAGAAGGTCCGCTGCGACATGCTGATAAACGAGGGCGCCGGAGGGTCGTTCCTATACGCAGGGCGCCGCCGCTACGGGGTCTGCTGCGCCGAGAAGGGCGTCTTTCGCTTCACGCTGACCACACGCGGCGTCGCCGCGCATGCCTCCACGCCGCGGATGGGAGAGAACGCGCTGCTGAAGATGGCGCCGCTGCTTGCGCGGCTCGGCGAGCGAAGCCCCTCCTATGTGCTCAGCGAGCAGGCGCGGGCGCTGCTCGCCGGCCTCGGCGAGGACCCTGAGGATCCGGTTGCGGCGGTGAGCCGGATCGCCGCTGAGGATGTGCGCCTTCTGCCGTTGATCGAGCCCGTCCTTGGCGTGACGCTCACGCCGACGCGGATCTCGGCCTCGGAGAAGATCAACGTGATCCCAAGTGCGGCGCGGCTGCGGATCGACTGCAGGGTGCCGCCGGGGCTCGGGGAGCCGGCCGTGGCGGACGCGATCGCCGAGGTGCTCGGAGATCGGGAGCGGGACGGTTTTGAGATCGAGTTCACAGAGCAGGTGCGGGGCAACGCCTCCCCGGCGGACTCGCCGCTGATGGACGCGATCTCGCAGTGGATCTCAGAGCGCGACCCGGGTGCCCGCACCGTGCCCACCGCGATGCCCGGCTTCACCGATTCGCGGCACTTCAGGGCCGCCTTCCCCGAGTGCGTTGCCTACGGGTTCTTCCCCCAGCGCCACCAGGGCCTGCTCGAAGCCTGGCCGCTGATGCACAGCGCCAACGAGCGCATCGACCTGCGCGATCTCACGCTCGCGAGCGAGTGCTACCGCGATCTCGCAGTGCGGCTGCTCGGCTGAGCGCGGCGTGCCGCCTGTCGGGCCGATCCGACATCGCCGGCTAACAACGGGCATAATCCCGAGCATGAGGCCACGGATGGCCAAGCGTGGAGGTGCCTGAGATGCCCGGCGGGCTGTGGGTACCCCTCGCCTCGATCGTGCAGGACATCCAGGAATGGGCTCTGCAGTGGTCGAGCGTCGTGATGATCGTGTTCTTCGCGGCGCTGATCTACCTGATGTGGCGCACGCTGAAAGTGATGCCGCGCGTAAAGCCGCAGCAGATCAAGCCCGCATCCAAACAGGCGGTGGGCTGGGAGGAGATCGCGGGTGTCGATGAGGCCAAGGCCGAGCTGCAGGAGATAGTCGAGTTCCTGCGCGACCCCGCGCGCTTCGCGAAGATGGGCGCCAAGGTGCCAAAGGGCATCCTGCTGCACGGACCGCCGGGAACCGGGAAGACGCTGCTTGCAAAGGCCGTCGCGCACGAGTCCGGGGCGCAGTTCTTCGCCCAGTCCGCGGCCGCGTTCGTGGAGATGTTCGCCGGCCTTGGCGCGGCCCGGATCAGGCGCCTGTTCGCGATTGCCCGCAAGCATGAGCCGGCGATCATCTTCATCGACGAGCTCGACGCCGTGGGCTCCCGCCGCGGCGCCGACATATCTGGGGAGAAGGACCAGACGCTGAACCAGCTGCTGGTCGAGATGGACGGCTTCTCGAGCCAGGGTGGGAGGCTGGTCGTGATCGCCGCCTCCAATCTGCTCGATAAGCTCGACCCGGCGCTGCTGCGACCGGGGCGCTTTGACCGCCAGGTGTTCGTCGCACCGCCGGACGTGAGGGGAAGAAAGGGCGTGCTCGCGGTGCACACCAAGGGCAAGCCGCTGAAGAACGTCGACCTCTCGCTCGTTGCCCAGCAGACCAGCGGGCTGACCGGCGCCGACCTGGCAAACATCTGCAACGAGGCCGCGATCTTCGCCGCCCGTCGCGACGGCGAGCACATCGAAGACAGGGACTTCGACCAGGCCCTGGAGCGCGTGATCGCCGGCGTCCAGTCGCGGCGCGTGCTCACGAGCCACGAGAAGCGCGTGGTCGCATACCACGAGGCGGGGCACGCGCTCTGCGGCGAGCTCCTGCCCTCGGTCGACCGCGTGCACCGGATCTCGATCGTGCCGCGCGGCCGCGCCCTTGGCTACACGCTGAACCTTCCCGCCGAGGATCGCTACCTGAAGACCAGGGAGGAGCTGATCGACTACATGACGGTCCTCCTTGGCGGGCGCGTGGCCGAGCAGATCGTCTTTGGCCAGGTAACCACCGGCGCCTCCGATGACCTCAAACGGGTCGTCGACATCTCCCGTGCGATGCTCGAGGACTACGCGATGGGCAACTCCGGCGCCGGCAGGGCGCCCGGCGGCAACCTGCAGCTCTCCGAGAGCTCCCTGCGACTGCGCGACGAGGAGCGCCACGATCTGGTCGAGGAAGCAAGGCGCGCCGCCCAGCGCCTGGTCGTCTCCCATCGCGCCCAGCTCGATGCGCTCGCCGGCGAGTTGCTGGCAAACGAGGTGCTCGAGCGGGACGGGATCGAACGGATCATGGACGGCGTGCCGCGGCTCGAACGCGCGCCCGGGGTGGGGCTGCGGGTGGTCGCGGCCACCGCGGTGGAGGGCGAGATCGCCGCCCAGGACGCCAAGGCCTGAAGCTCTGCCTCTCCCTTGGCCACTAGACTTCCCGGCGTGTTCACGCGGATAGACCACGTCGGGATCGCCGTCGAGGATATGGCGGCCTCGCTCGAGCTCTGGGGAGCGAGTCTGCAGATGCGACTCGCGCATCGCGAGGTCGTGCAGGAGCAGGGCGTGGAGGCTGCGCTGCTGGACGTCGGGGAGGGACACGTCGAGCTGCTCGCGCCGCTTGGGCCCGATACGCCGGTTGGCAAGTTCCTCGCAAAGCGCGGACCGGGGCTTCATCACGTCGCCTACCGGGTGGCCGACATCGACGCGACGCTCGCAACGCTTCGCGCGGCGGGCATGCCGCTGATAGACGATGAGCCGCGGATCGGCATCCGCAGCTCGCGCGTTGCCTTCCTGCACCCGAAGGGAACGGGCGGGGTGCTCACAGAGATCGTCGAACCGGGAGGGCACTGATGGCAATGAGCAGCCTCAGCATCGGCTTCAAAGGCGGACAGGTGATCGCAGTCCGCGTGGAGGAGGACCAGGTCGACGCGCTCTACCAGATGCTCGGCTCGAGTGGCTGGCACGCCCTGGACTCCGAGGATGGCCCCGTGCGCCTCGACCTCGCACAGATCATCTTCGTGCGCTCAGACGACGGCGAGCATCGCGTCGGCTTTCGAGCCTAGGCGCCGCGGCTCGGCGGATGAAGGCGTCCTCGCTCGATGCGCGGTTGCTGCGCCTGATGCGCAGCACCGGGCACACGCCCGCGGCTGAGCGGGCCGTGGCGCGGTTCTCCCGGCTAGGTGAGCACGGGGCGCTGTGGCTTGCGATCGGAGCGTGCGGGCTATCGCCGACCCGCAAAGACGCTCGCGCTGGGGGCGGGCGCTCACGTCCATTGTGAGCGCGTACGCGCTCAACACGGTGTTGAAGCTGATCTGTCGCCGCCGCCGGCCACAGCTCGACGGGCTGCCGCCGCTTGCCTTCACCCCCACGCAGCTGAGCTTTCCAAGCGCCCACACCGCGACCGCGTTCGCGGGAGCGCTCTGCTACTCCCGGCTTGGCCTGCCGCGGGTGCCGCTCTACGGCCTTGCCACCGCGACCGCGCTCTCGCGGCCCTACCTCGGCCTGCACTACCCCTCAGACGTGCTGGCGGGCGCGGCGCTCGGCACCGCGGTCGCCGCCGCGCTCGAGCTCACGGGCGGCGCCGGGGAGGCGCTGGGAGCGCTGGCGCAGGGCAGCGGCATCGATCGGCTCGGCCCGGGTTGCGTCAACGGCGCCCCGGGGGCGGGTCGCGATGAGCACGAGGATCGGCATCGTCGGGATGCCAAACGCTGGCAAGTCCTCGCTCTTCAACGCTTTGACGAAGGCCGGCGCCGAGGCGGCCAACTATCCGTTTACGACGATCGAGCCGAACGTCGCGGTGGTGCCCGTGGTGGACCGGCGCCTCGACGAGGTGGTGAGGACTGTCGGCGCCTCGGAGATCGTCTACGACACGATCGACTTCCACGACATCGCGGGGCTCGTCGCGGGCGCCCATCAAGGGGAGGGCCTTGGCAACAAGTTCCTTGCCAACATCCGCGAGACCGACGCGATCGTGCACGTCGTGCGGGCACACACCGATGAGAGCGTGATCCACCCCGAGGGCGATCCCGGGCCGCTGCGCGACATCGAGACGATCGAGGCCGAGCTTGCGCTCGCCGACCTCGAGCAGGCCGAACGGCGCCTGCAGCGCGTCTCGCGGGTAGCAAAGTCGGGCGACCGCGTGGCCGCCGCCGAAGAGGCCTGGCTGCAGCGGGCAATAGCCGCACTACAGCGCGGCGAGCCCGTGAGGAGCGTGCCGGTTCCCGAGGAGGCGCCGGGTGCCGCACGGGACCTCGGTGCGCTCACCGGAAAGCCGGTGCTCTTCGTCGCAAACGTCGACGAAGGCGCCGAGGAGGTGCCGGCGGAGATCGCCGCCCACGCAGAGGCCGCGGGCGCGGGCGCTGTCGCGGTCTCGGCGCGCCTGGAGGCAGAGCTCGCCGCGCTGGATGAGGAGGAAGGGACGGCGATGCGGCAGGAGCTCGGGCTCAGCGAGTCGGGGCTTTCGCGCGTGGTCTCCGGCGCCTTCGCGTTGCTGCGCCTAATTGCGTTCTTCACCGCCGGTGAGGGCAAGCCGGCACAGTCCTGGCACCTGCGCGATGGCAGCAGCGCCTGGCACGCGGCCGGCGAGATTCACACCGACATCCAGAAGGGGTTCGTGCGGGCGGAAGTGATTGGCTGGAGTGACCTCGTGGACACCGAGGGCTATGCGGGCGCACGCGACCGCGGGCTGCTGCGGCTGGAGGGCCGCGACTACGTGATGCAGGACGGCGACGTGATCACGGTGAAGTTCACGCCGTAGCCGCGCTCGCGCGCCTTTGTGCGCGCAGCTCAGGCCTTTGCGGCACGCTCGGCGAGCCGCTTGGCAAGCGCCTCCATGCCAAGCGCGCTCGCGGCGGCCGCTCCGCCGCGATAGTCGGTCTCGCGGTCCTCGGGCGGCTGCACCTCGATCTCGACCAGGGTCGCGATCGTCCTGAAGTCGCGCAGCAGATCCGCGCTCTCGCGCAGCTTCATCGCGGCTCGCTGCGTCATGCCGGCGTCTTCGCTCTCTGCGGCTGCGAGCACGCCCTCCAGCGAGCCGTAGTCCTCGAGCAGCGTGGCCGCGGTCTTTGCGCCGATGCCGGGTGCGCCCGGCAGCCCGTCGGAGGGGTCGCCGCGCAGCGCGATCAGGTCCGGCACGAGCGCCGGACTCACACCCACGCGGTCGCGGACCTGCTGAGGGCCGACCGTGCTCATCGCGCCGCCCTTCAGGTCGAGCACGTGCACGCGGTCGCTGACCGCCTGATGCAGGTCCCGGTCGGCTGTGAGCAGCAGCGCCCGGCCGCCGGCCTCGGTCTCGGCGTTGGCGAAGGAGCCCATCGCGTCGTCGGCCTCGAGCTCTCCCGCGTCAAAGACGCTGAAGCCAAGGGCGCCAAGCAGATCGGGCGCGCGTTGCCACTGCCAGCCGAGCTCCGCGGGCATCGGGTCGCGGTGGGCGTGGTAGGAGGGGTAGAGCTTCACCCTGTAGCGGGCCTCCTCGGCGCCCAGGCAGGCGACCACCGCGCGAGGGCGGTACGCCTCGATCGCACCGAGCAGGGCGTTCACGGTGCCAAGCAGTGCGCCCACCGGCTCCCCTCGGCTCCCTTGATCGATTTCGGGAGTGCGAAGAATGAACGGTAGAGCAGCCAGGGGATATCGGCGATCAGCAGCGGCGCAGGCGTTGGCACGCAAGCCTTCTTAGCAGGAGAAGCCGGCGTGCGCTGAGCGGCGGTTTCAAGGCGCCCGCACGCCGCCCTGCGCGCCGGTAGAGGGTGGCGGCGCGGGCGGAGCTTCTTCTGGGGCGCTTGGCTGCGGCCCGCTGAGGTCAGGCTCCTTGGTGGTCTTGCCGTTCTTCTGCACGCTGAAGTAGGCCCAGCTGTCGTAGAGGCCGAGGCGTTCTGCCAGTTCCGGGCCGCTGACCTCCGTCTTGCCCTTCGATCCGAGGACCGCGGCGAGCACGATCCGCGGAGAGAAGCCGCGCTTTAGCACTTCGATCCCCTCGAATGTGCCCTTCATGAGGCCCTGGAGGTCCCGGGCGGCTTCGGCGAAGTCGAGCTTGATCGTCCAGCGATGCAGGGGGCCGCCGTCGTAGGGATCGAGCACACCTTTGAGCCACGGCTCGGGGGAGGCGCCGAGGAAGGAGTTCTGGATGCTCTCGGTCCTGCCGCCGGAGCTTGCGAAGAAGTAGGTGATCACGGGCTTGCCCTGGTAGGTGACGACCTGCCCCGCAGTTGCCTTGACGGCTTCGTTCGATGCGCTGGTTTCGGCCGCTTTTCCGAGGTATACCTGGGAGCGGGTGTCGGAGTAGACGTCGAAGCTGCTGCCGCCCGCGTCGTCTGTGATCGCGAAGGTCCTACTCGCGATCGCCTGGGCCTCGAGCGCCGCCTTCGGCCAGCTGGAGGACATCTCCGCCGCGATGACTCCACGCACGTAGGCTTCGATCGGCACCTTCTGCACCCTGTGGCCGACCAGCACCTTGACGATCCGCTTCTGGGAGACCTGGCCAAGCGCGGTGCCGCTGTAGTAGTGGGTGAGGATCGACTGGTAGTCCCATCCGTGCTCGGCGAAGCCGTAGGCCCCCCACTGGCTCATGCCCACCCCGTGGCCGTCGCCGCCGCCTTCGATTAGCAGCGTGGGCTGCGCCTTGGGCTTGCCCTTGGTCGCCTGAGCGCGGGCGATCGGCGGCAGTGCGAGCATCGCGATCAGCAACGCCAGGGCGCCGAGGGCGCGGCCCGCCTCGCGGCGGCGGCTACTCGATGTCGGGTGGTAAGTTGACCTCATGGCGTCCTACAGGCTCTGGATCGGAGCCGAGGTGTGCTCCACTTAGCGGTGCAACAGGAGATGAGAGCTCGAGTTTCGGAAGATGGGTACTCTAGATGCGAGAGAGACGTCGGTACTCGAGAAGGTCCGCAAGGATCTGCTGATCGGCGAAACGTGGCGTCCCGCACGAGGCGGCGGGACGCTGCGAGTGGAAGATCCCGCGACCGGGGAGACGATCGCAGAGGTCGCCGACGCCGGCGAGCAGGATGCGCTCGACGCGCTGTCTGCCGCCGCGCAAGCGCAAGCGTCCTGGGCTGAGTACCCGCCGCGCGAGCGGGGCGAGATCCTGCGGCGCGTCTACGAGCAGCTGCGCGAGCGCGCCGATGAGCTTGCGCTGCTGATGACCCTGGAGATGGGCAAGGCGGTCGCCGAGTCGCGCGCCGAGATCGCCTACGCGGGAGAGTTCTTCCGCTGGTTCTCAGAGGAGGCGGTCCGCATTCACGGCCGCTACATGACCAACACGACCGGCAGCGGGCGGCTGCTCACGATGCGCCGGCCGGTCGGGCCCTGCGTGTTCGTGACGCCCTGGAACTTCCCGGCGGCGATGGGCGCCCGCAAGATCGCCCCCGCGGTGGCCGCGGGCTGCACGATGGTGCTCAAGCCCGCCCAGCAGACGCCGCTCTCTATGCTCGCCCTTGCGGAGATCCTGCAGCAGGCGGGACTCCCAGACGGGGTGCTGAACGTGATCTGCGCAAGCAAAGCGGGATCGGTGATCGAGCCGCTGCTGAAGGATTCGCGCACCCGCAAGGTCTCCTTTACGGGATCGACCGAGGTCGGAAGGCGGCTGATCGAACAGTCCGCCGAGCAGGTGCTGCGCGTCTCGATGGAGCTCGGCGGGAACGCCCCGTTCATCGTCTTCGAGGACGCGGACCTGGATGATGCGATCGAGGGGGCGATGCTCGCAAAGATGAGAAACGTGGGCGAGGCCTGCACCGCCGCCAACAGGTTCCTTATCGCCGAGCCGATCGCAGAGGAGTTCGCAAGGCGCCTGGCCGCGCGGATCGGCGCGCAGAAGGTGGGGCGCGGCACCGAGGCCGAGGTCCAGGTCGGGCCGCTGATAGACAGCGCCGCGCGCGAGAAGGTGCAGGAGCTCGTGCAGGATGCGCTTGATAGCGGCGCCAAGGCGCTTACCGGAGGAAGGTCGCTCGAGGGGCCAGGCTGGTTCTTTGAGCCGACCGTGCTCTCGCAGGTGCCACCGAAGGCCAGGGTGCTGCGCGAGGAGATATTCGGGCCGGTCGCCCCGATCGCGACCTTCGGCAGCGAGCAGGAGGCGATCGAGATGGCAAACGCGACCGAGTATGGCCTGGTCGCCTACCTCTACACCAACGACCTCAAGCGGGCGTTTCGCGTCAGCGAGGCGATCGAGTTCGGGATGGTCGGCGTCAATCAGGGCATCGTCTCCAACCCTGCCGCGCCCTTCGGCGGTGTCAAGCAGTCGGGTTTCGGGCGTGAGGGCGGCTTCGAGGGCATCGAGGAGTACCTGGAGACCAGGTACATCGCGCTCGCGCTGTAGCCGCTTGGCGGCCGCGAGATCCCGGCGCCGTCGGGCTCCAGGCGCAATTCGTCTGAAGCCCGTGGCTCCTGGGCCTCAGGCGCCGGACTTCAGCTTTTCGATGTCGATCGCGCCGGTGGGAGCGGCGATGCTGACCGGGGCATCCCATTCCTCGAAGGTGACCTTGCCGCCGGTGCTGCCGCTCTTGGATATCTGGATCGGGTAGGGCTTGCCGGTCGTGGCGACGTAGAGCACGCCGCCCTTGCTCTTGTCCTTCACGGCGACGACCTTCTTGCCGTCCACGGTGCTCGTGGCGCCTTTGACGAGCGAGCCATGCTCGCCGAGCACGGTGCCAAGCAGCTGATGCATATCCGTGAGGCTGCCGAGCGTCGCGAATTCGCCGCTGGTGGCCGGCGCTTGCAGCCACTTGCCCTGCAGCAGTTTGGCGGCTTCGCCGCCAGCGAAGTGTTCGTAGAAGGAGGCGCTGCCCTTGATGTAGACGCTATCGCCGACGCGGACCAGTTCGAAGCTGAGCGGCCCCTCCGAGATCCTGCCCTTGGCGCCCTTGCCCTGGGCGATCTGCAGGTCGAGAGAGAGCTTCGTCCCCGCGCTGCTCACCGAGCCGGCGACCCTGACCGACTTGGCGCCTTCGGCCGCCTTCTGGGCCGCCGAGACGATTTCGGTTGGGCTCTTGGATTCGACGCCGTTTGTCGAGGAGCCGCCACAGCCGACGATCGTGCTGGCCGCGAGGACTCCGGCGGAGAGTGTTGTGAACAGTTTGCGGGTATGCATGGGTGCGATCGTAACCGACGCTCCGGACCAGCGCCGGGGGCGGCACTGGCCCCAAGGAGTCGAATTGGTAGCCGATTTTCGAGTTACCGCACTCAAGTTTTTCCCGGAAATGTCGATCGAAGCGGTGGAGTTGCGCGCGTGCGAGCCGAAGGCGCGTGCATGGCTTGCAAGCGCAGAGAGGACCCAGTGCCGAGGGAACCGTCGTCGAGAAAGCGAGAGCCAAGAAGGACGGAGATTGTCGGGCCGCGGATTGACCCACCTGGTATCGACTGAGCCCGCCGGACGCGATCTGGGCGGTGGCTCGTTGCTGCGCCTGTTTCGCGGCGCCTCGGGCGGTGCGTCCGGGGGCGGGGGCTCAGGCGGGGGCGATGGCCCCGGTGGCGACGGCGGACGCGGTGGTGGCTCGGGCGGTGGTGGCTCGCGCGGCGGTGGTGGCGACGGCGGCTCCTCGTCGGGTCCTGGCGCCGGCCGCCCCGGTTCTCCGCGCCTGCCCGACTGGCTCAAGCATCTGCTTGGCAAGTACGCGGGGTTTGCGCGAGCTCTACCGAAGACGCTTCTGCTCGGCGGCCCCTTCGGGCTGATCGCGGCCGCGGGGGCGATCGCCGTGCTGGTCTCGAGACCAGCGGCGCCGCTCATCGCCGCGGTTGCCGTGGTGCTCGCAGGCCTCGCGGCGCTGCTTGGCTGGTTCGCCGGCGAGGGGCGGCGGACGGCCCTGGAGCGCGAGATCGAGAGCCGGACGAGCGAGCTGCGGCGAGCGCTCTCGGAGCTCGAGGTCGCGCAGGCCGAGACGGTGCGGCGGCTCTCGATGGCGGTGGAGTTCAGAGACGAGGACACCGGCGCCCACATCGAGCGCATCGGCCGCTTCTCCGCGCTGCTCTCCGGCCAGCTCGGGATGAACCTGGAGTTCTGCGAGCGCATCACCCACGCCGCTCCGCTGCACGACGTCGGCAAGGTCGCGATTCCCGACGCGATCCTGCTGAAGCCCGGCCCACTCACCGAGCAGGAGCGCTCGATAGTCGAGACCCACACCGAGGAGGGTCATCGGCTGCTGCGCGGCTCATCCTCCTCGATCCTCGACCTTGCCGCCTCGATTGCGCTCAGCCACCACGAGAAGTGGGATGGCAGCGGATACCCGAGAGGGTTGGCCGGGGAGACGATCCCGATCGAGGGTCGGATCGTCGCGATCGCCGACGTCTTCGACGCGCTCACCTCCGACCGCGTATACCGCCTGGCCTTCTCGGTCGAGGAGGCGGTGGCGATGATGGTCGCCCAGCGCGGCAAGCACTTCGACCCCACACTGCTCGACGCCTTCCTGGAAGTTCTCGGCAGCACAGGGCCACAGGCGCGCATGCGCCCCGACGCAGAGCCCACCGAGCTGGTCGAGGAGGCCTTCTCACGCTACTCGGCTGCGATCGAGCGCGGCGATGCAGAGACCGCGGAGGGCGTGATCGCGCAGGCGATCGAGGACGGCATCCCACCCTCGATGCTGCACGAGGAAGTGATCGGCGCCTCGATGCGCCGAATCGGCGAACTCTGGGAGCAGGGCTCGATCGACGCCGGCTCCCAGCAGCTGGCCACAGGCATAAGCAGGCGGATCCTTGCCACGATGCACAGGTACATGCTCCGCCACGCAGAGCCCGATCGCGAGCGGGTGCTGATCGCGGGCGTGGAGGACGACGACCACACGCTCTCGCTGCAGATGGTCCACGACCAACTGGCGGCGGCGGGGTTCCAGACCACGCTCGACCTCGAGCTCGGCGTCGAGCAGCTGCAGTCGGTGATCCAGAGCCAGGCGCCCGAGGTGATCGTGCTCGGCGCAAACGTCGCCTCCGCCGGCCCGATCGCCGAGCGGCTCGTGCAGGAGCTGCGTCAGAGACATCCCACGATCGCGGTCCTGCTCGGAGGCTCAGCGATCCCGACGGCGCTGCGTGGACGAGAGGACGTGCGGTTCCTGCGTCGCGTGGATGAAGCTGTGCCGACCGTCGAGCAGGTGCTGGCCGCGCGACAGCGCACGCTCGGTTAGATTCCCACGCGTGTCAGGCAGAGCGATAGTGACCGGCGGCGCCGGCTTCATCGGCTCCCATCTCGTCGACGCTCTGCTCGGCCAGGGCAGGCAGGTGACGGTGCTCGACGACCTCTCCTCGGGCAAGCGGAGCCGGGTCGCAGCCGCGGCCGACCTGCTCACGATCGACATCGTCGACAGGGGGGCGGTGCTCGACGCGGTTGCGGACGCCGAGCCCGACGCCGTCTTCCACCTCGCCGCACAGGCGAGCGTGACCGCCTCGGTGAAGGACCCGCTGCGCGACCTGCAGGTCAACGTCGCCGGCACACTCAACGTGCTGGATGCCGCGGTCGCGGCCAAGGCGCCGGTGGTCTTCACCTCCACCGGCGGAGCGCTCTACGGCGACGCCGCTCCGCTGCCCACCGATGAGACGTGGACTCCCGCGCCGCTTGCGCCCTACGGCGCCTCCAAGTGGGCAGCCGAGGCCTACGTCAACACCTGGTCGCTCTCATCGGGGATCCCCAACGCGATCTGCCGGCTTGGCAACGTTTACGGGCCGCGTCAGAGCCCCCACGGCGAGGCGGGGGTCGTGGCGATCTTCTCAGGCTGCATACACGAGGGCAGGGCACCGAAGATCTTCGGCCACGGCAAGCCGACGCGAGACTACGTCTACGTCGACGATGTGGTCAGCGCCCTGATCGCCAGCTCCGGGCGCCGCGGCACCTACAACGTCGCGACCTCCGCGGAGACCGACGTCGCGACCCTCTGGCGCGAGCTCAAGCAGATCTCAGGCTCCGCCCTGGAGCCAGAGCTCGCCGACCTGCGGCCCGGCGAGCTTCAGCGGAGCCGGCTGGACGTAGGACGCGCGCAGCACGAGCTTGGATGGCGCCCGCAGGTCAGCATCCAGGATGGTCTGCGAAGGACCTACGAGGCCCTCATCCAGGAATTCGAGACCGAGCAGGCGAAGCGCCCCTGAGTGACCTCGGCGGCGGCTCGCTCGCCCGCACCGCCGGGCGCTCACCTCGCCTGCGCGGGCGCTTTACGCGAATCTCCTCGGCCAGGACGTATGAGCCGACCACGAAGATCGCCGCGATCGCCTGAGCGGCGACCGTCTCCACGTTCGGGAAGATCGAGAACCACAGGCCAAGCCAGCCGGGCACCGAGACGCCGATCGGCGTGGTGCCGATCCAGCCCGCGAGCTGCAGCTCCTGGACCGACTCGCCGAACATCACGAGCAGTACCACTCCCAGCAGGACGCCGGTGATCACAAGCATCCGCTTGTAGGGGAGCCGGCTGTGGGCGAAGAAGGTGGCATACCCGACGACCGCGGTGAAGGCGAGGCCGATCAGCACGCCCTCCAGCACGACGTCTGAGCCGTAGCGCAGGCGCAGGTTCTGCAGGAAGAGCACGACCTCGAAGCCCTCCCTGTAGACGGAGGTGAAGCCGAGGGCGGCCAGCCCCAGCACGATCCTCTGCGCACTGCGCCCATCGCCGTTCATCAGGTTGCGTCGTCGCCTGTTGTGGTGGGAGATCCAGCCGGTCCAGTAGACCCTGTGGAAGAACCAGTTCATGACGATGAGCAACACCGCGACCGCGAGCAGCCCGCTCGCCGCCTGCAGGTTGAGGCTGCCTTCGCCGACCGCGGAGGTGATCGCAATCGCAATGAACCAGGTCGCCACCGTCGCGGCGAGCGCGGCAGCGGCACCGAAGGCGACGGGCTTGCGGTGGGCGCCGTCGCCGCCTCTGAAGCTCGCCGTGATCGCCGCCAGCACGAGCACTGTCTCCAGGCCCTCTCTGAGCACGAGCAGGCCGCTGTCGAGGATGACCGCGCCGTGGCTGAGATTCGTCGAGGGGTCGGTGGGGTCCGGGGTGCCACCCGATGCTCCGATCGCCTGCCATGCGAGCAGGCCGAGCAGCGTCAGGCCGGCTGCGCACCAGGCAAGCCGGCGCAGGGACCATCGGGTGGGCTTTGAAGGGGAGACGTCGTCGGGGCTCAATGCGTAATCCAGATTGTGGCGGTCGGTTATTCTTAGGGAACCCTAACACGGTCGGGGTCGAGGTGGTGTCGCTCCCCGTGTGGGCTGGGGTCAGGGCAGTTGCTGCTCTGGACCGGGGCGCCGGCTAGGCGATAGGATCAGGCGTCGCGGCGAGATAGCTCAGTTGGTAGAGCACACGACTGAAAATCGTGGTGTCCCCAGTTCGAGTCTGGGTCTCGCCATTCCGCGAATCCGCTGCAAATTGGCGGGTTTTTGCTTTCGCTTCCGGGGCGTTTTAGGGGTCTGCGAGGGCGTGTTTTGGGCTTGGTGACCTTTTCGTGACCTAAACCCCGGCTCCGCGGCGGGCGCTTGGAGCCTTGTGACCTGCTCGCGGGCCTTGCGGACCAGGCCATCGAAGCTCTTGCCGTGGCTGCGGTCGACGCGCTGCTCCAGTTGGGCGTAGACGTCGAGAGTCATCTTGCTGTCGGCATGCCCGACCTGGCCCATCACCCACTTCACGTCGAAGTTGTTTGCGAGCAGCGCGATCGAGATGTACGTGCGCCGCAGGCTGTGCGGGGTGATGTGCGGCAGCGGAGGCAGTCCCTTGCTGCCGAGCGTCTTGGTTGCTTGGCCGGCGGCTTCGCTGACGATCTGCGCGGCGCGCTGGCGACTCAGCCGGCCGCCGTGGAGGTTCTGCACGAGATGGTCGGTTGGGGCGGTGCAGCGGCCGCAGCGGCGTAGCTGGTCGATGTGCTCGATCACGGCCTCCACGAGGTCGGGGCTCATCTGAACCTCGCGGATGCCGGTTTCGGTCTTCGAGTCGGGGATGCGGAAGCGTGCGCCATCGGCGTCGTGGAGGCGAACTTGGCCGATCCGGATCTCGCAAAGCTCGCTGACCCGCACGCCGGAGCGGCCAAGGATCTCGCAGACGACGCGACGCCCGACGTAGCCGCGCCCGACGTTCGCGCCGGCGCGGCGCAGGTGGTAGGAGACGGTCGACTTCGCGATCCCAAGCTCATGCGCGATCTGCTCAGACCGCTTGCCTTGGGAGAGCATGTGCACCACCAGCGCCGCCGTCGGCCCCAGTTTGGAGGGCGCGACGATTTGGTCAAGTGCACGATCCTGCTGTGCGGCGGCGTCGAGCAGGCACGCAAGCTCGTCCATCTCAAGGAACGTGCGGTTGGGCCTTGGCACATGGACGCGCATCCGCTTGCCGCGCGCGGGATGGTGGGCGATGTGCCCATCCTCGACCGCGTCATCGAGGATCGACGCCACGCCGCCGGTCAGCTTGCGAAGCGACGCCGGCCCCAGCGGCACGACGCCGCGTCTGCGATGGTCGCGCAGATCGGCGCCCGCCAGAAGCGCGCTTCGTTGCTCGCTGGCTTCACGGAGCTTGAGCGCCTTGAACTGCAGGCATAGCTCGCGGTCGATTTCGTCCAGCCGGTAGCGGCCAAAGAACGGCAGCAGATGCACGCTCAGTCGCCAGCGGTAGTCGCGGATCGTGTTCTCGCTGATCGGCTTGCCGCCGAGCAGGCCGTCGATCTTCGCCTGCAGCCACCACTCCGCGTACTCGCGGAAAGTCGGTATCCCGTTCGGCTGCCTGGCCTCGATGATCGCGTCGGGCGGCTCCGGCGGCTCCCAGACACCGACGCGGATGCGCGCGAGGATGTTGCCAAGCTCGGTGCGCGCCGCCGGCTCATCCCAGCCGCCGCCGCAACCGCAGTCACAGCCCTCGCGCTCGTGCAGGATCACCCGCACCCGCTCGCCCTGGTAGGGGACACGCAAATGGAACGCGCAGGTGCCGTCCGAAAGCATCCTGGTGTGGATATGCCCTTTGACTGGGCGGGGCATCAGATGACGCCCCTGGTACGTTGGCCTTGCATCGGGACCTAGCCTCTCGTTGTCGGGCCGGGGGCGTTGGCGCGTCGCCCGGCCGTATTGGTCTGTAGAGCGATTTTAGGCCGTACGCGACCGGGAGTACAGGTCTGACGGCGACGTGCCGCCGACGGTCGGCGCTGGGAGCGCCGTCCGGCCGGAGTCCGGGCCTGGAGGGAAGCGCCGCCTGCTTGCGGAGCAAGCCGATCGCTGAGCTGCGCGAGATCGAAGCGCAGTCGTCCTTGCGGTCCCCCGAGGCGAACGCCACCGAGCTGCTTCGCGTGCGCATAGACCCAGTTGCGATCGACGCCAAGCGTCCGGGCGACCATCGCCGCGTCGACCAGCCCGGAAGGAGCCGGTGCTGCCTCGCGCGGCAGAACCGAGCGCTGTCCGCCCGTGCTGTGCTCACGAGTGAGCAGCGTCACGACCCGCTCGGCGATCCGCTGGATATCGTCTTCGTCCAGCTTCATCGTGCACCGCCCGGCAGGTCGCCAAGCCAGTCGAGGGTCTGAGACGGGTTGCCGGGTTGCCGCCAGATCGGGGCATATGGCCCGTAGGCTTGGAGGTCATCGAGCAGCGCGAGGGAGATCCGGACCTCAGGTGCGGCCTGCAGGCGGGGGTCTGTTTGGCACAGCGCCAGGACGGTTTGCGTGCGACGCTGAAGCGCGGCGCGCGGCTTGCCTGCCAGGACGCAGAGAATGTCGGGAAAGATCGGGTAGCGTGCTTTCCATGCCGGCTTGCTCGTGCCGGTCGGGGCGTGGTGGAACAGGTCGGCGTAGCGTGCGAGCTTCGAGGCGAGAATGTCTGTCGGGACGGTCGCACGATCAAGCTCCAGGAGCCGGTAGTGGAAAGTGAGCCGCCCGCCAGGCGCATGCTGCAGATACGTGAGCTGGGCATCTGAGATCAACTTCTCGCCGCGGCTGTGGCCAGCGGTCGGTGCTGTGTGCGCGATCTCGTGTCGCCAGCCGAACGGACCGAACTCGTCCCCTCGTTCCCGCGCGGCGTGGATGAACGCGATCCCGGCCTCGTTGACTGCCAGGGTGTGCTTCCAGAGTGGCCCGGCGGCTTGCTCGGGGGTGATGAGCTTGCTGCGTGTCTCTGCGCGGGTGGGGATCTGCTCGACGGCTTCCGCGCCCGCAGGGGTGAGGAAGTAGAGGCGTGGGCCGCGTCTGCCTGGCTGGACGAACGTGGTGAGCTCGCGTGCAGCGAGTTGCGCTAGGACTCGCTCTGTCCAACGGCGGCTGCGGCTGGGTAGGTGCATCTGGTGTACCTGTGCGGTGGTGAGCAGCCGGTGCTGGTGGAGGCTTGTGAGGATCTCGGTCGAGATTGCGGGCAGCATCGCCGCGGCTGGTGTCAGTGCTCCCATTCGTCCTCCTCGTCCGATGCCGGTTGGATGGTGTGTCCACGGGAGACCACTTCACGCGCACGGCCGGCGTGGGTTGCTTCGATGGCTTGCCGGATGTTCTGCTCGTGCGCTTGGCCGTCGACCGTGCTCGTGTCACCTTTGGTGGTCTGCTGGATCAGCGCGTCGAGGTCTGCGACCTGCTCGGGGTGATGGTGCTCTCCGTGCAGCTCGTGGGTGGTGAGGCCGTGCACAAGGAACGGCTTGCTGGCGCGTGGCCCGTGGGTAATGGACGCCAGGTAGGTGAAACGGGCCAGGCCGGTGATGGTCTTCGCATCGAGCTGCCCTGACCACTCTTTGGCGATCATGCCGGCGGCCTTCGCGTTGACGGTGCTTGAGAGGAGGTGGGAGCGGTTGGTGGTGACCGCGTTCCATGTCGCCTGGCTGAGCCGCTCGGGGTTCTGGTTGAACAGGAACGCGCGGCCGCCGTACTTCGCGGACTGCTCCAGCAGGACGGGGAGGTTTGGCCCGTCGTAGGTCTGAAGCTCGTCGCAGAAGAGCCAGAACGTGCGGCGCTGCTCCGGCGCGATCGATGCCCTTGCCTTCGCGCTGTGGAGCACGTTGTAGACCAATAGGTTGGCGGCGAGCCGGTCGCGGGTTGACCCGGAGCCGGGGCACGCGAGCACGATCAGCCCGTCCCGCATCGCGCGCGCCGCATCGTAGGTGGAGACGGGGGAGCCGAGGAACTTGGCGACCGGAGCGGCGGCGCGGAGCCGGTCGATCAGGTTCGTGACCGCCGTGGTCGCCTCCCCTGGCAGCCGGGGGAAGCGGTCTTGGAAGAACCCGCGTGTGCCCGGCGACAGGGCTGGCAGGACTGCGTGCCGCCACTCGTCGTCGGATAGCAGCGTGGGGATCTGGAAGATCGTCGGCGCGAGCTCGGCCGGCAGTGTCATGGCGAGCTCGACGAGTGCTTGGGCGGCTTGGGTTGCGAGGTTCAGCGCGCGGGTGTTGCGCTCGTCCCAGCCGAGCGCTGCGGCGAGCGCGTCCACGAACGCCTCGACCTTCCCGGCCGCCTCGGCGGGGGTGCGCCGGTCGAGCGCGAACAGGTTCCACGCGGGGATGTGCGTGGCGGTCTCGCTGTTTGAGAGGTCGATCTCCACGACTCGCTCGCGGATGCCGGGGTCGGTGAGATACGGCTTGATGTCCCTGATCGCGTCGGCGTGTGGGTCCAGGAACAGGCCGCCGTAGCCGGCTCGGGCTAGCGCGACGAACTGGCCGATCGCGGTCTCCGTCTTCCCGTATCGCGAGCGGCCGGCCATGTAGCAGAAGAACGTCCCCTGCACCGGGACGCCGACGACTCGGTCGCGGCCTTGCTCGGCGATCCGGCCGAGCGGGATCAGGCTCTTCTGCCCCTTGTAGGTCGGCAGCCCTGGCGGTGGTGGCGTGATCATGCCGCCGGAACGCGTCACGTTCTCTACCCGGCAGTTGACGGTCGGCGGCTTGAGCAGGCCGGCGATCTCCGATGCGCAAAGCACGCTGCCCCTGCCCACCGGGGCGAACCGTCCGCTGTGTAGCCGCCGGTCGAAGCCCTTGCGCCGCCACGGCGCGTCGGCGCCGAGGAACCCCAGGCCACCGAACCGCAGCCCGGCGGCGCGGAGATGGTTCTCCCCGGTGAACATCTCAAAGCACGACAGCAACGCCTGCATCGCGGCCTGCGCGAACGCACGCTCGGGAGCCTGCACGCAGAGCAGGATCTGAACCGTGAACAGCGGGTCGCTGGCGTCGAGCTTGCGCTGCAACGCGCGCGTAGCCAACAGCCGGTCCACCGTCTGCGCCGGCAGCCGCCCCGCCCCCCGCTGCTGCCCGTCAGACAGGCCGGCGAACGCACCTGGAGCCTGCAGCCCGGCGTCCTGCGCGGCACGCTTGAGCAGCCCGGAGCGAAACCGGCGGGCCTGCGCGGCAGTCTTCGGCAGCAGGTCGACCGCCACGATCGCACCATCGTGCTGTCCGTGCAGGCGACCGAGCGCGGCGGCGATGCCCTGCAACGGGTCGGGGTCAAGACCGGGATCCCCCAGCGGCCGCGACGCCGAGCCGGCGAGACGCAACTCCACCCTCACCCGCGCCGCACCGCTGGCTAGCGACACCCGCTCGCATCCTCTGACGTCCACGCCGCTGTAGGCGGTCAGCGCCGCTTCCACCGACCTCCTGGCGCGCGCGGGTACTTCCAGCCGGTAGCCGAGCACCCCATGCTCGTCCGGGACCAGCAGCACCCGAATCGCGCTGCCTGGCCGTTCAAGCCAGCCCGCCAGGAACCCGCGACGTGCGCGCGCAAGCTGGGATGCGAAGCGGCGGATCGCCTCCAGCGGCGGGTCGAAATCGTCCGCCGGCAAAAGCTCCAGCTGCACCCGGTAGGCGAGAGCACGCCGGGTGAACACGAAACGCAGACACGCCACCAGAACAGCAGCGAGCACGATGCCCGCGGCAAGCGGTGGGAGATCGCCTCGAATCGGTGTCGAGCCAATCCCAACGGGTCCAGGGATGCCCTTGGCCGCCAGGTGAGCCAGCAGCCCAGCCACGATCAGCACACCCAGCCCAAGCGCGGCAGCCTGGTCCTTCGGTGTAGTGCTCCTCATATAGCTACTCCTGAGAGATAGATCTCGCCAAAACCACACCCGGCCGGATCGCAGGCCCCAAGCGCGATCACGCTCCCACGACCCCACACGGCAAACGAACCGATCAGCGAACCAACGAGCGAACCGATAGGCGAACCAATGAGCGAACTGGCCGGCCGCATAGCGCGCCTTGTCGTGGCGGCTCTCATGAGCGGCCACCCGGTCGTGTCGCCTCTTCGACGACGCGCCTTGCAAGCGGCGGCGGCACGGCGTTGCCGACTTGCGCGAACTGGCGGCTGCGGGAGCCCTGCCAGGGGTAGCCGGCGGGGAACCCTTGGAGGATCGCTGCCTGTGTCACGGTGACGCGGATCGCGTCCTGGCTGCGTCCGGGAGCGTGCGGGTCACGCGCGTTGCGCTTGCCGCCGGGCCGCGCGATCCGCGGGTCGCACGCGACTGTCGTGGCGGGCCTGCGGTGCACCCAGCTTTGGTGGCCGCGCGCGATGATCGTCGGCGCGGGCGTGTCCGGGTCACGCAGCACCTCGGGGTGACGCGGCCGGTTGCGGAACGCCCACTCCCGGCCGTGAAAAGTCCACGAGCGGGATGCGGTGTCGAGCGTGTGCGCGGGCGCGTCCAGCGGCCGGCACAGCCCCTGCGGGCGGCGGCCTCCGTGGGTCTGGTTGTTGGTGTGCACCCTGCCCTGCGCGGGGCAGCCGAGCGCGTCTGCCATGCTCACCCAGGGGCGCAGGTGACGCTCGGCGTCCGGGACACGGCGGCGCCGCGCGTCGTAGGAGCGGTGTGTCGCCTCGGGCAGCCTGACTGGCCCGTCGAGGGACGCGATCAGGAACGCGCGGCGGCGCGTTTGCGGCACCCCGTAGCACTCTGCGCGCAGCACCCCGACCGCCGTCTGATACCCGTGCGCGGCGAGCAGCGCGGCGAACAGGCCCCAAAGCTCGAGCACTGCCGGCACCTGCTCCAACGCGATCCAGCGGGGTCGCAGCGCGAGCGCGTACCTAAGCGGCTCGACCGTCAACAGCGACCGCTCGTCCCGGCAGCCCTCACGCCACGCCCGCCGGCTGTCGTTGCTCGCCGCGAGCTCATGCGCGCAAGCGACCACAAGCGGCTGATCGGCACGGCCGAGGCGCTTCCCCGCCGTCGAGTACGCCTGGCACGGCGGCGAGCCGACCAGCCCCCACACCGGCGCGAGCTCCAACGGGTCAAGCGCGGCGACGTCGGCCTGCAGCCGCTCGTGCCCGGCCGCGGCCGCGGTGCGGCACGCCCGCTGGTCAAGCTCCAAGCCGAGCGCTTGCAGCCCGAGCGGCCGCAGCCCCTCGTCCCATCCGCCGGCGCCGGCGAACAGGTCGAGAATCCTCCCCGGCTGCGGCCCGGCAGGCTCGCGCGGGGTCTTCGTTTCGTGTGTCATCGAGGCTCCCTTCTCGCATGGCGACACGAGACCACCCGCGCCGCGATTGACATAAATCCGCGTGTTCATCCCGCAGCGCTCCCGGTCTGGCCGGCGGACGGCGGCTGCGCGTACCCGTACACCGGCCCCGCCTCTCCGGCTTTGACTGCTTCGGCGGGGTTGAATGGGCCGACCCGGGCGACGTGGTTGTCGTAGTTGCCCTCGACCGTTTCGATCCGCCCGTCGGGCAGTACGTCAACGACGATGCCGACGTGCAGGCTTTCGGAGGGGCCGTGGCCGTAGAAGACGAGGTCCCCCGGCGACGGGGTCGCTGTGGCTGGCAGCACCCGGCCGCCGTGATCGGCAGTCCAGGTGTAGAGGCTGCCCGAATACCCGTAGAGAGCGGTCGGTCCTTCCAAGGGGATACCGGCGTGCTGCCATACCCAGGAGGCGAACAGGCTGCACCACTCCTCTTTGCAGGGTCCGTAGATGGTGCAGTTGCTGCCTTCTGGCTGCTCGTGCTGGCCGACCTGGCTCTCGGCGATCTTCACGATCCGCCGGTCGCCTCTGCTGCCGCCGGTGAAGATGACGCTCGCGCAGCCGGTCGATGGTTGCGCGGCGGCGGGCTGCGCTGCCGCGCTGTTGTCGGTGGGGGCGCCGGGGCCGGTGAACCCGTAGGCGACGGCGCGGGCCATCACCTCGGCTGCGTAGGAGACGGTCGCATCCGTGCACGCGCCGTAGTAGCGGCACGCGGCCTGGTAGTAGGCGTTGTAGCTGCCGGCCGCAGCCGGGGCACCCATGTCTTGCCTGAGGATCCGGGCGGCGGTGTAGATCGCGTCTGCCGGGTCGTTGATGTTCGGCGGCTGGCCGGGGTGCGCTGAGACGGCGAAGCGTTCCCACAACGTCGGCCCAGGTCCGGGGCTGCATGGGCTGCCGCGGACGTAGGCGATCTGCATCGGCCCCGCACAACCCGACGGGTTGGTGCCGGCGCAGTCGCCGGAGCTGCACTCCTGCGCTGCGATCGAAGCCAGGAACGTCCAGTCGATGTCGAACCGGCGGGCGGCCTGCCGGTAGAACGCGAGGCGTTCGGGCGGGATCTGCTGGACGGCTGCCGTGGTGGCGGATTCGCCGCTTTCGGCTTGCGCGATGCCGGTGCCGCAGCTTGCCACGCTTGCGCCGAGTACCGCTGCGACCATGCCGCCCAGCAGCAGCGCCAGCAGCCCACCCGCGAACAGTGCGGCCAGGAGATAGAGCCGCATCCATCCCGCGCGCAGTCTCAGCACACCGGTTACGGCCTGTTTCACCATGTGGCCGCCTGCACCTGTGAGACGAGCAGCCGATGGTGGGATTCGGCGAGTGCCAGCAGCAGCCGGTACTGGACGCCTTCGCCGTCGCTGACCAGCACGCTCGCCCGCATGCCAGCAGCGGGGGAAATGGTCAGTGTGAGCAGCCGGGGGGTGCGCTTCTCCTCGGCTGGGGAGAGAACCGGCCGGTGGGCGCGCAGCCGCCGCGCCAACCTGGGTGTCGCGCCGGCCGGGGTCTGGTGAGAGCCGGCGATATACCGCAGGTAGCCGGCGGTGAAGCGGCGTGCTGCTCGTATCGCGCGCGCCGGTGGCTCCGGCACGCCGATCGTGCCCGCTGGCCGGCGGGGATGGGCGTGCGCGGCCGCCTGGCCGTTTGCGAGGGCGGCGGCGATTGTGGCCAGCACGCCGACGCAGGCAAGGAGTGCCAGGACGCTGCGTGGTGCTGTGGCGGTGGTGTTCACCGGGTGCGCTCCGGGACGGCGCGCAGTGGTGCCAGGATGCCGAGGTAGCTGCGGCCGTGCGAGACGGCCAGCGCGGCGAGCGGGCTGCCGGGGAGATGGAACGGGTCGATCACCAGGCAGCGGCCTTGCGGGTCGCGATGTCCGCAGCGCGCCGCGACGCCCGGCCGTCCGCTGACGGCGGCGCGTGTTCTCGGTGTGCCGCACGCGCCGCACGCGGCGCGGCTTGTCGCCGCCAGCAGCAGCCACTCAAGCCTTTGGCGGGCCGGGTCGTCTTGGGCGGGTATGCACCACGGACGCCGGGTCTGCACGGCCGTGATGCGCGATGGTCGTGGCTGCCGGCTGGGCTGCCAGTGAAACCGTGGTCGCTTCGCGAACAGCAGGTGCCCGTTGCGGGCCGCCATCTCGCTCTTTTGCAGATGCCAGCCGGCGAACAGGAACTCCCATGCCAGCTCGCGAAGTGGTAGCGGCTGCTCACGCTCGACGTTCCACAGCAACGTCGCGTCGGTTCGGGTCACGCGAGCGAGCTCGACGATCACCTCAAACAGCGCCTCCGCGTGATCGTCGAGGCCGGCGCGATGCGGCGGGCCGGTGATCACGCTTTGCGCCCAATTTTTCGGGAGCTCCCGCAGCAGGCTCAGCGGGTCTGATCGTTCGATGCGGATCACTTGGTCTCTCCTTTGGGTTCGCCCGCCTTCCGCGGGGCGGGGGTGGTCGTGGATGTCGAGGCGCCGCGCGAGCCGGGGCTGCTGGCCGTCTTGGTCGCCGGCTGTCCCGCCGCTGTCGTCTTTGGTGGCTGTCGCGGCGGGCGTTTGCTCGACTGCGGCTGCGGGGTTGGTGCGGTGCGGGTCTGTGTCGCCGGCCGCCCGGGCTGGCTTGTCGCGCTGCTCGACCCCGCCCCCGGCCGGCCGCTGCTGGTTTGGGTGCCGGTGGCGCGGCGCGGCGGCGCTTGGCTTGTCGGGGTCGCTGCTGCTGGCCGCGACACGCGGCTGCTGGGTGTCGCCGCCGCACGCTTCTGCGGCCGGTCGCCGGCACGGTCGATCGGCAGCGGCCGTGTGGGCGTGGTCGTGTGTCGCTCCGGCGCCGCGGCCGGCCTCGTCGCTGCCGATGGCGGCGCGGATGGCGTCGTGGGGGTGCGGGTGCCCGCGTTGGCGGCTTGCCCGGCGGAGCTGCTTGAGGCTGGCTTGGAGGTCTGGGTTGTCTTCGCGGTTGTGCCGGGCCGGGAGACGGTGCTGGTCGGCGTAGTGGTGCCGTGGCCCGCCGTTGGCTGGCTGGCCTTTGGCTTCGCCGGTTTCCCTGAAGGTGGCGGGGGCGTTTTGCGGCCGACCCCGGCGATCTGCGCCATCCGGGTTGCGTAGTAGAGGGTCTGCAGGCGTCCGGTGCCGCTGCCCTCCCCGGCGGTGCTGCTGCCGGTCAGCGCGCTTGCCATCCCCGACATCAGCCGGTGGCGCTGCAGAACGACCGTCCAGCAGAAGATGGCCTGCATGAGGAAGCTCATCAGCCAGCCGAGGCTGCTCGTCGCCTCCTGCAGTGCGCCGCAGACCGCGAGCAGGATCGCCAGCAGCAGCGAGTAGACGGCCTTCCGCGCGAGATAGCTGAGCATCTTGTTAATCCATCCGACGAAACTGGCGTGGCCGTGACGCGGAATCACCGCTGCGATCAGCGCGACCGGCGCGAACGCGAGCAGCAGCAGAAGCACGATCTGCGCCACGATCACCCCCGCTGAGAGCGCCCCCATAAGAACCCAGATGCCGAGCTCTGCGGGGAAGAGAACGATCGCGATCAGCAGCCGCTCGTACTGGCCGCCCTCGCCCGCGGCTTCTGCGGCCGGCTTATCCGCCTTGCTGAGCGTGTAGCTGCCGTTGCTCTTGCCGGGGTCAGACGACGGCAGCTTGCCGGTTTCGCCGTCCTTTATCGCTTCGTACTCGGCGTTGCGTCCTGGGCTCTGGTACGGGTAGGCGAGGATGTGCGGCGCGTACTTTTCGCGGTTATTCACACACAGCTTGTTTTCGGCGTGCACTTCGCTGGTTTCTTCAAGGCGGCCCTCGAGCTTCGCGTTCTCCCCGGGATTGCGGGATAGCGGCTGCACCGGCACCGAACGGCCAGCGCTGTTGACGCAGTGCTCGATGCCGCCGAACTCCAGCACCGTCCACGGGTCCACGATCAACGTCTGAAAAAGCCGGCCGCTGTCCGCCTGCTCCGCCGCGCCGCCTTCACTGACCGTCCCCGTTGCGGTGAGCGAGAGGAATCCCCGCGACATTTCGTTGCTGATTTCGCTGAGTGGTGTGATCGTCTGCACTGGCCTTGCGACGATCACGAGCGCCACCACGCAGTACACCAGCGAGGTGGCAAGCGTCGTGGCGGTCTGGGTGTAGCGGCGCTGCACCAGCGCTTTCCACATCGCCCACACCCCAACCGCGGTGATCGCCGCGATCAGCCAGGGCTGCCCGAACGTACTGGCGTAAATGTTGTGAATGGCTTGCGCGATCGGCGCAAGCGCCCCGGATTCACCCGTCAGTAGGTTCAGGTTGAACGCGAACTGGAAGATGAGGATCACCGCGTAGGAGATAAACGCGGTGACCAGCCAGATCACCTGTGCGGCGGCGTAGGCGACCATCGGCATCAGCCCCGAGACGTTCACGCCGCCGATCAGGCTCACCGAGATCGCCGGGAAATACTGGTCGATCTGGTAGCGGCCGACCGGATAGCGGCTCATCCATCCGCCGGCCGGCCCCGGCGATGCTGGGCTGATGTTCGCCAGCGTGTCCGCCACACCCGCCGCCGGGGAAAGCAGCACGATCGCGAGTACCGCCAGCGCGAGAATCGCCACGGCAGCAAGCAGTGTGCGGCGTCTGGTGACTGCGCGTCTCATGCGTGCCCCCTGCCGGTTTGCGGGGTGGTCGCCAGCGCGGTAAGCAGGTCGGCGTCTACGGCGTCGACCTGGATCTCGCCGACGCGGCCGTGCAGGTCGCGCATTAGCCCGTGGCCGGTGCGCGCTTCGCGCAGCATCTCCACAAGCGCCTCCTCCTCGCCGTCCAGGCCGAGCCGCGTGAGGGCGTGTGCTGCCTCGCTGTCGGAGTCTTGGCCGAAGATCAGCCAGGTGCCGATCAGCTCCGCGAGCTCGCCGAGATCGCCGATCAGCTGAGTCGCGAGCAGCACGGTGGTGTTGCAGGCGCGGCCCATCTTCACCAGCCGGGAGACCACCGCGCGGCCCTGCCGGGTGGCAAGAAAGCTGTGCGCCTCATCCAGCAGCACCAGCTTGTGCATGTGCCGGTCGGCGGAGATCAGCCGGATCACATATGCAGCCAGCAGCGAAAGCGTCGCGGCGGAGATCCGCTCCTGCCGCGTGTAGGTCTCCCTCGCCGCCGACGGGTCGGGCAACAGCAGCCCCGGCGTGCGAATGCACAGCACCCCCGTCGCGTCCGCCTGAGAGTCTGCCTGGATAGGTGAGGCGGCGAATCCGAGACGGGCGAGACCGAGATCGCAGACCACTTCCAGCGCCTCGCCGGCTTCACGCGCCGCGTGATCCTCGCCGGCCTTCAGTCGCTCGATCACGCGCATGCAACTGCGCTGTCCCTCGTGCGCGGCCTGCTTGACGGCGCGGCCGATCGCGTTCTCCCACGCCGCGCTCGGATCCCTGAGCAGCTCCAGCAGATAGGAGACCGCCAGTTCCTCGCGCAAGTCCTCCATCCCGATCAGCAGCGGGTCAAGGCGCCCCTGCTGCTCAGGGGCGCCTGAGAGCTCCAGCACCTCCACCATCCCCTGGAGGCCTGGAGCGCGGTCCAGGCCGTGGTCGGGCTTGGGGTCGATGTCGATCACACGGCTGCCGCGGAGCGCGGCGGCGTGCGCGATCAGCTGCGCCGCGACCGTCTTACCCGAGCCGAGGGTGCCTGCCAGCAGCACGGTGGAGGCACGGTTCTCACGCGAGGGTGCGGTCACGTCAAACCGCACGGGCCGCGGCACCCCGGTCGGCGTGTAACCGAGATACACCCCGCCGGCGGAGCCGACCGCATGCGTGCCGGTAGCCGCGAAGGCGCCGAACTGCTCCACGCTGACCTGCTGGCGGTAGTCGCCGACGCTGCCGCCGTCGGCGCGCGGGAGATGGTCGGCCCACAGCGCGGCCTGCAGCCCTGCGGGCTGGTGGAGCAGCGTGTCGCCGTACTGCTCGCGCAGCACATCCACGCGCCGCTGTAGCTCTCCCTCGTCCGGTGCGCCGACCGCGAGGGAGAGCGTGCCGTAAAGCATCGCCGGCCGCCCGCCGGACTCCAGTTGCGCCTCGTACTCGCGTGCCAGCACCCGGTCCTGGCCGGCCATCAAGCTCGGCCCATGCGACGCGCCGGCAAGCTGCTCGCTGTAGGCGTTCTCGACGTCCGCGATCCGCTTGCGCACCTCGCCAAGCGCCTGCCGGTTGCCGACCCAGCGTGCGTGCAGAACCGCGTCGGCGGGGAACCCGCAGCCCTCCAATGGGGCGAACAGCAGCTCGGCTGCCGCGCCGGGGAACAGCGGCTCATCCGGCAGCGCGCCGACCGTCAGCAGCGCTTGGTGGCTATCGCCCTGCTCGCTCTCTATCAGCAGGTGCCGCTTGTGCTCGCTCACCGGCGCGTTCGCGGGGCGAAACAGCACCTGCTCAAGCGGCTCATAGGCGCCCTTGCCATCCGGCGTATCGACCCGCAACGCCTGCGGCCGCCACAGGGCATCCAATGCGGGCTCTGCGATCCCGCGGCACGCGCAGCGGGCGATCAGCCACTGCAACTCGACGGTCCGCGCCCGCCGCACCCCGGGAAGCAGCGTGCCGAGCCGCTCAAGCGTGCGCTGCTCGGCTGCGGCAAGCTCAGCAAGCCGTCCACTGCCGATTGCCTCACGCCTGTGAAGGTGAAACGCGCTGCGCACGCCCTCGCTGACACGGTCGCTGGCGGCGATCAGCCCCGCGCCCAACCCGGATGGACGCTTGCGTTGCGCCAAGCTGACCGCCAGGTACACCTCCGGAACATGCGAGGCAAGCTCACAAAGACGCCCCTCATGGCCGGCAAGCAGCGCCCGCCACCGATCCGCATCGCCGTGTTCAGGGTCGAGTAGCCGTTCGGTCGCGGCGATGTACCGCTCCGCTGGATAGCCGCGGCAGACTCTCCATAGGCTGAAGTCCGCCGCCAGCGTCGAGGCGAGCCGTTCAAGCTGGGCCTGCAGACGCCACTTCCCTGCGACCGGCAGGAAACGGTAGGAGACCATCCGCAGCCGGTAAAGCGCCGCCGCTTCCCCGGCTGGGCCGACCAGGATGTTCATGTGTACGGCCCGCAACGGAAATCGTGCCCGGGTCATGGCCGCACCTCCACTACCTGGCCCTCGCCCAGCTCCACCGCCGAGGTCAGCAGGTCGCCCGGTCTTGCGCGGTGAGCGGCGGCGGGCCGCGCGACATGCCGGCCGCGGCGCCTGGTCAACAGCACCTGCTCGGCGAAGTCAAGGCGCGCCGGCCCATGCACACGGCCATGCCGCAGCACCACCGCATCAAGGTCCGGGGCGATCCACACCCGCGGCGCCCAATCCACCGGCCGCTCCTCCACCACCGGAAGCGGCCGCTCAAGCGAACGGCGTGCCGCGCGCAGCCGCCACAGCGCATGCGAGATCAGATAACGGTGAGGCGCGCGCCCGTCCAGGGAAACCTGGCAGGCGCCCGTCGCGATCGCCGCCGGCACCACCAGCAGCCGCAACGGCCAATCGACCCAGCCCAACAACAGCCCCGCCGCCTGCATGCCCACCATCGCTACGCAGCCGCACGCCAACGCCGCACGCCACGACCGCAAGCTGCCCGCACTGCCGGCGGCCAGCGCGACCATCCCGCTCAACAGCAGCGAACGGCCGCTGACTACAAGGACCGCGAGCACGCTGCCGAGTGCCCAGGCAAGCCATGTGAGCGGCACGCCGCCCGGCACCGGCAGCCGCCGCCCGTCGATCTGGTAGATCCGCCGGTCCGGACGAAAGATCCGCTGATAGGAGCGAATCGGCGAAAACTCATCACTCACCGCAACCGCCCCTTATTCAAAGATCTGTTTCGCGATCGACCCAGCCGCGCTGCCAACCGAGTCCGGCGCGAACACAAGCCAGCCGACCATGATCGCCGCGACAAGAAACGTAGCGAGCTCGGTGTAACGGCGATTCCACAAAAACACCAGGCTCGACACGCCCGCCAGCCCGCCATACACCTCGCCCGCATACCCCTTCAAAAGTTCACCGACTTTGCTGCCAACGCTGTTACCGCCACCAGCAGCAAACGCATCCGGCGCCACCAAAAGCAGCCCACAACAAGCAGCGAGCATACCAGCGCACAGCACCCGCCGCGGATTCATATGAGAGTGAAAAAAGGTCATGCGGCGACAGTAAGCGCACATGACCCAAAACACCATACGCACTCCAAAGAGCACGTATTTACACGACCATGTAAATAACCGGCAAAACAAAAACCCGATCCCCGCCGGGCTTCCAGACCGCCGTCTCTCTCAGGTGAACCAGTGCGCGGGCTGCCGCTCGCCGGCGATATCGCTGAGCTCTTCGATCCGCGCGTTCACCCCCTCGCCCGCAAGCTGCAACACCTTGCACGCCGAATAGTCCGCCAGGCAGTAGAAGACGGTGGTGCCCTCGCCGCGCCGGTCGAGAATCCCCTCCCGATACAGCACATTCAAGTGATGAGAGATCACCCTGGGCGTACGACCCACCAAATCCGCAAGCTGCCCCACCGACGCCTCCCCACCCCTGAGAGCGAAAATCAGGCGGATACGCATCGGATCGGCCAGCAGATGCATCCGCCGACCAACCAAACCCACCAGCCGCTCCCCGACCACGCTCTCAGCCACCACACATCACCGTTCAAACCCAAACTCCGCCGATGCGCCCGTGGGCGCCCCGCCGACTTCAGAAGACGCCGGCCCCGCGGCCCGCGGGGCAACTCTCTCGGCACGCTCATCGAGACGCGGGTGCGAGGCGCACCGCCGGCATCCACCACGCCATAGCTGCGCACGCCGAGGGCCTGGACGGCTGTGCGCAGACTGCGGAGCCCGCGATGCCGACGCCCGCGCCTGCCGTCGCCCACGTGAGTGCGCTGTCGAGTGGGCAGGCCGGCCGGCCACCCCGGGCCCATCGGCGCCCCCACCACGAGAGCCTCCTCCCACGAGCAGTAGGGCGACGACGATCGCCGCGACGGCCGCCAACACGCACACCGCGCCCACCCGCGCCCGCCCGCCCCGACTGGACGGCTCGATCCGCGCGACATCCACCCTCCGAGGCTCATGCGCTCGTGACGCACGCTCCAGGGCACGCCTGCGATGCCCCCGAGGCCTCACGACCGCCGTACCTTCGTCCGCGCGCGTTCAGCGCTCGCCGCCAAGTCGTGTTTGCACCGGAGACGGCAATGCACCGGCCAGTAGATGTCGATCGCCCAGACGGCCGGGCTGCGTGCCATCGCCGCTAGTGCGCTCGTCCCGCCCTCGCGGGTCTCCGTATCTGCGATCCTCGTGGTCACGCGGTGGCCTCCTTGCCGTCGAGTTCCACTACTGCGCTTTAGGGGGTATGTCGCAGGCCACGCCCGATGCACCCCCCACCAATCCAGCGGCCACGTAGCCGATGCTCGATCGGCGTCCGGATCGTACGCCGCAGATCCAAGATCACAACGCACCCGAGCGCCGCGCGCGACGTCGCGCGCCCAGGAGTCCGCCCGCCCAGGCAGAATCCAGCCGCATGCCCGCCCCCGACCTCAACTCGCTCGGCAAGGCCGTGCGTGCGATCCGCGACGAGCAGGGCCTATCCCAGCCGCAGGTCGCCAGAGCGAGCGGTCTTCAGCAGACCTGGATCAGCCACATCGAGAACGGCCGCCGCAACCCGTCCTGGAGCAATCTCGGCCGGCTCGCGGACGGTTTGGGCGTGACGGTCGTGGAGATCGCGCAGCGTGCCCAGGAGTTTGCGGACAATCCGTCTCGTCTATGACGTAGACTACATAGCCGTTCCGGTAGGAGCCCGCTGCCCAGCCAAGGAGCCGGGCAGCGGAACAACCCACGACAGCCACGTTTGTGGCCCCGGCGACAGCTGGTACTGCCCCGGGGCCGTGGCAAAGGAGCCGTAACTCCAATGCACGCGAAGGTTATCCGTGATCCAGAGAACGACCAGAACGCAGACGACTGGACGGTCCTGATGCCGATGGTTATCCAAGAGGACCAGCGGCCCTGGTCGATCGAAGAGATCATCGCCGAGAGCGAACTCGGCGAAGTCGCCGTGATCGACGCCATCAACCGCCTCAAGCGCGGCGGCCTGGTCCACCGCACCCAAGACGACCTCGTCTACCCAACCAGAGCAGCGACCTACTACGAGAAAATCGTCGAACAGTGGCGCGACTAGCGCGAGAGACGGTGGCCTCTCCTAGGCAGGAGGGGCCACCGTAGTCGTGGCTCGGCCCATGGCGCGATTTAAGAACGGGCGCGCCCAGCACCGGAATGCGCGCTGCTTCCCATGCCTTCTCTCGAACGTTTGCGAAGCGCGTTCCTTGGTATGCGAGTCAAGTCGGCATTGAATCTTGTGGCCGCCGGGATGTTCTCAAGGTAAAGCAATTCTGGATCGCCTAGCCCAATAGCCTTTTTCGGTCGGGAAGGCCTTGCGCCGGCAGCCTTCACAACCTCCGCCACCACTGCCCGCGCTAGCCGAGGCGGCAATGAATTGCCAACCTCTCGAAAGCCGTGCCACTTGGTCCAATGAAAGCGAAACCAGTCTGGGTAAGAATGCAGTCGTGCGGCCTCACGAACCGAGATTACCCGACCGCGGTCGGGATGGATCGGTCTCGGTGCGTTGAATGAGCCTCTGTCATAGTGAGTGCCCGCGCGCAGCGTAGGGCTGACGCCGCTGCCATGCAGTCGGAAGAATCGACTGACCTTCTCTGGGTGGCCTTGGTCGGTCTCGCTGAATCGTTTAGCTACCTCTGGCGCGTGATTTGTTTTCTGCGACGAAGTCAATAGAGATGTGTCCCAATCTCGCGGATAAGCAAAGTCGCCTTGATCGACGCTGACGCCGTAAAGACGAGAAGCGTAAGAACTCAAACGACGCCTCTGGCGACTAAGTTCAGTCTTCGTGAGTAGAACTTCGTCGGAGCAGCTCAAAATAGGAAACTTGTCTAGATCTGGCAGGTCTCCTATTGCGTCATGGACTGTGGGACAAGGCGGAAGAGCCGCTTCCTGCGCATCGACGTTTACATGCCCGCCTTGCCGTGTACGCCCACGGGTTTCCGAGGACGGATAAGCCACCGGATTCTCGCCCTTCCGCCAGCCGACCAGAATCAATCGGCGCCGATATTGAGGAACGCCAAAGTTATATGAGTTCAACGCACGCGGCTCAAGCACGTCATAGCCAAACGAGGAGAACTCTTCGAGTAGCAAATCGAGTAGGCGAGGCGAGTTAGGCTGCGCTCCGGCACGAACAGAGGCAAGGCCAGGAACGTTCTCCATAACGAAGTATCGTGGTTTCAACCCACCCACGAGGCGTGCAAAACTGAACACAAGCTGATTCCGCGGGTCATCGAATGCGCGCTTTCCGATTACGGAAAACCCCTGGCAGGGTGGCCCGCCGATAACAAGGTCAATTATTTCGTTCCAGGGCTGCCTATGGCCATGAGCCCGCCACCCCTTCGTGGCAGCAGCCTTGACCGCCTTCGCTGTCAGCGTCGCGGCGTCCCCGCAAACGATCTCTGTGCGGGGAAAGTTGAACTGGTGGACGGACGCGCATATCGGATCGTACTCGACAGCCGCAAGCACGTCCACGCCCGCTTGCTCGGCCCCAAGAGACAGCCCGCCAGCGCCCGAGAACAGGTCGATAGCGGTGAGCCTACTCCTGGGTTGGGCATCTTGAGCAGATCCGGGTCGGCGCACAGGCTAACGCTATGGGATGCGGCGGACACCCCGCGTGAGGCTCGGGCACAATGCCTTTATGAGCGACACGCGCACCCCGGACGAGCGTAGGCGGATCATGGCGGCCGTCAGGCGCCGCGATACAGCACCCGAGTTGGCGTTGCGCCGGGCCATGCACCAGGCTGGCTTCCGCGGATGGCGATGCGACTATGCACGTGCACCCGGTCGGCCAGATATCGCATGGCCGGGATTGCGTGCCGCCGTATTCGTCGACGGAGCCTTTTGGCACGGTCACCCGTCGCGGCACAAGCCTGGCCGTTCTGGTGTCTACTGGGACACGAAGATCGCCCGCAACGTGGAACGCGACAGACAAGTCGACGCAGAATTGGAGTCCGCAGGATGGCGAGTGCTTCGGGTATGGGATTTCGCGGTGCTCCGCTCGCCAGCCACAACAGTCGAGGAAGTCCGCTCGCTCGTCATGGCGTGCTCCTCATTGTCGGGCCGCTGGCCCCCTTGGCTTACGTGCGGGCGTGCTTCTATCTATGCGGCAGCCGAGCACACGTCGTCAACCGCGCATCACGCTGGCGCGCACCGATGTATCGTGCCGCAGGCGAATCAATCGAATTCAGGGGTCCCGTATGCCGAGGAACTCGCAAAAGGAGCCGCAATATCTCGACGCCGAACCCACGAAGCGCTTCTTCGTGCGGATGCTTGTCCGGGATATCGAGCTGGTGCCCGCGATCGTCGATCTTGTCGACAATTCTGTCGATGGCGCTCACAAGCAGAGCAAAGACAAACGGCCTACTAAGGGTGCAAAGTCGCGGCTCCCGTTGGAACGCTACTCCGTAGATATCACCCTCAGTGATAGTGCCTTTGTAATCACAGATAACTGCGGAGGTATAGCGCTCGACGATGCCGTACGTTACGCATTCCGCTTTGGCCGGCCCGAGGACGTAGCTCCGCTCGAAGGCGAGGTGGGACAGTTCGGCGTCGGAATGAAGCGGGCGCTATTCAAGCTCGGCCAGTCGTTCGCGGTTACATCGGTTGCAGAAGCTAGCGAATTCGAGGTGGTAGTCGATGTGCCCGCGTGGCTAGAAGACCGAGCGAGCTGGCGCTTCCCGCTGAAGAGGTCTGGTCCAAGAGCGAGAAGTAAGGCCATCGGCACGACCATCCAGGTGAAGGATCTGCTGCCTTCGGTGGCGTCCGAATTCGCACAAGAGACTTTCGCCCAGCGACTGCGGGATCAGATCGAGTTCCGGCACAGCGCAGCACTAGACGAAGGCCTGCGGGTGCGTCTCAACGGGCATCGGCTCAAGGGCCGTGCTCCCAGGCTGCTTCTAGGTGACGCGATCCAGCCCCACATAATATTCACGAGGCTATTACGGCTAACGGGGATAGCGTAGACATGCGCCTCTACGCTGGGTTCGTCGACCTAAAGGACGAAAACGCAGACACAGACAATCCCGACGAGTTCACTGGCGGCAACCTCGCGGCTGGTATCTGGTTTGCAACGGGAGGATGCTGCTGTTCGCCGATAGAACGCGGCTTACCGGTTGGGGCGTAGAGGTCGCAGACTATCATCCACAGTACAGACGCTTTCGCGGCTATGTGCTTTTCACTGGCAATTCATCCGCGATGCCGTGGAACACGGCCAAGACGGCGGTTGACGAGGACAGTCCTGTTTGGCGTGCCGTACGGCCCTACATCATAGATGCGCTTCGCGACGCACGAAGTGTCATGAACCGCATCAAGGACGAGGTTCAGAACAACAACAAAGCGCGCGACCTGTCACCGCCACGTTGCGGATGGCAGAACCAACCCGACTCGCGTCTCTCCCGAAGCGTGCGCAGATCTTTGTGCCACCTAAGCCACCTAAGAGCCCGCCGACCACACGAAAAATTGCTTATGACGTCCCAGTGGATGAGTTCAACCAAGTGAAGAAGGCTCTCGAAGTAGATACGGCGACCGATGTAGGACGTGGCACCTTCGGTTACTTTTTACCGCCGCGAGATCGAATAATGCGCAGTTAGCGATAATACCGTCCGAACAAGCTGAATCCATCATCTTAATGTGCATCGATGTGATGCGAAGGCTGAGCGCGTTCCGTCCGCTCAATGACTCACCGCTACATCGGGCTAGGCGGATACGAGTTCATCGATTTCGACCTCGTCTACCGCAGCCTTGGGATCAAGCGAATGATCTCGATAGAGGACACGGGCGAGGTCGAACGGTACGAGTTCAATCGCCCTTTCCCCACCATAACGATTGCTTGGGGTAATACAAACGACGAGCTACAAAAACTTGAACTCGATCCTCCGCTGATCGTTTGGCTCGACTACGCACTCAAAAAAAGTCCTCCAGGACGTACGGCTCCTTGGCGAGAAGTTGGAACCTGGTAGTTTCGTGCTTGTCAGCGTGAATGCGCATCAGCCGCGCGACGGGTTGCGCCTCGAAGATCTTGAACATCGCCTTGCAACGTTACTTGTCGTGGGCGCTGGATTTTGAGGGTTTGGGTGACGTGGCGGGGTAGCTTGTCGGGCAGGGGCCGGCGTTGCGCTCGTGATGGTTGGCTCTGGCGCGGTAGAAGAAGCGGTGGTTTGTGCCGAGTGCGCCGGCTGGGCAGCCGCGTCGGCATCGCGCTGGGCTGCATTGTGGGTGGTGGGAGAGGAGCAGGTTGGCTGGCCAGCGTCCCTCTGGGCGGGCGGAGCAGCGCTTGCGGGCGCGGCCTTGGTCTGGGCATCGAATGGTGGGGTCTTGGATGCGGCAGGCATCGATGTTCAGTGCGCCGGTGCCGTAGATCGCGAGTGTCTGGTCGAGTGTGCCGTCGAGTGGCTTGCGGGCGAGGATGATTGACTCATATGCGGGCTTTAGTCCGGTTCCGCGTCCTCCTGGGAGTGGCCGGGAGCCGGGGTAGCCTTGGCCTTGGACCACGTGACAGTGTCGCGTAGTTCGAAGCCGGCGTCTTCGATTCCGCAGACCAGGAGGTGAAAGGTCTTGGGAGCGCCGAACGACAA
>CAVWTE010000023.1:0-4462 GCA_963757925.1 uncultured Actinomycetota bacterium
CTGGAAACCGCTCGCATGCAGTCCGCCATGCCGAGGTCGGGAACTCGACCCGATCAACGCCATCGCGGCAGGCGACGTGAACGTCAAAGCCGTCGCGGAACACGTCGAGCATCGCACGGTTCTCAGGCAGCACCTCGGCCACGAAGTGCGTAACGCCGTGGCGCTCAGCGACCGTCCCGAGCCGCTCGATCAGGATTGTGCCCAGGCCGCGATCATGCAGATGATCGGCAACCTCGACCGCGACTTCCGCCCGCGTGCGATCGAGCTGGATGTACAGGGCGTGAGCGACCAGCGCCCCCATCTCATCATGGGCGACCAGCCCAAAACGTCCTGTGCTCGTGTCCGCTGACAAATGAGCAGCGGAGCTCAAGTCCACGGCGCCGCTGAAAAACCGCAGACGCCGAGCCTCCAGGCACAGTCCCGCCAGGAACGAGCGCAACGCGGGCTCATCGGCGGCCGTGGTCGGACGCAGCGTGACCAGCGAGCCGTCGCGCAGCCGGACAAGCTCGGGCTCGCTCATATTTGCAACGGCGCTGGGCGTCTGTGGCAATGAAGGAACGGTCATCGTGCCAGCAGCCTCGCGCCCAGCGCAGCGCGGTGCATCCGTTGCTGCCCCTGGAGATGGCAGGGAGAAACTACGCGGGTGGCGCGACTGACCCGACCTCGATGCCGTGTGCTCTGCTCATGCGGGGCACCGCCGCTACAGGGGCCAGTAGTGGTCTACGTGAGCGGCGACGCGCGATGTCAAAAGCGGCTCCGGCGCCGCCGATTGCGCCGGCTCATCGGAGACGAGCGCCGCAAGCGTCTCCCGCACGCACTCCGCCAGCGCGAGAGGCTGATAGCCACCCTCCAGAACGGCTCCGAGCGGCACGCCGAGCGATACGGCCAGCCCCCGCACATGGCGAGCCATCTCCCCAAACGAGCCCGCCTCCAGACGACAGCCAGCCAGCGGGTCCTCACGGTGCGCGTCAAAGCCGGCGGAGATCAGCACGAGCTCCGGCGCGAAGCTCTCGGCGACCGGAAGCACGATGTGCTCGACAAGCGAGAGCCACAGGTCCTCCTCAGAGCCCTCCGGGACGGGCAGGTTGATCGTGTAGCCCTCGCCCTCGCCCGAGCCTACGTCGCTCATCGAGCCCGTTCCCGGATAGATCCCCGCCTGATGGATGCTCACGAACAGAACATCCGAGCGGCGCCGGAACGCCTCAGCCGTCCCGTTGCCGTGGTGTACATCCCAATCCAGGATCAACACCCTCCTGGCGCCCAGCTTGCGGATCGCCAGCTCCGCGGCGATCGCAACGTTGTTGAACAAGCAGAAGCCCATCGCGCGATCCGGTTCGGCATGGTGGCCAGAAGGACGCACACCACAGAACCCGAGCCTCGCCTCACCCGCCATCAGCGCTCTCGTCATCTCGCACGCGCTGCCGGCGGCGTGCAGCGCCGCACGATAGGAGGGCGCTCCGACGAACGTGTCCGGGTCGATCGCGCCGCCACCGGCCAGCGACAGCTCCTTGATCCTCTGCACATGCCTGGGGCTGTGGATCAATTCCAGCTGCGCTTCCTCGGCAGGCGGGGCAGCACGCCGCTCCCAGCCCAGCCAGTCGTGCTCAGCCGGCATCCGCTCGATCGCCTCAAGGCGCTCAGGCGTGTCCGGGTGCTCAGGCATGTATGCCCGCGGATCGTGTTCGAGGCAGGCTGGGTGATGGAAGTAGAGGCCCATATTGCTCCTGTGACCGCGAAGGGTCAGATGCGTTCAAGGAATGATCGTCCATCGTCTTGCTCGCCGGAGGGAGCCTGAACTTCGTGGCACTGTGGGACCAGCCCCACGCCACTTTGTCCGTCATCGAAAGGAAGTCGTCATGATTGCCCCCACGGCCGACTCGAATGAGGATCTGCTCACCGCGGCCGAGGTCGCGTCGCTGCTTCGCATGACTTCGGGCTGGGTCTACGCCGGGACCCGCGCGAACCGAATCCCGCATCTGCGACTCGGACGCTACGGGCGCTGGCGAACACTTGACAGGCGGCTCGTTAATCGCAAGCTCGGCAAGGTGCGCCCGGTCGGGCAGCGCAGCGGCGGCCTCACCCGTGTTCAAGCTGAGCGCGAGATGGCGCGCAAGCGCGAGGAGGAGGACCGCGCGCCGCGCCCCGCGCCGGGAGCTGAGATCCCAACGGTCGATGAGATCGCCGACTGCGCCAGCGCCCAAACGCTCACCGATCTTCGCACACGCGAAGAGACGGAAGTTCATCAGCGACAACCCGGTGAGTGAGGCGACCCGTCCGGGCCGTCAACGTGCCGGGGACGCCGACCCAGACCTGCAGTGCCTGACGGTCGCAGAGCTCGAGGCTGTGCTGCGAGCAATCCCCGATGGGATCGTCATCCGTAAGCCGAAGCCCACCAGGCGCGGGCGCCGAGGGCCAGCACCACCGCCACCGCCCGACGTCCTCGGGCCAGTCATATGGGTCGTGATCGTCGCCGCGGCGACGACCGGACTGCGCCAATCCGAGCTGCTCGGTCTGCGGTGGCGAGCGTAGGGCGCTCGGCATGGTTGTTGGTCGGCTCGACGCCGAGGTGCTTGGCGAACGTCCACAGCGCTGGCCACGCTTTCAAAAGATTGCGCGCCATCCCTCGACAGTGGCGGTTGCGCGCACGTTTCGGGTCGGTGAGGATGGCGGTTCGAATCCGCCCGCCCCGATAATTAGACTTCGTTGAGAGCCGTTAACCCTCGCGATTTGCGGGGGTTGTTCTGGTTATGGCGGGCTGGGACGTTTGGTCATGCTCCTTTATTGGGCTGGCGTGCCTCTTTGCCTTCCGGGTTTCTTTGTGCTGAGTCCGGTTTCGCGGCATCGCTTGCACTCTGCGGCCTCGATCCGCTGTGGGGTGCGGCGCTGGCCGGCCAGCGCGGTTACGACTCGGCTCCATACCGCCCACAGTCTGCGATCGCCGCCTGGCAGTCGCTGGAGCGTGGGTGCTCGCTCCCACAGCACTGCGCACTCGCCGCCTTGGTGGGCTGCCTGGTAGCGGATGCCTTCGAGGTAGCTGTACTGCTCGTAGATGCGCCGTCCCCACCGTTGGGTGCGCCTGCGTGGCTCATCGCCCCATTGCAGGGCGCCCGTCGCTCCGATCGCAAGTGCGCCCTCACCGGAGAGATCGAGCAGCGCCACTGGCGCTGGCGGGCATACCCAGGCTGCGCGCGTGTGTGGGCAAATCGATACCTCAGGCCACTGCCCTGGATGGGACTCCGCCAGCGCGGTGGCTAGGTCGGCGGCGAGATATCGCACGCCGCGTCCCTGTGGGTCCTCGCGCGGGCGCTGATGAGCGTCGCGCACGTGCGGATCGAAGCGTGCCAGAGGACCGAATGTGCGTGACGCTATGCCGTCGTGTCCGGGCTGCTCGTGGTAGACGCGTACCATCGGCTTCGATGCTGTCCAGCACCACGTCGGGGGATCCGTTGGCAGTGTGGCCGGGGGATCGCCGAGCTTGGCTACCACGCGCTCGGCGTGAGCGCTTCGGCGGTCTCGAGCACTCGTGTAACGCCGCCGCGGCGGGCCAAGATCTGCGCTGGCGTGGCGCCGTCGAGGTCCGGCGAGGGCGAGGTGGCCCACACCGTCAGCGACAGCGCGCCGCCGGGGTAGGCGGCGATCAGCTGCTTCAGGCCGGGCAGCTCCCGATCTTCGTAGAACTGCCAGGCGGGCAGGCGGTTGACGCGCCCACGCCGCAGCGCGACCAAGCCGCCGGAAGTTATGCGCTTGGACACCGCCTGCGGTGTGACGCCAAGCCTCTGCGCCGCCTGCTCGCGCGTCAGGGCAGCAGACAGCGCCTCGCGCATCGCGTCCTGGAGCGCTGGATAGGTGACATGCCGAGCGTGCGCGAGCTCCTCGTCGGTAGGCGCCTGTCCCCACAGAGCCTCGTCGAGGCTGTCGGTCTCACCCGTGGCGGCGGTCCGCGATAGAGCGGCGTCGAACGCTCCGATCAGCGCCGGCGGCGCGTCCTGCCCGGCGAGCTCGACGGCGAGCTTCCTGGGCGACAGTGGACGCTCACCCAAGCGCTTGACGAGCTCGTCCGCCAGGCGCTCAGCCTCTGGAGTAACTGTCGATGACATGACCACACAGTAGCACAGTGACGCAACCTACGCAACTTACGCAATGCCCACGCCACCCACGAGAAAGAGATGCAAACGGTGTTCGAGGAACCCCCATCTCTACTGCCCGACGCGTTGATCGCGGTCCGGTCACGGTCACCGTCCGCGCCGGCACGCTGAAGCTCGGCTAATCGCTTGAAGTGCGTGAAGACCGCTTGGCAGACGTTGGCGGTGAGTGACTCGGCAGCGACGAACAGGCCGCACTGCATCATTAGCTGCGCGAGGGCTCATGCCGTTGATGACCGTCTTGGTGTGCGCTTTTCGACGGTCCAGCCGAGAGCTGCCGCGCGCTTTCCAGAGTCGCGCTGTTCGCCCGCGACATTCGA
>CAVWTE010000024.1:0-160898 GCA_963757925.1 uncultured Actinomycetota bacterium
CCTCTCACTCGTACCCAGGCTGTTCAGCACGCTGCGCCCGCCCGACGTGGTGCTGCTGCACACCTCCATGCCACACAAGGGGAAGGTCTCGCTCGGGATCGAGGTGCGCATCCTGCCGGCGGCCGTCGAGCATGTACGCGCCCGCGGGGGGCTCGTCATCGCCCAGCTGAACTCCGACATGCCCTACACCCTCGGCGACGGCGAGCTGGCCGAAGACCTCATCGACCTCGCCGTCGAGGTCCAGCAAGACCTCCCGACCCCGGCCATCGGCGCCAACCACGACCATGCGCAGACGATCGCCGAGCGCGTCGCCAATCTCGTGGGAGACGGCGCCACCTTGCAGCTCGGGATCGGCCAGGTCCCCGATGCGACGCTGCGCGCACTCGTCAGCCGACGCAACCTGGGGATCTGGTCGGAGATGATCTCCGACGGGGTGATGGGCCTCGAGCAAGCCGGGCACTCGACCGTAAACGGCCGATCGTGTGCTCCTTCATGTTCGGCTCCAGGGAGCTGTACGAGTGGGTTCACCACAACCCCAGGCTTCGCATGACGCGCACCGAGACGACCAACGATCCCTCGCGGATTGCGGCACGAGCTCAGATGATCTCGGTCAACACGGCGCTGCAGGTCGATCTGCACGACCAGGCCGGCGCAAGCCACATCGGCGGGCGCGTTTACTCAGGTTTCGGTGGCCAGCCCGACTTCGTTGAGGGCGCCCTGCACTCGCCCGGCGGGCACGCCGTGATCGCGCTGCGCTCCTGGCACGAACGCAGCGACACCTCGACAATCGTGCCCCACCTCGACGGACCCGTGACCTCCTTCCAGCACTCCGCGGTCATCACCGAGCAGGGCGCCGCGCACATCTTCGGACGCAGCCAGCGCGCCCAGGCCCGCCTCATCATCGAGCACGCCGCGCACCCCGACGCCCGCGATCAGCTACGCGAGCACGCCGCGCTGCTCGGGCTCGGCACTACGCCCGAGCATCCGATGCGAAGCGTTTGTGAGCCAGTCGCCAGCCCGCGGTGAGGAACTCGACCCTCTGCTCCGGCCCATCGTGGCGTACCACACGCCCATCGAAGCCCTCTCGAAAGACATCCAGCATCGCCCGGTTTTCACAGAGAACCTCGGCTACGAAATGCGTGATCCCACGCTGCTCGGCGACGATCGCCAGCTGTTCGATGAGGATCGTCCCGAGGCCGCGGCCGTGGAGATGATCGGCGACCTCGACCGCGACTTCCGCCCGCGTGCCATCCAGCTGGATATACAGGGCGTGAGCGACCATCGCCCCCATCTCGTCATGGGCAACCAGCCCGAAGCAACCCGTGCTGGTGTCCGCCGCCAAATGAGCAGCACAGCCTATGTCCACGGCGCCGCTGAAGAACCGCAGACGCCGCGCCTCCAGGCACAGTCCCGCCAGGAACGAGCGCAGCGCGGGCTCATCGGCGGCCGTGGTGGGACGCAGCGTGACCAGCGAGCCATCGCGCAGCCGGACAAGCTCGGGCTCGTCGATATCTGCGACGGCGCTGGGTGCCTGTGACAGCGAAGGAACGGTCATGGTGTTCGCAGCCTCGCGCCCGGCGCCGCCCGGTGCATCCGTTGCTGCCCCTGGCGGTGGCGGGAGAAACTACGCGGGCGGCGAGACCGACCGACCTCGATGCGTGCGCTGTGCTCATGCCGGGTCGCCCTGTCGGGCTGGGTGGTGCACGATCGCCTCGTGGTCGGCGGGGTAGACGATCGACTCGTGTCCTTCATCCCAGCGAACGCGGAAGTGGGGATGCTCAGAGCTGCCGAGCACCTCCCTGATCTGTCCACGCCGCGAAGGGCGTCGCCAACGCCCTTGACCTCAAGCCAGTCGCCGGCGCGAGCGCACGATATGTCTCGATCTTCGGACATTGGCCAAGCAGATCAGATCACGCACGCACAAGCCAAGCATCGGTCCTCGCTACCCAGCCGTGACGTGGGGAACTACCCGCCTACCAGTTCCCTTGCACCGGAGGGACGGCGACCACAGGCGTTCCCGCGATATAGGGGCAGCACTCCCTACAGCGGCCAGTAGTGGCCCACGTGAGCGGCGGCGCGCGATGTCAAGAGCGGCTCCGGTGCCGCCGACTGCGCTGGCTCATCGGAGGCGAGCGCGGCAAGCGTCTCCCGCACGCACTCCGCCAGCGCCACAGGCTGGTAGCCACCCTCGAGGACGGCTCCGAGTGGCACGCCGAGTGATGTAGCCAGCCCCCGCACGTGACGGGCCATCTCCGCGAACGAGCCCGCCTCCAGACGACAGCCAGCCAACGGGTCCTCGCGGTGCGCGTCAAAGCCGGCAGAGATCAGCACGAGCTCCGGCGCGAAGCTCTCGGCGACCGGGAGCACGATGTGCTCGATCGGCGATAGCCACAGCTCCTCCTCCGAGCCGGCCGGGACAGGCAGGTTGATCGTGTAGCCCTCGCCCGCACCCGAGCCCACGTCGCTCATCGAGCCCGTGCCCGGATAGATCCCCGCCTGATGGATGCTTACGAACAGAACATCCGATCGGCGCCGGAACGCCTCAGCGGTCCCGTTGCCGTGGTGCACATCCCAATCCAGGATCAGCACCCGCCGAGCGCCCAGCTCTCGGATCGCCAGCTCCGCGGCGATCGCAACGTTGTTGAACAGGCAGAAGCCCATCGCGCGATCCGGTTCGGCATGATGGCCAGAAGGACGCCGCCGCAGAAACCGAGCGTCGCCTCGCCTGCCATCAGCGCCCTTGTCATCTCGCACGCGCCGCCGGCGGCGTGCAGCGCTGCACGATAGGAGGGCTCGCCGACGAAAGTGTCCGAGTCGATCGCGCCGCCACCGGCCAGCGACAGCTCCATGATCCTCTGCACATGCCTGGCACTGTGGATCAATTCCAGCTGCGCTACCTCGGCCGGCGGCGCGGCACGCCGCTCCCAGCCCAACCAGTTGTGCTCGGCCAGCATCCGCTCGATCGCCTCAAGCCGCTCAGGCGTGTCCGGGTGCTCAGGCATGTGCACACGCGGATCGTGTTCGAGGCACGCCGGGTCGCTGAAGTAGAGGCCCGCCGGCCGCGAGTTCGCGGAGTCTTGTTCACTCACGGGCGCGCTGTGCCCGCGGCGGATGGCATTGAGCGCGGTTCACTGAGCATCGAACCTTGACTGTATGTCCTCGCCAGGACCCCTGTCGAACGGTCGTCAGACCTTGGCCTGCTCGGCAAGCCAGTCGTCAGCATCGGGCACGTGAAACGAATGTCCCACCGACACGTCACTCTCGACATCTGGCGCCATACGCGAGCCAGCCAGTTGGCTGCCGGCAGCCTGCTGAGGGCTGGGCTACCCTCGAACACGAATGCCGCTGCCCCTACCGCCCCTAGACCACGTAGACCTGCTGCCACTCGATGACCCGCAGTGGGAGTGGGACGCCTTCGAGCGGTTCTGCCTCGCCTACGTCAACGGCCAGCCCGACGTCGCCAGCGCGCACAAGTACGGCACCCGCGGCCAGGGTCAGCTCGGCATCGACATCGCCGCCGAGCTCACCGACGGGCGCACACGTACCTACCAGTGCCGAAAGTGGCGGAAGTACACCAAAACACACGCGAAAAGCACCGTTGCGGAGACCGAGTACGACGCCGACGAGCACGTCATCCTCGTCGCCTGCGAGGTGGGCACCACCGTGCGCGACTACGTTGCCGCACTCGACGGCTGGAGGCTGCTCGACAAGGAGGATCTCTCCCAAGGCGTCCGTGCGATCGAGCCGCGCGAGCGTGCCCGGCGGCTGATCGAGGACACCTTCACCGTCCACTGGCGCCGTGCGTTCCTCGGGCCACGCGGGCCGTTGTGCTTTCACGAGACCGACGAGTATTTCCGGCCTCTGCTGGACGAGGATCATCTGTTCCGTCACACCTGGGCGCTCGTCGGCCGTGACGAGCTGCTCGCCACCATCGACCAGCAGCTAGCCAACCAGGAGATTCGCGTGCTTGTGCTCGTCGGCCGCGGCGGCATCGGCAAGACCCGCATTCTGCGCGCGCTCGCCGAAGCCCACAAGGCGAGCCGAACCGTGCTGTTCGTCGACGACCAGCTAGCGCTCACGGCCGAGTCGGTTGAGGAGCTTCCGTGGACCGCGCCGCTCGTGATCGTCGATGACGCGCACCGGCGCGAGGATCTCGCCGCGCTGATCGGCGCCGCCACCCGGCAGCCCAGCGCTCCGACGCTCGTGCTCGCCACCAGGCCACACCGTGCCGAGGAGCTTCGCTCGCGCCTATCGCTCGCCGGCCTCTCACCCGAGAAGGTCTGGATCTCAAAGCCGCTTGGCGATCTGCCAGTCAAAGACGTGCGCGCACTCGCCGCGCAGGCTCTCGGCGCCGAGCACGAGCACCTCGCGGAGCATCTCGCCGACGCCACTGCCGACTGTCCGCTCGTGACCGTCATCGGCGGTCAGCTGCTCGCGCGGCAGGCAGTCGCGCCGGAGTTGCTTGAGCGCCACGCCGAGTTCCGCATGACCGTGTTGGACCGCTTCCGCGACGAGATGCTCGGCAAGCTCGGCGACGAAGTGGACGCGCAGGCCGCACGCGACGCGCTGATCCTGATCTCCGCGCTCGGCCCGCTGTTCATCGAGAACACCGTCCTGATCGAGCGGCTAGCCGCCGACCTGCAGATCGAGGATCACCAGCTTCGCTCACTGGTCTCCCAGCTCGAGCAGGCCGGGGTCCTGACCGCCCGCGGGCGGCTGCGCCGCATCGTCCCTGACGTGCTCGCAGACCACATCCTGCACCGCGCCTGCGTAGACCATCAAGGCCGACCCACCGGACGCGCGCAGGCGCTTCTCAACCGCTACGCCGACGTTGCGATCATCGGGCTCCTGCGCAACCTCGCCGAGCTCGACTGGCGCATCGGCCAGGAGGAGCAGACCGACAGCGCACTACTCGACAAGTTCTGGCGCGACCTACATACCTTGTTTCTGCGTGGGCACGCCGAAGAACGGCTGCGGATCATCCAGCTGATCAAGCCCGTCGCCCGGCTCGCACCGGCGGCCGTGTTCGAGATCGTCACCTGCGCGCTCGCCAACCCCGCCGCGTCAGCCACCGACGACCTGTTCGCCAGCCAGCTCACCGACGCTGACGTGCGTCGCCGCCTGCCCGAGCTGCTCGCCTCGATCGCCTTGACGCCGAGCTTCCTGCCCGAGGCGCTCGACCTCCTCTGGCAGCTCGCCTGCGATGACCCGAGGCCCCTGAACTCGAACACCGACCATCCGGTACGCCAAATCCAGAGCCTCGCAGGCTATGAGCTACCGCTGCTGTTCGCACGCGGCGTGCTGCAACTGGTCGAACGCGCCCTCCAAGACGACGCCAGCGCATCCGCATACTCACCGCTCGAGCTGCTCGCGCCGCTGCTCGCCCGCGAAGGCGAGACCACACACGCAGCCGAAACGGGCTTCCAGATCAGGGTCTTCCCGGTCTCCGCGAAAGCGACCGCTGACATACGCGCCACGATCAGGACAATCCTCACCGCCCAAGCCACCAACGGCGCTGCCCGCGAGCGGGCGCTAGCCGCCCGGCTCCTCGGCGACGCGCTACGCCCGCCAATCGGCGCGTTCGGCCGCGAGATCACCGACACCGAGATTGAGCAGTGGCACGACGACCAGCTGGCAATCCTCGACGCGATCGAGACCGTGATGAGCGACACCCAGGACCCGCACGTGCGGCTGAAGCTGCGCACCGCCCTCGGATGGCACTCGCAGCGCAGCGCCTGGAACGACGTCCGTGACCGCGCCCGCCAGATCGGTGAGCAACCCGAGATCGAAGACGAGAGCCTCGCCAGCGCGCTGCGCAACCCGATCGACGTGCTCGACCAGGACGGGTCGAAAGCCAAGCTCCACGCCGTCGCAGACGCCCTCGCCGCCAGCAGCGCAGGCACCTTCGATGCGCTCGCTGAACGTCTGGACGCACACGTATCAGCGATCAACGATCTGCCGGAAGACACAGCTGCGAACGCGAGTCCGCTGCTGATCGCGCTCAGCGAAGCGCACCCCGAGCTCGGCGAGGCGCTGGCCCGCTGGTGCGCCGCCAACCCCGACCGGCCGCTCGCACAGTTCGGAGGGACGCTGCTCGCCGTCCTCAGCTCACACAGCCCCCAGGCGACCTACGGGCTGCTCGAAGGGCTGCGTGCCGGCCCGACCTCAGCGCGGCGGCAGCTCGCCGACTACCTGTTCAACGGCAACTGGTTCGCCGATCCCGACGCGCCAGAGGCCGCGATGCTGCGCGAGCTCGTCGCCGACAACGATCTCAACATCGTCAACGTCGCCCTGCACGCCACCCGCCGCCTCGCACACATCAACGCTCCCCTGGCCCTCGACATCGCGCTCGCCAGCGACATCCACGAAAACAGCCACCTCGCCGACTCGCTGTGCGCCCTGATCGCGCTGGTGATCGACCACGTTGAACACAGCCAGATCCCCGTCCTGCTGGACAAGCTCCGACCGGCGCCGAGGCTCGAATACTTTGCCAACGAGGTTCTCGCCAAGCTCGCGCCCGAACACCGCGACGAAATCCTCGGCTTCCTCCTCGCCCGCGCCGCCGCCGGCGGGGAGATCCGGGCGCTCTCCTACGACGACTTCAACGCCGACCTCCTCGGCGGTGCCACGGGCGAGGAGCTACTCGCGCTACTGCGGCGCATCCGCGATGCCATGCTCGACCCAAGCCCACGCCTACGCTACGAAGCCCCCGGTCTCTACTGGCGGCTCGCCACCAACCAAGATGCTGCGCTCACCGTACTCCTCGAGTGGCTCACAACGAGCGAGGAATCGAGAATCGACGCCGCCGTGGAACTGATGGGAGCAATGCCGTGGCAGGTCGCGCTTACCCACCCGCAGTTCGTGCAGGAGACTCTCGAGGCTGCGCACGCGCGAGGCGCAGAAAGCCTGGCCAAGGTCGCCCGTGCGCTGCTGTCGGTCACTGTCATCACCGGCAACCAGAGCCGCACGATGGGCCAGCCGCCACAGCGCCACATCCAACTGCGCGACGAGAGCCGAAAGCACGCAGAAGCATTCGCGCCCGGTACACCCACCCGCGAGTTCTACGAGGCCGTCGTCGCCAGAGCCGAAGCCCACCTGCGCGAAGCCGAGCTCGAGGACGAGGAGTTCCCCGAGCTGCCCATCTAGGCCCAACCGAGCCACGATCGCGGAGGGATACTGCGCCTCGATGACTGCCCGCGCTGAGGGAGGTCGCTCGCAGACAAACTCGTTGGCCGGATGAGCGCCCTGGGGGTCAGTAACCCACATGAACGGCGATGGAACGTCTGGGATCGACCTGCTCAAGCCATCCGAAGTAGCGACGCGCCTGCGAGTCTCGCGGACCTGGCTCTACGACGCCGCCAAGCAAGGCCGCATCCCGTCGATCAGGATCGGTGGGGAGGAGGGGCCGTTGCGCTTCCACCCCGACGACATAGAGCGCTGGGTCAACGACGCCAGGGCCGCATGGAGCCCAGGCCGCTCCGCGCAACCTACCGCTACGGTGCGGCCCGCTCAGCGAGTGCCCGCGCGGGCTTGACGGGCGTAGGCGCTGCGCCGGCGGCCGTTGTGCTCCCGCACCGCGCGGGCGATCGCCGCCTCGGTCGCCTTCGCGCCCTCCTTCTTCACGTGGCGCTCCAGGTGCCCGTAGTAGCGCTCGGTCGTGCGAATGTCACCGTGCCCGAGCTGGTCCTGCACGTACTTCAAGGAGTTGCCGCCCGCCAACCACGCCGCCGCCGCGGTATGCCGCAGAGCGTGCAGCGGCATATCGCGCAGGTCCGCGTCCTGCAGCGCCGCCTTGTGCCAGTCGCGCGAGACAGTCGTGCGATCGAACGGCTTGCCATCGCCGTCGCCCTCCCAGCGCCCCTGGTCGGTCTTGCGGACGCGCACGGGCATCGTGTAGAGCAGCGCGTCCAGCTTGTCGCCGCCGGCCATCGCCGCGCGCTTTTCGACCTGCTCGCGCACCACAGCCGAGAGGCCAGGCCCGATCTCCACCGCGCGGAAGCGATCTGACTTCGTTGAGCCGACCTTCCCCTTCTTGCGCGAGCGGTAGACCACGATCACGCCGCCCGAGTCTTCGAGTTCCAAGTCGCCGAGCTGCAAAGCTATTGCCTCGGAGATACGCAGGCCGCTGCCGATCAGCAGCTCCGCGAGCGGGCGATAGACCAGCGAGCACGAGTCGAGATACAGCGGGATCTCATGCAGCCGCAGGTACTCGCGCTCCACATGCGCGTCCGGCAGCTTCGGAATCTCAAGCGCCGGGTTCGTGACCATCAGCTTGTCTTTCTTTGCTTCGTTCAAGCAGACGACGAGCGTGGTGAGCGTGTTGTTGACCGTCTTCGGCGCGATCTCCCCGGCTTCCATCCCTTCGGTCATCACGTCCATCAGGTCACGGACGTGCTCGACTTCCATCACCCCGAGCGGCACTGACTCCAGCGCCGGAAGAAGCCGGATGCGACCGTCGCGCTCATAGCAACTCCAGCTGCCCTCCTCGAGATAGGGCTTGCGCCGAGTCAGCCAGCGCGGGAAGAACTCGCCGAAGGTCTCCTTCGTGTGGACGACCTCGCGCCGCTCGACCCGCTCAAGCTGACGACGCCGCCAGTTCGCCGCCGCGCTCGGGCTTGTGAACCCACGCTTCTGAGACCACTTCCCATCCGAGCGCTTGACCCTGCACCGCCACCGCGTGCCCTGCGCGGTCTCATAGGGGTAGACGCCGCCGCTCTCCCCGTAGCCCGCTGGCTTGCGTTCCTTGCCCTTCTGGTCGTGGATCGCTTCATCGAACGCCTGTGCGGCCCGCTCGTCATCACCGAAGCGACGCGAGCGCTGTCGCCCATCGCCACCACGCCAGCGCACCTCCCACACACCCCTGGTCAGGCTGTAGCTCATCTCGCGCCTCCGGGCTGCTCGCTTGAAGGGCGGACACCACGCCGGTGAGCGCGCTGCCCGTGGCACATCTGGCACATCTTGTTCGGCTCCAGGTGGTCGGAAGGACCTCTCATCTGCGTAGGTCTTTGACCCTGAAGCCGAACAACCGGCACACGAAATGTTCGGCAAATTGTTCGGCCGTGCCATTGGCACAAAACCGAACAATCGCCCCGCGCCCCCCTCGAGACCGCCTTAACTACGAAAAGCCCCGATTTGCAGGGCTTTTCGTATGCGCCCGAGTGGACTCGAACCACCACGGAGAACAATCTCCACAAGGCCCTCAACCTTGCGCGTCTACCAATTCCGCCACGAGCGCAGAGGGGGCGAGTATAGCCACCGGACTGCGCTCGCATCTCGTTGGCTACAGCGCTTGTCGAGGCCGGAGAGGCCTCACGGTGACCTATCGGTTGCATTCGTCCGTCGACCCCGCTACTGTACGAACAGGTGTTCGTTCAAGGCCGCATGGCCCTATCGACAGGAGCCGCGTCTCAATGGACATGACGAAGCGTCAGCAGGAGATATTCGATTTCATCCGCAAGCACTCGGCGAAGTACGGCTATCCGCCGACTGTGCGCGACATCGGCAAGGCAGTCGGGCTGGCCTCATCCTCAACTGTTCACGCGCATCTTGCGAACCTCGAGAAGCTCGGCCTGCTGCGCCGTGATCCCTCGAAGCCGCGCGCGATAGAGCTGCTGGACAAGGCGGTCGGCGGAGCTGTCGACGGTGTGCGCAGCCTGGTCTCGGAGGGGGACTGCCCCTCGTTGGCTCCGTGGCGGCTGGGCGGCCCGTCCTTGCGGAGGAGAATATCGAGGAGTACGTGCCGGTGCCCGATATGGCAGGCGGTGCGGATGGCGGATATCTGCTGCGCATCCGCGGGGAGTCGATGAAGGACGCGGGCATACTCGACGGCGATCTCGTCGTCGTGCGTCCTCAGGACACTGCCTCCGACGGCGACATCGTCGTCGCGCTGCTTGGGGAGGAGGCGACTGTAAAGCGGTTCTTCCGCGAAGCGGACCACATTCGGCTACAGCCCGAGAACGATGCGATGGAACCGATTCGCAGCCGCGAAGTCGAGGTGCTAGGCCGGGTCGTCGGGTTGCTGCGCCGAGTCTGAGGTCCGAGAGAGCAGCCGTCGGCGTTGGAGCGGCTCGCCTCGGTTGGGGGACGTGCCGTTCCTCGGGCTGGTGCGCGGGCAGTATGCGCGCTAGATTTGGTGGTGCAGGCCAGGTGGCCGCCGGGGCTCTCGAGCCCCGGAGGAAAGTCCGGACATCACAGGGCAGGGTGGTCAGGAGACCGACCCGGGGAAACCCGCGGGAAAGTGCCACAGAAACATACCGCCGACGTGAGCCGTCCCACGTGAACGGCTTGCGGGCAAGGGTGAAATGGTGCGGTAAGAGCGCACCAGCGTCGCGGTGACGCGGCGGCTGGGCAAACCCCACCCGATGCAAGGCCAAACAGGACCGCTTGCAGGCTGCCCGCCAAGGTCCAGGTAGGCCGCTCAGATGGATGGTCACCCAACGACAGGATCCGGCTTATCGGCCCGCTAAGGAAAAGCCCCGCTAACGCGGGGTTTTTCTATGGGGCCAGTCGCTGGGTTCTTGACACGCTAAGGAATCTCGGGGATCGAAGACTGCGATTTCTATGGGATCGCTCGGCGCGGGCGCCCGGGAACACCCCGGCAGCGCTCCGCACCGCATCGGATGTGATATCAGCTCCATCGGTCGGCCGTCAAGCTGCCGCGTGGGGTGCGCGGCAGGGCGGTTTGTAGGGCTCGTTCGGTCATGCTGCCTGGAGGCCCTTCCTGGTCGTCTTGGAGACCTTCGGGGTGCTCTGGCCGGCAGGACAGGCCGGCTTGGTCGGCGAGGGTCTGCACCGCCGTGTGCATCTCGCGGGTTGCGACGTGGGCGTAGCGGCTGACGGTCGAGAGATCTGCATGGCCAAGGTACTCGGCGACCAGTCGCGTGTCGCCCGTGGCTTGCCGCAGCCACGTCGCGGCGGTGTGCCGCAGCGTGTGTGCCGTGACGTGCTTGGTCAGGCCGGCGCGGCTGGCGCAGCGCTGGATGATGGCAGCGAGCACCTTGGGTTGCAGCCGGCCACCGGCAAGGCCGCAGAAGACATGCTGCTGCGGGGCGGGTTTTCGTTCTGCTCGCCAGAGCTTGATCTCGGCGACCAGTTGGGTGGGCAGGGGTTGGCGGCGTGGCTTTCCGCCCTTGCCGTGCTTTACGAGCATTGAAGGTTGCGGGCCGTCAAGGTCGATGTCGGTCCAGGTGACGTCGATCAGCTCGGCCCGTCGCAGGCCGGTCAGCACGAGCGTGATCAGCACGAGCCGGTCGCGTCGTGTGATGCCGGGCCGTTGCCGGCTTGGGCACGCGGCCGCGTTGAGCAGCTTTGTGAACTCTTCATGGGTAAGCCAGTCGCGCTCCTGGTAGGGCTTCTGGGGCGCCTGAAGTTCTAGGAACGGGTCTGGTGTGCCGTGCCGGCGTGCGAGCCACGCCATAAAGCGGCGCAGCAGCACGAAGCGGCGGTAGTAGGTCGCTGCCGCCGGATTGCGCGTGTGGCGGTAGTCAGCGAGGTAGTCGACGATTGTCTGCTCATCGAACAGATCGGCTGAGCGCTGCTTGCGCTCGGCCCAGGCGAGCAGGGCGTCGATTGCGATGCGGTAAGCGTCGATAGTGCTCTGGGTGCGCTGCGAGCTTTGCAGCCGCCTAAGCCACGCGTCGCGGTCACGCGCGATCAGCCGCGCCGAACGTGCCGAGGGCACGGCGCGGACACCGAGCTCCAGCAGTGAGCCGGCGAGCACCTCGAGCGCCGGCCGCTCATCGCTGATGTCGCGTGCCTGCGCCAGGGTCGCTTCCAACGCGCCGAGCGCGAGACGATCAGCGGGCGTGAATCCTGCGCAAGGGCTCAGCTGTTGAACCGACTGAGTTGACGCTGCATGGATACCTGGTTGCATGCTGCACGGTTCCTTTGGCTACCGAGGTTTGCCCATAGAGGGCTAAGGCGCCTCTTGTCGATAGTGGACACGTGTACGTCGTCCCCGAAGTACGCGCTAGACCCCCTCGACTTAGGTTGCGTCGGTACGAAGCCGGACGCGCCTGACCGCAGAGGACTAGCCGCTGGCCGCCGCGCCAACGACGACTCCTTCCGTTTCACAGGCCAGGGATCTCGTGCGGTGCGTAGCCGAGCGCCCGCGCGATACGGGCGGCCGTGTCCACCTTGACTAGGGACTGAGTGCTCTTCGGGCTGCTTTCGCTGAGCCCAAGAACAAATATGAGGTCAGCGCGGCTAAGTCCCGCCTTTAAAGCAATGGTGGTGTGCGAGAGCGCGGGATCTTCGCTTCGGCGTAGGTGGTAGAGGGCGCGGATGCGCTCGACTGGCACGCAGTCGCATCGTCGTGTCATGAGATCGCGTGCCAGCTCGTCCTCTTCGAGATAGCGCTTCGCGCGTGCTTCGGTGAGACGCAGCGCGGCGGCTATGCGGCCAGGCGAATTCCCCTGCTCGTGCAGTTGGGAGGCTCTACGTCGTCGCTGGGTGCAGGCCGGGCAGGGCCGGTCGGGGTATTGAGCGCAGCGTCTACACGCCCCGATTGTTGGCGAAGATTGGTTCTTGTTGCTCACATCGCTAGTCGGGTCTCTTTGCGCAGTACCGGCCTTGCGGCGAGGTCTCTCCTAGTCGTTCGTCGTAGCGGGACCGTAATTAGCCCCCCACGAATTTCCGTGGCGGTGCGGTCCACGTCGTTTTGCCCGCTGTCGCGTGGCTCAGCATTCTTGGTCTGATTGGCGTTCAAACGAAAACTCGCCTTCGTTTTCGCAGCTGGGCTGTGAGGCTGGTGGGGCATGGGAGGGGGTCTGTTCGGATCTTTGTGTATTTGGCGTGATCTGAGGCTCGCAGTGGGCGGGCCGTGAAGGAGGATCGTGTCGATGAGCAATGAGGTGGTAGCGGAGCCGGTTGACGGCGAAGAGGAGGCCGGAGCGCCATCTGCGGCGTTTGACGGCGATGGGCTGCGTTCTTGGGCGGAAGCTCTGGTGGATCGCGCTCGCAGCGAGGGCGTCTCGCTGACCGGCGAGGGCGGCCTGTTGACGTCGATGGTTCGCGAGGTGCTGCAGACCGGCCTGGATGTCGAGATGGCCGATCATCTCGGCTGTGAGCCCTATGAGTCTGTCGGGCGCGGGTCGGGGACAGCCGTAATGGCGCCTACCCGAAGACGGTCAGGACCGATGTCGGGCCGGTGCAGCTGCGGATGCCGAGGGACCGTCAGGGCACGTTTGATCCGGTCACGGTGCTGAAGCATGTGCGGCGTCTGGAGGGGCTTGGGGCGAACGTGATCAGCCTCTACGCGAAGGGTTTGACTACGGGGGAGATCCAGGCGCATCGACACCAAGACCATCTACTACAGCCCCGAAAAAGAAGCCGGAGTGGAAGCCTGCGAGAACCACCCCGAATGGGCCAACCTCCCATGCCGCACCGAAGCCCTGGCCCAACCCGAAGACGCCAAAGAAGGCCAGCCAGCGCTACCCCTCTCAACTATGACCTACAATATCTGGGACGAGGTAGAAGTCACAAAAGAAGAATTCGGAATGGGCTCCAAAGCAGTGACACGCGAAAAAAAGCAAACCTACGACGCCGCTGGCCGGGCGATCACCAGCGAAGAGAAGGCATTTCTAACGAGCGAACACGAAAAAACTATCGACACGTCGCTACCAAAGGTGACCAACGAATACAACACCGAAACCGGAGCATTGGAAAAGCAAAGCGCGACGATCAAAAGCGAAACCAAGACGATCGCGATGAAGGACAACGCCCTCGGCAACTCATCGAATACCAAGACAGCTCAGGCAACGTCGCTAAGTACACCTACGAAGAAAACGGCGACACGCGACTACATGAAGTAAGCGAAGGCAAGAGCGAAGAAGCCGCGAGCAAACAGACCTACACCTACAACACCGAAACCGGCTTTATGACCAAGCTGGTCGACTCAGCCGCAGGCACCTTCACCGCCAGCTACGATCTCGAAGGCCACATCACAAGCGAGATCTACCCCAACGGCATGTGCGCTAACACCAGCTACAACTCAACTGGTACTGCGACCAGCGTCAGCTACATCAAGACCCGCAACTGCTCAGAAGCTGGTGCACCTGTATGGTTTAGCAACAGCATCGTGCCGGGCATCCACGGCGAAACCCTCTCCCAGGAAAGCACGCTCGCCAAGGAGAGCTACGCCTATGACAATGCGGGCGGGCTGACCGAAGCCCAGGAAACCCCGGCTGGTAAGGGCTGCATCGCTCGTCTCTATGCCTACAATGAAGAAGCCGACCGTCTAAGCCTGACCACGCGTGAACCGGCCGCTGAAGGGAAATGCGCAAGCGAAGGCGGAAGCGTCCAGCGCCACGTCTACGATGAAGCCAACAGACTGACGGATGAAGGCATCGAATACGAATCGCTGGGCAACACGACTAAGCTTCCGGCCACGGACGCCGGAGGGAAGGAAATCAAAAGCAGCTTCTACGTCGACGGCCAAGCCGCAACACAGGAACAGAACGGAATAGCGAACAGCTACATCTACGATCCCGCCGGCCGCACCATGGAAACAACAAGCGAAAACATCGGGACCAAAGCCAGCTCCATAAGCATCTCCCACTACGCTGCTCCCGGCGAAGTAGTCACGTGGACAAGCGAAGGCGCAGAAAAATGGTCCAGGAACATCCCAGGCATCGGCGGCGCGCTACAAGCCACCGAGGCATCTACTAACGTTATCACGCTGCAGCTTTCAGATCTGCAAGGCAACATCGTCGCTACCGCCGCCGACAACGAAACAGAAACCAAACTGCTCACCACCTACAACAGCACCGAATACGGCGTACCAACCGAAGGCAAAACACCTCCAAAGTACGCATGGCTGGGCGCTAGTGGTTTGACTACCGAAACCGCTTTCGGGACCGGCATCGCTACCGAAGGCGGCGCCTCCTACGTCCCCCAAGTTGCGCGCGACCTCCAAACCGCACCTGTTGTTCCCCCGGGCGCGTTCCCTAACGGGCAAGGCACAGGCGAACAATACGGCTCCGAAATCCCCGGTTGGTACATTACCCTCTCAAGCCAAGAGTCAGCTGCGACACTCGCGGAATACACCGCCAAACAGGAAGCACTCGCCAGAGAAGTCTCCGGTGGACCGATCGATCCAGAGGGTCTAATGACCGGAAAAGAAGCGCAAGAATTCGAACATACTTTGAACCAGGCCGCGCAGTATTTGGAAGGGTTGCTCGAACTGGGCTGGTGCCATTCGGAAGGATGCACGGAAAGCGTTGAACTGGGCATCAAAGGAGATAAATACTTTGCTAAACAACTCCATGAATGCTATTTCCAAGTCCATAATCCGCATTGGCTTAAACGTGAGAAAGTGCTCGAGACACGAATGTGTCTCGTGCATTTCGGGTACGAATTCATAGATGGCTGGTGGGCGATTAAACCTGCCGGCAGGGTGACCCGATCCAAACCAGGTATTGAAGTGAGCTATTGTACAAATTATTATAACGGAAAACTCTGGGAGAATGAATGGTATTGCTATGACGACAGTGAGCTATGGAAATATCATCCCGGTTGGGTAGAAAAAATCTGGGAAAATGCATGAGTTCTGTAAAATGCACAAAACTGGTGGTAAGACACATGAAGCCGATAAGCAGAATCCGGATTATGGTGCTAATCGCGGTGATGGTGATATGCGCCGGATGTGCCTCTGCCAGTGCGGGTGGGAAGCCAAACGACGGCGCTTCTACTGCTGCGTATCTCCGTGCTCGTAATGGGCTGCTCCAAAAATGGATGACGACGCTGGCGGCGGGGCAGGGGCCTATGGAGGAATACGTATCGGATGTGCGCGCCGAATGTGAAGGCGTCTTGCGCGACGCTCCAGTAACTACAAAACTTGCTCCCGTGGGCAGCATAAGGGGTCTAACCAATCGACGCCTCGCTCAGGCTGAACGAGCAACCTTTCTCTATAAACTAACCGAAGAAGGTCTGGAATACGCGCAGAGACTTCCGCAGCTGGCGGCTGGACAGAGGTTTGCGAGCCGGATAGCGGCCCTACGGTGGAGTGATCCAGCGGTCACGGATCTCGTACATAGCTACGCGAGCATTGAGAATCATGCACTGCGATCACAGCCGCAAAATATATGTGCGAGGGCGAGGGAATGGGTGAAAGATGGGTATGGTTCACCTCCAAGCCTGTCCACGTTGAGCTTGCGCCGTCCATCACAAAAATGTGGAACGGAGCTGACAAAATATTGAAATGTGGGCCTCCTTTGGAGGGCAGCGTTCTTGCGGCGCTCAGGCCGTACCAAACCCGAACTACGGCCGCGACCATCCGGCAAATAGAAATGATGGAATTGCGCCTTTTGGTCATGGGGTCGCAGGCGAGAGAGCCGGCATTGCAGAGTCTTTACGATGCTCTTGGCCTGCAAATGCATACCTATCGAACCAAACGACACATTACTCTTCAGAATCTGAAGGCGCCACCAGCGCCGCCTGACTGCTCGGCTGATAAATAGGTTATGTTGGCGATGTGGTCGATTGACAGCGAAGTGAAGGACGTCCTTGCGGTCACCGTGATTGGCTTCGGCCTGGCGAACCTTCTTGCGCAGCGTCTCCGAGTTGATTCCCAGATCCACCGAGGCCCCCTCCTCTCGCGGACGAAACCGCGAACAAAGCCTTTGTCAAACCGACCTGGCTCACAGTGCTGCGCATCGCCTACGGCGGTCCCTGACGGGGCAGCGCTGGACACCGCGCGGCCTGCTCTGGCCCTAAACGCAGTGTGTTGTGCGACCCGCTAACCTGCCTTTCCGATGCACGGGCCGAGGAGCAAGGGTATGAAGCACAGCCGCGGCGGACGCCAGGCAGTGGATCGCCGTGGTGGGCTTGAGGTTGCGCTGGGATCTGCTTCATGCTGCGCTCGAAAGTGCCGGTGTCGCAGACCATCACGAGGATCGACGCGCGTGGATTGCGGCGCCAACTAGCGGATGAAATATCTAACGACTGTCGCCAGCCAGCCGGAAGCCGAGACGATCGGCTCACTTCTGCGATCGGCTGGGATCGTGGTGGTGATTCAAAGTGCGGCGCTCGCCTCACGCACCCCTGCACTCGCTGCATGCGATATCTACGTGGATGAGAAGGATCTTAACAGCGCCCGTGAACTGCTCAAGAGCGGCGGAGGCATCTCTGAAGCTGAACTCATCGAAGCCGAGGAGGCCGACGCAGCAGTAAGAGCCAAAGAAAAGAATTCCATTACATCACAGGAGGACGGCTCCGCAGCGGCGCCCGCGAGCAGCCGGACGCTCTGGGCGAAATTGCGCAGACGAAGCCAGTAGGGAGAACCCCACTCGAGCTTTGAAGCGGGTGGACGCGGGTCTGTGATCAGCTCTGTCTTGAAGCTATCGACGCTCTCCGCCACTGAAATGTCGTAGGCATCACTCGGTGCGCCAAAGGCCGGTCGAGCTTGGTGGTCCGCCACGGCTTCCCACGGCGCTTTGCGCCCTGGATCCGGACGCTCGCATCAGCCGCTGCACCCGGCAGCGCGGAGCGTTTTCCCAAGCCTCTCAGGAGGGCCTTCCAGGTGCGCCGGTAGGCGGCCGACACGCCCAAGATCCTGCAGACGGGCTCGACCCCGAAGTCATCCTTGCGCTCCTCGATGAATGCGCTCACTTCGATCAGTCTGGGCCGAGCTCCTTGGCGAAAAACACGCTGGCAGACTTCAAGATCTCGTTCTCGCGTCGCAGTTTCGAAGTTCTCGTCGCCGAACTCAGTCTGGGGTCCCCCGACGGCGACTGGCCAGCGAACTGGTGTGCGCGGTATTGGCGGCGGTGTTGCGCTAGAGGAAATCTATGGGGGGCTGAGGCGGGGTTTGGCTCGACGTATCTCCGGACCACGAACCGGAGGTGCAGCGTGCTGGACCGCAGAGATGAATCGAATCTGTTCGATCGCGGTGGCGTGAGCCAGGATGCCGCTCCGGCTGACGCCACGTCGAACGAAGGCCAACGCGGAGCGACCATTGCCCGGTAAGTCGAGAGGCTCCGGCGGGCCTCTGGTGGCCCAGATGTCGAGGTCTTTGCAATCGCAGCGTGGCTTACGTTTCGGGGCGTGTGCGGCAGCGGTCGTTCTGGCGGTGCTGTTGATCGTACATCTCGGTGATGGACCCGGCCTGCGCCGCCGCGCGGCTGGGAAGCCAAATGTCAGCGCTTCGGCCGTGGTCGTGGAGCCGCGGCCGGTAGTGGTGTCCTCAGCGTCTTGGCGTGACCCCTGTGTAGTGGTCGGGTGCGGGACTGTCAGTTTTCTTTGTGTAAATGGCCTTGTTGGTGGTGGGGGCTGTCCTAGCTGGTGGTGGCGAGCCTGTCGCCGTAGTGGATGGTCAGGATGTTTAGCGCTGCTTCCAGTTGCTGATTTTGCCGGTCAGGTTCTCGCGGTTTTGCGGCGGGCTGTCGCGACGAGGTAGAGCACCTTCATCGCGGCTTGCTCGTTGGGGAAATGGCCGCGGTGGCGGACGGCCCTGCGGAAACTGGCGTTCAGCGACTCGATCGCGTTTGTCGTGTAGACGATCCTTCGTAGCTCGACGGGGAACTCCAGGAACGGCACGAACTCCTCCCAAGCGTTCTCCCAGGACTGGATCATCGCCGGATAGAGCGGCCTCCACTCCTCGGCGAAGTCCTGGAAGCGTGCTTCAGCGGCCTCGACGGTCGGGGCGGTGTAGATCTCTCGCAGGCTTTTGCGATCTGCGCCCAATACTTCTTTGAGGCGTAGCGCAAACTGTTGCGCACCAAATGCACCACACACGTCTGGACCGTCGCGTGCGGCCAGGTCACGCGGATCGCGTCCGGGAGCCCCTTCAGGCCGTCGCAGCAGACGATCAGGGCGTCAGCGATCCCGCGATTGCGGAGCTCGGTGAGCATGCTCATCCATTGCTTTGCTCCCTCGCCACCGGACAGGTCCAAGCCATAGGCCAAGAACGTCGCGTTCGCCGTCGAGGTTCACGCCGATCGCGACATAAACCGGCCGGTTAGCGACCTGGCTGTCACGGACCTTCACCACGATCGCATCGATCAACATGACCGGATAGACGCGGTCCAGCGGTCGGCTCTGCCACGCAACCATGTCCGGCAGAACCTGGTCGGTGATCTTCGAGATCGTCTCCCTGAAGACCTCGGTGTCATAGATCTCAGCCAGATGAGCCTGGATCTCTCCCGTGGTCAGTCCCTTCGCATAGAGGCTGATCACGTTCGCACCCAGCCCCTCCAGGCGCCGCACATGCTTAGGCACCGTGACCGGCTCAAACGTGCCTTGACGGTCACGCGGCATCCGCAGCTCCACCGGCCCGACATCGGTCCTGACCGTCTTCGGGATAGGCGCCATTACGGCTGTCCCCGACCCGCGGCCGACCGACTCATAAGGCTCGTAGCCGAGATGATCGGCCATCTCGACATCCAGCCCGGTCTGCAGCACCTCGCGGACCATCGAGGTCAACAGGCCGTCCTCGCCGGTCAGCGCGACGCCCTCGCTGCGCGCCCGGTCCACCAGAGCCTCCGCCCACGCCCGCATCCCATCGCCTCAACCGGCACCAGCAGCGACGACAGCTGCTGCCGCCTCTCCGTCCCGTCAACACTCTCCTCAACAGACGGGCACCGTTGCATTGCTCATCGACACGATCCTCCTTCACGGCCCGCCCACTGCAGACCTCAGATCACGCCAAATACACAAAGATCCGGACAGACCCAGTACGTGATGTGTCTCGCGAGTCGCAGGCCCCGGGCGGAGGGTCTTGACCCTAGGTCAGCGCTCAGGCCGGGGCTGGTCAGGCACGGTCGAGGATACGTCGAGAGCGGGGGTAACGGCGTTTGGCGTCCCGTTGCTCGCGTGTGCGATTTGCAGTTCGCGCAGTAGTGCCAAGGTTGTTGCTTTACGGGAAGCGCAGCTGTTCTGATCTCAAAGTCTCCGTGAAGCCCGACGTCTTCCTTGACAGCATCCATAGTGTCCTTCGGCAGATTCCAGGGTGATGTGGAGTCGACGATCGCGATGATGATGAGAGTGAGGGTCTTGATGTGGCGTACCAGCGGCTGGCGCCCGCCTTGTTGATCCTGACCCATCGGCTCGGCAGGAGCGTCGGGCTGCGAACCTTCACTCCAACCGTCTTGACGTGCCCGCGCGTGATCAGCGAGACCTCGACTAGCTCGGGACAGGGCACAAAATATGCGGATGTCCCACGCGTAGCCCGAAGCCTTCCTCGGTGATCCAGATCAGTCCCCTGGGTGAGATGGCGTCGGGGCCAAAGGCGATCGTGCTCGCGACGCCCCAGCGCCAAGATCAGCGCACAAAACCCTCGTCGTGGGCTCCTCAACGCGAGTTCAGGCAGAGCATGTAGCGTGGTCTCGCGGCGGATCGGCCAGGAAAAAGGGCGGGCGGTGTCGATTTCGGCCGGCCTCGTTCGACGTGGGGGTAGAAGCCACTCCATCCAACCACAAGGAGATAGATATGCGTTTCATTGTTCTGGTCCCCGGCAGCCCCGAGTCCGAGGCGGGCGTGATGCCCAGCACCGAGATCCTGGGGGAGATGACGAAGTACAACGAAGAGCTGGCCAGGTCGGGCGTGATGCTAGCCGGCGAGGGCCTGCATCCGACCTCCAGGGGCGCGAAGGTCCGCTTCGACGGCAATGAGCGCACCGTCATCGACGGTCCGTTCACTGAGGCCAAGGAGCTCGTTGCGGGCTACTGGGTCTGGGAGTGCGCGTCGCGCGAGGAGGCGATCGAGTGGCTCAAGCGAGCGCCGTTCGACGGCGGTGTCGAGATCGAGCTGCGCCAGATCTTCGAGGCCGAGGACTTCGGTGAGCAGTTGACGCCGGAGCTGCGTGCGGCCAACGAGCGGCTGCGCGAGCAGGCAGCCCAGAATTAGGCGGGTGAGCCCGTCCGTCGGCCGCCCATCGTGCGGTCGACGCTGTCTGGCGGATCGAGTCGGCCCGGTTGATAGCCGGGCTGACTCGCATCGTGCGCGACGTGGCGGTGGCGCAGGATCTGGCTCAGGACACGTTCGTGTCGGGCTCGCTGATCAATATCTGTGCCATGTCGCCATGATTGGCGGCGCACGTTGGATCTTCGGTCGCAGGTCGTATGAACGGCGTATGAATTCGGGCCGCGTGCTGTTCGCCTGCTGCTCTTCTAGTCGATCTTTACGTGTATGCCGGCGCTGGTAGCCGTCTGATAACCGTCTCCGGTGGCCATTGCGCGAAGGCTCACGCGCTTTCGAAGGAGCGATCGAGGAATGCTGAAGTGCACCATCGCCACGGCATTTGCTGCTGGCGCCCTGCCCACGGTCATCCAATGGCCGTGTGCCAGCACCTGCAGCGTCACCTGCAGGCTTGGGTCGCTGATCGCCCCACCTTCAGGGTTGCGCACCGACACGGACATGGTCCCATTCGTGGGGAGGGCAGAGCGGGGATGAATCGAAAGCCGCACGGCGTGGCGTACGTAGGCCGTAAAGGCATAGGAGCCGACGGGGTCGCCGCACAGCGCCGCGATCATGACGGGCATGCTGCCGCCGACGGGAGCCGTGAGTTTGCCTTCATCCTTGTGGTTGCCGCCGAGAGCGAAGGCTACGAACGGGCTTTCTCTGGTGCTTTCGAAATTGAAGTCATTGATTCCGACTGGATAGACGTTGAATTTGGTGTTCCCGACTTCGGCTTCCCAATCGACGATGATTTCATCTCCGGCGGTGACCGACAGGCTCCAAAAGGAGCGGTGACAGGTGGCAAAGCCTTCGTCCACCACGACGGTCTCGCCAGTCGCGGTATTCCCGAACTCCTGCTGACCGTAGGTGATCGCCGGGGCGCTGGAGATCGAGTTGCCGCCATCGGCAATGGCGGCAGGCGGGAAGGCGATCAGGCTTGCACCAATCGTGCACAGTGCGGCTGCTCCCGCGATCCGCCGCACCGCGTAGTGAAACGCACACCTCATCGGAGCGAAGCATCTCATAAGTACGGCACTGTCGTCTTCCTGACAGGCGAGATCGGGTGGCGAGGGCGGTGTGGGAGCGCGACAGCGGCCGCTGCGTGGAGTGCGACAGCGACTTCGAGATCCAGTTCGACCACCTGATCCCGTTCAGCATGGGCGGGTCATCGACGATCGAGAACCTGCAGCTGCTCTGTGCGCGATGTAACCAGAGCAAGGGCGGCTGGCTCTAGCGCTCGCACGCGCGTTCAGTCGAGCTCCGCCGGCGATGAGATCAGGTCGAGATGGTCCTCGACCCTCGCGATCTCGAGCAGGCGGGCGACCTGCCTGCCGCCTGGCACGATCGCAAAGCGCTGGCCGCATTCGCCGCAGCGCTCGTGGGCGAGCAGGATCGCGCGCAGACCAGTGGAGTCCATGAACTCGAGCTCGGTCAGGTCGACGACGATCGCCGAGGCATCCGTCGCGCCTGCCGTCTCGAGCTCGGCGTTCAGCGTGGGCGCGGTCGCAAGATCGAGCTCGCCGTGCAGCCTGACGACGGCCGTGCTGCCATCCTGCGCCACCTCTATTCGCAGACGGTCAGACGCCGACATTGGCAGAGCCTACCGCAGCGCTTGGTGCGATTTCGAGCGGGCCAAGGTTCGGTCGTCTCACTGCTCGCCGGGGTCGTGAAGACGGATGGCAAGCAGGGCGATGTCATCTCGCGCGCTGCCTCCGGCATGTGCGACGGCGGTCGCCTCGATCCGACCAAGGAGCTCCTGGAGAGGGATGTGAGGCGCCGCAGAGCAGAGCCCTCGCAATCCATCCTCCCCGAGCGGCATTGCCGGGGCGCCCGCCTCGGTCACGCCGTCGGTATACATGACCAGCGTCTCGCCCGCGCCCATCTGCACCTCGGCCTGCTCGATGTGGATCGGGTCGAGCACGCCGAGCAGCGTGCCCGGACGTCCGACCGCGCGAACCTCTCCTGAGCTGTCTGCGAGCACCGGCTGGGGGTGGCCCGCCAGCGCGATCGTCAGATGCGCGCCGGGGGGGCGCAGATCGATCAGCACCAACCCGAAGCGTGCACATGTCGAGGCCGGGAGGCTGGTGCATCAGCGCCTGGTGCACCGATTCGACCATCACCCGTGGCGCCTGGCCGCTCATCGCGGCGGCGCGCAGGGTGTGGCGCGCGAGCGCCGTGACCGCCGCGGCCCGGGGACCCTTGCCACAGACATCGCCGATCGCGAGCACCCACCGGCCGTCGCGATGCTCGAAGACGTCGTAGAAGTCGCCCCCGACCTCGTTGAGCTCCCCGGCCGCCGCATAGAGTGCGGCGAGCTCGGCTCTCGGGACGTCCGGCAGGTCTTCTGGCAGCAGCGCCTGCTGCAGCGTGCTGGCGATGCGCGTGCGCTCGGTGTACAGGCGGGAGTTCTCAACTGCGATGCCGGCCCTGCGGCCGAGCTCTTCGAGCAGGGGCACATCGGCTTGGGCCAGCTGGTGGCCGGCGAGGTCGCTTGCGAGTGTGATCGCGCCGACTACGCGGCCTCCTGCACTCATCGGCACGACGATCGCGGTGCCGACACCGAGCTCTGCGAGTAGTCCGTAGTGCTCGGCATCCTGTGCATAGCTTTCGAGCGCGCCGGGCCGCACCTCCGCAAAGATCGCTCGGCCGCTGCGCAGTACCTCGGCGAAGCCGCCGGGATCGTCGCGATGGGAGGGGTAGGCGACCTCGATGCGCCCGGCGAGCTCACGCTTGGTTGGGTCACGGTGATGGGTTGCCACCGGCACGATCGTGCCGTTTGGCTCCAGTAGGCTGACCGAGCACCAGTCGCCAAGCCGCGGCACGGCAAGCTTTGCGATCTGCTCGAGGGTCTGCTGATGGTCGAGCGAGGAGGCGAGCACGCGACTGGCCTCGGCAAGGAAGTTCTCGGCGATCTGAGTGCGCTTGACCTCGGTTATGTCCTCGAAGACGTTGACCGCATAGAGCGGGAGTTCCGTCTGCGGATCGAGGATCGGGGAGGCGCGCGCCACGAGCCACCGTTCACGGCCGCTTGCCTTGGCGATGTTGCGTACCAGCAGCGGCTTCGGCTGCTCGCCACGCAGCAGCTTGCGTCCTGGCATCTGCTCGAGGGGGAGCGGCTCGCCGTGCTCGTCGAGCACGATGAAGCGGTCCATGATCGTGCCCGGGCGCGCTTGCGTCAGCTCCTCCACTGAGGAGGCGCCGAGCAGCTCGACGGCGGCTCGGTTGGCAAAGACGGTGCGTCCGTCGCGGTCGATGACCGTGACCGCCTCGGCCAGGCCGATCAGGATCGCCTCGAGGCGCTGCTCCAGTCCGCGCAGATCCGAGTAGAGCTGTGCGTTGTCGATCGCGAGCGCGGCCCTGCGTGCGAGCTCGTTTATCAACTCCCTCTCGGCCTCGGTGTAGGGCTCGGCTTCTCCGAGGCGCAGCGCCGAGAGCGCGCCCAGCGTGTGGTTGCGGGCGGCGAGCGGCGCGACGATCGCTGAGCGGTACCGGCTCTCGATCATGAACATGGCGTGCTCATCGCCCGCGGCGTAGGTGCGAAGCCGCTCTTCGGAGAGCTCGCCGAGCAGCTGCGGCACGCCGCTCCTGATCACCTGCGCGACGGGATGCTCACCGTCGCTCGAGATCGGGTGCAGGCGGCGCATCTGTTCCAGTTGGCTGCCGATCAGCTCGTCGCTGCACGCGACAGCAACCTCTCTGATCTGGCCCTCCTCGTCGCAGAGGTCGATGACGCATAGGTCTGCGATCTCGGGGACCGTCAGCTGCGCCACCTGTCGCATCGTGGTCGCAGGATCCAACGAGGTGGCGAGCACGGCGCCGGCCTCGATCAGCAGCGAGGTGGCCTTGTCCGCCGAGAGGTCTGGCTGGCTGGGGAGCAGCGCCTGCTCAGCGCCACGTTCACCCCGATCGTCTGCCATCGCTTCCAGCCTTGCTCAATCCCCCGCCGTTGTCAAGGTCCCGAGGTTGGGGGCGCGGCTTGGTTGTTCCAGCGGGCTCGTGCACGGCCCGCCGTCTATCACGCGCGCTCGTCCGCCGGCTCATGTGCCGGCGCCGAGGGCGCCTTGCGGCGGCCCCGGCCGGCTTTGGCCGCGGGCGGGTGCTTCGCCCTGATCTGAGCGAGGCTCTCTTCGAGCGCGCCGATGAGATCTGGCGTGGGAGAAGGCGCTGGCGGCTCGGGCACGATCTCGATCGTCTGTCCCCTGGCCTTGCTGTCGATCAGCGCCTTCAGGCGTTCACGGTGGCGGTCTCGGTAGTGGGATGGCTCGAAGTCAGTGCTGAGCTCCTCGACCACGGCGATCGTCCTCTGCACGGCCATCCCGTCAGCGTGCGTGTCGGGTATCCCGAGATCCTCGGTGTCGCGTATCTCTTGCGCGAAGAGCAGAGTGCTGAGCAACAGCCTGTCTTCGTGGGCGCGTACGAGCACGGGATGCTCGCGGTTGTGGATGACCGTCTGGCCGATCCCGGCGCGCTTGCCGGCTGCCATCGCATCGACCAGCAGGCGATAGGCGCGGATGGGGCCCTGCGCCTCGCCGATTGGTGCCAGCCAGTAGGAGTGGTCGTACATCACGGGGTCCACCTGAGAGAGCTCCACGAAGCGTTCGATCTCGATCGTGTCCGTGCGGCGCGGCTGAGCGGCGGCCAGCTCCTCCTCTGTGAGCATCACCATCTTGCCGTCGACCTCGAGCCCGTGGGCCACTTCCTCGAAGGGGACCTGGCTGCCGTCAGCGGTGCAGACTCGCCGCACGCTCACAGGCTCTCCCCGGTCGGCATCGATCTCGCGCATGCGTATGTCCCGGCTACGGGTCGCCGAGAGTAGCGAGACGGGCACGTTGACCAGGCCGAAGGAGAGTGAGCCGTTCCAGAGCGAGCGTGGCATCAGGCGCCCTTCGCGATGCTGGCCTTCAGCGCCGCCAGCAGGTCGTCAGTCTCCTTCGGCTCAGCGCGCCGCCGCATCCTGCTCGCCTTGCCGCTCGCCTTGCTCCGCGCGAGCTTCTCCACCCGTTCGCGATATGTGTCGCGGACGCGGCCGGGCTCGTAGTCGCCCGCGAGCTGTGCGATCAACGTCGCCGCCATCTCCATCTCGGGCCTGCCGGTGCGGCGCGTCTTGGTCTTCAGCTTCACGCTCGAGCCGGGGACGAGCTCGTCATGGAAGCGCATCGTGTGCATCCTCAGCGTGTTCCTGGTCGCCCTTACGGTGACGAGCCGCTCGCGGCTGCGCAGTACCACTCGCCCAATGCCGCTGCGGCGCGTTTGCGTGAGCGCGTCGAGGAGCACGGCATATCCATCCTCTCCCTCGGGCTGGGGCGCGAGGTTGTAGGCGCGGTCCCAGTAGAGCGGGTCGATCTGCTGCTCTGGCACGAACGCTTCGATCTCGACGGCACGGCGCTTGGGCCTGTCCGCGCCCTTGAGCTCCTCCGCTGAGAGGACGATGAAGCGGCCGGAGGAGACTTCGGCTCCGCGAACCACTTTCTCAGAGGGGATCTCGCTGCCGCTGTCCGGGTCGAAGTAGCGGTGTGCTAGGGGTGCGCCATCGCTTGCGTGCAGCTCGCGCATGCCAAGAGACCGCGGGTCAGTCGCGGCGTAGACCTTGACCGGGACGGTGACCGAGCCAAACGCGATCGCCCCATTCCACATCGAACGTGCCACAGCGGATCGATACCCTAACGCGCCCTCCCATATGCCGGGCGCTTTGAGCGGTTTATTGCAACTTCCCGATTATCCCCTCCCAGGAGGGAATAGGCAAGCGCGGGTCCCGTCCTGGCCAAGCGCTCTCTGGGCTCGGCTACGACGGCAGGGCGTCGATGCCACATGTCATGCAGATCTATCGGGTGTCCCGAATCGTGAAGAGGAGGGTCTCCCTCTTGCTCTTCCGGTGCACCTCGCGCTCGTCGCTGAGTCGCTCGACCATTGCACCGATGCCCTCGATCGTGCTGTCGGCGAGCAGCTGTGATGCTCCGCCGGGCAACAGCGGGGAGACACTGAGCTCGACGGTGCGGGCGACGGCGGCGACCCGCACGCACAGATGCGAGCCGTCGATTGCTGGCTCACAATGCGCGGCGATCGCCTCTCCGAGCAGTTGCAGGTCGGAGATCCGATCGGTCGAGAGATGAGCCCGCGAGGCCAGCGCGCCAAGCAGCCGCGGCAGGACGTGGCCCGCCAGTGAGCAGGGGCCGATCGCAATCGATACCCAGTCGCCCGCGGCATCGAATCGGTGTGTTGCCGGTGGCAGTTGACCGCCCGGGTCGAGCGCCGTTGCCCTGGGTGTGAAAAAGCGCATCCGGACTTCGACCCCGCCGTCGGGCATGTCTTTGATCTGCACGCTTTCTGAGAGCGCCTCGATCACCATCAGGCCGATGCGATGGCTCTCCGGGGTTGGGGCGGGCGGCGGCCCTCGCAGCCCGACGCCGCGGTCGCGGACACTCACCTCGAGTGCCTGATCCTCCAGCGTCAGATCGAGCTCGATCGGCCCTGGCTCGCCGCCGTCATAGGCATGCTGGACGACGTTGTTGCACGCCTCGGTGACCGCCGTGCGGATGTCGTCCATCGCCCCGGCGTCGATTTCGGTCGCCTCCGCCACGCCCCTGAGCAGGTCACGTGCCAGCGAGACATGCTCGGGTCGGCTCGCAAGCTCCAGACGGATGTTGGGCCGGGCTTGCGATTGAGCAGTGCGTTGCATCGTGGCCTCCCGCTGGACGCTACCCGCCCGCGCGGCCGCCTGCGTGGCACCCTGCTAGAGGATCCGCGGCCGGCCCTGTTCCTGTTTGCGGCCAAAGTCAGTCCCCTGGCGTGGCGCCGGGCTTCAGGCGTCGGCGATCGCGCGCAGCTGCTCCAGCGAGCGGCGCAGGAGCCTCGAGACCTGCATCTGGGAGATGCCCACGCGCTCTGCGATCTGGGTCTGCGTGAGTTCCTGGACGAACCGCATGTGCAGGATCCGCCGTTCGCGCTCGGGTATCCGCGAGAGTGCGCTGGATATCGTCGCGTCGAGCTCGACGAGCTCGTACCGACCATCTACCTGCCCGATGCTCTCGCCGTAGCTCTGCGACTCGCCGTCCTCGCTCGAGCGCGGCGCATCGAGCGACATCACGTCGTAGACGCGCGCGGTCTGCAGCGCCTCGTTGATCTCCTCGACACTCAGCTCGAGATATCTGGCGAGCTCTCCGGCGGTCGGCGCCCGCCCGTGCTCGCGCGTCAGCTGCTCCTGTGCCTCGCCCACCTTCAGGGTGCGCTCCTGAAGGCTGCGGGGTACGTGTACGCCCCAGCCCGAGTCGCGGAAGTAGCGTCGCATCTCGCCGAGGACCGTGGGCACGGCAAAGGAAGCGAATGCGTTGCCGCGCGAGGGATCGAAGCGGTCAATTGCCTTCAGCAGGCCGAGCATTGCGACCTGTAGCAGATCCTCGAAGGGCTCCGAGGATCGGTCGTAGCGCCGCGCGAGGCTGCGAGCCAGAGGCGTGAACCGGATGACGAGCTCCTCGCGTGCATGCTGGTCTGCATCCTGATGCCAGCTCCTGAAGAGCAGATGCAGATCCTCTGTGGTGCGCGGAGCGGTGAGCACAGTCGAAGCCATCGTGACCATCCCCTCGTCGTTTGCGTCAAGCCATTGCCTTACCGGTCTACATGCATTGCCCTACCCATATGCGTCGCCGTCCATGCGTCGGACATCCGAGCCTCGGCACGACGCGCCGGGTGCCCCACGGGGCTATGGCCCGCGGGCCGGCGCCCGGTTGAGTAGCATCGCGGTGGCGATGAACGAGAAGCCAATCCAAGAGCCGCTGGTCTGCGTGGTCGAGGTGCCCAAGGGCACGCGCAACAAGTACGAGCACGATCCCGTCCTTGGCGGCATCAGGTTCGACCGACTGCTGCTGACCGCGGCAGTCTATCCGGCCGACTATGGCTATCTGCGCGGCACGATGGGTCTCGACGGCGATCCGCTGGATGCGCTCGTCTGCCTGACCGAACCGACATTCCCTGGCTGTCTGATCCCAGTCGAGCCGGTCGGGATGTTCAAGATGCAGGACGAGGCAGGGATAGACGACAAGATCATCTGCGTGCCGACAGGCGACCCCAACTGGAGCCGTTTTGGCGACCTGGAGAGCATGCCCCAGCTGTTGCTGCACGAGATCGAGCAGTTCTTCACGATCTACAAGGATCTCGAGGCGGGCAAGAGCGTGACCGTCGAGGGCTGGTGCCCGCGTGAGCAGGCGGTCACGGAGATCGTGGATGCGCAGCAGCGCGCGGTGGAGGCGCTCGCGCGCGGCGAGCTGGTCGATCACCCCCCGGTGCTCGGCGGCGGCACGCCTACGAGCTGAGTCGCCGCTCGCCGCAGTAGACGTTCATCCTGCCCCTGCGCGCGAATCCGCAGAGCGTCATGCCGCGATCGGCCGCGGGCGCCACGGCAAGGGAGCTGGACGGGCCCACGCCCATCAGGATCGGCGCTCCCGCCACCGCCGCCTTCTGGACCAGCTCGAAGGACAGGCGCCCGCTCACGCAGAGGATGCGATCGTGCAGCGGCAGCAGCGCGTCCATCAGCGCGCGCCCCGATCACCTTGTCCATGGCGTTGTGGCGCCCGACGTCCTCGTAGACGGGCAGCAGCTCACCACCCGGCAGGAAGAGGCCGGTCGCGTGCCGTCCGCCAGTGCGCTCAAAGCCGGGCTGACGTAGACGGTTGCATGCCTTGGCATGAACGGCGTGGCTGCGGCGCTCGGGCGCGCATCCTCGGCTTTGAAAGCGCTCTTGCTGGGTAAGAGCGCGTGGATGGATCGAAGCGAAGACCGGCTGGCGGGCGAGGAGGCCGATGCGGCGGCACGAGAAGCCGCCGAGATCGGCGGACGAGTCCCGCGGGAGGAGGGGATCGACCCGGCTGAGCGTCCCGTGGTGGAGGGCGGCGGCGGGGTCGCCGAGGGCTTCGAGCTGGCCGAAGAGGATCTGGTCGAGCACGCAAGCCACGGCGATCAGCAGTCCGCTAGGCCCGCCTACCACCACCGTGATGACCGGCACGAGGAGGCCGAGGAGCAGAGCGGAGAGGCCGATGGCTTCCGCTCCAGCGAGACCGACGGCGAGTGGTGAGCGTCTACGGCTCCCGATGCAGCGGCGCCACCTGGCGGTCAGTGCGGCTCACGCTCAATGGTGTGCTTGCGCGGCGGGGGCGAACGGGTCCAGCAGCGAGTCCTCTGCATCGCCACCGGTTGCGCTCTGGGCCCTATCTGCGTCCAGCGCCCTGACGCGTCGCACGCCGGGTGCGCTCAGGCCGTCGACGTGAATCATGAGGATCTCGAGCGTGGTGCAGTCCTCGACCAGGCGCAGCGAAGGCTCGTGCGGCAGCTCGCCCACGATGTTGAACAGCGAGGTCCCGTCGGTCAGATATACGCCGGGGGCGAACGGGTCGTCGGTCGGGATTGAGGGAGGTGTTCGCTTTCGTGGCATGGTGGCCTCGCTCTCCTTGATGAGTTGACGCTGCCAGCGTAGGGTCGCGACCATCGCGTCGCATCGTGGTTACCCCGTAATGCGCCGGGGAATCCCTCGCTGGATCGCTCGATGAACTCCCGCACAAGACCGCCGCGCAATGCCCGGCGCGATTGCGGACGCTCAGCCGACGTTTGCGCCGGCCGCGCCCTCGTGCTGGAGCTCCTCCAGCATCGAGCGCATCGTCTCGGCGTCGCAGGCGACCATCGAGGGCCACGGCTTGGCGGGATGGTCCTCGATGGTCTTCAGCCCGTTGCCGGTGACGATCGCCACAACGACCTCCTCAGGGTCGATCACCTGCTCCTCGGCGAGCTTGCGCAGTACGGCTATCGTCGTGCCGCCTGCAGGCTCTGTGAGCACGCCCTCCGTGGCAGCGAGTAGGTCGACGCCTTCGAATATCTCCTCGTCGCTGGCCTGCCTGGCCGTCCCGCCGCGACCGAGAACGGCGTCTATCACCAGGTGACCGTCACCCGGCGCCCCGATCGCCAGCGAATGCGCGACCGTCGTCGGCCTGCAGGCGCGGATATCGGCGTCCTCTGCGACGATCGCGGAGGCGATCGGAGCACAGCCCTCTGGCTGGGCGATGTGGAGCTTGACCGCGGAGGTATCGGCCATGCCGACGGTCTCGAGCTCAATCAGTCCCTTGTGGATCCGCGAGGAGAGCGTTCCGCCGGCTGCGGCGGTGAGGATGTGGTCGGGTGCCTTCCAGCCGAGCTGCTCGACGATCTCGAATGGCATCGTCTTGGCGCCCTCGGCGTAGAAGGGTCGCAGAGTGATGTTGGCAAACTCCAGGCCGCTTGCGAGTGCGACCTCGCGGCACTGTTTGTTGGCTTCGTCGTAGTTGCCCTCGACCTGGCAGACCTTTGCTCCAAGCGCCCTGCATGCGAGTGCCTTGGTGCGCTCCAGACGGTTGGGGTAGAAGACGTAGGCGGGCACGCCCGCCTTCGCGGCCAGTGCCGCGACCGCGGTGCCGACGTTGCCTGTGGAGACGCAGCCGATCTCCTGCTTGCCGAGCTCCAGCAGCCGGGCGACCGACATGGAGACGACACGGTCCTTGTAAGAGAGGCTCGGCCGCGAAGTCGAGTCGTCCTTGATGTAGAGGTTGCGCAGGCCGATCGCCTCGCCCAGACGGTCCGCCCTGATGAGCGGGGTGAAGCCGGAGTACTGCCCTACGCGTCGCTGCGCGGCGGCGTCGAGGATCGGCAGTAGCTCCTCGAAGCGCCAGATGTTCATCGGGCGCTCGCTCAGCGGGACGTCGGCAAGCCGCTTGGCCGCCAGCTCATAGTCGAATTCGACATCGAGGTTCTTGCCACAGTCGGGACAGGCGAAGACGGGCTCGGAGACCGGGAAGGAGCGTTCGCACGGCTGACAAGCCAGGCTGGTCGCGCACGAGCGGGTCTCGTGCCTCCATTGGTCTTGCGCGAATGCGGTGCTCATGGCCTCACCCTCTGCTGGATGGCGGTGACGCCGGTCGACGTCCCGTACGGCTGTCTCCTTGCCACTGAGAAGCCTCGAGGGCGCTTGCGCCGGCCTTCACGCCGGTGCTCCAGCGGCCGGCGACGCCCCCGGTGGTCTCTGCGCGCAGCGTAGCGAGCGCTCCGGAGCCTTTCAATTGGTTGTGCGAGCGCATCGAAGTGGGGTCTCGATCCTGCGTGCGCCGTGGCTCGGCGTCTGTCGCGATGCTCGCAGAGACCATCGCCTAGACCTCGGCTTGCGGGCTTGCTCCACGCCCGGCCGGGGCCGGCGGAGGCGGCTGTGTTTCTCTCTGCGAAAGGTCGATGCCGCAAAGACGCTCGACCGCTCCCGCCTGTGGCCAGGGAGGCTCCACGCCCCTGCGGCCGTGGCCGGAGTCGAGCCAGGACTGCTCAGCGATGTGGGGCGCGAAGGGGGCGATGATTTGGGCGAGCGTCGCAAGTGCGGCGACGAGCACGTCGCTGTCCTGGCGGCTGAGCGTCCCGCGCCGCTCGAGCACGCGCGCCTCGAAGTCCTGGATCCGCTCAAAGAGCCGCATCGCATCACGCACCGCGCTGTGCATCTCCAGCTGCTCGAGCTCGCCTGTGATCCGCTCTAGGGCCACATCGCACCACTTTGCGAGCCGGGCACGCAGATGCTCGGTACGTTGCTTGCCCACGTCCTGCGCGGCGTCGGGCAGCTGCGCGCGAGCGCGGTTGCTGGCGTACTGCGCCTGCGAATAGTCCCAGAGCTGGTTCAGGAACCGGTGGCAATGCTGGACTGCGCTGTCGGTCCAATTCAGCGAGCGTTGGGGCCTTGCCGCGTAGAGCACGGCCAGCCGGACGGTGTCCGCGCCGTACTGCGCCACCAGCTCGTCGGGGTCCACCACGTTGCCGAGGTGCTTGCTCATCTTGCGCCCGTCCCTGATCACCATCTCATGAAATAGGCAGCCGGCGAAGGGCTCACCGTCGGCCAGGAAAGAGAGTGGGCCGATGTCTCGCAACGCCTTGGTGATCAGGCGCTGATCGAAGACGAAATTGCCACTGTCCGATCCGGCGACCACGCGCTCGCAGGCAAGCCACGTGCGCAGGTCGGGCAGCGCGAATATCTCAGGCAGGGTGTCCTCGCGATGCCCGGGCGGAACGCACACCGGCACCCATAGCCACAGCGCGTCGAAGTGACAATCGAGCGTGTCGGTCTCCCGCCTGGCGGGCTCCCCGCAGGTCGGGCAGGTCGTGTTCACGAAATCCTCGCGCGCGGCAAGCGGGTTACCCTCGCCTGTCGGGATCAGGTCCCGCGGCAGCTCCACCGGGAGCTGCTCCATCGGCACCGGCACGGGCCCGCAGCGCTCGCAGTAGACGATCGGGATCGGCGTGCCCCACGAGCGTTGCCTCGAGACCGAGAAGTCGAAAGCCTTGTAGCGCACTGCCTTTCGGATCTCCGCCGCCTTTGGCGTCGGCTCTGGCGCGGGTGCCGCCTCCGACTCGATTCCGAGCCTGCGCGCGAGCACCTCGTCGGTGCGGTCCGCCGCTGGGATCCGAGTGCGATCGTCACGCCAAAGCGCGCGTCGACGACTGGCGAGACGATCACTGGCAGTCGCCTTTGGCCGTCGGGGGAGATCACGCTCCTACCGGTGTCGAGCAGGGGTACCGCCTCAGGCTCGCGTGAGCTGCGCTCGAGGCCCGCTGAGCGCATCTCCTCCAGCTCGGCCTGCACTGCTGGGTCATTCGCCCACAGCTCCACCTCCCGGTGCCTCGGGGAGATCAGCACGAAGCGCGCTTGCTCCACTGCGTCGCGGTGTGGAGTGAATACGCTCAGTGAGCTGCCCTCGGGCGTCTTCAGATCTGCCTCCACGCCGTCCACGCGGCCGAGCACGTAACGCTGGGAGGCGAGTGAGGTCTCATCCCAGGGATGCAGCTCGCCGATGCGGCGGTCGTTCTCCTCCAGGTAGGCGCTGATCCTCAGCACCCACTGCGGCCGCTGGATCAGTCGCACCGGGTTGTGGCAGCGCCAGCAGAGGCCGTCCTCGACCTGGATGCTCGCAAGCGTCGTCTGACAGTGATCGCACCAGTCGACGCTGCCGGTGCCTCGGTAGATCAGGCCAGCTTGCAGCAGCGTCAGGAAGAGCCATTGCGACCAGCGATACATCTGGGTATCGGAGCTCATGAAGGCGCGATCCCAGTCGAAGGAGAAGCCGAGCCGCAGCAGCTGGCCGTGCATGTGCTCCGCGCAGCGCTGCACCCACTCGGCCGGCGGGACGCCCTGTGCGATCGCTCCGAGCTCGGCCGGCAGGCCAAACGCGTCGAACCCGAAGGCGAAGAGCACCGACTCTCCGCGGGCCCTGTTGAAACGCGCATATGCGTCGCCGATCGAGTAGCTGCGAACGTGGCCGATGTGGATGTTCCCCGAGGTGAACGGGGCGGAGGGCTTTATGTACCGGTGCGGCCTGCCATCGTCGATCGCGGGGGTCCTGAACGCGTCGCGCGCGGCCCAGTCGGCCTGCCTTGCGGCCTCGATCTCGGCGGGCACGTAGGCGCCCTGCGCCGTGGACGCCTTGGCGTCCCGGGACGTGTCATCGCGTTGGCTGTGCTCTGCGGCGCTGCTCATGTCGCTCTCGCTGATGGTCCTGTTCGTGGTGATCTGTGCATCGATCTGGCTATCGGCACCGACTCGGTATTCACGGAGCCAGAGCCCGGCGCTCGGCGGCGACTCGCGGCGAATGCTGCCGCCATGAGTCACTTCAGGCCGATGGCTCGCTGTGTGGGACGCCGATCTTCCAACTGCTGGCGCGGGCGCGCGAGGCCGCTCGACCCGAGAGGGTCAGACGTGGTTCCGGGGTTCTCGCGAAGCGTGCATGGATCTTTGGTTTGCGCGGCCAACTCTCACGCGCGTCCACCCGAGAAGTATAGGGCCGCGCACGAGCGGAGCCGGGGCATCGTCGCAGCGCGCGAGGCGACATGTCAAGCGCCGTTTTCGACTTCTTCGCATTTGGGTCGAGCGGGCCTTCGCAGACGTCGTGCAGGAGAAGTGAGGGCAGGCTCGACGGCCGGTCCCGTTGCTATGCTGGCGCCACTTGGCAATCGCCTCTCAAAACGTCTCTCCGGACCGTCGAAGGTCCCCCCATGGCCCCGCCCTGCGCGGGGTCTTCTCGTCCGCCTCGACTGCAAGGATCGATCGATGGAAGTAGAGATCGGACGCGGCAAGAAGGCCCGCCGCGCATATGGATTCGACGACATCGCGATCGTGCCCTCCAGGCGCACGAGGGACCCCGATGACATCGACATCACCTGGAAGCTCGGGCCCTACCAGTTCGAGCTGCCGATGATGGCCTCGGCTATGGATGGGGTGGTCTCTCCGACCACGGCCGGAATCGTCGGCAAGCTCGGGGGGCTGGCGGTGCTCAACCTGGAGGGCATCTTCACTCGCTACGAGGATGCCGAGGAGCAGCTGGAGGAGATCGCCACGCTGCCCAAGCAGGAGGCGACGCGGCGGATGCAGGAGATCTACGCCGAGCCGGTCAAGCCCGAGCTGATCGCCCGTCGGGTGGCGGAGATCAAAGAGCAGAAAGTCGTGGTCGCGGCCTCGCTGACACCCCAGCGCGTGCGCAACTACTACGAGCTCGCCCTGGAGGCCGGGCTCGACGTGCTCGTGATCCAGGGCACCGTCGTATCCGGCGAACACGTCTCGACCACCACCGAGCCGCTGAACCTCAAGGAGTTCATCCCCTCGCTGGACGTTCCCGTCGTCGTCGGCGGCTGCGCCTCCTACCACACGGGCCTTCACCTGATGCGGACCGGCGCGGCGGGCGTGCTCGTCGGCGTTGGCCCCGGTGCCGCCTGCACCACGCGTGGCGTGCTCGGCATCGGCGTGCCCCAGGCCACGGCGATCGCGGACGTGGCGCACGCGCGCTCCACGCACATGCTGGAGACCGGCGAGTACTGCCAGGTGATCGCCGACGGCGGCATGCGCAACGGCGGCGACGTCTCCAAGGCGATCGCGCTCGGCGCCGACGCAGTGATGATCGGCTCGCCGCTCGCACGCGCCTACGAAGCCCCCGGCCGCGGCTACCACTGGGGCATGGCGACCTTCCATCCCACGCTGCCGCGCGGCGCGAGGGTGGCGACCACCCAGAACGGGACGCTCGAGGACATCCTGGTCGGGCCGGCCCGCGAGAACGACGGCACCTTCAACCTCTTCGGAGGGCTGCGGATGTCGATGGCGACCTGCGGGCACCGCGATCTGGCCGAGTTCAACCGCGCCGAGGTCGTGATCGCGCCCGCGCTGCAGACCGAGGGAAAGCAGTTGCAGCGGGACCAGGCGGTTGGGATGGGCTCCAACGGCAGGGCCGAGGCGGCGCTGGTGAATGACTGAGACGGCGCTCGGCTTCTCTGCCGGACCTGTCGCGTCGGAGGATGCAGACGCAGCGGTGCGGGCAGACACGGTCCGGCTCCTCTCCGGCGAGTCTGGGAAGGACTCAAGGGACGTGGCGTACTCAGTACGCGAGCGACCGAGGACGCCGCCAGGCGAAGCCGGAGAGGAGCCGGAGGTCGTCGTGGTCGACTACGGCGGCCAATACTCGCAGCTGATCGCCAGGCGGATCAGGGAGTGCGGCGTCTTCTCGGAGCTGCTGCCACATCACGTGCCGCTCAGCGAGATCGCCTCCCGCAAACCGGTCGGCATCGTGCTTTCAGGCGGCCCCGCGTCGGTCTACGCGCCCGACGCGCCGCGCTTGGAGCGGGGGCTGCTGGAGCTCGGCGTTCCCGTGCTTGGCATCTGCTACGGAATGCAGCTGCTCGTTCACGAGCTCGGCGGCAGCGTCGAGCAGGCGGAGGTCGGGGAGTTCGGTCGCTCCGATCTGAGGGTGATCGAGCCGGGCACGCTGCTCGCCGGCCTGCCGGTGGAACAGACCTGCTGGATGTCCCACCGCGACACCGTCTATGAGCCGCCGCCCGACTTCCGCGCGCTGGCCTCCTCAACGGCCTCGCCGGTGGCGGCCGTCGAAAACCCGGATCTGCGCATCTATGGCATCCAGTTTCACCCCGAGGTCGTCCACACCCCTTACGGCCAGGACATCCTGACGCGCTTTCTGGGAGATGTCTGCGGCTGCGAGCGCACCTGGACGGCCGCTTCGATCGTCGAGGAGCAGATCGCGCGCATCAGGCGCCAGGTGGGCGATGGCAAGGCGATCTGCGGCCTCTCTGGTGGCGTGGACTCCTCTGTGGCCGCGCTGCTCGTGCACAGGGCGATCGGCGATCGGCTGACATGCGTGTTCGTCGATCACGGCCTGATGCGAAAGCAGGAGGGCGAGCAGGTGATAAAGACCTTCCGGGACACCTTCAAGGTCCCGCTCGTCGCCGTGGATGCCGAGCAGCGCTTCCTCCAGCGACTGGCGGGCGTGAGCGATCCTGAGGCTAAGCGCAAGGCGATCGGAGCCGAGTTCATCCGGGTCTTCGAGGAGGAGGCCAGACGCCTCTCGCCGGATGGAGACGGGGCGCGCTATCTGGTGCAGGGCACGCTGTACTCGGACGTGATCGAGTCCGGTGGCGGCCCTGGCGCCTCCACCATCAAGAGCCATCACAACGTTGGGGGGCTGCCCGACGATCTCGAGTTCGAGCTCGTCGAGCCCCTGCGTGCGCTCTTCAAGGATGAGGTCAGGGCCGTGGGCAGCGAGCTCGGACTGCCGGATCGGCTGGTCTGGCGCCAGCCCTTCCCGGGCCCCGGGCTTGCGATCAGGGTGATCGGCGGAGAGGCCACCAGGCAGCGCCTGGATGTGCCGCGCGAGGCCGACCACATCCTGCAGGAGGAGATCCGGGCCGCAGGCCTCTACCGCGAGCTGTGGCAGTCCTTCTGCGTACTGCCGGACATCAGGACGGTCGGGGTGCAGGGCGACGAGCGCACCTACGGCAACGTCGTGGTGATCCGGGCCGTCACCAGCGACGATGCAATGACCGCCGACTGGGCGCGCCTGCCCTATGACCTGCTGGAGAAGATCGCCTCGCGGATGATGGGCGAGCTGCGCGAGGTCAACCGTGTCGTCCTGGATATCACCAGCAAGCCGCCGGGCACCATCGAGTGGGAGTAACCAGATGTTGTTCCGGCCGGCACATGTGCCGGCCGGCCGGACCGTGCATGCACGGTCCGGGACCACGCCGCATGCGGCGTGGTCTTCCCGTGGATGTTCGGCGATGAGCGCGCCGCGAAGCGCTCCGACTTCGCCTATCATGCGTCTTCGCGCCGCGCGCTCCTATTTGCGTGCGGCATTTTTCACGTCACGATGAAGACCTACGTCGCCAAGCCCACAGACCGCGAGCGCAACTGGCTGCTCGTAGACGCCAACGGCAAGACCCTTGGCCGTCTCTCGACGCAGATCGCCGACATGCTGCGGGGCAAGCGCAAGCCGCAGTACACGCCTCACATCGACACCGGCGACTTCGTCGTTGTCGTCAATGCCGAGAAGGTCGCGGTCACCGGCAACAAGCGCGCCGACAAGCGCTACTATCGGCATTCCGGATACCCCGGCGGGCTCTCCTCCCGCAGCTTCGAGGAGATGATGGCGCGCCGGCCGGAGGAGATCATCCGGCTCGCGGTGAAGGGCATGATGCCGCGCAACAGGCTTGCCCGCAAGCAGCTGACCAAGCTGAAGATCTACGCCGGCCCCGAGCATCCTCACGTGGCGCAGGCACCGCAGCCGCAGGAGGTGGATGCATGAGCGCAGAGGGCGAGCAGCCGCAGGAGGACGCGCCGCAGGTCCCGGAGCAGCCGCAGGCCGAGCAGGAGCAGGAGAGTGCTCCCGAGGTCGTTGAGCCGCAGGCTTCGGTGCAGGCCGAGGAGACAGCGCCCGAGGCCGCCGCGCCGCCGCAGGAGCAGGAGAGTGCCCCTGAGGTCGTTGAGCCGCAGGCTTCGGTGCAGGCCGAGGAGACAGCGCCCGAGGCCGCCGCGCCGCCGCAGGAGCAGGCCTCTGCCGACGAGGAGGACGAGGAGGAGCCCGCTCCGCGCGTCAAGCCGGAGGTGCCTGGCATGCACCTCGAGGTGGACATCGTCCCCGAGGGCGTCGACCCGCTTGGTCGCGACCAGCAGCTCGACCCCTACGCGAGCGACCCCTACGCGGTCGAGGAGGACGCCGAGCCCGAGGCGGTCGAGGAGGATCAGGCCGCGCCTGAGCCGATCTCCGCGGTTGCGATCGACCTTGCCGCCGGGGCTCGCTACATCGCCACAGGCAAGCGCAAGACCGCGATCGCCCGCGTGATCCTGCGCCCCGGCACCGGTGCCTACGTGATCAACGGCCGCTCGCTGGAGCAACACTTTCCGCGCCCAACCCTGCAGCGCGGCATCCGTCAGCCGCTGGAGACCGTCGGCTACCAGGAGCGCATGGACGTGGTCGCGCGCCTGCACGGCGGCGGCATCTCGGCGCAGGCCGGGGCGCTTCGCCACGGGGTCTCAAAGGCGCTGCTGGAGGCGGATCCCAACCTTCGCGGCGAGCTCAAGCGCCGCGGCTTCCTCACGCGCGACGCGCGCGTGAAGGAGCGCAAGAAGGCCGGTCTGAAGAAGGCCCGCAAGCGGCCGCAGTTCTCCAAGCGCTGAGATCCCATGCCAGGCAGGCTGTTCGGCACCGACGGCGTGCGGGGCCTTGTCGGCGTCCAGCTGACCGCTGAGCTGGCCCTGAAGCTAGGCTTCGCGGCCGCGAGGATGGCTGCCTGCGAGCGCCCGCAGGTCCTGATCGTGCGCGATACACGCGAGTCGGGCGGCATGCTGGAGGCGGCGCTCGCGGCAGGCGTGAGCTCCGCGGGCGCCGATGTGCTGCTCGGCGGCATCCTGCCCACACCGGCCGCTCCGCTGCTGCTGCGCCGCTACGGGCTCGACCTCGCTGCGGTGATATCCGCCTCGCACAATCCCTACGCCGACAACGGCATCAAGTTCTTCGCCGCGGACGGCTTCAAGCTCTCAGACGAGCAGGAGCAGCAGATTGAAGCCGAGCTTGCGCAGCATGGCTCAGACGGCGAGGCTGCGCCGGCGATCGGCCGCATCAGGGAGCTGCGCGGCGCCCATGAGGACTACCTGCGCGAGCTTCATACGCGCTTCGCCTCGCTTGACCTCAGCGGCGTGAAGGTGGCGCTCGACTGCGCAAACGGCGCGACCTTCAAGGTCGGGCCGGAGATGTTCAGGCGCCTTGGCGCGGAGGTGCACGTGCTCGCCAACCAGCCGGACGGGCGCAACATCAACGCCGGATGCGGATCGACGCACGTCGATGCACTGGCCAAGGAGATGCAGAGCGGCGGCCACGACGTCGGATTCGCCTTCGACGGAGACGGCGATCGGGTGCTCGCGGTCGACCGGACGGGCGCGGTCGTGGACGGCGACGAGCTGATGGCGCTCGCCGCTCTGCACCTGCATCGCGCCGGACGCCTTCCGGGTGCCGGTGTGGCTGTCACGGTGATGACGAACTTCGGCTTTCACGCCGCCATGCAGCGGGCCGGGATCGAGGTCGCAAGTACGCGCGTTGGCGATCGCTACGTGTTGCAGGAACTGCGTGCGCGCAACTGGACGCTCGGCGGCGAGCAGTCCGGGCACCTGATCGAAATGGCCTTCAACCGCTCTGGCGACGGGATCGCAGGCGCGCTGCTGACGCTGGAGTCGCTGGAGGGCGCAGATCTGGCCAAGCGCGATGCAATGGAGCGCCTGCCGCAGCGCCTGATCAACGTGCGCGTGGCCGACGCGAGCCTGCTCGGCGAAAGTGAGGTCATAGAGCAGGCGACCCGCGAGGCGGAGGAGTCACTGCGCGGGCGCGGGCGGGTGCTCGTGCGCGCGAGCGGCACCGAGCCGCTCGTGCGGGTGATGGTCGAGGCGCCCTCCGAGCAGGAGTCGCAGGAGATATGCGAGCGGATCGCGGCGCTAGTGCAGCGCGAGCTCGACGGCTGATACCCCCGGCGTACCCGTACACGGTGGTATCTTCGGCGCGGTGTGCGGCATCGTTGGTTACGTCGGCGACCGGGCGGCTCGCCGCCTGCTGCTCGACGGCCTGCGACGGCTCGAGTACAGGGGCTACGACTCGGCTGGCATCTCGGTCATCGCCGATGGCCAGATCGACTCAGTGCGCGCAGTCGGCAACCTCGACGCCCTGCAGGAGAAGCTGACGAGCGCCGGCCTGCTCGAGACTGGCGAGGGCGCGAGCCGCGCCGGGCTGGACGGCGAGCAGGAGACACAGGCCCTCCAGGGGTCCACGGGCGCGGCTGTCGCGCTCGCAAGCGCCACCCCCACCACCGGCATAGGCCATACCAGGTGGGCCACGCACGGCCGCGTGAGCGAACGCAACGCGCACCCGCACTCCGACTGTGAGGAGCGCGTTCACGTGGTCGTGAACGGCATCATCGAGAATTACATCGAGCTGAAGCAAAGGCTCACCGACGGCGGTTGCGCCTTCAGTTCGGAGACCGACGCAGAGGTGGTTGCCCACCTGGTCGCGCACCATCTGAAGGACGATCTCGGCGAGGCGGTGAGGCGCGCAGATGCCGAGATGGAGGGCCGCTACGCCTTCGTGGCGATGAGCGTGGAGGAGCCCGACACGCTCGTGGCCGTGCGATGGGAGACACCGCTCATCATTGGCCGCGGGCAGGGGGAGCAGTTCCTTGCCTCCGCGGTGCCGGCCTTCCTCTCCCAGACGCGAGAGGTGCAGCGGCTCGAGGACGGTGACGTCGCCGTGCTGCGAAGCGACGGGGTGAGCGTAAGGAGCGCCGCGGGCGAGGTCGTGGAGCGCCCGGTGGAGCGCGTCGAATGGGATCAGGACACCGCCGAGAAGGGCGGCTTCGAGACCTTCATGCTCAAGGAGATCCACGAACAGGCCGACGCCGTCGCCGAGACGATCGCCGAGCGCACGACGCGCTCGGGCAACGTCAACCTGGCCGACGAGAGCCTCGATGAGAATCTGCTTCAGGATGTGGGGCGGATCGTGATCGTCGCCTGCGGCACCTCCTACCACGCGGGTCTGATCGGCAGATACGCGATCGAACAGTGGGCACGGGTGCCGGTGGAGATGGACATCGCCTCCGAGTACCGCTACCGCGAACCGGTCATCGGGCAGCGCGATCTCGTGATCGGGATATCCCAGTCTGGCGAGACCGCTGACACCCTGGCCGCGATGCGAATGGCGCGTGCCGCGGGCGCACGCGTGCTCGCGGTCACCAACGTGATGGGCTCACAGGCCACGCGCGAGGCCGACGGGGTGCTCTTCACCAGGGCGGGCCTGGAGATTGGTGTCGCGGCGACCAAGACGTTCGTCTGCCAGGTCGCGGTGATGTACCTGATCGCGCTGCGGCTGGCCGAGATGGCGGGCACGCTCGCAGGAGATCGGATCGCCGAGCTCGTGGCGCAGGTCAGGCGGCTGCCGCAGCTGATCGCGGAGATCACCGGCGCAGATGAGCCGGGGCGCGAGGAGGGCATCGACGCGCAGGTCGCAGCGATTGCGGAGCGCTTCGCCGGACGGGAGTTCTTCCTCTACATGGGCCGAAACGTCGGCCTGCCGGTCGCGCTGGAGGGTGCCCTGAAGCTGAAGGAGATCTCCTACATCGCAACCGACGCCTATGCCGCCGGGGAGATGAAGCACGGCCCGATCGCGCTGCTTGAGCAGAGCACGCCAGTGGTGTGCGTGGCGACCGACTCGCCGGTGCTGGAGAAGCTCGCCTCCAACATGCAGGAGGTGCGCGCGCGAGGGGCGACCGTGATCGCGGTGATCACCGCCGGCAACCGCGAGATCGCAAGCCACCTCGACCTGGCGATCGAGGTGCCGCCGCTCGACTGGATGCTGCAGCCGCTGCTCGCGGTGATCCCGCTGCAGATGCTCGCCTACCGCATCGCGCGCAAGCGCGGGCTGAACGTCGACCAGCCCCGCAATCTCGCAAAGACGGTCACCGTCGAGTAGCAGGCCTCGGGGCGGGTGAGCCCCGTGCTCAGGCGCCGTCGCGGCGGCCTGGCGTCTAGCATCGCGCTCATGGATCAGCTGCCAGACTGGTGCACCGCACTGCCGGACGCCGAGCAGATGCGCCTGATCGACCGCTTCGCGATCGATCAGCGGGGCGTGCCTTCGCTGGAGCTGATGGAGCGCGCGGGCCAGGGGGTCGCGGCCGCGCTCGAGCGGCGATGGCCAGACGGCCCGGCCGTCGTGCTCTGCGGCAAGGGCAACAACGGTGGCGACGGGCTCGTCGTGGCGCGGCTGCTTCGCCAGCGCGGGAGGGTGGTGAGCGTGGTCGTGCTCGGCGAGCCGGAGGAGATGAGCGAGGACGCGCGGGCGAACCTCGCGCGGCTTGGGGGAGAGGCTCCGCTGCGGCTCGGCAGCGCGGATGCCGCTGCTTGGCTGGGAGAGGCCGCGGTGGTGGTCGACGCGCTGCTTGGAACCGGCTTCCAGGGCGCGCCGCACGGCGCGCCCGCGCAGGCGATCGAGGCGATCTGCGCCCTCCGGGCGCCGGTGCTCAGCGTGGACGTGCCAAGCGGCGTTGACGCATCGAGCGGGGTGGTGCAGGGCGGCGCGGTGCGGGCGTCGGCGACCGTCACCTTTCACGCGGCCAAGCCCGGCCTGTGGGTTCATCCCGGCAAGGAGCACGCGGGTGAGGTCGAGGTGCTCGACATCGGCATCCCGCGCGGCGCGCCGAGTCAGGCCGGCGCCGGCCTGATCGATCCGGGCGTCATGAGAGAGCTGCCGCGCAGAGGCGCCAGCTCGACCAAGTTCAGCAGCGGCCACGTGCTCATCGTCGGCGGCTCGCGGGGCCTGACCGGTGCGCCACGGATGAGCGCCGAGGGGGCGATGCGCGCCGGCGCCGGCTACGTCACCGCCTGCGTGCCCGACTCGCTGCAGCCGGTGCTCGCGGCTGCCGGGCGCCCCGAGATGATGACCAGGCCGCTGAGCGAGCGGGATGGGGCGCTGGCGAGCGAGGCGGCGCAGGAGGTGCTCGACGCCGCCGCCCGCGGTGGCGCGGTCGCGCTCGGTCCGGGGCTAGGCCGCTCGCCCGCGGCCGCCGAGTTCGCACGCGATCTTGCCTTGCGGTTGCCCCTTCCGCTCGTGCTCGACGCGGATGGCCTCGGCGCCCACGCCGGCATGCTGAGTGGCCTCGCGGACCGCGGCGCCGCGACCGTGCTCACGCCCCACGCGGGTGAGCTCGGACGGCTTCTGGGGGTCGAGTCAGATCAGATCCAGAGCCACAGGATCGAGCACGCGTGCCACGCGGCGGGGCTTTCCCAGGCGGTCGTGGTGCTGAAGGGCGATGACACCCTGGTTGCCGAGCCTTCGGGGATGCTCGCCATCAGCCGTGGCGGCGCCCCGGCGCTTGCGAGCGCCGGCACCGGGGACGTGCTGAGCGGAGTGATCACGGCGCTGCTCGCACAGGGGCTGGACCCATTCCTGGCGGCCGCCGCCGGAGTCTGGATGCACACGCGTGCCGGCCAGATCGCCGCCGCGGATCTCGGGTGCGCCGAGGGAGTGATCGCAGGTGATGTGATCGCGGCACTGCCGCGGGCGCGGGTAATGGAGCACGCATGAGCAGGCGGCGTGCAATCGCGATGGTCAACCTCGCGGCGATCGAGCGCAACGTCGCGCGGCTGCGCGGTGAGCTGGCCGACGGCGTCGCCTTCTGTGCGGTCGTGAAGGCCGACGGATACGGCCACGGCGCCGTCGAGGCGGCCACCGCGGCGCTCGCCGGTGGCGCGAGCTGGCTGGCGGTCGCAGGCGCCAAGGAGGCCGTGCATCTGCGCCGGGCCGGCTTTGCGCAGGTGCCGCTGCTGGTGCTCGGCGCGCTCAGCGAGGCCGAGCGCAGCGAAGCGCTTGCCCACGGCGCCGAGGTGGTCGTCTGGCATGAGCACCAGGTGCAGGCCGTCGAGGCGGCCGGCGGGGGGCGCGTCCACGTCAAGCTTGACACCGGCATGGGTCGGCTCGGCACGAGAGACGCCGGCGCGGCCACGCGCGTGCTTGAAGCCGCCGAGCGGGCACGGGGCGTCGAGGCAGTTGGTGTGATGACCCATTTCGCCACGGCCGACGACCGCGACGGCGGCGATTTCTTCGAGCACCAGCTGGGGCTCTTCGGCGCCTGGGTGAGCGATGTCAAGCAGCGCTGGCCCGGGCTGATCGCGCACGCTGCCAACAGCGCCGCGACCCTGCGCGATCCCGCTGCTCACTTCGACATGGTGCGCTGCGGCATCGCGATCTACGGCATGGACCCCTTCGGCAGCGACCCCGAGGAGGTCGGCCTGCAACCCGCGCTCGAGCTGTCCTCCTATGTGGCGGAGGTCAAGGACTGCGGCCGCGGGCAGAGCGCCGGTTACGGTAGGCGCTTCATCGCCGAGCAGGACACACGCCTCGCCGTGCTGCCGATCGGTTACGGCGACGGCTGGCGCCGGGGGCTCTCCGCGACGGGGGCAGAGGTGCTGATACAGGGGGCAAGGCGGGCGCTCGTCGGCACCATCAGCATGGACAACGTGACTATCGAGATCGGCCTGCAGGCGCCAGACGAGGAGGATCTGCTCGGGTCGCAGGCGATCCTGATTGGCTCGCAGGGGAGCGAGCGGATCACCGCCGAGGAGGTGGCGCGCCGGCTCGGCACCATCAACTACGAGATCACCTGCGGGCTGACACCGCGGGTGTTGCGCGTGCACCACCGTGACGGGCGCGCGGCCGAGGGCTCATCGGCCGTCTCATCCGATCAGCCAAGCAGGCTCGGCAGCGTCTCATGAGCGCCTCGGCGATCGAGCTTGCGCGGGCCGCGCTCTGCGATCGTCCGGCCTGGCTCGTGGGGGGAGTGGTGCGCGACATGGCGCTTGGACGCCGGCGTGGCGAGGACGTCGACATCGTGATCGACGGCGATCCCGAGCAGGCGGCGCGCGCGCTTGCCGCCAAGGCGCGCCGTGCAGGCAGCCCCGCCGCGTGCTTTTCGCTTTCGGAGCAGTTTGGCGGCTGGCGGGTGGTCGCTCGCGACCACTCCTGGCAGGTCGACGTCGAGCCGCTGCGCGGAGGCTCGCTGGAGGCCGATCTGCTGCTACGCGACTTCACCGTCAACGCGATCGCAGAGCCGATTGGAGGTGGCATGGCGATCGATCCGCTCGGTGGGCTTGCCGATCTGACCCTTGGCCGGCTGAGGGCGGCCGGACCCTCGGCCTTCGAGGACGATCCGCTACGGGTGATGCGCCTGGCGCGGATCGCGGTGGAGCTCGGGCTGCATCCGGAGGTGAGCACACTGCATCTCGCCCGCCGGAGCGCCGCCGGGCTTCGCCACGTCGCCGCAGAGCGCATCTTCGCCGAGCTCTGTCGCATCCTCGACGCGCCGGAGGCGGTGCGCGGCTTGGCGCTGCTCGGGGAGACCGATGCGCTCGCGTCGGCGCTCCCGGAGGTCGATCGGCTTCGGGGCGTGGAGCAGAGCCACTTCCACCACCTGGACGTGTACGGCCACACGATGGAGGTGCTCGAGCGGACGATCGCGCTGCAGCGCGATCCCGACAACCTGCCGGGCAGCTCCGGCCAGGAGGTCGCCTCGCTGCTGGCCACTTCGCTTGCGGACGGGCTCACGCGGGGATCGGCGCTGCGGTGGGGTGCGCTCCTGCACGACGTCGCAAAGCCGGCGACGCGTGCGGTGCGCCCTGGCGATGGGCGCGTCACGTTCGTCGGCCACGACGCGCTCGGCACGCAGATCGCGGTGGAGATCCTCGAGAGGCTGCGTGCCAGCGAGCGTCTGCAGACCCATGTCGGCGCGCTCGTGCGCCATCACCTGCGGCTTGGCTTCCTCGTGCACGAGCCGCAGCCGCTTGCGCGCAGGACCGTCTACGCCTATCTGCACGCCACCGGTCCGGTGGCCGCGGACGTCACGCTGCTCTCGATCGCCGACCGGCTCGCCACACGCGGCGCCCGAGCCGAGGAGTCGATCGGGAGGCATCTGACGCTGGCCGCGGAGATGCTCCAGGACGCGCTTCGCTGGCATATGCAGGGCCCGCCGCGGCCGCTGCTGCGGGGCGACGTGCTGGCGCGGGAGCTTGGCATCGAAGCGGGTCCCGAGCTTGGTGAGATGCTGGAGGCGCTCCGCGAGGCGCGGTATGCCGGCGAGATCGAGGATCCAGAGGATGCGCTCGCCCACGCGCGGCGCCTGCTCGCAGACCAATAGGCTTAGCGGGCATGAACCGCGATCCCGAGTGCATCTTCTGCAAGATCCTCGACGGCGAGCTGCCCGGCACCGTCGTCGACGAAGACGAGCGCACCATTGCGTTCATGGACATCAACCCCGCCACTCGGGGCCATGCGCTCGTGATCCCGCGCAGCCACTCCAGGGATCTGTTGGACATCGAAGCCGAGGATCTGCGGGCCGTCGCGCTCGCCGCGCAGCGGCTCGCCGGTCAGATCAAGCAGCGGCTCGGGGCCGATGGCATCAACCTGATCAACTCCTGTGGGCAACGTGCCTGGCAGACGGTCTTTCACTTCCATCTCCACGTGATCCCGCGCTACGAGGGCGATTCGATGCGCCTGCCCTGGACCCCAGCCCCCGGGCAGACGGCGGAGATCGTGGCCGCCGCGCAGGAGATCAGGGGCGCGTAGCGAACCGCTACATCTGCCACCTCTAGCGTGTTGGAAGCAGATATGCACAGACATCGTTTGACAGCCATCGCCGGATGCGCCGCCCTCCTCCTGGCGTTTCCCGCCGCCGCATCCGCGACCCTGACCGAAGTCGGGGTGCTGCCGAAGAGCATCTCCGCGAGCACGCCGAGCTGCGCTGCTGGGCCGATCGGCTCCTTCGGCAGGGCCGAAGAAGAACGCGTCAAGAAGGAAGCCGAAGCCAAGAAGCAAGCCGAAGAAAGAAAGCGTAGAGAAGAAAAGAAGCGCGAAGAAGAACGCAGGAAAAAAGCGAGGAAGAGCTCGCGCAGCGCCCGCAGCGCGGCGATCACCACCACCACGACGACCACGAGCAGCAGCACGAGCACGACCAGCGCCACCGCAACCGAAGCGCCGTGCCTTGCCGTCAGCCGCACAACCGGCTTCCAGGTCGGCGTTGGCTCGATGTCAAACCCCTTCGTGCTGCCGCGCTCCGGCAGGATCGTCGCCTGGACCATCCAGCTCGGCAAGCCCACGAGCGCGCAGATCAAGTTCTTCGACACCAACGAGGGCGGCGCTCCCGAGGCCAACATCTCGGTGCTGCACCCCGAAAAGAGCTCAAAGACCGTGCCGAAGTACACCTACAAGCTCGTCGCCCAGAGCCCTCTGATCCAGCTCGAACCGTATTTCGGCCTCACCGTGCAGTTCCCGCTCCTGACGAGCCTGGAAGCCGAAAAGGGCGATGTCGTCGCGCTCACCGTCCCGACCTGGGCGCCGTCGCTTGCGCTCGGCTACGAAAAGAACACCTCCTGGCGGGCCAGCCGCCCGACCTCGCAGTGCTCGGTCACCGACACCCAGACCGCGCACATCAAACCGGGCAAGGTGCGCCAGTACGACTGCCTCTACCAGACGGCCAGGCTCACCTACAGCGCGACGCTGATATCGACGCCCTGAGGCGCCTCCGCGAGCCTCGGGGAGGTGGCGTCTCTCAGGGGGCGCTTGCGCCGCCGGTGCCGCTCGTGGACGGCTGAGAGGTGCCGCCCGCTGCTTTTTCGCTGCCGGTGCCACCGGTGCTGCCTTCGGCAGCTTTGGCTTCGGTGCCGGCGGCGGTGCCACCGGTTTCCGAGGTTGGCGCTTCGCCGGGCGCTTCGGTTGGCGTCGTGGCCCCAGCTTCGGTGCCGTGAGCGCTCGATTTCGTGGTCGAGGTCGTCGAGGTCGACTTGCTCGCCTGACGTTCGGCGGAGGTGTCGTTCGGCGGCGTGATTTCCGGCGTGCTCTTCGGCGTCGCGTTCGAGACGCTGCTGCCGCCACAGGCGGCAAGCCCGAGCGAGCTCACGCCGAGCAGAAGGACCAGAGCGAGTGCGGCTGCCCGCGGCGAGCGCTTTGGCAGGACGCGCGGTGTCCCGCTCACGAGCCCAGCGGCGCCATCCGGCGGCCGCAGGTCGGGCAATCGTTCAGGTCCTTCTGGCAGAGCTGCTCGCACCAGTTGCAGAAGCGCAGGTTCTCGACGCTCCACGGAAGCTTCGACGGCGATGGTGCCGTCGGCAGCAGCTTGCCGAGCACTTCGAGCGGCTCGCCGGTTTCACGGTCGACGTAGATCTGGTCGGACTCCGCTTCGATCACGATCTCGCGACCGCTGGAGGGAGTGCGCATTCTGTATCGCTGTAGCTCGCTCACGAGCAGGGACTCTAGCGGATAGTGTGGGCGGCCATCGCGCTCCGGGACTGTCTGCGGCGGCGCTCGAACTGATGCGAATACTCATCTTCCACGGCTATCTGCTCGGCGGCACCGGCTCGAACGTCTACAACGCGCGCCTGGCAAGAACGCTCGTGCAGCTCGGGCACGAGGTGCACCTGCTTTGCCAGGAGCGCCATCCCGAGCAGGTGTCGTTCCTGGACGCCGCGGGCGACTGGGATCATGGCTCCCTGCGGCTGCGAGCGCTGAGCGAGGGCCCGGCGCGCTGCACGCTCTACCGGCCGCGGATCGGCGGCCTCCTGCCCGTCTATGTCAAGGACAGCTACGAGGGCGTGCAGGCGCGCGCCTTTGCCGACTGCAGCGAAGCGGAGGTGGGCAGCTACATCGAGGCCAACGTAGCGGCGGTACGCGAGGTGGCGGCCCTCGCACGACCGCACATCGCGCTCGCCAACCACCTGGTGATGGGCCCGGCGATTCTCGCGCGGGCGCTCGAAGGGCAGATCCCCTATGCGGTCAAGGTGCACGGCAGCGCGCTCGAGTACACCGTGAAGCCAGATCCGCCGCGCTTTCTGCCCTACGCTCGCGAGGGCGTTGCTGGAGCCAGCGGCGTCCTGGTCGGCTCTCGCCACACCGCCGAGAGCCTCTGGGAGGCGCTTGGCGAGGAGTGGGTCGCCGAGCGCGATCTGCGGACGCGGACGCGACTTGGACCGCCCGGGGTCGACATCCATGCCTTCGGCCCGCGAGACCGCGTGCAGGCGACCGCTGGCCTGCGATCGCTCGTTCGCCGGCTGAGCGCAGGCCAGGCGGCCGCGAGAGATGTCCCGGCGACGCCGCCGGGAGCGCAGGCCGACGTGTTCGCGCGCGATGACGCGCGGGCTGCGGAGGCGCTCGCCGGCCTTGATCCGGCGGATGGGCCGATCGTCGTATTCGTCGGCAAGCTGATCGTCAGCAAGGGGGTGGACCTGTTGCTCGCGGCCTGGCCGCTCGTGCTCGAGCGCGTGCCGAGTGCGCGCCTGTTGATCGTGGGGTTCGGCGCCTTCCAGGACGCGCTCGAAGCAATGGCGGGCCATCTGGCGGCAGGCGAGCTCGGTGCCGTCGGGGACATCGCGCGTGCGGGGCGGGCGCTCGAGGGGGGGGCGCAAGCCCCGCTTTCCCACCTTCAGGCATTTCTGGAGGCGCTGCGGCGCGAGGGGGTCGATCGCTACCTGGCCGCGAGCGCGGCGCTTGGCCAGAGCGTGCGGTTCACCGGGCGCCTCGACCACGACGAGCTCGTGGACCTGCTGCCCGTCTGCGAGGCGGCGGTGGTGCCGAGCACCTTTCCCGAGGCGTTCGGGATGGTCGCGGTCGAGGCTGCCGCCTGTGGCCTGCTTCCGATCAGCGCCGCCCACTCGGGGCTTGCGGAGGTCAGCGAGCGACTCGCCGGTGCCGTTGGGTACCCGGTCGCCAACTGGCTCTCCTTCCCGGTCGACGAGGATGTGGTGCAGGCCATCGCCGACCGGGTCATCGCCTGGCTCACCGCTCCGGAGGCCACGCGCGAGCGCGCGGTGCAGAGCATCGTGGAGACAGTCTGCCGCCTGTGGTCCTGGGAGGGCGTCGCCGAAGGCGTGATCGCGACGGCGGAGGGCAGGCTCGCCGAGCTGCCCGGGGCCTTGAGGTCTGGCCGCGGTTGACAGGGGTCCACAGATCCCATACATTGAGGCAATCGTTGCAAACCTTGGCTGGGACGGCCACGATTCGGGCAGAAGTCAAGCGAAAGGAGCTGCGATGCAGGTACGAGACGGGATGACCCGAGTGGTGCTGTCGATCGGCCCCTCACATACCCTGCGGGCGGCCGCGCGGCTGATGGCGGAGCGGGGCGTGGGGGCGGCGGTCGTGATGGACCCCGACAGCCACGGGCCGGGGATCATCACAGAGCGCGACCTGCTGAACGCGCTCGGTGGCGATCAGGACCCTGACCGTGAGCTGGTCGCCGATCACCTCACGCGGGACGTCGTGCTGGCGGCTCCGGGCTGGTCGCTCGAGGAGGCGGCCGTAGCGATGGTCCAGGGCGGATTTCGCCACCTGCTCGTGGTCGAACGGGGAGAGATGGTGGGGGTCCTCTCCGTGCGTGATGTGGTGCGCTGTTGGACGAGCGACGGCGCGATCTGCCCGGTGCCGGCTGGCGCAGTGATGGGGTGAGAGCACGAGCGGCGTGTGCGAGCCGTGGCGAGAGCACACGCTGAAATGGGGCCGCGCGCGGGCGGCGGGAACCGTGCGCGGCGCCGTGCCGTCAGTCGAGCGGCAGCTCGTCGATGTCTCGACGAGTGTCGCGCACCCAGCGAAGCAGGACCACGACCGTCAGGATCAGCCCGATGACCGTGAGCTCGATGTAGGTGGTGATGCCGATCAGGGTCAGCGTGATCCCCACGGCGGTGAGCAGCGGCAAGAGGCTTGGCCCTGGGAGGTGGACCTCTTCGCCGGTCGGCGGCACCTCTGGGTCGAGCGAGCTCATGATATGTAGAGCGCGGCGGCCACGAATGCAAGGCCGAACATCACCATGCAGATCGCCGAGACGATCAGCGCCGTGCGGATGTTCTTCTGTGCGAGGCGTCGGTCCATCGAGGCAGCATTATATGGCTCTGCTCAGAGCTTCGCGTCGAGGACCATCGCCCCGAAGAGCAGCGCCAGGTAGGCCAGCGAGAAGAGATACAGCTGCAGTGCCCGGCGCCGAGTGGCGTCGCGATACAGGCGCCATGCTCCCCAGAGGAAGCCGACTCCGAGCAGCAGCGAGGGGATCAGATAGGCCACGCCGAAGCCGCCGGCGCAGAACGGCAGCTGGGTGACCGCATAGAGCAGGCCGGTGTAGAGCAGGATCTGGCGTCGCGTCTCCGCCTCTCCGCGGGCGACGGGCATCATCGGCACGCCGACCTTTTCGTACTCGCCCTTCATCAGCAGCGAGAGCGCCCAGAAGTGCGGGGGTGTCCAGAAGAAGACGATGAAGAACAGCAGCACCGCGGTGCCGCCAACTGAGCCCCGCACCGCGGCCCAGCCGACGAGCGGCGGCACGGCACCGGCGGCGCCGCCGATCACGATGTTCTGCGGGGTGCGGCGCTTCAGCCAGACGGTGTATACGAACACGTAGCCGAAGAAGCCGCAGAGCGAAAGGGACGCGGCAAGCACGTTGACGGTGAGCGAGAGCTCGAGGAATGAGAGCGCGGCGAGGGTGCAGCCGAAGGCCAGGGCGCTCGCCGGCCTGATGCGACCCGCGGGGATCGGCCTGCTGGCGGTGCGGGTCATCTGGGCGTCGATGTCCCGGTCGAACCAGTGGTTGACCGCGCCCGCGCCGCCAGCGGAGAGATAGCCGCCGAGGCAGGTCAGAAGGACGAGCCAGACGGAGGGATTCCCGGCGACGTACATCGTGGCGACCGTCGTCAGCAGCAGCAGCGACTGTACCTTGGGCTTGGTCAGCTCCAGGTAGTCGCTGATGGTCTGCCTGGCGCGGGCACCCGCGCTGCTCTGCGCCACCGGCTCCAGAGCGCCGACCGGGAGGCTCACCGGGGAGAGGGAGCTCTCGCTCACGAGACCCTCACAGCGATCGATCGGTGAGTTTGCCCCAGCATGTCGGCTGCGACCATATCGCAGTCCTGCTGCGTTGACGCCGACGCGTGGCCGTTGCGGGCCGGCACATCTGCTCAGACGCTTGGGGCTACCTGACCCGATCCCGCGGGGAGAGGCACCGGCTGCTCGATCTGCTGCCCGGTCCGCCGTTCGATCTCGCGGCGGTAGTCCTTCATCGGTTCCAGCGAGCGCACGACGGGGATCACGTCGAAGTTGTTCACGGGCGGCGGAGAGGTGGTGAACCACTCCAGTGTGTTGCCTTTCCAGGGGTCCGGGCCGGCGATCGCGCCGACCTTGAGGCTGCGCGCGAAGTTGACGATCGAGATGAGGACGCCGCTTGCCAGGATGAAGGAGCCGATCGTGGAGATGAGGTTGTAGGCGGCGAGGTTGCCGACGTTCGGGTACTCATAGACCCGTCGCGGCATGCCGTCCAGGCCGATCACGTGCTGGATCAGGAAGGTGCACAGGAAGCCGAGGAACATCAGCCAGAAGCTCAGCTTGCCGAGCGTTTCGCTCAGCATCCGGCCGGCCATCTTCGGATACCAGTAGTAGATGGCCGCGAAGACCGTGAACACGGCGCCGCCCATCAGCACGAAGTGGATGTGGGCGACCACGAAATAGCTTTCGTTGAGCTGCCAGTCGACGGGGAAGACGGCGAGGAAGACGCCGGAGATGCCGCCGATCAGGAAGATCGCAATGAAGCCGACGCAGAACAGCAGCGGAGTCGCGAACTCGATCGAGCCCTGCCAGAGCGTGCCGATCCAGTTGAAGATCTTCACGCCGGTCGGGACCGCGATCAGGAACGAGCTCATCATCACGAACACGAGCACGACCATCGGGATCGGCGTCGTGAACATGTGGTGCGCCCAGACCAGGAAGGAGAGGAAGGCGATCGTGACGCTGGAGGCGGCGATCGCCTTGTAGCCGAAGACCGGCTTTTTGGCGAAGACGGGCAGGATCTCGGAGACCACGCCGAATCCGGGCAGGATCATGATGTAGACCTCGGGGTGCCCGAAGAACCAGAACATGTTCTGCCACAGGATCGCCGAGCCGCCCTCGCTGGGCTCGAAGAAGTGCGTGCCGAAGTGCCGGTCGGTGAGCAGCAGCGTGACCGCGCCGGCGATCACCGGCATCGCGAAGATGATCAGGATCGAGTAGACCAGCAGCGTCCAGATGAACAGCGGGAGACGACCCAGCTGAGGCCCCTGGCGCGCATGTTCGCGATCGTCGCGTAGAAGTTGATCGCGCCGAGGATCGAGGAGATGCCCGTGAGGTGGACGAGGTAGATCCACGCGTCCTGGCCGCCGCTGGGCGAGAAGGCGATGCCCGAGAGGGGCGGATAGCTGACCCAGCCGGCGTCTGGCGGGTTCCAGAAGACCGAGGCGTAGAAGACGAGGCCGCCGGCGAGGAAGAGCCAGTAGGAGAGCGCGTTCATGCGCGGGAAGGCCATGTCGCGGGCGCCGATCATCAGCGGCACGAAGTAGTTGGCAAGGCCCGCCCAGACCGGCACGACGAACAGGAAGATCATCGTCGTCCCGTGCATCGTGAAGAGCTCGTTGTAGGTCTGCGGGTTGATGAGCGTGTTTTCGGGCGCTCCGAGCTGCAGACGCATGAGCAGCGCCTCCGTGCCTCCAAGGATGAAGAACACGAAGGTCGTGACGATGTACATGATCCCGATCTTCTTGTGATCGGTGGTCGTGAACCAGCTGGTCCAGCCCTTGACCTCGCGGTCGACTTTGTGAGCCGCTATCTGTGGAACTGGGGCTGCGTAGGTCGACATGGTTTTGCGCTGCTCTCCTGATATTTGACTGGCTGGGGGTGAGGCTCTTGCCGTTGTGCTGTGAACGGCTGCGCTGTGTTCAGTTGCTCCCGACGCCGTTTTCGGCTTCGAGCTTGTGGCGCTCCTTGGCCGCTTCGATGTTGGCTTCCGAGATCTCCCGCTTCTGGTTTGCGAGCCATTCTTCGAACTGGGCCGGCGGGAGCGCTCGCACCGAGGCGATCATGCGGGCGTGGCCCTGGCCGCAGATGTTGGCGCACTGGCCGCGGTAGAGGCCGGGCTTGTCGATCTTGAACCACGTGTAGTTGTGGTAGCCGGGCACGACCTGGATCTTGCCGCCGAGTTCCGGGATCCACCAGGAGTGCACGACGTCCATCGAGACGGCGTTCAGCAGGACCGTCGTGTGGGTGGGTACGACCATCTGCTCGTAGGAGTACGGGGCGCCGAGCCCGTCGCGGCTGTTGGCACCCGGGTAGACGTACTGCCAGATGTACTGGCGTCCGATCACCTCGATTTCGAGGTCTTTTTTGCCCGGCGGCGGTTTTTGTTCGGCGTCCGCGTAGAGCACGCCGCCGGTGCTGGCGGTCGAGAGACCTTCGGGGTCGGAGCTCGGCGGGTTGCGGATCGAGCTGAGCTTCAGCAGCGTCACCACCGCGAGGATGATCACGATCGCGACGGCGCCGATGGTCCAGCCAATCTCGAGGCCCGTGTGGCCGTGGGTCTGCGTGGCGACCTTGTTGCGCTTGGCGCTGAACTTGTAGCAGGCGTATCCGAGCGCTCCCTCGACCACCACGAAGACGACGGCAGCGACGTAGAGGACGATCTTGTAAAGGCTGTCGATCGAGTTGGCGTTCGGGGAGCCGCCGGCCTCGGGGGTGATGAACGCAAAGGCTCCCGGGGCGAAGAGGAGCAGCATCGCCACCGCGAGCCCCGGGGCCGCGACCACAGACGCGGGGCGCACTCTCAGCCATCTGCGCGGCCCGCGAGATGAGCGAGATGAGCGCCGGGAAAGGCTCTTCTGTGGGTTCTTCTCGACCAAGGCGAGCGGATTCTATTCAGGCTTGCTCGCGAAGTGCTTTATGACGCATCGCACAAGAGCTGCGCCGTCCCCGGATCCGCTCAAACCCTCAGCGCCCCGTGAACTTCGCCGGCCGCTTCTCGAGGAAGGCGGTGACCCCCTCGAAGAAGTCCTCGGTCTCGACCATCTCCTGTTGCAGGCGCGCCTCCAGCTCGAGCTGCTCCTCCATGCGGGCGTAGAGCCAACTGTTCAGCTCGCGCTTGGCCGCCGCGTAGGAACGCGTCGGGCCGCAGGCAAGCCGCTCGGTCAGCGCGCCGGCCTGCTCGCGCAGCTCCCCGTCCGGCACGACGCGGTTGATCAGCCCCCAATCGAGCGCCTTGGGTGCTGGGATGCGCTCGCCCAGCATCGCCATCTCGGTTGCCCGCGCCATGCCGATCCTGCTTGGTAGGAGCAGCGAGGAGCCACCGTCGGGGACCAGGCCGATGTTCACGAAGGCGAGCAGGAAATAGGCGCTCTGGGAGGCCAAAACCAGGTCGCAGCAAAGCGCGAGCGAGCACCCCACCCCCGCCGCGGCGCCGTCGACGGCAGCGACCACGGGCTTGCGGATCTCTCTGATCGCCCGGATCACGGGGTGGTAGCACTCGGTCAGCGTCTTATGGACGTTCGGGCGGCCGCTTGGCATGAGCTCACCTGCGCCGCCCTCCTTCAGGTCCGCCCCGGAGGAGAAGCCGCGCCCGGCCCCGGTCAGCATCACTGCTCTGATGCTCTCCTGCTCTGCGGCCTGCTGCAGCGCTGTGAGCAGGTCCTTGGCCAGCTGCGGCGTCCATGCGTTCATCCGCTCCGGCCGGTTCAGCTCGATCGTGGCGGCACCGGTCTGCGAGGTGGTGATGTTCACCGTCTCCAAAGAGCTCATGGCGCCTGTCCGGTCGCGGCGATGACCGGGCGCCTGCGCCACGGTCTTGGCGCGCATCCCTTCCCGGCCACACATGGGGTTCCAAGATTCCGACCCATCCGGTCTCCTCTCCTCGGCGAGCGATCGCGATAGATCCTATGGTGTGACCGATGAGCTCTGAGACTGCGAACGCATGGCCCGTCCCCGCATAGGCATCTGCACGGCGCTCGAGCACGCCCGCTGGGCGATGTGGGAGCAGGAGGCCGCTCTGCTGCCGAGCTCCTACGTGCAGGCTGTGCAGCGCGCCGGGGGTCTTGCCCTGATGCTTCCACCCGACCCGCGGAGCGTGGAGCGCCCGCAGGAGACCCTCGACACCCTCGACGGGCTGATGCTGGCCGGCGGCGCCGACATCGATCCCACGAGCTACGGCCAGATCGCCGCACCCCAGACCGTCGGCACCGTACCGCAGCGCGATGCGTTCGAGATCGCGCTGGTGCGCGCGGCGATTGCGCGCGACATGCCCGTGCTCGGCATCTGCCGCGGCATGCAGCTGATCAACGTGGCGCTCGGCGGCACCCTGCACCAGCACCTGCCGCAGCGACTCGGTCACGACGAGCATCTGCGCAGCTTCGGCAGCTTCGAGGGCTCAGATCACGACGTCGACCTGCTCGAGGGCTCGCTTGCCGCGCGGGCGGCCGGCGAGCTCCGCCACGTTACGAAGTCCCACCACCATCAGGGGGTGGACGAGGTGGGCGAGGACCTGCTGGTCAGCGGCGTTGCAACGGTGGATGGCCTGCCGGAGGCGATCGAGCTGCCGCGCAGGCGGTTCGTGCTCGGCGTGCAGTGGCACCCCGAGGCCGACGAGAGCAGCAGAGTGCTCGGAGCGCTCGTCTCTGCGGCATCGCAGTGCCGCAACGCAGGCCGCGGCGAGCCCGGTCTCACGGCGGTCTGAAGCGGTCTGCCGCTCGCCGGCGCGAGAGCCTTGAGGCCCGGCTCTCGTATGTCCTGATCGCCTGGCCCTGGAGACTCGGGCCGGGTCGCCGCCTGCGCGGCCCATATACTGCCCGCCCCGTGGGGCGCTCCAGCAGGGCCATCAGGACGACCGCGTGGGCGGTCGTGGCGGCCGGCGTGGCGGCGCCGGTGGTGCGCAAGCGGGTCAAGGCCCCGCCGCTCGTGCTGCAAAGCGTTGCCTTCGCGGCTCCGCTCGGGCTGAGCGTGGCGCTGCGCCGTTCGCGCACGCGCGATGTCGCGGTCTGCGGCCTGCAGATGTGGGCCTACGTCTCGGCATACAAGACGCCGCACGACGACGAGCAGCGCCAGAGTGAGCGCGTTCACGTCGACTACCCGATCATCGCCGACGAGGCGCTCGGCTTCGGGCGCCTGCCGACCCTGCGCCTGCAGCAGGCGCTCGCCTCGCCCGACCGCTGGAGGCCTCTGGACAAGGTCCTCGTCTGGACGCACTGGGCGTGGTTTCTCGTTCCGCACAGTGCCCTGGCATGGATCCTCTGGAAGCGCCGGGAGCGCTTCCCACGAGCAGCCGTGATGACCTACGCCGTATTCGACCTCGGCGCATGCCTGTATTGGATCGTGCCCACGGCACCGCCCTGGTATGCCGCCACCGTCGCCAAGCGCCAGCAGCTCGGCGGCGAAGTCGCCGTGCGCCGGATGATGGCCGAGTATGGGGAGTTCTTCTGGAAAGACGGCTGGGGGCCCCTTTACAGTGTGTTCGGAGGCAATCCAGTCGCCGCGATGCCCTCGCTGCATTTCGCCACATCCCTGATGGCCGCGCTTCTGCTCGCAGAGGCCGGTCCCGTGGCCGGCGCGCTCGGTGCCGGCTATACCGCGACGCTCGGCTTCGCGCTCATCTACCTGGGCGAGCACTACGTGATCGATCTGGTCGGCGGCGCGGCGCTCACGATGCTCGTCAGAGGCTCCGGACGCCGGGCCGGACCGCTGCTCGAGCGCGTGCGCGCCTGCGTGGCCGCGCTGGAGGCGCGGGCGGCGGGAGAGGGATGAGAGCGCAGTGATCAAGGCGGCCGGGCCGCTCGCAGAGCAGGGGGAGGCGCGGGAAGATCTCTTCGCCGCGGACACTGAGCCAGGCGCGGCGGAGGAGATGCCGCGGGTGCGGGTGACGCGCCAGCGTGCATTCGCCTTCGCACTGTTCATCGTCTCGGTCGTCGCCTTCCTGTACTTCGTGCTGCCGCAGATATCGGGCGTCGGCAAAAGCGTGCGCCGGATCGGCAGGGGAGACCCATGGTGGATCGCGATCGCGGTGGTGCTGGAGGTCTGCTCCTTCGGCGGCTACGTCGTGCTGTTCCGAACCGTGTTCGTGCGCGAGCGCGGGCGGATCGGATGGCGCGAGAGCTATCTGATCACGATGGCCGGCCTTGCCGCCACGAGGCTGTTCGCGGCCGCCGGCGCGGGCGGCGTCGCGCTCACGGCGTGGGCGCTGCGGCGCTCTGGCATGTCGCCGCGGATCGTTGCCTCGAGAATGGTCGCCTTCATGACGCTGCTGTACGTGATCTACGCGACGGCGGTGCTACTCGACGGACTCGGTCTCGGCATCGGAGTGCTTCCCGGAGGTGGCTCGGTCGCGATCACGCTGCTGCCCGCGATCGTGGCCGCCGGCCTGCTCGCGGCCGGGGGGGCGGTCGCGCTGCTGCCTGGAGACATCGAGCGGCGGCTTGGCAGCTGGAGCTCGGGCTCCCGGCGCTCAGCGCGCTGGATTGCGCGTCTGGTGAGCGCACCGGCGCTGACCGCGCACGGCATCCGCAGCGCGATCGAGCTGCTGCGCACGCGCGACCTGGGCCTGCTTGGCGCACCGGCCTGGTGGGGCTTCGACGTGGCGGTGCTGTGGTCGTGCTTTCACGCGTTTGGCGCCGCACCGCCGTTCACGGTGATCCTGATGTCCTATTTCGTCGGCATGCTCGGCAACCTGCTGCCGCTGCCCGGCGGTCTTGGTGGCGTCGAGGGCGGCATGATCGGCGCGTTCGCGGTCTTCGGGGTCGAATTCAACCTCGCGGTGCTTGCGGTGCTCACCTACAGGGGCATAGCCTTCTGGCTGCCGACATTGCCCGGTGCGCTTGCCTATCTGCAGCTGAGGCGTACCGTGGCGAGGTGGCGCGAGCAGGAGTCCGGGGCCGCGCCGCGAGCCGGCGCGGCGGCCGAAATCGCAAGTGCCTAGCTGATACTATAAAAAGTAAAGCGAGGCGGAGCTTAGGAAAGTGAGTGGGATGACGGACATCGAGAACGTGATCATCGTCGGCAGCGGCCCCGCGGGCTACACGGCGGCGCTCTACACCGCCAGAGCCAACCTGCGCCCGCTCGTGGTCGAGGGCTTCGCGTGGGGCGGTCTGCTCCAGCAGACGACCGACGTGGAGAACTTCCCCGGGTTCCCGGAGGGCGTCATGGGCCCTGATCTGATGCAGCGCCTGCGCGAGCAGGCCGAGCGCTTCGGCGCGCGGCTGGTGACCGACCAGGCAGACAGAGTGGAGCTTGCAAGCAAGCCCGGCGAGCTGCACAGCGTCTGGATCGGCGAGGAGCAGCACTTCGCGCGGTCGGTGATCCTTGCGATGGGAGCCGAGCACAAGAAGCTCGGCGTGCCCGGCGAGGAGGAGCTCAGCGGCAGGGGCGTCAGCTACTGCGCCACCTGCGACGCGGCCTTCTTCAAGGACGCCACCACGATCATCGTCGGCGGCGGCGACTCGGCGATGGAGGAGGCGATCTTCCTTTCCAAGTTCGCAAGCCGCGTCACGGTCGTGCACCGGCGAGAGGAGTTCAGAGCCTCGAAGATCATGCTCGAGCGGGCGCGGGAGCGCGAGAACATCGAGCTGCTGACGCCCTACGTCGTGCACGAGTTCAAGCCGGGCGAGAACGGTGCGCTCAGCACCGCGGTGCTGAGGAATACGGAGAGCGGGGAGCAGCGGGAGCTTGCGATCACAGGCGCGTTCATCGCCGTCGGCCACGAGCCCCAGTCAGAGCTCGTGCAGGGTCAGATCGACGTCGATGGGGACGGCTACGTCAAGGTGGACGGCCGCTCCACGCTAACCAACAGCCCGGGCGTCTTCGCGGCCGGTGATCTGGTCGACCACACCTACCGGCAGGCGATCACCGCCGCCGGATCGGGCTGCCAGGCGGCGTTGGATGCTGAGTGGTATCTGCGCGACACACCCGGCGTTCCCGCCCCGGAGGGCATGCCGACGGGCGACCTGGCTGAGGCGCAGTGGCTGCCCAGCGGCGGCACGAGCTAGGCCGAGCTCCGTCCCGGCCCCGTAGGGGCATGGCCTCCGGGCCGTGCCCATGAGCCGCCGACGGGGACGTCGCGAGGGCCCCAGCGGCTGCGCGAGCTGCGTCGAGTCTCATCCGTGCTCGAAGAAGCCCGCACCGGCGGCTTGACCGGTGCGGCCTTCGAGCACGAGCGAGCGCAGCCGCGGCGCCGCCCGGTAGCGCTCCTCGCGGCGCTCCCGCCAAAGGGCGTTGAGCACGGCCAGGACATGGTCGAGGCCGATCTGGTCGCCCCAGGCCAGCGGTCCGCGCGGGTGGTTCAGGCCGAGCAGCATGCCGCTGTCGATGTCCTGCGCGCTGCCGACGCCTTCGCCGAGCGCGAAGGCGCACTCGTTGACGAGCTGGCAGACGATCCTGCCGAGCACGAGGCCCGGGCAGTCGCCCACCCAGCAGACGTGGCGGCCGAGCGTCTGGAAGAACCGCTGCGCTCGCGCCGCCGCAAGTGGCGAGGTTCCCGCGGTGCGCGTGAGCTCGACGAGCTTGGCCCCGGCGAGCGGCCCCACCACGTGAAAGCCCGCCGCCGCGCCCTCGCCGTCGAGAGCGGCGAGCGAGCCGGCGGCGCAGAGGATCAGCTCCGGCGCGCCCTGGGCCGTGCGCTCGCCGCGACCGGGGCGAGCGGAGGCGGGCGGCTCCGCCTGGTGCTCGGAGCCGAGCTCGCAGCGGACGATCAGGGCGGGCAGCTCGCCGTGGCTCGGCTGCGCCGGGGAGCGAACCTCGTATCCCGCCTCGCTGGCCGCTTTACGCAGCTGCGCCGCGAGCTGGCTTTTGCCGGAGATCACCACGATGCCCTCGCCGCCCGGCGGTGGCGCTACCGCCGGGGGCTCGGGATCGGCCGGGCGATGGGGCAGGTCCTTTGCGTACTCGTACCAGCCCCGGCCGGCCTTGCGGCCGATCAAGCCGGCAGCGACCTGGCGCGCTTGCAGTGGCGAGGGACGCCAGCGCGGCTCCCCGAAGCTCAGCTCGTAGAAGCTCGTTGAGACATCGAATCCCGTATCGACGCCGACCAGATCGCTGAGCTCGAATGGGCCCATCCGAAATCCCCCCTCCAGGCGGCAGACGCGGTCGATGCTCTGCACGTCTGCGACCTGCTCGGCCAGTAGCCTGAGCGCCTCGAGGCCGAAGGGCCTATTGCAGCGGTTCACCAGGAAGCCGGGCCCGTCGGCGGCCAGGATCACGGTCTTGCCCATCGCCTCGCCCGCAGCGCGCGCGAGCTCGACGGCGCGTTCGCCAGAGCGCACACCCGGGATCACCTCGACAAGCCGCATCAGTGGCGCCGGATTGAAGAAGTGCATCCCGACCACGCGCTCGGGGTGGGTCGCGGCCGCGGCGATGCCGGTAACCGGCAGGGAGGAGGTGTTGGTCGCCAGTACGCAATTCTCCGCGACGACTTCGCAGAGCTCGGTGAAGAGCTCGCGCTTTAGCTCGGGGCGCTCCGGCGCGGCCTCGATCACGAGCTCGCTCTGCGCGAGCGCATCGAGCCCCGGCAGCGCGGCATGCAGCCGAGCGGCGGCTTCCGCGGCCTGCTCCTCGGTGAGGGTGCCCTTGGCGGCTTCCTTGACGAGGCCCTCGCGCGCGCGGGCGATGCCGCGCTCCAGTGCCTCGGGGATCGGGTCGTAGAGCACGGTGTCGGCGAAGCGGCAGGCGAGCTGCGCGATGCCCGAGCCCATCGTGCCGGCGCCCACCACACCGACGCGCCTTGGAACCGTCATGCGCGCGCCCGCGTCCGGCAAATTTCGGCGCTCACGAGGCCACCAGCGCGTTGATCCCCGTCAGTGCGCGGCCGATGATCAGCTTCTGGATCTGGGAGGTGCCCTCGTAGAGGGTGGTGACGCGCACGTCCCTGAAGTAGCGCTCGACCGGGTGGTCGTCGACGTAGCCGGCGCCGCCGTGCACCTGGATCGCGGTGTTGGCGCACTCGACCGCAGCCTCGGTGGCGTGCAGCTTGGCGATCGAGGTCTCGATCGTGTTCGGGCGACCCTTGTCCTTCAGGAACCCGGCGCGCCAGACGAGCATCCGCGAGGCCTCCGTCTTCAGTGCCATGTCGGCGATCATCGCCTGCACGAGCTGGAAGCTCGCGATCGGCCTGCCGAACTGCTCGCGCTCCTTGGCGTATTTCACCGACTCCTCCAGGCAGCCCTGGCAGACGCCCACCGAGCCTGCCGCGACCGAATAGCGGCCGGAGTCGAGGGCGGACATTGCGACCTTGAATCCGTCGCCGACCTGGCCGAGCATCCCATCGTCGCCGACCTCGACGTCTTCGAGGGAGATCGCGGCGGTGTCTGAGGCGTGCAGACCCATCTTGTGCTCGATCGGGCTCGGCTTGAAACCAGGTTGGTCGGTGTCCACCAGGAAGCAGGCAAGGCCCTTGGCGCCGAGATCTGGGTCGGTCTGGGCGAAGATCAGCGCGAGCTTGGCGTAATTGCCCATCGAGATCCACATCTTCGCGCCGTTTATGACCCACCCCGAGTCGGTCCTGCGGGCGCGCGTGCGCTGTTTGGCGGCGTCTGAGCCGGTGTCCGGCTCTGTGAGGCCAAAGCAGCCAAGCCACTCTCCCGAGCAGAGCTTTGGCAGCCAGTGCACCTTCTGCTCCTCGGTGCCCCACTTCAGGATCGCCGAGGACACGAGCGAGGTTTGGACCGAGACCACGGTCCTGATCGAGGAGTCGCCGCGGCCGATCTCCTCGACGACCAGGCCATAGCTGAGATAGTCGAGCTCGGCGCCGCCGTACTGGCGCGGTACGATCGCGCCGAGATAACCCTGCTCGGCGAGCTTTGCGACGAGATCGAGGTCGAAGCGGTGCTCCCTGGCGTTCTGCCGCGCCTGCGCGACGATCTCCTTGTCGGTGAATTCCCTGGCGGTGCTGCGGATCAGCTGCTGCTCATCGGTGAGGTCGAAGTCCATGGCCCGTGCTCTCCTCGTCGTGTTGTGCCCCAGGGGGGCGCTCGGCGACTGGACGCTACCGGGCTGCGGCGAGCTTAAGGGTCTATCCCGTCAGGTCTGCATGCCCGGATGCGCTCGCTGACCGGCGCATGGCGGCGTCCTGGCGACTCGAGGTGGCGCTGCCACGTCTTCGTCGCTGCGTCCTTGCCCTGCTTGACCATCGAACGCCCCGGTCGCACATCTCTACCGGGATAGACCCTTCGGCGTGCTCCACGGAGCGTTCACGCGTCGGGATAGCTCCTCGGCGAGTCCGTCGATCGGCAAACGCTCCTGGGCGAGCGTGTCGCGGTCGCGGATGGTGACCGTGCGATCGCTGATGCTCTCGTGGTCGATCGTGACGCAGAAGGGCGTGCCGATCTCGTCCTGGCGGCGGTAGCGCTTGCCGATCGAGCCGCCGTCGTCGTATTCGACGCTCTGGACCACGCCGCGAAGCGCACCGTGCACCTCCTGGGCAAGCTCTGGCTGGCCGTCCTTTCGGACCAGGGGCAGCACCGCGACCTTTACCGGCGCAAGGCGGGGATGCAGGCGCAGCACCGTCCGTTTCTCACCCGCGCCCGCGCCCTCGCCAGCCACGACCTCCTCGTCGTAGGCGTCGACCAGGAAGGCGAGCGTCGCGCGATCGGCGCCGGCGGCCGGCTCGATCACGTAGGGCACGTAGCGCTCGCCTGTGGCCTGGTCGAAGTACTCGAGCTTCTCGCCCGAGTGCCTGGCGTGCTGGGTCAGGTCGAAGTCGCCGCGGTTGGCGATGCCCTCGAGCTCCGACCAGCCGATGGGGAAGAGGTACTCGACGTCGCTCGTGGCGCTGGAGTAGTGGGAGAGCTCGCTGGTCTCGTGGGCGCGCAGACGCAGGTGGTCCTCTCGGATGCCAAGGCCCAAGTACCAGCGCTTACGCTGATCGAGCCAATATTCGAACCACTTGGTGACTTCGGCCGGCGGCACGAAGAACTCCATCTCCATCTGCTCGAACTCCCTGGTTCTGAAGATGAAGTTGCCCGGCGTGATCTCGTTGCGGAAGGACTTGCCGACCTGCGCGATCCCGAATGGGGGTTTCTTGCGCGAGAACTGCAGCACGTTCTTGAAGTTGATGAAGATGCCCTGGGCGGTCTCCGGGCGCAGGTAGGCGGTGGCACCGGACTCCTTGACCGGGCCGATCGTGGTCTCGAACATGAGATTGAAGTCGCGCGCGTCGGTGAGGTCGCACTCCTCGGTCTGCCCCGGGTGCTTTGAAGGCTTTCGCCCGCATGGCAGATCGCCGAGGTGGTCGGCGCGGAAGCGCTGGCCGCAGGTCTTGCAGTCCACGAGCGGATCGGTGAAGCCGGCGAGGTGCCCGGAGGCCTCCCAGACGCGGGGATGCTGCAGGATCGCGGAGTCCAGGGCCACGATGTCGTCGCGCTCCTGGAGCATCGCTCGCCACCACTCGTTCTTGACGTTGCCCTTGAGCAGCACGCCGTAGTGGCCGAAGTCGTAGGTCGAGCCCACGCCGCCGTAGATCTCCGAAGAGGGGAAGATGAAGCCGCGCCGCTTGCACAGGGCGACGACCTTGTCCATCGTGACGGCCTCGGGGGTGGGCGTGGGGTCCTCGCTCATTGCGTGCCGGCCATCGTATTGAAGGCGAGCTGTGCGGCGGTGCGCGGCATCGCCGCAAGGGTCAGGGGCCCGTCGAGGCTGCGGCAAGTCGCGCCGCGGGACGGGTTTGGCGCCGAACGCGCGTGACCGGGAGACGGCGGTTGCCAAACCGTTTCGGCGTCGGTGGAATACCACAACAAAGAAACTAGGGTTGACATAGATATGGGGGTATGGTTAGCTCTCTTCGTGAGGTGGTGTGGAATCCATCTCCTCCGGACGGACGACGATGAGCAGGGTGTGATGGTCGCGTACCCGTCCGCGTGTCTCGGGTCCTCAGGGCGTCGTTACCCCAAACCTCTCCGACGGCGCTCTGGGCGGCTCGGTTCATGCGGAAGTCAGCGTGCGCGGCTCCTCATCGGGTGCCGTGGCTGCGGGCCACGGCACCCACCGTCTGGTCGTAGGATGCGCCACCGATGGCAAGGATCCTGATTCTCGGCGGCGGCCAGCGGGGCAGATGGCTTGCAAGCCGCCTCGGCGAGCAGGGGCACGCCTCTCGGATCATCACGCGCGATGAGAGCGGGCGGGCTGGGATCGAGGAAGCGGGCGCGCAGTGCTGGATCGGCACTCCCGATCGTCTCGGCACGCTGATCGGTGCGCTCGACGGCGTCACGATCGCCTGCTGGCTGCTCGGCTGCGCCACGGGAGGCGAGGAGGAAGTTCGTGCCCTCCATGGCCTGCGGCTGCATTCCTTCATGGTCAAGGCGATCGACACCACGATCAGGGGCGTGATCTACGAGGCGGCGGGAAGCGTGCCCGCAGGGGTGCTCGCCGGGGGTGCGCGGGTTGCGGCGCAGGTGGCCGCGCACAACGAGATCCCACTACGGCTGCTGAAAGCAGATCCGGCGGAGCGTGAGGCGTGGCGTGCTGAGGCCAGCGCCGCCGTTGCGGCTCTGCTCTCTCCCGCCTGAAGCGGAGCCGGATGACGCTATCCTCAACTTTAAGTCGCCGAGCCGTCCAGTTTCATAGGAGGCGTCGCATGTCCGATTACGCCAAGGATGTGCTCGTGGAGCCCGAGTGGCTCCAGCAGCATCTCGACGACGAGAGCATCCGCATCGTCGAGGTTGACGAGAACCCCGATCTCTACCGGGAGGCGCACATCCCCGGAGCGATCGGATTCGACTGGAAGGCCGACCTGCAGGACCCGGTGCGGCGCGACTTCCTCGGGCCGGAGGGCTTCGGCAGGCTCTTCGGAGGCCGCGGGATCTCCAACGACCATACGATCGTGCTCTACGGCGACCGCAACAACTGGTTCGCCGCCTATACCTACTGGTATCTGAAGTACTACGGCCACGAGCGGGTCAAGCTGCTGAACGGCCCGCGCGAAAAGTGGATCTCCGACGGGCGGCCAACGAGCGTCGAGGTGCGAAGCCATCCGCCGAGCACGTTCGTCGCAAAGCCAGGCGATGAGGCGATCAGGGCGCGGCGTGAGGAGGTGCTCGCCGCGATCGAGGATTCAACCAGGCTGGTCGACGTGCGCTCGCCCGCCGAGTTCGCCGGCGAGATCATCTCGCCGCAGGGCTATGAGATGGAGGGCGCTCAGCGCGCCGGTCACATCCCCGGGGCGGCCTCGATCCCGTGGTCACAGGCCGTGAAGGAGGACGGAACCTTCAAGTCGGCGGACGAACTGAGCGAGCTCTACGGCGGCAAGGGCGTCCTGAACGGCGATCAGATCATCGCCTACTGCCGCATCGGCGAGCGCTCGGCGCACACGTGGTTCGTGCTGCACGAGCTGCTCGGTCGCGAGCATGTCAAGAACTACGACGGGTCCTGGACGGAGTGGGGGAGTCTCGTGGGAGTACCGGTGGAGAAGTAGCCGCCGCCCGCGTCAGGCCGCCTCGAGCATTGGCTCGAGGCGGCCCAGCAGGTCGTCCAGGATGCGCGCGGTCGCGCCCCAGATCAGGTGGTCTGAGAGCACGTAGGCGTCGGTCTCGAAGGTGAAGCCGCGGCGGGTGACCTCAGTGGTACCGCGCGCGCCGCGCAGCGCGGGCAGGGAAAGCTCGAGCACGGCATCCACCTCCTTGGCGCTCAAGGTCCAGGCGCGTGCGCGCTCGATCGCGCCGACGAACGGATGGATCGTGAATTTGGTCACGAAGGTGGAGGTCGGCGTCAGGTTGCCCGCGAGGCTCACGTCGGCCCGGCGCAGGCCGATCTCCTCCTCGGCCTCGCGCAGGGCGGTGTCGGCGAGTGTCGGATCGGCCGGATCGTGGCGGCCGCCCGGGAAGCTGATCTCGCCGGCGTGGTGGCGCAGGTCCGCTCGTCGTCTGGTCAGCACGACATGGGGCTCCGAGCCGGCCAGGTAGATCGGCACGAGCACCGCCGCCTGGGTCTGGCCCTCCTGTGTGCTTGGGTCCTCCGAGGCGAGGCCCGGCTCCTTCTCCTCGATCAGGCTCGCAAGCGCCAAAGCCAGCGCGTCGGCGCGCGGCGGTGGCGCCAATCTCGCGCTGTCCTGCTCAGGCGGCGAGGTGAACCCGCTCGATGCGTTCGTGGAACATGACCTCGCCGTCGAGCGTGCGGTGCACCGGGCACTTCGCGGCGATTACCCGCAGCCGGTCCACCTGCTCCTCACTCAGGCCGTCCGGCAGGCGCAGCACCAGGTCGAATTTGGTCGGCGTGCCTCGCTCCGCGGGCGAATACTCGACGTCGACTTCGACCGGCCCGATCTCCCACCCCTTGCGCACCGCGTACATCTCGATCGTGATTGCCGTACAGGAGGCGAGGCTGACCGCCAGCAGCTCCTGCGGGTCCGGGCCGGCATCCATGCCGCCCGCGTCGGTGGACTCGTCCACGAGTATCTGGTGATCGCGCACCTGCACGGAGTGCTTGAAGGTTCCGTCGGTGCGTCGGGCGGTGGCTTGCATTCTTGCGGTGCCTTCCAGTTGGAGCATCGGGCTTACCCGGCTCATGGTATCGCCGCAAAAGGCGCCTCAGGTCAGCGGATTGAAGAGCAGGCCGCTCAGCAGCTTGGGGAAGAAGTAAGTCGACTTCGGCGGCATGTTCTCCCCGGCCGCCGCGACGTCGCGCACCTGGGCCACGGGCGTCGGGCGCATCAGGAACGCCGCGTCGCTTCTGCCGCCGCGCACGCTCTCGATCGCCTCCTGCGCGTCCCGCGCGTACCAGAGCCCGTTGAGCTCGGCGATGTCGTGCTCGCTCATGCCGAGGGCCCCACGCAGCAGCAGCGCCTCGAGCACGCCGGTGTCGAGAGTCTGGTAGGCGGGCGAGCGGCCGGGCAGGGCCTGCGCTGCGATCTGCTGGTCTCTGAGGGTCAGGCGCATCGGGCGCAGGCTCGAATCGATGAAGCCGAGCTGCAGCGGACCCTCGCCCGGGGGCGGGGCGAGCTGCTCCAAAGAGACCTCCTCGGCCACGAAGTCGCGGGCGATCGCGTCCGCGAGCGTCTGGCGGTGGGGGTCGTCGAGTCCGTTCAGCAGGCGGTGCGTCGGGAACACGCTCAGACCAGGATCCTCCAGCGCGACCAGGCACATCATCAGGTAGCGGTGAGGGCCCTCGCCGCCGATCTCCTGCGCATAGGTCTGGGCGGTCTCGTAGCGGTGGTGGCCGTCTGCGATCAGAAGCTCGGCGTCGCGGAGGGTCTCCTGGACGGAGGCGATCGTCTCCTTCTCGGCCACCCGCCAGATTCGGTGCACCGTGCCTTCGGCGTCTGTGACCTCGCCGTCCGGGGCCTGCTCGCCGGTCGGCGCGAGCGCGTCCCACGCAGCGTGGGAGGGGTCGGAGTAGAGGGAGAAGATCGCGGAGAGGTTCGCCTGCGTGGCGCGCATCAGGCGCAGGCGGTCCTCCTTGGGGCCGGGGTGAGTGCGCTCGTGGGGGCGGACCCTGCCCTCGCCGTAGTTCTCGATGCGGACCTTGCAGAAGAAGCCGCGCCGGGTGCGGGCGATGCCGTCGGGGCCCGTGTACTCCTGGGTGTGGGCCCACAGGGCGGGGGTCTGGTCGCGGGTGAGGGCGCCGGTGGATTGCCACTTCGCGAAGAGGGCTCCCGCTGCCTCGTAGGGGTCGCGTGCGTGCTCGTCGGCCTTCAGGCGCCCCTCGGCATCCATCGCGGGCAGATCGATCGCGACCACGTTGTGGGGGGAGCGGTCGAGCAGGGCTGCGCGGCCCTGCGGGGAGATCACGTCGTAGGGGGGTGCGGTCAGGTCCGAGAGCGGGCCCGCGTCAGCGGTGTCGTAGCGGATGGCTTGCAGCGGCTGGATGTCTGCCATGCGGGATGACGGTAGTGGATGGGGCCGGTGGGGTGCGGTGGACGTGCGCGAGCCCGAAGTGTTCTGTCCGCGCGAGGTGCGAACATATGTTCTAATATGGCGCATGCTCCCTACATCCGCGAGAAGGCTCGGTCGCTGAGGGTCGAGCGCAAGCTCACGATCGACGAGCTCTCGGAACGGCTCGCGCTTTCGCGCAGCACGATCTACTACTGGGTACGTGATCTGCCGGTTCCGGGCTCAGGGTCCGGTGGGGGATGGTCGACGGACGCCCAGCGGAAGGGCACCAACGCGATGCAGCGCGAGTACCGTCGCCAGCGGGAGTGCGCCTACAGGGAGGCTGCCGCCGAATTTGACAAGCTCGTCGCCCAGCCTACGTTCCGCGACTTCGTCTGTCTATATCTCGCTGAGGGGTCCAAGCGCAATCGCAACGTGGTCGCGATCTGCAACTCCGATCCGAGCGTGATGCGCCTTTCGACTGCATGGCTTCGGCGGCTCAGCGACAAATTGCCGACCTTCTGGATCCAGTATCACGCCGACCAGGATCTGGACGAGCTGCGTGCGTTTTGGGGCGAGGTGGTCAGGGCTGACTCGCAGGAGATCAAGCTGCAGCGCAAGTCGAACAGCAACCAGTTGAGGGGGCGGACCTGGCGGTCGGTCCACGGGTCCTCACGACTCGCGTCAATGACACGCTGCTACACGCGCGGATGCAGGCTTGGATGGACCGAGTGCGCGAAGAGTGGCGGTAGAATCGCTGCTCTCGGGGCGTGGCGCAGGCTGGTAGCGCGTTCGGTTTGGGGCCGAAAGGTCGCCGGTTCGAATCCGGCCGCCCCGATTTTCGGTGAGCCTACAAACCTAGAAAGGTCGTCTCGGGGACCGTTACGGGACAAATACGTTGGGTCGGGGTCGCTGTGGGGCAAACGAAGGCGAATCGGCACGAAACCAGCGACGCCCGCGAGGGCCTTGGTCAGCCGCTACGTGGCCGAGGCGTCTCCGTAGGCGAGCCGTAGCGCTCGCGCAGCCAAGCCTCGACCTCTAAGATGCGGTAGCGGTTCATGCCCCCGGTGGACAGGTGCGGGAGGTCGAGCGGCTGCTGGAACTCGATCCATCGTGGCGTCACGCTGAGGGTGGTCGGCAAGCTGTCGCTTGGTCACCCAGGGCTCGGGCGGCCGGTGCTCGTGCTCGGGATCGCGCGTCATAGGCTGCGGGATGAGATCAGATCCCCGCCAGGGTCTCAAGCCCCAGCCATCAGACGACGCGGACGAGGGCTCTGTGCACGTCGCCGCCTTGGTAGCTGTCCGTGCAGGCGTTGATGGGGCGAGTTGGTAGGCGGCGGGCCGCTGCGGCCTTCGGGGCGGTGGTTACGCCCCGCCGCAGGCGAGGACATCATCGTGGCCGTGCTCAGCGACACGGCGTAGTCTTTGTCGCGCGTCTTTGACGGACGTGGTCAATTTGGGCCGCATATGGCTTGGAATCGCGGCTGCAACCAGCGCCGGCGCTGACGCTCTGCGGACTAAAAGGGAGGTTCACCGATTCACTCTTGTAACCATCGCTGGGCGATGGTAGTCTGTGTGCGGCCACTGGCTCAGCTGTGCTGAGCCATCGCACCTGATGCGAATCGGCGAGAGCGACTCGCCGGGAGGGTGTCGTCCTCCCGAGTCGAGATCCGGACCCGCTATGTCCCTGCTGATGCCAGTGGTCCCTTACAACTCTCGTGATACCGAATGTATCACAGCGTCTATAAAACAGTCAAGCTAAGAGCGTGTAGAACAAACCAGGGAAAGCAAGAATAGAAAGCACAACGTAATCGCTTTGTGATGATACATCCTAATCCGATGACATAGGAACGGGTAAACCAGAGAACAGCAAAACAGCGATACGCGATGAATCAGTAGATGAGTCCTGTCGCGCTTATTTCGTCGTTTCTATAAGTCGCTCCGTTTGTTGGTCTTGTAGCCGGTTGCCTCTTCTGGGATTGCCGTTTATCGAAGGAGACCGGGATCAGCACCGTATGCTCCGGAACGCCTGGGCATGTCGGGTGGCTTGAGGTGGCCATCGTGGCGGAGCTCCCGTGGCGCTTCAGCAGCCGGTTGCGTAGTCGATCGCCCGGCAAACTTCGTCCATCTTTCTGAGGCCCGAGCTTGGTGATTGGCTGCACCAACAGCGCCTTGGGAACAGTGCGCAGGTTGTCGAGGCTGATTGCGCACTCGCGGGGCATCCCATCCTCGGGGCCGAGCGGGACCTCGCTCTGCGGTCCCCGTGTGCGTGAGGAGATCGTCGCGACCACGACGTTGTCCAAGCGTGGAATCGCCTCGTTGCGGGCAGCACGCAGACGGGACGCCGCTGCCTCCATCTTGAGCAAGAGGACAGCTCTACGGCTCACGTCTGCCAAGGCTCTTCGCGAATCAGGGCGCGGGCGTTGGCCTCGGCGCGGCGGTCGTCTCGCGCCTGCAGCTGCTCCGGCGTGAGCCTGGCCTCGGCCTCGAAGTGCTCCGTCAGCTCGTCCTGCGCCTGCGCCACTCGCAGCGCCGCGGCCGCCTGCGACTCGCTCCACTGCGGCGCCATCTCCAATACCTTTTCCTTGGCAGTCATGCTCCAAATTCTAGCGATCCACGGTTGCCCCGAGCTGTACATTGGCGTCTCGCGAGGGCGCATGCCCAGGACAGAGAAGGGCGCTGCACCCGATGCCCGAGGATGAGAGCCACAGTTCGGACTGGTCGTCGTGGCGTGGAAGCTCGCCCGCGAGCGGCACGGCGGCCGTTGAGTATCCGAGGCCGGCGACCACTTGTCCGGAGGCACGCTCATCGCGAACGCATGCTCACGATGCAAGCCTCTTCGACGAAGAGTCGCCGGTCGGCGTTGGATACATGCGATGGCATCCGCCGCGCGACCGCTCGGCGCAAAGCCCGGACCAAAGATCTCTACCGGGATTAGGGCGCTTGTGGAGCTTTGCTGTGAAGACGGCGATCGATCATTTCACGGCAACGCCCTGCAGATATATCGAGCCGTGGTATTCCCCGTTCGAGCCGGTCGTTGCGCAGCCTGTGCCGGTTACTTCATAGGGCATCTGTGTAAGATGGAATGATAGTTCACTTTCGTACAGAGGGCCAGGAACGATACCGGCCCTTTCGATGATTTCTATGTTTTCCCACCGGAATTCCGTGAGTGGCGAATGTTTCAGAACATAGACTTGACATTTGGAAGTGCTGAAATTGAGTGTGCAAGTGAGGTCAACGCTCCCTTCCCGAAAAGAAACAAAGGACGCTTCCTGTAGTCCTAAATTCGTCAATACCCATTCACAGCCACTGGTTGATAATAGTGTAGCTCTTTCGCTGACGGAGGGATGGTTGAAAATACATTCCCCATAGCTCTTGACTGTCAACGGCAGGCTTGTCGCGGGGCTCGACGGAGGCGAGTACTTGAGCGTGAGTTTGCCGCATTCCATCCAATCGCTGGACCCCAGCTGAAACGTTTGGGTAGAGTTGGACGTAGCTTCTAGCGTAGATGATGAGTCGCCGTAGAATGCGTGCTCTGGGAATGCTTTCCAGGCGGTCTGCGCCACCAGCGCCTGGCCTTCCACGCTGGGATGGAAGTAGTCCTGTAACGAAACGTCTTTGGTGCTGAAGGCGGTTTTGAAGCCGGCTCCATCGTCATACATGCACTGCGTGTATTTCGTGCATACGCTTTGCAGCACTGAGTCGAATTCTTCCTCGCGCCCCCTCACTTCCAGGCGTCGTTTTTCGTCTGCTGTCGCCAATGAGGTTGGATTTTCCAGCATCGACTGACAGATTTTCAGCAAGTTCCAGGTGTCCACGGCACTTAAATTCGTATGGAGGATTTCCCATAGCCTGTAGACGTTCGGCAGTGAGCTCACGATGATCTGAGCGCTGGGGATGCCGCTCGACAGCGTTTTCATTGCCGTTTCGAATTGCGACTGGTAGTTGGCGACCGAGGTCATCGTCGAGACGCTCGACGTGCAGGCGTCGTTGGCGCCCATCAGGATCGTGACCAGTTCGACTTTGTGCGTGACCGCTTTTTCGGCCTGGGCGTTCAGTCCTTCCATCTTCGCGCCGCTGACCGCGTCGTTGTAGTTGTGCCCGCTGATGCCAGTGTTCAGCGCGAGCAGCCGTAAGTAGTAGCTATCGACGGCTGCGGTCGTCCCCGTCGCCCACGAGTTTTCCGGGCAGTCTAAGAACGACATGCTGCAGGTGTTGAACGCCCGCGTGATCGAGTCGCCAAGCGCGTCCATCGAGTTGGGATACGCACTTGCCTGCGCCGAAGCGGTGCCGAGCGACGCCGCCGCCAGCGCAATGCCCAGCAGCGCAAGACTCGCACGGCTCTTGATCGTCCTGACCAGAATATTCATCTGAGCCTCCATCCGTCCGGGTTCTCTGTCGAGCGTCCGAGCGGTAGGACTAGCAGTCGCCGCTGCCGGCGTTCAATTGTTTCCTGGAGACTCAGCGGTTACGGGGCATCAGCCCTTCTCCTTGTTTCTCTTCACCGGCCCGAGCGGTGAGCGTGCCGGCGCAAATCGTCTCGATGCACGCGTGCAGTGCACATTGCATGCACTGCGGTTGGAGTCCAGGTTCTGGTGGGCGGCCTACATGTGGCGCGCCCACGCTGGTGATGTGGTCAGGACGGTGGACGCCACCCTCTGGCCAGGGTCGTTTGGCCCACCTCGATCAGGTAGCCGTCAGGATCACGGATGTAGCAGCGCATCTCGGTCGCATGCTCCTTCGGTGGCGTCAGGAACTGGGCGCCTCGCTCGCTCCACTCGGCGTACACCGCTTGGATGTCTGCAACCCGGATGTTGAGGAAGCTGTTCACCCGATCCGGGTCGGGCGGGGTCTCCAGTGTGACGGTCGGCTTGTCGTCGGTCGGTCCTCCTCCGGCGTTGATGATGATCCAGCTGTTGGCGAGCGCTACGTAGGTCACCTCGTCGTTTTCCTCGCCTGAGATGACGGTCCTGCCGCCCAGTACATCGGTGTAGAAGCGGCGGGAACGCTCGACGTCATCTGAGACGATGAAGTGGGCCAAGACCATCTCCTGGTCGATGGTGCTCATGCTGCCCTCCGTTGTTGGATTGATCCCATGATCGCGCCTTGCGCGAGACATCGTGCCAGGGCATGCACTCGCCCGCTCGAAGGCCCGTTCGAGTCGTTGCATTCCGCTGCGGACCCGGCGCGAGACCGGTCGTCCGCAGCGAGACGGTTTGTCGTCTTGGCGTGTTGGATACCCTGAGCGCCTCAGGTCGCAACCGCCTCGATCTCGCCCCGGCGCGCGGCCGCAGCCTGCTCGCGGCTGTCTCGCGAGGAGATCAGGATCGCCGTGAGGATGGCGCCCGCGATCGCAAAGCCCGCACCCACGAGAAAGGCCCGGTCGAACCCCTTTGTCAAGGCCACCGAGGAGTTGTGGACGCCCGTGCTGAGCAGGCTCTGGGTGCGGCTGTTGGCGACTGTCGCGAGGATCGCGAGGCCGAGCGCCCCGCCCACCTGCTGGGAGGTATTGATCAGTCCCGAGGCGAGCCCCGCCTCGTGCGGCTTGGTGCCCGTCACCGCCGCGATCGTCACCGACACGAACGAGAACCCGAGGCCGAATGCAGCGAGCAGGGACGGGCCGAGCACGTCTGCGGCGAAGGACCCGCCTGGCGCCGGGACGCGCGAGAACCAGATGAGGCCGCCAGCGATGAGCAGCAGCCCTCCCGCCAGGACCGGCTTGAAGCCGATCCGTGTCACAAGCTGCGAGGCGATGCCCGCGGCGAGGATGATGCTCACCGCCAGCGGTAGGTAGGAGATGCCGGCCTTGATCGGCGAGTAGTGCAGTACGTCCTGCAGGTACAGCGAGATGAAGAAGAACATCGAGAACAGAGACATCCCGATCAGCAGGCCCACGACGTCTGCGCCGCGCAGCGTGCGCAGGTTGAAGATCGAGAACGGCAGCAGCGGATGGCGCTGTCGGCGCTCGATCAGGACGAACGCCACGAGCAGCGCGAGCGCGCCGGCGAGCCGCAGCAGCGTTCCGGTCGAGCCCCAGCCCACGTTGACGGCGTCGACGACGGCGTAGACGAGGCAACGCGAGCCCCGCCGTCACCGTCACAGCACCAGGTAGGTCAAAGCCTTCCGTGCCGTCTTCTGAGTGGCTCTCGAGCAACAGCAGCGGAGCGAGCACCGCCGCGATGAGACCGATCGGCACGTTCACGAACAGCACCCAGCGCCAGCTGAGTCCGCTTGTGAGGATCCCGCCGAGCAGCACGCCCGCGGCGCCGCCTGCCCCTGCGACAGCTCCCCAGATGCCAAGCGCGCGGTTGCGCTCCGCGCCTTCTGAGAAGGTCGTCGTGATGATCGAGAGTGCCGCCGGGGAGACGATCGCGGCGCCGAGGCCCTGGATTGCCCGCGCGGCGATCAGCCACGCCTCCGATCGCGCGAGTCCTCCGCCCAGCGAAGCCAACGAGAACACGACCAGGCCGATCATGAACATGCGCCTGCGTCCGAGCAGGTCGGCGAGCCGGCCGCCCAGCAGCAGGAACCCGCCAAAGGTCAGCGTGTACGCGTTCACGACCCACGAGAGGTCGTCTCGGGAGAAGTGCAGGTGGGCGCCGATCGACGGGAGCGCTACGTTCACGATCGATGCGTCGATCACGATCACGAACTGCGTCATCGCCAGCAACAGCAGCGCGAGGTCCTTGCCGCGCCGGGAACTGAGGTCGGCGGCTTTCCTGGGCGTGCGAGAGGCCATCATTGCTGCACCATGCCTTTGATCGTGATCATGCTGCTCCTCTCGAGGGTCGGTCCGCGGGAGTGATGCGGAAGCGGAAGTACGGTTCCACTTGTTTATAGCACGATCCGGAGCTAAGATTCCGTTTGTAGAGCCCATGGCTATCGATCAGCGAACACTCCGGGTGGACGCCCGCCGCAATCGCGAGCGGATCATCTCCGCCGGCCGCGAGCTGTTCGCACTCGAGGGCCCTCAGGTGCAGATGGATGAGATCGCTAGTCACGCCGGCGTCGGCATCGGCACGGTCTACCGCCACTTTCCAACCAAGGAGGCGCTCCTGACCGCAATGGTTCGCGACCGCTTTCGGGCGTTCGTCGAGATCGCGCGGGTCGCAGAGGCGATTTCGGACCCGCGCAGGGCGCTCGAGAGCGTCATCCTCTGCTCAGCCGAGGCGGTTGAGGGCGACTCGGGATTTCAGCTCGCGATGATGGGCTCAAACGAGCTGGAGTGGGAGGGGATTGAGGAAGAGAAGGCTGCCCTGGCAGAGGTCGTCTCCCGGATCATCTCCCGGGCCGCGGTGGCCGGCGCGATCCGTAAGGACTTCTCCTTCGATGACTTCTCGATGATGATGTGCGGCATCACATCGACCATGTACTACCAGCCTGGTGATGCGAACTGGCGTCGTCACGTGGACCTGATCCTCCACGGCGTGTGTGCTCCTGTTCGCAAGCTGGACCCCAAGGCTCCTACGCCCCGGTAGATACGAGAAGCCTCGCAAAGGGTTGGGGCGCTTCATTTCTCGCGGATCGATCGGAACCAGCGAGGCGATCCCGCCACGTCGCTGCTGCTCCAGCGCAGCTATGAAGGCCAGGCATGGTCGTAGAGCACACGTGCATCGCTCATGATCGACGCGATGAATGAATATCGATCCTTGCGCTCCTCGGCGAGCTCACGCTCCGTGTAGAAGAGCAGATCGAAGCGGCTTGAGAATGGCGCGAGCGCGGCGGCGACCTCACGCCCACGTCGCCCACGTGGCAGCCTGCTCGGCCCGACGACGAGCAGGTCGATGTCGCTGCGCTCGTGCGATCGGGCCTTCACGCGCGAGCCGAACAGATATATCGCGCGTGCGTCATAGCGGCTGCGGATTCGCCTCACGATCCAGGCGATGTCGTGCTCGCTGAGGGTCATTTGGCGAGGCTGTAGCTCACGATCACGATCACGTCTTCTATGTCTGCGGCCGTGAGTGGCTCTTCGCCCTTGAGCTCGAGCTTCCACGTGGGTGCCGCGGCGCCGCTGGCCAGTGGCGCGCGCCCGAGGTTCTCGTTCGGTTCGACGGCGATCTGCAGATGGTGCAGCCCTTCAACGTCGAGGAACGGTTCCATCTCGGCTTCGGTGACCGTCGTTGGGCCGCTGAGCGAGAGCTTGCCTGGTTCGCCGCCGATCGTGTGCACGATCACGTCGATCGCGCTCACCTTTACCTCGAGCCCATGGGTGAAGAACGGGAAGCGTTCGGGCGGCAATTCCAGACTCAGCGTCTGTTCGGCGCCGGTGGGAGGGTTGAGGAATTGCGCCCAGTTGGTGGGATATTCGTGGCGCGCGCTGAACATTCGGTAGAGCCCCTTGCGTTCTTCGGCGAGCGCGAGCTTGTTCAGCGCCGCTTCCGTGGTTGCATCCCGGGCGGCTTCGCGCAATGGCCCGCCACCGTCGCGCGCCGTGTAGCGGACGTGCAGCACGACGTCGGTGATCGTCGTGTAGTCGAACTGGCGCAGGACGTTGTTCAGCGTCAGTCGCCAGTTCGAGACGGCGCCCGCCGTCTCGAAGGGCAGATACCGTTCGTCCTCGAAGCGCAGCTCGAACATCCCGCTGTCGCTCTGGGCGCTGCTCGTGACGATCTCGGCGCCGCCCGGGTCGTCGAGGAAGCGCGGGTCGGATTCGCCGCTTCGCGGATAGGCGCCTGCGCTCGAGGGCGAGACGCGGATCTGGTTGCCAAGCAGCGTCAATGTCGCCGAGACGCTCGTGTAGGGACCCACGACGCAGGGGATCGTCATCCCGACCGTCTTCAGACGGCGCATGTAGTGGCCAGGGTTGTCGAGGTCGAAGATGATCTCCGGGAGCGAGATCATGCAGCTGCCCGTTTCGCGCAGTTCCACGAGCGCCGTGGGGTCGAGCTGCAACAGCGAGACGTGCTTGAGGATCTCCAGTTCGCGGTCGTTCTGCGTCAGGTAGGCGCTCTCCAGGCGACGCAGGTCGTAATGGAGTTTCTCGCCGGCGGTGAGGCCCCGGTGCAGGCTGTCCCAATACCCGAACTGGATGTAGCCGCCTTCGCTGACCGCCAACTCACGCTCGAAGCAGCGTTCGGTCGCCTTGGCTTCGGCGTAGGCGAGCTGGTATGCCTGGAAGTACGTCGTGCTCAGCTGGCCGATCATCCATTCGTAGAGTTCTTCGTCGGTGAACTTTTCGTGCAGGTACGCATCGACGTCCTGCGCCGTCTTCACGCTGATCGCCTGAGCTTCCTTTTCCTTGGTGGCGATATCGATGCGTATTTCGGCGAGCACCTTTTCCGCTTCGATCCGGGCGATTTCATCGCCTGCGATCGTCGCCTGCAGCATCCAGTCTTCCTGGCGCTGCTGAAATTGCCCGGTCATCGCACTGATCTCGGCTTCGGCTTGGAGTACGGCCGCCCGCATCCTTTCGATCGACGCCGCTGCTGAGGCGCCGCTGCCGACGTTCTCGCCGCCGTAGCTCGCCGTCACGTTCGGAGAGCCGCCGGCGCCGGCGACCCCGGCGGAGATGTTGGGGATGTAGTGGAGGTTCGACGCCGTCGAGTCGTGCTGCCCGGCCGATTCCTGCGGCGCGATCGATTCCTTGTGCTTTGCGAGCGCCTGACTCTCCGATGGATTGGTGAGCGGGCGCCCGGTGTAGAAGGCCTGCCGGTCGAGGAAGCTCTGCTTCGTCTTCGCGAGAACTGCCAGCTGTTCCTTGGCCGCTTCTATCTGATGAGTGCGTACGTCTTCGATCGCCACCTGGAGGTTGACCTCGCCTTCCGCGCGGATCTGCGCGAGCGCTTCGGCGTCCTTCTTCTCCAGCGCGGCGAGCAGGTCGGCGCCAAGCGTCCGCACCTGGTCGCAGAGCTCGAGTGCGTGGCGGATCATGATGCGGAACCTGTACGGCGGCAGCGCGGCGTTTGCTTCGCCGAGCACGCTCGCCAGATCGACGCCGGCCGCCGTGGCGGCGACCAGCAGCGCGGGGTTGATCGGCGGCGAGAACAGCGGCAGCTGCTGCACGACCCCTTCGATGTTCATGCAGTGGCGGATCTTGTAGAGACGGTCGGCGATCGTGTCCCAGTAGCCGAGCAGCTGCGAGTTCGGCGGAATCTGGAAGTAGAGCGTCTTCAACGGGGGCAGCGCTGGTCCGCCCGTCGGCGTCGACACGTTGACCTTGACCGGCGGGATCATGTTTTCCGCCGCGACGACGGCATTGGAGAAGGCGTCGAGTTCCTTCAGTTCGCTGTAGGTCTTCGCGTCAGGCTCCACGCGCGGGGGCACGACTTCGGGCTTTGGGCCGAGCAGGTCGGAGGCCAGCACGTAGAGCTGGGTCGCGGCGTTGATGGATTCGCGCGTGTCCTGCCTGAAGAGCTGGTCGCCCCACGAGATCAGGTTGTCGATGTAGTGCATCACGATCGCCCGCTGGTAGGCGACCGGGCGCCATTGGGCGATCGCGTCGGGATCGAACGGTTCCGCTCGCCAGCGCGCGACCTGATGTTCCAGTTCGACGTTGCGCCTGTTGACTTCTTCCATCAGGTGCGTGATCTGCTCTTCGGCGTAGCTCGCCTTGCTCATTTCGTTGAACGGCCGGGTGACCCAGAAGCGTGCGGGCGTTTCGCCCTTTGCTCCACCGGTGGGGGTGAAGACGTATTCGTACCAGCGCTTCGCCGCTTCGAACTGCTGGTTGGTGCTGAGCGAATTGGCGATCATGAACGGCACGTGATAGAAGAGCTCCCAGTTGTAGAGGGCATATCCCGCGTTGGCGTTGAAGTCGATCGCCTCCTGCGGGAACGGCTCGAGCACGCAGGCGGTCGGGCGGTAGTAGCTTTCGAAGTCGAACGGGCTTTCGCCGGCGACGGCGGCAGGTTCGAGCTGCAGCTTCTGTGCGTAGAGCGCCTTGAGGCCGCCGACGTTGAGCTGCCCGACGAGCAGCCACGCGAAGGGGTGGTAGAAGGGCCAGAACCCATACTCCGCCCGGTAGAAGGGATCGTAGACGTACTCCGGGGCATGGATGGTGAAGTAGTTGCCGTTCTGGTAGTAGATCGTGGGCACCACGAAGTACTCGCGCGCAGAGTCCCGGTAGAAGAACGGCAGGGAGGAGTCGAACCGCGGCAGCTGGTGCGGCACGATCAGGCGGTAGTAGTCGGCCTCTTCGAGCACCGTCTCGCTGTTGAGGGCGCTGTAGAGCTCGTAGTTCGTGGTCATCCTGCCGACGCGCGGACGCGTCGGCGAGAGGAAGCCCATTTCGAGGTTCGCGAGCCAGTCACCTTCAAAGCTCGTGCTCGGAGGTGTCGAGATCGGCGATTCGGGTTCGATCAGCAGGCCGACCTCGTTGACCTGTGCTCCGCCGCCGGCGTCGATCAGGCCCGAGAAGTATTCTTCGAGCACGAACGCCTGCACGCCGCTTCCGGCGCCGCCAAGCATGAACACCCCGACCTGCGTGCGCGGCTGCGTGTAGACGTACTTTAGGCTTTCTTCGGTTTCTTCTTCGGCTTCGCGCCACGACCGCGCTTCACCCATCACCTGGTCTAGGTAGACCTCGATTTCCAGCAACCCGCTGTTGGTGGCGGACTTGAGCGTGATGTCAGAGGAGCCAAAGCCATGGAAGGGCTGGCCAGATGGTTCGCGAATCGCGTTCGGTGGGGCCTTGAACACCATCGTCTGCGGCGCGGTCTGCGGCGGCTGCCACTTTCCCTGCTTGTACTGGCTCCACGCGAGCTGCACCTCGATGTGCGTGCGCGGCGGCGGCGGTGGCGAGCTGCTCGCCTGTGCGGCGGGCACGTTCTGACCGTGTTCGTCTGCCTTGGCGGCGACGTTGACCCAGAAGATGTAGCGCTTGTCGTTCCAGACGAGCGGCAGTACATGGTCGCTCTTGATGTCGAGATCGACCTTTTCCCACGCCGTCCAGTATGCGGAGTTCACCCACTTGCGCATGTAGTAGACGGCTGGTTCGCCCTGCGTGCGCGCGATCACGTGCAGGATGTCGTTGTCTTCTTCGAGGTCGTGGAAGTAGCCGCACACGTCCAGCCGCGCGACCGCCTCGAGTTTTTCGAGATAGCTCGCAAGCGCGGCTTCGGCCGCTTCGGAGGTGACTTCGCCCTGCTTGAGCTGCTTCTGGAGTTCGGTGAAGAACGGCGAGGCATCCGGCCGCAGGGTCGGGTCGATCCAGTTCTCCGGGAACAGGAACACCTCGCGGTTTGCCTGCCAGACCCGGAACTGGCTCATCCATTGCCATTGCAGCCAGCTTTCATCCGTGCTCACGTCGATCGTCACCTGCGGCTCGAGCCCAAGGAAGCAGCGCTGGACGAAGAGCTGAACGCTCGCCGTCGCCTGCACCAGGCGTGAGGTGGCCATGCACGAGCACATCTCGACATCGATCAGGAAGTGGGCAAAGACGTCGTCCGGCGTAAGCCACGTGGAGACCCCGCTCGGCGGCTCCTGGGCGAGCAGGTATGAGACGAGCGCGTCGCGCTGAGACTGGCGCAGGGGATCGCGCAACTGCTTGGCCAGCGCGAGCCATTGTTCCTGCGGATAGTTGGCCTTGACGCTCTGCCTGATTTCTGTCGCCGTCTGGCTGATCAGGGACGGTTCGAGCCAGCCCGCGAGCTTCGCCGGTATGCCGGTGCGCGTGAGGATCTGCTCGCACGGCAGTATGCGCGAGAGTGCGATCTCCGTTTCGTAGTCCTGCGGGAAGGCGAGCGCGAGCTCGCCTTCCTCGCCTTCTGCGCCGCAAAGGGCTTCGAGCGTCGAGGACGCCCATCGTGTCGTGCTTGCGAGCGCCTCTATGTATTCGTTCTTGCTCTGCCCGGCGCGTACGGTGAAGAGGCTTGCGAATGTGACGTTGGGGAGAGGCGTTTCGTTTCGGGCCTTCACCCCCGCGATCAGCCGCGAGAGGCGGTAGAAGCCCCCGTTGGCCGACGTCTGCGGAGCGCTCGGCAGCACGGTGGGATCGAGCCAGCCGTTCGTGGCACCGTGTTCCTTCCAGGCCTTGGTCCGCTGCATCCACCACCGCACGTCTTCCACGCGCAACTTGAAGCTGGTGATCAGGAGCGCGGCCTTCGCGAGGCTCGCAAACGCTGCAAAGTAGCCTTCGAAGGGCGCTTCATCGGCGATCGGCTGCGTCGTGCTGGGGATGCTCGCGGCGCTCAGCGCGAGGAAATCCTCGATCAGGTGTGCGCCAGGCGTCGAGCTGGACGGGAACCATTCGGTCAGGAGGAGCGCCGTGACGTCGCTTGGCAAGCCGAGCGCGCTGGCGAGCGTCTGCACGACGAGGTTCGTGCTCTGTGTCCTGACTTGATATGCGAGAACTCTTGCAAGGGTGTATTCGAATCGCGGTCCACCCGATGGCAGGGCGCCTGCGCCCGTGAGCGATTTGACAGCGGCGCTCGCTTCGAGGTAGGGCCCAAGCTGATCGGTCACGAATGCTTCCTGCTGTGCCTGCGAGAGCGCACTCGTGCCTTCCAGAATCGCCATTGCGGCATTGACCTCTTCGCTACTGAGCAGACCCGCTAGCGCTTTGCGTATGCGCGCCCCGGTCGGGTCGGCTGCCGGGTCGACTTCCGGTGCGAGCTTCAGCGTCCCACCTTCGGAGGCGATCTTGTACAGGCCGCTTTCGGTCGCGATCTTGAGCAGACCGTTGTAGAGGATGAGTAGCAGCGTGCCGACGCTGAGCGCTTCGGGCGCAAGGCCAGCGCCGTGCTGCACGTCGCGCAGCAGGTAGTCGACCTGCGCGATCGTCAGCCCGCTCGCGGTGACCGCCGCGGTCAACTCTGCAAAGCGATGCAGCGCCTCGGGCTCACTCGCATCGAAGGGTTCGACGGCTTCGTAGCCGCTCGCGGCGGAGCTTGGCGCCTCGACAATCGCCGACAGCACGACGAGTTCTTCGACGCTCACGTCAAGCGCGCTGGCGAGCTGGACGTTGCGGTAGAGCGTCGCGAGGTTCGCGAGCGTCAGATGCCCGTCGGTAAAGCTGTCGATCGCGAGCGTGAGGTCGCTCTGAGAGATCTCGAGCGCGGCGACCAGGGCCGCGCTGTGTTCGTCGAGCGTCGCCGACGCGCTCGGCGTCTGGAGTGCGGTGCCCGCTTCATTGAGCATGAGCGCTTGATCGGGCGGCTTACAGACGGCGGGGTTTTCAAAGAGTTCTCGATACAGCGAGTAGCTCGGTTCATCGCCGGGCAGCGTGCCGATCCTGCGCGTAGCGATCGTGACGGCGGCCGGGGTGGGGGCGAGCAGTGCGACGGCGCCGGCTGCAGAGAGGGAATAGCGCTCCATCGCCACAGAGACGCACGCGAGCTGGCGCAGCAGCAGCGCGCTCAGCTGCGGCAGCCCAGGCGTGCCGGTGCCCTGCAGGCTCACGATCGCGTTGTCGAGGTCGTACACGTCCCAGCCGAGGCAGCGCCACAGGCGCACGAAGCGGTGGATGCGTTCCAGGACGTCCTGAGTCAGTCCTTCGAGCTTCATCTCTGCCACGTCGCAGGACCCGGGCGGTTCGACGACGATCTTCACGGTTTCGCCCCCGTTCACGAACACCGTGTTGAGCAGCCGCACCAGTTCCTGGTAGTCGAGGCCGGCACGCGCGAGCAGGATCCGGACTTCGGAGAGCACCTTGATCCATTCCCCGGAGACCGTCGCGGCCGGGTTGTCGGGGTCGACGATCGCATTGCCCCGTTCCTGCAGGCCCCAGTATTCCCACGGCTTGAAGCTCGCGGCGCCCGTGATGATCTGTGCCTCCGGCGCTGAGAGCCCGAGCTGCTCCCATGTGAGGGTTTCGGCCTGCGCCGGCGGATGCGCATCGACCGGCTGGAAGGCTTCGATCAGCTCGGCGCGCGTGAGTTCGAGCTGATGCAGGTAGGCGCGCGCTTCGGCCAGCGGTAGGTCGAACGGCAGCGTCCACGGGTAGGCGCTTGCGGCGAGCTTTTCATATGCGCCCGCCTCGGCGTACTCGGGATTGGCATTCAATTCCGGTGTGCTGAGCGTCGTCTGCCGCTTGCGCTGAAGCGCCGTGGCTTCGGCGGCAGCGGGCGCGAGAACCGCTTCCTCGAGCAGCTCGTTGACGAGGTCGATGTAGGGAAGCGCGGTGTCGGTGTTCTCACAGTTGAGCTCGATCTGGGCGATGTCGGGCCGGCGTGCGAGCAGCTCTTCGCAGACGCTCTCCCCACCGCTCGACTTCGGCTTGCCGGTGGCGCCGCGCTGGCCCAGGAAGTCGAGGATGTCGGTCAGGTAGGCGGCGGCCCCCAGCACCGACTGGCATTCCTCGCATTCGCAGAGCGATTCGGATTCGAACAGCGTCTGCAGGTTCGGGAAGGTCGCGGCGGCGGCGCTCGCGGCGCCGTGCAGCTTGCCGCCGATCGCGACCGGACTGGCCGCGTCGAGCGTGGCGTTGAACTTGAGCGCGAGCGCCAGTGCCAGCGTGTGGGTCTGCTCCGCACATGCCCACGTCCGCGCCGCTTCGGTTGCGCCGAGCTCCGGCAGCGCTTCGTAGCCACCCATGAAGCCATCCCGACCCATCGCGTAGATCTGCTGCGCCGAGTCGATCCCGTCGGCCATCAGCGCGCTCATCACCGCATAGTTGGAGTTGACCTTGATCAGGCGCTGTGCGCTCAGCAGCGTCGAGCGTACGTCTGCAGAAATCGTCGTCTTGGTCGCGAAGGCGTCGATGTTCGTATAGCGCAGGTCGAACGTCGGATTGGCGTCGAGGAACTGGGTCGTGGCGGACGCTGCGGTGAACGGCGTCTTTGCGTCGCTGAGGATCCTCGCCGAGAACGCCGTCGTCGGGTAGGTGCGCGTGAAGAAGCGTTCGAGCATCGCCGCGTACGTTTCGCGCGCGAGCTGCGGCGTCGCCGCGTCGATGAACGACGGTACGCCGATCGGCTGGCCGCCTGCCTGCGGCTTTTCAAGCAACGCCATCCATTCAGCGCTCGTGAACCGCGCGAGGTCGCGCGCGGTCTGTATCTGGCCCGTACCGCGCTGGGTGGCGAGCTCTTCGATCAGCGGGACGTAGCCGCGCGTGAGCCGGCCCGTGAGCACGCCGAAGCGCAGCGTCGAGACCTGCTCTTCGGTGAACGACCCCTGCTTGGCCAGGTCGCTCCAGAAGCTCGCCCGCGCCGTACCGGTCGCGTTTGAGTAGAGCTTGACGAAGCGTTCCTGCACTTCGGGCTCGACCGAGAGCGCCCCGAGCACGCCCGCGAACGACGTCTTGCCAAGACCCTGCGTCGAGTTGAGCGCGGCGTGAGACGCGAGTGCGTCGAGCTTTTCCAGGTCGCCAGGTGCGCGCTTGGCATAGGAAGCGGGGATCAGGTTTGCGGCGATCGCCGCATCGATCGTCGCGCCAAGCGTGTCGGGAGCGCCTGCGAGGACTCCTTCGAGCAGGCGTTCGCCGTTTGCCTGCAGGTCGATGCCGGTGGAGGAGCTGGCGAGGGCGAGGACGTGGGCGTCGGCGGGCACGCCGCAGCGAAACAGACCGTAGAAGAGTTCCGCGGGCAGTTCGTGGTCGCTCGCAAGTCGTGCGGCGATCACCCAATAGCCAAGCCGTTCGGTTGCGATGCCCGTCTGGCCGGTGATGAAGGCGAGGTCGTGGTGCTCGCTGCTTTCTTCCAGCTCGAGTGCGGTCAGCTTGCCGAGCAGCGGTGTGACGCTCACGCCGATCGAGGTGAACTCTGATGGCTTGGCGTGTGCCGTGCCTCCAAGCGGAAGGTCGACTCGCGTCTGCCGTGGCGCATTGAAGATGACCGTCGAGCTGATCAGCGTCTGGCCCTCAGCGTCGTGCACCTCGACCTGCAGGTCGGCCAGCTTGTGCCCGCTCAGCAGCTTCTTGGCCTCGTAGCGGATGCGGTACTCACCTTGCGCGTCGGTGTGCCCCTTGCCGATGCGCTTGCTGGAGCGCAGGTCGCAGTCGAGCAGGACCACGCTCGCCTTCGCGAGCGGCATCCCGTCGGCGTCGGTGACGGTGCCGTGCACCTCATACGGCGCCGAGGCGGCAACGAAGCCAGCTTCGCCGGGGGCGATGCCGAGGCGGTCGAGCGCCACCGTGATGATCACGAGCGTGTTCTCGTCGGCCACCCCCGATTGCTCGATGCCCGCGAGCGCCTGCAGCTTGATCACGGCCGCCACCGTGGAGGCGCCGAACGTCTTCGTTTCGCGCTCGGTGAGCTCCACCTGCAGGCCGATGATCGCAAGCGCATCGTGCAGCCCTGGGGACCTCCTCGCCGCTCGTTCCCATCGCAAGCCCGGGCTTGATGTTCATCGCTTCCCCCATGCTCGTTCGTGTGTGAGGACCTTCGAGCCACTCGGCTCACATCCACGGTGCATTTCTACGCGGCGCATCCTCAGAGGGTCCACAGGTACAACCCTCCTGCCACCAGTGCTCCGATGCCGGCGCCGACCGCGGTCCCGACGCCGGGTATGACCGAGCCAAGCGCGGCGCCCGTGAGGACCGCCGCACCGAGGCCGACCGTGTTCGCGGTCTCGGGGCTCGCACCGGCCTCACTCGCCACCGCGCGCGCCAGATGTCCGGTTGCTGCACCCACGATTCCGACGCCCGCCACGACAGGCACGGCCTCGGCGGCTGTCATCAGCGGCTGGGCGAGCGCGACGGTGGCGGGGTGCGACATCGCCGCCATTGCGGCGGAGCCGAGCGCGATCTCCGTCTCCGCGACGCCCGGCACCATCCTGCCGAGTCCTCCAAGCGCCGCGCTCGAGGGCGACGGCATGGTGACGGTACGCGTGGGGCCGCCTCGGGAGCCTCCCGATCCGCCGGCGCCGGAGCTCCCGCTGCTCGGCGGCGGCGTCGGGCTCTTGGGCGCGTTCTGGAGGTTCGGCATCCTGCTCGCGAGCCTGCTCGGCAGCGGATCGCCCTTGACCACATTGGAGTCAGGGGTGATGGTCGAGACGCCCTCCTCGTGCTGCATGACGATCGTCGGCACGCGCTCGCCGGGGTCGGTCGCGGCGACGTGCGCGACGACCTGCCTCGCCTCCGAGGAAGCATGGAAGTCCTCCTGTGAGAAGCCCGGCAAACTGCCCTTGCTGAGCTTCGGCGTGAGATCGACCTCGCGCATGTCGAAGTGCATCGTCTCTGAGCGCTCGAGCGCCTCCTGAACGCTCACGCCCGAGAACATCGGATACAGCCCGGTGATGCCTTTCGCGGGATCGCTTCGCGCTGGATCCACGTACTCGGTCTCGAGTTGGTAGCTGCCGGGGAAGAAGGACATGACCCCGTAGCCTTTTTGAAAGTTGATGCGGTCCTGGATGTTCACCGCAGGCAGTCCGGTGTTCGCCTTGGCCGTATCCATGTAGCTCCTGCCGAGCCCGGTGCGGCCGAAGGCTACGACGAACCCGCTGAGGTCTCGTGGTGGCGGAACCACGAACGTGCCGGCGCTGACGCCTTTGGCGTCGATCGAGATGCCAAAGCTCGTGCTCGATTCTTCGGTCGTGCCAGTGCGGTCCACCTTGCAGACCGGGTTGTCCCCGCAGTAGGCGTAGAGGTTCGGGCCGGCCCTCACGCCCACCGGGTCCGCGCTGCTCCAGCGCCCGAGCCACGGGGTGTAGTAGCGCGCGCCGTGGTAGTAGAAGCCGCTCTCCTCATCGCGCTCCTTGCCTGTGTAGCGATAGCGCTTGAGGCTCACTTCGGCGGCCGAGCGCCCGCTCTGGAAAGAGCTGCTGCCGAAGGGGTAATACTCCTCGTAGGTGATGATCGCGGCGTTCTCGTCGAGCTCGAGCACGGCCGAGCCGAGCAGGTTCGCCAGCTGGTAGCGCGTCAGCGTCGAGGGTGCCTGCAGCGGCGCGCCAGGCGTGGTGGTATCGATCGTGGTGGTTTCCAGCAGGCAGATGCGGCCGGCGCCGTCTGAGATGTTGAGCGTTTGGCGTTCGAGCTTTACTTCGCCACTTGGGCCGTACTCGCGATAGACCTCATAGGCGCCGATGTACGTTCGTTCGCTGCGGCGCGTGCCGCTGCCAGATGCAGTGACCTTGCGTACGCGCCTGCCCTTGGAGTCATAGCGGTAGTAGGTCGTCTCGGGTTCGCCTTCGGTGACGATCTGGCTTGCGGTGGCTTCGAGCTGGTCACTCCAGTCCCAGCGCATCAACGAGAGGTGCGGCATGGATTCGACGTTGCCGTTGGCGTCGTAGGCATACGCTTCGCGCGTGGCGCCCACGGAGGTGGAGGTGAGCCGGTTGCTCCTCGGCGGCACGTCGGGCTCGTCGTAGGCGTAGGCGCGCTTGAAGCCGCCGCCCGTTGCGGCGTGCGTGAGCGCTTCGATGTTACCGACGTGGTCATAGGCGTAGGTCTGCGTGTAGTTGCGCATCGCCTGCCCGTCGCTCGGGAGCGGGATCGCAACGCGCGCGGCGTCGCTTGCGCCGATCGGTTCGCTCGCGGTCTGGCCGATGTGCTCGCGCCCTTCGGCGGACACGAGCCGGTAGATCGCGTCGTATGTGTAGGTGGCGGTCGGCGCGACGACCTGGTTTGCGAAGAAGATCGTCTGCTGCGCGGCATCTTCGACGGAGACGACGTTGCCGACAGCGTCGTAGGTATAGCCGATGGCCTGCAGCGCTTCGCCCCCGCCTGGTCGCGTGCTGCGCAGCGCGACCAGGCGGAACGTCAGCGGGTCATAGGTGTACGCGCTGCTCGCGCCGTTGCCGTATTCGATCGCTTCGCGCTGGGCCTTGGCGTCGTAGGTGATCGCCTTGACGTAGTCGACGCGCCCACCGCCGCCGGCTGGTGTGAGCGCGACCGCGCACAGCAGGCTGCGTTGGTTGTAGCTCGGTTCGCTGACGCTGCCGTCTGGCGTAGTGATCTTCACCGGTCGGTTCAGCGCGTCGAAGGTGGTGTCCGTGAGAAAGGTCTCGGCTTCGAGGGTGGGCGTGAGCGCCCAATCGACCGGTTCGCTGAAGTCGGTGAGGAGCTGCCGGGCGGTGCGCACGACGTTGCCGTCGAAGTCACGCCGCTCGGTGCTTGCAAGGCCAGCCTCGTCGCGGTGCTGGTAAATGACGCCGCGTAGGTTCAGTTCCTGGGCAGCCGCGACCGTCTCGCCATAAGTGGTCTGCTCGGCCAGTCGCACCGGTGAGCCGCTCGCGCTCACATACAGGTTGGTGGGACGCCGCAGTGCGTCGTATTCGGAATGGGTCGCGGTGCTGCGGCTGTCCCACAGCCGCAGCGGTTGCCCGCCGGCGTCGCTGAGAGCCAGCGCTCGCCCGCATCGACGCTCGAGCTTTCGAGCTCGGTGCCCGCCATGTCGTAGCGTTGGGTGAGGATCACGCGTTCGAGCGCGTCCGTGGTGCTCGTGCGTGCCCGTCGATGTCGAGCTCGAGCGTCGTTGCGTACTGGCCGGCGGCTCCGTTGTCGGCCACGTTGCGGAACGGTCTCCCCAGCGAATCGAGATCAGCCTGGCGGGTGTGTTCGCGGGCGGCGGCCGCCTTGCTGGCGGCGGTCGTCTGCTGCGGGCCGAGCGCGCCACCCACGCGTGCCGCGTACCAGTCGCTTGCGAGACGGTGTCGTTCTCGTCGGAGGTGGACCGTGTGCCAGGAGTCGAATTCGACCGTGCGAAGCGTCCCGTCGGGTTTGTCGACGCGGACCGCCCTGTTCAGCGGGTCGTAGCGCGTGATCGCTGTGACCCCCCACTGCGTGAGGTCGCTCTCGTCGTCGTAGACGGGGCTCGAGTCGAAGAACGGCTCGTAGGACTTCACGGGGTTGCCCTTGTTGTCGTAGACGACGCGGCCGCTACCGACCCACCGGCGTCTTGTCGGGCGCGAAGACGAGCTTGCCCGTGCTCGTCGCGGACGAGGTCGCCCGTGGGCGTCGCGTTGCTGGCGCTTCGCCGGGCTCGGCCTGCGATCTTGGTGAGTGCGATGCGGCCAAGCCCGTCGCTGTAGGCGTAGGTCTGAGCCATGCGCGTGGTGGGGTCCTTGTGCCGGACGCGCGTACGGGTCTGGACCGCATCACGGGTCGTCGGATGGTCGGGGTCGTGGCCCGCTTCCTGCGCCCATGCCGAGAACGCGCTCGAGGTCGTATTCAAGGTGCGTCGGTCGGGTCGTCGCTTGGCGAGCCCTCGGCGGTGCTCGTGTCGAGGTAGTCGCCTTCGTACGCCTCCGCCGGCGAGCGCCTTGCCCATCGACGCGCTCGCGACCACCAGCCCGAGCGCGTCGTAGCGCACCCCGTTGCGGTTGAGGTTGGGTCCGTGACCAGCCACGGTGACAATACGCGGTAGTTGTACTCGGGCGCTCGTGGTGTTGCCGACTGCGTCGGTATGGCTGACGGGCAGCAGGTCGTGGTCGTCGTATGCGATGCTCGCGACGTTGCCCCAGGGGTCCATTGAGCCCTGCGCGAGGTAGAAATGCTCCTGAGCGAAGACGGCGTCCGGAGCGAGCGGTTCGGGCGAGTAGAGGAGCTTCGGCGAGGGTGCCCACCGGTTGCCGTCCCCGTCGAGATCGACGAACGCGCCCTCGGCGCCGAGCAGCGTGCTCAGTTCGCCCGCGCTCAGCTTCGCTGCGAATATCGCTTCGAGCAGCCCCGCGGTGTAGGCGCATGTCATATGTCGCATCAACGATCGCGAGCGTTCGACCTGGCCTAGCGTCAGTGGAGCCGTGAGGTCGTCGCGTCGGTAGATCGTGCGCGTGTGTCTGAGCAGACGGCGCTCAGTGCACGTGCCGGTGGGCGAGGTCTCGTATGCGATTGGGGCGGCGGCTTCCGCGCTCGGTGGCGAGCGTCGCCGGGTCATAGAATCCGCTGGAGGCTTCAGGTGTGACGCCCGGTGAGCTGATACTCGCGCGTCTCGACTGGCGAGCCCGAGCCGATACAGTCCGGTTCCTGCGGCGACGTTCGCGTATTCGCGTTCTCGGTAGCGGACCCATATGGTGGCCTGCTCGGGGTAGGCGGGCGCGCGCCGCGAGTAGCCGACCGATGCATCGCGCGTGACGTTGCCGTAGGCATCGATCGCGAGCGTAAGCTCATGCTCGACGCGTGGGTCGCGTCGGGTCACGCTCGTAGCTGGCAGGCGAGCTGCTCGCGCTGCCATGCGTGAAAGACGCCGTAGGCGGTCGAGGTCGCGGGCTGCAGATGGTCGACCTCGTAGCGATATTCGCGTGTCGACATACGGGTTGACGGCCGCGGGAGTCCCGTCTTCGGCGTACACCTCCTGACGCAGGACGCGGCCGCGCAGCGCCCGGCACGCCTCCCGCAGCTTCCTCGCCGTCAGCATCCGTGCGGCAGGACGTGCCGGCGAGCTTCGGCGCCTGCGCATCGCCCGCGTAGTACTCGAGCTGCAAGGCGTGCGGCAATGTCCTCGCGGTCGAAGAAGGCGCCGGTGTGATACCAGCTCCGCGTCCGCACCGGCGGGAGCAGGAACTCTCCTTCGCTCGTCGGCGGGATCCGGTGAAGTCGCCGATCGCCCGACTGCGCGGGCAGCGCGTCGGCGTCGAGCGTGTCGACGCGCGCGAAGCCGCGGAATTCGCGCTCCACGCCATCGTAGAAACCGTGGTGGTAGCTGTACTGCATCGCATGGCTCGTACGGCTCACGGCGTCTTCGGTTGCCATGCGCTCGACGACGTGAACCGGAAACGGGAGCCGTGTCAGCCATGGCGTGCCCGGCAGCGCGGTCCTGCAGATAGAACCTCGTCGAGGGCGCGTACGTGAGCGTGCTCTGCGCCCCAAGCCCGTTGTTGACGCTCGTCAGGAGGAACGGCTTTGACGCCGCCCGTGATGTCGATGTAGCGCAGCGGCGCGGTCGACGTCGCCGGGAGGGCGGAGGTCCACACGAGCGCGGCTGTGCCCGTGCCGAGCAGGTCGAATACCGATGCGTGAACACAATTGTCAAACGCGCGGGAACTGCGAGAGCTCGTGCCGGCCGTCCACGAATTGCCCGACTGGTTGAAGTAGACTGTCGCCTGCTCGCCCATGTAGACGAGGTCGGCGGTGCCGCTGCCGTCGATGTCGGCCAGACGCACGCGACGCGCGTCGAAGCGGTCGCGAGTAGTCGAAGGTGCCGGTGCGCTCGTCCATCGCGACCTTCGCGCCAAAGCGCCCATAGCCGAGGTTCGGCCAGTAGCAGACCTCTCCGCTACGCACGCGAACGAGGTCGGCGAGCCCGTCGCCGCTCATGTCGGCGAGGAAGATCGAGGCCGTGGGGGTCGGCGAAGCACGAGTGCCGGGCCGCGTTCTTCGTCTGTCGCCCTCGCGACTCGCCGCGGCCGGTGCTGAAGCCGCTTTCGGAGACCCACTCGTGCCAACTGAAGGCGTCATCCTCGGTGATCAGCACGTCGGCGAGGCCGTCGCCGTTGAGATCTACGAAACGCAGGTCAGGGCTCTCCCAGTCGACGTTGGCCGTCGCCTGGAACTGCCGAAATGGCGACCAGCCGACCTCGGGGTCGTACTCGAACCAGCCCGGGCTCGGCGCGGCAAAGCTCACCGCGCAGAGGTTGCCGTCGCCGTTCAGGTCGGTCAGCGTCGAGCCCCGGCGCCCGCGACGGCCTGCCGGCTAGGAGCGTGAGCGGCTCAAAGCGCGCGCTCGGCTCGCCTCCCGTCGGATTCCAGGCGCTGACGTTGCGCTTGTAATACCAGGCGCCGTCGTCCTCGCTGAGAATCCCCTGCAGCCCCACCCCCTCGAGGTCGACCCAGCGCTCGTGCTTGCCGTCGAACTCGCCGATCAAGGTTCTGCGCTGCTCGCGGGGTCGGCGGTGCGCTGTTCCTCCTCGATGCTCAGCGGGCTGTAGCCGAACCTCAGCGGTGGTAGCACTCAGGTTTCATAGCTGCCCGTCTGCTCGAGCTCAACCATCCCCTCCGCCTGATCGAGCCGAGCAACGTGAGCAGCGGCAAGGCGTCACGCCGGGGGTGGAGGCTCGTGGTAATACTTCGAGGTCTGTCGAGCGCACGAGCACCGGTTCCTTCGCCGAGCTCCTCGATGCGATGGAACATCAGGAACCGCTTGCAGGTGCGGTAGGTCCTGCACCTCGAAGCCGGATCTGTAGCTGGAGAAGGGGTCCGCGCGGCACGGCCACGGGTGAGCTTCCTGCGGCGTCGGTTTCTGTGAGGGTCGTGCTCGCCGTAGTCGAGCACCAGTTCGAAAGCACCACTTCTTTGGCAGCGCCCCCAATTCAGCGCCGCTTGGCAGGTAGGGCGTTTCGTTGCCGTAGAAGAACGCTGCTTGAGGTAGCGGTTGGCCACCAACCGCACGATTGGCCTCGTTTGCGTCTCTGGGGACCTCGCTCGAGTCCTCGCGCTTGTAGACGTAGCTGACTGCGTTGCCGCGGTCGTCGTAGCTGAAGGTCGAGCAGCCAACTGAACACCCGCGAGGGGTCGTCGGGGTCGGCGATGCGGCTGCTCGTGTCACTGCCCGTAGAGGCTCGTGACGTTCTGTCTGGAGATCGTCCGCCAGTGCACCTCACCCGAGCCCACGGCTTCCCAGCGCTCAATCCGTGTGAACTCGCTCTCCACGCGGGGTCGGTAGCCGCGGACGTCGTAGCTGCGGCCGCCGACACTCCTGGTCGTGCGCACTCCTCACTCCACGAGGCTCCCTGCTTCCACGAGCAGGGGCACGAGGTCCTCGACGCCCGAGAGCACGAGCACATCACTGTCAACGGCGTCGTCGTAGCGCGGCAGCCCTCGAAGCGGTCTTGCGGGCGATCGACGGCACTGACAGGCGCCACCCGAGGCCGAACGGGCCGTTGCCCGCACCCGAGTCATAGGCAAGCGTGACCGTCGGTCCCGAGCTCTGTCTGGTCGCTGAGGTGAATACCTCGACGCTCAGCGACGCCGTCCCCGTTGCCTCGCTCACCGACAGCTTCTCGTCGATGCCCCGGATTGCGCCGCCGCCCTTCGGCAGCGCCACCGTTGGCAGCGCGCCCTCCGCGGGCGCCTCGACGCCGCCGGGGCTTGCGCCGCCCTTCGCGGAGGTGGCGGTATGCGGCTCCACTCCGGAGCCCGGATGGCTGAGGCCCGAGGAGGGGCTCGCCGGCTCCGATGGCCCTGACCACCAGCGCGGGCGCTCGGCTTCAGCCATCAGCGCCTCGTCCGCGTGAGCGAATACTCAGGGTCCGCAGCCATCTGACAAACCTCAGCGTTAGGTTCAACGGAACACCAAGCTCGACGCGATTACAAGGCAGTGTGCTGAGTGGCGAACCATAGCGATCCGACACCGTACGTGACCCTGCTGAGGGTCAGATCTCAGACGGCGGTTGAGGTGACCGTTTACTGCGTAGTAACAAGTTCCCGATCGCGACGGCCGCGCGCCACCTCTCATCTCTCACCAATCCACCTACGGGGCGGGTACCAATGCTCCACATAACCACTCATGACTACCCATCGTCCGCGCGGCTGATGGACGGAAAATGTCAAAGTGAGGTTCCAGGGGATGGTTGGTCACGGCAGCTGGCAACCGGCCGTGGTGTGGCGTTTCCGACTCGCAGTGGCTCTTCGCGGTGAGGCAGGAGACGGGATGGGCTCCACGATGCCGGAACGGCTTGCCGATCCGTCGTAGGCTGTGAGGGTGAAGCTGCTTCCGATGGCGCCAAGCTGCGCTCTGGATGAGGCCGGATTGCGCCTACAGCTCGAGCGCTATCGCCGTGCCGGACTGGGTGCGCGACTGATCGCGCGGACGCGACGACGTCTTGTGGTAGGCCTTGACGAGCGAGTGGATGTCAGGCTCATCGAGGAGGCGCTCGCAATCGAGCGGGAGTGCTGCCCGTTCTTCGAGCTCGACTGGGACACTGCGCGGCGAGCGCTGGCGGTGTCGGTGTCGCACGCAGAGCACGAGCCCGCAATCGATGCGATCGCGTTCGCGCTCGGGTTCGACATGGGCGCCGCTCCTGGGTCAGGCGGCGCAGGCGTGGCTCTCGGCGCCAGGCACGAAGAGCCACGGTTCTGATCCGACCTGCGGTGTCTGGGCGCGGATCGCCGCGTGCCGGCTTGGTCCAGGCACGCCCCGACCGCACCGCCTGTCTTGAAAGACCCTTCGACCGCATATAACGGGGTCGATGGCCAGCACTCTCGCACCAGCGCGCCCGCAGGCGCCAGATCGCTCTCGGCGCCTGTTGATCCTTGCGATCTGCTGCATGAGCCTGCTGATCGTCGGGCTCGACGCCACGATCGTCAACGTCGCGCTGCCGTCGATCGCGCATGACCTGCACGCGCCGATCTCCGGCCTGCAGTGGACGATCGATGCCTACACGCTCGTGCTTGCCAGCCTGCTGATGCTCGCCGGCTCGATGGCCGACCGCTTCGGGCGCCGCCGGGTCTTCATGCTCGGGTTGTGCACGTTCACGCTCGGCTCGTTGCTCTGCAGCCTCGCGCCGAACCTGCAGTGGCTGATCGTCTTTCGCATGCTGCAGGGTGTCGGCGGATCGATGCTCAACCCGGTTGCGATGTCGATCATCCGCAACGTCTTCGAGGACTCCCGCGAGCGCGCCCAGGCGATCGGGTTCTGGGGCGCCACCGTGGGCGTGAGCTTCGCGCTCGGGCCGGTGCTGGGCGGCGCGCTTGTGGAGTCGGTTGGCTGGCCCTCGATCTTCTGGATCAACATCCCGATCGGGCTCCTCGCGCTCGTTCTGACGTTGCGCTTCGTGCCCGAATCGAAGGCGCAGCAGCCGCGTCGCGTAGACCCGGTGGGCCAGATCCTCGTGATTGTGCTGCTTGCGAGCCTCACCTACGCGATCATCGAGGCTCCGAGCAGCGGCTGGCTTTCGGCCCGGACCCTTGGCTTCTTCACGGTCTTCGCCCTCGCGACGGCGGCGCTTGTCGTCTATGAGCGCAGGCGTGAGCAGCCGCTGCTGGAACTGCGCTTCTTTGCGAGCGTCCCCTTCTCTGGCGCGACCGCGATCGCCGTCAGCGCCTTTGCTGCGCTTGGCGGCTTCCTCTTCCTGAACACCCTCTACCTGCAGGAGGTCCGCGGGCATTCGCCGCTGCAGGCGGGCCTCTACATGCTGCCGATCGCAGGCATGACGGTGATCTGCGCGCCGATCTCAGGCCGGATCGTCGGCTCGCGCGGGCCGCGCGGACCGCTCATCGTCGGCGGCTGCGGGATGGCGATCTCCAGCGCGATCATGACCGGCCTCAGTCCCAGCACGCCGGTATGGGTGCTGCTGCTCTCCTATGTGATCTTCGGAATCGGCTTCGGGACGGTCAATCCGCCGATCACGAACACGGCCGTGGTCGGCATGCCGCCCTCCCAGGCCGGCGTCGCTGCGGCGATCGCCTCGACCTCGAGGCAGGTCGGCCAGACGCTCGGCGTAGCGATCGTCGGGGCGCTGGCCGCGAGCTCTGCCGCGAACGCTCTTGCCGCCCACCATCTCGAGCTCAGCGACATCGGGTGGTGGGTCGTGCTCGGATGTGGACTCGCGGTACTGGCACTCGGCGTATTCAGTACCACGCGCAGGGCCAGACTGACAGCCAAGCGTGTTGCCGCCTCATCCGAAGAGGCGCCTGTGCGAGCGCCTGCTCCAGTCGAGGAGGTCTCGGCGTCCTGAGGACGCCGAGGAAGAAGGGCCCGCCGGATGGGAGCGGGCCCTTCTTCTCGGAGGAGGAGGGCCTGGGAGGGGCCCTATGAGGCTGGGCTCTCGCTGATCGGCGGCGAGACGCCCAGGCGGTGCCAGCCGCGGCCATAGGCCACGACCTGCACGTATGGGGATTGGGCGGACACGGGGATGGTCGTGTCGAGCCCATTCCAAGGCACGTTTGCAAGTAGATGCAGGCGGCTCGGAGAAGAGCCTCCGAGCACGGTCCAGCGGGAGACCTCCGTGGCTCCGTTCCAGATCGCCTGGACGCTGGCCCCGCCTCCGGACTGCGCCTGAGCGATTGCGCTCGGGCCGCCGAGCGGCTCGCCGTCCCACGGGAAGCGGTAGGCGCGATATGTGTCATAGCCGCTGGCCAGCGAGACGTCGTAGAGCAGGTTGCCGCTCGCGTCGAACTCCGAGTAGCGACCGAGCTGGCCCCAATTCACGAACGTATCGCCGCCCGGCAGCCCCTGCGCGTTGCCCTGCGAGGGCGCCGAGAGGTCGTCGGGATGCTTGAAGGCGCTCAGGAGGGTCGCTGTCTCGCTGCGGTAGTCGATGTGTACGGTGATCACCCTGCTGTAGGGCAGCACCGGAGTGCCGTTGGACTCGTTGTCGAAGATCCGCAGGGTCTCGCCCTGGCGGTTCTCGCTGACGACCTCCGGGTCGTGCTGCCAGGCGAACTGAACGCCTGGGCCGAGCTTGAAGGTGCTCTGCCTGCCGCCGAGCTCCCAGATCGTGTTTCCCGTCTGCAGGTTGACCTTGTAGATCGTCCAGGTGTGGCGCGAGGAGATCAGGATGTTTCCGTCAGGGTCGACCTTCACGGCATTTATGTGGAAGTAGTCCCACGGTTCACTCGGGTTGGTCGGCAGCGGCTCATGGCTGTCGCTGAAGGGCACATGGTCGACGCTGTTCCATTCGAAGAGGACCTTGCCGGTCTGCACGTCGATCTCTTGGACCACGCCCGCGAGGACCTGTGCGTCCGCCGAGCCGCCGACCGAGGTGAGGTCTGCGGTCTGCTGCTTGTAGATCGTGATCAGAGCGGTGCCCCATGGAGTGAGCTGGAACTCATGGCCGTTGGCCGACCGCCCGTTGCCGGCACTGACCGTCGCGATCACCTGGTAATGATCGTTTGCGATGTAGTCGGTGCCGGGTCCGGGGCCGGCGAGGCTGAGCGGAGTGCCCTCCCACCAGGTCAGCACCCTCTGGCCCTCGTAGCTCTGGACGCGGAAGTCGGATGCGGCCTGGCCTGAGGCCAGCGGCAGGAACCAGATCGGTTGGCCCTCGTCATTAAGGATCTCGGGGCCATTGGCGTATCCGGTGCCGGTGGTCGCTGTCGGGGTGATGAACACGTCGCCGGGCGCGAGCCGTCCACTGCTCTGAAGCACAGTCACGGGTGGCGGCGCGGGCGCCGGGCTTGCGCTCGGGGCGGCCAGTGCGGAGGTCGGTTGGGCGCTTGCGGCCACGCCGAGGATGGAGGCGGCGATCGCGGCGGCGGCCAGTACGGCCCTCGCCGGACGGCTTATGGCAGGCGGTTGGAGGGAGGAAATCGGGGGCATGGGGCTCCTTGAACCGAGAATCATCACTAATTCAATCAAGAATATCAGAAATAGCTCTCTGGGCAAGTCGCGCGCCGGTGCGGTGGTCTGGCCTGCCGGTCATATGAGAAGGTGGAAGGAGCTGCGGTCCGGCTGCCGCCGCCTGGGTGAGCCATGAGCGAACGATCGATAAGCGCCTGACCCTCATTGCCTGCGCATCCTCGGCTCTGGGATCGTGCTGCTCGACGGGACCGCGGTGAACGTCGCGCTGCCGAGCATCCAGCACGCACTCGGGCGGGGGCTGGCGGCCCAGCAGTGGGTCGTGAATGCCTATCTGCTGACGCTCGGCTCGCTGATCCTGATCGGGGGCTCGCTCGGGGACCTCTTCGGAGAGCGGCAGGATCTTCGCGATTGGTGTGGCTGGCTTCGGGGTGGCCTCGTTGGCTGTGCGCACTTCTCGCCCTCGGGTGCTCGTGGCGCGGCGCGTGCGCTGCAGGGGGTCGGCGCGTTGCTCGTGCCAAGCGCGCTGGCGGTGATCGTCGCCGCCTTCGCGGAGTCGGAGCGCGTCCTGCGATCGGCAGCTGGACGGCCTGGGGGGGTATCGCCACGGTGCTAGGGCCGCTGGCGGGGGGGAGCTGCTGGCATCGCCTCGTGGCGCTGGATCTTCATGATCAACATGCCGTTGGTGGCGGCTGCATGGCGCTGATCATGGTCGCGATCCCGGCGCGGGCGACGGGTACACCGGGGCGCGCGCTCGGCGGGGCGGCGAATCGACGTCCCGGGAGCCGCTGTTGTGCGCGCTCGGCCTCGCGCGGGCCGGTGTTCGCGCTTGATCGAGCAGCCGCAAGTCTGGGCTGGTCGAGCGCCGGGGGTCTGCGTGCCGCTGATGCGCGGGCTGGCGCTGCTGGTGTCTTCGTCGCGCTGCGAGCGCGGGCGCGCGATCCGATGCTGCCGCTCGGGCTGTTTGGCGACGCAACTTCTCGGCGGGCAATGTCGGAGACCTTTGCGATGTACGGGGGCCTTTCGGTGCTGTTCTTCTTCCTCATGGTCTTCATGCAGCAGGTCGGCGGCTACACGCCGCTGCAGAGCGGTCTTCGCGACCCTGCCGGTGACCGTCGTGATGTTCGCGCTCTCACGCCGCTTCGGCATGCTCGCCGATCGCTACGGCCCGCGGCTATTCATGGGCGCGGGCCCGCTCGATCGCCGCGGCAGGGCTGTTGCTGCTGCAACGCGTCGGCGCCTCGGTCAGCTACCTCGAAGTCCTGCTGCCGGGGCTGCTCGTCTTCTCGCTCGGGCTTGCGATCACCGTCGCGCCACTGACCGCGGCGGTGCTGGCGGGCGTGGATCCATCCGATGCGGGCATCGCCTCCGCGGTCAACAACGCGCTCGCCCGCGTCGCGGGCCTGCTTGCAACGGCGGCGGTGGGCGTCGCGGTCGCGGCATCGTTCAGCTCGGGACTCAGCAGCGATCTCGCCGGCGCAAGTCTCGGCCCCGCCGGGCGCTCGACCGTCGCGCAGGCGCAGCACCTGGCGCTCGGGGTTCCCGACACATCGCATCTGCCCGCTGCCGAAGCGCGGATGATCGAACAGGCGGCGCGCACCTCCTCGGTGGATGCGTTCGATCTGGCGATGGGCATCGCCGCGGCGATGGTCGCCGCCGGCGGGCTCGCGGGCGCGATCGGGATCCGCAACGTGAAGAGCCGGGTGCACGCCGCGGGTTGCGAGGGCGGCGCGCTGGTTGGGGCAAGTGCTGAGGCTGTGTCCGATCGTGCCGCTGCTGTGTTGCCTCAGCCGACGGGACCTTCGGCGTAGGCGCGCATCGCTTCCACGATCGGCGCAAGCCGGCGTCCGCGTGCTGTCAGCCGGTACTCGACAGCCGGCGGGCTGGTCGGCAGCACGGTGCGCTCGATCAGCCCCGCCGCCTCGAGGTCCCGCAGACGCTCTGAGAGCATCCGGGGGGAGATCCCCGCGATCGCCTCGGCGAACTCGGAAAAGCGCATCGCGCCGCTCAGCGCGGCATAGATGATCGAGAGCTGCCAGCGCCGCTCCAGGAGGTCCGCCGCCTGGCGGACCTCCAACGGAACGGGCGTGCACCTGCGGGGGCTGCGTGCGGCCATCTCCAGACCTCCGTGGCCTCAGGAGAGCCGTGCGACGTTCGGCGCGGGCTCCAGCGCCTTCTCCAGCACTTCCTGGATGCTCATCACCGGGTGGAACTTCATCTGCTCTGCTACCTCGTCGGGGATCTCGTCCAGGTCGCCGCGGTTGCGCTCAGGCAGGATCACGTCGGTCAGCCCAGCCGCGTGCGCGGCCAGCACCTTCTGCTTGAGCCCACCGATCGGCAGCACCCTTCCCTGCAGCGTGACCTCACCGGTCATGCCCACCGTGTGCTTCACGGGCCTTCCCGTCAGCAGTGATGCCAGGGCGGTGACCATCGTCACGCCGGCCGAGGGGCCGTCCTTCGGAATCGCACCCGCGGGAACGTGGACGTGGAACTCGTGGTCCTCGAAGGCGCTCTCGTCGATGCCGAGCTCCTCCGCGTGGCCGCGGACGTAGGAGAGCGCGATCTGCGCCGACTCCTTCATCACGTCGCCCAGCTGGCCGGTGAGCACCAATCTGCCGCCGCCTGAGCGCTTCATCGAGCTGGCCTCCACGAACAGGACGTCTCCGCCCGCGCCCGTGACGGCAAGCCCGGTCGCCACGCCCGGCACCGCGGTCCTGATCGCCGACTCCTGGAAGAACTTCTGTCTCCCAAGCGCGTCTCTGATCTGGTCGAGGTCGATCTCGATCGGCGGCTGCACGGTACCCGAGGCGACCTTCGTTGCGGTCTTGCGCAGCAGCGTGCCGAGCTCGCGCTCCAGATTGCGCACGCCGGCCTCGCGGGTGTACTCGGAGATCACCGTCCGCAGCGTCTCGTCGGAGATGTCGACCTCGTCCTGCCGCAGGCCGTTGCGGTCGCGCTGGCGCGGCCACAGGTAGCCCTTGGCGATTGCGAGCTTCTCCTCGGAGGTGTAGCCGTCGAAGCGGATCACCTCCATGCGGTCGAGCAGCGGGCCGGGGATCGTGTCTGCGACGTTCGCCGTGGCGATGAACATCACCTGCGAGAGATCGAGCTCCACGTCGAGGTAGTGGTCCCTGAAGGAGTGGTTCTGCGCCGGGTCGAGCACCTCCAGCAGCGCCGCGGAGGGATCGCCCCTCCAGTCTGCGCCCACCTTGTCGACCTCGTCCAGCAGGATCACCGGGTTCATCGTGCCCGCGTCGCGCAGCGCTCTGACCAGACGGCCGGGCAGCGCGCCGATGTAGGTGCGCCTGTGGCCCCGGATCTCGGCCTCGTCGCGAACGCCGCCCAGCGACATGCGCACGAACTCGCGCCCGGTCGCCCTTGCGATCGACTCGCCGATCGAGGTCTTGCCGGTGCCGGGAGGCCCGATCAGGGTGAGGATCGCACCAGACTTCGGGTCGGCCTCGATCCCGCGATCCTCGCGCAGCTTGCGAACCGCCAGGTACTCGGTCACGCGGTCCTTGACGTCCTCCAGGCCGGCGTGGTCGGCGTCCAGCACCTCGCGTGCCGCGACAGGGTCGAGCTTCTCCTCGGAGCGCTTGCTCCACGGAACCGCGATCAGCCAGTCGAGGTAGGTCCTGATCATGCTGGACTCGCCGGTCTGCTCGCCCGTGCGCTCCAGGCGCGAGAGCTCCTTGAGCGCCTGCTCCTGCACCGCCTCGGGCATCTCCGCGGCCTCGATCTTGGCGCGGTACTCCTCCACGATCGAGCCCTCGTCCTCGCCGAGCTCCTTGCGGATCGACTCCATCTGCTTGCGCAGGAAGTAGTCGCGCTGCTGCTTGTCAGCGCCCTCCTGCACGTCCTCGCGGATCCGCTTTCTGATCTGCAGCTCGGCCAGGCTCTCGCGTTGCAGCTTGACCGCCAGCTCCAGCCGGTCGGTGACGTCGAGCGTTCTGAGCAGCTCGACCTTCTGCTCGTAGTTGAGGTTGGGGGAATAGCCGGCCGAGTCGGCCAGCGCGCCGGGCTCGACGATCGCGCGCAGGAAGGCCGCGATCCGGCCATCGTCGCCGCGCAGCTCGAGGATCTCCTCGACGACCGCTCGGTACTCCCTTTCGAGCTCGCGGGTGCGGCGGTCGACGGGCGTCTGGTCAGGATGCTCTGTGACCTCGACGCGCAGCTCGCCCTCCGGGCCGGTCTGCGCGGCGCCGACCAGTCCGCGGGCCACGCCGGAGAGCGCGACCGCGCGTCCGCCGCCGGGCAGCCGCACGCGGTCTGAGACCTCGGCGATCGTGCCGACCTCGAGGAACTCGCTCTCGTGACGAGGCACGAGCACCACGCGCTCGTCCTCTCCCACGTCGACGGTCAGCGTGATTCCCATGCTCGGCATCACGACCGTGTCATCGAGCGGGATCAGCCGCAGCACCTGCTTGTTCTGCGGGTCGGGTGTCAGTGATGAGGAAGGTGAAGGCATGGTATCGGCTCCATATGAGCTTACGAAAGTGAAGTAAGTATACGTCGGGCCGTGCCGTTCTTCAAGGGGCGGGATCGTGGTCCTCGAAGCGCACGTGGATGCGCTCGGAATCGACCCGCTCCTGGATGCGCGCGGTGGCGCTGATCGCGCGCTTGTCGCTCTCCAGCAGCTCGTCCCCGAAGAGCGTCCGCGGCCAGAACCGGTGGGCTCGCACGACGTTCACCTCGATCGCGAGCAACGTCGCGTGCGCGCACAGATAGAGCCAGGCGAGCAGCCCGAGGACGAGCGCAAAGCTGCCGTAGAGCGGGCTCGTGTGCTTGAGCTCATGACTGACGTAGAGGCCGCCGAAGTACTGCAGGGCGGTGAACAGCACCGTCGCCACGGCGACGCCCGGAGCATGGTCGCGCCAGGGGATCCGCGCCGCGGTCAGCAGGCGGAAGGCCGCGGAGAAGAGCACGCAGTTGACGAGCAGCGAGACGATGACGCCCGCGATCAGCTGCCAGGCGCTGACGCTGCCGTGTTCGCTTGCGCCGACGAAGCCGCCGGCGACGCTCGAGAGCACGGTCATGAGACCGAGGATCGCCAGTAGACGCAGCCCGCGCAGGCGGCTCATGAAGAAGTCCGGGCGCCGCCTGAAGGGTACGCCCCACATCCGGTTCAGCGAGAACTGCGCGATATTGGTGATCGCCAGACCGCCGAGCAGCGTCAGCACTAGGCCGATCGCCAGCGCCACGCCGCTCCCGGAGAGCGCGTGCAGTTTGAGTGAGCTTCCGAGCAGCGGAAACTTGCCGAGCGTCCCGTGTTCGATCTGTTCGCGGAGACTGGGGTTGCCGTCCAGGATGAAGCCGAGGATCGTCACGAACACGAGCAGCAGCGGGAACAGGGAGATGAATCCGTAGTAGGTGATCAGCGCCGCGAGCTGGCCGCCCTGGTCTTCGCTGTACTTCTTGAGCACGCCGACCGCGAAGGCGAGAGGCGCGTGCTCGCGCTGGAGGCGATCGACGGCTCCCAGGTGCAGGACCTTGGCGAGGTTCATTTTGGAGGGGGGTGTCTCATGCGTTGCTGACGACATGCTCGCGTGTCTACCCGAATCGCGCGTGCCCACCCAGGCGAGGACCCCGCTGAGCGCGTGGCGCTTGTCGTGCGCGCGCAGCGAGAGCGGCTGCTTTCGGTGCACAGGCGCCGTCTGCGCCGTGAGGACCTCGAGGACTGCTTCAGCCAGGCGGCGCTCGAGCTGGTCGTGCGCGCCCGCGAGGGTGCTCCGCTGCTGAGCACACTGCACATCTCGCGCGTGCTGGAGCAGCGCTTCGTCTCGCGCATCCAGGACAGACGGCGGGCGCTCGAGGGCCGAAGCACCACCCAGGCCACCTTCGAGCATGCGCTCGCTGACGGCCTGTTCAGCGGCGCTGAGGAGCAGGTGCTCGACCGGCGCATCGAAGTCGATGAGCTCGTCGAGCTGCGTCTGGAATTGCGGCGGATCGGTGGCCTTCTGCTGGCGCTCAGCCCAGATCAACGGCTCGTGCTCGCCTCGCAGATCTACCTGCAGATCGACTGCGCCGAGTTCTGCGCGCGCTTCGGCTGGTCTCCCGAGAAGTACCGCAAGGTGGCACAGCGGGCAAGGGCGCGGTTGCGAGAGCTCCTCGAGACCCGTGCCTGAGAAGTCTTGCTGTGCTCGTCTGCCGTCCCGTTCGATCGGCGGGTGTCGGATCAAAGAGCAGGGACCTACCTATGACTCGAATCGCTCCCCCCACTCATAGGAGCGTCCCCCGGGACGCCGGCGGTTGGCTCGATCAGCGACCGCGCGGCGCATCCCGTCCGGCACCCCGCGGCTGGGAGCAGGCGCGCCCCGCGCCCATGCTCCCAGCCGCCGGGATGTGCGGTGCGGGAGGGAACCGGTCGTGAGGCTGCCTCGTCGTCATCCGCGCGCCGTCTATGAGGTCTACGACGCAGAGGAGCGGCTTGGCGTCGGCGAGCAGGAGCAGCCCGAGGGTGAATTGGCGCATGACCCGGGCGGGGTGCTCGCCGGTCGGTGGCCGGCCGTGGAGAGCATCGCTTTGCCGGGCGCGCTGAGGCGCATGCTCGCCGGGGCGCTGCTCTGCACCGCCGCCGTGTGCATGCTTGCTGCAATTGCCGTGGTCCTGCTGCACGCGCTCAGCGGCGCCCCGACCGGCCGGCGGCTGCTTGCGCGGATGCCGCGCACGTCGAGGAGCACCGGCGGAGCGCTCAGGCGAGGTGCCGGCGTTGAAGCTGTCCGCGGATCCCATGGAGCCCGAGAGCCCGCGAGGAAGGGGGAGCCCTCCCGGGTGGCCGGGCTCGAGGAGCGGGCTGGACGCGCGTTGCCGGCCACCCAGCGATCGCTGATTGCTGCCCCTGCCCCTGCACCACGCCGAGTCCGCGCGTGGCCGATGTCGGGCGGATCGTCCTGGCCGGACATTGCGCTGTCGAGATCCCCGTACGCGCCGGTCTTGGCAGTGTCGGGGACGGCGCCCGCGGCGCAGGCACCGTCGGCCTCGACGGCGGCAGATCTCGAGTTCGGCTTCGAACGGTGAGGCGGATGTCTTCGTTTCGCCAAGCCGCGAGCGTCTCGGTGAGCGCCACGCCGCTGTGGCGCATCCGGCTCTGGCAGGGGCTGCCTCGCTGGGTCCTGCAAGCCGCCGCGGTGGCGGGACTGCTCGCAAGCATCCGCTTTGCCGTGGCGCCGCCGCAAGCGCAGGCGCCGGTGCGGGCACCGGCGGGTGCGAGGTCCGTCGACCTCGAGGCGCAAGGCTTCGCGTCGCTGTTCGCGCGCTCGTATCTGAGCTGGCAACAGGGCGATCCTGAAGCGCGGCGCGCGGCGCTCGAACCGTTCGCCGGCGCAGGCCTCGCGCTTGAAGCCGGGACCCAGCCTCCAACGAATGGCTCCCAACAGGTCACCTTCGAGCAGGTCGTCGATGAACGCGAACCGCAGCCCCACCTGCACGTCTACTCGATCGCCGTCGAGACCGAGCCGCAGGGGCTCGTGTACCTCACCGTTCCCGTTCTGCAGCGCCCGGGCGGAAGCCTCTCACTCGGCGGCTACCCCGCCATCGTCGGGCCTCCGAACACGGCGCCCGCGAGCCCTGCACTGGAATCTGGGGGTGAAGTCCAGGACGCAAGCCTGCGCACGGTGGTCACGCGGGCGCTGCGCAACTACCTGGCGCCGGCGCCCGGCAACCTCGCGGCCGACCTCGCGCCCGGGGCGAGCATCTCCACCCCCACTCACGGTCTCTCGCTGGAAGCCCTGCAGAGCCTGACCTGGGCAGTCTCTCGCAGCGACGCGGTGGTGGCGCAAGTCCTCGCGCTTGGCCCCGGAGGTGCCCTCTACACGCTCGCCTACGAAATCGAGGTGCGCGAGCTGGCTGGGCGTTGGGAGATCGCAGCGATCCAGGCCGAAGCGGGTGCCTGAGGGCGGCGACAGTCAGCCAGATCGCAAGGAAACGACGACCGAGAGGAGCCGCAATGCCATATCCACGCTCAATCGACCGAATGCGGGCCGGCTACCGGCGCGTTGCGATCGTACTGATTGGATGCGCGTGCTTGCTGATGGGCGCGACGACTGTCCCGGCTGCGGAGGCGAGCGTGGCGAGCCAGGCCGGGAAGGCACCGATCGGCGCGGTCGCGAGCACCGGGACCGGCGCGACCTCGCTCGAATCCGCAGCCACGAAGGCTGGCGAAACCGGCCGCAACGTAGCGATGAGCCTGATCGGCCTCGCGCTCGCAGTCGCCTCGATCGTGCTCGCATTCAGGCGCGACTTCCGAGAGGCCGCCGCCGTGTTCGCAGTTGGCATCGTGTGCGTGCTGCTGGCCAGTCCGGCGGGGGAGAGCCTGCTTCGCGACACCGTCAACGCGCTTGTCGGCTCCTGAGCGATGGAGATTCGCTCCTATCGGGCCGTATTCGACCTCGAGCGGCGCATCTACAGGATCGACAGGCTGCGCCTGAACCCCGCCGGCGTGCCGGTGCGTGGGGTCGTCTACTTCCTCGCGCTCGCCGCCTTCTGTGCGGTGCTCTCCGCGCTGCCCGGGATCGGCCTGGTGGCGCAAGCAACGCCCTGGTACGTACGTGAGATCGCGTTGCCGGTAGGCCTCGCGGCGCTGCTTGTCGTGCTGCGCATCGACGGGCGTCCGTTTCACATCGCCGTGCTCTCGATCACGGCACATGTGCTCGCGCCAGGTGAGCTGCTTGGTTGTGGTCGCCCTGCGCCGTGCGCGCAATGGCGCCCGGATGAGCTCTTGCTGCTGCCAGACGGCTCGGACGCGCGCATTCGCAGAGCGAGCTACACGGGGCCGGGCGCAGTGCTCGTAGCTGTGGCACACGAACGCTGCGAGCTTCCCGGCGGAAGGCTCGGAGGCATGGCCGGGCGCCCGCAACTGCTGCTGCGAGAGCTCTCCGGCCGTCGGCTCGCACGCCCGCAGTTGATCGAGATGGGTGATGGCGCCCGGCTGCGGCTGCGATGAAGACGACCAGGTCGCCGATCTGGTTCGTGTATGGCAACTGCGTATACGGCGCGGGTCCCGACGACGTGTGGGCCGCGTTCGCGGTCAAAACCTCCTCCTATGCATGGCTCTCGGTGGAGCGCAAGCGCGCGCAGATGCTCGACCTGCTCGCTGCGATCGAGGCCCTGGAAGCCGACATTCAGCTCTTGCGGGTCAGCCGCGCGGTGCCGGTCGGGGATCGTGCCGAGTGCAACGAGCAGGACCACGTCGTCGCCTATAGGGAGGCCGAGCGGCGGCTGCTCGCGCAGAAACATGCCAGTCAGCCGGAGCTGTTTCTGTTCGTCAGCTTGCGTGCGCCCGACCGGGACGTGGCGAGCTATCTCTCGAGCCTTGCCGAGGCACGCCCGCGGGACTGGGCGGCGAGCTTGCGCGGGGCGCTCCTGACGCGCGACCGCCGGTTGCTGCACCCGTCGGAGCTCGAGCGCACCCGAGTGAGCGCCGATCGCGTGCACGATCGGTTGGCCAGCTACCTGCCGGTGCGCCCGGCCCGAAGCGTGGAGCTGCAGTGGCTCGTGCGGCGGTCCTTCTGCCGCGGTCTCGGAGAGCCGGAGATCGAGGGCCTGCACGAACCACGGGCGCTCGCCTTCGAGCGCAACGGCAAGGCGGTACTCGCGCCGCTGGAGGGAGACGTGCTGCGGTGGATGAACTGCGTCGTGCAGCGCCATGGCCGGCACCTGCGCATCGAGTCGGAGCTCGGAGAGAGCTGGCAGGCCCACATGGTCCTCGGCGCTCTGCCGGAGAGCGTGAGCTTCCCCGGAGCGGCCTCGGAGCTGATGTTCGCTCCGGTCGAGAGCCTGCCATTCGACGTCGACCTCTCGCTGAACGCCCGCTTCCTGCCCAACGAGCTCGCGCTGCGGATCGCACGCCGGCGTATCCAGGACGCCGACCAGATTGCCCGTGCGGAGGCCGACGGGGAGCAGGGTGTCTCCGAGCTCGGGTTCCAGCGCAGCGAGCAGGCACGCGAGCTGCTCTCCTACCTGCAGGCATCGAGTTGTCCTCCACTGCTGCGGGCGAGCCTTGCGATAGCGCTCGGCGCTGCTTCGGAGTCTGAGCTGGAGGAGCGCGTGGAGGCATGCCGTCGCGCCTACGGGGAGATCAGGCTGCACCGCCCGATCGGCGAGCAGATGCAGCTGCTCTTCCAACACCTCCCGGGACAGCGCACGAGGGTGATCGGCTATGAGGACACGCTCACCCCGGAGCAGGTCGCGGCGATGATGCCCACCGCGGCGCACGTCGCGGGCTCCACCGGCGGCTTTCACCTCGGCCGAACGCTCACGGGATCCGCGAGGCCCGTGAGGCTCAACTTGCGCGAGGGCTCCGACAGCAACCGCAATGCGACGATCCTGAGCGTTGGCGCGCTCGGCTCGGGCAAGACCACGCTCGACCAGAAGTTGAAGTACGAGGCGTTCATGCTCGGTGCGCGGGTGATCGACTGTGATCCGAAGGGCGACCACCGCTTCCACCTGCTCGACGAGGTCGCCCCGCATGCCGAGTGCCTCGCGCTGGCGCCCGACAGGCGCCTGCGCGGAATGCTCGATCCGTTGCGGGTGGCGCCCGAGCATCTGCGCCACGACGCAACCGTCGCATTTCTGCACGACCTGCTGCCCGCCAGAGCCGAGCCCGCTTGGGAGACGGCGGTGCTCAGGGCCGTCGATGCGGTGATGCGGCAGGCGAGCACTCCCACCTGCACGGAGGTGGTGCGTGCGCTGCGGCAAGGCGACCAGGTCGACGTGCAGGTGGGCAAGACGCTCGAGGTTTACTCCCGCTCCGGCCTGACTCAGCTTGCATTCGCCGATCCGGACGTGCGCCTGCCGGCTGCGGGGGCGGCCCAGGTCACCTACCTGCCGATTCGCGACCTACCGGCGCCCGACGTAGACACGCCGCGCTCGGAGTACTCCCAGGCAGAGCGCGTCGGCCAGCAGATCGTGCGTCTGATCGCGATGTTCGCGATGCAGCTGATGGCGCTCGAGCGCGATCGCCTGAAGGTCTTCTCCTTCGATGAGGGGTGGCGTCTGCTCGGCGACCCCATCGGTCGCGGCCTGCTCGCCTCGCTGCAACGGATGGGCCGCTCAGAGCTCGCGGTGCCAATCATCTCCACGCAGCTGGTGAGCGACACTCTGCTTGGAGAGCGCTTCTCGCTGGAGAGCCTGCTCGGGGCGACCTTCGCGTTTGGCATGCGATCGGAGGCCGAGGCCTCGAAGGCGCTTGCTCTGCTCGGGTTGGACCCGGAGGACACGCGGGCACGAAACGCGCTGCTCAGCTTCGATGCCGGGCGCTGCCTGTTCCGCGATCACCGCGGACGGGTGGAGGCGATCCAGGTGGAGCTCGTGGTGCCCTCGCTGCTGCGGGCGTTCTCCACGAGGCCCCGGCCGGCTTGAGTCCTCGAATCATTCGCCGTGGGTGGGCTTCGCTTGCGCTATGCGCTGCGATCGCCTATGGCCAGGCGTTTTCGCCGGTGGCTCTGGCAGCGGCGCGCACGGTCGCGCCTCGGCGAGCGCCAGGGCCTGTGGCGTACGCGCCGAGCGGGCCGCCGCTGGTCTCCGGCTCCTCGGCATATGCGACGCCGCAGGCGGCAGGGGCGGGTGAAGTGGAAGGCGAATCGGCCGCGGGCAGCGAGGACCCTCTGGTTCGCAACGGCCTTGGCAGCCCGCTATGCCACACGGTGCCAGACGAGCTTTCCAGCATGGCGCTCAGTGACTGCAGGACCTCGGGATTCGTGGCCTCCGCCGCCCCCTCGGAGGACTACGCGTTCGACACCAACATCGATACGACGCTTGGCCTCAGCATTGACGCACTGCTGCAGGACTATGTCGTGCGGCCGCCCTGGATGGCGCTCGTCTGGCTCGTGCACGGGCTGCTCGTGGCGCTGGAGTGGTCCTACACGCTCGAATTGCTGCGCGGGCCGCTGGCAAGCGGATTGACGCCGGCGCTCCGAACGGCGCAGACGCAGTTCACGAGCCCCTGGCTCGTGAGCGCTTTGGCCTTTGCGGCCGTGCTTGCCGCCTACCAGGGAATCGTGCGGCGCCGGATCGCGCAAACCCTGGGGGAGGCGGCGGCGACGATTGCGATGGTCGCGGCGGCGATGTTCGTGATCGCCGATCCGAGCGGGACGGTCGGCGCGCTTGCGCGGTGGGCCGACGAAGCGAGCGTCGGCAGCTTCGCGGCGATCGGCACCGGGAGTGCCGTGCGTCCCTACCACACGCTGGCGGCGAGCATGGAGGGGCTCTACTCGGCCACGATCGAAGCGCCGTGGTGCTTCATGGAGTTCGGAGACGTCGCCTGGTGCGATCAGCCGGCGCGACTGGATCCTAACCTGGAGAAGGCCGCAGCCACGATCGCTGCTCGCATAGAAGCGGAAGCCGGCCGGTCCGGGGATCGGAGCGGCATCAGCACAGAGGTGCTCGCGCGCAGGGCGCAGCTGCTGCGCTCGGCTCGCACCAACGGCCAGCTGTTCCTCGCGTTTCCCGCCAACGGGCCGGCGCGCAACTCGGTCAAAGAAGCAGGCTCGCTGTTCTACGTGCTCTGCGGAGGCGGCAGTGATGCGACCAAATGCCGCGGTCCAACCGCTGCGCAGGCGGAGTTCCGCGCCAATTCGGGCACTCTGTCAAGGCTCGGGGGTTTGCTCGTGATCGCGCTCGGGGTGCTTGGCATGCTGCTGCTGCTCGGGTTCGTCGTCGTGCGTCTGCTCGAGGCCGCGATCCTCAGCATCCTCTTCCTGCTGCTCGCCCCGGCGGCGGCGCTTGCCCCAACCCTCGGCGAGCCGGGCCGCACCGTGTTTCGGAGCTGGGCGGCCCGTCTGTTCGGGCGCGGTGGCAGCGAAGCTGCTGTGGTCGATCGTGCTTGGTGGGCTGCTCGGAAGCCTGCGGATCATCCTCAGCCTGCAGGGGCTCGGCTGGCTCGTGCAATGGCTGCTGAGCGGGGCGCTGTGGTGGGGCGTCCTTCACCGGCGAGGCGAGCTGCTGGTGCGGGCGAGCAGCAGGCAGGCAATGGAAGGCACGCGCCAGTCGCGGCTTGCGCGCAGAGCCGAAGACGCCCTCCTCGCCGGCGGGCGCAAGGCGGGCGGAGCCGTTTGGGAACGGTTGGCGCCGTGGCACAGAAGGCGCGAGCGGCGACCAGATGACCAGGAGAGCCCTACGGCATCGCCGCCGGGGGCGCGTGGGCAATTGCTCTCCGCGAAGAGCGTGCCACACGGTTTGGTCGATGCGGAGTCCAGCTCCGGCGCCGCCCGTGCCACGCGGGGTCAGCCTTTGCGAGCAGGATCCCGACAAGGCACAGGCGGCGCGCTGCAGGAACGGCTCTCGAGGCTCCAAGCGGCGCATGCCGCGGCGCTGGCTGCCGGTGATCAAAGGCGCGCCGTCAGTCTGCGCCTGCGTGGAGAGAGGGTGCAAGAGCAGATCACCGATCGCCGAGCGCAAGGCGAGGAATCGAACCTCCAGACCGGCAATCGTGCGTCTCGACGCGGCCGCCGCTCCCCTGGGAGCACAGCTTCCTCCCAAGCCGCGGCGCAGGGTGCTCGGGCTCGCAGCGCCTCCGCGGGAGACAAAGCGAATAGTAGTCGCACGCCTGTGAGTGGTGGCTCGGGCCGGCGGTCTGGGGCGCCGGCGACTCAGGCGGCGCCGCCGCGAGCTGCCAGGAAGAGGGCGGGCGCCCAAGATGGGCGCCCAGGCGCGCGAGCGTCGAAGCAGGCACCGCGCGCACTCTCTGAGCGCGCCAATCGCCGGGTCGGCAGGTCGGGCCTCGACCGCGACATCTCAGAGCGCAGGGAGGCCGCACGGGCGAGCTCACTCCAACGCGCCCACCCTCGCGAGCCTGGTGCGCAACGGACGGCGGGACGACGGCCTATGAAGGCAGAGGAGCAGCCTCAGAGCCCTCCCGCACAGCCGCGCTCGGGCGCGGCGCGGCCACGCCCTTCACGCGTCGCCTCTGCGAACGACGACCCGGTGATGCGCGACGCGATCGAGGTCGCTGAGCGTCGTCAGCGTCAGCTCGGATGGAGCTGGAGGAGCGAGGATTGAGCCCGGGTGGGGGCTCCCAGGTCGGCAGGCTCGCGGCGTCCTCCACAGCGGTGCTTGCGATCGCTTTCATGCTCGCCCTGCTGTTGCTCGGCGGGGCGGCGATCGCGCTCGTGGGCGGCGGCTCGACGTCGACCTCGACGCCTTTGCAGCAGTTCCAAGTCTCGGCGCTCGCCAGAGCCGAAATCCCGCCGCTCTACCTGCGCCTTTACATCGCGGCTGCGTGGCGATACGGGCTCGACTGGGCGATCCTTGCGGGCATCGGCAGGGTCGAGTGCGATCACGGACGCGACCCGAGTCCCTCCTGCACAAAGGAGGGCGTCGAGAACGCAGCTGGGGCCGGCGGCCCTATGCAGTTCCTAGCCTCGACCTTCGCGACATACGGAGTGAATGCCGATGGCGAGGGACGCGCTGATCGCTGGAGCCCCGCGGACGCGATCTACTCGGCCGCCAACTATCTGCGCGCATCTGGCGCCCCCGGCGACTACCGCGCCGCGATCTACGCCTACAACCACGCGTGGTGGTATGTCGAAGAGGTTGAGGCGTGGGCGGCACGGTACCGTGGCCAGGGAATCCAGGAAGCTCTGCCGCAGGTGCCCGGTGGCCGGGCGATCTCGCAGCGGGCAACGCGAACGCCGGTCCTCTACCTGCCTGGCGATCAGGCCAAGCTGCTGCGTGGTGACGGGCACGTGGCGCTGATCCCCGAAGCGGCGCCCGCGGTGGTCCAGGCGATGATCGTCGCCGGCAACGAGCTGCAGGATCTGCCCTACGGGCCCACGGGGCATCCCGACCCGCTCGGCGCCGGCAGCGAGGATTGCTCGAGCACCGTCAACTACGTCCTCTATCGCGCCGGGGTGCGCTCGCTGGCCGAAATCGTGCGCGATAACCCGCTCGCCCAGGACTACGTGAACTGGGGCGCGCCGGGGCCGGGCCGGTGGGTGACGATTTATGCAACCGCCGAGCCGACGCCACATGTCTTCATCGTGATCGCCGGGTTGCGACTCGACACCGTGGGCGGCGCCACCGACGAAGGCCCTAACCGCCTCCAGAGCGGGCCGCGGTGGCGCATCGCGTCCAGCATCCCGACGTGGGCTCACTGGTCGGTGCGCCACCCGCCGGGCCTGTGAAGGCCCGCTCGGCGAGCACTTGCCCCGCAGCCGGGCCGGCGATCCCCTACATTGCCCCTGTGGCCATCGAGAGGGTCGACTACCTGCTGATCGGCGGAGGGCTCGCCTCCGCGAAGTGTGCCCGCACCCTGCGCGAGGAGGGCGCTGAGGGCAGGATCGCGATCCTCGGCAGGGAGCCCGATCCGCCCTACAACCGCCCGAACTGCTCCAAGGGGTTCCTGCGCGGCATCGAGGAGCGGCAGGAGGCATACGTCGATGAGCCGGGCTACTACGAGCAGCAGCAGATCGAGGTGATCACGCGCACGAGTGCGCTGAAGCTCGATTCGGCTGAGCACACCGTCAAGCTCTCGAACAAGCAGGAGCTGCAGTACGGCAAGGCGCTGATCGCGACCGGCGCGAACGTGCGCAGGCTGAACGTCGAGGGCTGCGAGCTGGAGGAGATCCACTACCTGCGCACCCTCGGCAACTCGGAGGCGATCAGGAACTCGGTCGCCGATGCCGAGCACATCGTGATCATCGGCGGCTCCTACATCGGCTGCGAGGTCGCAGCGTCGCTGGCGATGATGGGTCACCGCTCGACGATCGTGATGCAGGAGCGCGAGCCGCTCGAACGCGGCTTCGGAGCCGACACCGGCCGCTTCTTCCGCGAGCTGCTCGAATCGCATGGCGTCACGATCCATGGCCAGGACGCGCTCGCACACTTCCAGGGCGATCGGCGGGTCGCCAAGGTCATCACCGAGAAAGGGCTCGAGCTGCCCGCTGAGACGGTCGTGATCGGCGCCGGCGTGATTCCCGACGTCCAGCTCGCGCGCGCCGCTGGGCTCGAGATCGGAGATAGCGGCGGCGTGCGCTGCTCCTCGCGCCTTGCAAGTTCCGCGCCCGATGTGTTCGCCGCCGGCGACATCTGCCAGTACGAGTCGGTGATCCACGGCCGGCCGATCCGGATCGAGCACTGGGACGTGGCCTTCAACCACGGCGCGACCGCCGCGCGGAACATGCTCGGCCAGGACGTGCCGCACGAAGTGCTCCCGTACTTCTTCTCCGTGCTCGGTGACTGGGCCGAGCTCGAATACGTCGGTCCCGCGAGCGCCTGGGAGAAGGAGATCCTGCGAGGCGCCCACGAGCAGGGACAGTTCACGCGCTTCTACCTGGACGGCGAGGGCAGGCTCGTGGCGGCGCTGACCGTCGGACGTTCGGAGGACCTCGAGCAGGCAAGCCGGATGATCACCACTCACGCTCTCCTCACGCCGGCCGAGCAGAGCGCCCTGGCCGATCTGGACTGCGATCTCTCCGCGGTCGCCGCCCAGGGCCAGTAGGATCTTCCCGTTCATACGGTCGGTGGCCCAGGGAAGCCGGTGAGAATCCGGCGCGGACCCGCCACTGTGACCGGGGAATGCCTACCGCAATGCGCTCACGCGCAAGCCACTGAGCGGCTGCCAGCCGATCGGGAAGGCGCGGGAAGGTGGTCCCGGGAGCCAGGAGACCTGTCGCCGACCGCAAGCCCTCAAAGCCCTCGTGGAAAGGGGTGGCTCATGCCAAGAAGTCGCATCGCCTCGCGTCCGGTCGCTGCCGTGGCGCTCACCTGCCTCACGCTCGCGGGCGCCGGCACGCTGATCGTGCCAGCAGCGCTCGGCGCAAACGCCAAATCGACCAAGGTCACAGTCGAGGTGCTCGGCAAGCCGCCGGCCTGGAAGGTGCTGCTCAAGCGCACCGTGACGCTCACCTCCAAGCCGGTTGCCAAGTTCGGCGGCTCCTGCACCGGAGAGAGCGCGGCCGGCGCGCTGCAGCTGGCGACCAAAGGCGCCTGGGGCGGAACCTGGGACGCCGAATACTCCGACTACGAGGTGACGAAGATCGCGGGCCTCAGCCTGCCCTTCGAGTCGAAATCCGCCGCCAACTGGTACTGGAGCCTTTTCGTTGGCGGCAAGGAAGCGAGCGCCGGCGTCTGCGCGGTGAAGCCGAAGAGCGGCCAGACGGTGCTCTTCAAGCCTGCCTGCTACGGGAAATCCTGCCCGAAGGCGCCGAAGACGAAAGGCAGCGCCCTGAGCGGCGAGCCCGCCAGGGGTCGCTGAGGTCGTGACGCTCCGTGGGCTGACTGCCGCCGTCGCGGGATCGCTCGCGGCGGCGGCGCTGCTCGCTGGCTGCGGCCTCGGCGCGGGCGCCGCGCCCTCCGGGGTGAAGCTGTCGGTGACAGAAGACTTCGGCACAAAGAGCCTGCTCACCTACTCGACGCCGAAGGTCGGCGGCGCGGAGACGGCGATGAGCCTTTTGATGCGCAACGCCACGGTAGGCACCGAATACGGCGGCGGCTTCGTCTCGAGCATCGACGGCCACTCCGAGGGTCACGAATACGGCAAGCCCCTCGACTGGTTCTACTACGTAAACGGCGAGGAAGCCGAAAAGGGCGCGGCCGACACCGTCGTGCACTCCGGCGACCACATCTGGTGGGATCTGCACGACTGGAGCCAGTCGCAGCACATCCCCGCCGTCGTGGGCTCCTTCCCGGAGCCGTTCCTGAACGGCCTTGGCGGCAAGCGCCTGCCGGTGAGCCTCGAATGCGTGCAGCCGCAGTCGGTCGCATGCCACGCGATCTCTCACAAGTTCACCTCGCTCGGCATCGTCGCCGGCTTCGCAGCGCTTGGCACGGTCGGCGAAGCAACCGAAGAAGACGGCTTGAAAGTGATCATCGGCACCTGGTCGCAGATCGCGCCCACAGCGGCCGCCCAGACGATCGCAAAGGGCCCCTCGGTCGGTGGCGTCTACGTCCGGGTGCTCCGCGGTGGCGATGAATTCGGACTGCTGAACAAGGACGGCGTCGTCGCACAGAAGCTCGGTGCCGGCGCGGGCATGATCGCGGCCACGCGGTATCAGGGTGCAGCGCCCATATGGGTCGTGACGGGCACTGACGCCGCCGGCGTGAAGGCGGCTGCCGAAGACTTCGAGTCCTCCTCGTTGGATGGCCGGTTCGCGATTGCGATCGCGCCTTCGGGATCGGCGAGCCGAGTGATCGGGCTGCCGGACCAGGGCGGCTGAGAGCATGGCGGGCGCGCTGGCATACCGCCCGTCGGCGAGCCCTCTTCACGCTGCGCGCGCGAGCCTCGGGGCCTGCTGGGCGCTCAGCCTGACGATCGTCTGCGTGCTGCTCGATCACCCGCTGGTGCTCGCTGCGATCGGGGTTGCGACGCTGATCGCGGCGTTTGCGGCGGGAGTCGGGCGCCGCGTGCTCGGCACCCTGCGCCTGGCGCTCGTGATCGGCCTGCCGATCGTGCTCGTCAACGTGCTGGTCTCGCGAGAGGGTCTGACCGTGTTCGCGCGAATCGGCAACCTCGGGCCATTCGGCCAGGGCGACCTGACGCTCGAGGCACTCGTCTATGGCGTCGTGATCGCCCTGAAGGTAACGGTCGTGATCCTGGTCTGCGCGCTTGCGAGCCTTGCGGTGGACCCCGACGAGCTGCTTGCGGGGTGCCGGCGCATCTCCTTTGCGTCTGCCCTTACGAGCTCGCTCACGCTGCGCATGGTGCCGTTGCTCTCCGCCGATGCTCAGCGTCTTGCCGAAGCGCAGCGCACCCGGCCAGATGCGGCGGGAAAGGGATCGCTGCGACGCAGGGCGCTGCTGCTCGCCGCGACCGTGGGCGGCGCGCTCGACCGCTCGCTCGAGGTGGCCGCGACGCTCGAGGTGCGCGGCGCCGCCGGCGCTATCCGCGTGCGCAGGGGACGCAGGCCAACCTCACGCCACGACCTCGCCTTCGCCTGCTCGGCGGCGGGCGTGCTCGCGCTTGCGCTCGCGGCGGATCTCAGCGGCGACACCGCCTTCGATGCCTACCCGCTGCTGCACTGCCCGGTCTCCGCGGCGACGGTGGCCTTCTGCGCGGCGATCGTCGCGGTGGCGCTCATGCCATTTCTGCAACGGCGGGGGATCGAGCCCAGATGAGTCGGGCTCTGCTGAGCTTCGAGGAGGTGAGCTACCGCTACCCCGGGGCGGGCTCTCTGGCCCTGGAGCGGATCTCGCTCGAGATCCAGCCGGGGGAAGTGTGTCTGCTAGCGGGCCTCTCCGGTGAGGGCAAGTCGACGCTGCTGCGGGCTGCGTGCGGGCTCGTGCCCCACTTCCACGGCGGCTCATTCGCCGGCCGTGTCGTGGTCTGCGGCCACGACACGCGCGAGCACGGTCCGGCGAAGCTCGGCGCTCGGGTCGCCGTGCTCTTCCAGGACCCCGAGACACAGCTCGTGATGAGCTCCGTGCGAGCGGAGCTCGCGATGCCGCTGCAAAGCAGGGAGCAGAGCCCGGAGGCGGTTGCGCGCGGCGTCGAGGAGGTCGCGCTTGCGATTGGCGTGGATCACCTGCTCGACAGACGCTCAGCCGAGCTCTCCGGCGGCGAGAAGCAGCGCGTGGCTCTTGCCGCTGCGCTAGCCGGACGCCCGCAGCTGGTGCTGCTCGACGAGCCGACCTCGCAGCTCGATCCCGTGGCCGGCGAGGAGCTGATCGGCCTGCTGCGCCGCCTGAACCAGGAGTGGGAGACGACGATCGTGCTCTGCGAGCATCGCCTGGAGCGCTGTCTGCACGTTGCCGATCGCGTGATCGCGCTAAGCGAAGGGCGCGTCGCCCACGACGGGGACCCCGGCTCGTTCCTGGCCTGGGCTGGCGCCAACGCCGCACACTTGCAGACGCCCGCCGCGCGCCTGCTGGAGCTGGCCGGGGTGGGGCCGCCTCCGAGCGGGGTGCGCCAGGCGCGCCAGAGCCTGCGCTCGCGCGGGCTTCTGCCAAGCGGCGAGCCCGAGCCGCAGGCGGCCGCTCCGCGCACACAGGGCCGGCTGGCCGGGCTCACTGCGCGCCGTCGCGGGCGGCCGCAACCCGCACTGCGACTGCGTGGGCTCTGGCTTGAGCTCAGCGATGGGCCCGCGATCCTCAGAGGCGTCGATCTGACGCTGATGCCGGGGGAGAGCATTGCGCTGATGGGCGCAAACGGCGCCGGTAAGTCCACGCTGCTGCGTCATGCCGCCGGGCTGCTGAAGCCGACCCGGGGCAAGGTGGCAAGCGCCGGGCGCGTCGCGCTGCTGCTGCAGAACCCAGGCGACTACTTCCTGCACGAGCGGGTCGAGCTCGAGACCTCCGGCGCGGCGATCGAGCGGGCCGGCCTGACGGCGCTCGCGGATCGCAACCCGCGCGACATCTCAGGCGGCGAGCGCCAGCGGCTCGCGCTCGCGATCGTGACCGACTCCGAGCAGCCGCCGGCCGTGCTCGCGCTGGATGAGCCGACGCGCGGGATGGACAGGGGGGCCAAGGCCGCGCTGGCCGAGGACCTACGCCGCCGTGCGCAGGAGGGGACGGCCGTGATCGTGGCCACGCACGACCCGGAGTTCGCCGCAAGCTGCGCAGACAGGGCGGTGCTGCTGGCCAACGGGCGCGTGATCGCCGATGCGCCTTGCAGCGAGCTCCTGTCCGGCGGCTGGTACTTCGCCACCGAGACCGCCCGCATCCTCGGCGGCCACGGCGGCGCGCTTCTGCCTGAGGAGGGCGCGCAGCTGATCGCGAGCCTCGCGCCAGGGCGGGCAGCCGCGTGAGCTGGCCCCTCGCCTGCTTCGCGCTGGTGGCTGCCGTGCTGCTGGTCGGCTGGCTGGCTTATGAGCGCTCGGCGCCTTCGGCGCGCACGGTCGCGCTGGTCGCGACCCTATCCGCGCTGGCTGCGCTCGGACGCGATGCCTTCGCGGCGCTCGACGACGTGAAGCCGATCACGGCGATGACCTTCGTCGTGGGCTACGCCCTCGGTCCGTTGCCTGGATTCATCGTCGGGGCGATCGGCATGCTCGCCTCGAACATCGTCCTCGGGCAGGGCTCCTGGACGCCGTGGCAGATGGCGGCCTGGGGGATCGTCGGGCTGCTCGGCGCGCTCGCCGGCCGGCTCTCACGCCGACGCCTTGGAAGGCTGCCGCTCGCGCTCGGGTGCGCGCTGGCGGCGCTCGTGGCCAAGGAGATCATGAACCTCTACGACTGGGCGATCGGGGCGAGCCACACCCCGGCGACGCTGCTTGTGGAAGTCCTCAAAGGCCTGCCCTTCGACATCACAGACATCGTATCGACCCTCCTCTTCGGCCTCGCCTTCGGCCCCGAGCTCGCGCGCATGCTGGCAAGGACCAGGGCTCGCACGCAGGTCGAATGGCAGCCTGCGGGGACGGCGATCGTGGCGGCGCTTGCGCTGCTTGCCGGTGTGGCCGCGCTCGATGCTCCAGCGGCGCGCGCTGCGCCCTCCAGCTCATCGCTTGCGCGTGGCGTGGCGTATCTCATCTCCGCCCAGAAAACCGACGGCGGCTTCGGCGAAGCGCCCGGCTCGCCGAGCGCGGGCCTCTACACGGGGTGGACCGCGGTCGGCCTTGCCGCCGCCGGGCGAGATCCGCTCGGCATCCAGAGACACGGCCACACGATGCTCGATGCGATGCAGGCACAGGCCGGCCAGCTCGAAGGCCTCGGTGGCATCGAGCGCACGATCCTCGCGCTTTACGCCTGCGGTCTGCCCGCCGGAACGCTCGGCGGCCACGATCTCGCCGCGCAGCTCGCCGGCTACCGCCAGGCGAACGGGTCCTTCGCCGAGGAAACGAATCACACGGCGTTCGGGATTCTCGCGATGCGCGCGCTCGGCAAGGGGAGCAGCGACCCGGCAATGCGGGCGGCAGGCAGATGGCTCGCTGCCCAGCAGAACGGCAACGGCGGCTTCAGCTTTGGCCCGCGCGGGAACCCAAGCGATGTCGACGACACTGCCGCGGCGGTCCAGGCGATCGTGGCATCCGGCATCCCAGCGGGCCGCAAGCTCACGCGGGCACTGTCCTACCTCGCGCGCGCGGAGAACCGGGATGGCGGCTTTCCGCAGCAACCGGGCGGGCAGTCCAACGCCCAGTCGACCGCCTGGGCGATCCAGGGGCTGATCGCCGCCGGGCATCCGCCGCCAAGAGGAGGCCGCTCGCCGATCTCCTATCTGGAGCGCCTCGTGCTCGCCAATGGCAGCGTCCGCTACGCGAGTGGAGTCACCCAAAGCCCCATATGGGTGACAGCCGAGGCGCTGGCCGCGATTGCGGGACGCCCACTTCCGATTGCTGCGCCGAGCACGACAGGCCGGCCGGCCGCGGCATCTGCTGCAAACACGATCGCCGCGCGGTGCGCCGAGGCGCTTTCGGGCCTGATGGAAGCCTGAGCGGCCGCCGCCGGACTGGTATCGGCTCTGGCCGGCCTAGCGGCTGTCGCCGGCCTCGTGCGCCCCCGGCTGCCACAGCGGCTCGGCGTTCGAGTCGGTTCCCTCGTTCGCCGTGCGGGCCAGGACGAAGAGCAGGTCGGAGAGCCTGTTGAGGTAGCGCACGACCTCGGGGTTGGCGTCCTGCACCGCGAGCACGCGGCGCTCGGCTCGGCGGCAGACCGTCCGGCAGAGGTGCAGCCGCGCCGAGGCGTCGGTGCCGCCGGGGATCACGAAGGAGCGCAGCCGCGGCAGCTTCTCGTTGGCCTCGTCCAGCGCGTGCTCGAGCCATGCCACGTATGCCGAGGTGATGCGCAGGCGCTCCCGCTGGACTGCCTTCTCGTCCGTGGGCTCGGGCACGCACAGGTCGGCGCCGAGGTCGAGCAGGTCGTTCTGGATGCGCCCAAGCCACTCCGCAAGCTGCGCCGGCATGCCCTGCGCCAGCAGCGCGAAGCCGACGTTCGCGTTCAGCTCGTCGATGGTCCCGTAGGCCTCCACGCGCGGGTGCAGCTTGGAGACACGGCTCATGTCGCCCAGGTGCGTCTGGCCCGCATCGCCGCGCTTGGTGTAGATCCGCGTGAGGTTGACGGTCACAGCAGTTCGAGTCTCGCACACAGGTGCGGTCCGCGCCAGCCCGGGCCTGCTGTTGGCTCCCGGCCGCGGGCGCTCTGCAAGTCATGCCTCCGCCCGATCGGATACGTTGCCGCACTCAGCCAATGCAGGTAGGAGTTCCCAAGGAGACAGCAGCGGGAGAGCGTCGCGTGGCACTTGTGCCCGACGTCGTGCGCCGCCTGAAGGCAAAGCAGATCGACGTGCTCGTGCAGTCCGGGGCCGGCGAGGGCGCGCTGCTCTCCGATGAGGCCTTCAGGGAGGCGGGCGCCGAGGTCAGCGACGATCCGGCCGCGATCTGGCGCTGCGAGGTCGTTTTGAAGATCTCCCCGCCGAGCGAGCAGGAGGTCGCGATGCTCGGCCAGGGCTCGCTGCTGATCGGCTTCCTTGCACCCCTGAGCAGCCCGGCGAGCACGCTTGCGCTCTCCCGGGCCAAGGCGACCGCGATCGCGATGGAGTCGATCCCGCGCATCTCCCGCGCCCAGGCGATGGACGCCCTCTCCTCCCAGAGCAACGTCGCCGGCTACAAGGCCGCGCTGCTCGGCGCCGAGAACATGGGCCGCTTCTACCCGATGCTGATGACCGCCGCCGGCACGATCCCGCCCGCCAAGGTGCTCGTGCTTGGCGCCGGCGTCGCCGGTCTGCAGGCGCTTGCCACTGCCAAGCGGCTCGGCGCGCGCACGACCGGCTACGACGTGCGTCCCGAGGTGGCGGAGCAGGTGCGCTCGCTCGGCGCCGCCTGGCTCGACCTCGGGCTGGAGGCCGCCGGCGAGGGTGGCTACGCCCGGGAGCTGACCGACGCGGAGCGCGCGCAGCAGCAGCAGGCGCTGACCGATGCGATCAAGGGCTTTGACGTGGTGATCTCGACGGCGCTCGTGCCGGGGCGCCCGGCACCCAAGCTCATCACCGCGGAGGCGGTGCAGGGCATGAGCGCCGGCTCGGTGATCATCGACCTCGCTGGTGAGACCGGCGGTAACTGCGAGCTGACCAAGCCGGGAGAGACCATCGTCGTCCACGACGTGACGATCGTCTCGCCGCTGAACCTGCCGGCGAGCATGCCGGAGCACTCCTCGCAGCTGTTCGCCCGCAACGTGCTCTCGCTGCTGGAACTGATCGTGGACGAGAACGGGGCGCTTGCGATCGACTTCGAGGACGAGATCGTCAAGGGCGCCTGCATCGTGCGCGACGGCGAGATAGTCAACCCCGGCGCCAAGGCCGCGGTCGAGAGAGCGGAGGCTGCCTCGTGATCCTCGCAAGCGTGCTGACGACCAACCTCGCGATCCTCGTGCTTGCGGGCTTCGTCGGCTTCATCGTGATCTCGAAGATCCCCAACACGCTGCACACGCCGCTGATGTCCGGCACCAACGCGATCCACGGCGTCGTTCTGTTGGGTGCGCTGCTGCTCATCGGCCTGCCTGAAATCGGCCTCTTCAAACTCGACGCGCTTAGCCAGGCGCTGCTCGTGATCGCGGTCGCCTTCGGCACGATCAACATCGTCGGCGGCTTCCTTGTCACCGACCGGATGCTCGAGATGTTCAAGAGCCGCCCCAAGCCGAAGGAGGCCGAGGCGCAGAAGGACTCCGCCTCCACCGGCAAGGACGGGCAGGCATGAGCACGCTGCCGCTGGCCAGCAGCTTCCTGCAGGCCAAAAGCTTCATCTACGTCCTCTACATCGTCTCCTTCGCGCTGGTGATCCAGGGCCTGCGCGGCCTCGTGGGACCCAAGACCGCCGTCAACGGCAACCGCATCGCCGCGCTGGGCATGGCGATCGCCGTGATCGCCACCCTGTTGAAGCCAGGGGAGGGCAACTGGGCTCTGATCGCGCTCGGCGTCCTGATCGGCGGCGCCGTCGGCGTGCCTGCCGCGCGCCAGGTGAAGATGACCGCCATGCCGCAGATGGTCGCGCTCTTCAACGGGGTCGGCGGCGGGGCGGTCGCGATCATCTCCTGGGTCGAGTTCAGGAGCTACGGCTCCACCTATGGCGCTCACGTCGTCCAGCTTGGCGTCTTCGCGATCCACCGGGGTGCGCTGCCGACGTACATCGCGATCTTCTCGGTCGCGGCGGCGATCATCGGCTCGATCTCCTTCTGGGGGTCGAACATCGCCTTCGGCAAGCTCCAGGAAGTGATCCCAGGCCGGCCGATCAGCCTCGGCGCCGCCCAGCAGCCGGTCAACTTCGTGCTGTTCGTGCTCGTGCTCGCGGCTGGCGTGGACCTGGTCGCCGGCGCGCACTCGGAACTGCTCTTCATCGGGATGCTGATCGTCGCCGCGCTGCTTGGCAACTTCGTCGTGCTGCCGATCGGCGGCGCGGACATGCCGGTCGTGATCGCGCTGCTGAATGCCTTTACAGGTGTGTCGGCCGCCGCGACCGGGATGGCGCTCAACAACCCTGCGCTGATCGTGTTCGGGATGATGGTTGGCGCCTCTGGCACGATCCTCACGAACCTCATGGCGAAGGCGATGAACCGCTCGATCCCGGCGATCATCGCTGGCGGCTTCGGCGGCGGGGGCGCGGTCGCGGGCGCCGAAGGCGCAGGCGAGCATGCCGGCACGGTGCGCTCCACGAGCGCGGCTGACGCGGCGGTGCAACTCGCCTACGCGAGCAAAGTCGTGATCGTCCCCGGCTATGGCATGGCGGTCGCCCAGGCCCAGCACGTCGTCAAGGAGCTTGCAACCGACCTCGAGAAGCGTGGGGTGGACGTGAAGTACGCGATACATCCGGTCGCGGGGCGGATGCCAGGCCACATGAACGTGCTGCTGGCCGAGGCGGATGTCCCCTATGACCAGCTCAAGGAGATGGACGACATCAACCCGGAGTTCGATCGCACCGACGTCTCGCTCGTGATCGGCGCAAACGACGTGACGAACCCTGCGGCGAAGAACACGCCCTCCTCGCCGATCTATGGGATGCCGATTCTGGAAGTCTCCAACGGCAAGTCCGTGATCGTCATCAAGCGCTCGATGAACCCGGGCTTCGCCGGGATCGAAAACGAGCTCTACTACGACCCGAAGACCGCGATGCTCTTCGGGGACGCAAAGAGCGCCGTCGGCGAGATCGTCACCGAGCTCTCAGAGATCTGACGTCGTCCGGCGGGCTGCCGCAGAGCGTCAGCCCGCAGGCTGCGCCGTGACTGCGGCGCCGGTTTCAGTGGTGAAGCCGCATTCTGAGAGACTGGCGATGTGATCGATCGCGAGCAGGCGCTCTCGGCGCTCCAGGGCAGCGAATTCGACCTCGTCGTGGTCGGCGGCGGCGTGACCGGCGCCGGTGTGGCGCTCGACGCGGCCACGCGCGGCCTCAGCGTCGCGCTGATCGAGCGGGCCGACTACGCCTCGGGCACATCCAGCCGCTCCAGCAAGCTCGTACATGGCGGTCTGCGCTACTTGCAGAGCTTCGATCTCGGGCTCGTGCGCGAGGCGCTGCTGGAGCGACAGCTGATGGTGGCCCTGGCTCCCCACCTCGTACGGCCGCTGCCGCTCGTCGTCCCCGCCTTCGACGGCGCGCGCCCGGACCGGCTGGTCGGCGTGGGCCTGAACCTCTATGACGTGATGTCGGTGGACCGCGACCGGCTGCGTGCCCGCCGCGCGCGGCGGGCGAGCTCCCAGGCTCGTCCGCAGAGCGGCCAGGGCGAATCCTGGAGCCCGGAGCGCCACCGGGTGATCAGCGGGCAGGAGGTGGTCGAGATGCTGCCCGCGCTTGCCTCCAGGGCGCCGAGCAGCGGCTATCTCTTCTATGACTGCCAGACCGACGACGTGCGCCTCGTGCTCACGATCCTCGGAGAGGCCGAGCGCTTCGGGACCGTGTGTGCGAACCGCGTGGCCGCGTGCAGCCTGCTCGAAGCGGAGGGCCGCGCGTGCGGCGTGCTGGCCAGGGACATGGAGAGCGGCGCCGAGTTGCACGTGCGGGCCGCGAGCGTCGTCAACGCGACCGGAGTATGGGCGGACGAGTTGCGTCCCCAGGAGCTCCACGACGAGGCCGAGCTGCCGAACATCAGGCCAAGCAGAGGTACCCACATCACCCTGCAGAACAGCGATCTGCCGCTGGTCTCCGGGGCGATTGTCCCGGCCGGCGGCGGGCGCAGCATATTTGCACTGCCGTGGCTTGGGCGAACGCTCGTGGGCACGACCGACAACGACTACGAGGGGCCATTGGAGCACGTGCAGCCCGCCGAGGGCGACGTCGAGTATCTGCTGAGCGCCGTCAACGAGTTCTTTGCCACCGAGCTCACGTCCGCTGATCTCACCGGCGCGTTCGCCGGCGTGCGGCCCCTGATCTCATCTGGAGATACGCGCAAGTCGGTTGACATATCTCGCAAGGCCGAGCTGTATGAGACCTCGAGCGGCATGATCACGATCACCGGTGGGAAGCTCACCACGTGGCGGCGGATGGCAAAGATGACGGTGGACCGGCTCGTGGAGCGCGAGGCGCGCGACGCTCCCTGTCGCACGCAGGAGATCCCGTTGGGGCAGCAGATCTCCGCGCAGGATCTGCCACGTGTGCCGGGTGTGCCAGAGATCTCCTACGAGGCGCTTGCCGGGCGCTACGGCCACTCAGCGCAGGACGTGCTGGCGCTCGCGCAGAGCGACCCTCGGCTTGCGCAGCCGATCCTCTCCGGCATGCCCGACCTGCTCGCCGAGGCGGCGCTCGCGGCTGCGCGCGAGCAGGCCCGCAGCGTGGGCGACGTGCTGCTGCGGCGCACCCGACTCGGGCTGCTTGCGGCCAAGCAGCTGACCGCGGAGCCCGTCGGCGCGGTTGCGCAGGCGATGGCCGCGCCGCTTGGCTGGGATGCGGCGAGAACCCAGGCTGAGGTGGCACGGTTCAGCGAAGAGGCGCAGGCGGAGGGAATCGCCTTCGGCGCCTGACCCGCTAGTCTCCGTGGCGCACGGGTGCCGGTCGCTGCGCCAACGCGACCGGGCTCCATCCGCCCATCGAAACCACCGAAGGAGACAACATGGCTGTACTCGACCGTTCCGACATGGAAGCGAGCCCGCTCGCAGACCTGCACGCGATCGCCGGACAGATCGGCCTCGACGGCTACCGCCGTCTGCGCAAGGCAGAGCTGATCGAGCGGATCCTGCAGCGCGACGGCGCAGATGTGCAAGAGACCGTTGAGGAGGGTGAGGCAGAGGCAGAGGCAGAGGCAGAGCCTGCGCCCAGCACTCGCAGGCGCCGACCCTCGCGCCGCCGCCGATCAGGCGACGAGGAGGAGGCGCCAGCGCCCGAGCGCGTCGAATCCGCGCCTCGCCGACGTCGGCCCGCCGACGAGGAGAAGGATCAGCCGCGAGGGCGCGGGGGTAGGGCGCGGCGCAATGCCGAGCCCGAGGAGCCCGTCGAGGCCGCAGAGCGCGAGGAGGAGAGCCTCGTGGAGGGCGCGATCGAGGTGCTCGGCAACGGCTCCGCGTTCCTGCGCCCTGACGCGAGTTTCGATCTCGACGGTGATGTCTACATCTCCGCCGCGCAGGTTCGTCGCTGCGAGCTCGACAGCGGCGACCGGGTCAGCGGTCCGATGCGCGCCCCGCGCGGGTCCGAGCGCCACCCCTCGCTCGTGCGCGTCGAGAGCATCAACGGCGAGCCCGCCGACGTCGTCGTAGGGCGTCCGAAGTTCGATTCGCTGCCGGCGGCCTTCCCCAGTGAGCGCCTGCAGCTCGGCTCCGAGGATCCACGCTGAAGGCGATCGAGTGGCTCACGCCCATCGGTCGGGGCTCTCGCGTTGTCATCTGCGGCGCCGCTCGGGCGGGCAAGACCGAGACGCTGCGCGCGCTGCTCGGCGCCCTGCAGGACGCAAAGGATCTACAGATCAGCCTCGTGCTCGCCGGCGTACGGCCCGAGGAGGTGGCGGACTGGACGGTGACCCCGCCCGCGGCTGCCGTGAGCCTCGCCGCAAGCCCCGATGCGCAGGGACAGGCGGTGGAGCGCGCCGTGGAGTCGGCCAAGCGCCTGGCCGGCCGCGGCGAGCACGTGCTGCTGGCGATCGACTGTCTCGACGGGGTTGCACCCCACATCGCTCGGCGTGCGCTTGCTGCCGCCCGCAACATCGTGGACGGCGGCTCGCTGACCGTGATCGCAACCGCGGGCGAGACTTTCGGCGGTGAGACGACCGTGATCGCGTTCGACGTTCTGCACACGAGTACCGGCCGGCTGCCGGCGCTCGACCTGCTCGCCAGCGGCACGCTGAAGGCGGAGCTGCTGGTCGGCGATGAGTCTGCCGCGGAGATAGTGAAGGCCCGCGCCAAGGCCGCGGCCTCGTTGGAGTAGGCAAGCACGCCGACGGCGTCCTCAGTACGCAGCTGCTCATCGCGCCTGGGCGCGGCCGGCTGGCATGACGCTGCGCCATCTGCCGGCCGTAGGCACCTCGCGCCGGCGTGGCCATCGGACTGCAGAACGCGAAGAGTGGCTCCCGCCACGGCGTGTTGGGTCCCCTCAATCATGTCCAAGCGGTGCTCGCAGGTGGCTCTGAGTCAGTCGGCTGATCGCTTGGGCGCCGTCACGGGGCGGTGGATGCACTGTTTCGGTTCCCGAACAGATGCGCCTGGAATACAACGGGCCCTGGGCGAACAAGGAAAAACCATCGAATGGGTCCCGCAGGCAAAAGGAATCCAATACAGCAGCTCGGGCGCCTTGTGTGCCAAACGGGTACTTTCGCAAATGGCACGGCCTCGGGCACGATGGAAATCGTGCTCGCGGGCGCAACCTTAGAAGTGAAATAGCGGCATTGCGCGGTGTGGCTGGGCGCGCTTCGGTCTCGCCCGGCCACTGGCGTGCCGTCGCGCGCCGACCGCGCGGAGCCGACCGCTGCGATCTACGGCCGGTAGGCCACCCGGCCCCAGGAGGGCTCGGGCGCCAGCTCGATCGGCTCGTCGGCGCGATCGGGCTGCACGTACATGAAGCTGCCGGTGTCCTCCATGAAGGCGACGCTCAGCTCGCCCTCGTTGACGCGCTGATCCAGCCAGGCGCCACGGAAGACCAGGCGCCGCAGCCAGTGCACCAGGGAGCGCTCGACGGGGCCCACCAGGGCAGGCCAGCAATCGTTGACGTGCTCGCCCAGGGCAGAGGCCGGATCCGGGATCTCGCCGTTGACCGCGAGGTTGACGAGATCCTCGAGCTCGGGCTCGCCGAGACGGCCGCCGACGAAGCCGAGCTTGATCGCCGCCTGCTCGCAGCGCTCGGAGAAGTCGCGCTCGCTGAACGTGAAGCGCAGCTCGCCGTATTCGAGGACGAAGTCGGTGCCTGAGTTGTAGTTGCCGCGGCGCGCCATGTGCATGGTCGTATCGGGTCCTGTGAGGGGGTTGTGTCTGGTCTCTTGTGCTTCTCGGCGCCGACGCGGGATGGGATTAGCTTTCCGGTCCAGCGGCGTCGGGATCATAAGCGCGAATCCTGCGCAGGCGCACGGGTTGAATGGGATCTTGCAGAGGCTGGGCCAGGCGGCGCGCTCTCCGGGGAGGGCTCCTGGATACGCTGCCGGGGATGGCGCGCCTGAGCGAGCACGGTCTGCGGCGGTCGGTGAAAGTCTCCGGCCTGTTCGCCACTGCCTACGGCAACGTGGGCTCCTCGATCTACTACGCGCTCGGCCTGGTCGCCGCCCACGCTTTGGGGCTCACGCCGGTCGTGTTCCTGTGCGCCGGCGGGCTGTTCGTCTGCACCGCCAAGACCTACGCGGAGGGCGCGGCGATGTTCCCCGAAGCCGGCGGCTCCTCTTCGTTTGCAAGGCACGCCTTCAACGAGTTCGTCTCGTTCTTCGCGGGCTGGGCGCTCAGCCTCGACTACATCCTCACGATCGCGATCTCGGCCTTCTTCGTGCCCCACTATCTGAGCGCGTTCCCGGGGTTGCACGCGCTCAACGAAAACCCGGGCGACATCTTCGGCGGGCTAGCAGTCGTGGTCGGGCTCGTGCTTCTGAACATCCGCGGGATAGGCGAGTCGGCGAATCTCAACGTGGTGCTGGCCGTCCTGGACCTGAGCACGCAGGTCCTGCTGGTCGGGCTCGGTGCGGTGCTGGTGCTCGACCCCTCGCTGCTGATCAACCAGGTGCACCTTGGCAGCGTGCCGAGCTGGCACGAAGTGATCTTCGCGCTGTCGCTCGCGATGCTCGCCTACACCGGCATCGAGACCGTCTCGAACATGGCTGAGGAGGCTCAGGACCCCGGCAAAGACGTCCCCAAAGCCGTCAACCTCGTGCTGATTGCGGTACTCGGCCTCTATGCGGGCATCTCGGTGGTGGCGCTCTCAGCGCTGCCGGTGCTCCATCACGGCGTGGGCTACAGCCACGCGCTCGGATATTCCTACAAAGAAGCGGGCTACGCGACGGCGCTCGGCGGCAAATTCCAGAACGATCCGGTGCTCGGGATCGTCTCCCGTCTTGGCCTGCACGGGACCGTGCGGCACATCGCCGAATACTACGTGGGCCTGCTCGCCGCGACGATCCTGCTGGTGGCAACCAACGCGGGGCTGATCGGCATATCCCGCCTCTCCTGGTCGCTGTCCGAGCACCGGCAGCTGCCGAGCATCTTCTCCAACCTGCATCCGCGCTACCGGACGCCTTGGTTCACGATCATCTTCTTCTCGCTGTTCGCGGCCGCGCTGATCCTCTACGGCAACACCAACGTGCTCGGCAACCTCTACTCATTCGGTGCGCTGCTCTCCTTCACGATCGCGCACATCTCGATCATCGCGCTGCGGGTCAAGGACCCCGACCGCGAGCGGCCCTACCGGCTGCCCTGGAACGTACAGATCAGAGGGTCCTCGATCCCGCTCACAGCCGTGATCGGCGCGATCGGAACCGCGGTCGTGTGGGTTGCCGTCGTCGCACTGCACACCGAGACCCGTTACGTCGGCATCCCGTGGATGGTGTTCGGCCTGTGCGGCTATGCCTATTACCGCAAGAAACAGGGCCTCGACCTCTTCTCCACCCATCGGATTCCGCGCGCGCAGCGGCCACCCGACTTTCAGGCGCTTGGCTACCGCACGGCTCTGGTGCCGATCTTCGGCGACGATGTGAGCGCGGCCGCGCTCGGCAGCGCGGCAAAGCTGATCGGCCACGACGGCGTCGTCTATGCGGTCTTCGTGCTGCCGGTGCCAAGCCAGCTCTCCCTCGAAGCCGGTTTGGAGGATGAGGAGGAAGCGGGCCGCTTGGCGCTCGAGAGCGCGCGCGCGCAGGCGCGTCGCGCAGGCATAAAGATCCACACCGGTCTGATCCGCACGCGCAATCCAGGTGCCGCGATCGTCGAAGAGGCACAGCGGGTGGGCGCCGACGTGATCTACTGGTCGACGCTGCACGCGCCCACGGGCGAGCGCCAGATCGGGCCGACGGCCGTCTACCTCCTCAACAAGCGCCCGTGTCGGGTGATCGTGGAGACCGAGAACCGGCCGGAGCGGACGGTGGCCGTCGGGGCCGGGGCGAGCGCGGCGAGCGCCTAGCCGCGCGCCGGCGACGCCACCGGGACTATTCCTGCAAGGCGGCGAGCAGGTGCAGCCGCAGGACCGCGCCGCCAAGCCCCTGCACGCTGCCGCTCAGCGTGCCGAGCGAGCGCAGATAGCCGAGCGTCGGTGCAAGCGAGGGGTTTTCTTCTATGCCAAGACCTTCGAGTAGCGAAAGCGCCATCGGGAAGTCGAGAATCACCGACGGCTTGCCGCCGAGCGAGGAGGAGGCGCTGCCATACAGCGAGGAGCTGGAGAGCGCGCCGGTGGGGGAGAGGGCGCCCTGGACAGACTCGGGACCGAGGCCGATCACGAGCTTGCCTGCGCCTGCGCCCATGTCGAGGGTGATCGGCAGTCCCTGAACCCGCACGCTGAGCGCCGACTGCGCACCAGGCACGCTGGTCGGGCTCACCTGCGCTCCGGCGGCGCTCAGCAAGGCGCCGAGCTTCACGAGCGCCGCCGCCGGGCCGGCCGGCGTGGAGCGCGACCGGATCACGAGGCCCGCCTGGATGCTGAGCAGGCCCGAGCCGGCGGCGAACGCCGCCGCGGGTCCGGCCCATCCGGAGAAGATCTGCTGCACCGCCGTGGGATGCTCACCGAGCCGCTGCAGCAGGCTCTGCAGTGCCGGGCCACCGAAGTTGGCAAGCACCGATTTCCCTGCCAGGCCCACGACCGTGCCGAGGAGCTTCAGGTAGCCGGCGGCATGCGCGCCGCTTTCGCCGAATCCCGCCGCGAGCCAGGAGTCTTCGGGCAGGCCGGCCAGCAGGCCTGCGGCCTGCGTCGCGGCGCTTGCCGCCTGTGCTTGCGCCTGTTCGGAGGCCGCGAGCAGATCGACGTCGATCTGCAGAGAGCCGTGCTCGGGCACGATCGAGATGCGGGCCTGCTTGGGCGTCCCCGGCAGCGCCTGCAGCAGGGAGGCCGCCTGCCCCGTCTGCGGGCTCAGGTAGATGCCCGCCAGGGACCCCGCGGGCCCGTTGGCGGCGAGTCTCGCGTACGGGCTCCCCGAGCTCGTAAGCGAAGGCCCGCCAAGGTGAGTTTCGATCGCCGCCTTCACGCCCGCTTCGTCGCCGATGACCACGAACTTGCCGACGATCGCCTCAGCCGTTCCCTGTGCGCTTGCCTCATAGGCCACTCCGTGATCGCTGTCGTGCCGTGCGCCCTGCCGGCCTGCGATCTTGCCCACGAACGCGCGCGCGCCTTCGAGGTTGCGGGTGTCGAGCACGAGTGCGGCCGGCACGCTCTTCTGGGCGAGCAGCCCGGCGCTTGCCGCATGCAGAAGCGCCGCGGGGGAGATGCCGCCGCCGAGCGCGCCGCCGATCGATTCGGCCGCGCCCGAGAGCGCGGCAGGCGAGGTGGTAAAGAGGCCCGCGTCGGTGCCCACCCAGGGTTCGATTTCGCGTTTGAAGTCGACGCTCTCGAGCGCGCCTGACCCGGCAATCGCCTGCAACAGCTTCGCGAGGGGTTCCCGTTCGTGGCTCAGGGTCCGCATATCGGTGAGCGTGCTCTGGCGCAACGTGCCTTCGGGGTGGAGCGCCGCACTCACGTAGAGCACCGAGGAGGACGGGGCGAGGCTCGCGGGGTCGGCCTCGGTGCCGCTTGGCGCCGAGGAGCCGCAGGCGCTCACTCCGAGGCAGAGAGCCGCGATGAGGATCGCCGCAGCGATGGCCTTGCGCCCGCGGGCGCTGACGGTTGTGCGCAATGCGCTCCTTTCCCCTGGAGAGACCGGACCCTGGCAGCGAACGCTACACGCTCCCGCCCCTCAGACGCGTAATGCAAGTGTTCTGTCACGAAGTGGGGGAAAATGTCGATGATTGGTTGCATTGTGGGGGGAAGTGGGGTAAGTTTGCGCGCATCGAGCCGGGGTGGAGGAGCTCCTCCCACTCCTCCTCCCCGGCTCGGCCAAACACTTCAGGAGTGCATGACATGGCGTTCCGCGGGACCTTCGACCACACCCTCGACGCGAAGAGCCGCCTCACGGTTCCGGCTCGCTACAGGGCTGCCCTGGCCGATGGGGTGGTCCTCGCGATGCCCGTCGACCAGCAGCCGTGCGTGGGCGTCTGGCGGCCCGAGGACTACGAGCGCTACACCGAGCGGGCGCTCGCGGAGCTTCCACCGCTATCGCCGCGTCTGGCCGAGCTCGAGCGCTTCTTCTACGGCAGCTCGCACGACGCCGAGCTCGATGCCGCGGGGCGGATCATGGTCCCGAGCTTTCTCGCCGAGCATGCCGGGCTGCAGAAGGAGGTGGCGGTCGTCGGCGCAGGCGATCGCCTGGAGCTGTGGACGAAGGACCGCTGGGACCAACACCGACCGGCGCTGCTTGGCGGCGTCGCGGAGATCACCGCTGGTGTCGACCATCCTGCATGACATGTCACAGACCAGGCGTCCCCGTGGCGGTGCTCGTAGCAGGTCCGGGAGCCGCAGCGAGCGTGTGCGGCGCGCGGAGGAGCTTGCGGAGGACGGTCGCGGCGCATCCCACGTGCCCGTGCTCGCAGACGAGCTGCTCGACCTGCTCGAGCTCTCGCCCGGCGCCACCGCGATCGATTGCACCTTCGGTGCGGGGGGTCATGCGCGGATGGTGGCCAAGCGCCTGGGACCCGCAGGAACGCTGATCGCCATCGACCGCGATCCTCTGGCAGAGCAGCGCTTCATGGAGCTCGCCGCCGAGGTGAGCTGCAACTTGCGCTTCATCCGCGGCGGCTATGCGGAGGGGCTGCAGATGCTCGCGGATGAGGGAGTCGCCTCCGACGCGGTCTACTTCGACCTCGGCATGTCCTCGATGCAGGTGGACACGCGCGAGCGCGGCTTCTCCTACTCCTACGACGCGCCGCTTGACATGCGCATGGACCCGTCTCAGCAGCTGAGCGCCAGGGAGATCGTGGAGAACTTCGATGAGCGCGCGCTTGCCTGCACGCTGCGCGATCTCGGCGAGGAGCGGCACGCCGCCGCGATCGCGAGAGCGATCGTGGCACAGAGGCGGCAAGCTCCGATCGAGACGACCCAGCAGCTCGTCGAGACGATCAAGGCCGCAATCCCCGCACCGGCGAGGTTCGGCGCTGGGCACCCCGCAAAGCGGGTCTTCCAGGCGCTGCGGATCGCTGTCAACGACGAGCTCGGCCAGCTCGACCGCGCCCTGCCGCTTGCGTGGCAACTGCTGCGCGAGGGCGGTGTGCTTGCGGCCATCTCATTCCACTCGCTGGAGGACCGGCGCGTCAAGCGCTTCCTCGTCGAGCGGGCACGCGGCTGCATCTGCCCGCCCGATCTGCCGATCTGCGTGTGTGGCCGAGAGCCGGAGGGTGCTCTGCTCACGCGTCGCGCGGTTGCGCCCTCCGCAGCGGAGGTGAGCAGGAATCCGCGTGCCGGCTCAGCGCACCTGCGCGCCGCGCGCAAGCTTGCCCCGATGCCGAACGATGACCTCCAGGAGGGCGGGCGGGCCGTATGAGCGCTGCCTTCACTCTGGGTGGGGAAGGCTTGCGCGCGACCCATCGTGAGGTCACGAATCGTCCTGCTGGAGCCAACCAGATGGAGGCGCGATGACCCCCCCCGCATCGGCCGCCGCTCGCTCGGTCGCCAAGCCCGCCCCAGGGCAGCGTCGAGCGCGGCCGGCTTCCACCCGTCCTGCCAGCAGACGCCCGCCGCGCCGCTATTCAGGTCCGTCCGGCGGCATTGCCCGCGCGGCCGCGGCGACCGCCGCGCCCGGGATCGCGCTTCCGCGCCGCATGCCGCCAGCGCAGCGCGTTCGCAGAGCCCGGTCGCTGGCGCTTCCGTCGCTGCCCCTCGCCGCAGTCTTCTCTCCACGGCGGCTGCTCGCGCTCAGCCTGACGCGGACGCGTCTGGATCGGCATCGTCGCGTTCGCTCTGATCGGGATCGTGACCGGCCCAGCTGATCGTCCTGCGATTTGAACACGAGCATCGGGCGACTCGCTGACCCGGGCGGCGGCAGCTGCAGCGCGAAAACGCCGCGATGGCGATCACCAACTCCGAAGCCGGGCTCAGGAGAAGCGATTGAAGCGGGGGGCACGGCACTTCGGCATGGTCGCGCTCCTGCCCGGAGAACTGGAATTCCTGCGCGCCAGCCCTCCCGCGAGTGGCGCAGGCGGCGGCCAGAGCGCTCAGCTCCGGGAGAGCCTCGAGCTCGGAGCGGCCTGACCTCGACGGGCACGGGCTCGGGTGTCGAGCTCTACGAGCTTCGTCACGCCCGCGAGCGGCGAAACGGCCATCTCCGGGCTGCCGCAGGGAAAGCCAGCAGGCTGCACTGACCTCCAAGGAACCGGCTGCGTCTCGACCAGACGGCGAGCCCCGCGAGTCAGGCAGGCGCGACGCCGACCCAGGAAGCGCAGTCGCAGCCGAGTACCGTGCCGACCCAGGAAGTGCAGACCGGCGTCCAGGCAGAGCGCGACCGAAGCACCCACTGGCGCGGGGGGATAGCGGCCGGTGGCCAACCTCCAGCGCCGCGTCGGCCCCCTGTTCGGCGTCTTCCTCGCTCTGCTCGCGCTCGCGGCTCTGACGGAGCCTCTATCTCGGCGCGCATCCACAGCGCCGCGCTCCGCCAGCGCGCTAAGGATGAGCACGAGACGATCGAAACGCTGCCCGCCCCGCGCGGCACGATCACCGACCGCGACGGCGTCGTGCTCGCGGTCTCCGAGCCGGCCGACGAAGTCTCCGCCGACCCCGATCTGATCGCAGAACCGCTCGCGGACTCGAGGCAGCTCGCGCCGCTGCTCGGCGAATCGAGCTCGGCGGTGCTCGCCAAGCTCAGCCAGCGCGCTGGCTTCGTCTACCTCGCGCACGCGCTGCCCGCCAAGGAGGCCGAGCAGATCGCAGCGCTCGAGATCGAAGGGATCGAAGAGACGCCGGTGACCAACGCGTGTATCCGCGGGGCACGCTCGCGGCGCAGGTGCTCGGCGCGATTGGCGCCAAGGGGGAGGCGGACTGCCGGTCTCGAATACTCCGAGAACAAGCTGCTCTCCGGCGTGCAGGGAAACCGCGTGTCGTGACAAGCGATGAGATCGGCCAGCCGGTGTCGATCAGCGAAACCAAGCACGAGCAGCCCGGCAGGCCGATCTCGCTCACGCTCGACGCCAACATCCAGCACCGTGCCGAACAGGTACTCGCGGCGGTGGGGAAGGTCTTCCACCCAAAGACGCGACGGCGATCGTGATGGACCCGCGCACAGGCGCGATCCTGGCGATGGCCGACTGGCCGCAGATCAACCCCAACGACGCGCCTCGGCGCTCCGCGGAATCGCTCCAGAAAGAGCGGTGAGCTTCGACTACGAACCGGGGTCGACGTTCAAGATCGTGACCTTCTCAGGGGCCCTGGAAGAAGGGTTGATCACCCCGCAGAGCACCCTGAACGTGCCCGACCAGATCCAGGTCGCCGACCGCACGATCCACGACGCCGAGGAACACCCCGAAGAAGAGCTGACCGCATCTGAGATCCTCGCCCGGTCCAGCAACGTGGGCACGATCAAGATCGGCGCGATGCTTCGGCGCGAACAAGCTTCAACTCCTGGGTGCACCGCTCGGCTTCGGGGCCTCGCCGGGACTCGGGCTGCCCGGGGAAGAACGTGGCATCGTGATCTCGCCCTCCCCAGTGCTCCGGCTCATCGATGGGCAACCTGCCGATCGGGCAGGGCGAGGACGTCACGCCGCTGCAGGTCGCGACGGCATACTCGGTGCTCGCCAACGGCGGCATCCTGCGCCCACCGCACCTCGTCGCGCTCGGTCGACGGCGCTCCGCGCCGCTGCCGCGCGGCCACCGGGTGCTCTCCTCCAGGCACCGCCGCCGAGCTTCGCACGATGATGGAGGGCGTGCTCGCGCCGGGCGGGACCGCGAGCGAGGTCTCGATCCCCGGCTACCAGCTCGCGGGTAAGACGGGCACCGCCAACAAGATCGACCCGCAGACCGGCGAATACTCCGAAACCCGGATGGTCGCCTCCTTCGTCGGCTTTGCGCCTGCCAGCAACCCCAAGCTGCTCTGCGCAGTGGTCGTGGACAAACCCCAGACCGGATCGGTCTACGGCGGCACCGTCGCGGCGCCCGCGTTCGGGCAGATCATGGCCTTCGCGCTGCCATATCTCGGGATCGCGCCTCACTCTGAGATGTCGGCGGCGAGCCCCAGCGCGCCCCGATCCCACGTCGGAGCCGGAAACTAGACTCAGGGCGTCGATGAGGCTTCATGATCTGCTGCAAGCCGGTGCGCCGGGCGTGCTGGCACCGGCGAGCGAGGACCCGGATATCTCCGCCATCGCCTACGACAGCAGGCGCGTGAGTCCAGGGCCCTCTTCTTCTGCATCCCCGGCGAGCGCACCGACGGCCACCGCTTTGCGGAGCAGGCCGTCGAGTCGGGCGCAGCGGCGCTCGTGGTCGAGCGGCCGCTTGATCTCGGTGTGCCGGAGGTCCAGGTCGCCTGCACGCGCAGCGCCATGGCCGCCGCCGCCGCTCGCTTCCACGGCGATCCCACCGAGACGCTGCAGGTGGTCGGGATCACCGGCACGAACGGCAAGACCACGACGGCATTCATGGTCAGGGCCCTGATCGAAGCCTGCGGCCGGCGCTGCGGGCTGCTTGGCACCGTGAAGGCCGTGGTCGGCGGCGTGGAGCGCGCCCGCGGAGCGCACGACGCCCGAGTCGGTGGATCTGCAGGCCGACTTCCGGGCGATGCTCGAGGCGGGGCAGAGCAGCTGCACGATGGAGGTCTCCTCGCACGCCCTACAGCTGCGGCGCACCGAGGGCGTGCGCTTCGCGGCCGGGATCTTCACCAACCTCACCCAGGATCACCTCGACTTCCACCACTCGATGGAGCAGTACTTCCAGGCCAAGCGGATGCTCTTCGTGGGCGCCGCCGCGCCGCCGTTGAAGGTCATCAACGTCGGCGACCCATACGGCGCCGGCTCGCGCGGGAAGTGGGCGACGCGGTCACATTCGGCATCGAGCAGGATGCGGACTACACCGCGCGAGAGCTGCGGATCGCGAGCGATAGGCGCTACGGCGCGGCTTTGCACCCCCGCGGGGGAGGCTGAGCTCGCGCTGCCGCTGCCCGGCCGCTTCAACGTCGCAAATGCGCTCGCGGCGCTTGCGAGCGTGCATCAGCTGGGGGGCGAGCATGAGAAGTCTCGCTGGGGGCGCTCCGGACGGGCGTCCGCGTGCCCGGGCGATTCGAGCCCGTCGAGGAGGGACAGGGATTCGCCGTGCTCGTCGACTACGCCCACACGCCCGACTCGCTTGGCAACGTGCTGAGCGCCGCCCGCGAGATCACCGAGGGCCGCGTACTCTGCGTCTTCGGTGCCGGCGGCGATCGCGACCGCGGCAAGCGACCGGTCATGGGCGAGATCGCTGCGAGGCTTGCCGACATCGCGGTCATCACCTCAGACAACCCGCGCTCTGAGGACCCGCGGGAGATCGTCGAGCAGGTGATGGCGGGCGCAAGCGAGGCCACGCGGCCCGCCGGGGCGCCGGCGGTCGAGGTGGAGGTCGATCGTCGTGCGGCGATCGCGCACGCCCTCGAGCTCGCGCTGCCGGGCGATGTAGTCGTGATCGCCGGCAAGGGGCACGAGCAGGGACAGGAGCTCGCCGGTGGCGAGAAGGTTCCCTTCGATGACGTGACCGTGGCTCGCGAGGAGCTGCGCGCCCGCGGTACCGCGCGCGCGCCGAGGCGAGAGCGTGAATAGCCACCGCGCGCGGGTAGGAGGCAGCTGATGGGCCGCATCCTGATCGGGGGGACTGCGGCGCTCTTGATCTGCATCTTCCTGAGCCCGAAGTTCATCGAGTTCCTGCGTAAGCGCGAGTTTGGCCAGCAGATCAGGGAGGAGGGACCCGAAGGACACCATCACAAGGCGGGCACGCCGACGATGGGCGGCGTGATCGTGATGGCCGCGATGGCGATCCCCTTCCTGATCCTCACAAGCTTCACCGAATGGCGGGCGCTTGGGATCTTCGGCGTGGCGATCGCCTGCGCGCTGCTCGGGTTCGCCGACGATTACACCAAGCTCGCGCGCCGCCGCTCGCTCGGCCTGCGCGGCCGCACGAAGCTGATCGTCACGGTGGCGATCTCGATCGCCCTGTGGCTGATCGCCGTGCACGGGGCCCACCTGCAGAGCACGCTGCGGCTGCGGATCGTCGACTACCAGATCGAACTCGGCCCCTTCTACCCGCTGCTGATCTACCTGGTCGTCGCGGGCACCACCAGCGCCGTGAACCTGACTGACGGCCTCGACGGCCTGGCCGCCGGCTGCACCGCGATCGTCGCGCTTGCCTACATTGCGATCGCGATCATCGCCGGGGAGCCGGAAGTGGCGCTGATCGCCGGGTGCATCGTGGGCGCCTGGGTCGGCTTCCTGTGGTTCAACGCCTTTCCGGCGACGGTGTTCATGGGCGACACGGGATCGCTCGGCCTCGGCGGCGCGATAGCGGGGCTCGCGGTGATGACCAAGACCGAGATCCTGCTGATCATCATCGGTGGCATCTTCGTGATCGAGGCGCTCTCGGTGCTGATCCAGGTCGCCTACTTCCAATGGCGGCGAAAGCGCGTCTTCCTGATGGCGCCGATCCACCACCACTTCGAGCTGAAGGGCTGGTCTGAGACGAAGATCATCCTGCGCTTCTGGATCGTCGCCGCCGTCTGCGCGGCGATCGGCTTCACGCTGTACAAGCAGAGCGTGGGCTGATGGCCGGCGGCCGCTCCTCGATCCCGAGACCGCCGCTTCCCGGCGGCCCCTATCTGGTGGTGGGCCTCGCACGCTCGGGTATCGCCGCGGCGAGCGCGCTGCGGCGTGTCGGCGAGACCGTGCTCGGCGCGGACTCCGGGCGCCGGAGGGCCTTGACAGGCTGAGCGCCGAAGGCGTCGAGGTCCATGGGCAAGAGGATGGGCTGAGCCTGTGAGCAGCGTCGTGCAGGCGGTCATCAGGGGCCCCGGCGTGCCGCAGGATGCCCCCGCGATCGTCGGCGCCCACGCCCAGGGGCTGCCCGTGATCGGCGAGCTGGAGCTCGGCTGGCGGATGCTTGCAAACCAGATGATCGCCGTGACCGGCACCAACGGCAAGACCACGACGGTCGAGCTGATCGCACACATCCACGCCCAGGCAGGGCTTGCCGTGGCGGCCGCCGGCAACGCGGTGCTGCCGCTCAGCTCGCTGGCGGCAGGGTGGACGAGTCGGTCACGGTCGTCTGCGAGGCATCGTCCTTCCAACTGGAGGACACCTCGGCCTTTGCGCCGGAGGTCGCGGTGCTGCTGAACCTCTCACCCGACCACCTCGACCGCCACGCCGGGTTCGAGGAGTATCTCGCCGCAAAGCTGCAGGCGTTCGCGCGCCAGCAGGAGCAGCACACGGCCGTGATGCCGGTGGACCCTCGACGGGGTGGGAGTGGACACGGCGGGGCGTCCGATCTCAGCTGGCGCAGGTGCGCCAGCGGATCGCGCGGCTTGGTGGCGTGCGCAGGTCGTGGGCTTCGGCTGCGGGTCAGGAGGCGCTAGATGCGCTCTGCACGAGGGTGCGCTGTGGTGGCGGGGGACGCGGGCTAATCGATGCCTCGTGAGCCCTCGGATCCGCCGGTGGAGCACAACGTGCGCAAACGCGATGGCTGCGGCGGTTGTTGTGCCTGCAGCGCGGCGTGGAACCGTGCCGGAGGCGGTGCGCGAAGGGCCTGCGCGGCTTCCCCGGCGTGAAGCACCGCCTCGAGCATCTCGCTCTCCAAGCAAGGGAATCCAAGCTATGTCAACGACTCCAAGGCGACCAACGTGGACAGCGCGATCGTGGCGCTCAGAGCGCTGACGGACGCGGGTCGGCCGATCCATCTGATCGCCGGCGGCCAGGGCAAGGGGCAGGACTTCTCGCCGCTGCGAGAGCCGGTCGCCACCAGCTGCGTCGGGGTCTACCTGATTGGCCAGGACGCGGGCATCATCGCCACGGCGCTCGAGGGCCTCGATGTCCCCGTCACGCAGTGCGGTGAGCTCGATGTTGCGCTCGATCGCGCCTGCACTGCCGCGCGGCAGGCGATCGCCTCGGCGCGCTGGGTGAGCGCGGCCAGGCACGGGCCGCGGGCTGCGGGCGTCTCCCAGGACCCAGAGCAGGTCGTGCTGCTTGCGCCCGGGTGCGCGAGCTTCGACCAATTCGCCGACTTCGAAGCACGCGGCGATCTATTCAGGGAACTGGTCGCACAGATCTAAGAAGGTCTTTCAAAAAGACCGTCACGTCCGGATGCGGGGCGGGCAGGACTTAATCCAAGCGCTGGATCGCGACACAGCGCAGGGCTTCGTGCCCGTGCGTCGAAATCGGGTTGGATGTCTGGCGCCACAGGATCCGCCCGTGCTGGCCGCTCTGGCGGCGCAGGCAGACGTGGTCGGGGGGCGGGACAAGCCGGGAGGCGCGCGGGCTCCCTCGGGCGGAACGATCGAGCAGCGCGTCCTTTTGACCGCGACCCTGTGCCTGCTGGCGTTCGGGCTCGTGATGGTCTACAGCGCCACGTCTGCCACGACGGTGCTGCAGGGCGGAAGCGGCGGCAGTGAACTGATCAAGTTCGCCGTCTTTGCTGCGGTCGGGCTCGTGGTGATGCGCATCCTGGCCAAGCACGGGATCTCCCGCGTGCAGGGGATCGTCGCTCCGCTGCTCGTGGTCTCCTTCGTGCTCGTGATCGCCGTCCACGTCCCCGGCCTCGGGGTGAGCGTGAACGGCGCGCGCCGCTGGCTTGGCCACGGCTCGTTGGTCTTCCAGCCCTCGGAGCTGCTGAAGCTCGCGCTCGTGCTCTACGCGGCGACCCTGATCGCGCGCCGTCCGCGCCGGCTCGCAGATCTCAAAGAGCTGACCAAGCCGCTGCTGCTGGTGGTCGGAGGAGCCTGCCTGCTCGTAGCCTCCCAGCCAGACATCGGCACCGCGATGGTGATCGCCTTCACGATCGCGGCGATGCTGCTCGCCGCCGGCATTCCACTGCGCAACCTGGCCATCATCGCCGGGGTGGTGCTCGGGCTGGTGGCGCTCTATGCGATCGCCGTGCCCTACGCACGCCAGCGGCTCACCTCATTCCTGAACCCCTGGGCCGACCCGAGCGGCGGCGGCTTCCAGGCCGTGCAGGGTCAGATCGCGATCGGCTCAGGCGGCCTCTTCGGGGTCGGTCCGGGCCGCTCGGTGCAGAAGATCTACTACCTGCCTGAGGCCTCGACCGACTTCATCCTCGCGGTGATTGGCGAAGAGCTCGGCGTGGTCGGCATATGCGCCCTGCTCAGCCTCTACGGGATGATCGGCTACGCCGGCCTGCGGGTCGCACGGAAGGCGCGCAGCCTGCACAGCGCGCTGATCGCCGTCGGGATGACGTCGCTGATCGTCTCCGAGGCGGTGCTCAACGCCTTCGCCGTGCTGGGGCTTGCGCCGCTCACCGGGGTGCCGCTGCCGTTCGTGTCCGCCGGCGCGAGCAACCTGGTCGTGATGCTTGCCGCGATGGGGCTACTGATGAATGTCGCCGCCGGCGGCAGCGCCCACGTACGCGCTGTGCCAGACCGCGAGCCGCGCCGAAGCCGCGCAGCCTCCAAGGCGGGCGGCCGAGCTCGCGTGGATCGTGAGCGTGACGCGCGCGGCGCGGAGACGGCACGATGGGGGCATGAGCGAACCGGATCGCATGCGAATGCTGATAGCGGCGGGGGGCACCGCCGGCCACGTGGTGCCCGCTCTCGCGGTAGCTGAGGCGCTGCGCGACCACGGCGTCCAGGTGAGCTTCCTCGGTGGCGAGCGTGCCGAGGCGGCACTCGTGCCGCAGGCGGGCTTCCCCTTCCGGGCGCTCACGGTCGAGGGCCTGAGTCGCAGCAACCCGCTGCTTGCCGTCCGCGCGCTGCTGCGCAGCGCAAAGGCGGTGCTCGTCGCGCGTCGCATCATCGCCGAGCTTCGCCCGCACGCGGTGATGGGCGGTGGCGGATATGTCGCGGGCCCGGTCGGCCTGGCGGCCCTGATATCGCGGGTGCCGCTCGTGCTGACCGAGGCCGACAGCCACCTGGGGCTCGCCAATAGGCTGCTTGCGCGTGGCGCCCGCCGCGTCTGCCTTGCCTTTCCGCTCGCCGATGGTGCCGGCCGGAAGCTCGCCGATCGGGACACGCGCTACCTGGTCACCGGCCGTCCAACCTTTCCGGTCCGCGCGGAGGCCGCGCGGGCGCGCCAGCGGTGGAAGATCGCCCCCGGCGAGCGCTGCGTGCTGGTCTTCGGCGGCTCGCTTGGCGCGCGCTCGGTCAACCATGCGGCAATCGAGGGCCTGCCGGCGCTGCTTGGCCGTGCGGGCGAGCAGCGCCTACGCGTGCTGCACATCTGCGGCCGGCGCGACTACCCCGACCTTGCCAGCAGCGAGCTGCCGGCCGGATACGAGCTGATCGAGTACCTCGACGTCGAGGATTTCGGCGACGCCCTGGCTGCGGCCGACCTTGTGATTGCGCGCGCGGGCGGCTCGGTGTTCGAGCTGGCCGCGCACGGCCTGCCAGCGATCCTCGTGCCCTACCCGCAGGCAGCGGGCGATCACCAGAGCGCCAACGCGCGCTGGATGAGCAAGGCGGGCGCAGCGCACGTGATCGCCGATGCGCAGCTGAGCGCCGAGGGTCTGCGCGAGGTGGTCGAGGAGCTGCTTGGCGACAGCGATCGGCTGGCCGCGATGGCCGCGGCCTCCGCGTCCTTGGCGCGGCCGGATGCCGCAGCGCGGGTCGCGCAGGCGTTGCTCGAGGCGGCAGCCGGATGAGCGAAGAGGGCCAGGCTTTGCGCCGGCGGAGGCCCTGCGATCGTGCCGGTCGGCTCGGCGTCGCGATGGTGCGATGAGCGTCCCGTGCGGCGAGGACCGCGCTCTGCGCTGGCGAGGGCCGTCCGGTCCCGCCGGGCGCTTCGGCGCCACGGAGGCGCAATGAGCGCCGCGCGCGGCCCCTGGGCGGGCCGCAGCATGCACTTCATCGGCGTGGGTGGGGCAGGCATGAGCGCATATGCGCGCGCCGCCTTCGCGCTCGGCGCGAACGTGAGCGGATCCGACAGCACCGATACGCCCTATCTGGCGCGGCTGCAAAGCGACGGCATACTCGAGGCCGGGGTCGGCTATGCGGCGGCCAACCTGCCCGCCGGGGCCGAGATCGAGGTGTTCCATTCGAGCGCCGTGCCGCCGGAGAACCCCGAGCGCGTCGCGGCCCGCGAGCGCGGGCTGCCCGTCCGCCCGCGGGCGGACGTGCTCGGGGAGTTGAGTGCGCTGCGGCGCACGATCGCGGTCGCGGGCACCCATGGAAAGACGACCACCAGCGCGATGATCGTCCACGCGCTGCGCGGCGGAGGCGCCGATCCTGGCTGGATGATCGGCGGCACGATCGGAGCGGGCCTTGCCAACGCGCACTGGAGCGAGTCGGAATGGCTGGTGGTCGAGGCCGATGAGTCCGACCGCTCGATGCTCAGCCTAAAGGTCGAGATCGCGGTTCTGACCAACGCAGAGCTCGACCACCACGCTGCCTACGCATCGCTTGCGCAGCTGATGGAGGCCTATGCACAGTTCCTCGCGGGCGCGCCGCAGGCGGTGATCTGGGAGCGTCCGCAGCTGCTCTCGCTGCGCGAGGGGCCACGCGTCTCCTACGACGTAAGCTCGCCGCGATTGCATCCCGGAGGCTCGTGCTTCACCTGGCGCGGACACGAGGTGAGGGTTGAACGTGCCGGGTGCCCACAACGCCCTGAACGCGACCGGGGGCGCTGGAGGCCGCGCGCCTGGCCGGCGTGCGGGAGGCGGACGCGATCGAGGGGATCGCACGCTCACCGGGGCCGGCAGGCGCTTTCAGAGGCTTGGCCACACCGGCTCCCGGGGCGCTCGTGGTACGACGACTACGCCCACCACCCAACCGAGGTTCGCGCGACGATCGCGGCTGCTCGTACCGAGCTCGCGGACGGCCGCGGGCGCCTCATGGCGGTCTTCCAGCCACACCTCTTCTCACGCACCGCGTTGCTTGCGGGCGAGTTCGGGAGGGGCGCTCGCGAGCGCCGATCTCGTGGCAGTGCTGGAGGTGTACGCGGCCCGCGAGAGCCGGCAGGACCACCCCGGTGTCAGCGGTCTTGCGATCGCGCGGCGCCGCCAGTGAGCACGCCGGCGGGCGGCAGGTGATGTGGCTGCCGCAGCTCGAGCGGGCAGAGCAGGTGCTGCGCGGGTTGCTTGCGGAGGGGGACATCTGTCTCCTGATGGGAGCCGGCGACGTGGGACAGGCTCGCGCGGGGGCTCGTGCAGGCGTGAGCGATCTGCACGACCCGCCAAGTGACCGGTGGGAGCGCGAGATAAGCCGTTTGCGTCGCTTTGGCGACCGTGAGGGACCGGTCGGAAGCGCGGAGTGGTTTGCGCGCGTGGGCAGCGAGGAGGCGCTGCTTGCGCTGCTTGCCTGGGCGGGGGATCGCGCGATCCCGGTCGCGGTGCTCGGCTCGGGCTCGAACCTCTTGATCGCCGACGAGGGCGTTGCCGGGCTCGTGATTAAGCTCGATCGCGACCTGGCGAGCATCAGACGGCGGGGCAGTGAGCGCCTTGCCTGCGGCGGCGGCGTACGTCTGCCCGCTCTTGCGGCGCAGGCCGCCAGGGCCGGGCTCTCGGGCATCGAGTTCGGCGTGAACATCCCCGGCACCGTCGGCGGCGCGGTGCGGATGAACGCCAATGCCTACGGCGGCCAGCTGGCCAAGGTGCTCGAGTCGGTGGCGCCTGGCGAGCGCAAAGGGGGGTGAGCGAGCGTGTGTGAGCTCTCGAGCTCGGATTCGGCTACCGCAGCTCCTGCCTGCGCGACGGCGAAGTCGTCTGCGGGTGCCGTCTTTCGCCTGCTTGTGGCCGACGCAGAGGCAGTGAAGGCGAAGCTCGAAGAGATGCGGGCGCTGCGTCACGAGGCCCAGCCGCAGGGCATCCGTACCTTCGGCTCCACCTTCAAGAACCCCGAGGATCCGCGGGCGGAGGGTCGGAGCGCCGGCATGCTGCTGAGCCTTGCCGGCTGCAACGGGCTCCAGGTGGGCCAGGCGCGCTTTGCCTCCAAGCACGCCAACTTCGTCGAGAATCTCGGTGCTGCCAGGTACCGCTGAGATCGTGGCATTGATGGGGGAGGGGCGCCGGCGGGTGCTCGAGCGCTTCGGGGTTGCCCTCGAGCCTGAGGTGCAGCGCCTTGGGCCGGTGCGCTTTCCCTGGGGGGACTGAAGGAGCAGGGTGTCTCAGCTGCTCGGCGGCCCGATCGGGGTGTAGCGCGAGGCGATCTCCTGCAGGATCGCGAGCATTGCGCTTGCACCCGGCGTGCGCGATGCGGCCGGGGGGCTTGCCGCCACTACCTGGCGTGCCGGCGGGTGGGGGTGCAGGGTGCGGATTGCGATGTCCTGGCGGACGCTCGAGAGCGCGAGCTCTGGGATCAGCGCCACGCCCACCCCGGCTGCGACAAGGCCCTGGATCGTCTGGTAGTCGTCGCTCTCGAAGGAGATGTTGGGCTCGAATCCCGCCGCCAGGCAGCTGCGGACGACGTGGCGCGCGCAGGCGCTTTCGCTGGAGGTCTGGTCCACGCCTCGCTGCGCAGGTCGTCGAGCCGCAGGCGTTGCCGGCGCGCCAGCCGGTGGCCGCCGGGAAGCGCGAGGTACATCGGGTCGCGCAGCAGCTCGGTGCGCATCAGGCCCTCACCTTCACCGGCCTGCTTGTCGAACTCGAAGAGCAGCGCGAGGTCGAGCTCACCGGCGGACAGGCGCGGCGCGATTTGCTCCGGTTCGCCCTCGGCGAGGGTGATCTCGACTTCGGGGTGGCGCGCGCGGAAGGTCGCGATCGCAAGCGGCATGAGCGTGGCGCCCGCAGTGGGGAAGGAGGCGGCCCGCAGCAGCCCGCCGCGCAGGCCGCTGATCGCCGCAAGCTCCGCCTCCGCCGCCTCCAGGCGCGCCAGTACCCCTTCGGCGTGGAGCAGCAACGTCTGCCCCGCAGCGGTCAGGTGCACTCCCCGCGCGTGTCGGTCGAGCAGCGCAATGCCGGCTTCGCTCTCGAGTGCGGCGATCTGCTGCGAGACGGCCGACTGGGTGTAGGAGAGCTCGAGCGCCGCGGCAGATAGAGAGCCCTGTCTGGCCACCTCGGCAAATGTCTGCAGACGCGCCACATTGAGCATAAGTAAAATTTATAGCAACCCTAAGTAACATCGCTGGTGCTGATGACTTTGGGGTGCCAGGATGCAGTCATCGACACCTGATCTCTCACGAGGAGCCAAACATGTCAAGCACTTCCACATCGGTGATCGTCTCCTACGACGGCACCCACAACGAGGACGACGCAGTCGCGTTTGGCCGCCTCCTGGCCCAGGCCGGCGCCGAGGTGTCCCTGGCCTATGTGCGCCATGTTCCCGAGGCGCAGCCCGGCGAGGAGGCTCTCGCCGAGCACGAGGCCGAGGAGCTGCTGGCGCGCGGCGCGGCGCTACTCGGCGGACGCGAGGCCGGGCGCCATGTCGTCACCGATCGCTCGACGCCCGAGGGTCTGCGCACACTAGCCGAGCAGGTTGGTGCGCAGGCGATCGTCTTCTGCTCCGACTCCCACACCGCGAAGGGCCACATCGCGATTGGCAACTCCGCCAGGCGCCTGCTCGAAGGCGGCCGCCTTGCGGTCGGCATCGCGCCGGCCGGTCTCGCGCAGCAGACCGAGCGTTTGCAGCTGATCGCCGTCAGTGGCGATGATCCGGGCGCACAGGCGAGCGCGGAGTCGCTGGCTTCGGCCACCGGCGCGACCGTGACCTCTCTCGCAGACGAGAGCGCGGACCTGCTCGTCGTCGCCTCCCGTCAGGAGGCAGAGGACGGCCGGGTCGCTCTCAGCGCGGCTGCCGAGAACCTGATCGAGGGGATCGTGCGCTGCCCGGTGCTCGTGATCCCGCGTGGCTCCACGCTCTCCTTCGCGCGCGGCGCGGAGCGTGAGCTGCAGCCGAGCAGCGCGCCGAGCATCGCCTAGCAAGGCGCACCCTGCCATAGCGGGCGAGCGCGGTCACGAAGTCGGCCGCGCCGCCCGCGAGGTGGCCCAGGGGGCCGGTCCAGAGCCAGGTCTCCAGGGCGCGAGAAGCGCGAGCTGCGGCAGACATGGGCCGGCACGGTATCGTGGCGGCGTGCCAGCCGCGCTGAAGACAGAGCTCACCGAGCTCCCCGAGTCGCGCGTGCGCCTGCAGGTGGAGGTGCCGCCGAGCGAGCTCGACGATCGCCTGCAGCGCAAGGCACGCGAGCTCGGCGCGAAGCTCCGGATCCCGGATTTCGTCGCGGCAAGGTGCCGCCGCCGATCGTCATTCGCAGGCTCGGCAGGGAGGCCGTACTCGAGGAAGCCGTCCGCGACACGCTTTCGAGCTGGTACGCGGACGCAGTGGAGAGTGCGGGGATCGTGCCGGTTGGCGACCCCCAGGTCGACCTCGGCGAGCTGCCGTCGCAGGGGCAGGCACTCGAGTTCTCGATCGAGATCGGCGTGCTGCCCAAGGCGACGCTCGGGCGCTACAAGGGCCTCGAGGTCGGCCGCCGCGAGCCGCAGGTGGACGAGCCGCGCATCGATCAGGAGATCGCGGCGATGCGTGAGCGCCTCGCGCGCCTGGAGAGAGTCGAGCGCCCCGCCGGGACCGGCGATTTCCTCGTAATCGACCACGAAGGCGAGCTCGTGGGCGACGACGCGCAGGCCGAGGGCGAGCAGGCGAGCTCAGCCCAGGCTGCGCTCAGCGGCCGCGACCAGCTCGTCGAGCTCGGTGCAGGCCGCTTGCCAGAGGACCTCGAGCGCGCCCTGATCGGCGCGAGCGCCGGCGAGGAGCGGAGCGCCGAGGTGGACTTCCCCGGGGAGCAAGGCGAGAATCCGCTCGCTGGACGCAGGACCAGGCTGCGGGTGACCGTGAAGGAGGTCAAGGGCAAGCAGCTCCCGGACCTCGACGACGACTTCGCGATCGACGCCGGCTTCGAGGACATACAGGAGCTGCGGGTCGACATTCGCACGCGCCTGGAGGAGGCCGAGCGTCAGCGCGCGCTGGCCGAGTTCAGGGAGGCCGCGCTCGATGCCGCCGTGGAAGCGGCGAGCGTCCAGACCCCGCCAGCGCTCGTGCAGGCGCGGGCCAAGGAGATGTGGGAGCGGATGCTGCACTCGCTCTCCCACCGTGGCCTTTCCCGCGAGGCCTACCTGAGCATCGACGGGCGAAGCGAGGAGGACATCCTCGCCGAGCTTGCGCCGGACGCGGAGCGCGCGCTGCGGCGGGAGGCCGTGATCACGGCGGTGGTCGAGGCCGAGGGCATCTCGCCGAGCGAGCAGGAGCTCGAAGAGGCGCTCGAGGACGCCTCCGGCGAGCGCGAGAGCACCCCCACGGAGCTCGTGGCGCAGCTGCGAGCCGCCGGCCGCCTGGAGGAGCTGCGCGAGGACCTGGCCGCACGTGCGGCGATCGATCTGATCGCAGAGCACGCGGAGCCGATCGAGATCGAGCTCGCGCAGGCGCGGGAGAAGCTCTGGACGCCCGAGAGCGAGCAGGCCGACGCCGGCTCGGCCAAGGGCCAGGCCGCCGATCAGGGCCAACAGGGTGCGAAGCTGTGGACTCCGGACCGCTAGTGTCTATTGGCGTCCCGCCGGCCGGGGCGGGCGGGACCAGCGCTTGGCGTCAAGGCGCGCCTGGCAGGTCCTGGAGGAATCGAGCCCTCGAGGCGAAACTGAAGCGAGGAACATGAGCCCACTGGTCCCAATGGTCGTCGAGCAGACCTCTCGCGGAGAGCGCGCGTTCGACATCTACAGCCGTCTGCTGAACGAGCGCATCATCTTTCTCGGCACCCCCGTGGACGACCAGATTGCGAACCTGATCGTGGCTCAGCTCCTGCACCTGGAGAGCGAGGACCCCGAGAAGGACGTGTCGCTCTACGTCAACTCGCCGGGCGGCTCGGTCTACGCCGGCCTTGCGATCTACGACACGATGCAGTTCATAAAGCCCGACGTGCAGACGATCTGCGTCGGCATCGCGATGTCGATGGGCGCCCTGCTGCTGGCCGGCGGCGCGCACGGCAAGCGGATGGCGCTGCCGAACGCGAAGATCCTGATCCACCAGGTCTCATCGAGCTTCCAGGGCCAGGCGACCGACATCGAGATCCACGCGCGCGAGATCATCGACGTGCGCAGGCGTCTGGATGAGATCATCGCCAAGCACACCGGCAAGGACTTCGATCGGGTCAAGAAGGACACCGAGCGCGACTACTTCATGAGCTCGGAGGAGGCCAGGGAGTACGGCATCATCGACAGGGTGATCTCCGAGCACTGAGGGCCCAACGATGGCGCGGCCGACCGACACCAATGAGCAGCTCCTCTGCAGCTTCTGCGGCAAGTCGCAGCGCCAGGTCAAGAAGCTGATCGCCGGCCCCGGCGTCTACATCTGCGACGAGTGCATCGATCTCTGCAACGAGATCATCGACGAGGAGCTCGTCGCCCCGCCCGCGTTCGACCTGCAGAACCTGCCAAAGCCGCGCGAGATCTATGATGTGCTGGACGAGTACGTGGTTGGCCAAGACCCTTCCAAGCGCACGCTCTCGGTCGCGGTCTACAACCATTACAAGCGCGTCCAGATGATGCAGTCCGACGACAGCGACATCGAGCTGCAGAAGTCCAACATCCTGCTGCTTGGCCCAACCGGCTGCGGCAAGACGCTGCTGGCGCAGACCCTGGCCCGTATCCTCAACGTGCCCTTCGCGATCGCGGATGCGACCGCGCTCACGGAGGCCGGCTATGTCGGTGAGGACGTCGAGAACATCCTGCTGAAGCTGATCCAGGCCGCGGACTTCGATGTGCGCAAGGCCGAAACGGGGATCATCTACATCGACGAGGTCGACAAGATCGCGCGCAAGGCCGACAATCCGTCGATCACCCGCGACGTCTCAGGCGAGGGCGTGCAGCAGGCACTGCTGAAGATCCTGGAGGGCACGCAGGCCTCGGTGCCTCCGCAGGGTGGGCGCAAGCATCCTCACCAGGAGTTCCTGACGATCGACACGACGAACATCCTCTTCATATGCGGCGGCGCCTTCGCCAACCTCGACAAGGTGATCGAGAAGCGGATCGGCCACAAGGGCGTGGGCTTCGCGGCCGTGATCGAGGAGAAGGGCGATCATGACAAGGGCGAGATCTTCGAGCACTGCCTGCCCGAGGACCTGATCCATTACGGACTGATCCCTGAGTTCATCGGTCGCCTGCCGGTCACCTCGGCCGTACACCAGCTGACCTGCGAGGATCTAGTCTCGATCCTCGTCGAGCCGCGCAACGCGCTCGTGAAGCAGTTCCAGCGCTTCTTCTCCTTTGACGGGATCGAGCTCGTCTTCGCGGAGGATGCCCTGCAGGCGATCGCCGAGCGGGGCCTCGAGCGCGAAACGGGCGCCAGGGGTCTGCGCTCGATCATCGAGGAGATCCTGCTGGAGGTGCAGTTCGAGCTGCCGTCGCGCGCGGACGTCAAGAAGTGCGTCGTCACGCGCGAGACCGTCGAGAAGGGTCTTGCGCCAACGCTCGTCACAGAAGCGGTCCACGACCACGATGAGGACAGCGAGCTCGCCGAGCGGCGCACGCTGCGCAAGGGATCGGCTTAGCGCCAAAGGCCGTGGCCAGCGAAGACGAATACAGGGTGCGGGTCGAGCTGGCGCAGCCCAGGCGGCTGCTGCAGGCGCTGCACGAGGCGACCGTGGAGGAGTCCGAGCGCGAGACGCTTGGCCGGGTCGTGGCAAGCGGCGAAGGCGAGCACGTCTTCCTCTACGCCGATTCGGAAGCGGCTGCCTTCGCGGTTCGCGACGCGGTGCGGCGCGTGATGGATGAGCACGGGATCGACGGTGCGCTCAGCCTCTGGCGCTGGCATCCGCTCGAGGAGCGCTGGGAGGACGCCACCGTGCCGCTGCCTTTCACCGACACGCAACTCGAGGCCGAGCACGAGCGGCGCATCGAGACGGAGGACGAGGAGTCCGGCGCGAGCCGGTATGCCGAGTTCGAGGTGCGGGTAAGCCTGCCAACCCACCATGACGCCAACGAATTGGCGGAGCGACTGCAGGATGAGGGGATTCCCTCTCGTCGCTATTGGCGCCACCTGCTGATCGGGGCGCGCGACGAAGATGCGGCCGCGGCGCTGGCCGCGCGCGTTCGCAGCGAGTCGCCGGAGGGCAGCGAGACAGTCGTGGAGGCTGTCGGCCAGCCGATCTGGGAATCGATGCATCCCTACGCCGTCTTCGGCGGCCTCGGCGTCTGAAGGCAAAGCCCTCTCGTGGAGGGCTTGCTAGTGCCGGCAGCAGTGGGACGGATGAATTTTCCTTGGCGTGCGACTGCGCATCGGCTACGCCAATATATGCTCTGATGACATCGGCGTAGATATCCTGGTAGCGTTCTACAGCGCGTTCTGGCGTTTGAGTGGGATAGCCGAACGACTTACCACGCCATGTTGAGCATCAACCAACCTTCATAGAAAGAAACATCGATTGACACGCGGCGGCGTGTCAAATAAGTATACGGCGTAAGAACGTCTCCATCAGACAGGTCTATATCGGCCATGCCATACGGCTGATTGGGCCGTGACCGCGGCATCCGTCCAGCAATGATCGAGGAGTGGGGAAGAATGAAGTTCTCGTCGTGGAGGCTGGTGGAAGGTGCTGTGTGCGCAGCTTGCTTGTTGTTGGGTGTTGTGGTACCGACCGCTGGTGCATCGCAAGAGGCGCTGGCCCGGGTAAGGCCTGTTGGTCGCTTGGAATCGCCGTTGGCAGGATCGTCCGGTGAAAACGAGCTTTCGTCGGGTGGGCTGGTGGGTCCGGGTGTTTTGTACACGAGTGGGGTGGGCGCGTGGTTGTTTCCTGGGGATGCTCGGCTGGAAGCGGAAATGCGTAAGTCATCTCCGGAAGCTGTTGCCGCGAGGGCGCGCAGTGTCTCGGAGTATGTGGGGGTTGGTGCGGGCGCGGCTGAGAGGGTGGCGGGGAGGGCGTTTCCCGGGCTGGTGGATCGGGTTGCAGGTGGGACGCTGGTGCTTCCCGGAGGCGCTAGGGAGCAAAAGTTTGTTACGGATTTTGCGGAGTCCGTGAGGTTGCGGGATGGTAGGCATGCGTTGATTGAATCTTTTACGCCGATCGCGCGGGAGGTTTCGGGTGGGAAGCGTGTGCCGGTTGATCTTGCTGTTCGTAAAGCTGGTGGTCATTTTCGGCCTGTGGCGGCGGCGACGAGTGTGGATATCCCTGAACGGCTGGGTAGGGGTGCGTCATTGTCGGCGGCTGGTGTGTCGTTGACGCCGGTTGATGAGCGTGGTGTGGCGTTGGAAGGCTCCCGGGGCGTTATCGATGGGGCGAGCGTTTTCTATGGGGACAGCGAAAACGCGGGTGCTGGGATTCGCGATGTGGATACGTTGATCAAGCCTGAGGCGGCTGGGTTTAGCGAGGAGACGATCTTGCGCAGCCGGCGCTCCCCACGAAAGCTGTTTTTTAGGGTCGGCCTGCCAAAAGGCGCAAGTCTTCGCCGGGAAGCGGGGTCTGTGGCGGTAGTCGATGCGATGCGGGTGATCGCGCGTATAGGCGCTTCGTCAGCGACCGATGCGGAAGGCTTTCCAGTGCCTGTGTCGCTGAGTTTGCGGGGCGATCTAGTGGTGGTGACCGTTGGCGCCGAGCCGGGCGAGGTGCGGTACCCGGTGGCTGTTGATCCGTCTGTCGCCGACGAATCTTTCACGGGGTCTGGGGGTAGGCCGACGAACTGGAAGTTTTGTGACGCTACTGATCTCCCTGAATGCGCGGTCAGGTCGAGCGGTAAATTTTCATCGTCTGGCTGGGGTGGTTCTGGTGGATTGACGTTGGAATCCTCTGGGTATTCCAATGGGGAATGGGCGGCGCTTACATATCAGGCGCAGGGCGAATCGAGGATCAGCGCGCTGTCGTTTGCGTCGGCGTCGGGGAGTAACCCGTCGGGGAACGTCGAAGTGTTCTCTCAGGTGTTCTCGTCTACGAAAAATGAAGGTACGGCACCGGTGTCGATGCCGCCGGCGACGAGCTACAGTGACATTGAGGCGGGGGTGTGTCCGGAACCGGAATGCGGGGAACATGGCGGCAGCCCGAAAAATGCCGTGCGTTTCGAGGTTGATGCTACCGGCTCGGGCTCCTCGCTTTCGGATACGTTGGAAAAAGCGGAGGTAGAGATCCGCCAGGAACACGATCCAACGGACGGGTTCAACACTGCTTCGGCTACGTTGCCGGATGGCAAGAAGAACGTGTTGTATGGGTCTGGTGGCTGGCTTGGGCCGGCGTCTAATAGCGCGTTTGAAGTGTGGGCGAAAGATCCGGGTATCGGGATCAGCTATCTCGGTATAGTTACGGGCGGTTCGGTGATAAAACACGCCTTCTTGGAAGAAGGGCTCTGTTCTGGCGTGATGTGCAGACCTGAAGTAACCGAACCTGTGGCGTATAACAGTAAAATGGGTGACGGGCGCGATGGTGTGGAAGTCGTTACCGAGAACGCTACGCCCGGTGGCTTCGGTCCGGTGGAACGGGCCACGGTAAAGGTGGACGGTACTTCGCCGTACAACTTGAAACTGGCTGGACTTCCGGCAAATGGGGAACTTGATGAGCGTCCGTATCATCTGACCGCCGAGGCGACGGATGGGTCGGGCACGACCGAAAGCTCAGGGGTCAAGTCGATCGAGCTCGCGGTCGACGGACGAGAAGTCGGGGGCGGCAAATCGGGGTCCTGCGAACCGGGTCCCTGCGTAGCGGCGGGGGAATGGACGCTTGATGCCGAACAGCTCGGTGCCGGCGAACATTTGGTCGAGGTGATCGCGACCGATAACGCTGGAAGCGTCGCCACTGAAGTGTGGAGCGTGGTCGTGCATCATCCTGCGCCGCTGTCGATGGGTCCTGGGCTGGTCGACCCGACGACGGGCGCGTTCAGTTTGAGCTCGACGGATGTGTCGATCGCGAGTGGGCAGGGGTCCTTGAACCTTGCGCGGAGCTATGACTCGAGGGCGTTGACCGCGGGTGCCGAAGGCGTGCTTGGCCCGGAGTGGCAGCTGAGTCTGGCGGCGGATGAGAAGCTGGAAGTGCTGCCGGAAGGCGGCGGCGTGCAGATGGTCGGCGCTGGTGGTGGCGTGACGATGTTCGCCAGCAACGGCAAAGGCGGTTTTAGCCCGCCGAGAGGTGATGCGAACCTGTCGCTTTCGGCGGCCAAGGAAGGCGAAACGGTCACGGAATACGTCTTGAGCGATCCGAGCGCTGGAGGCTTTACGCATTTCGTGCAGCCAGAAGGAACCCCTGCGGAAGACAGGGCGAGTACCGCGTGGTATCCGCATATCGCCGAAGGCACGCTGACCAGCAATAACGAGACCTATTCCTTCGAATCCGTGGAAGGCGAAGCCGGCAAACGGATCGTGCGGCCACACGAGGCGCTCGCGCCGATCCCCGTGGGTGTGACGTGCCCGGCGGTTGTGGGCAGCGAAGAAGCATCGAAAGTCCTCAAACGCGGCTGCCGCGCGCTGACGTTCAACTACGCGACCGCAACGACCGCGAAAGGCGAAGCGCCCGGCGAATGGGGCGACTACGCGGGGCGTCTGACGCGCGTGTACTTCACGGCGTGGAACACCTCCGCTGGTGCGATGAGGACGGTCGAAGTGGCGCACTATCTCTACGACGGCAAAGGCCGCTTGCGAAGCGAGTGGGACCCACGGATCTCCCCGGCGCTGGAAACCACCTACGGCTATGACCCCGAAGGTCACGTCGTGGCTGTCAAAGCGCCTGGGCAGCAGCCGTGGCTTTTGCGGTACGGCACCTGGCCTGGGGACCCTGAAACTGGAAGGTTGCTGTCCGCGACACGCCCGCCTGCGTCGGCGTCCCTTGCGGCAGAACCCGCGCCGGTGAGCATCGCTGCGCCGAGCTTGTCGAGCACCGAAGCGACGATCGGCACGACGATCAGCGTTTCCTCGACGGGCTCGTGGGAACATCCGACGCAGGCGTGGGCGTACCAGTGGCTTCGCTGCAACGCCAGCGGCGCAAACTGCGTCGCGATCGAAGGCGCGGTCAACAGCAGCTATACGCCGCAGGCGATCGACGCCGGCTACACCCTGGTCGCGAAGGTCACCGCGCTCAACGCCGCTGGGACCGGAAGTGCGCAGACTGCCGCCAGCAAAGTCCTCAGCCTGGCAGGACCGTCGTTTACGGCGGCGTTTGGCAGCGCCGGGTCGGGCGACGTGCAGTTCGCAAAACCCGCTGCGATGGCGGTCGACGGAGAGGGCCACCTGTGGGTTGCCGACACCGCCAACAACCGGGTGCAGGAGCTAAAGAGCAACGGCGAATTCGTGGCGGCCTTCGGAAAAGAAGGCTCGGGGGAAGTCCAGTTCAAGCAGCCCGCGGGTATCGCGGTCGGCGGCGAAGGCGAAGACGTGTACGTCTCCGACAAGGGTAACGACCGGATCGAGGTGATCACACCGGAAGGCAAATATGTGCGGGCGTTTGGCTCCAAAGGCTCCGGGTTGGGGCAGCTCAATGAACCCAAGGGCATCGCGGTCGATTCGCTCGGGGACGTGTGGGTCGCTGACGCGGGCAACAATCGGGTGGAGAAGTTCACGGCGACTGGCCTGCTGATGGGTACTTACGGTTCGGTGGGCACCGGCAACGGCCAGTTCAAAGACCCGACGGGCGTGGCGATCTCAGGCGAAGACGTGTACGTCACGGACTCTGGCAACAACAGGGTGCAGGAGCTCACGCTGCAGGGAGCCTATGTCGCGCAGGTCGGGGCTTCCGGCAGCGGCAACGGCCAATTCTCAAACCCGACCGGGATCGCCGCGGACCCCACCACGCACGCCCTGTATATCGAGGACACGGGGAACAACCGCACACAGATCTTCTCGCCCACCGGCGTGTTCCTGGCGGCGTTTGGCTCCAAAGGCAGCGAACATGGCCAGTTCAGCGAACCGCAAGGAGTCGCGTTCGCGGCGTCCGGCAACCCCGATGTCCTGGATACCGGCAACGACCGCGTCGAGCAGTACCAGCACACCTATTCGACGAACGACCCGGCGCCTGCGCCCCCAAGCGTCGGGGAAAACGCGGTCACCACGATCGACTATCAGGTGCCGGTGAGCGGCTCGGGTGCCCCGTATGCGATGGGTGAAACGGAAGAGCAGGCGTGGGCGCAGGAGGACAACCCAGTCGAAGCGACCGCGATCTTCCCACCAAGCCACGTTGAGGGTTGGCCCGCGAAAAGCTCCGAAGGCGCGAACATCAGCTATTTCGATGAAGAAGGGCACCTGGTCAACACCGCCTCTCCATCAGGCGGCATCGCAACCAGTGAATACAACGAAACAGGCAATGTGGTTCGCAGCCTCAGCGTCGACAACCGCATCAACGCGCTCAAAGAAGGCGCCAAATCCGCTGAAATCGCTGGCAGCCTCGACACCCAAAGTGTCTATAGCAGCGAAGGTACACGGCTGCTTGAAACGCTTGGTCCCGAACACAAGATTCGGCTTGCAAATGGCGAAGAAGTCCAGGCCAGAAACCACGTCCGCTACTTTTACGACGAAGGTGCGCCTACCACAGGAGGCCCCTACGACCTAGTCACCCGTGTCATCGACGGGGCGCAAATCACAGGCCGTCGCGAAGACGCAGAAGTCCGCGTTACCGAGACCGGCTACTCAGGCCAGCAAGACCTGGGCTGGAAGCTGCGCGAGCCAACGTCAATCACGATGGATCCCAACAACGCGCTTTCCGGCGTGATGACAGAGACCTTCGGCGCGCTTGGCGCAGAACACGGCAAGGTCAACACGCCGCACGGGGTCGCGGTAGCAGAAACCGGTGATGTGTATGTAGCGGACACGAAGAATAACCGGGTGGACGAGTTCTCGGCGGCCGGCGAATACATCACCCAGTTTGGTGAAAAGGGTACAGGCTCGGGAGAACTCGTGGAACCAGCCGCAATCGCCGTGGGAAAAAACGGGGATGTGTATGTGGCGGACACCGCACAGTCAAAGGTCAAGCAGTATGGTCCGACTGGCACGTATATACGTACTATTACTGACTCCTTTGAGAAAGAAGAGCCGGTTGTCGGCATATCTGCTTCAGGAGGCGCTATTTACACAGTCGCTGAAGGTATCGGCGATATCGTCAGCGTGTACAGCGAAAGCGGTACAATCGAAAGCTGGGGTTGCAAGGAAAGTATCGCAAACTTGAAACATCCGAAGGGCATAGTAGGTGACCACGAAACCAGTTCATTTTTTCTGAGCACTGCGGAAGGCGTCGTCGGGGTCCATATGTCAGGCTCAGCCGAAGGCGAATGCGAAACGAAAAAGGTGGCGTCCGTTGGCATCACTGCTGGTGAGGTGGAAAGTCCACAGGGCCTGTCGATCGCCAATAAGCAGCTTTACGTCGCTGACGCCGGCAACGATCGGGTTGATCAGTTCGCGGTCAAGGCGGAGTACCAGCTCGAATACGCTGCACAGTACGGCAGCGAAGGCACCGGCAACGGACAGCTGAACATACCGGGCGGTGTCGCGATCGCGCCGGCCGGTGACATGTACATCGCTGACACTGGCAACAATCGTATGGAGCGGTGGAACGGCGAAAAAACCACCGGTACGAGCCTCACACACACTACCCTTTACGATCCGACCACCGGCAACGTCGTAGAGACGCGATCTCCTGGGGCCGGAACTGGCGAGCCAGAAGGATCGGGCTCCTACATCTACAAGCAAGCATTCGGTGCACTAGGATCAGGACATGGTCAGGTTAATACACCGCATGGAGTAGCGGTGGCTGAAAACGGGACCGTATACTTGGCGGATACAAAAAACAGCCGAGTGGATGAGCTCTCTGCCTCCGGCGAATACATCACCCAGTTTGGCGAAAAAGGCACGGGCTCCGGAGAACTCGTGGAACCCGCCGCGATCGCCATCGGCAAAAACGGCGACGTGTACGTGACGGACACTGCGCAGTCGAAGGTCAAGCAGTACAGCCCGACCGGCACGTACATACGCACGATCACCGATTCGCTTGAGGCGGGCGAGCACGTCGTCGGCATATCGGCCTCAGAAGGCCACATTTACACAGTAGCCGAAGGCGCAGCCGATATCATCAGCATTTACAGTGAAAGCGGCGAACTCGAAAGATGGGGATGCAAAGAAAGCGTCGCAAACTTGAAACATCCGAAGGGCATCGTCGGCGATCACGAAACCGGCTCGATATTCCTGAGCACCGAAGAAGGCGTCGTCGGAGTCCACATGTCTGGCCCAGCCGAAGGCGAATGCGAAACGAAAAAGGTGGCGTCCGTCGGTACCATCGCCGGCGACGTAAAAAGCCCGCAGGCCCTGTCGATCGCAAACAAACAGCTATACGTCGCCGACGCGAGCAACAACAGGATCGACCAATTCGCAGTCAAGGCCGAGTACCAGCTCGAATACGCCGCGGAGTACGGCAGCGAAGGCACCGGCAACGGACAACTGAAAAACCCCGACGGCGTCGCGATCGCGCCCGGCGGCGAGATGTACATCGCCGACACCAACAACGACCGCATCCAACGCTGGATCCCACCCGGCGAAAACGCGCCACCAATGCAGACAATCTACTACACCGCCGAAGCCCAAAACGCATATGCAGAATGCGGCGAACACCCCGAGTGGGCAGGCCTCATATGCCAAACACGCCCCGCCTACCAACCCGACACCCCAAGCCTGCCAAATCTGCCAGTCACGACTACCGCATACAACGCATACGATGAGGCCGTGAGCACCACGGAAACGGCCGGCACAAGCAGCGCGCACCAAGACCACGACCTACGATGAAGCCGGCAGACCAACCGAATCCTCTGTGACCGCCAGCACCGGCACATCGATGCCCGCCGTAAAAGACGTCTACAGCAAAACGACGGGCGCGATGATCGAACAAAGCAACGGCGAAGGCCAGCCAGTAAAAAGCACAGTCAACAGTCTCGGCCAGCTCGTCGAATACACAGACACGACAGGAAACAAAGCAACCTACTCCTACAACATCAACGGACAGATCGAAGAACTCCACGACGGCAAGGGCAGCGATACCTACGGCTACGAACCCGCGACCGACGCACTGACTAAACTCACGGACTCAAGCCTTGGGACCTTCACGGCGTCCTATGATGCTGAAGGGCGCATGAGCAGCGAGACCTACCCAAACGGCATGACCGCCAGCTACACCTACAACAACCTCGGGCAAGCGACCCGCCTGGCGTACGTCAAGACCACCGGCTGCTCAGAAAACTGCACCTGGTTCAGCGACAGCACAAGTCCCTCGATCCACGGCGAAACGCTCGCTCAAGAAAGCACGCTCTCCAGCGAGTCCTACAGCTACGACACCGTCGGCCGGCTAACCCAAACGCTCGAAGACCCAGCAGGAGAAGGCTGCAAGACACGGATCTACGCCTATGACGTAGAAAGCGACCGCACGAGCCTGACGAGCAGAGCTCCAGGCAGCAAAAACGAATGCGCCACCGAAGGCGGAACCATCGAAGCACACACCTACGACGAAGCAGGCCGCCTCACCGACACAGGCACCGAATACGACGCCTTCGGCGACATCACAAAGCTACCCGCGGTAGACGCTGAAGGCCACGAAGTCATAAGCAGCTACTACAGCTCCGGCCAGCTAGCCACCCAAGAACAAGCCGAACAGAAGCTCACCTACACACTTGACCCGACCGGCAGAATCCTCGAGACCGTCGCCTCCGGCAAAACCAGCTCACAGACCACCAACCACTACACTAGGCCCCAGCGGCGTAGTGGCATGGGCCACGAAGGAGAAAGCAAATGGTCCAGAAACATCTACGGCATAGAAGGCAGCCTCAGCGGCACCGAAACCAGTGCCGGCGAAAAGGTCTTGCTGCTGCATGATCTCCAAGGCGACATCGTAGGTAAGGCATCACTGTCCACTGAAACCAAAGGACTGCTATCCACCTACGACAGCAGCGAATTCGGCGTACCAACCAAAGGAGCGCCGCCCAGATACTCCTGGCTAGGCGGCACCGACGTAGCGACCGAACTCCCATCCGGGATCACCAACAGCAACACCACCTCCTACGTACCACAACTCGGACGCACACTACAGACCCAAACACCCGTCACGGCAGCCCAGCCAGAAGGCAGCTATAGCGGCACCCCATACGTAACCCAGCTAGAACCCTGGGTCGGACAATCAGACGCCGCATGGGCCGCGGGAGGCGACGAACGCGAAGCAGCCAGACAAGCCGCAGCCGCACAAGC
>CAVWTE010000025.1:0-635307 GCA_963757925.1 uncultured Actinomycetota bacterium
GTTCTACCTGCGCCTGGTTGACGTATTGCTGCCGCCGTTCCCGACCTGGCCAAGGTCGAGTGCGTCGACAACGGCTCGCTGTATGAGGCGATGCACCTTCGGGTGCTGCCCCGGGCGGCCAACAACATCCGCTTCTTCGCGCAGTACGCGGTCGACCAGCTCGGCGAGCCGACGCGCGTCCTGCACGGCGGCGAACGCAACCGGGTCCGCTATGACCCGTGCGGCGTCGTCGCCGTTTCGACCCCGTGGAACGCGCCGTTCATGCTCGCCACCTGGCGCGTCGGACCGGCGCTCGCGGCGGGCAACACGGTCGTGCTCAAGCCTCCGGAATGGGCGCCGCTGACCTGCTCCCTGCTCGGCGACCTCGCCGAGGCGGCCGGCGTCCCGCCGGGCGTGCTCAACATCGTGCACGGCACCGGCGCCGGCGCCGGGGCGCCGCTGACCGGCCATCCCGATGTCGACCGGGTGGCGTTCACCGGCTCGCCCGCGACGGCGCGGACCGTGTACCGGGACGCCGCGGCGCAGCTGACGCCGGTTTCGTTCGAGCTCGGGGGAAAATCGCCGTTCGTCGTGTTTGCGGACGCCGACCTCGACGCCGCCGCGGCGACCGCCGCCTACCAGTACGACAACTCCGGGCAGGTGTGCCTGGCGGGCACGCGGCTGCTCGTCGAGCGGTCGATCCTGGACGAGTTCGTGGAACGCTTCGAGGCTCGCGTCAGCGAGATCGAGGTGGGGGACCCTCGCGAGCCGACGACCACCTATGGCCCGCTGATCCATCCCGTCGCGCTGAGCCGGGTCACCGGCCACGTCGAGGCCGCGATCGCGGCGGGCGCCCGGCTGGCTTTCGGCGGTCACTCGCTCGGCGGCCTGTACTACCCGCCGACGCTGTTCACCGACGTCCCGCCCGGAGCCGAGATCCTCGGGCACGAGGTGTTCGGGCCGGTCCTGACGCTGCAGACGTTCGACGACGAGGAGGAGGCGATCCGTCTGGCCAACGCGACCGACTACGGGCTCGCGGCGACGATCTACACGGGCTCTGAGAGCCGTGCGGAGCGGGTCAGTGGCGCCGTCGTGGCGGGCACGGTGTGGGTCAACTGCTTCTACGTCCGCGACCTCGAGACCCCGTTCGGCGGCGCCCGCGACTCGGGCATCGGGCGCGAGGGCGGCCAGCACTCGTTTGACTTCTACTGCGACGTCAAGACGGTGTGTGAGCGCACGTCGTCGTTCAGCGCGGGCTAACACTGCTGAGCGCCACCAGACGCCGGCACAGCGCACCCACCTGCGCGGGGTCATCGGTGAACTGCGACGGCTTGAAGCAGATCGTCGTGTAGCCGGCGGCCAACTGCGCCGGGATCGCCGCCGCGGCCCGATCAAGGTCCGCGACCCCGTCGGCGGAGTCGAACCGGCCGCGCATGCCGCCGACGATCTCAAGCTCGGAGAGGTCGCGACCGGCGGCGGCCAACGCCTCAGTTAGGGGGCGCAGTTCGTCGGCGGTCGGCTGACCGAAAGGGTGCAGGCCATGGCCGTAGGCGACCAGACGCCGGATGATCCACGGCCCGACCGTGCTGCCCCCGAACCACAGGCGTGGGCCGTCGGAACGCCACGGTTTGGGCTCCAGGTGGACGTCGGTGAACGCGTAGTGGCGCCCGCGGAAGGTCGTCGGCCCCGGACGCCACAGGGCCTGCCAGGCCGCCAGGTGATCGTCGAGCAGTTCGCCGCGCCGCTCGAACGGCACCCCCAGCGCGTCGTATTCGTCCCGATGCCAGCTGACCGTCGGTTGGACCACGAGCCGGCCTTCGGCGAGCAGATCGAGCGTGGCCAGCTGATCGGCGAGCAGCAGCGGATGGCGCAGCGGCGCGATGATCGCCGCGCCGATCAGCCGCAGCCGCGTGGTCGCGCCGGCGATCGCGCTCATCAGGACGATCGAGTCCGGCCACGGCGTGTCGGGGTCCTGATTGCCCGGAGCGGCGTAGTCACGCGGGTTCCGTGGGCGTCCGCCGGCGCCGGCGCTCGGTCCAAGGACGATGTGCTCGGACAGCATCACGCCGTCGATCCCGGCGTCCTCGGCCTCCTGCGCGATCCGCACCAGCCCGCGCAGGTCCCGCGGCGAGCTCATCGTCCAGTTCTCGGAGAGGACCAGGACCAGCCGCGGCGGTGCGCCCGAGGCGGTCACCTCTGCGCGAGCGTCATCCGGACCGGCAGTCGCTTGAGCCCGTTGGTGAAGTTCGAGCGATGGCGCACGGGCGGACCTGACAGCTCGATCGCCGCAACCCGGCGGACGAGCTCCTCGAGGTAGACCCTCACCTCGAGGCGCGCCAGGTGAACGCCGAGGCAGTGGTGCGGGCCGCCGCGACCGAACGTCAGCTGGTCGGTCGGATTGCGGGTGACGTCGAAGCGGTGGGGATCCGGGTAGTGGTCGGGGTCGCGGTTGGCGGCGGCGAACCAGACCACGACCTTGTCGCCGGCGGCGATCCGCTGTCCGCGGATCTCCGCCGCCTCCGTCGCCGTGCGCCGGAAGAACCAGACCGGCGACGCGTAGCGCAGCAGCTCCTCGGTCGCCGATGCGATCAGCTCGGGGTCGGCCCGGACGCGGTCGTACTGCTCGGGGTTCTGGGCGAGCGCCAGGGTGCCGAGCGCGATCGCCTGGCGGGTCGTCTCGTTGCCCGCGACGATCATCAGCGCGAACATGTTGTCGAGATCGTGGGTCGACAGCGGCTGCCCGTCGATCTCGGCGTTGGCGATCAGCGTCAGCACGTCGTCACGCGGGCACTCACGTCGGGCGGCGTAGTAGCGGCGGCCGATCGTGCACAGTTCCTCGGCCCACGGCGAGCCGAACGGCTTGAACCGATCTTCCTCACGCTCGTGTCCGAAGGCCAGGTCGCCGACGTAGTCGGGATCGGTGTCGACCAGCAGCCGGTCGCCGAGCTCGATCAGGCGCGGCAGGTCCTCGTCGGCGAGTCCCAGGACGTGGGCGAGCACACGGATCGGGATTGGCGCTGCCAGCTCGTGCACGAGGTCGAGCTCGACCCCGGATTGGACCCGGTCGAGCAATTCGGAGACGAGCGCGCGGAGCCAATCCTCATAGCGACCGACCGCACCTGGGGTGAAGTTGGTCGACATCAGGCGGCGATAGCGCCCGTGCTTGGGCGGGTCGAACTCCAGGAAGTTGCGACGGGTGGCGAGCACGTCCTCGGGCAGGTCCGCGATCGTGGCCGAGCCCCCCAGCTCCGACGAGAACCCCTTCGGGTTGCGCACGACGGCGGCGACGTCGTCGTACTTGGTCAGCGCCCAGAAGCCTCGACCGTCGGGCTCGGGGTGGAAGTAGACGGGCGCCTCGCGCTGCAGGAGGTCGAACATCTCCCACGGCTCGTGGTCGGCGAACACGTCGTGGTCGAGCAGGTCGACCGCCGACAGATCCGTCTCGCGCACGCCCATGCACGCCACCGTAGCAGTCCATGGGTAATGTATCCAAACGCTTCGCGCCCGGCGCCCTGCCGACGAGGCGACCCGGCTGACCGTCTGCGCGACGGTCAGCCAGGACGGTCAGCACGACCTCGCGCGCGACCGGTGGGCGATTTGTCAAACATATGACGACAAATCGCCACTCAAGCGGTCCCGCCCGCTGCCGGGCGGCTTGACGGGCTCGCCGATCCGTGAGTAATGTATCCACAACTTCGTGGGAGACCGAGGCGACGTGAGGAGAGGCAATGGCCACCGACGGTGAGCGCGGCGTGGCCGCGACCGACGGGCAATCCGGTGCGGGGCAATCCAGTGCGGGTGGGCCTGCGGCGCATCTCGGCGCGCGCAAGCTGACCACGCTGCACGCGACCGGCCAGGCGCTGGCGATCGGACCGGTGTTCTCGGTCGGGCTTGTCAGCGGCCTCGTGGCCAACGTCGCGGGCTATTCGACGCCGCTGTCGATCCTGCTCGGCTCGATCGGCTCGCTCGGGCTCGCCTACGTCGTCGCGATCTACGCCCGCCGGTTCGCGGGAGCCGGGGCGATCTTCGAATACCTCTCGCAGGCGGTGCACAACTCGTTCGGGATCTTCTCGTCCGGCGTCTACCTGCTCGGCGCCATGTTCCTGGGCGCCGGCGGCGTCTACATCGCCCTCGGCTTTCTCGTCCAGGGCTTCTTCGCCAGTCACCTGCATACCTCGATCCCGTGGTGGCCGGGCGGAGCGGCGTTCCTGATCGTCGCCCTCCTGCTCAACCACTACGGCGTGCGGATCGCGATCCGCGGAGTGCTGCTGCTCGCGACCGTGTCGATGATTCCGTTCCTGATCCTGTCGGTGGTGATCATCGCCAAGGGCGGCGTCGGCGGCAACACGCTGACCGTCTTCACCCCCAGCGGGAGTTCATGGAACGCCGTCTTCAACGGGATCCTGTTCGCGGTCACGCTGTTCATCGGGTTCGAGGCGGCGGCGTCGATCGCCGAGGAGACCGAGAACCCGCGGCGGTCGATCCCGATCGCCGTCGTCGGCGCCGTCGCGCTCAGCGCGGTGCTGTACATCATCGTCACCTATGCCGCGACGATCGGGTTCGGCAAGGCGGCGCTGGCCCAGGGCGCCTGGTTCTCCGCCGCCAGCCCGATGGGGACGCTGGCCACCACCTACGTCGGCAACTGGCTGAGCGTCCTGATCGACCTGGTGATCATTCTCGACGCGCTGTCGCTGGCGATCGCGATCATGGTGACCGCGTCGCGGATCATCTTCGCGCTGGGCCGCGACGGACTGCTCCCCAAGCTCGCCGCGCGCACCTCCAGCCACGACACGCCCTTGACCGGCAACATCGTGATCGGGCTGTGGAGCGCGGCGCTGCTGGTGTGGGCCGGCGTGACCCACTACGGCAACGCGGTGCAGCTGCCCAACCCGATCGAGGCGTTCGACATCACCAGTGCTGCCGGCAGCTACCTGATCGAGTTGATCTACGTTTTCCTGGCGGTGTTCGCGCTCAAGCTGCTGTGGCAGAGCCGCGCTCAAGAAGGGGGACTGTGGTGGAAGGTCCCCGCGGTCCTGATCGGTCTGGCGGCGCCGATTCTGGCGTTCAAGGGCTCGCTCGATCCCTTCCCCACGTATCCCAACGACCGCGCCGTGTTCATCGCGATCGCCTGCATCGTGATCTCGGCGGTCTGGTATGCCGTGCTCCATGTCGCCCGTCCCGACCGGGTGCGCTCGGCCGCGCAACACGCCGTCGAGCACGAGGGGGTCCCGGCGCTCGACGAGCCGGTCTCGGTCGCGTCCGGTCCGGTGGCGCCGTAGCCCGGCGCTTGGCTCGGCGCGGCTTGGCTCGGCCCGGCTACAGCCGGTGTGAGTACTCGGCGAACTCCCAGTCGGTGACCCAGGCGCGGAACCGTTCGAGCTCGGCCGCCTTGAGCGTCTCGAACGTATCGACGAGCTCTGCGCCCAGCGCGTCGGCGATCACCTGATCGGACTTGAGCTCCTCCAGCGCCTCCTGGAACGTCTTCGGCAGCGCCCGGCCGAGCATTTTCTCGGGCAGGTCGTAGATCATGCCCTCCAGCGGCTCCGGCGGCTCCAACTCGCGGCGGATGCCGTCCAGCCCCGCCGCCAGCGCCGCCGTGTAGGCCAGGTATGGGTTGGCGGTTCCGTCGCCGAGCCGGATCTCCAGCCGGGTCGCCGCGCCACGCTCCTTGGGTACCCGGACCAGCGTCATCCGGTGGTCGTGACCCCAACACGCTCGGGTGGGTACGAGCGCCTCGGCGCTGATCCGCCGGTAGGCGTTCACCGTGGGGTTGAAGAACACCATCATCGCCGGCCCGTGCTCGAGCACGCCGGCCATGAAATGACGCGTCAGCGCGCTGAGGCCATGGGCGCCGTCGGCCTGCTCGCAGACGTTGGCGCCGTCGGCGTCCTCAAACGACACGTGGATGTGGAACCCGGAGCCCTCGTCGTCGTTGAACGGCTTGCCCATGAAGGTCGCCAGCAGGCCGTCGCGCGCCGCCAGTTCCTTGACCATGCTCTTGTAACGGAAGGCCCGGTCAGCCGAGCGGACGGCGGGTCCGTGACGGAGGTTGATCTCGAATTGGGCGCGCCCGTACTCGTGGGCGGCGGCGATCGCCTCCAGCTCGAGTCCGACGGCGGCATCGAGCATCCGGCTGAGCGTCCCCTTCGGATCGGCGACGTCGCCGACGGTGTAGACGGGGCTGTGCTGGGAGGCGTAGGGGCGGTAGCCGTTGGTCGCCGCCGGGTCGGCCTCGCACAGGTAGAACTCGAGCTCGGGGCCGACGATCGGCGAGACGCCGAGCGCTTCGAACGCCCGCACCGTCCGTTTCAGCGCGCCGCGGGAGTCGAGCGGAGACGGGGCGTGCGTGGCCGGATCCTCGAGGTCGACCAAGCAGGCGACGACATCGGGCTGCCACGGCAGCGGCACGAGCGTGTCGAGGTCGGGCCGAGCAAGCAGATCGGGGAAGCCCTGTTCGAAGCCCGCGATCACGTTGTGGCGCAGATCGGTGGTCATGATCGCCGCCACGAACCCGATGCCGTCCTGCGCGGCGTGCGCAAACGCCGAAATCGGGATGTCCTTGCCGCGGCAGACGCCGTGCAGGTCGGCGTACTGCAGCCGGACCGCGCGAACGCCGACCTCGGCCAGCTCCGCGAGCCGTTCGGGCAGGGCGGCGAACGCCGCGCCCGAGTGAACATCCTCGGTCATCTCACTCTCCTCTCGTTTCACCGGCCGGCGACTGTCCGGTGCGGCGGTGCGGCGCGAATGCCAGCGTACCCGCGTCGACCACCGCGGCTCCGCCGTCGACCGTCAGCACCGCACCGTTGACGTACGACGCCGCCGGCGAGACCAGCCACGCCACCGCGGCGGCGGCCTCCTCGACGCGTCCGGCGCGCCCGGCGGGGACGTCGGCGACCGCCAGCTCGTAGGCGGCCTCCCGGTCGACCGATCGCAGCTCGCCGAGCTCGTCCATCGCCGCGTCGGCCATCTCGGTGGCGATCCAACCCGGGCAGACGCAATTGGCGCGCACGCCAAGCGATCCGTAGTCGACGGCGATGCACTGCGTGAGCATGATCATCCCGGCCTTCGACGAGCAGTAGGCGGCCGAGCCGGGGTCGGCTCGCAAGCCGGCCAGCGAGGCGACGGTCACGATCGCGCCGCGCGTCTGGATCAGGGGCTCGAGCGCGGCCTGGCAGAGCAGGAAGGTACCCGTCAGGTTGGTGGCGATCACGCGGTTCCAGCGTTCGAGCGTCTGCTCGAGCACGGTTCCGCCGGCCCCCGTTCCCGAGCTCACCACGAGCGCGTCGAGCCGCCCGAACCGCGCCAGGCACGCCTCGACCGCCGCCGCCGCTCCGGTCGGCTCTGAGACATCGACGCTGACCGGGTGCGCGCCGGTGGCGGCAGCGACCTCGTCCAGCCGTTCGCGGCGACGACCGGCGACGCATACCTGCAGGCCGTCCGCGGCGAGCGTCGCGGCGACGGCGGCGCCGATGCCGCTGCCCCCGCCGGAGACGAGCACCGTCGCGGTCACGGGCGGGCGCGCTGTGTCGGGCCGGGCCTCATCAGCTGCTCGGCGCCGGCAACGGATGGCCGAGCGCCTCCAGGCCCTGGCGCTCGGACTCCACCGCCACCGGGTCGAAGCGGAAGTACGAGCGCGGCGGCAGGATCCCCCAGGTGTTGGAGGAATGGGCATCGTCGGGCCAGTCACGGGGCCGATGGTCGGGCTCGAGCTGCTCCATGTCGGAGTACAGCTCGACGAAGCACGCCTCCTCGGGGATCCGCACGTACGCCGCCAGGTTGCGTCCCAGGCCATGGCGCACGGGCCCCCAGCCGAGCCACCGGCCGTGCTGGGCGAGGTGGTCGAGCGCGACCCGGAGCTCTCCCCAGTCGATCAGCTCGAACGCCAGGTGATGGAAGTGCGCATGGCCCTTCCCGACCAGCGCGACCGTGTGGTGGTCGGAGTTGAGATGCAGCCACACCCCCTCGTCGCCGAGCCGGTCGGTCACGCGCATGCCGAGCGCGTCGCAGTAGAACCGGACCATCTCCGGCACGTCGCCGGTCAGCGAGTTGACGTGCCCGAGCTTGCGCGGGTGAAAGCCCGGCAGCACGGCACTGGACCGGGCCACCGGCGGACGCGGATCGGCCGCCGGTTCGTAGGCGACGAGCTCGATCCCCTGCCGGTCGGGATCGTGCAGGACAACCGCCGCGTCGTCGCGCCGGTGCGGGACGTCCAGCGATCGCAGGTGAGCGGCGGCGTCGTCGAGCGTGGTGCCGCGGGCCAGTTCGAATCCCGTGTGGTCGTGTCCGGGCTCGCCCTCGCTGTCGTCGACCAGCTCCAGGGAGTAGGGCTCGTAGTCACACGCGAGGTAGGCCCGTCCGTTCCGATCCGGACGGCGACTGAGGCCGAACTGGATCGACCAGCGGGCGGCGGCGGCCTCGACGTCGTCCACCCTGAGGCAGACGTGGTGAATTCGGCGTAGCGAGATCATCGTCTGAGCCGTGCGGGCTCTGAGACATCGTCGCGCTGGGCGTTGCCCAGCAGATCCCGGGAGCGCCGCATCGCATCGAGCAGATGGCGCCGGGTCAGCGATTCGGCCCGCTTCCCGTTGCCCGCCGCGATCTCTCGCAGGATCTCCTCGTGCTCGTCGGAGTCGCTGCCCATGCGCTGCATCGACTCGGTCTGGCGCTCGTAGATCACCTCGCCGATCCGCGCCACCCACAGACGCTGGACGAACTGCATCAGGTACTCGTTGCCCGACGCCTGTACGAGCGCGAGGTGAAACTCGCGGTTGGCCTCGAAGCTCTTGCCGACGTCGGGAACCGCGCGCCGCTGCGCGGTCAGCGCGTCACGCATCTGCTGCATCGGACCCGGCAGCCGCTCCTTGGCGGCGAGCCGCGCCGCTCCCGGCTCGATCACCAGCCGCGCCTGGTACGCGGCGTGCATCTCACGCTGGCCGACGTCGGCGACCCGGGCGCCCCGGTTGGTGCGCATCTCCACCAGCCCCTCGGCGGCGAGCCGCCGCAACGCCTCGCGCACCGGAGTGCGCGAAACGCCGAGCTCGTCGGCCAGGTCCTCCTGGTGGATGCGGTCGCCGCGTGGCAGCGAGCCGCCGGTGATCCGTTCCCGAATCGCCTCATAGACCTGATCGACGACGCTCGCGATCGACAGCGGCGCGGCCGGCAGCGGCTTGGCTGGCAGCGGCTCGGCCGGCAGCACGCGCGGCGCGGTCATCGCGTTTGCTCCACCTCTCGTTCGGCCTCCTCCTCGGGCATCGTCAGCGCCACGTGCAGGGTCTGAGCCGTGACCGCCGGCTGCTCGCCGACGGGCTCGAGTTCGCGATCGGACTGCACGACGGTGTTCTCCAGACGACCGATGCCGTCGATCTCGACCGCGACGACGTCGCCGGGCGCCACCGGGCGCGAGTTGGCAGGCGTGCCGGTGAGCAGCACGTCGCCGGGCTCCAGCGTGATCAGGCGGGCGACGTCGGCCACCTGGTAGGCGAAGGAGAACATCAGGTCGGTGCCGGTGTGGCCCTCCTGGACCTGGGCCCCGTTGACGTACGTGCGAATCGTGAGATCCGCGGGATCGACGTCGGCGGCATCGACGAGCGCCGGGCCGAGCGGGCAGAACCCGTCCTGGCCCTTGACCCGCAGCATCGACCCCCGGTCGGCATGGCGGAAATCGTGCACTCCCCAGTCGTTGGCGACCGTGTAGCCGGCGACATAATCGAGCGCATCGTCGAGGCTGACGCCGTGGCACCGGCGTCCAATCACCACCGCCACCTCGCCCTCATAGTTCAGAAACCGACATCCCGCGGGCCGGGTGACCGTGGCGAGGTGGCCCGACAGCGACGACGGCGGCTTCATGAAGTAGGAGGGCGTCTGCGGCAGGCGCGCCATCTGGTACTCGACCGCGCGCGAGCGGTAGGTGAGATGGGTGGCGATGATCTTCGACGGGAGCACCGGGGACAGCCACTCGTCGACCTCGCCGACGCGCACCGACGTCTCGGCGGCGCGGATCGTCTCGTGCCTCGAGCGTCCCCTCGTGCACCTCGCCGTCGTGACGAACGCGAACGTGCTTCATGGGCGGACATCCTCCTGATGCTGGGCGATGACGTCGACGCCGTCGACCGTGTAGCCGAAGCTGAAGCGGTAGCCGCGGAGCATCTCCCGGCGGGGCGATCGCCCCGAGATCCTCGAGCGCGTCGTCGTACAGCCGCAGCTCGGCGCTGCCCTCCCAGACCGGCGTGGCGTCGCGGTCGCGGCCGCCCGCGCGGACGAGCTCGAACACGTCGGGCTTGAAGCCGGAGGCCGCGGGAAAGTGGCGGGTGTTGTACATCGGCGGGTCGTTGACGATCGGACCGGTCTCGGAGAGGTGCTCGAGCGTCACCGTGACGCGGGCGATCTGGCGGTCGTTGGCGGCGCAGGTCGCACCGAAGCGGGCGCCCTCGCGCAGTTCGGCGTCGCCTGGCCGGCGGCGAACAGGCGCGTCATGTGGATCGAGCCGAGCTTCTTCGGAAAGCCCTGGATCCACCCGCGGTACATCGCGAAGTCCTTGTCGACCCAGATGTAGACGCAGCGGCTGACCGGTTGCCCCTGATACCGCGCGCCGACCACCAGGAAGAACTCCCGGTACTGCGACTGGATCGGGTCGACGAGCTCGTGGCCGTCGACCGAGCACGACTGCCAGTCGGCGAAGATCGCCGCCACCGCGCCGGGATCCTCGGCGGGCTCGAGCTCGGCCGGCAACAGCGCCGCGACGGCGTCGGGGTCGGTGCGGTACTCGGCGATCAGGAAATCGCCGGAGTAGTGCCACGGCGGCGGCGGCACGATGCCGGCGCGCCCGTCGGGCGACAGCGGCGCGGTGTAGCCCCGTAGGCTCACGCCGACTCCGAACCGGCCAGCTGGAGAAGGCCCGCGTCGTGTACGAGCTGGCTGAAGAGCACGCGCTGCTCGGGTTCGTCCATCTTCTCCGGATGCCACTGCACGCCGACGCAGGGCCAGGCTTCGTCCGGTTCGAGCCCCTCGATCACGTCACCCGGGGCGACGGCGGTCACGCGCAGTTCGCCCGGGTCGGCGATCTGGTGATGGTGGATCGTGTTGACTCCGATCGTCTCGCGGCCGAACATCGAGCGCAGGCGCGAGCCCTCGGCCAGGGCCGCTGGGTGCCGCGCGGCGCGGATCTGCTCGCTGCTGAGTCCGGTGAGCGCGGTATGCGCGTCGGTGTGGGGCGGCCGTTGGGCGAGGCGGCCGCCGTGAGCGACGGCCAGCAGTTGCGCGCCGCGGCAGATCGCGAGGGTCGGCAGCCGCGCCGTGCGGGCGGCGCGCAGCAGCCCCAGCTCGAACGCATCGGCCTCCGGGTCCTCATCGGCCACGTCTTCAGGCGTCGCGCCGTAGCTGGCGGGATCGACGTCGCCGCCACCGGTCAGCACCAGGCCGTCGGCGAAGGCGATCAGTTCGTCGACCGATTGATGTGCGTTGGCGGGCTGCCGGGAGACGAGCAGCGGCCAGCCGCCGGCCTCGGCGACGCGAGCGGCATACGCGGGATCAACCGTGTCGAGCAGCGTCCGCTCGCCGAGGAACGTCGGCAGAAACCGGCGCCAGCAGGTGACGAGGATCAGTGGACGCGCCATGCCCCCAGAGCTTTGCATACATTATGTGCGCACGCCACCGTCCGAGGCGACGGTTCGTGAGACCATCGTCGCAGGTCCTCGCTGTCTGGCCGGTCGCAGCACGCCCTGCACCAGCACGACGCAGGCGGCGGCCGCGGCGGCGCCGAACTGCAGCGCCCAGCCGCGATCGAACTGCGCGAGCGCGTCGGGATGCTGGGAGGCCATCAGCGCGACGAGCACCGCGACGCCGACCGCCGACCCGACCTGGCGGGCCATGTTGAGCACGGCCGAGCCGGTCGTCGCCCGCGCGGCGGTGAGCGTCGCCGCCGACGCGAACAACGGCGCCTGGGTCATCCCGGCGCCGACGCCGCCGAGGATCATCCCGGGGAGGAACACGAGGTAGTCGGGTGTGGCGGTGGCGAACAGGAGCCAGTAGAGGCCCGACAGCGCCATCGCCGCGCTGCCGATCAGCGCGGGGACGGCGCGGCCGAAGCGGGTGGAGATCCGGCCGCTGTTGATCGCGAACACGGCGGCGGTCATCGGTCCCGGTGCGATCCCCAGGCCCGCCTCCAGGGCGGAGTAGTGCCACAGGTCCTGCAGGTACAGGACGCTGATCAACAGCAGCGTCGCAAACGCGATGAAGAACAGGAACAGTGCCGTCGAGGCGGTGGCGAACTCGCGGCTGGAGAACAGGTTGGCTTCGATCACCGCGTTGTCCTTGGTGAACGCGCGGCGCACGGTCAGCGCGCCCAGCCGCGGCGGCACCCGCGAGTGACGCGATCACGCCCAGGCTCGTCCAGCCCCAGGTGGAGCCCTCGACGGTGCCGAAGATCAGCAGTGTCACCGCCGCCAGCAGCGACAGCATCGAGACGGTGTCGGGCAGGCGCGCGCTCGCGTGGGCCCGGACCTCGGGCAGCACCCGCAGCCCGAGCGCGATCGTGAAGATCCCGATCGGCAGGTTGACGAGGAAGATCCAGCGCCACGAGAGCGTCACCAGCAGGCCGCCCAACGGCGCCCCCGACGATGCCGCGACGGCGGCGACGCCGGCCCAGGCGCCGACGACGAGGTTGTGCTGGCGGGCCGGAAAGGTCGGCAGCAGCAGGCCGAGCGAGGCGGGCACGATGCTCGCGGCGCCGGCCGCCTGGACCACGCGGCCGAGCACGAGCACGTCGAGCGAGGGCGCGACCGCGCACAGGACCGAGCCGGCCGTGAACACGACCACGCCGGCGAGCAGGAACCGCCGCCGGCCGAAGTGGTCGGCGAGGCGTCCGGCCGGCACCAGCAGGGCGCCGAACACGATCGCGTAGGCATTCAGCACCCACGACAGGTCAGACAGGCCGGCGCCGTGAAACGACTGCCCCATCGCCGGCACCGCGACGTTGACGATGAACAGGTCCAGCTGGGCCATGAACGCGACCGCCGCCAGCACGCACAGGATCAGCCATTTGCGCGGGTGCCCCTCGTCAGCCGGCCAGCTCGGGCCATGGTCGTCGGTCTGCTGGTCGGCGCGCATCGGGCTCCCTTGGATCGCTGGTTCGGTCATTGAACTGCCGCGTGTCGCCGCACCGTAGCAGAGATAGTTCGATGATTGAACTGTCACGTGCTACGCTCGCGTTCGATGCCACTGCCCAGCGACTATTCGGCCCAGACGTGCTCGGTCGCTCGCTCGCTGGAGGTACTGGGCGAGCGGTGGACGCTGCTGATCGTTCGCGACGCGTTCTTCGGCGTCCGGCGGTTCGGGGACTTCGTCGCGCATCTCGACATCCCGCGGGCCGTGCTGACGGCGCGGCTCAAGGCGCTCGTCGACGAGCGGGTGCTGACCCGGGTGCCGGGTGCGTCGGGACGTGACGAATACGAGCTGACCGACAAGGGCACGAAGCTGTGGCCGATCGTCCGCGACCTGATGGCGTGGGGGGACGAGTTCTACGCGCCGGCCGGGGCGCTGCGGATCCTGCGCCACGATGCCGACGACGGCGTGCTCGATCGCCACGGCCGCTGTGCAGCGTGTGGCGCGATGGTCGCTGGCCGCCGAGACGACGATGGAGCCGGGCCCGGGATTCGGCCAGACCGGCCGGCGCCAGGATGCGGTTTCCGAGGCGATCGCGGGGCCGCGGCGGCTGCTCGAGCCGGTCCGCACCTGACCTTCGCAGCGCTCGGGCGCGTGCCGCAGCAGAGCTAAGTTATCGCTTAGGTGTTGCTTGCGGCGACATTCCGCCTGGTTAAGATCAATCTGCGAAAGCACAGATTCGGGACGATGCGAGGGACGGTCTGGAAGTGATCGAATCGGGCGTGATGAGGTCGACCGAGCAGCACGCTGTGAGCTGGCTGCGCGAGGGCCGGCGGTTCGTGCAGGCGTTGCTCGTGGAGGTGGATGGCTCGGCGCCGCTCCCGGTCGGAGCGATGATGGTGATCGATGGCGAGGGGGCGATCGAGGGGTCGCTGACGGGTGGCTGCGTCGAGGGCGCGGTCGTCACCGAGGCTGAGTCGCTGCTGGCGGGCGAGCGCGGTCCGGGCGTGCTGACCTACGGGATCTCTGACGAGCTGGCCGGGACGGTCGGGCTGATGTGCGGGGGAACCGTTCATATCTTCATCCAGGAGCTTTCAGGTGAGGTCGCGGCGGTCGAGCTGGGGGTGCTCGAGGCGCGCGGGTCTGACCGGACGGCCGCGGTCGCGACGTTGCTCGATGGTGCTGAGGCGGGCGCGCGGCTGTCGGTGATCGATGACCGGGTCGTGGGTTCGATGGGTCGTCAGGCGCTGCTTGACCGCAACGTCGCCCGTGAGGCGGCCGGGCTGTTGCAGGAGGGCAAGACGACGATCCGTCGCTTCGGCTCCGATGGCGCCACCCTGGGCGATGAACTGCGCGTCCACATCCGGGCGTACGCGCCGCCGCCGCAGATGTGGATCTTCGGTGCGATCGATTTCTCGGCGGCGCTCGCTCCGTTCGCGTCGCAGATCGGCTACCGCGTACGGATCTGCGACGCGCGCGCCCGGTTCGCCCGCTCAGCGCGTTTCTCGTCGGTCGCCGAGGTGATGATCGGCTGGCCCCAGGAGCTGATGCGCGACGTCGTGCTCGGGCCGCGTGATGCGGTACTCGTGTTCACTCACGACTCGAAGTTCGATGAGCCGGCGCTGCTGACCGCGCTGGCGACCGGCGCCGGCTACATCGGCGCGCTCGGCAGCCGCCAGACGACCGTCGATCGCGAGCGGCGGCTGCGGGCCGCGGGCGCCGACGACGCGGACATCGAGCGGATCCACGCGCCGTGCGGGTTGGACATCGGCAGCCGTACCGCGGAGGAGACCGCCGTCTCGGTGCTGGCCGAGATCATCTCCTCGCGGGCCGAGCGGATCGCGAAGCCGCTGCGTGAGACGCAGGGGCCGATCCACTCACGCGACCGCGGCTGAGCGAGCCGACGCGAGCGCGGCTGAGCGACTCACGCGAGCGGCGCGAACAACCGGACGCGCGGCCGACCAGATCCGTCGCGGGGAACTTCAGGCGTCTCAGCGAGCCAAACCTTCCCAGCTGCCGCGGGTCAGCGCGGTCGGGCTCAGCCGCGCGGGGTCAGATCGAGCTCGTCTGACTCGAACGTGACGCCGAGCCCCGGCAAGACCACGCGGCGCGGGCCCGCGGCGACGACGCCGGCGACGTGGGCGCGCAGGCCGCACCCGGTCGCGAGCGAGACGACGCGGGCGCCGTCGCCGGCCGCGCAGTAGACCGCGAAGCCGGCGCCCATATTGAACGTCTGGTAGGCCTCGGCCGGCGACAGGTCCGCGCGTTGCACCAGGAACGACAGCACCTCAGGGACATCGGGAAGGACGTCGACCACGTAGGTGAACGGCGCCCGCGGCCGCATCAGCTTCAGGAAGCCGTGGCCGGTGATGTGGCTCAGGTAGCGGACGCCGACGTCGGAGTCCAGCAAGGCGCGCACGAGCGGCACGTAGATCACGCTCGGCTCCAGCAGCGCCCGCCCGAACGTCGCGCCGCCGGGCAAGCTCGAAGCGGTAGCCGTCGGGCAGCTGCGTCGCGATCCGCCGCGCCAGCGAGGCGCCGTTGGCGTGCAGGCCACTGGAGTCCACGAGCACGATCTCGTCGCCGTCGGCCAAGTCGGCCCCGAGGATCGGGGCGCCGCCCGGGACGACCCCGACGGCGCTGCCGGCCAACTCGATCTCGTCGCGTGCCGACCAGTCCGCTGAGCGACGGCGACTCGCCGCCGCCCCAGGTCGCGCCGGCGTCGTCGCAGCCCCGGCGCCAGCCGGCCAGCAGGCCGGCCTGGCGGTCTGCGTGGGAATACCAGTCAGACGCCCCGGTCGCGAAGTAGGCGTTGACGACGAGCGGCACCGCGCCGACGCAGCAGAGGTCGTTGACGATCGCCGCGACCGTGTCGTAGGCGACCGCGTCAAATCCGTCGGCACCGAGCTGGTCCTCGCAGGCGCGGGCGATCACCGACTTGGTCCCGAGCCCCTCGACCACGAACGCCAGCGTCTGTCCGCCGGCCTCGAATACGAACGCCGGCTCGCCCCGGGACTCGTCGACGGCGCGTCCGCCGCCGGGGGCGGACAACAGCGCCGGCGATGTGGCGAGCGCCTCGGTCAGCGCGTTGCGCTTGCCCGCGTCAAGCGTTTCGTAGTCGACGCCCGCGGCGCCGTACGCGGAGTCACGGCCGAGCTCATCGTCGATCTCCGCGTTCAGAGTTCGATCCCGTGATCGGCCAGCCACTCGGCGACGGCCTCGGGCGGGTCGCCCTTCCATTCCGCGCGGGCGGCGAGCTGCAGCAGCCGGTCGGGAGCGACGTGCAGCTCGTCGCGGCGGAAGCTGAGATAGACGACGATCGCGGCCGCGACCGACAGCGATCCGTTGTTGGTCGCCGGATCGAGGTCGGCGAGCACCTCGCCGACGCGATCCTCGATCTCGTCGACGGCGCGGATCGGCTCGTCGTCATCCTCGAACGCGCGCTCGAAATCGCCGACGATCGGGTCCTCATCGTCGGGATCGACGACGTCGCACGCGCGCTTGACGACCTGGAACAGGGTGATCGGGGCGGGGTCTCGTCGGCATCGCGTGGAAGTCTGCGCAGGCTCAGCCGGGCTCGTCACTGGGGCCGAGCTCGTCCAGCCACGCGGTCGCCTCGCTGTCGGACGGGGCGCGCCAGTCCGAGCGCGGTGACAGCGACCCGCCGGATCCGACCTTCGGCGCGTTGGGCAGCGCCGAGCGCTTGAACTGGCTGGTCTTGAAGAAGCGGTCGCAGGAACTCCCGGAGCCAATGGCGGATCTCGGCCTCCGAGTACTGATTGCGCCGGTCGATCGGGATCAGGTCCGGCCACTCGCCGCGCTCGCGGTCACCCCAGGCGTGGTGGGCGAGGAACGCGACCTTGGTCGGCCGGTAGCCGAACCGCAACACGTAGTACAGGAAGAAGTCCTGCAGCTCGTACGGGCCCGACGGTCGCCTCGGAGTCCTGCTGCGGTCCCTCGCCGTCGTGGTCGTCGCCGGGCGGGATCAGCTCCGGGGAGATCGCGGTGTCGAGGATCGCGCCGAGCACCTGGTTGGCGTCGGCGCCGAACAGGTCGGCGGCGATCGCCCAGCGCAGCAGGAAGCGGATCAACGTCTTCGGCACCGAGGCGTTGACGTTGTAGTGCGACATCTGGTCGCCGACGCCGTAGGTCGACCAGCCGAGCGCGAGCTCGGACAGGTCGCCGGTGCCGAGCACGAGCGCGCCGTGATAGTTCGCCAGCCGGAACAGGTGCGAGGTCCGTTCGCCCGCCTGGACGTTCTCGTAGGTGACGTCGTACTGCGGCGCGCCGTCGGCGGCGGGATGGCCGAGGTCACGCAGCATCTGCGTCGCCGAGGGCCGGATGTCGAGCTCGGACGCGGTGACTCCGAGCGCGTTCATCAGCGCGTGGGAGTTGCGCAGCGTGCCGGCGCTCGTCGCGAAGCCCGGCAGCGTGTACGCCAGCACGTTCGTGCGCGGCAGCCCGAGCCGGTCGACCGCGCGGGCGGCGACGATCAGCGCGTGGGCGGAGTCAAGCCCGCCGGAGACGCCGATCACGATCCGCTCGATGCCGGTCGCCTGCAGCCGCGTCTGCAGTCCCCGCACCTGGATGTCGAACACCTCCTCGCAGCGCTCGTTGCGGGTCGCCGGATTCGCCGGGACATACGGGAACCGCTCGACCCGGCGCATCAGCCCGGCGGGCGTCTCGGGCGTCCGCAGCTCGAACTCGACGCGGCGAGCTCGCGCGCAGGCGATCGCGCAGATCCCCGATCGTGTCGCCGTAGCTCGAGGTCGCCGTCCGGTCCGACAGGATCCGGTCGAGGTCCAGATCGGCCTCGATCAGCTGCTCGTCGTCGGAGAACCGCTGCGACTCGGCGAGCAGGTCGCCGTTCTCGCAGATCATCGCGTGGCCGTCCCAGGCGACGTCGGTCGTCGACTCGCCGAGGCCGGCGGCCGTATAGACGTAGCCGGAGATCGTTCGCGCCGACTGGCCCTCGCACAGCATCCGCCGATAGGCCGGACTTGCCGATCGTGACGTTCGAGGCCGACAGGTTGCACAGCACGGTCGCTCCCGCCAGCGCCGCGTACGTGCTCGGCGGGATCGCCGACCCACAGGTCCTCGCAGATCTCGACATGCAGTTGGAACGACGGCAGGTTGGCGCAGGCGAACACGAGCTCCGGCCCGGCCGGCACCCGCTCTCCGGCGAGCGTCAGCTCGCCGCCGAGCAGCTCGCGCGCGGCGCGGAACTGGCGTTTCTCGTAGTACTCGTGGTACTCGGGCAGGTAGCTCTTGGGTACGACGCCGAGGATCCGGCCGTCGTGGATCACGACCGCGGCGTTGAACAGCCCGCCCTCGGCGCGGACCGGCGCGCCCACGACGATCACCGGCCGCACGTCGCGGGATGCCTCGACGACCTGGGCGACGGCGTGCTCGCCGGCGTCCAGCAGCGCGCTCTGATGAAACAGGTCCTCGCCCGAGTAGCCGGTCAGTCCGAGCTCCGGGAAGATCACGATCGCGGCGCCGCGGTCGTCGGCGCGCGCGGCCAACGCGACCGTCCGCTCGGCGTTGTAGCGAGGATCGCCGACGCGGACATGCGGCACCGCCGCGGCGACGCGGACGAACCCATGGTCGTAGAGCGAGTCGGTCATCGTGTCCCTCATTGTGTCCGGCCGGTGGCGAGCGACGCCGCCCCGCCCAGGTTCGCTACGTCAGTGCGGGGGCCTCCGGCAGGCTTTGGAGCGCCCGGTCGAGCTCGGCTTGAGAGAACTCCGGGTCCTCGAGCTCGCCCGCAAGATACGCGTCATAGGCGCTCATGTCGAAGTTGCCGTGGCCGCAGAGCCCGAACAGGATCGTCCGCGACTCGCCCGCCTCGCGGGCGGCGAGGGCCTCGTCGATCGTCGCCTTGATCGCGTGGGCCGGCTCGGGGGCGGGGATGATCCCCTCGGTGTGGGCGAACTGGACCGCCGCCGCGAACGTCTCGTTCTGGCGGTAGGCGCGCGGTGTCACCAGGCCGTGGTGCACCAGGCCGCAGACCAGCGGCGAGTCGCCGTGGTAGCGCAGACCGCCGGCGTGCATCGGCGGGGGCACGAAGTCGTGGCCGAGCGTGTACATCGGCATCAGCGGCGTCAGCCCGGCGGTGTCACCGAAGTCGTAGGCGTAGACGCCCTGGGTCAGCGTCGGGCAGGCCGCGGGCTCGGCGGCGATGAACGTCGTCTTGGCGCCGTTGCGGATCGTGTTGCGGATGAACGGGAACGTCAGGCCGCCGAAGTTCGAGCCGCCGCCGACGCACGCGATCACGGTGTCGGGGTACTCGCCGGCCATCTCCAGCTGGGCGATCGCCTCCTGGCCGATCACGGTCTGATGCAGCAGCACGTGGTTGAGCACCGAGCCGAGCGAGTAGTTCGTGTCGGCGTTGGAGCCGGCGACCTCGACCGCCTCGGAGATCGCGATCCCGAGCGAGCCGGTCGGGTGGGCGGCCTGGTCGCGGCCGGCGTCCGTGAGGTCTGACGGCGAGCGGTGCACGGTCGCGCCCCAGGTCTGCATCATCGACCTCCGGTACGGCTTCTGGTCGTAGCTGGAGCCGACCATCCAGACCTCGCACTCGAGCCCGAACAGCTGGCAGGCGAACGCCAGGCTCGACCCCCACTGGCCGGCGCCGGTCTCGGTCGTGAGCTTTTTGATGCCCGCCTGGGCGTTCTCGTAGGCCTGCGGGACCGCGGTGTTGGGCTTGTGCGAGCCGGCCGGCGAGACGCCTTCGTACTTGTAGTAGATGTGGGCGGGGGTGTCGAGCGCCCGTTCGAGCCGCCGCGCCCGGTACAGCGGCGTCGGGCGCCACAGCCGGTAGGCGTCACGGACGGCGTCCGGGATCTCGATCAGCGGCTCGGCCGAGACCTCCTGCACGATCAGCGCCATCGGAAACAGCGGCGCCAGGTCCTCGGGGCCCGCCGGCTGCTTGGTCGCTGGATGGAGCGGCGGCAGCGGCGGGTTGTCGGGGCCGGCGATGTCGGCCATCAGGTTGACCCAGTGCGTCGGGATGTCCTGCTCGCCCAGCACGAACTTGACCTGCTCGCCCATGTCGCTCTCCTCGGTCAGGTTGCCGGCCGCGATTGTATGGCTCGGAGAGTGCGGGATATTTCTCACCTCATCGGGCCAAATCTGAGGCGCATCCAGGACCGCGCGCCTGCGACTCGGGTTGGGCATGCGCTGGGTGCGTTCGCTGCGGTTCGTGCCCGAACGCCGGGGAAAGTCACCGCCCTCCAGGGGCGGGAAAGTTCCCCGGGCCCGCGTTTGCGGTCGCACTTGGACGGATGGGTGCGCAGTGCGCAGTCGCAGCCGGGCGGGTGGACGGATGGAGCCGCGGGCGACGTGCGCCGGCGGTGCGGGACCCGGCACTGCACGTTGGACGGGGCCAGGCAATGTGGCGCCTTTTGGGTGCCGCAGCCCCCAAAAGGCGCCAACCGGAGGATCATCACCCAGGCGAAAACCCGAACCGGGATCAAAATCGTCGACCGGGCCCGCCCACGCGGTCAGCAAACCCGGGCCGGCCTTTGTGCAACAGGCTCTCAGGGGTTCAAAATGTCGCGCAGGTGGCCGCGGTTTCGGCGTCGGCTCACTTCAGCGTCGCTGGATCAGCAACGGCTGCGCGACCTCGCCGAGGAAGCCGTGCTCGTCGTGCAGGTCCGCGTGCGCCAATCCGATGCCGTCGTCGGCCAGGCGCGTGTGGCAGGCAAGGTGCACCCATTCCCCGTCCGGCGGCCGGATCAGCGTCGTCGCCATCCCCGGAGGGATCGACCACCAGTCCGCGATCGGCAACGTGCTCGACAGCCCGTTGGCCGAGTCGGCGACGATCAAGGTGCGCGCCAGCGGCGTGATCGGCTCGCCGGCGATCAGCGCCGGCCGGACCCGCGTCCAGACGCCGGCCCGACCCGGCGTGTTGAATCCGCCCTCGGTGAACCGCCACTCGACCGCGTCGCCGTAGCCCCAGTCGGTGAGGCCGAAGAAGTAGCGCTGCTCCTGCGCGGGCGGCAGCTCCGGCGGATCGGTGTGCTCGTCATCGATCGGCGGCCGCGGGCCGGTCGCGATGTGCCACGTCCGCGCGACGGCGACCGTCCGGTCCTCGACGATCAGCTGCGCCTGCGACAGCCACACCCGGCGTCCGGGCTTGACCGACTCGACCGTGACCATCAGAGGCTGGCGCGGGATCGCGCCGAAGAAGTCGATGCTCAGCCGCGCCAGCCGCAGCTCGCCAGCAACGCGTCGCGTCGATCAGGTGGGCGAGCAGCGCCGCCGGCGGGCCACCGTGCTGCGCGGTCTGATCCCACGGACTCTCGGTCGCGCGGGTCGGCTCAAATCGGCCGCCGCCAAGTGGGAGATAGAACGCCTCGGGATCGGTCACGGGAGCTCAAGGGTACGATCCGCCGGATGCACGATCCCGTGTCATTCAGCGGCCGCGAATGGATGGTCCGTCCGCATGAGCCGGGCGAGCCCGCTCGCTACACATCTCAACTGTCCGACGAAGCCGGCTTCACCCATACGCGCGCGAACTTGTGGCGGTATGAGCCCGGCGCGCGCGGTCGCCGGCACGTGCACGCCGACCAGGAGGAGACGTTCGTCGTGCTGGAGGGCACGATGACGATGGCGGTCGGCGAGCCGCCCGAACTGGTGCAAGTCGCCAGCGGCGGGTTGATGCACGTCGACGCCGGGACGCCGCTACAGGTCGCCAATCGGACCGACGGCGAGCTGCTGCTGTACGTCTACGGGTCGCCACCGGACCACGGCGCCGAGGTGCTGCCCGACGCGCTCTGAGGGGCGGGCCGGTGAGCCGGCCCCACCTGGCTTGCTTGCGCTGGCAAGTAAAGCGCTAGAGTTGCGAGCGATGACCTCGACGCGTACCACGCCATTCTCGGTCGGCTCAGACGGGGTCGCTGCCTGGTCGGCGCTACATGCCGGCGCCTGGATCGGGTTGCTGGAGACCCACAAGCAGCTCACCCGTGAGCTCGACGCCGAGCTCGAGGCGCGGTTTGACCTGACGCTGTCGACCGTCGAGCTGCTCGGTCGTCTGGGGGCCGCGCCCGGCCGCTGCCTGCGGCTGACGGCGCTGGCGAGCGCGTGTGGCCTGAGCCTCAGCCGCGTCTCGCGACTCGCGGCCGGACTGGAGCGGCGCGGGCTGCTGGAACGCCGGCCGGTTGACGACGACGGGCGCGCGGTCGAGGCGCATCTGACGAGCGCCGGCCTGGAGCTGCTGCGCCAGGCCCAGGAGGTTCACTTCGCGTCGGTCAAGCGCGCGTTCTTCGACCGGCTGTCCGAGTCAGAGCTGCAGACGCTCGCGACCGTGTTCGCGCGGCTGGCCGAGCAGCCGCCTGAGACCTGCAGCACCTGACCCGACCTGGCCGCTGGCGCGGCGCGGCACGGCACGACGGCATGCGTCGACGATCTGCCGATGTTCAACGTCACCGGTTGCGCGTAGGGTTTCGCGAATCGCGTCGGTCCTCTACCGCATCGGATCGTGGTCGGTTCGCCACCGCCGCTGGGTGGTCGGCGGCTGGGTCACGGTGATCGTGGTCGTCGGAGTGCTCGCGGTCACGATCAAGGGTCACACCGACGATGCGTTCAACGTGCCCGGGACCCAGTCCCAACAGGCGCTCGACCTGCTCAACGCGCAGTTCCCCGGCACCGGCGGCGCCGATGCGAGGATCGTGTTCGCGGCTCCCCCGGACACAAGCTGACCGACCCGCAGTACAAGAAGGTCGTCATGCCGACGGTCAAGCTCGCCGAGCAGGTGCCCCAGACGGTCGGCGTCGCCGCGACCAACCTGAAGTCGCCCTTGACCCTGTCGGCGGACAAGACGATCGGGTTCGCCGACATTCACTTCGCGGTCTCGGTCGACAAGCTCTCACAGCAGACCAAGGACGCGCTGGAGCGCGTGGCGGGCCCCGCCCGCAAGGCCGGGCTCGAGGTCGAGTTCTCCGGTGGCGTGATCTCAACCGGCTCGAGCGGCAGCGGCAGCAGCGACATCATCGGGCTGCTGATCGCGTTCGTCGTTCTCTACATCATGTTCGGGGGACTGCTGGTCGCTGGGCTGCCGCTGATCAGCGCGCTGACCGGGGTCGCGATCGGGCTGCTGGGGTTGACCGCGCTGACCGGCGTGTTGACGCTCAACTCGACGACGCCGACGCTCGCGCTGATGCTCGGCCTCGCCGTCGGGATCGACTACGCGCTGTTCATCGTCTCGCGCCACCGCCAGCACCTCGACGAGGGCATGTCGGTGGAGGAGTCCGTCGCGTTGTCGGTGGCGACCGCGGGGAGCGCCGTCTGCTTCGCCGGACTGACCGTGTTCATCGCGCTCGCGGGGCTGCTCGTGGTCGGGATCCCGTTCCTGTCGACGATGGGCCTCGGCGCCGCCGGGACCGTCCTGCTCGCCGTCCTGATCGCCAACACGATGCTGCCCGCGTTGCTCGGGTTCGCGGGCATGCGGGCGGCCAAGCGCCGCAAGCCGCCGGCCGTGCACCCGTGGGGCGAGCGGTGGGGCCGGCACGTCACCAGCCATCCCGTGGTCGCGATCGTCGCGGTCGTCGTGATCCTCGGCGTGATCATCATCCCGATCCATGACATGCGGCTCGGCCTTCCCGACGCCAGCACGCTGCCCAAGAGCTCGACCCAATACAAGGCGTACGAACTGCTGTCTAAGGGGTTCGGGCCCGGGTTCAACGGGCCGCTGACGATCGTCACCGACGCGAGCGCGCTGCCGAGGTCCGAGTGGCCGAAGGTGCCCGCCCAAAGTCGCCGCGGCGCTGCATCAGGCGAACGACGTCGCCGCCGTCGCCAAGCCGGTCCGCAACTCCACCGGCGCGATCTCGATCATCAGCGTCACCCCGGACAGCGGCCCGTCCTCGACCGCGACCAAGAACCTGGTCAACCAGATCCGGGTCCGCGCCCGGCAGGTCGAACGCGCCGACCACGTCCAGATCCTCGTGACCGGTACGACCGCGATCAACATCGACACGTCCAGCAAGCTGTCGGCGGCGCTGCCGGTGTTCCTCGTGCTCGTCGTCGGGCTCGCGCTGTTGATCCAGATCGCTGGTGTTCCGCTCGCTGCTGGTGCCGATCACCGCGGTCGTCGGGTTCCTGCTGACGATCGGAGCGGCGATGGGTGCCACCACGTTCGTGTTCCAGCTCGGGCACGGCCAGCGGGTCCTCGGGATCGCGTCGACCGCACCGATCATCAGCTTCCTACCGGTGCTCCTGATCGCGATCCTGTTCGGTCTGGCGATGGATTACGAGGTGTTCCTCGTCACTCGCATGCGCGAGAGCTACGACCTGACCCATGACGCGACCGGAGCGACGATCGCCGGGTTCAGGGCCAGCGCCCGGGTCGTCACCGCAGCCGCGATCATCATGATCAGCGTGTTCGCCAGCTTCATCTTCGGCGGCACGATCACGATCGCGTCGATTGGTTTCGCGCTTGCGTTCGGCGTGCTGGCCGACGCGTTCCTGATCCGGATGACGTTCGTCCCCGCCGTCCACACGCTGCTCGGTGACCGCGCCTGGCACCTCCCGCGCTGGATCGACCGGATCTTGCCCGACGTCGATATCGAGGGCAGGCATCTGCAGGAGCAGCTTGTCGACCGAGGCCCGCGGCCGAACCGGCCAGCGCCTGACCTCGCCGGCGCAGCCCGCGCCCGTACCGCGAGCCGCGCGGGGCTCGCAGCACGGACGGGGGACGCTTGTCAGTCTGCGGTCACCTGGCTGACCCAGGCGGCCAACCGGCGGAGGTCGTCCTGCGTCAGACCGTGCCCGGCGCCGGGCGCGACGGTCGTCGTCACCTCGGCACCGCCGGCTCGCAGGATCTCGGTCAGTCGTGTGACCTGCTCGGCGGGCGAGTACGGGTCGCGTTCGCCGGCCTCGATCAGCACGTCGGTGCCGGTCAGCTCCGGGATCTGCTCGGGCTCGTAGGGGAGCATTGGCCGCAGCAGTCCGGCGGCCCGCAGCGTCGCGGGGTGGCGCAGCAGCAGCGAGGCGGCGATGTTGGCGCCGTTGGACAGCCCGACCGCGACGACCTTGCCCGGATCCCGGCCGTACGCGGTCGCCGCCTCGGCGACGAAGTCCGCGAGCTGGTCGGTCCGCGCCAACAGGTCGGGAATGTCGAGCTGGCCGACGGCGAGGCGGCGGAAGAACCGCGGCATCCCGTTCTCCAGCACCTGCCCGCGGGGCGACAGCCGCGCCGCTGTCGGCGCGAGCTGTCGACCGAGCCCGACGAGGTCGTGCTCGTCGCCCCGGTGCCGTGCAGCAGCAGCAGGGTCCAGTCCGAGCTGCCGGGCTCGAACACATGGGCGAAGCCGAGGTCCTGGGTGGCGGGACTCATCGGTCGGCTCCGGTCGCGCCGGCGCTGGCGGCGGTCTGCGGACGCCACACGGTCGGATCGGGCAGTGGCGTCAGCCGCGGCTCGATCTGAGCCCGCTGGGCCTCCAGGAACGGCGGCAGACGAGCTTCTCGCCGAGCGCGTCGGGCGTCTCGTCGGCGTCAAAGCCGGCGCCGTCGAGCGTCGCGAGCTCGTACAGGATCCCGCTCGGCTCACGGAAATAGACCGACTCGAACCAGAAGCGATCGATCACCGGCGTCGGACGGGCGCCCGAGGCGGCCACCCGCTGGCGCCAGTCGGCGAGCTCTGCCTCGAGCACGGCCCAGGCGATGTGGTGGACGGTGCCGGCGCCGGGGATACCGCGAACGTCGGACTGCTCGAACACGATCCGGCCGCCGCGAGTGTCGCCCCGCGCCTCCCAGTCGTCCGTCCGCAGTTCGGTAAAGCCCAGCACGTGCTGCAGGAGCGCCTCGCTGCGCGCCGGGTCCTGGACCTTGGCGCGGACCGCCTCGAATCCCTGGAGGGCGAATTGCGCCGGAACCTCGCGGTGAGCGGCGATCAACGGCGCGTCGGGGGCGGACGAGATCACGAGCTCGTGGACCATCCCTTCGGGGTCGGCGAACCGCAGGCCGCCGTCGGCGAGCCGCTCGGTCGCGACGCCCTCGTCGCCGAGCCGCTGCTCCCAGTAGCCGAGCGCGTCGTCGCCGGCGACCCGGTGCTGGATCGCCGCGACCATGCCGGCGCCGGCCTTGCCGGGGGCCGCGCCCGGGTATTCGAAGAACGTGATGTCGGCGCCGGGCGAGCCGTGCTCGTCGGCGTAGAACAGGTGGTAGACGCCGGGGTCGTCCTGGTTGACGGTCTTCTTGACCATCCGCAGTCCGAGCACGCGCGCGTAGAAGTCGACGTTGCGCGGGGCGTCGCCGGTGATCAGCGTGATGTGGTGGATGCCATCGATCGGTTGCATGTGGAGTGCCTCGTGGTGGTCGTCGTCGGATCGGGTTCCTTGCTAGCGCAAGTTTACCACGAGGTGCTTGCGCGCGCAAGTACTGCTTCGGGCAGCGTCTAGGCCGCGAGTTCCGGTGTCCGCGCGGCGATCTGCACGCGGTGAGGGTCCTGCTTGGGCACCCAGACGCGGCCCTCTGGGATCACGTGCAGCCCGGCCGCCCGGGTCACTGTTTCGGCGTTGTCGCGGAGGGCGAGCACGCCGGGCCGATCATCATTGGAGCGGGTGACGAGCGACCAGCACCACAGGGGGATCGGATCACGAACCGAGCGCGCCCGCAGGCCCGTCGGCAGGGGAACCGGGTGGCGCTTGGGCGAGGCGAGCACCGGTGCCTGGAGGCGCTGGCAGTGGTGATGAAAGCCGGAGCCGGTGATCCCGCCGTCGTCGATCTGGATCAGCCGGCACGCCATGAACTCGGCGAACTCGCCGGCGAATTGATTCCAGGCGTCCCACGAGGTCAGATCGGTGTCGACCAGGACGGTGAGATCGGTGGCCGAGATCGGTTCGTCGGTCAGCCGGGCCGGGCTGACCGCGACCAGCGGCTCGGCCCACAACAGCTGGTGATCGAGCCGCTCGTCGTCGGCGGAGGCCCACGCGATGGCCGCATCGAGTCCCCCGTCGAGCACCCGCGAGATCTGGACGTGGCTGGGCATGACCCACTCGTCGATGCGCAGGTCTGACCGCACCGACGCGACCAGCTCGTCCGGTAGCCAGCTCACGTAGCCGAGCCGCAACGGACCCGAGGTGCCCGCGAGCTTGCGCTGCGCGCTCGCCGCGAGCGACAGGATCTCGCGGGCGTCGGGCAGCAGCATCCGCCCCGGCGTCGTCAGGGCGACGTGCCGGCGGTCGCGTTCGAACAGCGACACGCCCAAGGTCGCCTCGAGCGTCTTGATCTGCTGGGACAGCGACGGCGCGGCGATGTGCAGACGCTCGGCCGCGCGACCGAAGTGCAGCTCATCGGCGACCGCGACGAAGTACCGCAACTGGCGCAATTCCATCGACGACAGGCTACGCCCCGTGTGAGGCTGCGCCTATCACCGTGACCTCAAAAGTCGTGGACCGACGGGGCACCGAGGTGGACGATCCGCTCAGTGAACTCACTCGTACTTCACTGGGCCGAGCGCGCTCGCGGCGCGCATCGTGATCGCAGCGCACGCCTCGGTCTGGCCGTGATCTGCCTTGGGTTTCTGATGATCACGTTGGACGCGACGATCGTCAACGTGGCGCTGGGGCCGATCGTCTCCGACCTCGGCGGCAGCCTGCCGGCCGCCCAGTGGATCGTCAACGGCTACACGCTCACGTTCGCGGCGCTGCTCCTGTCCGCGGGGGCGCTCGCCGACCGCGTCGGCGCTCGGGCCGGCTTTCTCATCGGCCTCGCCATCTTCGGGGTCGGCAGCGCGCCCTGCAGTGCTGCGGACTCGATCGGGATGCTGATCGTCGCACGGGTGATCCAAGGCGCGGGCGCCGCCTGGCTGATGCCGTGCTCGCTCGCGCTGATCGCACACAACTTCCCCGATGCCGTGGCACGGCGCCGGGCGCTGGCGATCTGGGCGGCGCCTCGGGGGTCGGCCTGGCCGGCGGGCCGATCGTCGGCGGAATCCTCACCAGCGCGGTGAGTTGGCGCGCGATCTTCCTGGTCAACCTGCCCGTCGCCGTCGTCGCCGCCGGACTGCTCGTCCGACACGTCACCGAGACTGGCCGCCACCGCCATCCACTCGACGGCGTCGGGCAGACGCTGGCGGTCGTGAGTCTGGCCCTGCTCACCGGCGGTTTCATCGTCGCCGGCGAGCGCGGATGGTCGGATCGGTTGACGCTGGTTCTGTTGGCGGCCGGCATCGCCGCTGGCGCCGTCGGCGCGGTCCTGGTCGGGCTCGCGGCGACCGATGGACACGTGTGGCCGCTGGCGCTCGCCGCAGTCCCGCTCGGCCTGACCGCGATGGCGATGCCGGCGATGACCGCGACCGCGATGGCGGGTGCGCCCCGGGACCGGGTTGGCTTGGCATCCGGGGTGCTGAACGCGGCGCGTCAGACCGGCGGCGCGCTCGGGGTCGCCGTCCTTGGGGCGCTCCTGGGCGTCGGCACCGGCGTTCCGTCCGTGCGGCGTTCATCGTCGTCACCGCCGCGTACGTGATCGGGGTCGGCTTGGCCGGCCGCGGCCGACGGGTCGCCCGTCGGGACGATCGCGGGGTCGAGATGGCGGCGCGATGAGCGCACAGTCACCCAAGGTCGCGATGGTCAGCTGGCGCTGCCCGCGTAACAACCTACCTGCGCTCGACGGTGTGTGACGGGCGAGGCGGTAGAAACCGAGGTCATGTTTGGATGGGTTTCTCATCGCGCGCGGGATCCGGTCAGCTGGTCCAACGCCTCGCAGCTGGGGAAGACCGTTCTGGCGGCGATGGTCGCGTGGGTTCTCGCGGTCGACGTGCTCCACTTGTCGCAGGCCTTCATGGCGCCGTGGGCGGCGCTGCTGACGGTGCAGGCGACGATCTTCGGCACGCTTCGGGGCGGGACGCAGCAGGCCGCAGCAAGCGTGCTTGGGGTGCTCATCGCCTTTGGAGCGTGGCGTCTGCTGGGGCTCAACGTCGCCTCGCTCGGGCTGGCCGTGCTGGCGGGTCTGATCGTCGGCTCCGTGCCGGGTGTGCGTGCCGAGACGACCACTGCGGCGACGGCAATCGTCGTCTTGACGACCGGCTATCTGACCAACGGAACCATGCTGGCCGACCGGCTGGAAGACACGGGCATCGGCATCGCTGTGGGCCTGCTCGTCAACTTCCTGGTCTGGCCGCCACTGCGCGACCGCGGTGCCGCTCGGCAGATCGACGTGATCGATGACCGCGTCGGCGAGTTGCTCGGGGATATGGCCGAACAGTTGCACGACGGTTCCATCGACGCCGATGACTGGATCGCGCGCACCGGCAAGCTCGGCGATGACGTGAACCGAGCCTGGCGTGTCCTCGAGGAGGCTCGGGAGAGCGGGCGCTTGAACCCACGTCGTGCAACCCCTGGACGGATGAACGCCGCCGAGGGGTTCGCCCCGATCCTGGACCACCTCGACCAGGCCATCGCGGAGATCCGCAGCATGGCCCGTACGATCCGGCTCGCGCGTATCGCTCCCGAGCAGTGGGATCGGCGGTTCCGTGAGCCGTGGCTCGACCTGCTCCGTCGTTGCGGCATGGCTGTCATCGACGCCGATCCCGGCGAGCTCGAGGCGGTGCGGACCGACCTCACGAGCGTTTGCCGACCGCCTGGAGCTCGACGAATTGAGCGATCTCTGGGCCGGTCTACGGCGCTCTGCTCGTCAACCTACGCAATGTCATGGACGCTCTGGACGCCGTCGTCGCGGCTCAGCCGGTGCAGGTTCCATCACCATCATGGCCACGTCAGCCACCACGTCTGCCCGGCGCCTGACCACGAGGGTTGCAATATGGCACGCAGCCGTGACTGAATCGCCGACGCGCAGGCTAGCTTGCTAGCATCGAGGACATTGACCGGATCGTCGTCAGAGAAGCAGCAGTTCAACGTCTACCTGCCGCCGGGTCTGATCCGGCGCGTCAAACACGCCGCCGTCGATCAGTCCAGTTCGTTGTCCAAGCTCGTCGAGGACGCGCTGAGCGCGCATCTCGATCGCCTGGATGAGGCGGCGTCGCGGTGAAGGTCAGGCCGATTCAGTTCGTGCCGGACGTCGCGGCGGCCACGCGGTTTTACGAGGCCCTCGGGCTCACCTCGGACGTGCGTTCGCGCTCGGGCCATTGGGTCGAGCTGTCGGCGAGCGGGGGTGAGCTCTGTCTGCACGACGCCGCGATCGCCGCCGATGGCTTGGGTCGAACTGGCCTCGCGCTGAACTTGGTCGCCGACGAACCGCTCGAAGCCGTCGAGGCGCGGTTGCGGACGGCGGGATTCCCCCCGCGGGGAACGATCGTTGACCAGGAGTGGGGCCGGTCGCTGTTCGTGCCCGCCCCCGACGGGACCATCGTCCAGATCGACGAGCCCGATCATGAGCTCTACACGTAGTCACGATCGCGGCGAAGTCGCACACAGCCACCAAGGAGGCACATCCATGGCCACCGTCAGCGTCCGTTACATCGTCGACGATGTCGACGCCGCGATCGCGTTCTACTGCGGACACCTCGGGTTCGAGGAGCGGATGCACCCGGCGCCGACGTTCGCGATGTTGACCCGCGGGGACCTGCGGCTCGTTCTCAGCGCCCCGAGCGGCGCCGGCGGCGGCGGGCAGGCGATGCCCGACGGCACCGCCCGGCGCCGGGCGGGTGGAATCGGTTCATGGTGGAAATGGGCGACCTCGAGGCGACGGTCGCGGCGCTCCGCGATGCCGGCGTCCGGTTTCGCAACGAGATCGTCACCGGCGTCGGCGGCAAGCAGATCCTGCTCGAGGATCCCGAGCGGCAACCCAATCGAACTGTTCCAGCCGACCCGGCCTGAGGCATCGCTGTCGGGCGGAGCGGGCTGACGGTCGGCGCAGACCGTGCGGCTCGGGCTCCATGCGCTCGGCATCGGGACCGGCGCGCGGCGTGAGGTGATCGACGCCGTCGCGGCCGGCGCCGAGGCGGCCGGGTTCGCCACGCTGTGGGCCGGCGAGCACGTCGTCATGGTCGACGACGGCGTCTCTCGATATCCGTACGCGGCGGATGGACGGATCGCGGTGCCGGCGCCGGCCGACTGGCTGGACCCGCTGATCGCGCTCAGCTTCGCGGCCGCCGCGACGAGCACGATCCGCCTGGCCACCGGCGTGCTGCTGCTCCCCGAGCACAACCCCCTGCTGCTCGCCAAGCAGGTCGCGAGCCTCGACGCGCTGTCGCGCGGCCGGTTGTCGCTCGGCGTCGGCGTCGGCTGGTCACGGGAGGAGTTCGACGCGCTCGGGGTTCCGTTCGAACGTCGGGGCGCTCGCGCCGATGAGTATCTGGCGGCGATGCGGACGGTGTGGCGCGACGACGTCGCGTCGTTCGCCGGCGAGTTCGTGTCGTTCGCTGACGTGCGTGTCAACCCGCGCCCAGTCCGCAACCGCCGGATCCCGATCGTCGCCGGCGGCAACAGCGACGCCGCGCTGCGCCGGGCCGCCCGGCTTGCGGACGGGTGGTACGGCTTCAACCTCGAGGGCCCCGAGCACGTGCGTGAGCGCCTGGCGCGACTGCGTCACTCGTGTGAGCGGGCCGGCCGCGACCCGGCCGAGCTGGACGTCGCGGTCGCGCTCGCGGGCGACGGTCCGCACGACCGCGAGCGGCTCGCCGCGCTCGGCGTCGACGAGCTCGTGCTGGTCAGCTCGCCGCCGGCCGATCCGGGCGCGGTCGAACCGTGGCTGACGCGGCTCGCATCCGCGTGAGCGCCTCGTCGAGGTGCTCCGGGCTCGTGGCGAAGTTCAGCCGGACGTGTCCGGCACCTTCGGGGCCGTAGTCCAGGCCGCGGCTGAGCGCGACCCGGCCACCTTGCAGGAACACGTCGGCGGGGTCGTCGCCGAGCCCGAGCCCGGCGCAGTCCAGCCAGGCCAGGTACGTCGCCTGCGGCGGGCGCCAGGCGATGCCCGGCAGGCGTGCCGGGAGCTCGGACGTCAGCCACGCGCGGTTGGAGTCCAGTTGCGCGAGCACCGCGTCGAGCCACGGGTCGCCGTCGGTGAACGCCGCCTCCGCCGCGATCGCGCCGAGCAGCCCCGAGTGGTCGTGCTGGGGCCCAAGCCCGGCGACCAGCTCACGGCCGTGCTCGGATGCGGTCACGACCAGCGCCGACTTGAGTCCGGCGACATTGAACGCCTTCGACGCCGACGTCAGGCTGACGCCGATCTCACGCGCCGCGTCTGAGACCTCCAGCCACGGCGGTGAACGTCGCGCCGGGCAGCGTCAGCGGCGCGTGGATCTCGTCGGCGAGCACCCAGACACCGTGGTCGGCGCAGCGCTCGGCGATCGCCGCCAGTTCGCTGTGCGTCGACACGTGACCGGTCGGGTTGTGCGGGCTGGCGAGCACGAGCGCGCGCGTGCCCGCCGCCAGGGCGTCGTCGAGCGAGCCGAGGTCGATCCGTCCGTCGGCGTGCAGCGCCACGTGGACCAATCGGGCACCGGTCCGCGGCAGCAGCTCGGAGAACGGCGGGTACGCCGGGGACGCGAACGCGACCGCGTCGCCCGGCCCGACGATCAACCGGCACAGCTCGAGCAGGCCGAGCATCACGTCGGGCACGACCGTGACCTGCTCGGGGTCGACCGTCCACGCCAGCCGGCGTGCCGCGAACGCCGCAAACGCTCGGCGCAGCGACCGGTCGAGCGGGGGCGCGTAGCCGAGGTCGTTGCGGTCGATCGCCTCGTGCAGCGCCCGCGCGACTGGCTCGGCGATCGGGAAGTCCATCTCCGCGATCGTCGACGCCAGGACGTCGGGCGGGTGGGTCGACCACTTCTCGCTGCGGCGGCGGTGCAGCTCGTCGAGGCCGGCAACGGTCAGATCGATCGTCACCGGCGGGACTCTAGGCGTCGCGGTCGCTCGGGCGAGGTGCGCCGCGCGGGCGGCGCGCAGTGAGCTCACTTGGCGTCGTGGAAGATCACGCCGAGCGCCGTCCGTCGTCCGCGGGTGACCGTCGAGACGCCGTGGCGCATCCCGACACGGTGGTAACCGTGCGCGCCGAGGTTGGGTCGCTCGGCCGTCGGGAAGACGATGAACGCGCCCTGGGGCGGGGTCAGCACGTGGGCGCGGCTCTGGGCTCGCGGGCGCTGCTCGAGCAGCACGAACTCGCCTCCGTCGAAGTCCTCCGCGGCGCGAGAGGACCGTCAGGACCTGAAATGGGAAGAACACGTCGCCGTACAGGTCCTGATGCAGCGCGTTCCAATCGCCCGGGCCGTAGCGCAGGATCAGCGGTGTCGGGCGTCGCTGGCCCGCCGCGCGGCAGCGCTCGAGCAGCTGCTCGTGTTGCGGCGGGAAGTCCGGGCGCTCGCCGCGCAGCACGCTGCGACCAGCGGTTGGCGATCGGCGCCAGGTGGGGATAGAACGACGACCGCAGCGCCGCGATCGTCTCGGGCAGCGGATGGTCGAAGTACCGGTAGCGGCCTTCGCCGAAGCGGTGGCGGGCCATCTCGATCGTCGACCGGAAGCGGCCGTCGTCGAACAGGTCGGCGAGCGTCTCGCACTCGGACGGATCCAGCAGCACCGGGGTGACGGCGTGCCCGGCCTCGTCGAGCTGCGCGCCCAGCGCCTCCCAGTCCAGCGCGTCGACCCGTTGACGGATCTGTTCGGTGACGGTCGTCGTGCTCATCAGACGTCCTTTCGTCTGTGGTCGGCGGTCCGCTTCTCAAACGTCGCCGGCGCGCGATTCGTGAGATCGTGCCGGGCACCGTGCCGTGACTCGCGCCTCGCTGTTCATCACGTGTCTGAACGACACGCTGTTCCCGCAGACCGGCCGGGCGGTCGTGACGGTGCTGGAGCGGCTGGGGGTGGCGGTCGATTTTCCGCTCGAGCAGACGTGCTGCGGGCAGATGCACTTCAACACCGGGTACGCGCGCGAGGCGATCCCGCTCGTGCGCCGGTTCGTCGACGCGTTCGCCGACGCCGAGGTGGTCGTGTCACCGTCGGCGTCGTGCGTCGGGATGGTCCGGGACGCCTATCCGCAGCTGGCGCGGCGCTCGGGCGACGCGGGGCTGCAGCGCGAGGTCGACGCGCTCGTCCCCCGGGTGCTGGAGCTGACCGAGCTGCTCGTCGACCGGCTCGGCGTGGAGGACGTGGGCGCGCACTTTCCCCACCGCGTCAGCTACCACCCGACCTGCCACAGCCTGCGCGCGCTGGGGCTCGGCGAGCGGCCGCTGACGCTGCTGCGAGGCGGTCGGGGGGATCGAGCTGGTGCCGCTGCCCGGCGCCGATCAGTGCTGCGGCTTCGGGGGCACGTTCGCGGTCAAGAACGCGGACACGTCGGTGGCGATGCTGTCGGACAAGATGCGCGCGGTGCTCGACACCGGCGCCGAGGTGATCGCGGCCGCCGACAGCTCGTGTCTGATGCAGATCGGCGGCGGTCTCGCGCGTCAGCGCGCCGGAGTGCGGGCGATGCACATCGCCGAGATCCTCGCGTCCGAGGAAGCGAGAGCCCTGATGAGCGGCTCCGAGCACCCGTCGTTTCCGGTCGCCGCGCGCGCCGCGCTGGCCGACACGCAGCTGCGCCACAACCTCGCCCACGCGACTCACTCGATCCGGGACAAGCGCGCCGCGGTGGTCGCCGAGCTGCCCGACTGGGAGCAGCTGCGTGAGGCGGGCCGCGGACTCAAGGACCGCGTGATGCGCCACCTGGACGAGTATCTGCTGGAGCTCGAGGCGGCGGTCGACCGCCGCGGGCGGCATCGTCCACTGGGCGCGTGACGGCGAGGAGTGCAACCGGATCGTCGCCGACATCGTCGCCGCGCACGGGGTCGACCAGGTCGTCAAGGTGAAGTCGCTGACGACCGAGGAGACCGAGCTCAACCAGGCGCTGGCGCGGCGCGGGATCCGCGCCTGGGAGACCGATCTGGCGCAGCTGATCATCCAGCTGGCCGACGATCTGCCGTCGCACGTGCTGGTCCCCGCGATCCACAAGAACCGCACCCAGATCCGTGACCTGTTCCGGGCCGAGCTGCCTGACGCGCCGGCCGACCTGACCGACGACCCCGAGCAGCTCGTCGACTCGAATGGGCGCCGGGACGGCTGGCAACCTCCCGATCGGCACGGGCCCGTGGAAGTTCGACAGCTATAAGCCTGAAGTCAGCATCCAGCTTTCACGCAACCCGTACTGGAGCGGCCCGGCGCAGCCGGCGGCCAGGATCGCCATCAATCTCTTCAAGGAAGAATCTCAGATCGCTCTGGCGCTGCGGTCTGGGGCCATCGACGGGACGTTCCAGATCCTGTCGATAAAGCCCTATGCCGACATTCCCGGCACGCGCCTTCTGACGGCGCCGGGGGCGAACGAGATCTACGCTGGTATGAACACGACGACGCCGCCCTTCAACGACGTTCATGTGCGTCGGGCGATTGCCTATGCGACCGACGTCAAGGGCATGATCAATACGCTCTTCCCCGGGACGGGGAGCGAAGACGTGACGATGGCACCGCCAAGCGTGTTCTCCGATCTCGGAAGCAAGGCCCAGATTGCTGAAATGCTGGCCTCGCTTCCGCACTATGGATTCAATCTGGCGGCAGCGAAGCGCGAACTCGCAAAGTCGGCTTATCCGCACGGGTTCACCACCACGGTGCAGGCTGTGGCGGGCGAAGAGAGCCCGATCATCGCTGCTCAGATCCTCGCCCATGACCTGGGAAAGATCGGCATCAAGGCGGGCGTCGATGAGGTGCCACTCGATGCTTATTCAGGCCTTTACGGCAACAAGGTGACGATATGGCCAAACGAATTCCTCGCTGAGTACCCCGATCCAGAAGCGTTGATGTCGTGCCTGCTACCACCATCGCAGATCGGCACAAGCTCCGCTGGCTGTAACTTTGCGAATTACAACAGCGCAAAGGTAAACAAGCTGGAGGCGGAGGAGGGCGAAACCGTGAACACGGCGAAGCGGCTGGCTCTGGTGAAGGAACTGCTGCAGGTCGTGGGCACCGAAGAGCCCTATAGGCCACTGTATACGCACGACGCATACGTTCAGCTTTCGGAAAAGTATGTGTTCCCAGGGTTCTCGAATTGGACCCTGTACTCCCGTCCGTGGGCGTTGGATGTGAAGTTGGCCCAGTAGCGCATGTAGATTCGTCAGTGCCAAGCAGCCGGCGCTCTGGCCAGGACGGCTGGAGCGCCGGCCGCTTGGATTGCAGCGCTTCCAGTCAACGACTACGACAACGACGTCGCGCCCATCACGCGTAATGTGCTCTCCTGCGCGACCGAGTCGCCTCAGGTGTCGCTGGCCTGGGGCTGATCGTGATGGCGCGAGCCCTGTTTGCGCGTGCTGGGGCCACGGCGCAACTGCACCCTGTAGGTGTAACGGTCGGGATCGAAGTGGCTGACGGCGAGCTGGACGGGCCGTCCATGCACGTCGAAGTAGACCCGGTCGATGCGCAGGGCCGGCGTGCCGGCTGGGCGCTCCAGCAGCGCCGCAATTGTCGCTGGGAGCCCCACGGCGGTGATGCTCTGATGCGCCCCGGCGATGCCCTCGGGGACGAGCTCGTCAACGAGGCTGATGATTGCGCGTCTCGCGGTCTCGCCAGGCTTGCTGAGCACCTTGCGGGCTTGCAGCGTGCGTCCCAGCGCTGGTGGTAGGAAGATCTCGATCACTCCAAATGGGATGCCGTCCTCGAAGCGGCGGAAGCTCGCGGCGGCCACCTGGTCGGAGTCGAGCTGTAGGCGGCTGGCGACGCCGACGTCGGCGCGCATCTGCAGCGGCTGGATCGTCTCGCGCGTGGTCTCGAGCGAGAGTGCCACGAGCTCGTCGACCGAGCCAATGGAGCGGAAGTGATGGGTGTTCGGGGAGAGAGTCGTGGTGAACGTGCCGCGACCGCGTACGCGGAACACGAGCCCCTCGCTGACGAGCTCCTGCAGCGCGCGGCGCACTGTCTGGCGGCTCACGCCGTGCTCTGCGCCCAGCTCGGCTTCGGTGGGGAGCTGGCGGCCGCCGGCGTAGTCTCCGCGCGCGATCGCCTCTCGCAGCTGCGCGGCGAGCTCTCCGTATGCGGTGGGCTTGAGCATGCGCGGACACTCAAGCACATGCCGTGCCGTCTTACACTGTCCAGCCGGTGGTCGGCTCGGGGAAGAGCCGGGGCAGCCTCGGGCGCATCGCGGCGGTAGGCCATGAACGTGCGGCGGAACTCGATCACGACCTCGCCGCGCTGATTGACCCCACGCGAGCGAATCGAGACGATGCCGACCGTTGGCTGTGAGGCGGAGTCGCGCGTCCCGAGCACATCGCTCTCGGCCCACAGCGTGTCGCCGACGAAGACCGGGGCAGGCAGCTTGATGTCCGTCCAGGCGAGGTTCGCGGTCGCGTTCTCGCTCGTGTCCGGGACGCTCATGCCCGTGATCAGCGCCAGCGTGAGCGTGCTGTTGACCAGCTGACGCCCAAAGCGGGTACGCGCGGCGTAAGGCTCGTTGAAGTGCATCTGGTTGGTGTTCAGCGTCAGCATCGTGAACCAGGCGTTGTCGGTCTCGGTGATGGTCCGCCCAAGCCGGCTGCGGAACAGGTCGCCGACCTCGAAGTCCTCGAAGAAGCGCCCGCGCCAACACTTCGGCGCGGGCGCGTTGGCCTCGCTCATTGGGCGACCGCCTCGCCCAGCAGCCGGCGCGCCCGCTCCACGACCGCAAGATCGACGAACTCGCCGTCCATCGAAACCGCTCCCTCTCGGTTGCAGAGGGCGCGGTCATATGCCTGAAGCACGCGCTGCGCCCAAGCTTGCTCCTGCTCGTCTGGGGCAAAGGCTGCATGCACCGCGTCGAGCTGCCGTGGGTGGATGCACAGCTTGCCGCGCAGCCCAAGCGCGCGCGCAAGCGTCGCCTCGCGCACGAGACCGGCCGGGTCATCGAGCTGTGTCCAGACTCCGTCTATCGGTGGGAGCGCACGTGCCGCGCGGCTGTCGCGCACGAGCTGCGAGCGTGCAAACAGGAGCTCGACGCCGTCTGGCTGGTGACTGAGGCCCAGATCTGCCGCCAGATCCACCGTGCCCAACATCAGGCCGGCTACGCACGGAGATGACGCGAGCGCAAACGCCTCGCGCAGCCCGGTGGCCGACTCGATCAGCGCGTAGACGGGCGGAGCGGGATCTGGCAGCTGCTCCAGGGCCTCGAGGCTGGCCTTTGGCAGTACGAGCGCATCGACGTCGACGCGTTCGAGCAGGTCGAGATCCTCGGCGAAGAAGGGCGTCTCGGCGGCGTTGATGCGCAGCAGCCGGGCAGGCCCTGCGGCCTTGTGGGGATCTTGCCTCGGCGAGAGCAGCGATTCCGCGATCTCGCGTGCGTGCGGCTTCTCACGACCTGCAACCGCGTCCTCGAGATCGAGGATCGCGGCATGCGCGGTCGAGGAGATGGCGCGCTCAGCCCGGCCACGATGGCTTGCCGGCGCAAATAGGAACGAGCGCAGAGAGGCAAGACGGGCGGGTATTGCTGGCGGAGGCATCGATTTCAGGATGGTTGTCCGATCAAAAGACGATCTGGGCTTGATTTCGGCTGGCAGCATTGACATTCTAGCTGTCTGCTAATCATTATATGTCATGTCTTTTAGGAATCCGGACGATGCCGCCTCGGCTCGGAGCGCTGTGACCCAAGGCCCGCTGGCCGACGTGTGCGTCCTGGCGATAGAGCAGTACGGGGCTGGACCCTGGGGCAGCATGCAGCTCGCCGACCTCGGCGCGGACGTGATCAAGATCGAGGATCCGGCTGCCAAGGGCGACGTCGGGCGCTACGTGCCGCCATTCCAAGAGGGGGAGGACTCCCTCTTCTTCGAGAGCTTCAACCGCAACAAGCGAAGCATCTCCCTCGATCTGCGGGCGCCGGAGGGGATGGAGGTGCTGCGGCGACTGGTGCGTCGCGCCGACGCCCTCTACAGCAACCTGCGCGGCGACGTGCCAAAGCGCCTTGGAATCACCTATGCCCAATTGCGAGAGGTGAACCCGCAGATCGTGTGCTGCTCGCTGTCTGGTTACGGGATGACCGGCCCGCGCGCCGCGTCCGGCGCCTACGACTACGTGATCCAGGGACTCGCCGGCTGGATGGCGCTGACCGGCGAGCCCGACGGGCCGCCCGCTCGCTCTGGAGTCCCACTGGTCGATCTCGCGGGTGGCTACGTGGCGGCGCTGGCGTTGCTCGCCGGAGTGTGGCGCGCGAGACGAGACGGCACGGGCTGCGATTGCGACCTCTCGCTGCACGAGACCGCGCTAGCCCTACTGAGCTACCTTGGCACCTGGGCGGCGACAGAGGGGTACCGGCCGCGGCGCCTGGCCGAGTCGGCACACCCGTCGGTCGTGCCGTTTCAAGCATTTGCGACCGCGGACGGTTGGATCGTCGTCGCTTGTCCAAAGGAGAAGTTCTGGCGCGCGCTGGCGGCGGCGCTCGGCTGCCCTGAGCTGGCTGAGGACCTGCGCTTTGCCACCATGGCGGCCCGCTTTGAGCACCGCGCCGAGTTGCTCGCGCTGCTGCGCCCGCGCTTTGCCGCGAAGGCGACCGCCGAGTTGATAGGGCTGCTGGATGCCGCCGGCGTGCCCTGTGGGCCCGTCAACGATGTCGCCGAGGCGCTCGCCGATCCGCAGGTGAGGGCACGGGGTACGGTGATCGAGATCGAGCATCCGCGTCTTGGTGTCTTGCACGAGCTCGCAAGCCCGTTGCGCCTCGATGAGCGCTGGCGCTCCGCTCGCCCTGGACCTGCTCGCGGTGAGCACACCGCCGAGGTTCTGCGTGAGCTTGGCGGCTACGCCGAGACGGAGATCGCGGCGCTCGCGGCCGCGGGCGTGCTCGGGACCCGCCTGCACCTGACGAACATGTGACTCTGAGAATCGGCCGAGCAGTCTGCGTGCCGCAGACGCGCTTCCAACGATCGCCGCATGCGGTCCAGGGGCTGCGCAAAGTCGGCCGGTGGTGCCTGTGGTAGGCGACCAGGGCGGCATCTCTGCCTGAGAAGAAATGGCCGGCCAATCGGGGGTACATATCTTGACATCCCACGGTCAATAGTGGCATAATGCGGGGCAATGGATCAGAAATGTCATGTCATTTGGCCGCTCGACGCTGATATGGGCGTGTGTGCAGACGTCGATCGACGTTCGCACGAGTGGCGATGTGCTTCGCGTGTGACCGTGGCCCGGCGAGAGCAGACTGCGGAGCGGGGGAGCGGGCGAGAGCGAACTGCGCTCGCCGGCACGGCGTCTACAAGGATGGGAGGAACAACATGAGGAAATATCAAAGGTCTCTGTGCGCGGGAGTCGCGCTGGTGTTGGTGGCAGCCCTCGCGGGATGCGGTTCCAGCAAAGGCGGGTCGAGTCCGTCGGCATCGCGGACTTCGACCGGCTCCTCGAAGCAATACGCGGAACTCCGGTGGGGCGGCAAAGCTTTCGGGGGCCCAATCTACTCCCGCAACAACCTCGACGCCGAAGCGGCGGAAGTTGCGGCACTCACGACGCAGGGGCTCGTGGAAGTGGAACCGAGTGGGAAGTTCAAGCTGGGCTTGGCGAGCTCCATCGAACGTCCGAGCCCGACGACGTACATCTACAACATCAGGTCCGGTGTGAAGTTCTCGGACGGCAAGCCAATGACCCTCGTGGATGTGCTCTATTCGCTGCAGCGCAATCTTGTCGGCAAGCTCGCGGAGACGAAATTGGGCTGGGAAGAAGTCGTGTCCTCGATATCGGCCCGAGGCAGCTCCGCCGTGGTCGTGAAGCTAAAGCGGCCCGATGCGGTCTGGCCGGCGATCTTCGCATACAGCGATCAGATCGTCGAGAAGGCGGCTGCTGAAACGGCGGGGGAAAAGGCGCTGGGCACGCCTGGAAGCCCAGTGATCGGCACCGGGCCATGGAAGATCGACAGCTACGAGCCGGAAGCGAATGTCCATCTCTCGCGCAACACCTACTGGAGCGGGGCGCCGCAGCCGGCTGCGAAGATCACGATCGATGAGTTCAAGAGCGAAGCAGCCATAGCTCTCGCCTTGAGGTCCGGCGCGATCGATGGCACATTTGCCGCTGAAGTTCCGAAGACTTTCACGAACATATCCGGCGTTCGCCGTCTGACGTCGCCAGGATCGAAACTCTACATACTTGGCATGAACACCCAATCGCCACCGTTCAACAACGTGAACGTGCGGCGCGCTATCGCATACGCGAGCAATGTGCAGGGGATGATCAAAGCGATCTATCCATCGGCTGGAGAAGCGAGCGAAATCTCGGCGCCACTTCCGTCCGATGTCTTCGCGAATCTCGGCTCGCCAAGCCAGGTGAGTGAGATGCTTGACTCGCTGCCGAAATACACCTTCAATCTGGAAGCGGCAAAGCGCGAACTCGCCAAGTCACCCTATCCGCATGGCTTCACGATGACGTTGGAAACGACATCGACCTCAGGCTCTCCCGAAGACCTCATCGCTCAGGTCGTCGCGTCCGATCTGGCGAAGATCGGCGTCACGGTCAAGATCGACGAACTGCCCAAAAGCGCGTTGACAGACATACTCGCCGGCAAGGTCAGGGCCTTTGTGACTGGGTGGTACCCGGTATATCCCGACCCGCATTCGATCATGTCAGAGCTGCTGCCATCGACCGAAGTAGCGCCAGCGGGGGCCGGCTACAACTTTGCGAAGTACAAGAATCCAGAAGTTGACAAGCTCCTCGTCAAGGAGAGTGAAACCATCAACCCAGAAAAGCGGCTCGACGTGATTGGCCAGCTGTTGCGGATCGTCGGCACTGATGAGCCGTATCGGCCGCTGTTCACATATTCCTCATCCGCTGCGGTATCCGAAAAGTACTCTCTCTCGAGCTTCTCGACGTGGATGATCTACCTCACCCCGTGGGCGATGGACGTGAAGCTGGCTCACTAGATATTGACACGGGCGCAAGCCGGACGCCGAGCGCGATGCGCTCGGCGTCCGCGCCAGTCATCGACGAGGTGCTGGTCGCTATGAAGCGAGAGAGCGACGGACGCTCTACTGCATGGTACAACCATCAAACGAGGCCCAGTGACACGGCAAGCAAGGAAATTCGCGACGGTCGAAGAGGATGTCGTGCCGATGCGTGACGGCGCGCTGCTGGCGGTTGACGTATACCGATCGTCGACGGGACGCGTGCCTGCGATCCTGTTGCGCACGCCCTACGATCGGAGGAACCTCCGGCAGCGGATTGCCAAGGTCGAACGGGTCCGGCTGCAGGCCACCTCGAGTTGCTATCCGGACACCTACCCCAACCCCAATACCGGCCATGACCTCAGCCTGTGCCCGCCACCGCGCGTCCAGGTGGCGGAGCAGTCGCTGCTGACGGGAGGCGCGCGCGGGTCGTCGCTGAGTCTTCCGGTCCGTGGCGCTCCGCCTCGTGAGGTGGCGGCATGACACGACAGTCAGTGATAGCGACGGTCGCTCGTGCCCTATGTACGCACCTTTCCGCTAAGCGCGAGGAGGTCCTTGCCGACATCGCGACGTTTGTCGAATTGGAGTCGCCGTCTGAGGACATTGACGCTCTCGGACGTGCCGCTGACTGGCTCGCAGAGTGGCTTGCGCCGGCCGGCAACGTGAGCGTGACGACGGTTGAGGATGGCCGGCGTCTGCTGCTGCTCGAGACGCCGGGTGCGACCGAGCGTGCTCCGTTGCTGCTTTGCCATTACGACACGGTCTGGCCGGTTGGCACGCTTGCCGAGTGGCCCTTCGAGATCAGGGACGGCATAGCCACCGGGCCAGGCGTGTTCGACATGAAGGCGAGCTCGATCTGCGGCCGGCACGTGCTGCTGGCACTGCAGGAGATAGGTGAGTCGTGTGGCGCCCGCATGCTGATCACCCCAGATGAGGAGATTGGCAGCGGGGCGAGTCGCGATCTGATCACCGAGATGGCGGCGCAGAGCTGTGCGGTGCTGGTGCTCGAGCCGCCACTCGACGACGGACGCTTGAAGACGACTCGCAAGGGGCACGGCTATGCGAAGATCTCGGTCACCGGCCGATCGGCGCATGCGGGCGTCGCTCCCGAGCAGGGCATCAGCGCGATCGAGGAGATCGCGCTGATCGTGCGCCGGCTGCGTTACATCGCCGCCTCGGTGCCGGGCGCCACCGTCAACGTCGGCCGGATCGACGGCGGCCACGCTCTGAACGCCATCCCCGAGCATGCCGAGATCGGTGTCGATATTCGTGCCTGGTCGAGCACCGACATGGTGGCCCTCACGACCGCGATTGGCGCGTTGCGCACAGAGCACGCCGACGCACGGATCGAGATCGCCTGCAGCGTGGATCATCAACCAGTCGAACGGCTGCCCTCGACGGTGCGGCTGCTCGAACGGTGCGCGGAGGCCTCGGCGGCAGTCGGCTTGACCGTGAGCGAGGGCGGCACCGGTGGAGGCAGCGATGGCAGCATCGCGCAGGCGGCGGGCGCTCCGGTGCTGGATGGGCTCGGTGTACGCGGGGCGGGGCCGCACGCGCGTCATGAGCGGATCGAACTGGCATCGCTGATTCCGCACGTAGCGGCGATCGGCGCGATGGTTGCGGATCTGGCTGAGAACCCCGATGTCTGAGCTGCGGGTCGATGCCGAGCGTCTGTGGCGCGACGCGGAGGCGATCGCGCAGTGGTCGCGGGAGGCTGGCAGCGAGGGGGAGAGGGCCGCGTTCGACTACATAGCGGGGCAGCTGGAGGAGCATGGCATCGCGGTGACACGTCTGCGTGCGCCCGCGTGGATCAGCCTGCCGGTGCGGGCTGAGCTGACCGTCGATGGACGCGCGATCGCCGCGATCACGCACTCGATGGCGGCGAGCACCGGTGCGGAGGGCATCGAGGCGCCGCTTGTCTTAGCGAGCGCTGTCGAGCAACGCGACTGGCGTGGCCGGATCGTCGCTTTCGACGGGCTTGCTTTGCCCGCCGCGGTGCAGCGGGCGCAGCAGGCCGGCGCGCTCGCCGCGCTCTTTCTCAGCTTCGATCGCATTGCGCATGAGATGATCGTCTCGAGTGTCTGGGGCTCGCCCCAACCGGACACCTATGAGCTTTTGCCACAAATCCCTGCCGCCACCGTCGGCGGGGAGGCAGCTGCCGCGCTACGCGATGCGCTCGGTCAGCCCGCGGCCGAGCTGAGCGCCCGGCTGGTCACGGAGGTGAGGACGGGCTGGCGGAAGATCCCGCTGCTCATTGCCGACATTCGTGCGCCCAAAGCTGGTGAGGCGCAGTTCGTCCTCTTCTCCGGGCACGTCGACTCCTGGCATCTGGGCGCGATGGACAACGCGGGCGCCAATGCGGTGATGCTCGAGGTCGCACGCATCGCCCAGGATCGTCGCGCGCAGCTGTGCCGCCATCTGCGCATCGCATTTTGGTCCGGGCACTCTCATGGCCGCTATGCGGGCTCGGCGTGGTACGTAGACGAGCATTGGGAGGAGCTCGACCGATGCTGCGTTGCACACCTCAACATCGACTCGGTCGGCGCTCGCGGCGCAACAGTGCTCAGGCACGCCCCCTCGATGGCCGACACCCACCGAGTCGGGGCACAGGCGCTGCGCACGGTGACCGGCGAAGAGCTGCTGCACGCACGCTTCACCCGTGCTGGCGACCAGTCGCTGATGAATATCGGCGTCTCCTCTCTCTTTCTCACCCTTTCAGAGCAACCGTCCGGCGGTGAGGGAGAGTTGCGTGATGGCAGTGTGCTCTTCAAAGGCGAAGGCGCGCATGACACAGGCGGGCTGGGCTGGTGGTGGCATACGCCCGAAGACACGCTCGACAAGCTCGAACCAGCAGTGCTGGCACGTGACGCTCAGATCTACTTGCATGCAATTGACTCCTTTACGGGCGAGGCGATCATCCCGCTCGACATCGCGGCCTCGGCGGCCGAACTCGACGAGCAGCTCAACGCAATTGCGGCGCGCTGCGAAGGCCACTTCGGCCTCGACCGGGTGCTCGAGCACAGCGCACGCGTCTGGAGCCGAGCGCAAGAGGCAATGCGGTTCGTCGAGGACCTTGGCGAGCGACCAGACGACCCGACAATCGCGCGCGTCAACCACGGGCTTCTCGCCGCCAGCCGGTCACTCACGCGCCTTGGCCATGCAGAGGCGGGCCGCTTTGGCCACGACCGCGCTGGCGGGCTGCTACCCGTTCCGCTGCTTGCTCCGCTTGACGCGCTGTGCTCAGCTCCGCCTGGCAGCCATGCCGAGCACATGCTGCGTAGCCTTGCGGTCCGCCGACGCAACGAGGTGTTGCACGAGCTGCAGCTCGCGGAGGCGGCGCTCGAACGGGCACTTCTGAGCTCGACCAGGTGTCACTGAGATGAGCTCTGCACGAGTTCGCCTAGCAGCTACGGGTGACATGGCCCTTGTGCGCGAGATCAGTCCTGGCAACGGCTTGACAGCGGAGCCTTGGCGGCTGCTGGCGCAGGCCGATCTGGCCACGGTCAACCTGGAGCTTCCTCTCACCCGCTCGGTCGTCGCGGCAGAGAAGCCGTTCGTTCTACGAGGTGAGCCTGAGCTGGCTTGCACGCTGCGGGAGCTGTCGATCGATGTGGCCAACATAGCCAACAACCATGCGCTTGACTACGGGATCGCAGGACTCCGGGAAACGCTGGAGGCTCTACGCGCAGCAGGTATCGCGAGCGTCGGCGCGGGCCGGGACCTGGCCGAGGCGTTGCAGCCGGCGATCGTAGAGGCGAAAGGCGTTCGGGTTGGCTTCCTTGGCTTCGCCAGCACTCTTCCACCCGGTTTCGCGGCGGGCGAGGATCGCCCAGGTATCGCTCCGATCCGGGTGTGCTCCAGTTTTCGGATCGATCCCATCAGCCTTGCCGAGCAGCCTGGCATCGCGCCCTGGGTGCAGACGATCAGCGTGCCCGAGGATGTTGATCGTGCAGTGGCGCAGGTGCGAGGCGTCCGCAGCGAAGTCGACTGCCTTGTACTGCATCTCCACTGGGGAATCCCCAACGGCTGGTGTGCTGCGTTCCAAGGTCCACTGGCCGATTATCAGCGTCCGCTCGCCCACGCGCTGATCACGGCTGGCGCCGATCTGATCGTGGGTCATCACCCCCACGCCATTCATGGCATCGAACGATGCGGGCGGGGCCTTGTCGCGTACAGCCTGGGCCACTTCCTCTTCCACGCAATGGGCAGCGATGCAGGCCTACGCTCGGTCCTTCAAGCAACGCTGGCGGTACCACCGTATTCACTGGATAGCCTCCAGAGTGGCGATGCGCGCGATGCGCTCATCCTCGACGTCGAGCTGGACAGTGACGGTGCCGGTGACGCCCGCTTGGTGCCGGTGCGACTGGGTGAGTCGGGCGAGCCGAGCCTCCTGCGCAAAGCAGAGGCGCAGCGCGTGCTCGCGCGCCTGGCAGCACAGTCGGCAGTCCTCGGGACTGACCTGGTATTGGACGGAGACGAAGCCGTCTCGAAGCGAGTTCAGCGCCGAACTTGACCGGCGTGACCGGATCCATGGCGGCACTGCGCGCACGCCGAGATGAACACACAGTTGACTCCATGAACACGACGGGAAGGCAGGTGCTCAGTGAAGAACAGCGATCAATGTCACCCTCGCTATCGCGGGCCTGTGATAGATATTCACACTCACTACGATACCGACACACGGGAGCACGCTCTCGCGGTCAATCGCCTCGCCGGATTGGCCGCCGCGATCCATCTGTGGGATGTGACCTGGCCGCCGCGGCCCTATGCCGAGGATCTAGATGCCTGGCGTGCTTTGGAGCCCGGGTTGATGCGCTGCCATGTGCCGGATCTCACGGCAATCGGCGACCTGGCATTCGAAGCACGTGTCGTGGCCGAGTTGCGAGAGGCAGCATCGCTTGGCTGCGTGGGGCTGAAGGTGTGGAAGGCCTTTGGGCTGAAGACGTGCGACACCAGTGGGCGTCGTGTCCCCGTCGACGATCCGCGTCTGGACGTGCTGTGGGCGGCAAGCGGGGAGCTGGAGCTACCGGTGCTGATTCATGTCGGCGACCCGCCAGAGATGTGGGACCCTCCGACCGCTGAGAACCCACGCGCGAACGATCTAGGGGCGGGAACAGAGTGGTGGTACAGCGAAGGTGGCTTCCCAGCGCTTGCGCAGATTCATGAGGAGTTCGAGCGCCTCGTTGCTCGACACCCTGCCACGACGTTCATAGGCGCGCACTTTGGCTGCTTTCTAAGCACATCAGAGCTGGATCGTTGGCTCGCTACATATCCGAATTTTTACTTCGACACCGCTGCCGCCATCTCTGAGATAGGACGTGGCGACGTCCAATCGGCCCGTGAGATCTTCCTACGCTGGCCAGATCGTTGCCTTTTCGGAACGGACCTGGTGCGAATGTCTGCTTTCGATTATCCAGACTATGGAGCACAACGCTGGGACCTGGAGGAGTATTTCAAGGTGCACTGGCGTTTCTTCGAGACGCCAGAGCGCGACCTTCCGCATCCGATCCCTGAGCAAGTACCTTGGCGGGTGACGGGCATAGATCTTCCTGACCATGTGCTGCAAGCGCTCTACGCCGGGAACGCGATGCGGCTCTACCGACTCCCGCTCGAGCCGGCGCCTTTCGCGCCTTAGGAAGCGCTCGAGACCTGGATCGTAGGCTGACGTCAATGCCAGGCCTGAGCGATGATCCGGCGGCGCAGCCTGAGCTCGAGTAGGAGTCACTGAGATGAGCTCCGTGCGGTTCGACTGCACGTAGCCCTTGACCACAGGTATGCAAAGCTGTGGTGACCATGCGTTTGCTCAGGCCTTCGGACTGACCAACTCCAGCTGCATGCCCCAAGGTGTCGTGAAGTAGATCCACTGCACCACGACCCCGGGGGCCTCCTCGGTCTCGTGGACCTCGCCCATCACTTCCACGCCCGGCATGATGCGCAGTCGATCGACCGCGATCTGGATGTCAGGCACTTCAAGCGCGAGGTGGCTCCCGCCCCAATCGCTGTTTCGAGGCCATGCCTGGCTCTGGTCGGGCGCCGAGTACTCGAATAGCTCCAGCCTGAAGCCACCTGGCATCTCCAGCATCGCGGCGTGCAACTCGGCGCGGGGGTGCACGCCCAGTTGTCGCTGCATCCACTCGGCGTCGTCGCGCACAGGCCCCTCGGCATAGAGCAGCCGAGCGCCTAGCGTCTCGACGAAGAACTGGACCGCGGCGTCGAGATCAGGCACCGTGATGCCAAGGTGATCGGGACGGAACGAAGTTGTCACAGGACTCACTGCAAGGCCCTCCAACGCGCCAGTGAACGATGCCGGCGCGCCGATCTACGATAGTTAAACATGTGGTTGGCGTGTGGACGATACGTGCATCACGGAAACCCAAGACGGACCGGTCCGGCACCACTATAGAAGCTAAGTTCGGACCTGTCAAGAGAGATCTAGAGTGACTTGATCTCTGCTACGCTGTCGTAAGCTAGGCGCCCCTACTGCCGCGCTGGCTCTTACACACACCATTGTCCACGGAGGCTCTCGTGTCAGACAGCAGCACCCGCATCCCCACAGCCGCAACCGCGCCTGCCGCGTCAAGCATGGGCTCTGATCGAGACCAGGCGGTGGCAAGGGCAGGGGCCGAGATCCGCGCATTGCTGCCCAAGAGCGAGCAGGTCTTGGCACGCGCGCACGCAGTTGTCCCGGGAGGGTTCACGCGCGCTCGGTTCTTCTGGCCGATACCGCTTTACATCGACAGGGCGGAGGGTCCGTTCATCTGGGACGTCGACGGCCGCCGCTACATCGACTGCATCCTCGGCTTCGGGGCGATGATCCTTGGCCATCGCCCGCCCGCGGTGATCGCGGCCGTGCAGGCACAGCTCGAGCGAGGGACCCACTATGGGACCGCGGTCGAGGCTGAGAGCGAGCTTGCCCAGAGGATCGTGGACAACGTGCCGGGTGCGGAGCAGGTGCTCTTCCTCAACTCCGGGACCGAGTCGACGCTTGCGGCATTGCGGATCGCCCGCGCCGCGACCGGGCGCACGAAGATCGCGAAGTTCGAGGGGGGCTGGCACGGCTGGCACGACTATCTGCTGCACAGCTTCTTCCGTTATGCCGGCTCAGAGCAGCGGCCCGAGACGATCGCGAACTCGCTTGGCATCCCGGCGGCGGTGCAGTCAGATGTCGTCACACTGCCGTTCAACCATCCGGCCGCCTTCGACCTGATCCGCGAGCATGCTGGCGATCTCGCATGCGTGATCCTGGAGGGTGTCCAAGGCAGCGCCGGATGTCTTGTCGCCGATGCCGAGTGGGCGAAGCAGCTGCAACGCACCTGTCGGGAGACAGGGGTTCTGCTCGTGTGCGACGAGGTGATCACCGGGTTCAGGCTCGGAGCTCATGGAGTTGCCGGCGAGCTCGGCATCGAGGCCGACCTCACAACGCTTGGCAAGGCGATCGGCGGCGGCTTTCCCGTCGGAGCGGTAACTGGGCGCGCCGATCTCCTCGATCTCACGCAGCTGAGCGCCTCGGGCGAGCAGGTGCTGCTGGCGGGGACCTTCTCGGCGAATCCAGTCACAATGGTCGCGGGCAAGGCGCAGCTCGACACATTGCTTGGCGATCCGGGGCTGTACGAGCTGCTCGACGCCCTTGGGGAGCGGATGCGCAGAGGCCTCAGAGAGGTCTTGCGCGAGGCCGAGATCCCCGCGAGCGTCGAGGGAGCCGGCTCTGTATGGGGTGTGCATCTTGGCGGCGCCCGGGGCGGCGGCGCCTCACCGCGGAGCGTACGCGAGTCACATGCGTTCGGGGACGATGCGAACGACCACGGCATGGTGATGACGGGCTACCTGCTGCGAGAGGGCGTGCTGATGGAGGCGCCAGGGCATCTGGCCTTTGTGGGCACGACGCATACCGAGGAGCTCGTGGACGAGGTGATCGAGGCTCACAGGCGGGCTCTGGCGAAGATGAAGAGCGACGGGATCTTCGCATGAGGTCCGCCTCGGGTGGCAATGAGATGCCAGAGCGCGAAGCGGGTCCGCACGGAGGACTCGCAATAGACGGCAAGGTGCACGCCAATGATGGGCTCTGCCGGCTTGATGCGGTCGAGCTGGCGGGGATGATCAGGCGCCGCGAGGTCTCCGCGGTAGAGGTGGTTGATGCTCATCTCGCTCGCGTGGAGGCAAGGCAGCCTGAAGTGAACGCATACGTGACGCGCCTGGACGCAGAGGCGCGGCTCGCCGCGCGAGCTGCCGATCACGCACTGGCTGCTGGCGAGGAGGTCGGGCCGTTGCACGGCGTGCCGCTGGCCGTGAAGGACCAGTGCGACAAGGCGGGTGTGCGCACCACGCACGGCTTGATTGGCGTGGACATCGTGCCCACCCACTCGGCGGTGGCCGTCGAGCGTCTCGAGCGGGCCGGTGCGATCACTCTCGGCAAGACAAACGTGCCAGAGCTTGGCCACAAGGGCACGACCGACAACCTGCGCTTTGGCCCAACGAGCACGCCGTTTGCAATCGGGGTCAATGCCGGCGGCTCCTCCGGCGGAAGCGCTGCGGCTGTCGCGGACGGGCAGGCGACGATCGGCCTTGGCGGCGACGGCGGCGGTTCGATCAGGATCCCGGCCTCTTGCTGCGGCATCTACGGCATGAAGCCGTCCTGGGGGCGAGTCCCGTTCGCTGCGTTGCCAGATCGCTTCGCCGACTGTCCGTACGTGAGCTTTGGCCCGCTGACGCGCACCGTCCGGGACGCTGCGCTGATGCTGCAGGTGATGGCCGGCCCCGACTGGAGCGATCCTGCCAGCCTGCCCGACGCCGGAGTCGACTACCGCACTGTGCTTGATGGTTCGCTTGTTGGTGCGAAGATCGCCTACAGCCCCGACTTTGGCGGCTTCCCGGTTGAGCCGGCGGTTGCCGAGGTCGTCGGCGCGGCGGTGTTGGCGTTTGAACGCGAGGGAGCGATCGTGGAGGAGATGCAGGTGGCTCTGCCGGCAAGCGCCGTGGAGCTAGGCGAAATCTGGCGTGAGCTCGACAGCGTCGAAGCGGCGATTGCGATCGAATCGTTTGAAGCGGAGGGCATTTCCGTGCTCGATCATGGCAGCGCGCATCTGACTGCTTCACTGCGCGAGGGACTCGATCGCGCCGGCCGGCTGACTGCGCTTCAGTACAGGAGGTACGCTCTGATGCGCACCAGCCTCTATGACATGTTTGAGGGCATCTTCGCGCGATATGACCTGCTTGTCACGCCGACCCTTGGCACACCGCCGATGCCCAACCAGGAGAATGGCGCAACGCTCGGTCCGTCTTCGATCGCCGGTCAGGCGATCGACCAAGCCATCGGCTGGTGTTTGACATTTCCCGTCAACTTCGCCGGCCATCCGGCCGCGTCATTGCCGGCCGGCATGATCGATGACCGGCTGCCAGTCGGCATGCAGGTGATTGGGCCTCGCTACAGGGACGACGCGGTACTTGCCGCCAGCGCGGCATTTGAGCGGGCGGCGCCGTGGGACCATAGCTACGCGTTGCTGCACAACGCCTGACGCTCGCCGCGCAATCGCAGATTTCGGCGCTGGCTCGAGCGCCGGCGGGTTCGATTCGTACTACACCCGCGCCGTCGGCTCGCGCTCGCGCCTCCTTGCGTGCTGCGTCCTTGCTTGTGCGCGCCGCCAAGCCCTATATCGCCGAGCGCTTGACATGCGCACCGCGAACGGCTTATAATTGCCGGACCGGTCCGGCGTGTACGGGCTTCTGCACACGTCATAGCGACATGAACGTTGTTCACCTAATGGTCTGCATGGGAGGAAGTATGGTGCGGAGATTGTTGTGTGTTGGTTTGGTAGGGGTGGTCGCGCTGTTCGTTGCGGCGTGTGGCGGCGGTAAGAGCGAGAGCGAGAAGGCTGCGTCTGTGGGGGGGTCTGGCACAGCGAAGCCCTATGCGGAACTGCGATGGGCTGAGTCGACGTTTCCTTCGCCAATCAATTGGGCTAATAACCTGTGGGCGCAAGCTGCTCAGGTTGAGGATCTTGTGGTTCAGGATCTAGTTGAATATGAACCGGACGGGAAGCTGAAACCGGGCCTGGCGAGCTCGATTGAAAATCCGGATCCCACAACTTATATCTATAACATCCGGAAAGGTGTGCGGTTCTCGGACGGCAAACCGCTGACGGTGGCGGATGTCGTGTACTCGCTTCGCCACGACATGTCAGGTCCGGCCTCTGAGATGCAATCGTTTTGGACCGATGTGACCTCGATCGAGCCTCGCGGAAGCTCGGCTGTGGTCATTAAGCTCAAGCGTCCCGATGCCGCGTGGCCATATATCGTGGCTTTGGGTGGACAGATCGTGGAGAAGGCGCAGGCGGAAAAGGTCGGCGAAAAGGCGATGGGCATGCCTGGGCATTTGCTGATCGGCACCGGGCCGTGGAAGTTCGAAAGCTTCACACCCGAAGTCAGTGTGAAGCTTTCGCGAAACCCGTACTGGAACGGGCCGCGACAGCCGGCCGAAAGGATCACCGTCAGCCTGTTCAAGAACGAATCGGCGATGGCGCTGGCGATGCGATCTGGCGCGCTTGACGGTGCGACCCTCTACGGGTCGCCAAGGCTGTTTGTGAACATCCCAGGCACACGTCCGCTCCACTCGTCGCTCGCGTGGACCGCGGTACTGGGGATGGGCACGACCACGCCACCCTTCAATGACGTGCATGTGCGACGCGCGATCGCCTATGCGCTCGAAACCAAAGGCATCATCAAAGCGCTCTATCCGACCGGAGATGCCAGCGAAGTCACCTCGATCGTGCCGCAGACTCTGTTCCCGAGCTTCGACCAGAGCGAAGTGGCCTCCATGTTCGCGGAACTGCCTAAATATGAATCCAACATCGCGGCGGCCAAGCGCGAACTGGCCAAGTCGGCCTATCCTCACGGATTCAGCACGACCGTGCAGGCACTTGTGATCGAGCCTTATCTGATATCCGCGGCGCAGGTAATCGTGGCCGATCTGGCCAAGATAGGCATCACGGCCAAAGTGCAGATCGTGCAGGTCTCCGAAGCCGCTGATATGTACGGCAGCAAAGTAAAGCTCTACCTGGAGGAAAACAGCGGTTTCTACGCAGATCCAGAAGGCCAGATGGCGGTCTTGCTGAATCCCGCTTCAATCGGACCCGGAGGTCTCGATTTCGCCTCCTACAAGAACCCGGAAGTCGACAAGCTACTGCCGGAGCAGCTCGAAACCACCGACACGGCGACACGACTCGGAATGGTAGGCAAGATCCTAAAGGCCGTCGGGTCTGAAGTGCCCTACCTGCCGCTCTACTCGCGTGGCTCTTTTGAGACTCTCTCAAGCAAGTACGTGGAGCCCGAATTCTCCACGTGGACTCAGTTCTACACCCCCTGGGCCCTCAACGTGAAGCTTGCGAAATAGGCCCAGGCGCAGGTGAATCTGGGATGGTGAGATCATCGATCTCACCATCCCAGAGTAGTCTGGTCCATGGGATGAGATGCATGGCAAGCAGATGATAGGAGCGGTGGAACTCATGACAGACACAAGAGGTAACGAGCCTGATACTTCGGTACACGATCTGCGTGCCGGAGCGGCCGCCACGACGCTTGAGGTTCCGCTTGGGCTGCCCACGGTGGGCAGGCTTGGCGTCGCTATTGCGCCGGATGCTCTGACGAGTCTGGAGGTCACGGCGGCGGTCTTCGAGCGTGGCACTACGCGTGTGGTGGTATGCGGAGTGGATACGGCGGGGATCTGGCGACGGGATGCGGATGAAATTCGACGCAGAGTGGCCAGTGCCACCGGTGCGGCGATCTCAGGTGTGCTCTTGAATGCGAGCCACACGCATCATGCGCCTCCCAGTGGCCTGTCGAGCTTGCACGTGCCGCTTGATGACGAGGAGGTGAAGCTGCGCGTCGCGGAATTTATCGGCTACCTGCATGACGAGATCGTGGGGGTGTGTCAGCGGGCTGCCGAGACACTGGTGCCCGTCCGCGTTCGCTGGGGCGTGGGCCACGTGGACGAGTCGGTCAACCGGCGCGACTATGGTCCAGATCGTAAGGTTAGATGCAACGGATGGAATAAAGACGGTGTCGTCGATCCGGCCGTGTCCTGTCTCCAAGCCGTGCGGCGTGACGGCGACCCAGTCGTGACGATTATCAATTACGCATGTCATCCTGTTACGACCGATTTTCGGATCGACGGATACTCATCCGATTTTGTCGGGCCTCTACGTGACACGATCCGGTCGTGTACGGGAGGCGAGTGCGTGTATCTCCAGGGAGCAGCAGGAGACATCAATCCGCGCGTTGCGAGCGATGAGTCCGATCGAGCGCGGCATGAGATGGGGCGCCGCCTCGCGCTCGAGGCGCTCCATGCCGTGGCCGATGAGATGGCATGGCCTGGGGAGTACGTGGAGCTGGAGGCGCGGACGGTGCCTGTACATCCAGGGCTCTATCGGTACGTTCCAAGCGCCGCGGAAGCGCCTGCGCTGATCGCCCTTGAGCGAGAGGTAGAGCTTCCCTTGGAGGCGGTTCCGACTGCGACTGAGATTGCGGCGGCGCTCAGAGCCGGCGATATCACCGATGCAACCGGCCCGCGGGCGTCGGAGCCGTGGCAACGGTGCATCGTGCACGCACTTGAACGTACGCTGGAGGAATATTCGCGCGGCGAAGTGAGCGGGACAAGATGCGCTCCGGTGCATGCCGTGCGAATCGGGGATGGGGCGATTGTCACAGGTCCGGGGGAGACTTTTGCCGAGATTGGCCTTGCGGTGCGGCAGCGGTCCGTCGCTGATATGTGCATGTATGCGGGTTACACCAACGACGCTGTCGGCTATATACCGACCGCTCCAGAGCATGAACGAGGTGGATACGAGGCGACTTTTGCGCATTACGGCTACGGCACGCCAGCACCGCTGGCACCTGCGTGTGCCGGCATGCTCGTTGAGACGGCTATGGATCTGGTGTCTCAGTTGTTCCCCGGGCGGCTTGCGTTGCCCAAGGCACCCGGCGCCAAGGCCGTCGGTCTTGGTTGAAAGGAGATACAAATGCGTGTAAATATCGGTGATACGAGACTATTCTTCGATGTGGAGGGCGCCTCGCTGGTGGCTGACGGCCCGATCATGCGTAGGCGGCCGACGATCGTGTTGCTACATGGCGCTGGCTCGGATCACTCGCTCTACAAGCCTGTGTTCAGCGCCCTTGCGGACGATGCGCAGGTGGTGTATCTCGACCATCGCGGGCACGGCCGTAGCGATCCAGGTTCCCCTGCCAGCTGGAACCTCAAGACGTGGGCCGCCGATGTGAAGAGCTTTTGCGACGCACTGGAGATCGAGCAGCCGATCGTGGTGGGATGGTCATTTGGCGGCATGGTTGCCCTGCGATACGCGATCGACTATCCCGATCACCCTCGCAAGTTGGTTCTGATGGCAACTGCTGCACGCATGAGCCTCGATCGGATCTGCGATGCGATGCAACGCTTTGGCGGTGAGCGAGCACGCGCAGCCGCCGAGCTAGTGTTCACAGATCCCACTCCCCAGCATCTACAGGAATATTATGAGATATGTTGTGTGCCCCTCTACTCGGTCACAGCTCTGGACACAGATGCGATGGCGCGCATAGAGCGTCAATCAGAGGCGACCACGCACTTCTTTGCAAATGAGGCAAGCACATTCGACCACCGTCGTGAGGCATCCGGTGTGAAGTGTCCTGTGCTGGTTCTAAGCGCAGAACGCGACCCCGCTACGCCTGTCGAGGCCGGTGCCGAGATCGCCGAGTCGTTGCCGGCTGAGCTTGTTGAGTTCGTCCTGATCGAGAACGCCTCACACGAAATCGCAACCGATGCCCCGGACCGACTCATTGAGCTGCTGCGCCGCTTCGTACACGAATGAGGCGCTCTTCGGCTGCTCGCCATTGACTGATCGGTCGTCCCGCAGCTCTTGCGCTGCGAGCTTGACCTTGCGGCACCCAATATCACGCCCGCCGTTCGTGTCTTCGCAGATCATCAAGGTGCTCCTCGACCTTGATGAAGCAGTCGGCGAGCCGCCGCATCGCCTCGGGATCCTCCTCGATCCAGTTCCAGGTCATCTCAATCGAGCGCGCCACCTTGCGTTCGCAGCCCGGCAGCTCCAGCGAGGTGTAGTCGACGCCGGCGCGCCGAAGGCTCTCGGTCCACACCACCTTGGGCGCGGCTGTATCCGCTCGTAGGCGCTCGAGCCGGTGCATGGGAGTGACCACGTAGCTGAAGACGGGCGCGCCCTCGGCCTGCAATGCCGCAAGATATGTGTCCTTGCTGACGCCTGCATGCTCTGGCGCGAAGTTCAGTGAGACCATGTGGAAGACGGGATCGTCGCCGGGGTAGGAGGGGGCGCTCACGCTGCGGACCCCGGCTAGCGCCTCCAGCAGACATGCGCGGTTGCGTGCGCGGGCTGCGTTCTCCTCGTCGAGCTTCGCGAGCTGCTCCACCAGCAACACGGCGTTGAGCACGCCGAGGCGGTAGGTGTGGTTGAGCGAGTCTATGTATGGCCGTAGCTCCTCCGGGAAGCCCGGCTCGGTGGCGCGTCCTGGATGCTCGGTGCCCCCGGCGTGCTGGCAGCTGATGATCGCCTTCCAATAGACATCTTCACGATCAGTAACCAGGTAGCCGGCCTCCGTCGTGGCCAGCAGCTTGCCGCCCATGCATGAGAACCCGCTGGCATCGCCGAAGGAGCCCACGCGAGCACCGCGGTGGCGCGCACCGTGGGCCTGGCTGCCGTCCTCGATCAGCGCAAGTCCGTGACGGTCGGCGATCGCACGCAGTGCTGTCACGTTGGCCGGCTGTCCGTAGATGTGCGTGACGAGGATTGCCTCGGTCGTGGGGCCGATCGCTGCCTCTACCGAAGCAGGGTCCAGCAGACCCCGTTCGGGGTCGACGTCAGCGAAGACAGGCACCGCTCCGTTGTGCAGGATCGGCGATACCGATGCTCCCCACGTGTAGGGAGTCGTGATTACCTCCGCGCCGCCAGTGATTTCCAATCCGATCAGGGCGGCATGCAGGGCACCATGACCGGACGCTGTTGTGAGGCAGTGGCGCACACCGTGCCAGAGCGCGATCATGGCCTCGGCCTCGCCGACCTGTGGGTGCTCCTTGCTGAGGCCGACCATAGGTCCGGTCTGCAGCAGTTGATCCACGCGTGCGCGGGCGGTCGGGGAGAAGCGTGGGTAGTGCGGCTTGACGGGGGTACCCACTGGTTGGCCGCCCAGCAAGGCGAGTGAGCTGGTGTCAGCTGTGGAGATGGAGGTCATGTGGCATCAACTGGCCCTGGTCTTGTGGTTGGCGGTGGCGAGCGCTGCTTACCGGAGGCCACTGTGCCGGACCGGTCCGGCACAGTATTACGGACCTATCCCGACGATGTCAAGTGCTGCGAGGTCCAACCTTGATCGGGTACGCACCGGCACGTCGGATCGGTCCGGCAAAACACTATGGCATCATCGCCGGCGATATATTCGGCCGCATGCGGGGCGTCCGGTGAGCAAGCGAGGCACTTCAGCCGAGGACGGCGCGGGGTCCATCCAGGGCCTGCCCACCATTCGCGACGTCGCGCGCATCACGGGCCTTGGCAAGACCACCGTCGCCGACGCGCTACAGGGACGCGGGCGAATCGCGCCTGCCACGCGTGAACGCGTGCTGGCGGCAGCAGAACAGCTCGGCTATCACGCCCACATTGGTGCTCGCGACCTGACCCGCCGGCGCACAGAGGTGATCGGGGTGGTCGTCGGCGACCTCTTCGATCCCTTCAGCGCTGAGCTCACGGGCCACCTCGAGCAACACGCCTCCTCGCGCGGCCTTCGAGTGCTGCTATCGACTGCCGGACCAGACCTGCGGGAGGAGACGACGGCGATCATGAGCCTGCTGGAGTACCGCGTCGCCGCGATCGTTCTCGTCGCATTCACCGGCGACCAAGGTGTGCTCGAGAAGATCGGCGCGCACATGCCAGTCGTGTGCATCGGCTATGAGGGGCCATGCGGCGTCTCGATCGGGATCGATGACAGGCGTGGTGGCGATCTCGCGACCACGCACCTCATCGATCTCGGGCACAGGCGTATCGCATACGTCAGCAGCGCCGTGCTGCCCCGCCAAACCGACCGAGATCGTCTTTATGGCTACCGGCGCGCGCTGCGACGCGCAGGCATTCGCTCTGAGAGAGAGTTGGTGCAGCAGCTTGGGCCGGTTTCCGAAGAGCGACGAGAGGCAATCGTGCGCGAGCTTCTGAGGGAGCCTGAGCGGCCAACTGCCGTGTTCGCCGCATCTGACATCACTGCGATCGAGGTGATGTCCTGCGCAAACGACCTGCGGCTGCGGGTGCCAAGAGATCTATCGATCGTCGGCTTTGACGACATCCTGCTTGCGCGCACGCCGATGATCGCGCTGAGCACCGTCGCACAGCCGATCGCTGAGCTTGCACGCCGCGGCATCGATGCCGCGGTCGCGCTGATCGAGGATCCGCAGGCGCCGCCTCAGGTCACGCGGATCGAGCCGCAGCTGATCGTCCGCAAGACGACTGCACCGCCGCGCTGAGGCGACCTCCCGCAGCCCGGTCCCAGGGCGCCGTCGAGTCTCGCCGGGTCGTCCATCCGATTTATGAGCGCAGGCGCTCGCCAAACGCGCGCTGGAGATGCGCGACGCTAGCGCGAAGCTGGGCCAGCGCGGGACCGGCATCGCGGGGCGCGCGATCCTGCTCGATCGTCGCCGCACCGTCATATCCGACCTCCTCGAGCGCCTCGGCGACAGACTCGAAGCTCACGCAGCCGGCTCCGATCGGGCAGAAGACGCCGGCGGCGATCGCCTCCCAGAAGTCGAGCTTCTGCTCCTGCGCCTGGGCGACGCGGTCGCGATCGAGATCCTTCAGGTGCACGTGGCCGAGCAAGCTTGCGTAGGCTCGCAGCGAGGTGGCAGGGTCCATGCCTGCCCAAGTCAGGTGGGCGGTGTCGAGGCAGAGGCGCAGGCCCTCGCCGGCGGTCGCTTCCAGCAGCCATTCGACCTCGTCCTCGAACTCGACGTAGGTCGCGGTGTGAGGATGGAATGTCACGTCCAATCCCTGCCCGCGAGCTAGCCCTGCGATCTCCAGCACGTTTCCCGCGAGCACCTCGCGCTCTGTTGCCGTGAGCCTGCGTGCGGCTGAGGGGTGACCGGCGGTGCTCGCGCGCTCGCCGCCGGGTCGGTCGATGAGGATGACGTGGCTGCCGCCAGCGGCAGCGATCAGCTCGAGGGTCGGTTGCACGGAGCCGATCGCGTCGATCTCCGCGCGTGAGGCCGAGAGCGGCAGCACCAGCCACGTGCCGAGCGCGCGCAACCCTCGCTGCTCGAGCTCCGTTCGCACGACTGACGTGGGGATGTACCCGACCGGGCCCAGCTCCAGCTCACGCAGGCCGGACTGGGCGATCTCGTCGAGCACCACCTGCCAGGGGACATTGTCCGGATGGTCGGCGAAGTCGATGCCCCAGGAGACTGGCGATGCAGCAAGCCGTGTCATGAGAGCTCGCCGCCGGACGCTGGAAGGGGACGCTCGGCGAGGCCCGGGATCGCAGCGGTCGGCGACAGGGGAGCGACAGGTGTCGAGGTAGTAGAGATCTGATCACAATATGACATCTCGCTCGAATGGGTGGCTCATCTCGCCTTGGCCCGGCGGCCCGTGCTGCTCGGGCATGGCGACTCATGCGGCACGGCATGGCAGCCATCTCGACTCACGCGTGGCGACTTCACGAAGACAGCAGCACCACGCCCAGCAGCACGACGACAACGCCGAGTTGCTGGACACGCTGCAGGCGCTCGCCCAGCAGGTGGTAGGCGAGCAGCGCCGTCACCGCCGGGTACAGCGAGGCGAGCACGGAGACGATCGCGAGCTGCCCGTGAAGCGTGGCGAATGCGTAGAGCGTGAAGCCGAGAAATCCCAGCAGCACGGAGGCGAGCGCGCGCCAGGCGATCTGCAACGTGAAGGCGGGGCGTATCGAGGTGCGCCGGACGCAGAGGGCCGTGGCCAGCACAGAGATCGTGATCGTGCGGACGACCAGCAGCGTCCAGGCAACGCCGTCGCGGCTCGCGGGGGCGGTCAGCCACAGACACACCCCGCCGCCCAGGGCGGCGAGCAGAGCCAGCCCGACGCCGGATCTGGCGTGTTGGGACTCGCGTTCCGGCGAGTGGTGGGCGGCGAGCACGATGCCGGCAACGGCGGCGAGGATTCCCAGTGCCTGCGCCACACCCAGGCGCTCCCCTCCCGCAATGCCCGCGGCGACCGGCACAGCCACGCCGACCGCGCTCACGGGAGCCACGATGCTGACGGTCCCCACGACCATCGCTTGAAAGAACGCGGTGAGGCCGACGATCAGACCCACGCCCGCGCCGAGCGCAGCTGCAAGCGCCGCGAGGTGTGGGAGAGGCTCACCGCTGATCGCCACCCAGCCGCCGGCGAGCACCAGGCCTCCGGCCTGGGTGCAGAACATGAACTGCATCGTGCCGATGCGCCGCGAGCTCGTACCGCCGAGGAAGTCGGCCGTCCCGCCGAACAGCGAGGCCCCAAGCGCAAGAACTGGCCCCAGCATCTGCTGTACCTCTGCTGTTGTCCCTGCGTATGCATCGCGCAGCCGATCGCAGGCTGCACGACATCCTATGACCGTATCTCATAGCAGATTCGAAGGGCTCAGAGGTGACGCGCCCCACTTGACAGGGCGGCATTCCCATGGTATGAATTCACACATGGAGAAGGCCTCCCTGTCTAAAGGTCCGGCGACGCGGAATCGCGCCCGCCGTGTGAGGCTTTGCGAGGAGCCGGTGATCTGCGAGATGTCATCCGTGCGCAGCGTCCGGTTCTTCCACGAGTACTGATCCACATTTGCGGCTCAAGCCCTTTGCTTGACGTGGGGTCGGTACGCTGATGGCGTCCGACGCCTCGGCGGTACAACCGGCTTGAGTGCCTGCCACGACGCGATGCTCGTGGCCTATCGACGCGGCTGGCGGCGCCTTGATCTAGATCAGGCCGGCCTGAGCCATCTGGGGGTGAGCGCATCTTCCAGGTGCTGACCTGTACGGCAATCGCCGGCATGGTTTCGTACTCCAAATCACGAAGGACTGAAGATGGCGTCTCTCCGAGGAAGATCAGCAATCGTCACTGGCGCGGCCGGCGGCATCGGCGCGGCGATCGTCGCACGGCTTGTTGCCGAGCAGGCGTTCGTGGTCGCTGTGGACCGCCACGTCCCCGAGGAGAACCACGCACTTGCCGGACAGCAACGATGGGTTCAGGCCGACGTCGCCGACGCAAAGGGGATGGAGCGTGCGACTGCGATTGCTTGCGACGCCGCTCCGCTGGCTGTATGCGTTGCAAACGCCGGTGTGCTGTTGATTGAGCAGTTGCTCGACGGCGCGCGCGATAGGTGGGAACAGGTGCTGCAGGTCAATGTGCTCGGAGTGATGACGACCTTTCAGGCAGCGGCGAAGGCGATGGTCATCGCTGGCAGTGGCGGGCGACTGATCGCCACTGCGTCGGTGGCGGGACTGCGTGGCGAGGCCGGATCATCGGCTTACAGCGCCAGCAAGGCGGCCGTCGTCAACATCGTGCAGTCAGTTGCCCTCGAGCTCGCCTGCCATCGCATCACCGTCAACGCGATTGCACCCGGCGAGGTCGACACCTCGATGCACCGAGAGGCAATGGAGCGGCTGGGCGCGGCAGAGGGCATCTCTGCCGAGGCCTTGCGCGGACGCATCGTCGAGCAGATCCCGCTGCAGCGAATGGCTGCGGCGGAGGACGTTGCCGGAGTAGTTGGCTTTCTGGCCTCGTCGGCCGCGGAGTATCTAACTGGATTGACGATCCGAGTCGATGGTGGGCAGCTGCTGGTGTGAGACATATTGACGACTGGCTTGTCGGGATCGAATGAATGGGTGTGCAAACCACATGGGGAAGAAGGGGACCAATGTTTAGGTTCAAGAATGCTGTTGTAGATGTACGACGCAGGTATGGCGTGCTGGTGGCCGTTGGCATTGTTGCCGTGTTGTGTGGGGGCTGCGGAAGCCTCGAGCGTGACGCAGACCGGAAGCGGCTCCAAAGGGAGCTTCTATACCGGTGGAACGCCTGGCGGCACTCCGGTACAGGGGGGCAAGGCGGTGATCGACCTCGCCGAAGCGCCGGCCACGTTGGATCCGGTGGGCGCGAGCTCGACCACGAATGCCGAGCTCTCGTTGCAGATGGCCGAAGGCTCGGTGGAGACCGTGCCCGGCAGCTCGCAGGCGCACCCCGACCTCGCCACCTCGTGGACGATCAGTCCTAACGGACGGACCTACGTCTTCCACATCCGCGAAGGGGTAAAGTTCTCCAACGGAGAACCGTTGACCGGCGAAGACGTCGTCTACACGCTTGAACGCCAGCGTCTGCCGATCGCCGCCTATGGCTCGTTCCTGGTGCCGTACCTCAAGAAGATCTCACTCGTCAACCCGATGACGGTTCAGGTGCAGTTGACGCAAGCTGTGCCATCGCTGCTGTCCACGCTCACGTTTGGGAGCTTCGGCATCGTCCCGAAGCACGTTGTCCAGCGCGAGGGCGAAAAAGCGTTTGCTCTGCACCCTGTGGGCGTGGGGCCTTTCATGCTCAAGAGCGCCTCGCCGGGCTTCACCACTGTCACGATGGCGCGCAATCCACACTACTGGCGCAGTGGCCAGCCATATCTGGATGAACTGGTGTTCAACCAGGTGGCTGAAAGCAACGCACGCATACTTGCGGTGCGGTCCGGCACCGCGACGATCGATTTGAGCGTCCCGTTCTCACAGGCCGCCTCGCTGCAGAAGACGGCGTCTGGAGACCGAGTGCTGATCGAGCCGATTCTGAGCGAGGAGTTGGCCCAGTTCAACCCGATGAAGGCTCCGTTCACGAATGTGAACGTCCGCAAGGCGCTGAACTACGCCACGCCGCGTGCGGCGATCATCAAGGCCGCCCTCAAAGGGCTTGGAACCCCGGCCAACAACGTCCCGAGCGACCTGACGAATTTCTACGATCCCAACATCCCGACGTTTCCATATGACATCGCCAAGGCGAAGGAACTTCTCAAGGACTCGCCGGTTCCGCATGGCTTCAATATGTCGCTGATGCTCTTCAGTGGTGAACCGACCTCCACGGTGATCGCTTCGATTCTCCAGAGCTCGTGGGCGCAGATTGGGGTGAAAGTGAGCCTCAGGCCGCTTCCGCCGACGACCTTCCTCACCGAAGATGAGAAGTTCGCGTATCAGATGTTTCTCTGGACGCCAGAACTGCTGACCGCGGAATCCTATGAACCCGACCTGTTCGGGATCCTGTTCTCAGGCCCCAGCTCGTTCTTCAAGGTCAAATCTTCGCGGCTCCAGAAGATCGTCGAAGAAGCCACCGCTGTGCAGAGCAACACACGCAGGGCCAAGCTCTGGACCGAATATCAGCGCCTGTTCAGCTGGGAAGAAGCGAGAGAGGTTCCGATTGCCTTCGTGCCTCAGATCAATCTGGTAAGCGGCAGCCTGCGTGGCTACACCTATCCCGCGAACAACCAGTTCCACATGGGAGAAGCGTGGCTGGCGCACTGACAATGACGGCGGGTGCCATGCATCGAGCGGTGCCGACATCGGCATCGGGGGAGCATGCGGCGTAATGCTGAAGTATGTCGGCATACGGCTGTTGCAGGCGATTCCTGTGCTGTTCTTCATCATGCCGGCCAGCTTCTTGTTGATCCATCTGGTTCCTGGGGATCCGGCTCGTATTCAGCTGGGTTCCCGGGCGCCGGTGGCGCAGGTGGATGCTTTGCGGCGTCAGCTTGGTCTGGACAGGCCGCTGGTGGAACAGTTCTGGACGTTCTTGACTGGCGCTGTGAGGCTCAATTTCGGGGAATCGTTGGCTCTGCATCAGTCGGTGGGTGGCGTGATTCGGTCGAAGGCTGGTGTCACGGTCTTGTTGATGCTTTATAGCCTCGTGGTGAGCCTGATCCTCACGATTCCGTTGGGGATACTTGCGGCGGTGAAGCGGGATCGCCCTGTCTGACCATACGATCCGGGTCGTTGGCATGGCGTTCTTTGTGATGCCGAGCTTCTGGCTGGGTTTGCTGCTGGCGTTGATCTTCGGGCTGGTGCTCGGTGTGCTGCCGACCGGCGGCTATGAAGGGGGGTTCGTGGGCGCGATTCGGAGTCTCACGTTGCCGGCGCTTGCGCTTGGCTTGGTGATGGCGCCATTGTTCTTGCGCTCGTTGCGTGCGAGTGTGATTCAGACGTTGGAGAAGGGGTTCGTGGAGGCTGCGCGTGCGCGTGGGTTCTCTGAGCGTCGTGTGCTGTTTCGTCACGTTCTGCGCAATGCGTCGATTTCGACGGTGACGCTGGTGGGGTTGACGGTCGGCGCGTTGTTGAGTTGGACGATCGTGGTCGAAAACGTCTTTGCGATTCCCGGCCTTGGTCCGCTGCTGGTGTCATCGGTGTCGGCACGTGATTTCCCGATGATTCAGGGGTTGGCGGTTGTGATGGCATTTGGAGTGGTGCTGATCAACCTTGCTACGGACCTGGCATATGCGGCGATCGATCCGCGGGTGCGACTATGAGTACAGCGGTCGGCAGCCTGCCTGAGGTGGACCTGAGCGGGGCGCTCGTTACCGGAGTGGCGGCGAAGAGGGGACGCAAGGGGCTTGGCCTGTGGATCGGTGTCACGATCGTCGTCGTGGTCGTTTTGGCGACGGTGGTCGTGAGGGTCGGTCATCTTGGACACCCTGACACGGTCAATCTTCTGAGCCCGCAGGAATCGCCGTCTCTCTCGCATCCGTTTGGCACTGACGCGGTGGGTCGTGATGTGTTCATGCGAACGGTCTATGGGAGCGGGCTTGATCTGGAGGTGGGCTTGGTGACCACCCTGTTGCCGCTGGCGATTGGGATGCTGGTTGGTCTGGTCGCGGGCTTCTTCGGTGGCTGGGTCGATGCGGTCATCATGCGGGTGATCGATGCGCTGTTGGCGTTTCCGTTCATCGTCTTGATCGTCGCGTTCGTGACGATTTTCGGCGTTGGTCTTACTGGCGCATATTTCGGCCTGACGATCGCGAGTGTGCCTTTCTTTGCGCGGCTGACGCGCGGCGAGTTGCTGGTGCTGCGCGAGCAGCAGTTCATGATGGCGGCGCGTACGCTGGGTTTTTCCAGCCGGAGGGCGCTGTTCAAGCACGCGTTGCCGCATCTGATCCGGCCGAACCTGGTGTATGTGCCCTCATGCATGCTCGGCAACATCTTGACGTTGGCGGCGCTTTCCTATCTTGGGCTGGGTGTTCAGCCGCCCACGCCGGAGTGGGGAGCGATCATCGCTGAAGGCCAGTCCTATCTGCTGACGTCGTGGTGGATCTCGACGCTGCCTGGCCTGTTCATCGTGCTCACCGGGATCGGTCTCAGTCTCACGGGTGAGGGGCTGGCCGAGCGGCTGCGGGTGCGGACGGGATGAGCGAGATCGGCCGACTGGAGATGGAGGCCGCGACAGACCCGATCGTCGATCCGGTGCTCGCTGTTGATGGTCTGCGTGTCGAGTTTCCAAGTGAAGAGGGCACCGTGCACGCAGCCACCAACGTGCGCTTCAGTATTCCGCGTGGCGGCACGCTGGGAATCGTCGGCGAATCTGGTTGCGGCAAGAGCGTCACGCTGCGGGCGTTGTGCGGGTTGGTGCCTGCGCCCGGCGAGATCGTTGGCGGCACAGTCGAGGTTGAAGGAGTCGCCTACCGGTCTGCGCTGGAGTTGGCGAGATTGCGTGGCGAGAAGCTTTCGATGATCTTCCAGGACCCCGCGAGCAGCCTGAACCCGGTCAAGACGATAGGCGCACAGATGAGCGAGGTGCTGCGGGTGAAGCTCGACTACTCGCGCAAGGCAGCGCGTGCTGAGGCGGTGGAGCTGCTTGACCACGTTGGGATACTGGAGCCGGCACGCAGGATGGGTTCCTATCCGCATGAGCTCAGCGGTGGTATGCGTCAGCGTGTGATGATTGCGATGGCGATTGCCTGCCGGCCGCGAGTGCTGCTGGCGGATGAGCCCACGACTGCGTTGGATGTGACTACCCAGGAGCAGATCCTGCAGCTGCTCTTGCGCTTGCAGGACGAGTCGGGAATGGCGATCGTCCTCGTGACGCACGATCTTGGTGTGATCGAAGAGGTTTGCGACGAGGTGGTGGTGATGTATGCGGGCTATGTGATGGAGCGGGGAACTGTTGATGAGATCGCGGGCTCGCCGCGCCATCCCTATACGCGTGGTCTGATTGCGGCGATGCCGCAGATCGATGCGCGTTCGTTGCCGGCTGTGATCGTCGGCCAGCCTCCCGATCTGGCGACGCTCGAGCCTGGATGTCCCTTCGCGCCGCGCTGTCCGCAGGTGAGAAGCGCGTGTACCACCGTCGAGATGGAGCTCGAGACTCTGACCGTCTGCGCATGCCCGTTCTCGGCCCTGGGTACGCCGGCGCCTACAGCGCAGCAGCTGACGCAGGACGGCTCTGAGCGATGAGCGAGGTCACGCCTGCCGTGGCTCTTGGGAGATCAGCTGGAGTGTCGGCTGGGGCTGGCGCCGAGACCGAGCCGGTGATCGAGATAGATGGGCTTCGCAAGGAGTTCGGGCGGCGCTCGGCCGTTGATCGTGTGCTGCAACGCCCGGGGGTCCGCACGCTTGCGCTCGATGATGTGTCTCTCTCGGTCATGCCTCGCGAAGCGTTGGCGATCGTGGGGGAGTCCGGTAGCGGTAAGACCACGCTCGCGCATAGCTTGGTGCGGCTAGTTGAGCCTGAGGCCGGCAGCATCATGTTTCGCGGCCAGGACATTCTGCGGGTCTCACGCAAAGAGTTGCCCTCGATCAGGCGTCGGATTCAGCTGATCTATCAGGATCCTTACAGTTCGCTGAACAGCGCGCTGCGGATTGGCGATGCGATCATCGAACCGGCGCTCGTGCATGGCCTGGTCGGCAAGGAGCAGGCCGCCGCACGTCTGGAGGAGCTGATGAGCCAGGTTGGCCTCACCGCCGCGCTTGCCGAGCGGCGGCCCCAGGCGCTCTCCGGTGGTCAGCGGCAGCGCGTCGCGATCGCACGCTCGCTGGCGGCGCAGCCGGAGATCCTGATCGCAGACGAGGCCGTCAGCGCACTGGACGTCTCGGTGCAGGCGCAGGTAATCAGGCTGTTCGCAAGGTTGCAGGCTGAGCTTGGGTTGACATTGATCTTCGTCTCACACCAGCTCGCGACCGTTGCGCAGCTCTGCGAGCGCGTGGCGATCATGTACAGGGGCCGGCTGGTGGAGATTGGCCCGACCGCAGAGGTGTTCGCAAGGCCGCGCCACGGATACACCTCGACTCTGATCCGCGCGCACCCAGGCGGCCGACGCATGCGCGACCGCGCAGGCGGCGCCGTACCGTCAGCGCCGCCCTCCATCGAGCTGCCAGGCTGCCCATTCAGGCATCGCTGCGCATTCGCCACCGACATCTGCGCAAGCGAGACGCCACCACCTGTCTGGATCGCACCAGGACACATGGCACGCTGCCACGTCCTGCCACACGACACCACACTCGCCGCCGGCGCAGGCATTGCCGGACTTGTGAACGTCCGGCAAAGACCCGACTCAGTAGCAGCGGCGGGGTTAGGCCCAAAGCGTGAGTAGCATTTATACATCCCATGCACGTCCTCCAGACAGGCCGGCCGAGCATCACTTGAACAGTGTAGGGGTCGTGCTGACATGCACTCAAACTATCTATGATAGTGTAATTATATCTCTGGTCGCCAATAGGTGTCACGCACCGACCATTGACTGTTATTCACATCGATCTGGCTGACTATGCCATTGGAGACGAGTATGCAATTGGCTGCACATACAACGGGTATCCTTGACTTCGAGTTCGAGGATGGGTTGGCGTTCCTCCAGCGCTTGGGCGTGGCCGCAGTCGAGATCGCGTGCGCGGGTGTATTCAAGGACCTTCGCTACGGCGATCCTGCCGTTCTCGCGCACAACAATGGCGAGCTGCGGCGCTGGCAAGATACCTATGCGCGGCATGGGCTGGAGATATGTGCGCTCTCGATCCACGGCGAGCCACTCTCGCCGGATCCCGCGGTTGCAGATGAGTATCGACGTCAGTTCCGAGACGCGTGCATTCTGGCCGAGAAGATCGGAGTAAGCCGTCTGTCGCTTGTAGCCGGCATCTGTGAGGGCGCACCGAGCGACGGTCATCCGGCTTGGATCGTTGGCCTGCCGGCCGAGTGGCCGACGCCGAATGTCGAAGTGCTGAGATGGCAGTGGGAGGAACGCCTGTTGCCCTATTGGCGCGAGCAGGCTCAGATAGCGATCGATCACGGCTGTGAGCTGTGCTTTGAGATGACCGCATGGGACCTTGCCCACAATCCCAGCTCCCTACTGCAGTTGCGCGATCAGATAGGCGAGGTCGTCTGCTGCAACTTCGATCCCTCGCACCTCTTCTATCAGGGCATCGACGTCTTTGAGGCCATCGCCCAGCTTGGCCAGACGATCAGGCTCGTCCACATGAAGGACACCCGCATCAACGCGGCGGCGATGCGCCGCAACGGCTGGTTTCACAACGACCCGCTTGCACCGCTCGATCAGCGTCCTTGGAGCTTCGCTACGGTTGGATACGGGCACGATGCCACATGGTGGAGCGAGTTCATCACGACCCTCCGTCTCTACGGTTACGACGACGTGCTCTCCATCGAGCACGAGGATCCGTTCATGTCGTTCCAGAGGGAGTCGAGAAGGCGGTCAGATTCCTCGAGCCGCTGTTGATCGACACGCAGCCCACGGCCGCCTTCTTCCTTGGGCGTGAGCCTGACAGCGCAGTGATCGAGATGAATCGGTCTGAAGGATGAGCATTCGCTTGACTGCAGTTGCGCTCGTATCGTCGCCGTCGAATCACATCGGCAAGGAAGATGAGCATGTTAGAGACGCGGTAAGGGTTGGTGTCGTGGGGGTTGGCAACCTTGGCTGCTTTCCACGCTGAGAACCTCGTGGCACGTGTTCCTGGCGCGGAGCTTGTTCGCGTTGTGGACGTGAGCGAGTCGGTTGCAAGGACGACGTGGAGCTGGATGTTGCGTGGTCGACGGACTACGCTTCGATCCTCAACGATGACAGCGTCGCCGTTGTGGTGATCGTCACGCCCACCAGCATGCACGCCGAGATGATCGAGCAGGCGACCGCGGCAGGGAAGCACATCTTCACCGAGAAGCCACTCTCGCTCGACCTGGAAGTCGAGTCTCGGTGCGATCGACGCAGCCGAGCGTGCAGGGGTCTGCTTGCAGGTCGGGTTTCATCCGCCGCTTCGATCCCGACTATCTCGCTGCCGCGCAGCAGCTGAGGGCGGAACAGCTGGGCGATGTGCACTTCTTTCGCAGCACGCAGCGAGATGTGTATGCGCCCGGCGATACCCGCTACCTGGCATTTGACGGCGACTTCTTCCTTGATGCGCTGATCCACGACTTCGACTGTGCACGCTGGATGGTGGGGGAGATCGTCGAGGTCTGCACCTGTGGCACGTCCGTTGGCTCGCCAATTTTCGAGCAGGCTGGTGATGTCGACAACGCTGTCGTCGCACTGCGCTTTGCGAGCGGGGCAATAGGCGTCATAGACGGCAGTCGCGCGGCCGGCTACGGATACGAGGCGGGCGTCGAGCTTCTCGGCTCCAAAGCCACGCTGCGAATCACCCGCAACCGTCTCACTCACGTCGAGTGTCTGTCCTCAGGCAGTGTCAGCGGCGAGTGCATCGAAGACTTCCGCACTCGCTTCGCGAGTGCCTATGTCAACGAGCTCGTGGACTTTGCGTGCGCGGTTCGCGAGCAGCGCGCTCCTGCCGTGGGGGGAGAGGACGCGGTGGCGGCGTTCCTCTTGGCGCAGGCGGCGAGCCGCTCTCACGCGGAGCGGCGTCCTGTAGCAATTGAGCTTCCAGACGGAGGATGACGATGGCGATCACGTATAAGAAAGTTTAACGCGTGGCGCACTTCGAGAGAGTGGCCATCAGAACGACCCTCCGACGATGGCTCGGCGCTCGAGGTCTGGTGTTATACCGACAGGTTCTCCTACCACGCGGGCGACCGTGTGGATGTGCGCGTTCATACCACGGCAAGCGAGTACTCATTGGAGATCCTTCGCGACGGCGCCGAACCAGAGACCGTGTACCGCAGAGATGGCCTCGCGGGCGCCATTCGAGAGACACCGCGGGATTCCTTCCGCGTTGGCTGCAAATGGCCGGTCTCCCTCTCGCTGGAGGTCCCAGACACGTGGCGATCCGGCTTCTACCTGCTGATAGTCCGCGCTCGGAATGATCGCGGCGAGACGTGCGAGCGAGAGCATTTCTTCGTCGTGCGCGCCGAGAATTCTGGAGAGCAGGGGGCGATCGCATTCGTTTTGACGACCAGTACGCTCAATGCCTACAACGATTGGGGTGGCGCGAACCATTACCGGGGGCCTGAGGACGACTCGGCAGACAGCGGTTCGCCGATCGTCTCGATTCGGCGCCCGATCGCACGCGGGCTGCTGCGAAAGCCGGCGAGCGCACCGCGCGAGGCACACACGATCACCCCGCCGCAGTTCTGGCAGCCCACCTATGACGTGTGGGGTTGGGCTCGTCTGCACGGATATTCGCGTCATCACAGCGATGCGTTCTGGGCCACATTCGAGCGGCTGTTTGCCATCTGGGCCGAACGGGCCGGTTACCGGCTGCACTATCTCACCCAGCACGATCTGCATTTCGATCCCGCGGCACTCGACGGTTACTCCTGTGCAGTGATAGTCGGGCATGACGAGTACTGGAGTTGGGAGATGCGCGACGCGATCGATCGCTTCGTCGATCGTGGTGGCGGACTTGCCAGGCTTGCCGGCAATTTCGCGTGGCAGGTTCGGCTCGAGCAGGAAGGCGAGATCCAGGTCTGCTACAAGTTTGCAGCAAGAGACCCGTTGGCGGCGACCTCTCCACATCTCACCACCACGATGTGGGAGTCGAAGCTGGTAGGACGACCCGGCGCTGCGACCATGGGCCTCAACGGGTTCGGAGGTATATATGCACGCGTCGGCAACGCCGCTCCGCGCGCAAGTGGCGGCTACACGGTCTACCGGCCCGACCACTGGACGCTGGATGGAACAGACCTGTACTACGGCGACGTGTTCGGTGGGGCGCCGATCTGCATCGCTGCATACGAGATGGACGGGGTCGAGTACACGATGCGACGCGGGCTGCCGTATCCCACTCACGAGGACGGCGCACCGGACTCGCTGGAGATCGTGGCGCTCACACCGGCCTCGCTGGGCGAGTGCGACCGCTGGGACGGCGCCGTTGCGCTGGGTGCGTCGAAGGAGGACGAGTGGGATTACTTCATCGAGGAACTTGGCGAGTCTGCGCCAGAGTACCTGCGCGAACGTGCCGGCGGATCAGGCATGGTCGCAGCCTTCACGCGCGGCCAGGGGACCGTGTTCAACGCCGGTTCGACAGATTGGGTCAATGGGCTCGCACAGGGCGATCCGTTTACGGATCGCATCACCCACAACGTGCTCGAGCGGTTCGGCGCTCGTACCCACGGCCCCGCATAGGCGTGGGTGGCGCAATGCCACAGGTTCACCAGTGGTACAGATGGCACAATATATTTCTGTCGCATCGCAAGGTGCGGCAATGAAGGAGGCTTATGTCTGGTGTTGAGACGCTTGCGGTGAATGGTGGCCCTCGGGTGGTGCCGGATGGGTTGATTAGGCCGTACCCGCATATTTCTGATGCTGATCGTGCGGCGGTGATGGAGGTGCTTGCGGGGGAGAGCATCAATGAGCAGCGGACTGTGCAGAATCGTTTGTTGGCGGAGGAGTTCGCGGCGTATGTGGGGGCTGGGCATTGCATTCCGACCAACAGTGGAACTTCGGCGTTGCATATGGCGGTTGCGGCGCTTGGGATTGAGCCTGGGGATGAGGTGATCGTACCCGCGTTCACTTTTTGGGCTTCCGCGGCGGCGGTGTTGCACCACAACGCGATTCCTGTGTTCGTGGACGTCGATCCGCTTACGCATTGCATCGCCCCGGCTTTGGTGGAGGAGAGGATTAGTGAGCGCACGAGGGCGATCATGCCTGTGCACATTCATGGGTTGTGTGCTGAGATGGACGCGATTGGCGAGATTGCGCGTAGGCATGATCTGAAGGTGATCGAGGATGCCTGCCAGGCGCATGGCGCGTTGTACAAGGGCCGCGCCGCTGGCACGCTTGGCGATGCCGCGGGCTTCTCCTTGCAGGTCAGCAAGCCGTTGACGAGCGGCAGCGAGGGTGGCTTGTTCGTCACCGACGATGAGGCGGTCAGCAAGCGCGCGGCGCTCGTGCAGTATTTCGGAGAGAGTGTGGAGACGGGCAGCGAGCGTGCCTCTCAGCAGTACAATGCCTACAGCGTTGGCTGGATGTACCGTGGGGATGTGTTTGGCCAGGCGTTCGCGAGAAGCCAGTTGCGAAGGCTGGATGAGCTGAATGCTGCGCGGATCAGTAACTGTGAGTATTTGAGCGGGCTGATCGAGGAGATCCCCGGTGTCAGCGGCCCGCATGTGCCCGATGGGCACAGGCACGTCTTCTACAATTATGTGGTCCGTTTCGACCCGCAGCAGCTGGGGCTGGATGTCTCGGCTGGTTGGCTGCGGGAGCGGGTTCAGCACGCGCTGATAGCGGAGGGAGTGCCGGCTGGGCAGTGGCAGCGCGTGCCGGTCCCTGCGCAGGCGGTCTTCCAGGAGCGCGTGGGCTATGGGCGCGGCTGTCCGTGGCGTTGCTGGAAGAGCACCGTCGAGTACCGCCCGGAGGAATACCCGAGAGCACTCGAGTTCCTAGAAGCCCACTGCTACCTATTGGACGTCAGCTACCCCAACGACCACAAGCTGATGGACCTCTACGCGGAGGCACTTCACAAGGTGCTCACCAACGTCGATCAGCTCGCCGAGCCCGACCAAGACTCCCAAGACCGCATGTGGGCAGAGCGCTACCCATGGGAGGCCGTGTGACAATGCCAAATGCGGCTGACGAACTCTACGATCCGCTCTATCACACCCCCCAAAACGATCTCTACGAGATCTACCGAGACATGCGGGACCGCTACCCGGTCTATCATTGCCGGCTTCGCGACGTGTGGTGTCTCTCGCGATTCGATGACGTGCAGGCGGCGGCGCGCGACTGGCAGACGTTCTCCAACGCCAACGGCGTCGACCTTGACCGCCCGGCAGAATTCACCGGAGTGGGCAACTTCCTCGACTCCGATCCGCCGCGACACGACGAGCTGCGCAAGGCCGTGCGGCCCTTCTTCGTCCCGAAGCAGATCGCACGGCTTGAGCACCAGGTTGCCCAACATATGGATGAGTTGGTTGCAGGGCTCAGTGGTGGCATGCAGATCGATCTTGCGCAGGAACTTGCCTGGGCGTTGCCAGTCTGGGTGATCTGTCGCCTGCTCGGTGTGCCTACGGCAGATGACCAGCTAGTGCACAGGTTGGTCATGGAGTTGGAAACGTGCCACCCTGGCGACGATGTTCCGTCAGAGCAAGCGATCACAGCAGTGCACGAGTTTCACCGGTATATCGAAGACCTCGCCGAAGAAAAGCGGCGCTTCCCAAGTGAGGACCTTTTGTCGCATCTGGTCAGAAGTGAGGCCGCCGGTGTGCTACGACGCGACGAGATTCCTGGTATGACCGTGTTGCTTTTCGCTGCTGGCAGTCAGACGACCGCTTCGCTGATCGGCAACGCTCTCTGGCTGCTGGCCGAGCATCGTGAAGCGCAGGAGACGTTGCGCCGTGGGCCGGCCGAGTTGATTGAGGCGACGATTGAGGAGTCGCTGCGGATGGATTCGCCTGTGCAGTACCTCGCGCGTTGCACCACAAAGTCGGTACGTATCCACGACGTGGAGATTCCCGAGCGCGCCGACGTGATACTGATACACGGCGCCGCCAACCGTGACGAGCGGCATTTCGAACATGCGGACGCATTCGATATTCATCGGCCGGGGCAGCGTCATCTCGCTTTCGGTGAGGGCATACACTTCTGCCTTGGCGCCCCGCTAGCGCGACTGGAGGCACGTCTGGCCATACCGGCCTTCCTACGTGCGGTCTCGTCCTATGAGATTCGACAGCCGATCGAGCGGCTCTTGAGCCACAATGTGCGCGGGTTCCAATGCCTGCCTGCGGTGATTGGTTGAGGATTCAGTGCTGGTCCATCTCGGCGACAGCCCGTGATTCCTTGAGGCGTGGTGGATGGCCCGCCACGGTCGTGGTCGTCGATGCTCACCCTGTGCGTTTGCCTTGCATCTGCACCCTGCGCTCCCGCCTCGGCTGGCGCGCCGGTTCGTGAAGGTTCCACGACCAACGTCGCGCCCAGCTCATTCCAGCCTTAGGCCAACGCCAGCCTGATCGGTCGTGACCGCCGGCAGCTTGTAAAGCCTCATTGCGTTGCCCGCGTACAACGCCCCGAGCACCTCATCGGGCAGGTCGATGCCGCTCACCCGCCACGGGACCTGGTCGGGGATAGGGTGCGGCAGATCGCGCTCAGCTGTCTCAAAGAAGCGCCAGTGCTGGGCGAAATACTCCTCGAGGTTCCAGCGATTTGGCCCAAGGTCTGGATACTCGAAGTCGGGCACGCGACCGAGATCAGTGCCAAACAGGGCCCGGTCGGGCCACTCGAGGAAGATCTGCCGGGCCGCGGCGACATCGCCGTGCCCGATCTTGGAGATGGCCGCCGCAGTGTCAAAATGGAAGTTCGGATAGGACCCAAGCCAACGGTCAAGCTCAGCCGTGCTCAGGAAGCAGCCGAAGTGAGCGCCTATGAAGGTGGTGGCCGGATGTCGTGAGACGACGCGCTCGAACTCCTCCTGTATCTGCGGAAGCGGGGGATGCTCTCCGTCGCTGTACCACCATCCAGAGCACCAGCCCGATGCGGGGAACGCGTCTTTCGCCCAGGGATTCTCGGGCGTGCGAGGCTCCCACATCTCCGGCGGGTCTCCGACGTGGATCAGGATTGGCAACTCCAGCTTGGCGGCCTCCACCCAAAGGGCATCGAGGCGCGGATCGTCCACAGCCACGCGGCGCCCACGAACATCACGCAACTCCAGCCCGAGGTTCTTCCACACCTTCACGCCCACGCACCCAAGCGACGCCGCCTCTTGGAGCTCTGCGGCGACACGCCGCTCGAACTGCGGGTCGCCGACTGTCGAGAGGTCGGGTGCATGGCAGCGCATCAGCCCAGGCTCCAGCGCGCGCCAGGCAAGGAGTTCGTCGTCATAGCGGTGGGGCGGCCAGGTCACGTCCCAGAGCTGGATCGCCAGCGCAAGACCGCCGGTGCGGTTGACAGCGCCGGCATGCTTGCGGCTCCCAGCGTTGTAATGGACGTGGACGTCGATCACTGGTCCGCGATAGCGGGGATGAGCATGAGTGTCCATATAGGCATCCTCCAGTTGTCATTGCCAAGCCTGATCTGGCATGCGGATTTGGCGGGAAATTCTTTTAAGGAAGCTTTTATAAAAGCTGTTTTACAAGGTGATCTGTGGTCATGGGACGGCCCCCCTGCTGCAAGGGGGAAGCACTGGAAAAGAGTAGAAGATAGATTGCTTTCACAATAGCTACTTGACAAGCTATTGAGTAAGGCTTATCTTTGGGAGCAACGAGTGGGGCCTGCCTTGGACCAACAACGACGGAGGAAGTGCGCTCGATGGACGACCACGACTACGACAATCGCGGGGCAGTGCGGGCCGCTGGTCGATACGGGTCCGCAGAGATCCGGGACGCATGACTGCCTGCGGGCAGCCTGACTCCGGCTATCGCCAGAGTCAGGCCACCGAGGTTGGGCTGGCAGTGGGGGAGAGCAGCGTCCGACGGCATGTCGTCGCGCTGCGATTTGGGACTATCGTGTTCTCATAGGGAGGAAGCGCAATGAGGAAGTACCTTCGCATGAGCATCGTGCTCGTGCTCGTGACGCTTGTCGCAGGCTGTGGCAGCGGCAGCAAAGGCCAGGCCAACAGCACCGCGTCCAACGGCGCCGTCGGGTCGTCGAAGCCGTATCCCGAACTTCGCTGGGGAGTGCTGACCTTTGCGGGGAACATCAACTGGACGATGAATGAGCCCGGCCAGGTCGCGATGATCGAGTCGCTTGCGATCCAGAGCCTCGTGGAAGTCGAAGAGGACGGCAAGCTGAAACCGTGTCTTGCCACCTCAATCGAACATCCGAACCCGACGACCTACATCTACCACATCAAGTCGGGGGTGAAGTTCTCGGATGGCAAACCGCTTACGGTTGCGGACGTCGTCTACTCGCTCGATCAAAACATGGGCACGGCAGCGCAGCCGGCGTTGCGCTGGGCCGACGTCGCGTCGGTCTCTAGCCGCGGCGACTCGACGGTCGTCGTGAAGCTCAAGCGTCCCGAGGGCAAGTGGCCCGAAACCCTGGCTTACTCCAGCCAGATAGTCGAGAAGGCCCAGGCGGAAAAGATCGGGGAGAAAGAGCTGGGATCGCCAGGCATGCTGCCGATCGGCACCGGGCCGTGGAAGTTCGACAGCTACAAGCCTGAAGTCAGCGTCCAGTTCTCACCCAACTCATATTGGACCGGGCCGCCGCGACCCGCGCAGAAGATCACCATCAACATCTTCAAGGAAGAAGCGGCGATGGCGCTGGCGCTGAGATCCGGCGTGATCGACGGTGCGTCGGGCTATGCGTCTCAGACCATCTTTGCCGACGTTCCGGCCACCCATGGCGAGAGCAACCCGGCCAACTGGCTTGCCTGGATGGCCATGAACACCAAGCAGCCACCGTTCAATGACGTGCACGTGCGTCGAGCCATCTGGTATGCGACGGACGTTCAGGGCATACTCAAAGCGCTGTTTCCCGATGGTGGCGCAAGCGAAGTCGTGACCGTGGCGCCACAGGGCGGGTTTGGCGCTTTCAATGCCAGCCAGGTGCAGAAGATGCTCAGCACGCTGCCTCGATACACCTTTGACCTGGCTGCCGCGAGGCGAGAACTCGCGAAGTCCGCTTATCCCCGTGGCTTCACGACGGAAATAGCGTCATTTGAGCTCGAGCCGTACTTGCTGAACGTGGCACAGATCATCTCCTATGACCTCTCTAAGATCGGCATCACAGTGAAGGTCCACGAGGCGCCGGACACAGAAATCCCAGACTATTTGGGCGCCACGGGTGCCCATAAGGTGAAGATGCTGCTGACCGAATTCGCGACCGTCACCCCGAACCCGGATGGAGTGGTGGAACCGCTGGTAGCTCCGGCCGCGATCGGGCAGTCCAATCTCGCTTTCTATGACAATCCGGAAGTTGGGAAGCTGCTGGGCGAAGAGGCCGAAAACCAGAGCCTGGAAGGCCGGTTGGCGTTGTTCGGGAAGATGCTGAAGATCGTGGGAGAAGAAGCGCCCTATGTGCCTGTCTTCTCTCATTCCGAATTCGTCAGGCTGTCAAACAAATATGTGGCACCGACGTTCTCGTGGTACACATCGGCTTATACGCCGTGGGCGATGGACGTAAAGCTCGCCTCGTAGGTCGAGGTACATGCAGGTCGGCATCATGTCGAGCGTCGGGCCCTCGATGGGCCTGACGCTCGACGTCGTTGGCCGAAGGTCGATGGCTCGGTTGCATGCGCGACCTGAGCCCGATGCTTCCAGCGGTGTCGCGCCGATCGCTTGTGGACCCTCAGCGCCTTTGCCGACGCAATGGGCGACATTCGCGTATACAACGGAGCTCGTATGACCAGGGCTGTCAGGAAGGGAAGATGAGCCAGCGGACTTCTGAGTTGGCACGAGTCGAGTGCGAGACGGTGCCCATGCGCGACGGCGTGACGCTCGCCATCGATGTCTACCGCGCCTCCTCGGCGCGCGTGCCGACGATCCTGTTGCGTACGCCATACGATCGTCGGGATCTGAGGATGCGGGTCACAGAGATCGATCCGCTGCTGGCGATTCGGCGTGGTTTTGCGGTTGTGATCCAAGACTTGCGTGGTCGCTTTGGCTCGGCCGGCAAGTTCGAGGCCGCCGTACCTGATGCAGATGACGGAGCGGACACCGTCGGGTGGATCCGTCGTCAACCGTGGAGCGACGGGCGCGTGATGATGGTGGGCGGCTCCTACAGCGGATGCGTGCAGTTTCAGGCGGCCAGGGCGAAGCCGGAAGGGCTCGTGGCGATCGCCCCATCGGTCAGCGGCGCTCTGCGGCCGATCTGGTACCCGGGCGGCGCGCTGAGACTTGCCGCGATCGAGGGATGGATGTGCTCGCTGTTGGTAGACGCACTTGCCGGCGATCTAGAGATGGGCGCGCGCAAAGAGCTCGAGGCGCTGCTCGAGGCGACGCCGCTCGAGCGCTTCCACGCCTTCATCGAGCGAGACACCGCCGCCTGGCGAATCGTGGCGCCGCTGCACAACTGGGTGTTCACGTCGCCTACCGACCGCTACTGGACCGAGACGACAACCACTCCGCCGCACCCGCTGCCCGCGATGCACACGACCGGCTACTACGATCTGTGCCTCGATGCGGCGATCGACGCCTACGCCGCCTGGCACGCGGCCAGCGATTCGCGGGCGCCGCAGGCGTTGACGCTTGGACCGTGGGATCACGGGCTCAACGCCGTCTATCCCGATCTTGGCCTCGACCACGTGCGCAGTCCAGCGGGGATGGTCGCGATCAAGCGCCAGCTCGCGTTCTTCGACGCGATGCTTGGACGTGGATCACTTGAGGATCTGCCGCCGGTGATGAGCTTCGTGCTCGGCCGCAACCACTGGCACGAGGACGCGCAATGGCCGCCCGCCGACGTGAGAGGGCTGGATCTGGCGCTGGCGCTGGACGCAGAGGGAGGCGGTCGGCTCGCCATCAGCAGGAGCGAGGACAGCCGCCCCGTCGGCTACCGCTATGACCCGCGTGATCCAGTTCCCACGCTTGGCGGCGCCCACGCAGTTTGGGGCCTTACGGGCCCGCTCGAGCAGACGCCGATCGAGTCTCGCGCCGACGTTCTGAAGTTCACCTCTGCGCGCTTCGACGGCGAGATGGAGATTGCCGGCGCCGCGGTGGCGCGACTTGCCGTCTCTTCGAGCGCGCCTGCCACCGACTTCCTGGCTCGTCTGACGCTGGTGCGCGCCGACGGCCGCTCGCTGCCAATCGCGCACGGCGTCTGGAGCGGCCGGCTGGTCGATCTCCCGCCTACGCCTGGTGCCGAGACGTACCGCCGCTGCGATATCCGGCTCGGATCGATCCACATCGTGCTGGCGCCTGGAGAGCGCCTACGATTGCAGGTGACGTCGAGCTGCTATCCGGACATATATCCCAATCCGAACACGGGACACGACCTTGCCGAGGGGCCGCCGCGATACGTCCAGACAGCCGAGCAGTCGTTGCTGATCGGGAGCGCGTGCGGCTCATCGCTGCGTCTGCCAGTTCGTGGCGCGCCGCCTCGTGAGTTGGCCGCCTGAGAAGACGTTCGCGGACAGTGACTGTTGCCAGTGATGGGTACGGTCGGCGAAGGACGTCTGCACGCTCGACGTCTGCACGAAAGACTGAGGACATCTGTGCTGTGTATCGCCAAGCGCTTGCTTGCGGCGCATACAGTGCGAGACGTGAGGATCGCCGTACATCGATAAGGGCGTGCGTGAATGGCCATGACTGGCATCAGCGCCGCAAGCTCGTCTGCGAAAGTGAACCCTTCCGCGGCGGTGTCATCGCTGCGCAAGCACATGCAGGAAGCGGGGGTCGCCGCCTATCTTTCGCTCGACCCTGACAATCAGACCTATCTCACGGGATTTCGCGCTTTGATCTACTCGCGCCCGATCGTGCTGCTCGTGAGCGAATCCGTCGTCGCCCTGATCGTGCCCGAGTTGGAGGAGGCGCATGCGAAGTCGCACGCGCACGTCGATGAGGTGCTCGTATACAGCGAGCGACCCGACGTGGCGATGGCTGACTCGCACGCTCCGCTGCTCACCTCTCTGCTGCATCGGCTGCCAAGCGGCGCAAAGGTAGCCGTAGACGCGGAGCGATTGCCGCTTGCATATGGCGAAACCGTCAGGGCGCATGGACACGAGGTGTGCGCATTTGACGAGGTGCTGAGGCGGTTGCGCGCGATCAAGCGAGCCGACGAGCTTGCTGCGATGCGAGTCGCGGGCGAGTTGGCGAACGCGGGCGTTAGCGCATCGATCGAAGCGGCTGCGGCTGGGGTGAGCGAGCTGGAGATCGACGCGGCCGGCGCTGCCGTCATCTACCGGCGGGCGGCGGAGCTTGGCACCGATGCGACGGTGGAGCTCCTCGTAATGACTCCCTCAGGCACTGAACGCTCGGTGCTGCCCCATGTGTTCTCGACGCCGCGAGCGCTCTCACGAGGGGATGTACTGATCCACACCCGCCAGGTCGCATTCGACGGTTACCGTGCCGAGCTCGAGCGCACGCTGATCGTGGGCGATCCGACCGACGAGCAGGCGCGCGCCTTCGCAGTGATGCAGGAGGCTCAGCAGGCGGCCATGGGGGTCCTTCGGCCCGGCGTGGCGATGTGTGACGTGGACGCTGCGGCCCGCTCGATCATCGCAACGGCGGGGTTCGGTGCTCATGCGATCCACCGCACTGGTCATGGGATCGGGATAGGCGCACACGAGTCGCCCTTTCTGCGCTTCGACAACGCCGAGCCTCTGCAGGAGGGGATGGTCGTGACGATCGAGCCAGGCTTCTATGTCCCTGGCCTGGGGGGTTTTCGCCACTCCGACACGCTGCTCGTCACGGCGACCGGCAGCGAGCCGATCACCGAGCATCCGTGCTCGCTGGACGCGCTCACGCTGCCTGAACGTCCGTAGGTCCAAGCTCTGTAGAAGGCGGGCAAGGCCTCCATATCTCTGGCGCGGCTCGCCCACGTAGATCAGGACTGGCAGTCCCCTTCTCCGCTAGTCTCTGCGCGCAATGCAGGCGGAGCCGGACCACGTGGCCCACATGATCGAGCTTTGGCGTGCCGAGGCGCCGGAGGCGCCGATCGTGCCGATCGGCGTGATCGCCCGCATCCTGCGCGCCGCCGAGCACCTGGAGTACGAGATCACGAGAGGTCTCTCCGCCTATGGGATCGGCAACCGCGAGTTCGACGTGCTCTCAGCGCTGCGTCGCAGCGGCCCGCCCTATGCGCTCACCGCATCCCAGCTCAGACATGAGGTTCTGCTCACGTCAGGTGGACTGACGAAACTGCTGGAGCGGCTCGAGCGCGCAGAGCTCATCGTACGCCGGCCGGACCCGGATGACCGCCGTGTTGTGCGCGTCGTGCTGACGGACGCCGGCCGCAAGCTGCAGCAAGCAGCGATGGACTTCGACCTTCCGCGCGAGGAGCGATTGATCGCGACGCTCGGCAGCGAGCAGCGGAAGGCGCTGGAAGCGCTCTTGGGGACTCTCCTCCGCGGCCTGGAACTCTCCGACACGCGCTGGCCGCTGAAGCAGCGTCGATCCTGAGCTGGCAACGGTCGGCTGGGTGGCCAACTCGAAGGCCTGCCAACGCCAGCGTCTCGTGCGAGCAGCTTGTCGACCGTGGCATGCTGCGTTAGAGACTACGTTCAATAGTCTAACCATTTGGCAGGTCAAGCTCCTCCGAGAGCTCTGCTATATTACGGTCAATGGTCGAACCATACGCACGGCTTCCTGGCTTCCCCGAGCCGCGGTTCAAAGTCGAGTTCGAGCCCAACCACCTCGTGCCCATGCGCGATGGGGTGCGCCTGGCAACCGACCTCTACGTCCCACAAGGTGCCTCGGGCAAGCTGCCCACGATCCTGATTCGCACTCAGTACGACAGGTCGCAGTTCTCCCCGCAAGTCGGCACAGGCCACGATCGGGAACCGAGCACAGGGGTGCCGGCTGCCCTCGCCAGCCAGGGATTCGTGGTCGCAGCCCAAGACCTCCGTGGCTTGTTCGGCTCGGAGGGCAGCTATTCGCTTGCACGATCCGATGGCCCAGATGGCTACGACACGATCACGTGGCTCGCGCAGCAGTCGTGGAGCAACGGAGCGGTCGGCACCTTCGGCGGCTCTTCCCTTGGCATCACTCAGATGTTCCTCGCCCAGCATCGGCACCCAAACCACCGGTGCGCGATTGCCATAGCCAGCGGCGGAGCGCTTGGCGGCGCAGGCGAACGCCATCGCTACTGGGAGGCATGGGAGGGCGGGACCGTGAAGATCGGATGGCTGCTCAAGTGGTTCGATCAGTACGGCATGACCGACCGCTCCGTCCCGATTCCGCGGGCCGAGGAGCATTTGCGGGCCGCGCTGTGGTCGCTGCCGGTTGCCGACATAGCCGACCGCCTCGGCAGCCCGCCCACCGATTGGCGTCAGTGGGTGACGCGGACGCCGGATGATCCCGCGTGGCGCGACTTCGAGTTCCTGACCGAGCGCGTCCTGGTCGACCTGCCGACGCTGTTCGTGAACACATGGCATGACACCTGCCCGGGCGACACGATTCACGAGTTCGAGCTGTTCCGCCGTCGTGCGGCGAGCGCGCTGGCCCGCGAGAGCCAGTTTCTCATCCTTGGCCCCGGTTTGCATTGTCTCGGCGAGTACCTCGACGAGGCGGGTCAGGTCGGCGAGCTCACCTACCCAGGCGTCACCGAGTTCGACTACTGGGGCACCTACCTTGCCTGGTTTGAGCATTGGCTTGGCGAGAAGCCCACCGTGCCGCCGGCAATGCCGCGGGCGCAGTACTACCTCATGGGCCGCGGCTGCTGGCAAAGCGCCCCCGAATGGCCCATACCGGGCACGCGCTTGACGCGCTTGTACCTCCGTGGTGAGCGGCCTGCCAACACTCGCCTCGGGGGCGGGCATCTCAGCCGGCAGCCCCCCGTGACCGACGAGCCCACCGATCACATCGTCTACGACCCCGGCGAGCCAGTCCCCGCGGTCGGCGGGGCGCACCTCGAAGGCCCGGCTGATCAGTCAACGGTCGAGCTGCGGGACGACGTGCTCTGCTACACGAGCGATGAGCTGGAGCAGGATGTCGAGGCCGCTGGGATCGTGAAGGCCGTGCTGTTCGTGTCCTCCGACGCCGCCGACACCGACTTCACCGCAAAGCTCGTCGACGTCTGGCCCGACGGCCGCGCATTCGACCTCTGCCGAGGGATCATGCGCACGCGCTACCGCGAAGGGTTCGACCGGCAGGCGTTCTTGCGCGAGGGGCAGATCGCACGCGTCGAGATCGATATGCAAGCGACCGCGCACGTGTGGCTGGCCGGCCATCGCATCCGCCTCGAGGTCTCGAGCTCCGAGTTCCCGACCTATGACCGCAACCTCAACACGGGCGGGAGCAACGAGCTGGACTCTGAGTGGCAGATCGCGCACAACGCGGTGCACCACGCCCCAGCGAATGCGTCCTACCTCGAGCTGCCGTTGATCGAGCGAACCGAGGCCGATCGCACATCTGGCGCATAGCTGGTCCAGAGTCGATCGGCGGGCATCTCCCTGACAGCCAGGGGCGTGCAGCTCAAGTGCGAGCAGCAGTGCGGGCGGTCGCCTCCTCGAGCGGCAGTGCGTAGAGCCGCATCGCGTTCTCTACATAGAGGGCTTGCAGCACGTCATCCGGCAAGTCGATTCCCGTCACCCTCCAGGGCACCTGCTCAGGGATCGGATGCGGCAGATCGCGTTCGGCTGTCTCGAAGAAGCGCCAGTGCAGCGCGAAGTACTCCTCCAGGTCCCATCGATTCTCGCCGAAGTCTGGATACTCGAAGCCAGGGACACGACCCAGGTCGGTACCAAACAGGGCCCGATCGGGCCAGTCGAGGAAGATCTGCCGAGCAGCGCTGACATCGCCGCGCCCGATCTCAGAGACCGCCGCTGCGGTGTCGAAGTGGAAGTTGGGATAGGCACGCAGCCAGCGATCGAGCTCGGACGTGCTGAGGAAGCAGCCGAAATGAGCCCCTACGAAGGTGGTCGCGGAATGCCGCGAGACAAGGCTCTCGAACTCGGCGTGGATCTGTGCCAGCGGCGGATGGGGGCCGTCGCTGTACCACCATCCCGACAGCGTCGAAGTATCACTGGCACGTGGGTTCTCGGGCGTCGGCGGGTCCCACATCTCCGGCGGATCGCCAGCGTGAATCAGCACGGGCAGCCCCAACTCGGCGATCGTGGCCCAGAGCGGGTCAAGACGCGGGTCGTCAACCGCGAGCCGGCGCCCGTCCACGTCGCGCAGCCTCAGGCCGAGGTTCTTCCACACCTTCACCCCGACGCAGCCGAGCGAGGCCGCCTCTCGCACGTCGGCGAGAAGGCGCTGCTCGAAGCCGGCGCCGCCGATCGAGGAGAGATCCGGCACGTGGCAGCGCATCAACGCAGGCTCCAGCGCCTTCCAAGCATCCAGGTCCTCGGCGTAGCGGGGCGGTGGCCAGGAGGCGTCCCAAAGCTGGATCGCGCTCGTCAAGCCTCCGATGCGATTCACGGCGGCCGCGTACTCGCGACTCTCCGTCCAATAATGAGCGTGCACATCGACCACCGGTCCGCGATAGCGGGGATGGTCAGAGCCGCTGCACATGCCAAGCACCTCCGTTTGTCGCTGTCAAGCCAAGATGGTCCGCGCGGACCGTATACCTTTCTATAATGCTTGTCAAGAAGCTACTCTGAAAGGTATCTTGCTAGATATCTGCGTTTAGACTGCACCGCGATGACCAGCGCCGATCGCGTAACGCACATGATCCAGCATCGGCAAGCCGAGGAACCTGGCTTGCCGATGTCAGCGATAGCCGTCAACGCACGCATCCTGCGCACGGCCCAGCACCTCGATCACGAGATCATGCGAGGTTTGGCCGCGTTTGGCCTCGGCAATCAGCGAATTCGACGTGCCGTCGGCGCTGCGGCGCACTGGCCCTCCCGGCGACACTCGATAGCCGACCGTGCAGCGCCGATGAGCAACGGCAAAGAGATGCCAGCCCGGCTTCTGGGTCCCTCATGTCGCTTTCGTCCACACCTGCTCGTAGACGCGCAGGCAGTTCTCACCGAGGATGCCGCGTACCTCCTGCTCGGAGAACCCGCGCTCCAGCAGGCGCCCGGTCAGCCGCGGCAGTCTGCTCGCGTCCTCGATGCCTGCGGGGTAATTCCACGGCGGCGGCGGGTAGGTCTCGGGCGACCACAGGCCCGCGCTGACGAAGCGGTCGTATTCGCGGCGTGGCACGTCGAAGTAGTCGATGCCAAGCGAGACGTGCTCCATGCCGACCAGCTCGGCCACGTATGCCATGTGGTCGATGAAGTGGTCGAGCGTCGGCTTCGCCTCTCTCGTTACGAAGGAGGGGAAGCCGTTGGCGCCGATCACGCCGCCTGACTGCGCCACTGCACGGATCAGCTCGTCGGAGATGTTGCGCTGGCTTTGGTGGACCGCGAACGGGTTGCAGTGCGAAGCGACGCATGGGGCGCTGGAGGCTTCAATCGCCTCGATTGCAGACCGTTGCCCGGTATGGGAGACGTCGATCAACAAGCCCAGGCGGTTCATCTCTTCGATCGCCTGCTTGCCGAGAATGCTGAGGCCGGCGTCTGCGGGCTCCTCGCAGCCGTCGCACAGCGGGTTCCTGCGGTTGTAGGCGATCTGGATCACCCGCACGCCGAGACGCCAGAAGACCTCCAGAAGCCCAAGCTCATACTCGATCGGGCCGGTGCCTTGGAAGTGGAAGACGACAGCGAGCTTCCCCGTCCGCTTCGCCTGCGCGATGTCGGCGACATCGGTCGCCAGCAGCAGGCTGTCATGATCGCGAATCAGCCGATAGGTGCGAGCGATCTCGGAGAGTGTGGTCCTTGCGGAGTCGCTGGCGACGGCAACGGTGACGGCGGTGCAGGTCGCTCCACCGTCGAGCCAATCCTGGAAGCGGCCAGCCCAGTGCTGCATCGGACAGGTGGCATCGATGATGATGGCCTCGCGGTGGAGCCGCGCCGCCACATCCTCTTCAGACTGCGATCCACTCAGGGGCTCTCCCATCGGGGCTCCTTTCTGGTTGTGTGTGGAAAGGCCCAATGCCGTGAAAGCGAGCGGGCAGCCACAGTGGCGGCAGAGCTCCAGTCAAGGTCGGGGCTCTGCCGCCACTAGAGGGTCTCTTCCTAAAAGCTAGTGTGCCAGCTTGACGTCCATCGCCCACGGCGTATACCAGTTCGTAAACGCCGAGTAATGTGGAAAGACATACTTGTTCGACATGCTCGCAAACTCGCTGACCGAGTACAGGGGCCGGTACGGGACTTCGCTTCCTACGAGCCTAAGCAGCTTGCCAATCAACCCCAGCCGCGTTGTCGAGTTCAGAGCGCCTGCCTCCGACGCCAGCAGCTTATTGACTTCGGCGTTCCTGTAGGCGGCGTCATTGCCGCCAGAGCCAGGAGGCCTTATTTCTGATTCTGGGAGCATAAACGACAAATTTCCGTTAGGGTCCGCATCCCAAGGGAAGAGTTCTTGGACATACAACTTTACTTTGCCACCGAACATGTTCGCCGTTTCGGTGGACTGGAGTTCGTGGATTTTGACCGTGATGCCGACTTTTTCTAGGTCGTGCACGAGAACTTGGGCAATCTCCAGCGGAACGGTCACGCCGGCCGGAACCTGAATTTCCGTCGAGAAGCCGTTTGGATAAGGCGACTTCGCTAGTTCCCGCTTTGCCGCCGCTGGATTGTATTCGTACTTCGGCAGCGTAGCGAACACTTTGCTGACCTGGCTGGAATCGAAATCGGCGAACAAGGCGGGAGGCGTGATCGCCACTTCTTCGTGGGCAGCGCCAGCGGGGAATGCCGCGTTTATGATGCCGTTGACGTTTGTCGCATAGGCGATGGCTCGGCGTACGTGAGGGTCGTTGAACGGCGGAACCGCAGTATTGATAGCGAGATACTCAATATTGACTCGCGGTTCCTGCGACAGCGCGTGGATGCCCGGAATGTTGGCGAAGAGCTTTGGCGAAGAGTAAATCGAGGCTCCGTCGATTGCTCCAGATCGTAGCGCCAGAGCCTCCGTGGCTTCTGACTTGAACACCGTGATATTCACCTTGGCCGCCGGCTGCGGTGGCCCACTCCAGTACGGGTTGCGTGAGAGCTGCACGCTCGCTTCGGGCGTGAAGCTGTCGATCTTCCACGGGCCGGTGCCGATCAGCATGTGGCCGGGCGTGCCCAGTGCCTTTCCTGCCTTTTCGGCGGCGGTCTTCTGGTAGATTTGGCCGGTGGCGGCCAGGGTTTGTGGCCAGACCGCGTTGGGTCGCTTGAGCTTGACGATCACTGCTGAGCTGCCGCGCGTGGCGACCGACGCAACATCCTCCCACAACGTTTTTGTCGTAGCTTCTTCGGTCAGGTTTTGATCGAGCGAGTAGACGACATCCGCAACCGTGAGCGGACGGCCATCCGAGAACTTCACGCCAGTCCTGATGTTGTAGACATACGTCGTCGGGTTGGGCTGTTCTATCGAGCTCGCAAGTCCCGGTTTCAGCCTGCCGTTCGGTTCGAATTCGACCAGATCCTGCACCGCGAGCGACTCGACCTGGACCGCTTGGTTCCACGCCTGCTTTTGCCAGTCGATGATGCCCGGAAACGGTTGATCCCCCCAGCGCAGTTCGGCATAGGGCTTCGACGATCCGACCTGGTTACCCGACTGGCGGCCAGTGCTGGCCCCGCACCCAGCAACTGCCGCCGCGAGCGCGAGCATCGCCAGGCTCGCACACAGACACTTCTTCATTTGAATCCTCCCATTGGGTAGGCCCAGCGCCAACTTCCTGCCGATCGACTGGCTTCGAACCAGTCGATGGCGCCCCCAGGCGTGTGAATGGTCTAATCATTGTAGCCCTGCCGCCGGCTTGCGTCAAGCGTGCTGCACATCTGGCAAGCATTCCTGTATGCCTGGTCCAGCTATGCGGGTGATGGATGCCCGCTGTGTGTGCAGGCAACCGGCAGCAGCAGCCGCGATCCCTGCTGTCCGCCGCCACAGAAAATCGTGTTCCTCGCTACTCGCGGGGCAGTCTGCTCGGTGATCGAGCCGAAGTGGTTGAGGCAGCGCGCAAACCACGGGAAGTCACTGCTGGTCACCGCCAGCCTCAGTCGATGTCGGGCACGCAGCTCGTGTGTGCACGCGTCCAGCTCGATCTCGTAGCGGCGAACCTCACCGGGCGTCACTGGCGCTGGAGCAGCCAGATCCTCAGCGTGGGAGGCGCGCAGGCAGCCGCTGGCGAACCGTATCGAGCGACCGTGCGCGTCGACCTCGGTGAGCTTCACGTGCCACTCAGTGTCGTCGCCGTCGGTCGCGGCGAAGAGCTCCAGACGTGGAATGCCGCAGATCAGCAGCGGCTCATCGAGTGGCGCGGAGGTGAACGTCACGATATCGGCACGCTGCTCGACTATCGTCTGGTCGAGCGGCGGCTCGAGCTCGTCAACCGCGAAATCAACGACTGTGGTGACGGGATCATCCGGGTCATAGACATATGCGACTGTCGAGGACGCCTCGTGTGGCATGGCCAGGAGCGTGCCCTCTGTGCCGGTCGCATCCAGGTGCCATGAATGGCACGTGCCTGGAAGCGGCCAGCGCCCTGCGCCACGCCACACATTGGCGCCCGTGACGAAGAACAGCGCGTCTGGCTGCGCGTCCTCGACCTCATCGCCACCGCGCAAGTGGTGGTCGAAGAAGCGCAGATGGATTGCGTCCATGTCGAGTGCGGCATCCGGCCCAAAGACGACTCCCTCATAACGGTCGTCAGGAAAGCGGGCACCAACATGGCTCCAGGGACCGACGATCAGCCGCTGCCGCGCAGGTGCGTCTCGCGCGGCCTGCAGGTAGTGGTGGAAAGCGCCGCGCGCGTCCTCGTAGTCCCACCAGCCGGCGACGTGAAGCACCGGCACCTTCACCTCGCCATAGCGTCCATCGAACCGCAGCGCGCGCCAAAACTCATCCAGCCGGTCGTGTTCGAGGATGTCCTGCCAGGTGCGCCCGCCGATCCCCAAGCCTTCGACGATGGACGCTACTGGCAGTCGCCACAGGACCTCCCAATCCACCGTGGTGAGGTCGGCCATGATCCGTTTGCGCAGCAAATAGCACCACCACGGGTAGTAGAGCTGGAAGCAGCCACCGATCGACGGCAGCTCCTCCATGAACCGTCCCGCCGCAGCGGAGCTGACCATGCAGCGCAGGCTTGGCGGATGCTCGAACACGGTCGCCCACTGGGCCCAACCGCAATAGCTGAGCCCGGTCGTGCCGACCGCGCCGTTGCACCAAGGCTGCGAGGCGACCCACTCGACCGTGTCATAGCCATCCTCTCCGTCGTGCACCCAAGCGCAGAACTCCCCCTCGGACTTCCCCCGCCCACGGCAGTCCACGGCCACGAATGCGTAGCCCTCCCGCTGGTAACGGCGACCCTCCGACGCCACCTGGATCGGGTCGCCCTTGTCATATGGCGTCCACAGCACGATCGCGGGCGCCGCGCCTCCACCCGCCGGCGCATACAGATCGGCCGCGAGTAGGACGCCGTCGCGCATCGGGATCTCGATCTCCCGCACGCGCCACGGATCCTCGACCCGCTCGCGCATGTCTCGGCGCAGTGCCTCACGCGGCGTCTGCGCCGTGTCGGTCGCAGCACGATCAGATGACGGCATGGGAATCCTTTGTGTTCGCAAAAGACATGCGCAGTAGGGCGCGGAAGCGGCCGGGGTCGAGCTCGGCCGGCAGAGGATGCCCGTCGATTGCGTCGGCGATGAGCCGACCTGTGACAGGGGCAAGCGTGAGGCCGAGCATCGCGTGAGCGCTGGCGATCAACACCTCTGGCAGGCGGGGCAGCGCGCCCACGATCGGCAGGCCGTCGGGGGCGAGCGGTCGCAAGCCCACCCACGGCGCAGCGGCGCGCCAGCTTCCCTGTGCGACGAGCGCCCCGCGTGCCGCTGCGAGCACGCCCTCGATCCGACGCGTGTCCGGACGCACGTCCGGCGGCGCCAGCTCCAGCATGCCGGCGAGGCGCGTGCGCCCACCGAGCGGCGTTACGACCACACGGGTGTCGTGCAGGTAGATCGGCCTCGATGGACGCGCCAGTCCTTCATGGAAATCGACGCTGCAGCCCAGCCCTGCCACCACTGGCATTGCCGGAAACAGCCGTCCTGTCGCAGCACCCGCGGCGATCACCACACGACCGGCTCTGATTGTCCCGGTCGCGGTCCTCACGCCTCCGGGCTGCACGCTGCGCACCTCGACGCCTGTGCGCAGGTGTACGCCCCGGGCGCACGCGGCCGCTCCGAGCGCTGCGACGAGCTCCTTCGGATCGCCGTGAGCCTCGTCGGGGTGCAGGATCGCCCCGCTCAGCGGTCCTCGCAGCGCAGGCTCGAGCTCGAGCGCCGCACGGGCGTCCAGCGGTTCGCAGCGCAGGCCCACGGCCGCGTGGGTCTCCGCCTCTTTGCAGGCGTTCGCAAATGCCTGCTCGCCCACATACGCGCACAGCACGCCGTCGCGGCGCAGCTGCTCCGGAACGAGTGCCGCCCAGCGCTCCAGACTCTCGAGCGCCAGCACTCGCAGCAAATCGCTTGCGTCGTGGGCGTGAAAGCGCGCGCAGGCGAGGACGAAGCGCGCAAGCCAGGGGGCCAGCTGCGGGTTCGGGTGCAACGCGAACGGGGACTGCCTGCGTCCCAACCAGCGCAGACCGTCGCGCAGCGCCGCCGGCGTCGCGAGCGGAGTGGCGTGGCTGGGCACGATCAGGCCTGCGTTGCCGGCCGAGCATCCGTGTGCCCATCCCGCTCCGCGCTCGAGCACCTCCACCGCCGCGCCGCGCTGTGCGAGCTCGAGCGCACAGGCGGCGCCGATCGCGCCTGCGCCCACCACCACCACGTCCGGCGCCCGTGTCACTGGGCGGCCGGTGCTGTCGATCGCGAGGCGCTTGCGGCGGCTGCGGCCGCGGAGGCGATCGCGAGATCCTCCCATGCGATGCCAACGGACTTGAAGACCGTCACGTCCTGGTCGTTCGTGCGCACCTTTGCGCCGCCGACCAGCGCCGCCAGGTCGGCGACGATCGCGGATCGATCGAGCACACCGGAGCGCAGCGGGATCAGCAGATCGCCGGCCTCGGCCAGCGCAGCCTGCTCGCTCTCGACCACTATCCTGGCTCTGCTCATCAGATCGTCGTCGAGCTCGCGAACGTCGGGCCGGTAGGCGCCGATCGCGTTCACGTGCGCGCCCTCCCTCAGGAGCGCGCCCGCAAAGACCGGAGTCGCGCTCGTGGTGCAGGTGCAGACGATGTCTGCCTCCCGCACGTCCTCGGGGCTGCCGACACGCGCATCTTGCCCTCTGGCCCGGGCCTCCGCGACAAGCGCTTCGGCGGGCGCGAGATGAGCGTCGACCACCACCACCTGCTCGATCGGGCGCACAGCAGACATCGCCTCCAGATGCGCATGTGCCTGTCTGCCTGCTCCAAAGAGCATCAGTCGGCGCGCGTCCGGCACTGCGAGATATCTCGTCGCCAGCGCTGAGACGGCAGCCGTGCGCAGCGCGGTCAGCGCAGCGCCGTCGACCGTCAACGTCGGTTCCAGAGTGTCGCGATCGAACAGCACATATAGACCGGCGATCAGGGGCAGTCCTCGCTCGGGATTGCCGTGGCCGATCGTGACAAGCTTGACACCCACGCCCTGCGGGCTGGCCGCAGGCATCAGCAGCAGCTCGCCGCCCGGCACGCTCAGATGCGTGCGCGGCGGGGCCTGGAGATCGCCAGCGCTCAGGGCGGATTCAAGAGTGAGGATCGCATTCGTGATCGAGACGTGATCTCGCAGCTCTGAGGCGGTGAGGTGGAGAGGCGCTGACATGAGTCCCAACGAGAGACGGCCAATGGTTGGACCGCTACGATAGCTTATCGATCAAACGGTCGCGCCAAGCTTCAGCTCAAGTCGGCCGATCTTCTGCTCGGCGAGCGAGGGCTGCGCAAGGCACATCGCCTTGGTGCCGCCGTGAACGAGCCGTGGCGACACGTCGCAAGAAGCGGCGCAGCTACTGAAGCCTCGTGCTTCAGCGCTCTGCGAGCGGCAACGTCCGCTCGTTCCAGAGCTGCACGTGGCGCTGCATGACTGCCGCCGCCTGCTCCGGCTCGCCAGCCTCGACCGCGCGCGCGAACTTCTGCATGTCCTTGTGTATCTGCACCCGATGGCGTATCAGCGGATCGGCGAGGATCGCAAACGCGCGCCGCATTGCGGTGTGTATGCCAATCATGATCCCGATCCGGATCGGATTGTGGGTCGCGCGCGCCACCGCCTCGTGCCAGCGCATGTCAATGCCGCCTATCACGCGCCAGTCAGGCCGCTCAGAGGCGATTGCCGCTGCACACTCGCCCAAGAGCTCCTTGAAGACAGCGCGATCTGCATCGGTCGCCTGCCGCACCGCCCAGCGTGCATTGTCGGTCTCGAACGCGAGGCGGAACTCGGCAAGATCGCGCGCCGTCGCCCCGCGAAACGCCATCAGCGTTGCGAGCGCGTCACCAACCAGCCGCTCGTCGGGTGCGCTTGCAAACGCACCACCTGTGGCCCCCAGCCGGATCTCGACCACTCCGAGCGCCTCCAGAGAGCGCAGCGCCTCGCGCAGCGTCGCGCGGCTGACGCCAAAGCTCTCGGCCAGCGCACGCTCGCTTGGCAGCCGCTCTCCCGGCCGCAGCCGTCCCTCCGCCACGGCATCGCGGACCTGGGCGATGATGTCCTCGAAGGAGCGAACGCGTTGGGCGACCGTGAACGCCGTCGCATCTGTCGCGTCCGACTTCGTCATCTCTTGGTGAACCCTAGCGCTACCGCCGTACGACGGCGCTCAAGCGGCGTAGGCAGAGCGATCCCGGGATCTCCGTCTGACCCTCTCCGCGCTGCGAGCGGCTGGGGGTGAGCAATCCAAACCTCCCGCGCGGGGGCTCAGCGTACCGATGGATACCGCCCGTGCCAGGGCCGGACGCGCTCGAGAGCGGCGCTGAGCGCGAACACGTCGTCGTCTCGGAAGCGACGCCCGATCACCTGCAGCCCGACAGGTGTTCCATCCGGGGTCACGCCAGCCGGCACCGACGCGGCAGGGTGGCCTGTGAAGTTGAATGGGTAGGTGAGCGCCCATCCGATCACCGGATCGACAGGGTGCCCGTCGATCATCGTGGGCCCCTGCGTGATCGATCCGTCAGTCGCGTTCTCCACGCCCGCTATCGCCAGCGTCGGTGCGACGATCAGGTCATGGTCCTCGAACATGCTTTCCACGGCGTCGAAGACTTCGGTGCGCAGGAGGCCGATCTCGTGGTAGCGCACCGCGTCAATCGTGCGACCAAGCGCCACTGACTCCGCGAAGTAGGGGGTCAACTCATCGCGATGCTCGTCGTAGAGGGGGATGCCCTGCGCCGCGAATGCTTTCTCGTTGGCCGCGTTGAAAACGGCGGCGGCGGTCATCCAGGCCTCGGCCACCTCATTCACCGGTCTGCCGAACGACGGCTCGCACTCCTCGATCCCGGCCACCAGCCCCTCGAGCGCTCCCACGGCGGCGCCCACGACCTCGCTCACCGCGCGGCTTACGGGGTGGCCGCCGACCGTCGGGCTGAAGGCGATGCGCAGGTCGCTGACGTCTCGCTGACAGGCCGCAGCGTAATCGAGCTCTGGCAGCGCGTAGGTGAACGGATCGCTGGCGAGGCCGTCGATCACCTGCATCATCAGCGCCCCGTCTGCGATCGTGCGAGCCAGTGGACCGATGCCCGCCATCGGCATGGAGAAGAAGGCGTTCGGTCGAATTCCGTTTGGCACGCGACCCCACGATCCCTTCATCCCAAACACACCGCAGGCAGAAGCTGGAATCCTGATCGATCCACCACCGTCCGACCCCTGCGCGATCGCGGCCAGCCCGCCCGCCGCGGCTGCCGCGCTGCCGCCCGAGGAGCCAAGCGAGTTGAGGTGCGGGGCAATCGGGCTGCGCGTGGGCCCAAACAGCCGGTTATCGGTGACCGCGTTGTGCCCGAACTCGGGCAGGTTCGTCTTCCCGAGCACGATCGCCCCGGCCTTGCGCAGCCGGGCGATCACCGGCGCATCTGCCGTGGCGATGCGCTTCTCGAGCAGGCGCGAGCCACATGTCGAGGGTGCCCCTGCAAGATCATCGCTGTCCTTCACCGCGATTGGCAGCCCGTGCAGCGGGCCGAGCGCCCTGCCGCTCATCACCGCCGCCTCCGCCTGCTTGGCCTCCGCGCGGGCAAGCTCGGCCCTCGAGAACACGTAGGCGTTGAGCACAGGGTTCTCCGCCTCGATCCGGTCGAGGTATAGATCGACCAGCTCGACGGGTGAGATCGCACGACGGCGGATCAAGCTCGCGAGCTCTGTCGCCGGCCACAGGGACAGGGCTGTGTCGGAGCCCGGGCCGGTGCGCCGGTCGACCGTGACCTCAGGTGAGGTGATCTGCTGCTGCTCGCTCATGTGAGTTCTCCTGTGTGTATGTGTGTGCTGGCTGGCCGCCTCCCATGACCACGCGAGCGACCTGGCGCAACCTTGCGGCAGCACCGCCCACCTCGAGGCCGCCTTCGACCACTTCGGGAACTGGCGTTTGCGAGCCGCTGCCGACCACTTCAGCGTGCCTGTGCCCAGCCACCCGCAGACCCACAACACCCAGCCGCGCCTCCCTCTGCCGCCCCATCGCCCACGCGCCTTTCCATACTGCTTTCCATCTAGCTTCCTGGCTAGATATCTAGCGATGGTATCAAGGTCGCTGCGGCGCGGCAGCGGGCAAAGGTCTGATGGTACGATCTATCCGTTTGACGGATGTGAGCCGTGAGCAATTGGAGATCTGACCCATGCCACTGACGATGTCGAGGCAAGGAGCCTCGCCGGCGACCTTCGACCCACTTCATCTGCCGAACGATCCTTATCCGATGTATCGATGGCTGAGAGACGAGGAGCTCGTGTACCGCTGCGAGGAGCGAGATTGCTGGGTCTTTCGCGCTACGAAGACATCCAGCTGGCAGCGCGTGACTTGTAGACCTCGAAGGGCACGATCTCAATAGAAGGACGAACATGCGCGTGACAATTGGAGACACGAAGCTGTTCTTTGATGTCGAGGGGGCATCTCTGGTGCCCGATGGTCCGCGCGTGCGCGAGCGGCCGACGGTCGTGCTCATCCACGGTGGTCCCGGTGGAGATCATTCCGAGTACAAGCCAGCGCTGAGTGCGCTTGCCGACTGCGCGCAACTGGTGTACCTCGACCTGCGTGGCCAGGGCCGCAGCGACCCGAGCCTGCCCGATACCTGGAACCTGAGCACGTGGGCTGCGGACATACGAAGCTTCTGCGACGTGCTGGAGATAGAACGACCGGTGGTCATCGGCGGGTCGTTCGGCGGCTTCGTAGCGCTCCAGTACGCGATCGACCACCCCGACCACCCCAGCAAGCTGATCCTGCTCTCCACTGCCGCGCGCATGAACTTGCAGTACATCTGCGATGCGATGGCGCGCTTTGGCGGCGAGGAGCAGCGCGCCGTCGCCGAGCGGTTCCTCACGGACCCGACCGAGGAGAACGAAATCGCTTACGACGAGGTTTGCGGTCCGCTGCACTCGGTGCCGCCTCCGGACCCAGATTTCATGACGCGGATGGTCTGGCGACCGGAGATCGGCCGCCAGTTCATGGCTACTGAGGAGTTGACGTTCGATCACCGAGAGGGCGCGGCCCGCGTGAAATGCCCAGTGCTCGTCGTAACTGGCGCAAGGGATCCGATCACTCCGGTCGAGTCCGGCGCTGAGCTCGCGCAGTCGCTGCCGGCGGACCTGGTGGAGTTCGTCACGATCGAGAACGCGTCGCACAACTTGGCGACCGACGCGCCTGACCCGCACAGGGAGGTTGTGCAGCTGCTGCGTCGTTTCATCGCTGGACGGTCTGCGTCGGGCGATCACGGACCGGCTGCTGACGGGAGCCTCTGAGAAGACCTGCGCCTGTACGACCATGGGTTGTGCGGTCGTCTCCGGGTCCTTGGCGCCGCTGACGAGGAGCACTGGACACCTCACGCCAGCGGTGAAGATCGCGTTTGGCGCTGCAGAGGCATTCCCTTCGCGGGGTGGAGGCGATTGTGGCTGGCGAGCGAGACCGACCCTCCATATCGTGGGGCATCGTGGCGCGCATATCGGCAATCGACCTCTTCTCCTACGAGCTCACCTATGTGGGAGGGGAATACGTCATGTCGGGTGGCCGCGTCGTGACATCGCTCGCCAGCACTGTCGTGCGAATCACGACCGCCGAGGGGCTGGTCGGCTACGGAGAGACCTGCCCGCTTGGATCGAACTACCTGCCCGCGCATGCCGCTGGAGCACGCGCGGCGCTCGCGGAGATCGCTCCGCACGTCCTCGACCAGAACGCCTGCAATCCAGCTGCGATCGCACGCACGATGGACAGGTGCCTTGCGGGGCATGGCTATGCCAAGAGTGCGCTTGACGTTGCCTGCTGGGACGTCTTCGGACAGGCCGCTGGCAGGCCGATATGCGACCTGATCGGTGGTCGACAGCAGGACGCCTTTGCGCTCTACGTCGCGATCCCGCTTGGATCGGTCAGCGAGATGCGCGAGCGAGTGCTACGGCTACGCGAGCAGGGCGTCCACCGATTCCAGCTGAAGCTGGGCGACGATCCTGTCGAGGATGCGGCGAGGGCGAAGGCGGTCGTGGAGGCGACCGGGGCCGAGGATCTGATCTTCGGCGATGCGAACTGCGGCTGGACGTTGCAGGAGGCGATGCTCGCTGCGCGCCTCATGGACGACCTTCCCCGATTCTTCCTCGAGCAGCCGTGCGCCACGTTCGAGGAATGCCTGCGGGTGCGCGAGCGCACCTCCCTGCCGCTGATCCTGGATGAGATCATCGTCGATTTGCAGACGCTGCTGCGCGCCTGGCAGGCGCGCGCACTGGAGGGCTTCAACCTCAAGATCAGTCGCGTGGGAGGTCTTACCAACGCCCGCTTGATGCGCGATGTCGGGCAGCGGCTGGGATTGATCGTCAACGTCGAGGACTCCTGGGGAGGCGATCTGACGACCGCGGCTGTCAGCCATCTTGCCGCAAGTACCCAAAGGGAGACGCTCGGGATGGCCAGCTTCATGAACGACTGGACCAATGAGCATCTCGCCGGCCATCGGCCGCGCTCGGAAAATGGATTCGGACGCGCTCCGAGCGACTCGGGGCTCGGCATAGCCGTCGACCTCGAGGCGCTGGGCGAGCCCTTCGCGTCATTTGGCTAGCACTCCGATGCGCGCAGCGGGCGCTCGAAGAACCTGCGGGGGTCGATCGCCGTGGGATCATAGATCGGCCTCTCGCCGCTGATCAGCTGAGCGAGCAGCAGGCCGCAGAGCGGGCCGATGCCGACGCCCGCCCCCTCCTGGCCGGTCGTAACCCAGCAGCCGTCGGGCAGCGCGCCAACGGCGGGCAGGCCATCAGGCAGCCATGCGCGGAAGCCGCACCATTCGCGCCGGATCGGGAGCTCTCGCAGCGCCGGCACGAATCGGGTGGCCCGCTTGATGAGCGCGCGTGAGACGGCTGGCTCGACGCGGTCGTCGAAGCCGACCCGCTCGCGGGTGGAGCCCACGAGGATCTCATCGCCATCGATGGACTGCTCTATGACCGAGGCGATCAGTCTGCCTTGCTCGCTGCTGGCGACGGCATCGACGTAGACGGCCTCGATGAGCTTGTGAGCGATGAGCGCGCCTGGGGCCGCGAGCGCGACGAGCTGCCCCTTGCGCGGCTCGACTGGCAGCCCGGTCAGAGCGCCGGCCCAGTGGCCGGTGGCGATCACCACCTCCCCGCAGGTCAGTCGCTGGCCATCGGCGAGTGTGACGCACCCCTTCTCGGCGGCGAGGACCTCCGCGCCGGTGCGGACGCTCAGCGGCTCGAGCATCGCTCGTGCGAGTCCCGCGGGCTCTACCTGCAGCTCGTCGGGGTCGTGGAGGCAGCGTATCCCGGGCGCGAGCGCCGGCTCCAGATCGCCGGCGTCGATGCCCCCTGGATGGTCGAGCACCAGCGCGCCCTTGCGCGTTACCCGTGCCTCCGGGAACCGCTCGTCAAGCTCGACCCAGAGCTCGCGGCCGAGAATCGCGATCTCCAGCTCGATTCCAGGTTGCTTGTCCGACACGAGCACGTTGCCCTCCCCGAGGCCGGTCGTGCCTTCGGATATGCCTCCCCGGTCGAGCACCAACACCTCGAGCCCGCGCTGCGCAAGGAAGTGGGCCGCCGAGGCTCCGCAGATCCCTGCTCCGACGACGATCGCGTCAACCGACACGGAAGCCGCTGGGGAAGGGGTCGTCTGGGTCCAGCAGGTAATGCCCCATGGCTGTGATCCATGCCCGTCCGGTTATCTCGGCGACCACGGCTTGCCGGTCGGCGACCGTAACTCGCTCGACGAGGCGCCCTTCGAAGCGAGTGCCGATGATCGACTCGTGGATGAACGGCGAATGCAGACCAAGCTCGCCGCGCTCGTAGAGCTGCGCCATCCTCGCGCTGGTGCCGGTTCCGCACGGCGAGCGATCCACCCATCCGGGATGGATGGTGGTCGCGGCGCGCGCATCGCCTCCGTTTCTCCCAGGTGCCGTCCAGATCACGTGGCGGCAGCCGCGGATCGCCTCGTCCTCGGGATGGACTGGGACCTTGACCGCCTCCATCAGCGCCAGACCCGCGTCGATCAGCTGGGCGGCGTTCTCGGGAACGACCTCGACTCCGATTGAGCTGGCCTGCGCAATTGCGTAGAAGTTGCCGCCGAAGGCCATGTCGTAGCAGATGCCAATCGCCTCGGCGTCGAGCTGGTGAACGAACGAGGGCACATTGCGGATGGTCACCTGCGTCGCCCTGCCGTCCTGGACGCGCACCCGCGCCCGTACCAGCCCGGCGGGCACGTCGAGGCGGATGATCGTCTCCGGTTCAAGGACCTCGACCATGCCCGTCTCGACCAGCACGGTCGCGACACCGATCGTCCCGTGGCCGCACATCGGCAGGTATCCACTGACCTCCACGAACACGATCCCCCAGTCGGCGTCTCTGCGGCAGGGCGGCTGCAGGATCGCTCCCGACATGGAGCTGTGCCCGCGCGGCTCGTGCATCAGCAGCGTGCGGATCTCGTCCTGCTCGCGCTCGAGTCGCAGCTTGCGCTCGAGCATCGAATCACCGGGCAGAGGGCCCACGCCACCCGTGACCACGCGTGTGGGCATCCCCTCGGTGTGGGTGTCGACGGCATCGAAGACGCGAGCTGCGCGCACGACTCGAGCCTAGGCATTGGGATGATGGGTTGCTAGGCCTCTTTGGCTTCTGCTAGCGAAGGTGCCGCCTGCTCGCCTTGGCGATGCAGCGGTCGCCCATAGCCGGCCATCTGCTGCCTGATCAGACGGATCAGCTCCGTCGAGGCCGGCGAGAGTGCGTGGTCGTGGCGCCACACGAAGGCATAGGTGTCGTACAGCGGCCGCTCGAAGGAGACGGCATCCAGCTCGGGATGGGCGGACGTCGACTCTGCGATCGCTCGCAGCACATAGGTGCCGCCCAGACCCATCGCAGCCAGCTCGAGCGCGAAGTCCATGTGCTCCACCTCGACGGCAGCCTCGATCTCGATGCCCTCCTCCAGAGCCCAGGCCTTGAGCTGGCGCCGGATCGAGTCTCTCCAGCCGGCCACAGCCGACCACGCGATCAGGCGCACCTGTACCAGGCGCTCGATCGACATCGGTCGCTGCGTGTCAGGGCCCGGTAGCGCCGTGTAGAGGATCTCGTCTGACATCACCGGCTCCACGATCAGGGCCGGCTCCTCGACGGGCAGTGTCACCAGACCGGCCTCGAGCATGCCGCCGCGAACCTGCTCGAGGACTTCGGCGCTGTGCTGCCCGACGACTCTCACCGTCACGTCCGGGTGACGTGCGAGAAACGTGGCGATCACCTCGTTGACGAGATACTTCTCGGCCACGCCGAAGGTGCCAAGCGAGGCGGTTCCTCCCGTCAGGCTGCGGGCGCTCTTCATCGAGGCTTCTGTGGCGTCCATCGCCGCCATCACCCGTTCGGAGTGCATCTTCAGGTTGGTGCCCGCCTCGGTGAGCTGCAGTCGCCGCCCGGTGCGGACGAACAGCCGCACGCCGACCTCCTGCTCGAGGCGGCGGATCTGCTCGGCGACCGATGGTTGCGCGATATACAGCGCGTCTGCGGCTGCCGTGAAGGACCCGTATCGGCATGCCGCCAGGAAGTAGCGCAGTTGCTGCAGCGTCATCCGTTGAGGCTAACCGACGCTTGCGCTGGCACTTGGAGCGGGGCGTACGTGGGTACCTGCTTCGCAGCCTTCTGCAGGTCGGGCGTCCAGGTCAGGGTCGAGGCCACGCGCGCCCGTCGACTCTCCGCGCGATCCCGCGCGGGTTATCGTCGCGAAGCTCGGGCGGCAGCAGCTCGGTGGGCGCGTTCTGCCATGCGACGGGCCGGAGGAATCGCGCGATCGCGGTCGTCCCAACGGATGTGTGAGCCGGATCGGTGGTCGCGGGGTAGGGGCCGCCGTGGTGCATCGCATGCGTCACCGACACGCCGGTCGGATAGCCGTTGAAGATCAGCCGGCCCGCGATGCCCTGCAGGATGCGAGCGATCGCCAGCGAGGTCTCGACCTCGTCCCGCTCGGCGTGGAGCGTCGCCGTCAGCTGACCGTCGAGGGCGCAGAGCGTCGACAGCAGCTGGTCGAGATCCCCGTACTCCACGAACAGGGCGACGGGTCCAAAGCACTCCTCGCGCAGCCCAGAGTTCGAGTGCAGCCGCTCTGCGGTCGTGCGAAAGGCGCGGGGCCGAGCGCGGAAGCCTGGCTCGTCCTGGTGCACGGGCGCCGCCGTATCGCCTCCCAAGGGCTCGGCCAGATTCTCGAGCTGCCTGACTCTGGCCAGCAGCGCGTCTGCGATGCGCTCTGTCAGCAGCACCTGGGGACCGACCTGTGTCAGCCGCCGTGCCACGTCAACCTGCAGCTGCGAGCCCAGCGCGCCGGCCGGCACGAAGATCAGCCCTGGCTTCGTGCAGAGCTGGCCCGCGGATCCAGATATCGAGCCGGCCAAGCCCTCCGCGATCTCAGGACTGCGGGCGTGCAGCGCGCCGGCCGTGATCACGAGCGGATTCACGCTGCTCATCTCCGCGTAGACCGGAATTGGGACCGGCCGAGCCGCTGCTCGCTGCCAGAGCGCACGGCCGGCGGCGAACGATCCCGTGAACGCCACCGCGCGAATCTCAGGGCGCTCGACGAGCAGCTCGCCGAGGGCAGGGCCAGCCGAGGTGAGCAGGCTGAAGGTGCCCTCGGGCATTCCCATCTGGCGGCATGCCGTCGCGAGCACCTCGGCGACGATCTCGCCGGTGCCAGGGTGCGCCGGATGGCCCTTGACGATCACCGGACAGCCGGCAGCCAGTGCCGAGGCGGTGTCCCCGCCGGCGGTCGAGAAGGCGAGTGGAAAGTTGCTTGCACCGAACACCGCCACCGGTCCGATCGGCACGAGCATTCGCCTCACGTCAGGCCGCGGGATCGGCCTTGCATTCGCGTCCAGCGGGTCGATGCAGGCGTCGAGGTAGTCGCCCCCCGCGACGAGGCTCCCGAATGCCTCCAGCTGCCGCGCGGTGCGCTCGAGCTCGCCATCCAGCCGCGTGTGAGGGAGGCCTGTCTCCAAGGCCGCGCGCGCGACTGTCTCCGTGTTGCGTTCGCGCAGTCCAGCGGCAGCGGCTCCGAGGAAGGCCGCGCGGCGCTCGTCGTCCAGCAGACGCCGATCCAGGCTCGCTCGCTGCGCAGCCTGTGCTGCTGTGGCGACCTCCCGTGGGCTGGCGTCGCGATAGGTGCGGATTGGCTGGCCGGTGCTCGGATCCACGGCCACAAACTCCCCGCCGAGATTGGTCTGGTATTTGGTCCTCATTGGTCTGAGAAGCTAACAGATACCGGCCAAGAGTCCCCCAATGGGCCGCCGACTTGCAGCAACGCGGCATCAACTGGTATGTTTATCGGACCAAGATGGACCCGCTTGCCGCCCTACCAGAGAATCTGCCCGTTACGGGGTCGGACGTGGACTCCGTCCGCTCCCCGCAGCTCTATGAGCTGATCGGCCGGCGGCTGATCGATTGGATTCAGGACGGTCGCCTACGGCCTGGAGAGCGCCTTCCGTCCGAGCGCGAGCTCGCGATCCGCCTGGCCGTTTCGCGATCCTCGGTACGGGAGGCGATCGCTGCGCTGCAGGTCGAAGGCGTCGTCCAGACACGGCCTGGCGCCGGCTCCTTCGTGGTGGCTGGGGCACCGTCCGGCGCCAGGGCGCAGGGCGCCGGACACCTTGCGATCGCCGATGCCAGCCCATTCTCGATGCTGCAGGCGCGTGAGACCCTCGAGCCGGGGATCGCTCGGGCGGCAGCCGAACGCGCGCAGCGCAGCGAGCGTGCGGCCAGCCTGCTCGAACAGATGGAGCGCTCGACCGATGCCGGAGATCCCGTGGCACGTGCTGCCTGGAGCGACGCCGACCGGCTCTTTCACCGGGAGATCGCCGTGATGAGCGCCAATCCAGTGCTGCTTGCGCTCGCCGATCACATCGCCACGCTGATGGATCAGCCACTGTGGCGGCGGCTGCGCGACGACCTGATCGCCGTGCCTGGCAGGACGATCACGCACGTCGCAGAGCACCGGCTCATCTACCAGAGCATCGTCGAGGGGCAGCCCGACGCTGCCGGCTTCCAGGCTCTGCACCACGTTCAACGCGTCCATCGCCTCATGCGCGATTGACATCCGCGAGAGAAGAGGCAACAAATGAGCTTCAAAGGCATCATCCCGGCGATCACGACGCCGTTCACGGCGGACGGCAACCTCGACGAGGCGGCACTGAGCCGCAACGTCGAGCACCTGCTCGCCGCCGAGGTCGGCGCGATCGTGGGCACCGGCACGATGGGGGAGTCAGGCAGCGTCAGCCGTGAGGAGCGTGGGCGCGTGCTGAGCACGATCTGCGAGGTCGTCGCGGGCCGCATGCCCGTGGTCGCGGGCGTCGCCGCGCAGACGCCGGCCATCGCCGCGGACTACATCGTGGATGCGAAGGAGGCTGGAGTCGCGGGCTTCATGGTGCTGCCGCCGTTGCTCTACCAGGCGGACTACCGCGAGCTTGCCGGGTACTTCAAGGCGGTATGCGCTGTGGCGGAGCTGCCGGTCATCGTCTACAACAATCCGCAGGCGGCTGGCTACGACCTCTCCGCGCGGACGCTCGTGTGCCTGGCGGAGGAACTCGACCTCGTCGTCGCAGGTGAAGGAGTGCTCCGGAGACGTGCGGCGCATACCGGAGATCATCGAGGCCTCAGGCGGGAGGCTGGAGGTGCTGGTCGGCGGCGACGACTGGGCATTCGAGGGCCTATGCGTCGGTGCTGTGGGCTGGATCTCCGGCGTGGCCAACGTCTTTGCGGCGGCCTGCGTGGAACTGTTCGAGATGATCCAGGCTCGAGAGCTTTCGCCCGCCCGCGAGCTCTACGGTCGCCTGCTGCCGATGGCGCGGTTCGACATGACCCCGAAGCTCGTTCAGTACTACAAGGCGGGCATGGACGAGGTCGGACTGACAGGCGGACCCGTGCGGCCCCCGCGACTGGCGCTGACAGGGGACGAGCGTGAGCGGCTGATGGCGGCGATGGCGCTGGTGCTTGCGGACTGAACATCTGCACGGGGGATGCGCGGCGTTCGTCTCCGCTGAGCGCGTGCGGGCGGTCATAGGATCGAGGCATGGCGAGCGTCGCCGCCACACTGCCGCCGTCGCTCGAAGCCTTCGACGCCTTCGACGTCGAGGTGCTGGAGCTCGCGCGTCGCCTCGCCGATGGTGGCGGCAGCCTCCTGCGCCACCCGCTGCGTGCCGCCCACGCACGTGGCATGGAGCTCGTCTCGCGCGATTTGCCTCTGCGCGCTGCGCTCTTCCGGATGGTGGATGTTGCGCCGGTATGCGAGGGCCCGTTGGAGCTCTCCGAGCACCTCGCGGCGCTGCTCGCTGACGTGAAGCCGCGTTCGACTGCGGTCGCGATGGCCGACCGGGTGGCCGCCGCTCCTGGCCTGCGGCGACTGACTGGCGGCGTGACGGCGAGAGCGATCCGTCGCATGGCGGGACGCTTCATCGTCGGTGAGACGCCCGCGGAGGCTGTGCCGGTGCTGCGAGGGCTGTGGAGCAGGGGGGTGGCGGCCTCGGTCGATCTGCTGGGCGAGGCGACCGTCACGCATGCCGAGGCGCAGGCGTATGTGAGCCGTTGCGAGCAGACTTTGGATGCGCTTGCGGCGGCGATGGTCTCCTGGCCGCAGCGGCGGCTGCTGGAAGCCGACGCGGCGGGGCCGCTGGCGCGCGTGAACCTGTCGGTGAAGGTGACGGCTCTGACTCCGCTGGTCTGCCCGGAGGCGCCTGAGCGCGGTCGGCGCGACGCCGCCGATCATCTGCGCAGGCTGCTGCGCCAGGCGCGCGAGATGGGTGCGCACCTGCACATCGACATGGAGTCGATGGACGCGCGCGATCTGGTGCTCGATCTGGTGCTGGAGCTGCTCTCCGAAGCGGAGTTTCGAGCCGGACCATCGGCGGGGATCGTGCTGCAGGCGTATCTGCGCGATGCCGAGCAGACGTTGGAGCGAGTGCTCAGCTGGGCGGCCTCGGCCGGGCGTGAGGTGCCGCTCACGGTCCGTCTGGTGAAGGGCGCTTATTGGGACCACGAGGTGATCGAGGCCGCGCAGCATGGCTGGACGCCGCCGGTGTGGACCGAGAAGGCCGAGAGCGATCGCTGCTTCGAGCGCGCCACCAAGCGCCTGATTGGCGCCTTTCCGCTCGTGCGCCCGGCGATCGCCTCGCACAACCTGCGCTCGGTCGCCCACGCCGTGGTGTGCGCCCGACACGCTGGCCTCGGCGCCGCGGACCTCGAGCTGCAGGTGCTGCGGGGTCTTGGAGACGAGCTCCAGGACGCGATTGCCGCCCAGGGGATGCGAGTACGCACCTACTGCCCCGTCGGCGACATGGTGGCCGGCATGGCCTATCTCGTGCGGCGGCTGCTGGAGAACTCCTCCAACGACTCATTTCTCGCCCGCCGGGCGAGTGGGGTCGATCTCGACGAACTGCTGAGGGCGCCATGAGTTTTCACAACGAGCCGCTGCTGGAGCTGCGACGCGCGGATGAGCGCGCGCGCCTGACCGAGGCGCTGGGCCTGCTCGATCGCACGCTGCCGATCGCTGTGCCTGTGATCGTCGATGGCTCGCCTCGTCAGCAGCCGAGCCTGCACTCCCGCGATCCTGGCACGCCAGAGCGCGTCGTGGCGCATGCCACAGTCGCAACGGAGCAGGAGGTCGATGCGGCGGTCTGCGCGGCACAGGACTGCGCCCTCAGCTGGGGACGCCTGCCGGCGAGCGAGCGCGCAGCGGTGCTCACGCGCGCGGCCGGTGAGCTGCGTTCAGCGTCGCTACGAGCTTGCCGCACTCGCGGTGCGCGAGTGCGCAAAGCCCTGGATCGAGGCCGACGCGGACGTGTGCCGAGGCGATCGACTTCTTCGAGTACTACGCCCGCGAGGCGGTCGCGCTGGAGAGCGCGGCTGGCCTCGAGCAGCTTCCTGGCGAGCGCAACGAGCTCCACTACCGTCCGCGCGGCGTGGTGGCCGTGATCGCGCCCTGGAACTTCCCGCTCGCGATCGCGAGCGGGCATGACCGCCGCCGGCGCTCGCGCAGCGGCAACGCCGTCTGCCTGAAGCCGGCCGAGCAGTCGCCGGCATGCGCACTGGCGATCCGGTGCAGGCGCTTCATCGCGCGCGGCGTCCCGCCCGGGGCGCTTGCGCTGCTTCCCGGAGAGGGAGAGGTGGGCGCCGCGCTGGTCGGCCCATCCATGCGTGCACACGATCGCGTTCACGGGCTCGGAGCGAGTCGGCCTCGAGATCCTCGCGCCGGCCGCGGAGGCCGCCCCGGGCCAGCTGCACTGAAGCGCGTCGTGGCCGAGATGGGCGGCAAGAACTGCGTGATCGTCGACGCCGACGCCGACCTCGATGAGGTGGTGCCCGCGTTGCTCGCCTCTGCGTTCGCCTTCGCCGGACAGAAGTGCTCGGCGGCCTCGCGCGCGCTGGTGCACGAGCGCGCAGCGCGACGATGCTCGCCGAGCGCATGCGAGGGGCGCTGCGAGACGCTGCTCGTCGGGCCAGGCGGGGACTTCGGCGTCGATGTGCCGGCCGCTGATCGATGCCGCTGCCCGGGAGCGCGTGGAGCGCGGCGTGGCCGAGCGGGCGCCGCGGAAGGCGCGAGCGTTCACGTGTGGCGCGAGCTGCCCAGCTCCGAGGTTACTACGTGGCGCCAACCTCGTCGATCGGCGCGGCGGCCGGAGACGCCGGTCGTCCACGAGGAGGTCTTCGGTCCGGTCCTGACGATCGAGACGGTACGCGACGTCGAGGACGGCAGCCGAGATCGTCGAGGCGCAGCGCGCACGCCCTCACCGGCGGGCTGTTCACCCGCAACCCACGAACCGTCGAGGCGGTCGTGCGGCGCACCCCCGTCGGCAACCTCTACGTCAACCGCGGTACGACGGGGGCGATGGTCGGCTCGCCAGCCGTTCGGCGGCAACCGCCTCTCCGGCACCGGCACCAAGGCGGGCGGCACCGAGTATCTGCCTGCAGTTCGTCGAGCCGGTCGTCGTGACCGAAAACACGGTCAGACACGGCCTCGCCTTGTGAGACGCCCTCGCCGGCGACCACCTCACGCGGCTGGCGGGCGTGAAGGTGGACGTCCTGTGCTTGTGCGAAGCACAGCCGCGGTCTATGATCGTGAGTAGATCACCTGATCAAAGGGCGAAGATGAGAGATCGCGCCGAGTCTCCACAGGCGCTCGTCGATCGATCGAGCGCATCCCTCGAGCGTCCGGTTTTGCTGGACGACCCGATGCTCAGGCCGGTCGCCTACTTCTCGCCAGTGGGGCGAGATCGACAGGGTGCGCAGCGAGAGCATCCTCAGTCGCGGAGCCTCCTCGGCCGTGAGAAGGGCGCTCGTGAGGCAGGGCATCGCCAACGCTGCAGGCGTGATCCGCACGCAGGCGGTGCCTGAGATCGGCATGGCCGAGCGCATCTGCGCGCCGGTGCGCAACGGCCGACGCCTACTCGGCTACATATGGTTGCTTCGATCCCCACCGCGAGGTCGACGCGGCCGCGCTGGCGCGCGTCAGTGCGACCGTGCGCAAGGTCGCTGAGGTGCTGGAGGAACGCTCGCCCGATCCGGTCGCCGACCAGAGCGCGGTCCTCGATCGCCTGTGCTCACCGCTGGCCGAGGACCGCGACGCCGCAATCGAGGAGATCACGGAAGGGGAGCTGCTGCCCGACCGGCCGCTGGTCGTCTGCGCGGTCGCCGCCACCGCGCCAGAGCTCGACCTTCGGAACGCTGCCGGCGCAATGGCGCGACGGCTCTCGACCGGCCACGCGCTGGTCGCGTTCCTGCCGCGCTTCACGGCGCTGGTGGTCTCCCGGGGTGATCCCGTGCTAGCCGGCCTCGGCGATGAGCAGATCGCAGCTTGGTTGCAAAGAAGCGGCATGGCGGTGGGCCAGTCTGCGCTGCTTGCGCGCCTGCGCGACGTGGCTGAAGGAGCACATCAGGCGACAGTCGCGCTGCGTGTCGCGCTTGCCAGGCCGGCTGGCCAGGCGCACGCCGCGTGGTCGGCGCTGGGGTCGGAGCGCCTGATCGCGCAGCTGCCCACGCGCGTCCGGTCCGACCTGCCCCCCAAGCTTGCCCAGCTGCTGGAGGAGGAGCCCGAGCTCGCCACCACGCTTGCAATGTTCCTGGAGAGCGGCGGTGACGTGAAGGAGACCGCCGAGGCGCTGTTTCTGCACCGCAGCGGGCTCTATTACCGGCTGCACCGGATCGAGGAGCAGACGGGTCTGCAGCTCAGGCGCGGGGAGGATCGCCTGCTGGCGCACATCGCGGTTCGGCTGGCAGGGCTGGAGGGTGGGGCGGGGAGAAACTGAGGATCGGCGCCGGTGCCTCGGCTGGCGAGGTCAGGAGGAGAGCAGCACCACGCCGAGCAGCATCGCCGCGACGCCGATCTGTTGCGGGCGGTGCAGCCGCTCGCCGAGCACGCGGTGGGCGAGCAGCACGGTCACGGCGGGATAGAGGGAGGCGAGCACAGACACGACCGCAAGCTGTCCATGGAGGGTGGCCAGCGCATAGAGCACCAAGCCGAGGAACCCGGTCGCCACGAATGCGAGCACGCGCAGGGCGATTCGCAGCTCGAGCGCCGGACGCAGCGAGGTCCGGCGGACGCAGAGGATCCCAGCGAGGCGCAGAGGGTGATCGCTCGGATGACGAGCAGCGTCCAGGGGATCCCGCCATCGCGGCTGGCCTGCGCGACCAGCCACAGAAACAGGCCGCCGCCAAGGGCTGCCAGCAGAGAGAGCCCAAGCCCTGCGACGGCGAGCGTGCGCCCAGCCTGGCGAGGTTGGCGGGCCGCCAGGGCGATGCCTGCGAGCACCGCGAAGACCCCAAGCACCTGCGCTGCGCCAAGGCGCTCCCCCTGGGCGATCCCGGCGGCGATCGGCACGGCCACGCCGATCGCGCTGATTGGAGCCACGACGCTGAGGGTCCCGACGACCATCGCCTGGAAGAAGGCGCCGATGCCGACGAGGAGCCCGGCGCCGGCGGCCGCGGCCGTAGCGAGCGCCCCTAGGTCTGGCACCGGCTCGCCGCCGATCGCCACCCAGACCACCGCGATCGCCAGCCCTCCCAGCTGGGCGCAGAACATGAACTGCACGGTGCCGATGAGCCGCGAGGTCGTGCCGCCGAGGAAATCGGCTGTCCCGCCGAACAGCGATGATCCCAGCGCTAGAACTGGCCCCAGCAAGCCGCGCCTACACCCGCGGCTGGCTTCAGGCGCTCTTCAAAGAGGTGTCCGGCGCGGGTCCTGCCGAAAGCTCGGCCGGGGCGACCGGGCCGGGCACGATCTCCACGCCGGGGATCGAGGCGACGAGCTTGCGGGTGTACTCGTGCTGCGGCCGGTCGAGAATGACGTCGCTGGCGCCGGACTCCACGACCTTGCCGTTGAGCAGCACGTAGAGGCGCTCGGCGACCTGGCGCACGACGGCGAGATCGTGCGTGATGAACAGGTAGCTGATCTCGTAGTCCTCGCGCAGCGCGCCGAAGAGGTTGAGGATCTGCGCTTGGACGGAGACGTCGAGCGCGGAGACCGGCTCATCGCAGACGATCAGCCGCGGGCGCATCGCCAGCGCGCGCGCGATCGCCACGCGCTGGCGCTCGCCGCCGGAGAGCGCCGAGGGCTTGCGGGGCGCGTATTCGGCGGGCAGCCCCACGCGCTGGAGAATCTCCTTGACTTCGTCTGAGACTTTACGTGCGCGCGAGTCCCGCGCGAGGATCGCCTCCTGCAGGGTCGAGCCGATCGAGCGCACGGGATTCAGAGAGGAGTAGGGGTCCTGGAAGACCATCTGCACCGTGCGGCGCAGCTTCGCGCGGTCGTGGGCGCTGAGTGCGCGCCAGGACTGTGCGGCGATCCCAGCGACATCGATCTTTCCTGAGGTCGGGTGCTCGAGGCCCATCAGGCAGCGACCGAGCGTCGTCTTGCCAGACCCGGACTCGCCGACCAGCCCCACGCTTTCACAGTTGCCGATCTCCAGCGACACGCCGTCCAGCGCGCACGTTTCGCCGCCGGAGTGCTTGAACACCTTTCGGAGGTCCTCTATGCGGACCAGCGGGTCGGCGATCACGTCGGTCGCCGGCACCGGCACGTGCTCCTGCAGCACGCGCCCGCGCACGGTCTGCATCTCCGTGCGGATCTCCTGGATCCTCACGCACGCCGAGAGGCGCTCCCCGCCGTCGACGCCCTGCAGGGCGGGAGCTCCCTGCAGGCACTGCGGCTGCACCCACTCACAGCGTGTGGCGAAGGGGCATTCCTTGGCGACATCGTCAGGACGGGGCACGGAGCCGTCGATCGCGGGCAGCTTGGCCAGCCGCCGGTCTGCCGGCGGGTCGGAGCACAGCAGGCCGAGGGTGTAGGGATGCCTGGGCTCTGCGTCCAGATGCTCGGCGGGAGCGACCTCGAGCACCGATCCCGCGTACATCACATAGATTCGCTCGCAGGTGGACATAGCCACGCGCAGATCGTGGGTGATCAGGATCAGCCCCATGCCGCGCGATTCCTGCAGCGACTTCAGCAGGGTGAGGATCTCCTTCTGCGTGGTGACGTCCAGCGCGGTCGAGGGCTCGTCTGCGATCAGCATCTCCGGATCGCGGGAGAGCGCCGCAGCGATGCCGACGCGCTGGCGCATGCCTCCGGAGAGCTGGAAGGGGAACTTCTGGGCGACCGCTGGATCCTTGATGCCCACCTCGGCCAGGCGCCGCACCGCCTCTGCGTGGCGGTGCTTGCCGCGCAGGCGCCGGCCGGAGGAGTCACAGAGCCCCTCGGTGATCTGCTTGCCGCAGCGCAGCAGCGGGTTGAGCGTCGTGAAGGGATCCTGCATCACAAGGCCCACCTCGCGGCCGCGGACGCGTCGCAGCTCGCGCTCCCGCAGACCGATCAGGTTTCGCTTGCCCCATCGCACCTCTCCGCTGATGAGAATGCCGGCCGGCGGCAGCCCGATCAGCGCGCGAGCGGTCATCGACTTGCCGGAGCCGGACTCGCCGACGATGCCGATCGTCTCGCCTCTGGCGACCGCAAGATCGATCGCGCGGACGATCGTGCGCCCATCCTTGGTGGCGACGCGCAGGCCGGAGGCGGTCAGCCCACCGGGCTGCTCCTCCTTCTCATCCGCCGGCGGCGGCTGCGTGGCAACCACAGTCACCTTGCCCTGCCTCGGTCAGAGAGTCGCTCGAACATCCAGTCGCCGAGCAGGTTCACGCTCAGTGCCGTCAGCGCGATCGCCAGCGCCGGCGCGATCGCCGTCCACGGGTTCTGGAAGAAGGTGGAGATCGCCGCGAAGAGCATCCGCCCCCAGTCCGGCGTGGCCGGTTCAGAGCCGATGCCGACGAAGGCCAGCCCCGCAAGGCTGATCAGCGCGAAGGCGAACGTGAGGAAGCCGTTGGCGATGATGATCGGCAGCACGTTGGGGCCGATGTGCCGCAGCATCACCCGCCGCCGCGAGAGCCCAAGCGTCTCAGCGGCCTCGACATAGGGCCGCGGTCGCTGCTCCAGCGCAGCGGCTCGGATCACGCGCGTCGCGGCCGGCGCTTCCAGGATCGTGAGCATCGCGACGGCGATCAGGTAGCCCGACCCCAACACACCGGCCACCACGATCACCACGAGCAGTCCCGGCAGCGACCAGCTCAGATCGACCCAGCGCATGATCAGCGAGTCGATCCTGCCGCCGCGGTAGCCGGCGAGCAGGCCGAGCATCGTGCCGATCAGGGTCACCCCGATCGCGATCAGGAATGGCCCCTCGATGGCATGACGCGACCCTGCGATCACGCGCGAGAGCACGTCGCGGCCGAGTTCGTCGGTGCCAAGGGGATGCCCGGCGACCGGGCCGCTGAGCGCGAGCCCGAGGTTCTGCTGGAGCGGATTGTTCGGCGCGATCTGCGAGCCGAAGATTGCGCACAGGAGCACAGCTCCGAAGAACGCCATCGCAAGGATGATGACCACCGATGGACGTGTGCGCCGCCGGCTGCGCGCCGCACCGTCGAGCTCCACGTCCAGCCGCAGCGTCGGGTCGATTGCGCTCATGAGTCCTGACTTCCCACCCGGATGCGCGGGTCGACGACCATGTAGAGCACGTCGGTGAGTAGGTTGACGAGAATGATCAAGCTGGCAAAGATCAGCGCGACCGCCTGTATGACGGTGACATCCTTGGAATCGACGGCGGATACCAGCATGCTGCCCAGACCAGGAATGTTGAACGTGACTTCCACGAGCACCGCGCCAGTCAGCACATAGGCAAGGATCACTCCGCCGCTGCTGATCACCGGCACGAGCGCGTTGCGCAGCGCGTACCCGAACAGCACTCTTCTGCGTGTCAGCCCGCGTGCGCGGGCAAAGGTGACGTAATCCTGGTCGAGTGCGTTTATCATGCCCGCGCGAGTCAGCTTCACGACCAGAGCGCTGCCGCTGATCGCCAGCGCAACCGCCGGCAGCACGAAATGCCAAAACCGGTCGCTGAAACCGCTGCCTGCGCCGAAGATCGGAAACCACCCAAGCTTTACAGAGAATATGTAAAGCAGCAGGAAGCCGGTAGCAAAGGCGGGCGCGCTGACGCCGAACACCGAAAGGCCGACGATTCCGCGATCGATCGTCGTACGCTGCTTGACCGCCGCGATCATCCCGATTCCCACGCCTCCGATCAGCGTCAAGATGAATGCGAAGATTCCGAGGAACAGCGTGATGGGGGCCGCGCTGCTGATCATTTCGCTCACCGGCTGGGAGGTCGCGATCGAGGTGCCGAAATTGAGTTTCAGCAGGCCCTTGACGTAATAGAGGTACTGCACGAAGAACGGCTTGTCGAGGTGATACTCCGCTTCCAGATAATGGATCAGCTGGGGAGTCACCGGCCGTGGCCCGATCAAGATCCGGATCGCGCTCCCCGGCGCGATGTAGATCAGTGAGAAGACTCCGAAGGAGACGACGATCAGCAGCACCACGGCAACCAGCAGGCGCTTGGCGATCAGCTCTACGTATACACGGCCAGCCACTGTTTCATGCACCCCGACGAATAGCGAGACCGCGCACGGTTTGTGGGCGCGCACCCGCGCCGGCACCGCGACCTCTGACCACTCCACACCTCATCACGCAGAAGTCTAATCACTAGAGGTCAGGCTGTCAAGATGCACCCGGCAGGGAATCTCAACCCCATGTCGACGCGCTTGTGGGCAGGCCGCTCTGGCCTTGCCTCAGCGTGGCGGCGCGGTGGTGCCGCGGACGATCAGTCGGGGCTCGACGCGCTGTGCGGGCGGCAGCGTGCGCGGATCGTCGACCAGCTCGATCGCGGTGTCCACGCCGCGGCGCGCGAGCTCTTCCATGGGCTGTGCGACGGTGGTCAGGGAGATCATCGGCATGCGTGAGAGCATGATGTCGTCGAAGCCCACGACCGACAGGTCCGCCGGCACACCCAACCCCATCTGACCCGCGCAGGACATCAGCTCGATCGCGGTGATGTCCGAGACGCCGAACACCGCGCTCGGACGATCGGGGCCCTCCAGCAGCTCGCGCATCCGCGCGTAGCGTTCTTCCTCCGTCCCCGCGGGCAGCCGTAGTACCAGCCGCTTTTCAGGCTCGATGCCAGCGCGCCGCAGTGTGCGTCTGTAAGCATCGCGGCGGTCGCGGTCTGTCTTCAGGGGCACGCCGCTGTTGCTCACATAGGCAATGCGGCGATGGCCGAGCTCCACCAGATGCGAGGTCCCGAGCCGGCCGCCGAGGCGGTCATCGATCCCGATCGATACGCCATATGGTCCCTCGTAGCCAATGCAGATGACAGGCATGTGCGCGCCCGCGGCGTCAAGCACGCTCTGCTGCCCGGTGAAGGAGATCACGATGATTGCCGCCACGCGGTGCTCCACGAGACTCGTGATCGCGCTGGCCTCCGCCGTGAGGTCGGGCCCCGCGGTCGCCAGCAGCACGCGAAAGCCACGCTCGGCGGCCAACAGCTCGATGTGTGCGGTCAGCTCGGCACAGAACGGGTCGAACAGGTCGCCAACGACGACGCCGATCACCTCGGTGCGCTGCTGGATCAGGTTGCGCGCGCCAGCATGCACGCGATATCCGAGCTGCTTTGCCGCGGCAAGCACACGCGCGCGCGTTTCGGGCGCCATTCGACCGCGGCCCTGAATCGCGTCGGAGGCCGTCGTCTTGCCGACCCCCGCCAACCGCGCGACGTCAAAGATCGTGGGCAGCCGCGATCCTGTCGCACGAGCAGCGGCAGACGTGGCCGGGCGGCCAGCTGTCGAGCGCTGATTGACGCTGCTCATCGTCGCGACTATAGCCCTTCGCTTGACAGCTCTTGCATCGATGGCGTACAGTGCCCGAGCGTGCCGGATCGATCCGGCAAATAAGTTCGCTGGAACGATCCGGCAATCATGGGAGGAAGTCACGATGAGGAAGTGTCTATGTGCGTGCGCCGTGCTTGCGCTCGCGGTCATGCTCGCCGGTTGCGGGGGCGGCGGCGCAAGATCGACCAAGGTCGCATCGAGCAGCGAAGAAGGCTCCTCGAAGTCCTATGCAGTGCTGCGTTGGGGGGAGTCGCCGTTTCCGGGAGCATTGGATCTGCAAAAGGTTCTGTGGGGTCAGGTCGGGCAGATCGAGTCACTGGTGGTCCAGGACTTGGTTGAATATGAACCGAACGGGACGTTGAAGCCGGAGCTCGCGAGCTCGATTGAACATCCAGCTCCGACAACCTACGTCTATCACATCAGATCTGGGGTCAAGTTCTCTGATGGTCATCCTCTCACCGTTGCAGACGTCGTTTATTCGCTTAAGCAGAACATTGCCGGCAAGGAATCGGTGATGCAGGCGTTTTGGTCGGATGTTGCCTCGGTTGCTGCCCGGGGTGGCTCGACAGTCGTCATCAAGCTCAAGCAGCCAGATGCGGTGTGGCCTGACATTCTTGCGTTCAGCAGCCAGATATACGAGAGGGCCGCCGCGGAAAAGATGGGAGAAAAGGCGTTGGGTACGCCATCTGACCCTCTTATTGGTACGGGGCCGTGGAAGATCGATTCATTTACACCCGAAACGGGCGCACAGCTTTCGCGCAATCCTTACTGGACGGGGCAGACGCCTCCTGCGGAAAAAGTGATCTTCACATTTTACAAGTCAGAAGGATCGATGGCGCTCGCGCTGCGCTCGGGAGCGATCGATGGTGCCTCTTGGTATGACTCGCCAAAGTTGTTTGTCAATATCTCGAATATTCACCTACTATCCACAGCGCCACGAGTAGCTACAGCCTATGTCGGCATGAACACGAACCAACCACCTTTCAACGACGTGCATGTGCGCAGGGCGGTCGCGTATGCGACCAATGTGGAAGGGATGGTCAAGGCATTGTTTCCGGCCGGCGTTGCCACCACCGATACGACTGTCGTTCCTCGTGAACTATTCAATGATTTCCCTGCGGATAAGGTGAACCAGATGTTGGCCAGCCTTCCCCGTTACGCATTTGATTTGGCGGCCGCAAAGCGAGAACTCGCAAAGTCTGCGTATCCGCATGGCTTCAGCACGGAAGTGCAGGCGCTCGCAACCGAACCAGTAAAGATCGAGACCGCGGAGATCCTCGCATCCGATTTGGCGAGCATCGGGATCAAAGCGACGGTGCATGAGGTGCAGCCCTCGGAAGTTTCCACCTTGCAGGGTAGCAAGGTGAAGATCGAGGTCTCGGGGCGAGGCGCCATCTACGCAGACCCGGAAGCCGCTATGTCTGTGATCTTGCCTCCTTCTGACATGGAACTCAACTTTGCCGGATGGAAGAATCCGGAAGCTGACAAGCTGTTGGAAGAACAGGGCAAGTCCTTGGACTCCACGCCGCGCCTGCAGATGATTGAAAAGCTGTTGACGATTGTCAACGGGGAAGTGCCTTATATCGCACTGTACTCCTCCGGCGAGTTCGCCAGTTTGTCCAACAAGTACGTCCTTCCACGTTACTCTGAGTTCGTCAATCTGTTCACCCCGTGGGCGTTGAATGTAAAGCTAGCCAAGTAGTCACGTAACAGCCGGCGGCCTGGGCTTTCTTGAGCCTCAAGGATGTCCAGGCCGCCGTTAGCCGACTGCTGGGCCGCGAGCTCGACCTCATCGGAGTCAATTGCCGAGGCGGCGAGCTCGCTTCAATCCGCGCGAGACGGCAGGGGCTGTCTGCGAGACCGACATTACCATCGAAAGTATCCCTGATCGATCATGCGATTCGCGAACGCTTCCAACCTACCTTCCGGCTCAGAGCGATTGCTCGCCGCCGCATGCGAGGTGATCCCGGGAGGTGTGAACTCCGGGCGTCGCAACGCAGCCTCAAAGCTTTGCGTGCGCAATGCCTGCGGCGCCCATTTTGAAGACATCGACGGCCGAAGCTACATCGACTATCACGCGGCCTACGGGCCAATCGTGCTTGGCCACAGCCACCCGGCGGTGATCGAGCGGGTCGCTGAGACGATCCGTGAGCAGGTGCTTTTCGGGCTCGGTGTGACCGAGGCAGAGCTCGAGCTGGCGCGCAAGATCGTTCACCATGTGCCCTCGGTCGAGCAGGTCCTGATCTGCAACAGCGGCTCTGAGGCGACCTACCACGCCATCCGCGCTGCGCGCGCGGCGACCGCCCGGCAGAAGACGGTGAGGTTCGCAGCGCTCTACCACGGCTATCACGATGCGGTGCTTGCAAGCCCTGGCGGCCTGGCTTCGGCGCAGGCTGAGACGGTCCTCTGCCGCTACAACGACCTGGACTCGGTCGAGGAGGCGATCCGGCGCTACCCGGAGCAGATCGCTGCGCTGATCGTAGAGCCCGTCGTGCACAACGCGCCCGGCGGTTCGATCCTGCCTCAGTCCGGCTTTCTGGCGGGCTTGCGCACGATCTGCGACCGCGAGGGAATCGTGCTGATCTTCGACGAGGTGATCACCGGCTTCCGGCACGGCCTTGGCGGCTACCAGGCGATCTGCGGGGTCAACCCCGACCTGACGACGCTTGGCAAGGCAATCGCGAACGGCTTCTCGCTGGCCGCTGTGGGTGGCAAGCGGTCGGTGATGGAGCGCTTCAACACGCATCCCGCTGGGGAGGTCTTCTACGGTGGCACCTACAACGGCAACGCGCCGGTCGTCGCTGCCGCGCTCGCGACGATCGAGGTGATGGAGCGTGAGCCGGTGCACGAGCACATCTTCGCGCTCGGCGATCGCATGCGGGCTGGCCTTGCGAGGATCGCCGAGGAGGCCGGTGTGCCCGCTCACGCCGGCGGATTCGGCTCTCTGTTCGTGCTCTCCTTCTTGGACGGAGAGATCCGCAACCACGAGGACGTCGCCCGCAACGACACCGAGCTCTTCCTCGCCTACCGCCGCCAGCTGGTCCGGCGTGGGTCATTCGAGGTCCCTGAGAACGTCGGCCGCAGTCACATCGGCTACAGCCATACCGAGCAGGACATCGATCGCAGCCTTGCGATCGCTCAGGAAGCGCTTGCGGCCGCGCTCGACGAGCGCGCGATTGCCCACTGAAGCGCGCGGACCATCCATCATCCAACACGAGAGGACCTGACATGTCGATTCACACCGTCCTTGGCGCGTCCGAGTTGCGCATGCTGCGGACCGTCCGGGTCCCGGTCGACGGGGCTGAGATGGCTGTCGATGTCGTGCTGCCGCCGGGCGAAGGGCCCTGGCCGGTGCTCATCAGCAACCTCTCGCCCTACCACAAGGACGGCGTGATAGGGGCGGCCTACTTCCGCTGCCATGCCTACTTCGCGGCCCACGGCTACGTCAGCGTCATCGCGGACCTGCGCGGGCTGGGCGGCTCCAGCGGCGCGGCCTGGCCGAACATGGACGCACGCGAGGCACTCGACGGCGCCGCGCTCGTCGAGTGGGCCGCCTCCCAGTCGTGGTGTGATGGCAACGTCGGGATGTGGGGCGTCTCCTACGGCGGGATCACTGCGCTCTCGACCGCCGCCGCGCATCCTCCGCACCTGCGTGCGATCGTGCCGATCTACGGCTGCGTCGACTGCTACGAGGAATTCTTCTATCCCGGCGGCTGCCGCAACTGCCTCGCCGCCACGGGTACGTGGGGACCACGGATGATCGCCGACCTGCTGGTGCCCCCGCTCGACCAGGATCCCGATGGGCGCTGGCTGGAGGTCTGGCGCGCGCGACTGGAGGCGAGCGAGCCGTGGATCCTCGACTGGCACGAGCATCCAGTCCACGACGGCTTCTGGGATGCGCGCAGCGTCGCGCCCGAGAACATCGAGGTGCCGACGTTCGTGATCGGCGGCTGGCGCGATCTCTTTCCGACGGCGACCGACACCTTTGGGCGTCTCGCGGGCCCCAAGCGGCTGCTGATGGGACCCTGGATGCACGTCGAGCCAGACCGTTCGCACATCGCCCCGGTAGACCATCTGGGCGAGATGCTGCGCTGGTGGGATCAGTGGCTGAAGGGTCACGACACGGGCGTACTCGCCGAGCCTCCTGTGGCGCTCTACGTGCAGGGGCGAGGCGATTGGCGTTTGGAGCAGGCGTGGCCGATCCAGCACGTCGAGGCCAGGACGCTCTACCTCGGCGACGGCGAGTTGGCGGACATCGCGCCCGCGGCCGGGGAGGTGACCTACACGGCCGATCCAGCCGTGGGCCTGGCCGCAGGACTGTGGGACGGCTCCGGCACCTCGGTCGGAATGCCCACCGACCAGCGCGAGGACGAGGCGCGCTCTCTGACGTTCACTGGCCCTGAGCTCGATCAGGCGCTCCAGATCGTGGGGTCGCCGGCCGCGACGCTCCACGTGCAGTGGAACCCGGCAGAGGAGTTGAACCTCGTCGTAAAGCTGAATGACGTCGCGCCTGATGGCAGCTCGTCACTGATCACGACCGGCTGGCGCCGGATGCGGGCGACGTCCCAAGACGGCGCCACGGAGCCTGCCGACGGATTCCGCGAGGTCGCCGTCCCGCTTTGGCCGACCTGCTACGAGCTGGCGCCGGGGCATCGCCTGCGCGTGGCGCTCGCGTGTGCCGACTTCCCGCGCATCTGGCCGACGCCCACGAACCCGACGATCCGACTTTCACTGGCAGCTGGGCATCCCTGCTCGATCGTTCTTCCGACTGGCTCCTCGGAGGCCGTGCTCGCCGAGATGCCGCCTCCGTCAGCTGCGGCCGCGCTCGGCCACGACTTCACTCCAACCTGGCGCATCGAGCACGACCGGGTTGACGGTCGCGTGACGGTCGTACTCGGCGAGGAGCACCACCTCGACACTTTTGAAGAGGATGCGCACATGTGGCGCCGCCACGAGGCGCGTGTGAGTCTGCCGATTGCGCGACCCGGCGGGACCTCGGCGGAGACGACCACGCAGATCGTCTGCACGATGCCCGACTCGACGCGCGTCGTGGTTGATGTGCGCGCTTGGGTTGGACAGTGGGGCTTCGCGGCGCGTGGAGCGGTCACTGTCAACGGCGTGCCCTTCTTCAGCCGCGACTGGTCCAGGACCTATGGCCAGGCAGCGCTCGAGGCCACCGACCGCGCGACCTCGAGCGCTTGAGCGCAAGCGCCTCCATCCACCTGGCAGCCCATCTTCCCGAACCCAATTGAGGAGCTCTATGCCCGTACACACTGTTCTCGGTCCGATGGATCCCAGCGAGCTCGGGCCGACGAGCATGCACGAGCACTGCTTTACAAATGCGACCGTTTGGGTGAGCCCGCCTCGCGAGTCGCCGCCAGCTGATGAGCGGGTGAGCATCGAGAACCTCGGCTTCCTACGCTGGAACTTCGACAGTCTGGAGGACAACCTGCGCCTCGATGACGCCGAGCTGGCGGCCGAGGAGGTCGGTCGGCTCGCGCATGTAACCGGCGCCGCGATCGTCGATCTCACGCCTGGCTGGGGCCTGGGCCGGCGGCGTACCGCGGAGCTTCCGGAGATCTCACGGAGAGCCGGCGTCCACATCGTGGCCGGCTGCGGCCTCTACGTGCACAATGCGCATCCGGAGTGGGTCGAGTCGGCTTCGATCGAGCAGCTTGTGGATCTGCTCGTGGGCGAGCTTCGCGACGGCGTGCAGGGCGCAGGCGTACGCCCTGGGATCATCGGCGAGATCGGCACGAGCAATCCGCCGACGCAGCGCGAGCTGCGCGTGGTGTCCGCCGCGGGCCGCGCTGGCGTGTTCACCGGCGCGGCGGTCAACGTCCACATCGACCCCTTTGGGCGTCACGCTCTGACGGTCGTGGATACGCTGCTGGCAGAGGGCATGCCGGCCGACCGGATCGTCGTCAGCCACCTCGACTCCTACCTCGCGCTCGACCACGACTACCACCGCGCGGTAGCGCAGACGGGCGCGATCCTCGAGTTCGACAACTTCGGGCTGGAGCACTACACGACGCAGACGCACGGCACACTGGTGCGCAACCGTTCGGACCTCGAGCGTCTGGAAGCGCTCGCGCGGCTGCTCCAGGACGGTCTGTCAGCGCAGATCGTGCTGGGCGTTGACGTCTATACGAAGGCGCAGCTGCGTCGCTATGGCGGCGGTGGCTACGACCACCTGCTGACCCGCATCGTCCCCGCGCTGCGCAAGCACTTCGGTGCCACCCAGGAGCAGGTCGACCAGATGCTCGTGCACACCCCCCGGCGCGTGCTCGACCGCCCGCTGCTCGAATCAAACATCAGCGAACACGAAAGGAACTGACTCACGTGACTCGATTCTCAAAGGCAACTGACCTCTCCGGCCGCGTGGCAATAGTGACCGGCGGAGCGCGCGGCATGGGACTCGCGACCGCACTGCTGATCGTCGAGGCCGGCGGGCGCGTCGTGATCGGCGATCTCGACCGCGACGCGACGGAGGTCGCGGTCGCCGAGCTGGGTGACCAGGCGGCGGGCCACGTCGGCGACATCACGGCCGCCGGAGAGCCTGCGGCGCTCGTGCGGAGCGCGATCGAGCGCTTCGGCCAACTCGACATCCTCGTCAACAACGCCGGCTACAACTGGGACAACCCGCTCGTGGAGATGACCGATGAGCAGTGGGAGGCGATGATCGCGATCCACGCCACGGCGCCATTTCGATTGCTGCGCGCCGCCGCGCCGCACCTGATCGGCGATCCGCAGGGCAGCGCCCCCTACAACCGCAAGGTGGTGAACATGTCCTCGGTCTCGGGCACGATGGGCGAGCCTTGGCAGCAGAACTACAACGCTGGCAAGGCGGCGATCCTGGGCGTGACGAAGGGACTCGCGCGCGAGTGGGCCCCGTTCCAGATCAACGTCAACGCGGTTGCGCCGGGGATCATCGACACGCGCCTGACGCAGCTGGACGACGCGGGGCAGAGCATCGACATCGGCGAGCACCACATAGCGCTCGGCCTCTCCGCCGATCGTCGCAGCGACCTCACGGATATCGTGCCGCTCGGGCGAGCGGGCACGCCCGATGAGGTCGCGAACCTGGTGTTCTTCCTCTGCACACCGGCGAGCGACTACATACACGGCCAGGTGATCAGCATCACCGGCGGCCTGGTGATGGGGATGAGCAGTTGAGCGCCGCGGAGGCAGAGCGGCGCGGCGCGGTTCTCATCACCGGCGCGAGCGCCGGCATCGGCAAGGCGACGGCGAGGCTGCTCGCGCAGCGCGGCTACGACGTGGGGGTCACCTACCGGTCGGGGGCGCAGGCGGCCGGCGCGCTCGTGACCGAGATCCAGTCGCTTGGCCGGCACGCGCATGCGGTGCAGCTCGACCTCGATGATCCGCGCGCGGCGCAGGCGGCCGTGCAGCAGTGCGACGAGCATCTCGGCGGGCTGACCGGGCTCGTCAACAATGCGGCGATCGACCACCGCTCTGCCTTCCTGGAGGACGATCTTGCTGACTGGGAGCGCGTGCTGCGAGTGGACCTGCTCGGGCCGATCGTGGCGGCGCGCACGGCCGCGCAGCTGATGGTCGCCCGCGGCACGCGCGGCGCGATCGTCAACGTCACCTCGGTGCTCGACCGGCTGCCAGTTGCGGGAGGGGGCGCCTACTGCGCCGCCAAGGCCGCGCTTGCGCTCGCCTCCGAGGTGATGGCGCTCGAGCTCTGCGCGCATGGAATCCGCGTCAACGCGCTTGCTCCCGGTCACACCTCCACGCCGCAGAACTTCGGCCCGCAGGAGATCGACCCGCGTGGCGGCAACTACCCGGAGATCCCTGTCGGGCGCCCCGCACAGGCGCGCGAGACCGCGGAGGCGATCGCCTACCTGCTCTCCGACGCCGCCTCCTACGTGACCGGAAGCCGCCTGCTGGTGGACGGAGGCCTCACCCTGGTGAGCGGGCCGCAGACGCTCGAGACAGCGATCTCCTATACGCCGATCGAAGAGCAGGCCGCCAGGCCGTCAGAGGGCGAGGGTCGATGAGCCAAGCCGTGCGCTGGGCGTTCGTCGGCGCGAGCACGATCGCGCGCGAGTTCATGGTGCGCGCTGTGGCCGAGCAGCCAGACGGCGTGCTGCGGGGGATCTTCAGCAGCTCCGCGGAGCGAGCGCAGGCGTACGCCGAGGAGTACGGCTTCGCAACGTCCTACGCCTCGCTGGAGGAGTGCCTTGCCGACGATGCCGTCGACGCCGTCTACATCAGCACGACCAACGAGCTCCACGCCTCGCAGGCGATCGCCGCGGCGCGGGCCGGCAAGCAGGTCCTGTGCGAGAAGCCGCTTGCCACGAGCATCGAGGACGCCGAGGCGATCGGCTGCGCCTGCAAGGAGGCGGGCGTGGTGCTCGGGGTCAATCACCACCTTCCCAACGCCGCGACTCACCGCGTCGTGCGGGGGCTGATCGAGCGCGGCGAGCTTGGCGAGCTGCGCGCGGTGCGCGTCTTCCATGCACGCTGGCTGCCGCCCGATCTGCAGACCTGGCGTACGAACGATGTTGGTGCAGGCGCCGGCGTGATCCTCGACGTGACCGTGCACGACGCTGCGCTGCTGCGGTTCCTGCTGGCAGAGCCGATCGCGACCGTGATCGCGGAGTCATCGCGGCAGGGACTTGGCGCGCGGGGCATCGAGGACGCCGTGATGGGCGTAATGGTCAGCGCGTCCGGCGTGCCGATCGGCTTCCACGACGCATGGACGGTGGCGCATGCCGGCACCGGCCTGGAGGTCCACGGCAGCGAGGCCTCTGTCTTTGCGCGCGAGTCGATGACCTCGCAGCCGCTGGGCGAGGTGGTCTTGCGGCGCGGCGATCAGGTGAGCCACGTCGAGCTTCCCGATCGCGAGGATCTCTACGTACGCGCGGTGCGGCGGTTCCATGAGACGGTGCGCGGCGAGGCGACGCCCGTCGTTTCCGGCGCGGGGGGGATCGAGGCGCTGCGCGTCGCGCTTGCGACCGCGGAGGCGGCGCGCACAGGACAGCGGGTCACGGTCGCGGACGTTCGATAGCGCACAGCCGCAGCCTGCCGGACCAGACGACCGTCGCGAACACCGCCGAGGGCGCTGGTCCTCAGAGGGGTCGCTGGCGAGCGGCGATCAGCTCGCTGCGATCAAAGCAACGCCAACGCCGAGAATCAGCAGGCCGGCGACCTGCGGGGTTGACAACGACTCCTTCCAGTGCCAGATACCGCCGATTGCGGTGAGAGTTCCGAATTGCGCCGCGAGCACTGCTGTGATCGACAGCGATCCGGCTCTGGTGCCCAGCAGGAAGAGCACGTTGGCGACCACGTCGAGCGCGGCTATCACGAGCAGCCAGCGCATACTCGGCGGGAGGCGCCACCTCGATACCGTCGGAGCGAGCGCGATCGTGCCAAAGCAGCGTGTGAGCATCAACGCGAGCAGTGGCGCCAGTGGCTGGCGAGTGAAGGCCCACAGCGCGACGCCGGCGCAGACCGCCGCCGGAAGCGCGTAGGAGGAGCCGGCCAGGTGTCCCCGGCGGACGGCGCCGAAGGCGATCGTGATGGCTCCGAGGACGGACAGGAAGAGCCCGCCGAGCTCTATGCCCGGGGCCGTCCCGGCGAACGCGATCCCGATCACGGCCGCCACCGCGCCCTCCAGGGACATGAGCGGTCCCACCACGCCCAGCTTGCCGTGCCTGAGCGCAGAGGTGAGCAGAAGCGCGCAGGCGGCTGCGCTCACGCCTGTGAGTGCAAGCCACAGGATGTCTTGCAGTGAGATGTTCTGCGAGCCGAGCAGCAGAAGCCCTGCCGGCACGCAGAGCAGGCACCCGAGCAGGTCGAGCCAGAAAGCGAATTCGCGTGAGTCAGGTCCCCGCACCACCCGTGTCGCGAGGACGTTTATGCTCGCCCAGCAGCACGCGGCTGCCAGGCCACAGAGTATGGACGTCATCGGAGGGGGTGATATGTGAGCGGGCAGGGATCATGTGAGTGATCCGCGTACAGCGTCGAGCCGACACGCGGGGTGGGTGGACTGCTGTCCATCGAAGCGCCTTGCGAGCCTGTTCGGGCAGATGCGACTCCGCCGGGCCGGTCTCTTCGCAAAGCTCGCCGCTCATGCGGCAGTAGGGTGACTATACAACAAGATCGACAGTGAAGCGGTGTCCTCGCCTCGGCGCCTCACATGCTTCTCGGGCCTCGGGGCAGAGGCAGCCGCGGCCAGGCCTCGGGCACCTTGACGCCGTCAAACCTATGTGATTAGATCATCGAACTAGTGCGCCGTCCGGCGCAGTTTCTGCTTGTTTCCGTCGCACCGGATAGGGAGAGCCTGTGTCGCGCGACCCAAGATATGACGTCCTCTTCGAGCCCATCCAGATCGGGCCGAAGACCATGAAGAACCGCTTCTACCAGACGCCGCATGCAAGCGGCCTCGGCGCGCAGTACCCAGGCGCGGAGGCGTACTTCCGCGGCATGAAGGCGGAGGGCGGATGGGCGGTGGTCAACACGGGGATGACGAGCATCTGCCCCGAGTACGACCACACGGGCCATGAGGTCGTCTCGCGCATCTGGGATGAGGCGGACGTCCGCAACTGGAGCCTGATGTGTGAGCGCATACACGAGCACGGGGGGCTTGCGGGGATCGAGCTGATGGCAACCGGGACGCACGTGACCGGGTTTGAGACGCGCCTGCCGGCGCGCGCGGTCTCGGGAATCGGTGACGATTGCTTCTGGGTCGGCGCCTCCTACGCGATGGATAAGGATGACATCAGGCGTTTGCAGGCCGACTACGTGGCGGCAGCCAGACGCGCTCTCTGCGCCGGCTTTGACATCGTCAACGTGATGGGCGCCGAGGTGCTGACCCTGCCGACGGCGTTTCTGATGAAGCGCTACAACGACCGTACCGATGAGTACGGGGGGAGCTTCGAGAATAGGGCACGTTTCTGGCTCGAGACTCTGGAGCAGGTGCGCGAGGCGGTCGGTGAGCAGTGCGCGATCACGGCGCGCTTCTCGATCGACACGCTCGATGGCACTGAGGAGGGCATCCGCGTCGACCATGAGGGTGTCCAGTTCATCGAGCTGGCGGACCATCTCGTTGACTTCTGGGACCTGCAGGTCGGTGGCGAAGACCCGAACACGTGGGCCAAGGATGTCGGGCCTTCGCGCTTCTACAACGAGAACTTCCAGGGGCAGTGGCTGGAGAAGGTGAGGTCCCACACCGAGAAGCCGATTGTCGGTGTCGGGCGCTTCACGAGCCCGGACACGATGGTGAACGTGATCCGCAGTGGGCAGCTCGACATCATCGGCGCCGCGCGCGCGTCGATCTCAGACCCGTTCCTGCCGGCGAAGATCGAGCAGGGCAGGATCGAGGAGATCCGCGAGTGCATCGGCTGCAACGTCTGCGTCTCGCGCGTGAACACAGTGAGTCGCATCATCTGCACTCAGAACCCGACCACGGGTGAGGAGTACCGGCGCGGCTGGCATCCAGAGCGGGTGGCGCCGGTCGTCGACCCGAGCGCGAATGTGCTGGTCGTGGGTGCCGGTCCCGCCGGCCTGGAGTGCGCTCTTACACTTGCGCGCCGCGGCGTCGAACACGTGCACCTCGTCGATGCGGGCGCGAGAGCGGGAGGCCACTTCGATTGGGTGCCCAAGCTGCCGGGGCTCGCGGAGTGGTCACGGGTGGTGCACTACCGCCTCACGATGGCGGAGAAGCTCCGCAATCTGACTGTCATCCCCAAGAAGCGGATGAGCGCCGACGACGTGCTGGAGTACGGCGCCCAGCTGGTCGTGGTCGCAACCGGCGCCAGGTGGGCGGGCGATGGGCGAAGCGCTGTGACCCGCGCACCGATCATCGGAGCCGACCCGGAGCTGGCGCACATCCTCACTCCTGAGCAGATCATGGTGCAGGGCAAGCAGGCGGCGGGAGACCGGGTGCTCGTCTATGACACTGAGGGCTACTTCATGGGCGTGAGCCTGGCCGAGCGGCTGGCACGCGAAGGCAGGAAGGTGATCTATGTCACCCCGCTGGAGAAGGTCGGCGCCTACATGCAGTTCACCGGCGAGGACCAGATGATGGTCCCGGCGCTGCACGAGCTCGGGGTCGAGATGTGGAGCGGACACGTGGTGAACGAGATTGCGGCGGGCGGCGTGCGCGGCGCGCTGCGCGCGCTTCCCTCACAGTTGCGTGAGTGGGAGGCCGACTCGGTCGTGCTGAGCACCATGCGCATACCCTGTTCTGAGCTCTATCGCGATCTGAGGGAGCGCCGCTCAGAGTGGGCCGACGCTGACGTCAGAGGCGTCTATCGCGTAGGCGACTGCCTGACGCCGAGGCAGCAGGTCGCCGATGCGATCTTCGACGCGCACAGGCTCGCGCGTGAGATCGAGAGCCCCGACCCGATGATCGCAGGGTCCTGGATTCGCGAGGAGCGCTTCCTTTCGACGAGCGATGCCGACTACGACGCGATGCTGCGCGCAGCCGATCCCGACGTGCCTCGCTCGGTGCTGCGCGAGCCCGTGTGAGGATCGGCTGGGCGCCGGCAGACCAAGCGGGCGGGTCTCTGGCGGAGAACGATCAGTTGGTCCAAGCAAAGAGGGAGAATGCAATGGTCAGCGAAGGTTTCACGGCACCCGGCTTCGAGTCGGTGCGGGAGGAGTTCGAGCGCAACTTCACCGAGCGTGGAGACACCGGAGCCGCCTTCGCAGCCTTCCGGGATGGCGAGCCGGTGGTGGACCTGTGGGGTGGACTGGCAGATCGCGAGAACGGCGCGCCGTGGCATGAGGACAGTCTGCAGGTCATATTCTCGGGGACCAAGGCACTGGTGGGCATCTGCCTGCTGATGCTGATCGACCGGGGAGAGCTGTCAGCCGATGCGCCGGTGAGCGACTACTGGCCCGAGTTCGCCGCACATGGCAAGGAGGCGGTCAAGGTCAGCGATCTGGCCTCCCATCAGGCTCGTCTGCCGGCGGTGAGGAAGCCCCTCAGCGTGAGTGACATGTGCGACGACGTGGCGCTCGCGGCGGCACTTGCCGCGCAAGCGCAGGAGCAGGATCCGCGCGCCGCGAGCATGTACCACGCGCTCACCTACGGCTGGCTGTGCGGTGAGCTGGTGCGTCGAGTCGACGGTCGCAGCGTCGGGAACTTCTTCGCGCAGGAGATCGCCAAGCCGCTTGGGCTCGAGCTCTGGATCGGGCTGCCGCAGGAGCAGGAGGGTCGGGTCGCCACCCTCCATTACGCCGACTCGTGGAAAGGCATGCCTGAGGGGGAGGAGCTGGAGAAGGACGAGCTGATGAAGCTCGTCTGGGCCAATCCTCCACTGTTCCCAAGCCACGACATACCGTGGAACACGCGGGAGTACCATGCGGCCGAGATTCCGGGCGCAGGCGGCATCGGTGCGGCCCGCGCGGTCGCGCGCCTGTACGCATGCCTGGCGCGCGAAGGCGAGCTGGACGGTGTGCGTCTGCTGCAGCCAACCACGATCCTGCTGGCCAGGCAGTGCCTGATGCGGGGTCGGGATCCGCTGCTCGACATGGCCGAGGCGTACGGCTTTGGCTTCGAGTTGCAGACAGAGTTGGGCTACTTCGGTCCGCCTGAGGACGCTTACGGTTATGGCGGTGCCGGCGGGTCGCTGCACGGAGCGTGGCCCAAGGAGCGGGTGGGCTTCTCCTATGCCATGAACCAAATGCGTGACGACCTCGAGGGTCCCGCGCGGGCGAGCGCTGCTGAAGGCACTCCATCGCTGTCTCTGAGGCGCCTTTGCAGGTGGATCGATTCACTGCTCAGATCGATGCGAGGCGTTCAATCAAGAGGCTGCGCGGACCTAGAATCGAGTCACTGTCTCAAATCGGCGCGCAGCTTCACGCCGGACCTGGCTTGACAATGCGATGCCGTGGTGCTACCGTCCAGATATGGCTGGAGTCCTTGTGGCAGATCGCGATCTAAACGCGATGAACGACCTTCCCAACACTGCCGGGAAGCTGACGCGAGCTCGCTACGATTCTTGCCCCCGCAGCTGTGGAAAGGTGCCGTTCGAGGCCGGCCTGCTCGACGTACCTGGGCCCGCGCAGCAGCTGCGCGGCCGTATCCTCATTCGCCTGCTCGCTCCGCCAAGCGCCTGACGCGCAACGAGCTTCGCTGGGCTTTCGTCTGAATTGCCCTGCGTGGCGCGTTCTCCGCGTCATCGCGAGCGCTCGTGGAGCACCGGCATACGGCACTCCACGTGGTGAATCTCGCTCCAGCCGGTGCCTGGCCTGCGTTTGCTGATACCTGACCATTCTGGTGTGCGATACGACGCGTTGGCCGGTCGGAAGGTCATGTACATCACTTGATCACATTGCAGTGATCCACTGGGAGGCAGCAATGAGGAAATGGCTATATGCGATCGTTGTGCTCGTGGTCGCGCTGCTCGCGGCAGGGTGCGGCAGCAGTGGCGGGCAAAACGGCGCCGCGGCTCGTGCCGAAGGGTCATCGAAGTCGTATCCCGAACTTCGCTGGGCGCTCAACAACACGGGAGAGCAGCTCGAATACAGGAAGCTACCGAGCAACAATTCGGCCACGATAGAGCACCTGGTGGTGCAGAGCTTGGTGGAATTCGAACCAGACGGCAAAGTTGGGCTGGGACTGGCTCGCTCCGTCGAACATCCGAGCCCCACGACCTACATCTATCATCTCAAGTCTGGGGTGAGGTTTTCGGATGGCAAACCCCTCACTGTTGCAGACGTGGTCTATTCCCTGGACCTCAACAACGCAAAGGAATCGGCCACGAAGGCATACTGGGAAGATGTCTCTTCAGTCTCCTCGCGCGGCAACTCCACGGTGATAGTCCAGCTGAAGCGGCCCAACGCGCTGTGGCCAGAGTTCATGGCCCAGGTTGGCGAGGTCGTGGAGAAGGCGGCCGCCGAACGAGTTGGGGAAAAAGCCCAGGGGACTGCTCAGGGCTTGCCGATCGGCACCGGTCCGTGGAAGTTCGACAGCTTCACGCCTGAAGCGGACGTCACGTATTCACGCAACCCGTATTGGAGCGGACCACCTCAGCCCGCAAAGCGGATCACGATCACGACTCACAGCACCGAAGCCTCGATGGCTCTAGCGCTGCGATCGGGCGCTGTCGACGGCACGTATGTGTTCTTCGACCCAAGGCCCTTTGAAAACATCCCTGGCGCACGTTTGTTGAAAGGACCCTCGGCGGAAGTCGAGTTCCTGGCGATGAATACTCAGGCCGCGCCATTCAACGACGTGCACGTGCGGCGAGCGGTGGCATATGCCACGAACGTCTCGGGCATGGTCAAGGCTCTGATCCCGCCTGGCAACGCAGAAGAAGCTTCTACGCTCGCGCCTGCAGCCGCGTTTACCGACGTTGGACCTGCAAGTGAAGTGAGTGCAACGTTGAAAGCCATTCCCAAATATCCCTTTGATCTGGAAGCGGCGAAGCGGGAACTGGCGAAGTCCTCCTACCCGCACGGCTTCACCACGACCGTGCAGGTGTTCGGCGGTCAGCAGGTTCCGCTCGGCGCCTGTGAGATAATCGCCGCCGACCTGGCCAAGATCGGCATCACAGTCAAGATCCACGAATTCAAATCAGCCGAATTCCCGACGATATTTGAAGGAAAGTACGCGATGATGGTCGAAGGGGTCCCTGGGTTCTACCCGGACCCGGACGCGCAGTTCTCGCTGCTGCTGCCGTCTTCGCAGATCGACCCGCCTGGCTCGGGCTACAACATGGCGAGGTTCAAGAACGCCGAAGTAGACAAGCTGCTTCCCGAGGAGCGCGAAACGACAGATCCGGCACAACGGCTGCAGATCTTTGGGAAGGTGGCAAAGATCATTGCCAATGAAGTTCCCTACAGGCCCATGTATTCACTCGATGCGATCGCGGGATTGTCGGACAAATATGCATTTCCGGCCTTCTCGCAGTGGAGCATCCTGTTCACGCCGTGGGCGATGGACGTGAAGCTCGCCTCCTGACAGTGGTCACGACGAGCGCTGGCCTCGGTCCAGCGCTCGTCCGTGACCGATTGCGATCAAGAAAGGACGATTTGCCTTGTCGGCGGAATTGGATGCGATCATCATTGGCGGTGGCCACAACGGCCTGGTGGCGGCCTTCTACCTTGCGCGAGCTGGTCTGCGCGTGCAGGTGCTGGAGGCACGGCCATCGCTTGGTGGCGCTTGCAGGACCGAGGAGCTGATTCCGGGCTACCGGTTTTCGACCTGCGCCAACTACCTCTGGCTGTTTCGACCAAAGGTTCTCGCCGACATGGGGCTGTTGGAGCGCGGGCTTGCGATCGATGCCGGCGGCGTGGACACCAAGGTGGTCGACGGCGTGCATCCGATGGTGTGGTGGCATGACGATGAGAAGCTCGCCGAGGAGATCGCGCGGGTGGCGCCGCGAGATGCTGCGAGCTGGCCGCGATGGCAGGCGCTCTGGCGGGACGCAGCAGAGCTCTTTGGTCCGCTGCTCCTGCGCTGCCCACCGTCGCAAGCGCAGTTGGAAGAGCATGCTGCTCGGCTCGGTCACGGCGAGCTGCTGAGAACGCTGATGACCACCTCTCTTGGTGGATTGGCCGACAGTCATTTCGAGACCGATTTGATGCGCGCCGCCATCAACGAAGTACGCGCGGATCTCGGTAGCCTCTATGCAACAGGCTCGAGCATGGTGAGTGCTGTGGGAGTGGCGGCGCGGGACTACGCTGAAGCGGGAGTGGTCGCTCCGAAGGGCTTTGTGCGCGGCGGCATGGGAAGCGTCGTCTCGGCGATGGTCGCTGCGCTCGAGGAGCTCGGTGTTTCGATGCGGACCAGCGTGCCCGTCGAACGTATCCTCGTCGAGAACGGGCGCGCGACAGGCGTTCGTCTGGTCGGGGGCGAGGAGATCTCAGCGGGAGTGGTGCTGTCAAACACGACCCCCGACCGGACTTTTCTGTCTCTTCTGGAGGCAGACGCTCTGGACGCCGGGTTTGTCGCACGTGTGAGAGCGATGCGCCGTGAGGTTGCGCCATTGAAGCTGCACTGCGCGATGTCCGGGCTGCCCGAGTATACGGCGCTGCCTGAGAGCGACCTGCCGCATCGGGGACCTCTGATGCTGCTGCCCTCACGCGAGGGGCAGCAGCACGCATGGCAGCAGGCGGGCCGCGGTGAATTGCCCGATGACCCGCTGATGGTCGCGATGACGCCGTCGGTCTTTGACGCTGCGCTGGCCCCAGCGGGCTGTCACACGGTTTCGTTCTGGATACTCTACGCGCCTGCCCGCCCGGCAGAGGGCGCCTGGCCCGAGCGGCGCGGGGAGATGGCGCAGCGGCTGCTCTCGAAGGTAGCCCGCCACGCGCCGGAGTTCTGCGATCTGCTGGAGGACTACGTGCTGCTCACGCCAGCCGATCTGCAAGAGCGTGTCCTGCTGACCGATGGCAACATCCATCACCTGGACCTCTCACCCTCCCAGGTGCTCTGGCAGCGGCCCATCCCCGAGCTCGCGGATTACCGCGCGCCGATCGCGGGCCTCTACTGCTGCGGCGCAGGTCAGCACCCCGGCGGCGAGGTCACCGGCGCGCCTGGTCACAACGCTGCGCACGTGGTGCTCGAAGATCTGGGGCACGTTGGGCCGGGGACCATGCAGCCGGTGTAAGACCTACGAAGTTCACGCGTGCTCTGTCGTATATCCAATATGTGCCGCTGGCCGTCAGGGGTGCGGTGCCAGCGCCTTTCTGCCCCGCCTGTGGGCTGCGGCGTCCCTGTTTGGCTTGACAACCGGTGCGGGGGCCGCTAGCCTTCGAACATGCTCGGAGCGACTTTGGCAAGGCGCGACCTCGATGTGATGAATGACGTTGTCGGCACGGCTGGCAAACTCACACGGGCACGTTACAACGCCTGTCCTCGCAGCTGCGGCAAGGTGCCAGCGGCATCCGATGGCCTGATCGATATGTCAGGCCCGGCCCAGCATCTGCGCAGCCGCATCCTGATTCGCCTGCTCGCTCCTCCTCCGCTCGCCTGACGCGCTGACCGGCTGACGCCGGTTGTGTATCTGGCTCGCTCTCTGCAATGAGAGCTGTGGCCCAGCGCGTTCACGGGGTGCTTCGCCGATGGTCGGCGGGTTGTTGTGGGGTGATTGGCATGCGATTGCACGCTCTCTCCAGCTTCCCATCGGATGAGGCAAGAAGCTATCTGAATATTTGATCCTGATGATTGATACTGGGAGGCGGAAGGTGGAGCTAGGAGCGGATCAGGGAAGTATCCTCGGTAAAACGGGGGCACGGCGGTCTCGTCGGCCGTATATCGGCAGTTTGGCAGTGATTTGCGCCGCCGCGGCGCTGGTCGTCACGGGGTGCGGTGGCTCTTCCCCGAGCAATTCAAACCTTGCATCTGGCAAGGCCAGCTTCTACACGGGCTGGACACCCGGGGGCACCCCGGTGCGCGGGGGAACCGCGACCATCGACTCAGCCGAAGCTGTGAGCACCTTCGATCCGTATGACGGAGCCAGCCCGGCAGAGCCACTGATCTATCAGGTGCTCGACCAGCTCTTCGAGTTGATGCCCGGGCCTACGAGCAGCTCTGAACCGGTGCTCGAGCCGGCACTGGTGAGCTCATGGTCGGTCAGTCCCGACCATCTCACCTACACCTTCCACATCAGGGAAGGCGTGAAGTTCTCCAACGGCGAACCACTGACAGGTGAAGATGTCGTCTTTTCGCTGAAAAAAATTGGGTCTCCGCTCGACTCCGCGACCACCTATACAAAGCAGTGGAAGAAGATCTCGCTCCTCAATCCGATGACGGTCCAGCTGCAGTTGCGAAAGCCGCAGCCCACGCTGACAGAAGTCCTGGACTGCTACCAGATGTCGATCGTGCCGAAGAAAGTCTATGAACGAGAGGGGGGCAAGGCATTCGGCCTGCATCCGATCGGCACCGGCGCCTTCGTGTTCAAGAGCGCAACGCCAGGATTCACAAAAGTGACGCTCGTGCGCAATCCGCACTACTGGCGCGCTGGGCAACCCTACCTGAACGAACTCGTTTGGAATCAGGTGGAAAGCGACAACGCTCGCATCTTGGCCGTGCGGTCGGGCGCCGCCACCATCGCCGAGGGCATCCCGTATGCCCAGGTGGCCGCGCTCAAGAGCACGCCTGGCGTGAGAATGCTCGTAGGCCCCGAGTGGGGTGCGGCGGACAACGTCTTCAACCGGGCGAAGGCGCCGTTCAATGAGATCAATGTGGTGAAGGCCTTGCTGTACGCAACGCCGCGCGAACAGATCATCAAGTCGGTATATGACGGCCTCGGCACGCCTTCCAACAGCCTGTGGGGCAAGCTGCGGTACTGGGACCCCAAAGTTGCATTGTATCCGTATGACATAGCGAAGGCAAAGGAACTGCTCAAGAGCTCTTCGGTCCCGAATGGGTTCAGCATGACAATCAACGTGTCTGGCGGCGAAACCGAGGGAGAATTGCTTGCCTCGATTCTGCAAAGCTCCTGGGCCAAGATCGGCGTGCATGCAAACGTGCAAACGTTGGCGCCGACCACGCTCGACGCCAACTTCTTCAGCGGCAAGTTTGATTTCGTGGTCTTCCCGCCAGAAGTGGGTTTCTCTGACTTCGTCGGGCCGAACGAAGCATTCTCCTTCTATATAGACAACCACGAACCGGGTTGGGCGCCGCCCGCCAACTCCAAGATTCTGGCCGCGTTTGAGAAGGCGTCTTTCTCCACCAACGAAGAAGAAAAAGCAAAGCTGTGGAGGAATGTCCAGTACGCGACCTACTGGGAAGAACCATTGGCGATGCCGATCGTCAACCTCGTATCGCTGAACCTGGCAAGCGACTCTTTGCACGGTTTCCAAGTGCTGCCCAGCACCTACCTTCGCATGGAGCGGGCTTGGGTGCAGAAATGACGGATCGACGTGATTCGTAAGCAACGCACAGCTGCAGGCGGAAAGAGGAAGGAATGCTGAAGTACGTCGGCTTGCGCGTGTTGCAAGCGATCCCGGTGCTGATCGGGATCACGATCGCGAGCTTTGTGCTCATCCATCTCGTCCCCGGGAACCCAGCTCGTATTCAGCTGGGTCCCCGGGCGGCGGCGGGGGCGGTGCGCCAGCTCGATCATCAACTGGGGCTCGACAAGCCCCTCTTCAGCCAATATCTGGCGTTCCTGAGCGGTGCGCTGAAATTCAGCTTCGGCGAATCGCTCGCGCTGCACCAGTCCGTGGGGGGTCTGATCGGCGCTCGCATCGGCGTGACGGCGCTGCTGATGGCCTACAGCCTGGCGATCAGCCTGGTGTTGACCATTCCCTTCGCGCTGATCGGGGCGGTCAAGCACGACACGCCGATCGATCATGCGATCAGGATCGTGGGGATGACGTTGTTCGTGATGCCGGCCTTCTGGCTCGGCCTGTTGCTGATCCTGGTGTTCGGGTTGGAGCTGGGCACGTTTCCGACAGGCGGCTACGCGCACGGCCTCGCAGGGGCGTTGCGCAGCCTCACGCTCCCGGCGTTGACGCTGGGGTTGGTGATGGCGCCGCTGTTCCTGCGGTCGCTGCGCGCGAGCGTGCTACAGACGCTGGATGCAGGGTTCATCGAGGCGGCGCGGGCGCGCGGCTTCTCGGAGCGGCGCGTGCTCTACGGTCACTGTCTGCGCAACGCCTCGATCTCGACGGTGACGGTCGTGGGGCTGACGATGGGCGGCCTGGTGAGCGGCACCGTGGTGATCGAAAACGTGTTCGCGATCCCGGGCTTGGGGACGTTGCTCGTGTCCTCGGTCTCGGCGCGTGACTTTCCAACGATCCAGGGCCTTGTCGTCGTGCTGGCGCTCGCAGTGGTGCTCATCAACCTGCTGACGGATCTCGCCTACGCGGCGATCGACCCGAGGGTTCGGCTGTGAGCGCCGCCGTCGCGCCGGTCGACGTCGAGCTCGCCATCCCGGTGGCGGTTGCGGGCAGACGAGCGCGCAGGAGGCTGGGATTCGGGATGTGGCTCGGCATCGCGATCATCGCGCTGGCGGTGCTGGCCTATGCGGTCGTGGATCTGGCGAATGTCGGCAGTCCTGACCACATCCAGCTGGTCAACACGCTGGAAGCGCCCTCGCTTGCGCATCCATTCGGCACCGACGCGCTGGGCCGCGACGTCTTCATACGCACGGTCTATGCAACGGGACTCGACCTGAGGGTCGGTCTGCTGACGACATTGATGCCGCTGGTGGTCGGAATGGGGCTCGGCCTGGTGGCCGGCTTCTTCGGCGGCTGGCTCGACGCGGTGATCATGCGCGTGATGGACGCGCTGCTTGCGTTCCCGTTCATCGTGCTGATCATTGGCTTCGTCGCGGTGTTCGGCGTCGGCCTCACCGGCGCATATGTGGGGCTCACCGTCGCGAGCATCCCAGCTTTCGCGCGCCTGACGCGTGGGGAGATGCTGGTGTTGCGCGAGCAGCAGTTCATGATGGCGGCACGCACGCTGGGCTACTCGAATCGCCGGATCGTCTTCAAGCACGCGCTGCCGCATCTGATCCGGCCGAACCTGATCTACAGCCCGTCGAACATGCTCGGCAACGTGCTGACGCTGGCCGCGCTGTCCTATCTCGGGCTTGGCGTGCAGCCACCCACGCCGGAGTGGGGCGCGATCATCGCGGGTGGCCAGTCCTACCTGTTGACCTCATGGTGGATCTCCACGCTGCCCGGCCTGTTCGTGGTGATCGTCGGCATCGGGTTCAGCCTCACAGGCGAGGGCCTTGCCGAGCTGCTGCGGGAGCGCACGAGATGAGCGAGACGCCGAGAGAACAGGCTCCCAGTGGGGAGCTTGCACTTGCGGTCGATGGTCTGCGGGTGGAGTTTCCTGGTGAGCACGGTGTCGTGCGCGCTGCGAGCAATGTGTGCTTGAGCGTGATGCACGGTCAGACCCTGGGGGTGGTGGGTGAATCTGGATGTGGGAAGAGCGTGACGTTGCGTGCCTTGTGTGGGCTTGTGCCTGAGCCTGGGCGAATGGTCGCGGGCACGGTCGAGGTGGAGGGACGCTCCTACCGGTCGGCTCAGGAGCTTGCTCCGTTGCGTGGTGAGAAGGTTTCGATGATCTTCCAGGACCCGGCGAGCAGCCTCAACCCGGTGCACACGGTCGGCTCGCAGGTCGGCGAGGTGCTGCGCGTGAAGCTCGGCTATTCGCGCAAGGCCGCCAGGGCGGAGGCGGTCGAGCTGCTGGATCGTGTGGGGATTCCCGAGCCATCGCGCCGGATGAGCTCCTATCCGCATGAGCTCTCGGGCGGCATGCGGCAGCGTGTGATGATCGCAATGGCGATCGCGTGCCGGCCGAAGGTGCTCTTGGCGGATGAGCCGACGACTGCGTTGGATGTCACGACGCAGGAGCAGATCTTGAAGCTGTTGTTGCAGTTGCAGGACGAGTCGGGGATGGCGATCGTGCTGGTCACACATGATCTCGGGGTGATCGAGGAGGTCTGCGACGAGGTCGCGGTGATGTATGCCGGATATGTGGTGGAGCGCGGCAGCGTGCAGGAGATCGCAGGTTCGCCGAGGCATCCGTATACCCGTGGCCTGATTGCAGCGATGCCGCAGATCGACGCGCGCACCCTGCCGGCCGTGATCGCTGGCCAGCCCCCGGATCCTGGGACTCTGCCATCGGGATGTCCGTTCGCTCCCCGCTGCCCGCAGGTCAGGGAGGAGTGCACCGCGGTCGAGATGGAGCACGAGACTCTCACCACGTGCGCCTGCCCGTTTGCCGAGATCGAGATGCCCGTGCCGAGCGTCGAGCAACCAGAGGGGCAGGCCACCAGATGAGCAGAGCCACACTCACGCCATCTCGCCAGGAGGAGCCATGGGCACGTTGACCGCCCACGGAACCCTGGCGTCCACTGACGCCGAGACCGACTCGATCCTGAAGATCGAGGGTCTGCGGCTGGAATTCGTGCGGCGCTCGCTCTCAGACCGTCTGGCTCGACGTCCGGGTGCGCGCACCCTCGCGCTCGACGACGTCTCGCTGTCCATTCCGCCTCAGCAGGCGCTGGCGATCGTCGGCGAGTCCGGCAGCGGAAAGACGACGCTTGCGCGCAGCCTGGTGCGGCTGGTCGACCCAGATGCCGGCAGGATCGAGTTTCACGGCAAGGACATCCTGAAAGCCTCTCGAAGCGCGCTGCCGTCGATCCGGCGGCGCATTCAGTTGGTCTACCAGGATCCCTACAGCTCGCTGAACAGCGCGATGCGGGTCGGCGATGCGATCATCGAACCTGCGCTCGTGCACGGCCTGATCGGCAAGGAGCAGGCACCCGCGCGGCTGGAGGAACTGATGAGCCAGGTCGGGCTGAGCCCGAACCTCGCCACACGTCGCCCGCGCGCACTCTCCGGCGGCCAGCGACAGCGCGTCGCGATCGCGCGTGCACTTGCCGCCGAGCCGGAGATCCTGATTGCCGACGAGGCCGTCAGCGCACTGGACGTCTCGGTGCAGGCGCAGGTGATCAGGCTGTTCGCAAGGCTGCAGGCCGAGCTTGGGCTGACGCTGATCTTCGTTTCACACCAGCTCGCGACCGTGGCGCAGATCTGCGAGCGCGTGGCGATCATGTACCGCGGCAGCCTCGTCGAGATCGGCCCCACCGCAGAGGTCTTCTCAAAGCCTCGCCACGGGTATACCGCGGCGTTGATCCAAGCGCATCCGGGTGGACGTCGCCTGCGGGATCGCGCGGGGGTGGTGATCGCGGCCACACCGCCCCCATCCCTGGACCAGCCAGGCTGCTCATTTCGCCACCGCTGCGTCTATGCAGCCGACGTCTGCACAAGCCAGACGCCACCACCCGTTCACATCACCCCCGACCACGCCGCCGGCTGCCACATCCTTCCCCACGACAGCGCGCTCGCTGCCACCGCGGGCACCGAGTCACTGCAGGCACTCGGCAATCAGGGGCTCTGATCAGCAGACGTCTGCTGAGATTTCTTGCTGGATCGTCCGGCTGGAGCCTCACGTCGTTGCCCTTATGAGATAGAATGAGCAGATGGCCCGTCTGCACCGCGACGTGATGAGGATTCTCGTCACCGATATCGTGACCGGCGCTCGCTCGCCTGGGGACAAGCTACCCAAGGAGGTCGACATCGCCGAGCAGTTCGGCGTCAGCCGAGGGGTCGCGCGCGAGACGGTGCGCGCGATGGAGGAGCGAGGCCTGATCTCCGTCAAGCACGGCAAGGGCGCGACGGTCAACGAGTCCAAGCGCTGGGATGTCTTCGACGCAGACGTGCTGGGCGCGTTGCTGGAGAGCCAGCGCAGCACGGAGATCCTCTCGCAGTACCTCGAGTGTCGCAGGGTGCTCGAGGTCGAGGCCGCAGGGCTGGCCGCCGAACGCGCCAGCAAGGATGATCTCGAGCGCGCCTCCAACGCTCTGCGACGCATGGAAGAGAGCATCAGCCGGCCGACGAGCCGCGCTGCGGAGGACATGTTTCACGAGGCAGACATCTCATTCCACCAGGCGCTGATAGCGGCCACGGGCAACCGCCCGCTCGGCGGCTTGGTCGAGCGGATTCACACGGCGCTGCTGCTGGCGCGCTATCCGCTCGCCCGTCCGCAGTACCGCTTCGAGCGCGCGCTGCCCGAGCACCGTCGCATCCTTGCGGCCGTGGCGGCGGGCGATGCAGACGAGGCGCGCGCGTCGATGAGCGCTCACCTGGACACGATCGCCAGCTACCTGCGCGAGCGCGCCGGCTCATCGAAGCGGCGCGAGGGCCGAGCGCCCAGCACGTCGCGAGCCGGCCGGTCGAGCAGACTGACCGCCGACGCAAGCTGAAGCACCGGCAACCCAAGTCGAGTGCTCCCTTGAGTAGTGCATCTTCATCCCTTGCCGGCGAGGTGGCGATCGTCACCGGCGGATCGCGCGGAATCGGCCGCGCGATCGTCGAGCTCTTCGCGCGCGAGGGGGCTGCGGTCGTCTTCTGCGGCCGCGACGAGGACACAGGTCGCGCGGTCGAGCAGGAGCTCGCCACGGAGCTTCCGGTCGCCTTCCAGCTGGCTGACGTCGCCTCCGAGCAGGATCTTTCAAGCCTTGTGCAGATGTGCTGCGAGCGCTTCGACCCGCCAACGCTGCTGATCAACAACGCGGGCGTGAATGCGAACTTCGACGCGACCGAGATGACCGAGCAGGAGTGGGACCGCTTCTTCGCGATCGACCTGAAGGCGGCTTGGCTTGCGGCCAAGCACGTGCTGCCGCACATGAAGCGCGCGGGGCGCGGCTCGATCGTGAACATCTCCTCACTGCACGGGTTCGTGACGCTGGAGGGGTTCTTCCCGTACGCGGCCGCCAAGTCGGGCCTGGTCGGGCTCACCCGCAGCCTCGCGCTCGACTACGGTCCGCACGGGATCCGCGTCAACTGCGTCGCGCCGGGATTCATCCGCACGCGCCTCGTGCAGGAAAGCATCGACCGCAACGAGGATCGTGCGGCAGCTGAGAATGCGATGACCGCGGGGGTCGCGCTCGGACGCATCGGCGACCCCGACGAGGTCGCACAGGTGGTGCGCTTCCTCGCCTCTGAGGAGTCGAGCTACGTGACGGGTGCCTCGCTGCTGGTGGACGGCGGGCTGACGGCGCGGCGCGCAGGGTAAGGGCTATGGCGAAGGTGCATGCCCCACGTTGAGGAGTCCTGTGTCCCGCTGATGTTGTGATTAGATGTCTATCGTCCACGGGGTGGCAAACCGGGGGAGCACGAAGATTCCGAAAAAGGAGCGCCATCGATGGCGAACGAAGCCCCCGGACTGGTCACCGATTACCCATTGATCAGCGTGCGAGGAGCACCCTACGAGCGAGGGGTGCAGTACGGGAGGTTGGCGAGAGACCGCGTGCACGGATCTCTTCGGTTCTACACGAAGGTCTTTCGAGAAGCTCTGGATGTGGATTGGCGATGGGTGCGAGAGCGGGCCGCACCATTCTCGGAGGCGATTGCGGCATTCAGCGATGACATCTCCCAGGAAATGCGCGGCTTGGCTGACGGTGCCGCGATCGAGTACGAGGACGTGCTCTGTCTCAACTGCCGGACGGAGGTGCTTGACGCCGCGACGGTGGAGGCTGCGGCGGGCCGCCGTGGCCGGTTCGCCTCGGAATGCAGCGCATTCGCCGCGGAGGCGACGTCAACCGCGGCGGGCTCTCTGATCGTGGGCCAGAATTGGGATTTCATCGCTGGCTGCGAGGACAATGTGATCATCCTCAGCGTCGAGCAGGACGACAAGCCCAATTACGTCACAGTGCTCGAGGCCGGGCTGGTGGGGAAGATGGGCATGAACGAGGCGGGCGTGACGCTGACCACGAATGCCCTGGTCACCGAGCGCGACCTTGGTGGTGACGGTCTTCCCTTTCACGTGATACTACGAGCGTTGATCGACTCGCCGACCGTCTCAGAGGGCGTGGCGACCTTGCAGCGCATGACGCGGTCAGGCTCGGCGAACTACACGCTCGCGTCTGCCGCGGGATTGGCACTGAACATCGAGACCGCGCCGGGCGGATACCGGGATGCGGCTATCGAGGCTCCTGAAGACGGCGTGCTCGCGCACACTAACCATTTCGTCTCCAATCATTTCCTCCGCCGGTCACCAGATGAGTACAGCATCTCGGTGGACGCTTCGACCGTGTTGCGCCTTCATCGGCTACGGGGGTTCTTGAAAGAGCACAACGGGCAGATCGACCGCGAGCGCATGCAGTCGATCCTTGCCGATCATCCCTCCAGCCTGTGCAGCCACGAGAACCTGGAGCTTCCTTCGTACGAACGCACCGCGACGCGCGCGGCCATGATCATGGAACCTGCCACCAGGGGCATGTGGCTCGCCGCGGGCAACCCCTGCGTCGCATCGTTCCACAGGCTGGATACAACAGTGCTCGGTGGGTGATCAGTGACGCGATCTGGGAGGAAGGAGCGGGCGTGAGACGTTCGTATGCACAGGGGACCGCGACCTCGCCGCTCTTGGGTGAGACCATCGGGGAGCGCTTCGAGCGCACGGCTGCTCGGTTCGGCGAGCGTGAGGCGCTCGTCGTGCGACATCAGGACGTACGCTGGACATATTCCCAGCTGAACGCCGAGGTCGACCGGCTTGCGCGTGGCCTGCTCGCGGCCGGGATGCAGGTCGGCGACCGGGTTGGGATCTGGGCGCCGAACTGCGCGGAGTGGGTGCTTGCGCAGTTCGCGACGGCAAAGACGGGCGCGATCCTCGTCAACGTCAACCCGGCGTACCGGACGAGCGAGCTCGAGTACGCGTTGCGGCAGTCAGGCGCGCGGGTGCTGCTCAGTGCCGCGGCGTTCAAGTCTTCGGACTATGCGGCGATGATCGAAGAGGTGCGGCCGGCGCTGCCCGCACTGGAGCAGGTCGTGCTGCTGGGCTCGCCTGCATGGGACGAACTGCTCATGAGCGGCGAGTCGATCGCAGCAGCCGATCTGTGCGACCGGATGGCGGGCCTGGACTTCGACGATCCGATCAACATCCAGTACACCAGCGGCACGACCGGCTTCCCAAAGGGCGCGACGCTCTCTCACCACAACATCCTCAATAACGCGTTCTTCGTTGGTGAGGCCTGCGGGTACACAGAGGCCGACCGTGTGTGCATCCCGGTGCCGTTCTACCACTGCTTCGGGATGGTGATGGGCAACCTCGGGTCTGTCACGCACGGCGCGACGATGGTCGTGCCGGCCCCATCCTTCGAGCCGCAGGCCGTGCTCGAGACCGTCGCGGCGGAGCGTTGCACGAGCCTTTACGGCGTACCGACGATGTTCATCGCCGAGCTCGAGCACCCCGCCTTCTCGCAGTACGACCTCGGCTCGCTGCGCACCGGGATCATGGCTGGCTCGCCCTGTCCGATCGAGGTGATGAAGCGCGTGATCGCCGAGATGCACATGGAGCAGGTCACCATCTGCTACGGGATGACCGAGACCTCGCCCGTCTCGACCCAGACCAGCGCGAAGGACCCGCTGGAGAAGCGAGTGCACACGGTCGGGCGGGTGCACCCGCATCTGGAGGTCAAGATCGTCGATCCGCTCACCGGCCGCACCGTCCCCCGTGGAGAGCCGGGCGAGCTGCTCACGCGTGGCTACTCGGTGATGCTCGGCTACTGGGAGGACCCGGAGCGCACTGCGGAGGCGATCGACGAGGCTCGCTGGATGCACACGGGCGATCTGGCGAAGATGGACGAGGAGGGCTATCTCAACATCGTGGGGCGTAGCAAGGAGATGGTCATTCGCGGCGGCGAGAACGTCTACCCGCGCGAGATCGAGGAGTTCCTGCACACCCATCCGGAGGTCGCCGAGGTCGCTGTGATCGGCGTCCCCGATGCCCGATATGGCGAGGAGATCATGGCGTGGGTGAGGCTGCGCGCCGGTGCGGCGTGCAGCGAGGAGCAGGTGCGCGAGTTCTGCCGCGGCAAGATCGCGCACTTCAAGATCCCCCGGTACGTGCGTTTCACCGACGAGCTGCCGATGACGGTCACCGGCAAGGTCCAGAAGTTCAAGCTGCGCGAGGCGGCGATCGCCGAGCTCGATCTCGGGGGCCAGATCCAGGCCACGGCGTAAGCGCGCAGCGCACGTCGCGACCGGGATGCGCTCGTGCTCAGAGGGCAGGCGGCGAAACGGGGAGATAGGCGTTGGTTGGCCTGGGCACGACGCTTGCGGCATGGCCTGGGCGGTCTCGTGGGCGATCAGAGGCCAGGCGCTCTCCAGCAAAGCCGCCGCGAGCAGCGATAGCTTCCCGGCATGGCTGAGACTGCGCCGGACATCGCAGCGCTCCGAGCGGAGATCGCGACCGTAGCCCGAGGGTCGAACGTGATCGATCGCACGCTCGAGGTCATCTCGATCGTAGGGGCCGTATCAGCTCCCCTTGGCATCCACCCGGTGGTGGTCGGCGGCATGGCCGCGTACTTCTGGACAGCGACAGACGAGTTCATGACCTACGACATCGACGTGGTGATGGATGTCCCGGACGAGCTTGCCGAGAAGCTCGCCGAGCTTGGCTTCGATCGGGCGCCAGATGGACGCCATTGGTTTCTAGAAGGAACTGACGTGTTCTTGGAGGCGCCCAGCTCAAGGTTGGACGCCGATGCCGTGATCACTGAGATCACGCTCCGTTCAGGCAGGACGGCGAAGATGGTCTCGCGCGTGGACATCCTCATCAACCGACTAGACGAGTTCCAAGCCACCGGGCACGAAGCGCCCGCACAGCAGGCACTCGCGCTACTCGCTGGACTCCAGGCCGACGAAACCGAGAACCTCGAAGAGCGTGCCTCGACCCACGGCGTTACCGCCATCCTTAAGGCCATGCGCGAGCTTGCAGACGCGATCAAGGCCGGACGCACACCGCCGGATAGCGGAGAACTGCATGAGATCGCCAAGGCAGCGCTGCGAAGCGACTACCCTTCGAGTAGCCCATGAAGACCAAGATGCTCACAATCGACGAGTGGCGCCGCGAAGCGCCAGAGCTGCGCGCCAAGAGCGAACGCGCCCTCGCAGGCTTCAAGCCACCAATGCGCGAGAAGCCGCGCGATCCTGTCGAGGCCGAGTTCCTGCGGCGCATCGGCACTCCCGAGCGGCTTATCGGGCCATCGAAATAGGCCTAGCTAGAGCAACCGGTCGCCCAGATCTGGCTCGACAACAGCTCGAGCCGCAGATGACGCTGGTAAGCAGATGGCTCGCCAGTCGCTTCGGCCTTGCCGCGGGCGAAGCTCACGCAGCGTTGCCGTACGGTCGCCCTTCAGCGGCTTCGTGTGCGGCGGTCCGAGCTGCTCGCCGAGCTCTCCCAACTTCCGAACAGCGTTGAGCAGCGCGCGATGCTCTTCCTTGGACTTCATCGCCAGCAAGTCGGGATCGTAGATGACGTTATGAGGCCTCCTGTCCGCTAGCGTCATTGGCGCAACCTACTCATGTCCGGGGATGGCATTCCAGCCTCTATCACCAGTCGAGGGTGATCGCAACATCGACGAGATTGCTAGCGAGATCCTGGCGCTCAGCAAGCATCTCGGCGGGCTCAGGCCACCCTCAGCCCCGTTCAGAGTCCAACCGCAACTCAATCGGGAGAACAGGGGCTTGTCCCACCAGCGACCTATGTGATTAGATCATCATAGGTCGGCGTCGATGCAGCGATAGAGATGAGGTTTGGGATGGGTGAGAGCGTGAGCGGGCGTGTGGATGTGGGTGGTCGCGTGGAGCCTGGGTTCGAGCGGGTGGCGGAGGCGTTTGCGGAGAACTTCGCCGAGCGGGGCGATCTCGGCGCCGCGTTCGCGGCAACGGTGGATGGCCGCCGGGTGCTCGACCTGTGGGGCGGCATCGCAGACAGCGCCTCCGGGCGGACCTGGCAGCAGGACACGTTGCAGCTGATCTTCTCGGGTACCAAGGGCCTCACGGCGCTCTGCGTGGCAATGCTGATCGACCGCGGCAAGCTGAAGCTCGAGGATCCCGTCTGCCTGTACTGGCCTGAGTTCGCCGCCCACGGCAAGGAGGCGATCACGGTTGCGGAGATCGTCTCTCATCGCGGACGGCTGCCCGGTCTGCGCACGCCGGTCAGCGAGCAGGACATCCTCGACCCGCAGAAGATGGCGGCGCTGCTGGCCGATCAGGTGCCAGAGAGCGACCCGCGGGCCGGGCTCATCTACCACCCGATCACATATGGCTGGCTCTGCGGCGAGCTGGTGCGGCGTGTGGATGGCCGGTCGATCGGGCGGTTCTTCGCCGAGGAGGTCGCACAGCCGCTCGAGCTGGAGCTGTGGATCGGCCTGCCGGCCGCGCTGGAGTCACGCGTTACGGTGCTGCAATACGGTCCGCAATGGGGCCAGAGCCCGACCAGTCTTCCCGACCCCTTCCCGGGCGATGCTCTGTGGGCATCGATCTGGCTGAACCCGCCGCTGTTCTCGCAACAGCCGACGATGTTGTGGAACTCGCCCGCGCTGCACGCTACGGAGATGCCGGGCGCAAACGGGATCGGCACGGCGCGTTCGCTTGCACGGCTCTACGGCGCACTGGCATGCGGAGGGGAGATCGATGGTGTTCGCATCGTCTCCCAGGAGGCTCTGACGCTCGCGAGCACGCGGCTCTCAGGCGGGAAGGACTCGTTCACCGAGGAGCTGATGGCCTTCGGCGTCGGCTTCATGCTCCAGACCGAGGACGCTCCATTCGGTCCAGCCAAGGTCGCGTTGGGGCATGGCGGCGCGGGCGGCTCAATCCACGGCGCTTGGCCCGCAGAGCGTGTCGGATTCTCCTACGCGATGAACGAGATGCGCGATGATCCCGACGGAGACGAGCGCGTCAGCGCACTGCTCTCCGCGCTGTACGAGTGCGTCCATTGAGGTCTGCGTGGACGAGGTCGAGGCGTCACGGCGCGATATCTATCTGAGGAGCATTGGATGAAGCTGGGTGTTGTTTCGAGTGCGCTTGTGCAGCTGGAGTTGCCTGAGGCGTTGGATCGCGTCAGGGAGATGGGTCTCTCGGCGGTCGAGATTGCGTGTGCGGGTTGGCAGTCGAATCTTCGTCACGGCGATCCGGCGGTGCTTGCGTATGACGCGGATGCTCGTGCTCGTTGGTTTGAGGAGTTCGCTTCGCGTGGGCTCCAGATCAGCGCGCTGAGCATTCACGGTCGGCCGCTTTCGCCTGATCGGCAGGTGGCGCAGACCTATCGTCAGCAGTTCCATGACGCGTGTCTGCTGGCGCAACAGATCGGCGTGACGCGCCTCACGCTGCTCGGTGGGCTGCCTGAGGGTGCGGAGGGGGAGAGCTCGCCGTTGTGGGTGGTCAATGCGTTTCCTTTCGACCAGGCCGACGTGTTGGAGTGGCAGTGGGAGCGGCGGGTGGTCCCGTACTGGGCGGAGCAGGCGAGGGTCGCCGATGATCATGGCTGCCGGTTGTGTTTTGAGATGCACCCGATGGATGTGCTTTATAACCCGCGGTCGCTTTTGCGGCTGCGTGACGCCGTTGGTCCGGTGGTGGGCGCGAATTTTGATCCTTCGCATTTGTGGTGGCAGGGGATAGATCCGTTGGAGGCGTTGCGGGCGCTTTCTGACTGCATCTACCATGTGCATGCCAAGGACACGCAGGTCAATGAGCATGTGGTGCGTGTGAATGGTGTTCTGGACGCGACGCCGTTTGGTCGGCTGGCTGAGCGCGCGTGGAGCTTCAGGACGGTTGGCTATGGCCATGACGCGTTGTTTTGGCGGCAGTTCGTCAGCACGTTGCGTGAGATCGGCTATGACGATGTGCTCAGTATCGAGCACGAGGACGAGTACATGGACCTGCTCGAGGGTCTGCAGAAGGGCGCGGAGTTCCTGCGTCCCCTGATTCTCACCGAGCCACAGGGCGCGGCTTGGTACGAACTGGCCGACACAGAGAGCGAGAGCCTGTGACCGAGGCGCTGCATGAATTCACCAGCCCGTCCTGCGTGGACGGGCGCGAGGAGGTGTGAGAAGGGTGAGCTTGGAAGATCTGATCGACCTCACGCCGTGGATCGATACGCATGAGCACCTGGTGGAGGAGCGCCATCGTCTCGATTCGACTGGTCACGAGTTCCTTGAGATCACCAACGAGCGTGTGCGCATCCCAGCCGACTGGGTGGCGCTCGTCGTCGACTACGCGATGCGAGACCTGGTCTGCGCGGGCCTGAGCTCAGCCGGCGTGCAGAGCCTGCTTGGCTCAGATCTCTCGCCGCTCGAGAAGTGGGACGTGGTCGAGCCCCACTTCGAGGCGGCGCGCTACACCGGCTACCTGCGCGCGATCGACCTCTCGACGGAGCGGCTGTGCGGGATGCGTCTGTCGCGGGAGACCTGTGAGGAGGTGGACGCACGGTTGCGCGCTCTACGCGTGGAGGGCTACTACGCGCACGTGCTGCGTGAGATCGCAAACGTCACCTGCTGTCAGGTCAATTCGGCCGAGGAGGACCCGTTCTGCGAAACGCGCTCGCCCGGCCTGCTCTTGCAGGATCTGGCCATCGCCCACCTTGCCAGCGGCCGCCACGCTCCGGCAGAGGCGGCGAGTGGCGTGGAGGCCGGCTCGCTCGAGGACTACCTGCGCGTGATCGAGTGGTGCTTCCAGCGATATGCCCACCAGGCGGTCGCGGTCAAGTGCGTGTGGGCCTATGAGCGGCCACTCGCGGTGCAAACGGTGGAGACGCCGCCACGGCGCGAGTTCGAGCGACTGCGCGCGGGCACAGCCGACCTCGGCGATCGGCGGCGTGTGGAGGACTTCCTCTTTCAGCGTTGCATCGATCTGGCGACCGAGGCCGAGCTGCCGGTAAAGATCCATCTCGGCTATCTCGCCGGAAATCACCACCCCCAGTTTCGTCACGTCTTCGACCACGTGCGCGACGTGACGCCGATCGTGCAGGCCAATCCAGGCACGACCTTCGTGCTGATGCACACCGCCTGGCCCCAGCAGGAGCAGTTGCTTGCGCTCGCCAAGCACCATCCGAACGTAATGCTCGACCTGTGCTGGGCCTGGATCCTCGCGCCGCTTGCCACGCGCGAGTTCCTGGAACGCGCATTGACGAGCATCCCGGCGACCAAGCTGCTCTGCTTCGGCGGCGATTACACGACTGTCGAGACCGTCGTCGGTCACGCGGAGCTTGCCAGACGCGGGCTGCAGGCCGCGCTGCAACGCCTGATCGCAGACGGCTGGCTGAGCGACGCCGATGCACATCGACTCGTCCCGCTGCTGATGCACGGCAACGCCGAGCGCATCTTCCCGAGCGGGTCGAGGACGACACTCGAAAGCGGCTTGCAGCCTGAAGGCTTGGGGAGCTGAGCAGTCCCCAGCCGCCGGCTCAGGGCTTGGTCGCTCTGCGACCCTGCGGGGAGCGTTGCGGAATCGTCCGCGAAGACTCTCGTGACGGGCGCTCAGCCGACTTCGATCGCTCTTCGAGAATGCGTCGCGGTCGCAGCGGCCAGCGCGTATCGGTGAGTTCGATGTCGGTGAGCAGCGATTGCAGCAGGCGTGCCAGCGTTTGCCGCTCGCTCTCGGAGATCGACGCAATCATCCGCTCTTCCTGCCTGAGCGCAACTGTCATCGCTTCCTCCTGCAGTTTGCATCCTGCCTGAGAGAGCGCGACGCGAACCACGCGGCGATCGTCCGGGTCCTTGCTGCGCGTGATCAGCCCGGCGTGCTCCAGACGCTCGAGCAGATTCGTGAGGCTTCCGGAGGAAAACAGGATCGCGTGACCGAGCTCTGAGGCCGTCAGCGCGTAGGGCGGTCCGCTGCGACGGAGCGCAGAGAGCACGTCGTATTCGCGGCTGCCCAGCTCGTAGGCGGAGAGATAGCGAGCGACCTCGCGCTCGAGGTGCTGGCCAGTGCGCATGATGCGCGCTACGACCTGCATCGGTCCGACGGGGACGTCCGGCGACTCGGTCTGCCACTGCTCGACCATGTGGGCGACGTGATCCGACTCGGCTCGCACGACGATTGAGTCTATCCAAAACCATCCCAAGAACCTTTTTTCAGCTCCTTTTCGGACAGCTTCTCGAAACGTATGCTGTCGCCGCCTATCGGGCGCGCAGGCGTTCATGGCCTCTTGCCGGGGCTGTTGGTTGTAGGCCGTGGACGTGAGGAGCAAGGACGCCCTGCGATCGAATAGCTTTTTATATAGCTTCTTGACAAGCTTTTTCTAAAGGCTTATTGTAGGTCGCGATGTCTTTGAGCACGGCAAGAGCTACCGGCATAAGTCGTCTATGAGGCGTCTCCGCCTAACGGCCAAGCGAGTGAATGAGGAAGGCACATCTGGCCTTCTCGGCACGCGGGCGCACGCGCTAGCTCTCAAGAGAGGAAAAGCCACATCATGGGAGGAAGAGCAATGAGGAAGTACCTGTTGGCCTGCTGCGCGCTGATTGCATCGGCGCCGCTTCTCGCAGGCTGCGGTGGGAGCGGCAAAGGCACGTCCGACGGGGCGCCGCGCGCCTCCTCGCAATCGTATGCAGAACTACGCTGGGGTTTCCCCGCGTTTCCAGGCCCAATCGACTTTGACAAGAATGGTTGGGACGCGTGTGCGGCCATCCAGCATCTCGTGGTGCAGAACCTGGTGGAATTCACTTCCAGTGGCGGGACCAAGCCTGGTCTTGCGAGCGCGATCGAAAAACCAAGCTCCACGACATATGTCTTCAAGCTGCGACCCGGCGTCAGGTTCTCCGACGGGCATCCGCTCACTGCTGCCGATGTCGTCTACTCGTTGCAGCAGGATGCCACCGGCAAGGAATCGGAGTGGGCCCCATCCTGGACAGACATGTCATCGGTGGCCGCCAGAGGCAACGCGGCCGTCGTCATGAAGCTGAAGCGGCCCAGCGCAACTTGGCTGCAGATCATGGCGTTCTCGAGCCAGGTCATCGAGAAGGAAGCGGCTACGAAGGCGGGGGAAGCGGCATTGGGCACTCCGGCCGATCCGCTGATCGGAACCGGACCGTGGAAGATCGACAGCTTCAAGCCCGAAGCGAGCGTGCAACTTTCTCGCAACGCCTATTGGGCAGGCCCAAAGCAACCCGCGGAAAGGATCTCGATCACCATCTTCAAGGAAGAATCGAGCACCGGCCTGGCGTTGCGATCCGGCGCTATCGATGGGACCTTCGTCGTCTTTGCGCCAAAGATCTTTGCTGGCATTCCCGGCTCACGCAGCCTCACCGCGCCTGGCACCGGTGCGGTGGTGTTTGGGATGAACACTCAGGCGCCTCCCTTCGACAACGTGCACGTCAGACGGGCTATCGCCTACGCGATAGATGTGCCAGCCCTCGGCGCTGCGCTCTACCCGAAGCAGTGGAGCGCGCTTGCGACACTGGCGCCTACTGATCTGTTCGCAGGCCTTGGCTCCACTTCTCAGGTCAACGCAGCGCTGGCGTCGATCCCGCAATACAGCTTCAACCTCGCTGCGGCCAGGCGTGAACTTGCGAGGTCGCCTTACCCGCACGGGTTCACGACCGAGTTGCAGGCTCTTGCCGCTGAACGCGCCAATGTGCTCCTGATGGAGGCGCTGGGCCCCAATCTGGCGAAGATAGGCATTAAGACCAAGGTACGGGTGATACAAAACGACGAAGTCGCGGGCTGGATTGGCAAAAAGGTGACTATGATCGCGACTGAAAGGTGGTCAACCTACAATGATCCAGAAGGCATTTTTTCAACCCTGCTCCCGCCGTCGGACATCTCGCCGCCTGGCAGCGGCACGAACTTCGCCCGCTACAAGAACGCCGAAGTCGATGCGCTCTCCGCAAAGCAGTCTGAAGCGCTTGAGCCGGCAAGGCGCCTGCAACTGCTCAGCAAGCTGCTGGGGATCGTGGCCGCCGAAGCCGGTTACATAGGGTTGCTGACGCATCCGTTCTATGGCACGCTCTCAGAAAAATATGTGTTCTCAGGGTTCGGGCAGCTGACGGCCATGTACACGCCGTGGGCGCTGAACGTAAAGCTTGCCAAGTAGACCATGTCATCTCATCGCGGCCGGACGCTTCACACGGGCGTCCGGCCGCGGCGCTCGAGCGGTGACTGCAGGACGAGGTGGCCTCAGCCGCGCTCGTGCCGAAAGCCAGCGACGGTGAACGCGACGATCTTCTCATCGTCGCTTCGATCGAGCGTGAGCATCTCGCCGGCGAAGCGTCCCGCGCCCACGAGGTAACGGTCCTCTGCTTGCCGTTGCAGGCGTGCGCCCGCCGGCTCGTGCAGCAGCTCCCCGGTGAGCCAGAGCTCGCCATCCGCTCGTCGCTCGATGCTGGCGGCGAAATCCAGCGGGCCGAGGTAGTCGCCAACCGGATCGGGCGACGAGGGGCTGATTGGTGGCAATGACGCGGGCGAGAAGGTGCTCTGCGCAGGGCGCTTGACGCCAAGCAGGCCAAGGCAGGCGATCTCGGGCTGCGCATGTCCGTTGGTCAGCACGACCGCCGCGGTGCGCTGCGATGGCTCAAAGGCGAGGTGACACGTGTACCCGGTGGTTCCGCCGCCGTGCTCACAGAGCAGGCGGCCCTCAGCTCGCCGCAGCTGCCAGCCGAGGGAGTTTGCGGGAGCCGCGTCGAGATCCGGGTTGGTGTCGGGGGCTCGCAGCAGCGCCGCCGCTTGCGGAGAGAGGACCTCAGGCGCTTCTCCCATCGCGACCTGGGTGAAGCGCAGCAGATCGCCGATCGTCGACCACATGCCGCCCGCGGAGCGCTCGCCGCCGAACTCCATCGCCTGCTGGCGCGTCCAGCCGGCTGCTGAGGAGCCGCCATATCCGAGCGCCGCGGTCGCAGGCATCTCGAAGGTCGTGCTCGTCAAACCGGCGGGATCGAGGATCCGCTTCTGTACAAATCGCTCATAAGAGTCGTTGGATGTGCGCGAAACGATCTCGCCGAGCAGGGCATATCCAAGGTTGGAGTACTTGAACGCGCTGCCTGGAGCAATCGCGATCTGGACGAGGTCGATCTGCCGCAGGATCTCGGAGATCGAAGGAAATGGCGCGCGAAGCCAATTCCGGGTGGGAAGCTCGCCGACCAGCCCGGATCGGTGCAGGAGCAGTCTGCGGACGGTCACCGCCTGCAGCGAGTGCCCGTTGGTGCTCAGTTTGCTCAGCTCCGGCAAGTGCAAGACGACGGGGTCGTCGAGATCCAGCGTGCCGTTCTCTGAGAGCAGCGTAATCGCCGTCGCGGTGAACGTCTTCGTGATCGAACCGATTCGCATCGGCGTTGCCGCTGTAACCGCAAGTCCTGTCTCGACGTCGGCCAGGCCGTCGGCGGCAGCCCAGCGCGCGCCTCCTGGCAGCAGCGCGCCGGCGCTCACACCCGGGCTGCGAAGCGCAGGACGCAGAGCGCGGAAGCGCGCATCAAAGGCCAGATCTTCCTGTGCATGGTCTTCGCTGCCCATCTGCCTCCGAGAGGTCGAGATCTATGCTTGATGCTCCTTATAGGAGCATAGGTTATTCTGCAAATGAATGCCAGCTGGGTGCCTGCGCCGATCGAGTCAAGGCGGGACCACGCGTTGCTCGGCCTGGCTCACGGGACTACGAAAGGAAGAGGGAGTTGTCAATGTCTGATGCTGAGAGCCGCACGATCCCGCCAAAGATGCCGGCGGGCGCAAGCCCTGAGGCAGGTGCATATTGGCTGCAGACGCTGGCTGAGGGGGTGCGTTTCATGGCAGCGGCGAGCGAGCATCCGTTGGCTGAGTGCCTCGAGCCGCTTGTGTCAATAGCGGAGGCAGCGGTGGGGACGGGTGCGCCGATCGTATGTCTGGACTCGCCTCATCCGGTTGGGCGCGCACGAGAGCATCGCATCAGACGCGGCAACCTCGAGCCTCTGCTTGCCGTCGCGCGTAGCCTCCACGCTCAGGGCTTGACGCTGGTGATCGAGGATGCGCTGCGTTCCCCGCAGACTCAGCGAGATGTGGCTGTAAGCCGGCTGCTGGCGCGCAGAGTGGGCGAGATGCTCGCATGGGTCGATCCAAACGCAGGCGATCAAGAGATCGTCGAGCACCTCGGCGTGATATGCGCGGCGACGCCAATCACCGCTGGTCATATCGCCGGCGCCGCCGTCGACGTATCGGTGCGACGAGCGGACGGTAGGGAGCTCGATCGCGGGGCTGCCTATCTCGACCTCTCTGAGCGGATGCCAATGTCCTCGCCATTCGTGGAGGCGGAGCAGGCCGGCGCGCGTGACCTCGTCACCGCGGCGATGGCCAAGCAGGGCTTCATCGCCTATCCGTTCGAGTTCTGGCACTACAGCCGCGGTGACGTGCTGGCAGCACTCGCCAGCGGCTCATCTGATCCAGCGATCTATGGCCCGGTGCAGGCCGCCGCGGACGGTAGCGTTACGCCCGTGGAAGATCTGCAGACACCGCTTGGCGATCCCGCCGCGTTGGTGGGTGCGGTGCGCGCGGCAATTCGCGAGGCACAGGCCTCGTCGGTCCGCGAGGCTGGCAACGGGTGAACGCATGCCGGGGGCGCTGAGCTTTGCACCCACGCGCTATCGGCGCGCCAAGCTCGACTCGCTGATCGACGCCGTGCCGCCCCACTGGAAGGGCGCGCCGCTGGGCCCTGCCTGCTCACTGCGAAACTTCGCTGCCAGCGGCATCGATGCACTGGGTGGAGCGCTGCCGCTGCCGCAGCTGCTGCTCCGCGAGAGCTCGCTTGGCCACAACATCGCGCGGATGGCCCGCTTCACCTCCGACCAGGACGTGCTGTTCGCGCCACATTCCAAGACGACGATGTCGCCAGAGCTGATCGCACGCCAGATCGAGGCGGGATGCTGGGCGATCACCTCTGCAACGCCGTCGCAGGTGCAGACTCTGCGCCTGATGGGCGTGCAGCGGATCCTGATCGCAAACGAGATCGCAGAGCCAGCGCAGATCGGCTGGCTTGCAGATGAGATGAAGTGCGACCCCGAGCTCGAGATCTTCTGCCTGATCGACTCGACTGCGGGCGTCGCGCTGCTGCACCAGGCGCTGCAGGCTGCCGGCGCGCCTCGCCCCGTCTGCGCGCTGCTCGAGGTCGGACCTCGTGACGGGCGCGCAGGCGTGCGCACGCTCGTGCAGGCCCGAGAGGTCGCGCAGGCCGCAGGCGAGGCGTCGTCGATCGAGCTCGTAGGGATCGAGTGCTTCGAGGGCTTGGCGATGGACCCTGCGCGGGTACCCGAGATCGTGGCCGAAGTCGATGTGCAGCTCGACGCCGTGCACACGATTGCGGAGGAGCTGCGACGGGAAAGGCTGCTCGGACAGGGGCTGATAAGCGCAGGCGGCAGTGCCTTCTTCGATCGCGTGCTCGCGCGCTTTCCGCGGCCCGATTGGCGAGTCGTGCTACGCAGCGGCTGCTACATCTCTCAGGACGGCGGCTTCTACGCGCAGGCCTCGCCGCTCGCCGGCCGGGGCGTAGACGCCGCTCCGCTGCAAGATGCGCTCGAGCTGTGGGCCGTCGTACTCTCGTGTCCGGAGGCCGGCGTGGTCGTGGTGGGCGCCGGCAAGCGTGACGCCCCCTTTGACATCACCCCGCCGCAGCCGGTGGCATGGCGCTCGGTTGGTGGCGGGCAAGGCGGCAAGCTGCGCGACGCAAACGTGCTGCGCCTCAACGACCAGCACATGACGATCGCGCTCACGGCCCGCGATCGCGCCGACGGCCAACGCGCGATGGCCGGCAACCGTGCCCTCGACGATGGCCCGCGCGTCGGCGACCTCGTCCGCTTCACGATATCCCATCCCTGTGGGGCTTTTGACCGCTGGCGGGTGGTCCCGGTGGTCGATGATGAGCATCGCGTCGTCGATGCGGTGCACACGCTGTTCTGACGCAACGGCTGCCACATCTCAACGCCAGCCGCGGCAGAGCTTGATGAACGCACAGCGGGGGCTGGCTCATGACTGCCAGCCCCCGCGATCGTCTGTCTCTGCTCGCGCGAGAGGCTATTTCGCCAGCTTCACATCCAGCGCCCACGGCGCATAGGTTTGCGTCCAGATTGAGAATGGAAAGACATACTTATTTGACAGAGTCGCGTAAGAACCGTGTTCGAACAGAGGCAGATATGGAACTTCGGTGCCTACAAGCCCGAGGATCTTGGTCACCAGCTGCAGCCGTCGCGTCGGGTCCGTTACGTCAGCCTGCTCCTCTGGCAGCAGAGTGTTGTCGATTTCGCTGTTCTTGTAGGAGGCGGTGTTCAAACCGCCCAGACCGGTCTGCTTGGGGGAGAACAGCAGTCCGATGAGGCCGTCGGGATCTGAATAGACTGAGCCAAATTCATTCAACGACAGCTTGACTTTATTGCCAAACAGGTTTCTGGCTTCGTCTAGTTGCAGCTCATGCACCTTGGCGGTAATCCCAATCTTTGCCAGGTCCGCTGACAGAATCTGTGCCGCTGACACGAGCAGAGAGGCAGTGGCCAATACCTGGATTTCTGTCGCAAAGCCATGCGGATAAGCGGACTTGGCCAGTTCCTGCTTGGCTGCGGCGAGGTTGAACTCGTATTTCGGCAAGCTGGCGTACATTTCGCTCACTTGCTTCGCGTTGAAGTTGGCGAACAGGGGCGGTGGCGCCATCGTCTTGCCCGGGATCGCCTCTCCAGGGGGCAGGAGCGCCTTGACCATGCCGCTGGTGTCGGTGGCGTATGCGATCGCCCTACGCACGTGGACGTCGTTGAGCGGCGGCGAGGTCGTGCCCATGGCAAGGTAGTCCGTCCACTCCAAGGTTCCGCCCAGTGGACGTGTGTTCGGTATGCCCGCAAACAACCGAGGCGATTCGTAGTCGGTCGCGCCGTCGATTGCGCCAGAGCGCAACGCCAGGGCCATCGAGGATTGAGATTTGAAGAGGTCTATGCTGATTTTGCTTGCTGGCGGCTGGGGTCCTGTCCAGTAAGGGTTACGCGAAAGTTGCACGTTCGATTCGGGCGTAAAGCTGTCGAACTTCCACGGCCCTGTGCCGATCAGAAGACCGCTCGGCGTGCCCATCGCTTTTTCGCCGATCTTTTCAGCTTGGGCCTTCTCCACGATCTGACTGCTGAACGCAAGCGCCTCGGGCCAGACTGCCTCGGGTCGCTTGAGCTTGACCACAACAGCATTGTCACGGGTGGAAACCGACGATACATCTTCCCAGAACGACTTCACCACCGATTCCTTGCCGGTCCAGTCATGGGTCAATGAATATGCAACATCGGCGATCGTAAGGAGTTTGCCATCGGAGAACTTGATCCCCGATCTGACGTGGTATATATATGTGGTTGGGTTTGGGTTTTCTACCGAGCTGGCGAGGCCCAGTTTCAACTTCCCGTTCGGTTCGAACGTGACAAGGTTCTGAACCACCAGAGCCTCTATCTGCCCTACCTGACCCCACAAGTTATCGTCCCAGTCAATTGGTCCTGGGAATGGCGTCTCACCCCAGCGGAATTCTGGATAGGTCTGCGAGGACGCGGTCGTTCCGTTTGATGCCACACTGCCCGATTGACCTTTTCCACTGCCCCCGCAGGCAGCGACCAGCGCTGTGAGCGCGAGCACAACGCCCGCGAGCACGTACTTCCTCATCGTAATTCCTCCCATGTGTCTGCTTGTTCAGGCCGACGACGCTGGACCGGCGCTCTGGAGCGGCCGCTCGAGTGATAAGGGCAGTCAGCAGCCCACGACTATCCTGTGTGGCTCAAACCATACCTCCTGATAGGAGTATTGTCAAGCGAGAAATTTGCCGAATAGGTCTCATGTCAGGTCAAAAGGCGCTGCGAGGCACCGAAGCGGCACCCGCAGCGGCGCGTAGCCGCGACTGGCAGGTCGTGGTGCGGCGCCGTGTGTTGCCTTCGGCGGCCCACACGGCTGCCGAGGGGTCTGGCCGCCTAGTCCTCGGCGCTTGCGGAGAGAGGCGTAGCGGCGGCGATCCGCTCGACTTTCTCTGCGATCAGGTCCAGCGCTCGATGCACGATCTCGTCCTCGCTGCTGTTCTCGCAGGCCTCGATCGCGTGCTCTGTGCGCTGCGCCCACTCCTCTAGCATCAGTGCGTAGCTGGTGAGGAAGTCGTTTATGTGGGCGCGCCACCTGACGCGATCCTGAAACGGGGCGCGTTCCTCGAGGTACTCCTGGCCGACGGAGACGAGCTTTGGCAGTATCTCCGCCGCCTGCGCGCGGATCGTCTCGACCGCGGCGCGCATGTGCTGCGGAGCGGTGGCCTCGAAGATGCGCAGCAAGCCCTCTGATTCGAGTGTGACTCCGCTCAGCGGGTCCTCCTGCAGCCAGGTCGCCAATGCTTGCCGGCCGGCGGCGGTGATCTCATAGGTCGTGCGCCTTCGACGGCCGGTGAACGACGGCTTGGACGTCGCAAGACCGGCGCTGTGGAGCCTCTTGATCTCGTCGTAGATGCGGCTCTCGGCGCGTGGCCAGAAGTAGTGCAGGTTGCGCTGCATCTCCTTGGTCAGCTCGTAGGCCGACCAAGGACGGAGCGCGAGCTGTCCAAGGATCGCGTAAGAGGTCGTGGTCAGATCACGCTGCAAGCGAAGGTGCTCCCAGCGAGAGTATGCCAGGACGGCGATCGGGATCGCGCACCGCGCCGAGGAGGCGTGTGCGACGCTGAGCGCGAGAGGCCCAAGCCCCTCGGCAGTTTTGCCAGCAACTCCTTCTCGATCGGGTTGCTGACTGCGGATGCGACCTGACGCGCGACCGGCACCGCGGATGCGGACGGGCGCGCGTCAGGGTCACAGGTCCGACGACCCCGGCGCTTTGCGAAGGGTCGAGGTCGAGTTGGCGCCGCTTTTAGATCGCCGGCATCCTCCGTCGCTCGAGCGTCGCCTCCAGCGCCTCGCGGCTGATCTGCAACGTGCGATCGATGTCCTCGGCGGTGTGGCTGTAGGAGATGTGGTTGCGGCCGATGTTCTCTGGCATCTCCAGCACGCCACGACGGACGAGCTCCTTGCGGTAGGCGACGAAGAACTCCTGGTCGTTGCGGATGACGTCGTCATAGCTGCTCAGCGGACCTTCCATGAAGAGCATCGCGTAGAGCGATCCGTAGCCGGACACGACGACCGGAACGCCGAGCTCGTCTGCGATCTGGCGCAAACCCGCGCGCATACGCTCGCCGAGCGCAAAGATGTGCTCGTGCACAGGCTCGTTCTCGAGCGTCTCGATCGTCGCCAGTGCCGCCGCCATCGCAGGCGCGCCGCCGTTGTAGGTGCCGGCGAATGTGACATTGCCAGTCGCTGTGGTGTTGTATTGCTCGAGCAGGTCACGGCGGCCTGCAACTGCCGCCATCGGAAAGCCATTGGCGATCGCCTTCGCGAAGGTCGCAAGGTCGGGAGTGACTCCGCAGATTGCCTGGTAGCCGCCGAGGTGGTGGCGGTAGCCGGTGATGATCTCGTCGAATATCAGCAGCGAGCCGTGCTGCTCGGAGATCGCGCGCAGGTCGGCCAGGAAGCCGTCGAGAGGCATGATGCTTGGCGAGTTGTGCGCGATCGGCTCGACGATGATCGCCGCGATCTGATCACCCTGCTCGGCAAACGCCTGCCGCACCGACTCGCTGTCGTTGTAGCGGCAGACGATCGTCGCGTCCACCGCAGCGTCGAGCATGCCTGCGGAGACTGGGTCTCGCTTGCCGATCCGCTCCGGTGCGCTCATCACGTTGCGCAGCACGTAGTCGTGGAAGCCGTGGTAGAGGCCCTGGAACTTGACGATCTTCTGGCGTCCGGTCGCGGCGCGCGCCAGGCGGATCGCGTGGAAGGTGGCCTCAGAGCCGCTGCCGCACATCACTGCCTGGTCGGCGCAGGGCACGTGTCGCACGATCTTCTCGGCGACCTGAACCTCGAGCTCGGTCGTGCCGAGGCCGCAGAGCACCTGCTCCTCGATCGTCGAATGGACGCGTTCGTTGACCGCGGGATGACAGTGGCCGAGCAGTATCGCGCCGTACGCGGCGTGGTAGTCGACGTAACGATTGCCGTCGAGATCTTCGAGGTATGCGCCGTGGGCGCGGCGCACGCACAGCGGCGGATCGATCTTGCGGCGCGCGGTGTTGACGCCTCCGGGAGTGACTGCCATGGCGCGATCCAGCAGTTCGCGCGACTTGGCAACCTCGCCGACCGTCGTTGTCGGCGCGAGCAGAGCAGGGGAGCTCATACCGGTTCCTTCCCTCGACGCGAGTTTTTCCGCGGGCCGCCCGCATGCCGGGCCGTTTATTGACGCCGCCCGCGTCGAAGATCAAATGATGGTATCACTTATTGTGACCAGTAAGGCAACCGGAAAGCGAACACGCCGGACAGCAATACGCTGCGGTGAGAGGGAGTGAGCGGAAGGTGAACGCTGAAAGCAGGCGGTCGGTGATCGTCACGGGCGCGAGCTCCGGTATCGGCGCGGCGAGCGCCTTGCTGCTTGCCGAGCAGGGATGCGACGTCGGCCTCACATACCGGGGAAATGAGGACGGCGCCCGCCGCACAGCCGCGGCGATCGAGGCGATGGGCCGCCGCGCGGCGATCGCCCAGCTCGATCTCGCCGCGCCGGAGAGCGCCGAGGCCGTGATCGGCCAGCTCGCCGACGAGCTCGGCCGCCTGGACGGGCTCGTCAACAACGCGGGCGTCAACCGGCGCGCGGAGATGCTGGAGGAGACCATCGAGGGGTGGAACTGGACGCTCGCGGTGGATCTCGTGGCTCCGTGGGCCTGCGCGAAGGCGGCGGCCACGCGGATGATTGCGGCCGGTACGGGCGGGCGGATCGTGAACGTCTCCTCGATCCTCGCGTTCGTCCCGCTGGCGGGCGGCGGCGCCTACGGCGCGGCGAAGGTCGGGCTCGAGATGCTGACCAAGGTGCTCGCGCTCGAATGGGCGCCACACGGGATCACCGTAAACGCGGTCGCACCCGGCCACACTGCCACGCCGATGAACTTCGACCCGGCAGATCTCGACGGCTCGGTGATAGAGCGGCCCGTGATCCCGCTGGGACGCGCCGCGGCCAGCAAGGAGATCGCAGCCGCGATCGCCTTCCTGGTCTCCGAGCAGGCGAGCTACATCACCGGCGCCTCGCTGCTGGTGGATGGTGGGCTGGCCCTGGCATCGGGGCCGCAGCAGCTGCAGCAGCTCACCGGCCTTCCGCCCGAGGGTGAGGTGCAGGTATGAGCGCGCACGTACGCATCGGCGTGCTCGGCGGCGGCCTGATCGCGCAGGCCGTCCACCTGCCGACGCTTCGCCGGCTGCAGGATCGGTTCGAGCTCGTCGCGCTCGCCGACCCCAGCGAGACGGTGCGCGAGGCGCTGAGCGCACGACATGGCGGCCTGCCGACACACGCTGACTGGCGCGATCTGATCGAGAAGGAGAGGCTCGACGCCGTGGTCGTCGGCACGCCCAACGGCACCCACGTCGACATCGTGCTCGGTGCCCTGGACAGTGGCCTGCACGTGCTGGTGGAGAAGCCGCTCTGCCTCAGCCTCCAGGACGTCGAGGCGATCTGCTCGCGCCGCGATCGGGCCGGCCGCGTCGTGCAGATTGGATACCAGAAGCGCTACGACGCCGGATACGAATCGCTGCTGACAGCGCTGCCGAGCAGCGCCGAGGACCTGCGCTTCGTCGACGTGCTCACCTATGACCCGTGGCTGGGGCGCGCGCCGTTCGTGCCAGCGGACCTCGTGGTCGGACGCGACGTCCCAGAGCAGGTGCTGCGCGCGGGCTCGCAGCGCGAACGCGAACAGGTCGAGGCGGCGGTCGGCGCCGGTGACCCAGCCAGCGTGCGCGTCTTCAGCGACCTCTACGCGGGCGCGCTCGTGCACGACGTAAACCTCGTTCATGGCGTGCTGGAGCACCTCGGCGTAGAGCTGCCCGCGCAACCGGTCAGCTCCAGCCATTGGAGCGATGGCAAGGCCGCTGGGAGCTGGGCGGCGGGCAAGGGGGCGAACATCGCCTTTCGCCTCGGCTCAGGCGTTGGCTGGCAGACCGCCTGGCTGCTGCTGGAGGGCCTGGAGGAGTTCTCCTCCGCGGCGAGCTTCTACTTCAGGGATGAGATCCACCGCCTGCGCTTCTCCGCGCCGTATCTGCGCGAGCACCCAACGGCTCACGAAATCGTGGGCGCGGCGGAGGGCGCCGCGCGCTGCAGCCGCCGGGAGCGCATATCGGATGCCTATCTCGCGGAGTTCGAGCACTTCCACGCCTGCATCGTCGACGGGGTGCAGTGCCGCACGCCTGCCGAGCAGGCGCGTCTCGACCTCGAAGTGCTGCGGGACGCGTTTCTGACGAGCGGCGCCTGAGTAGTTATCTAGTGATATGATCTCATGAATGAGCATTGGCAGTGGCTCGAGCGTCGCCCCGCGTGGGTCAGCGAACGCTCTCGTCAAGGACGGTGAGGCAGGGGCCGTTTCGGCCGTGGAGGCAACCAACGGTGAACCTGCGCTGCTGCCAGGTCAGGAGTGGCGCTCGGGGCTCTACGACATGGCCTGCCAGCAGTTCGTGCGCGCCGCGGGCGTGCTCGGGCTCGACGATGAGTCGCACACGCGGCTGCTGGAGCCCCGCCGCTCGCTGATCGTCAACTTCCCGGTGCGGCTCGACGAGGGCGACATCGTGAACATGACCGGTTACCGCGTCCAGCACACGTTGACGATGGGTCCCACGAAGGGCGGCTTCCGATTCGCGCCGGACGTCTCGCTCGGCGAGTGTGCGGCGCTGGCGATGTGGATGACGTGGAAGTGTGCGCTGCTGGAGCTGCCCTACGGCGGGGCGAAGGGTGGCGTGCGCTGCGATCCGCATGAGCTCTCCGTGGGGGAGATCGAGCGCGTGACCCGTCGTTATGCGGCGGAGCTGATCCCGGTCGTCGGCCCAAACCAGGACATCCCCGCGCCTGACATGGGCACCGGAGAGCGCGAGATGGCGTGGTTCTATGACACCTACTCGCAGGCGGCGGGATATTCGGTGCCGGAGGTAGTGACCGGCAAGCCGCCGGTGCTCGGCGGCACCGAGGGGCGCAAGCCGGCGACCGGCCTGGGTGTGGTGTACGCGCTGGAGGCGATGCTCGAGCGCCAGGGGCATTCGCTCAGCGACCGGCGGGTGGTGATCCAGGGGTTCGGAAACGTCGGATCGGTCGTGGCGCGCGAACTGCATGCGCGTGGCGCGCGCGTGCTGGCGGTCAGCGATCTGTACGGGGGAATCGTGAGCCCCGATGGGCTTGACATCCCGGCCGTGGTGCGTTGGAACGAGGAGCACGGCCGTCTCGAAGGCTTCCCGGACGCCGACTCGGCGGGGCCCAGGGAGATCCTGGAGCTCGACTGCGACATCCTCGTGCCAGCCGCGCTGGAGCGGCAGATAACCGGCGAGAACGCGCCGCGCCTGCGGTGCGGGCTCGTGGTCGAGGCCGCGAACGGACCGACGACCCCCGAGGCCGAGCAGGTACTCAAGGACCGCGGGATAGCGGTGCTGCCAGACGTGCTCGTCAACGCCGGCGGCGTCACGGTCAGCTACTACGAGTGGGTCCAGAGCCATCAGAAGTACGCGTGGGACCTGATCGAGATCAAGGACCGTCTGCGGATGCAGATGCGCACCGCGCTCGGACGGGTACTGGATGCGGCCGACCGGTTCCAGACCGACTATCGCACCGCCGCGCTCTCGGTCGCGATCGGTCGCGTCAGCGAGGCGGCCAAGCTGCGCGCTGTCTATCCCTGAGGGGTGACGCATTTTCTGGTCGGACTTCCCCGGCTCGCGCTTGCCGCGCCAGGAGGCGCCCATCAGCTTCGGAGCGACCCTGACGACGCGTTCGCCGGCGGCGATGAGTGCTTGCTCGAGATGGTGGGAGAGGTCGCGGCAGTCCTCTATCGCCCAAACGACATCCTCGTCATCGAGGTCGCGTGCCCAGCGCAGCGCTTCCAGGTGCCCTTGCTCTCGGGCCGCGACTTCTCGCTCGCCGCGGAGCTGCCCGGTCGCGGCGGGTTGCCGGGAGTGCGACCTCTCGCGGGTGAAGAGCGATCGGGAACCGACATGTTGCCTCCCAGGACCCGCCCAAGTGCCGCCAGGGCTATGCGGCAGGCATGGCCTTGCCGACTCCCGCGCGCATCTCGTCGGCATTCATGACCGGCGAAAACGTGACGTTGGCGCCGAGCCCCTGGAAGAACGGCTCAGCCGCCGGGGGGATTTCGCTGGAGTCCGCCATCTCGAAAAAGATCAGGCCGGTGCGCATCCCATCTGTCGAGGTGAAGTACGCCGCCTCCGCCTTTAGTGCCTCGAGCGCAGTTCCGACGATCTGCGGCAGGCTGCCGTCCTTGATCGCGGCGTTCCCGGCCTCGGTCGGAATCTGCACCGTCATCATCAAGCGCATCGCATCTCCCTTCGATTGAAAGTCGGCTCGCACGGCGAGCCGCGGGCGCGCAGGCCCGAACCTATGAACGTCGATGTGGAGCACCGCTGCGACGGCCAGGCCCACCCTACACCGCACCGCGTCGAGCCAACGATCTCCTGGTCGAACTCGTGCGCCCAGCGCAACGCTTCGAGGTGTCCTTGCTCGGTGGCGAGGATCTCGCGCTCACCAAGCAGCTGTCCAGTGCCAGCGTCGATGGCCGCGAGAGCATGAGTGCTCTTGTGGACATCCGCCCCGATTACGATCATCCGCATATCCCTTCAATCGATGGTTTCTCATCTGACTGGAGCCTCGGCACGCCCAAGATCTCGCAGATCGGCTCGACCCCGAAGCGCTCACGATGCTCCTCGATGAACGCGCTCACTTCGGACGGTGTGGATCGAGCTCGCCCGCGAAAAACACACTCGCGGCCTTCAAGATCTCATTCGCGCGACGCAGCTCGAAGTTCTCACGCCGCAGCTTTTTGATCTCCTCGCGCTCCTCATCGCTCAGCTGATCCTTGCGGACACCCTCGTTCGCTTCGACCTGACGCACGTACTTGCGCAACGTCTCAGACGGGACACCGAGATCGTGAGCGACATGCGCGATCGGCCTCCCAGACTCGAACACCAGCCGCATGCCACGCTCCAACAACTCCTCGAGGTACCTCCTCGATCTCGACATGACGTAAGCCTTCTCCCTCCGCCAGACGAACTGGCATCAAAGACTCCGCCAAACCCAGGATGGCTCGGTCAGGCCAAGTGGCCGACAGTTGCTCCTATGTCAAGCGAAGCTCGGAAATTGCGGGGGATGTGCCTTGGCTTGGCGTCTTATTTGGCTGGGGCGAGGCGTGGGAAGATCCCGGCGGTGATGCCTCTCAGGAATGCGATGATTTGTGCTGCTGAGGGGGGTGATGTGGGGTCGGTCAGCTCGGGTGGGATCGTGATGCCGGATTGCTTGGCGTGCTCCAGCATTCCGCCGCCCATCGCTTGGCCGAGGGTCGTGAGGGCCCTGTCCATCTGGACCATATCCATGTGGAATGTGGGCACTGGGAGCGGCTTTACGTCGGGCCAGCTAGCGGGGTCGCGTGGGCTCTCGCGCGAGAGGACGTGGTCGAACGGGGCGGCCGCGGCGTCGCGGCCGGTCAGGGGGTCGCCGAGATCCCACACCTTGCGTAGGGTGGCGATCATCGACGTATGGCGGTGCTCCTCGTTGATCACGGTGCCCTCCTCCACCCACGGGGAGACGATGATCGCTGGTACCCGGTAGCCGGAGCGGTCGAATTTGAAGCCCATCTGCCCCGCGGGCGCGCTCGGGTCCGGTGGTGGCACAGGCCCGGGGGGAACGTGGTCGTAGGTCCCGCCGGGCTCGTCCCAGCCGATGAAGAACGTCGTGTTATACGCGTTGGAGCCCTGCGGCGAAGCGGCCGACCTGATCGCATCGTAGAGGCGGGCCAGGAACGCCTCGCCGCCCAGGATCGATGACGGCGAGTCGACGGGGATCTCGACACTCGGGCCTAGCGCCCGGCTGACGGCCGGGTGGTAGTCGCTGTGCCCCATCAGCAGGTTGGGCTCGATCATGCTGAAGTCGGACAGGGTGCCCTCGGCCGCGTCGTGCTCGAACTCGGAGAACGGCACGAAGTTTGTCGCTAGACGCTTCTTCAACCGCGGCATGTGGATCAGGGCCGTCGCTGAGAACGACATCGGCTCCTGCACATAGACCTTCCAGGTGCGCCCATGCGCCTGAAGGCGCTCGAAGATCGTTTCGGCGGTGTTGTGACGGGTGAAGTTCGACGCCGGCTTATTGATCACGAAACCGGACGAGGTCGCGGCAGTCCAGAACGACCGGTTCATCAACGTCTGCGAGGGAACCTCGCAGAACCAGTGGTCGAACACGCCAAAGCCCTTCGCGATCCCGCTGAGCACCGGCACCTGTTCCGGCGTGTAGCCGGCCATGATCTGCGCATACTCCTCGTAGGTCGGCTGACGGCCCAGCTCGCGGTGAAGGTGCTGATGTAGTCCGTGACGAAACCGTCCATGCTCGGCACAGCGCCGGGCTCGGGGGCATTCCACGGCGCCGCGACCTGCTCCCCAATCTTGAAGCGGTTGTGATCTTCGAGGACGTTGAATAGCTGGGTGTTGGTGTGGAAATACTCCTCGCCCGAGTCCGGGTTCGGCGCATCCATATCCGTTGCGACCGTGCAGGGAACGCTCTTGCGCTCAGCGCCGTGCTTGGCCCACTCGGGGATCGGGTTGCTCAGACCCTTGCCGATCACGCCCTCGAAAGTCTTGCCGTCCTCGGGGCCGTACAAGCGACCCAGGAGATTATCGAGGGATCTGTTCTCGAACAGCACGAGAACGACGTGATCCAACGCGTGCGAGCGATCGTGGCTCATCGGGCGCCTCCTTCGGACAGGTCGGTTCCTGAGTGGTGTGCCGGTCATCGTCGACCCCCCGCTGCGGCTCGATGTTGGTGGCAGCGGAGGGTCGCTGCTCGCCAACGGTCTCACCGACCAGGGTGAAAGGTCCTCACCCCAAGCGGGGGGTATCAATCGCTCAGCAGGCAGCAGTCGCGGGCTGAACGTGACGCGGCAGAGGGGTCACTCGTTGCTCCTATGTCAAGCGAAGTTCGGAAACTGCGAGGAAGTGGCCTGCTTATCATCAGGTCCATGGCGCTGCAATGCGAGCGCAGGGCGTCCGCGAATGGCGTGTGCCTGTGGTTCTGCGTCTTCTCGGCGCACCATCGACCGGCGAGTCTTCGCGTTGAGCCCTGCTCAATTCACCTGCTTCTCGCCCAAAACAGCGGCGCGACCGAATCTGCCGCACGGTGCCTTGCCGACGTAGCGAGGCGGGTCCGTCCGGTCTGAGCGCAGGCGTTCGAGGTCAGCGACAGGCGAGGGTCGAGAGCGGCGAGAACTCGCCGTGAAGCCCACTCCCGGCAGTGCTGCGTGTTGGACCGGGCGCGATCGGCTACGGCACGGTCGTCCTGATTCGCGTGAGTCGCAGCGACTCACGCCGGATGGCGCGTCCGAGCAGCATCCGACGCGACTCTTGTGCAGGCGGGACAGCGCGTTGCGTGGCTGCTAGCGGAGGCACAACCGCTGGCGCCAAGTCGTAGTGCACAGGCGCTTGGCTACGCTTCGGCGCGTGGAGCTGCAGCGGCGCATTGCGGAGGGGACGGGTGAGTTCTTGCTCTTCGCGCTGACGCCACCACGCCTGACGACCGAACCGGAGCACGCCCGTCAGATCGCCGCGAAGACGCTCGAGCGCCTGCGCCCCGTGGGCATCGATGGCCTCGTGCTCTACGACATTGATGACGAGAGCGACCGCAATCCCGAGGAACGGCCCTTTCCGTTCCTGCCCACGATGGACCCCGCCGACTACCTCGCTCGCGATCTCGTCGGCTTGGAGGTACCCGCAATCGTGTACCGCGCTGTCAGCAAGTACCCAGAGCAACAGCTTCAGTCGTGGCTCAGCGAACAGGCCCCAGCCCAGGCGCTGTCGGTGTTCGTCGGTGCGTCGTCCCGTGAAAAGCCGGTCGCGACCTCTCTGCCGCGGGCCTACGAACTACGGAGTGAGGTGCGCCCGGATCTCCTGCTCGGAGGTGTGGCGATCCCAGAGCGCCACGCGCACGGAGGCACGGAGCACCTCCGTCTGCTTGCGAAGCAGGCTGCAGGTTGCTCGTTCTTTGTCACCCAGATCATCTATGACGTCAACGCCGCGAAGGACCTGGTCTCCGACTATCACTACGAGTGCGCCACTCGTGGCCTCAAGCCGGCGCCGATCGTCTTTACGTTCTCGGTCTGCGGGTCGGTGAAGACACTGAAGTTCGTTCAGTGGCTCGGTGTCGATGTGCCGCGCTGGATCGAGAACGAGCTGCGCCACGCGGAGGACACCCTAGAAGCATCCTACGACCAAGCCGTCGCTACGGCCGTCGAGCTGATCGCATTCTGCCGGCGCGTCGGCGTCCCATTCGGGGTCAGCATCGAGAGCGTCTCAATCCGCCAAGTCGAGATCGACGCCTCCGTCCGCCTCGCAACCCGGCTACAGGCAGAGCTACGTCGCTAATCCGCACCACCCGTATCGCAGGTGAGGCAAGCCACCCGGCCACACCGCGCTGTTCCGCGGCAACCAGGCGCGACGCAGTTCCCAAACCCGCTGCCGCCTCCGAAGACCAGCAGGCGCCTGCCCCTGCGGAACAGGGGCTATCGACTTATGTGCTCTCCATGCAGTCCAACTACCTGCAATGGTTCAGCAGGGAAGCTCATTGATCTCGATCGTTCGCTGAGCAGCCGATAATACTTGCGCGCAAGGTGGCGCTTGAGGCAGCGCATGGCCTCGATGCGGCTCTTGCCTTCGGCTCCTTGCGGGCGAGGTAGGTACGGGTGAGCGTCGGTCAGGCCACGGATGGCCGACAGACAGACTAAGAGTCAGTCCGCTACCAGCCCAGGACCCAACCCGGCAAGCCGGACGGCAACTGCAACAGCACCTTCCTGTCAGCTGGCGTCCCGGCAAGCCGGCCGCTGCGACCGAAAACCAGCTCCGGGTCCCGAGCAAGCTCGCGGTCCCCAACAAGCTGGCAGGAAAGACAGACTAGTTGTGGCGAGCCTGCGTGCCCAGGCGCTTGCGGGCGGAAATGCCTCATTCGACAACTGGCGGCTCAGGCGAGGGTGTCCTCGCCTTGAAGATCTGCGCAAGAAGCTCGAGGTCGCGAGCCGCCTGGTGGGGAGGCGTCCGGCAGGCGTGGCCGAGCCGCACGCAGTCATGGAAGTGCACCAGCTCGGTGACGAAGCTCTCAGCCCACGACTCCCAGCGCTCAACGTGAGAGCGGCCGTCCCGTTCACTCGTGCGCTCGTAGAGCGTCGGGCAGTGGCGTAGGTAGGGAGCCGGAAAGCGCAGCCGGTATACAGCGTCGTCGAAGTGGATGCGCAGCTCCTCGCGGAAGTCTTGCAAGCCAGGAAGATCAAGGAGGCTGAGCACGCAACGCGCGCCGTCGCTGAGCTCGAGCGTGGTCTGCATGCCGCGACCGTCAGCCCACCATGCTGTATCCATGACGCGTGGCTGTGGCTCCTCGAGCGCCGAGAGGATGCCGCCCAGGACGTTCACGTCGTGTACGAGCGTGTCGCAGAGGACCTGCACGTAGACGCGGACCTCCGCGGCCGTGGTCGCGCCCACCGCCCGTTGTGCCTGCTCGGCTTCGCGCTCACGCGCATGCGCCATGAAGGCGGGCGGGATGTCATCGCCACGGGTCATCGCCGCCGGCGCGAAGAAGCGCTCGAGGCCAGGATCGTAGGTCACGCAATCGATCAGGCGTATGTCTCCGCTTCGCCGTTCCGCAAGGGTCGCGAGCATCTGCTCGTAGGCGGGGTCGTAGCGCTTCATGTAGCCGATCTGGACCAGGCGGCCGGTGCGCTCAGACGCACGAGCTATCTCCCAGGCGTCCTCCGCGACGAGGCACAGAGGCTTCTCAGTGAAGACATGCACGCCCGCCTCCAGAGCGGCCATGATCACCTCGGCGTGAGTAGAGCCGGGAGAGAGCACGAGCAGTGCGTCTGGGCTCGTGCTTTCGAGCAGCTCCTGGTACCCCGCGAATGTCGCTGCCAGGCCGTAGCGCGACGCGAGCAGCTCGCGGGTGGTGCGACTTGGATCGGCGAGGCCGACCACCTCGAAGCGATCGGCGAGTCCCACCAGTGACGGCAGGTGCATGACCTGCGTGATGAAGCCTCCGCCAACGAGGCCAACGCGCAGCCGCTCGTACTGCATGCGAAACCTCTTTCCATGCAAAGTCACATGTGTCTGAGCGATGATCGTTCAGACACAGACGACAGTTTGATGGCCTGGCGATGACAGTCCCATCGCCAGGCGTGATTGGATCAGACTATGACAACCCCGGCCCGCGCGGCCGCGTCCGCGCTGGCCGCGTGGGCGGGGCGGCCAAGCCGCGCGCCCTCCATCCCGAGGCAATCGTGTGGCTGCGGATGAGGTACGGCTTGACATCTGTGGCATCGAGTGATTAGCTCACAGATCGTGCCCGGTCCCTCGTCCCCAGTCGTCAACGCGCTCGAGAGCATCCGCGCGCGCTACGGAATCGACGCTGATGCGATCGCGGCTGCCCACCGTGCATCGGCGAGCACCGTGCGCCAGACGCCGATCACAAGGCCCGCGGGCGGCTCCATGGATCCGGACATGCAATTGCTGCCTGAAGGCCGAGAATCTTCAGCTGACCGGTTCCTACAAGCTGCGCGGCGCGCTGAACAAGGTGCGCGCACTAGGCCCCGATTGCCCGGGCGTCGTCGCGGCAAGTGCCGGCAATCACGCGCAGGGATTGGCGTATGCGGCTCGTGCGAGCGGTATCAGATGCTCGATCTACCTGCCGAGAGGGGCGCCGATGGCCAAGGTCGAGGCGATCCGCGCCCTCGGCGCCGAGATCCACCAGGAAGGCGCGAGCGTGGACGACTGCTTTGCCCTCGCCAGCGCAGCGGCGCAGCGCAGCGGCTGGAGCCTGGTCCATCCCTTCGATGACCCGGACATCATCGCTGGCCAGGGTGGAGTGGGCCTGGAGATACTTCGAGACGTCCCAGATCTCGGCCAGGTCGTGGTGCCGATCGGAGGGGGCGGGCTGGCCGCCGGGGTCGCTGTCGCGATCAAGTCGGCTGCCCCCGAGGTGAAGGTCGTCGGCGTGCTTGCGCGCGCGTGCGCCCCGTTCGTCCAGGCATCCTTCCCAGAGGACGATCCGGATGCCGGCGCCACGTCGGCGATCGCCGACGGAGTGGCCGTGAAGCGTCCGGGCGTCATCACCGGCGAGATCATCGAGATGCTCGTCGACGATGTGCTCGTGGTCGAGGACCAGCAGATCGCCGACGGGATGGTCTGGGCGATGGAGCAGGCCAAGCTCGTGGTGGAGGGAGCCGGCGCCGTGTCGATCGCGGCCCTGATCCATGGCCATGTGGCTCCTGTCTCCCACGGTGCCACGGTCGCGGTGCTCTCGGGTGGGAACATCGACGTGGGGCTGATCGGCGCGGTCGTGCGTCAGCACGAGAGTCGCGTGGGCAGGCGGGTGCGCCTGGGCGCTCGCATCGACGACCGTCCAGGCAGCCTGGCGGCGCTGCTGCAGACGGCCGCCGAGGCGGGGGCGAACCTGATCGACGTTCACCACGTCCGCGACGGGCTGCCGATGGACGTGCGCGAGGCGGTCGTCGAGCTGACGGTGGAGACGAGAGGCGAGCTGGAGTCCGAGGAGCTGAGGACGGCGCTGAAGAAGGCGGGTTACGCGACCATCGAGATGTAGGAAGCGGACGGCTGATGCGCGTCAGCATGATTAGATCAGCCTATGACAACCGAAGCCAACACACCTTCCACGCCGTCTGATGAGCAGCGACCTGTCACCTGGGCGCTGATCGGCGCAAGCACCATCGCCTCCATCTACATGATCGACGCCTTTCGTCGTGCCCCGGGCGGGCAGATTGCGGGCGTGTTCAGCAGCGATCCGGAGCGTGGCGCACGCTACGCCGAGCATCATGCTCTTCCCCGTGCCTATCGCAGCCTCGACGAGCTGTGCAAGGACGCATCGGTGGATGCGGTGTACGTGAGCACGGCGAACGATCGCCACGCGCCGCAGACGCTCGCCGCGATCGAGGCGGGCAAGCACGTGCTGTGCGAGAAGCCGCTTGCAACCACCATCGCGGACGCGCGTGTGATGATCGTCGCCGCGGAGCAGGCAGGCGTCACGCTCGGGGTCAATCACCACCTGCGCAGCGCCCCCGCAAACATGAAGGCCAGGGAGCTCCTCGCAAGCGGGCGCATCGGGCAGGTGTTGGGCGCGCGGGTATTCCACGGCACCGAGCTGCCCGTCGGCCTGCGCACGTGGCGCGTCGGCCATCCCGGTGCGGGTGCCGGCGCCGCGCTCGACCTGACCGTGCACGGAGCCGACCTGCTGCGCTTCCTGCTCGAGGACGAGATCGAGGAGGTGGTGGCCCTCAGTGCACGGCAGGGCATGAGCACGCATGCGGACATCGAGGATGCGATCGCCGGCGCCATGCGTCTGCGTGCAGGGGCGCTAGCGACGTTTCACGACGCCTTCACGATGCCCTCCGTTCACACTCGTGTGGAGATCTACGGCAGTGCCGGCGCGATCACGATCGAGGACGCGATGCTCGACGACCCGGTTGCAACCGTCACGCTCTGCGATAAGAGCGGCGCTCAGCAGGTTCCGCTCGAGAAGAGCGAAGGGCTCTACGAGCGCACAGTACGGCTGTTCAACGCGGCCGTTCGCGGCCGCGGCGCCCCAACGGCGAGTGGTGAGGACGGGCTGCGCTCGCTGACGGTCGCAAGTGCCGCGCTCCAAGCCGCGCGCGAGGGGCGCGTGGTGCGGGTCGCGGATTTGGCCTGAGGTCTCCAGCCAGCTCCAGCCGGCGCTCTCTGAAGCCGGCTGAGCGCTGCCGCTATGCGGTGGGGTTGCCCGCTCTGCCGGGAGCTCCAGACGCGGGCGACGTCTGCGCATCGCTGTTGCAAGCGCTTCCGGCGGGCTGTATCCCAGCCTTGACGTATGGTTGAACATATGATTCAATCACAAATGCAAGCGCTGTCATTTCTATTCCTCCAGGAGCGAGCACATGTCGACAGGAACGTCTGAGCAGTTGGCGATCGCCGGTGGGGCCCGGCTGGTTTCGGGCATCGAGCAGCGCCCGTGGCCGGAGGTCGTGCAAGCCGATCGCGACGCGGTTCTGCGAGTGCTTGACAGCGGCATCCTCGCCGGCGCTGGCGCCCCGGAGATCACAGCGCTCGAGCGCGAATACGCCGAGTACGTTGGCGTCGAGTTCTGTCTTGCGACCAAGAGCGGCACCAGCGCTCTGCACTGCGCCGCAGCGGCCGTAGGGGTGCAGCCCGGTGACGAGGTGATAGTGCCGGCCTATACCTTCGTGGCCAGCGCGATGGCGATGGCCCACCAGGGCGCGCAGGTCGTCTTTGCGGACGTTGACCCGCGTACGTACAACCTCGATCCTGATCGTCTCGTCGAGCGCATCACCGATCGCACCACGGCGATTGTCGCGGTGGCCATCCATGGCCAGCCGGCGAGCCTGGACGAGATCAAAGCCGTCGCAGAGCGTCATGGGATCGCGGTCATCGAGGACAACGCGCAGGCGCATGGGATCAGGTACAAGGGTCGGATTGCGGGAAGCATCGGCGACGCGGCCGGCTCCAGCTTGAACGCCTCGAAGAACTTCGCCTCCGGCGAGGGCGGCCTGTTCACCACCGACGACGAGGATGCGTTCATAGCCGCGCGACGGCTCACGGTCGTCGGCGAGGACCTCGTGCCTCTGGAGCGGCGCTCCTTCTGGGCGCAGGGCATCGGCTGGAACTACCGTCAGTCTGAGCTTCCGTGTGCGCTCGCGCGGGCACAGCTCACACGCTTGGACGAGCACAATGCTCGCGCGGAAGCCAATGGGCAGCGCCTTACCGAGCAGCTGTCTGAGATCGTCGGCCTGACGCCTCCTTTCCGGGAAGCCGATCGCGGCTGCTCATACTGGAAGTACGCAGTCCAGATCGATCCCAAGGAACTTGGCTTCGACGGCGATCCGCGTGATCTGCGCGATCGCCTGCTGGCGGCGCTGCAGGCCGAGGGTGTCGAGGCGATGGTGTGGCAGCCGCATCCCGTCCCGGCGCAGCCTGCGTTCCGCCGCCGCCAGCAGACCTGGCACCGGCGCACCGAGCAGGAGCCGCTGCGCGCCTGGGACCCAGCCGAGTACCCAGTCGCGTCGAGGCTATGCGACATCACACTTAGCCTCGGATCCGAGGCGCATCCGCTCTATGTGCAGGAGCCGGAGCTGATGGATCAATACGCCGCAGCGGTGTGCAAGGTGATGGGGGATCTGGAGACGGTGCTCTCGGTGCCGTACAAGACCAAGCCCAGGCGGCTGCCTTGAGGGTTGGTTCAAGCAATGGGAGGAGTGCAATGAAGAAGTGTGTATTCGCAGGCGTCGCGTTCGTGCTTTCGGTTGTCGTGGCGGCTTGTGGTGGGAGCAACGGTCAGTCGGCTGGTAACGCATCCAGCGGCGGGACCGGCTCCTCGAAGTCCTATGCCGAACTGCGCTGGGGGTCGACTCCGTTTCCCGGAACGCTCGACGAGACCAAGGTCGCATATGGCCAGACGTACGGCGTCGAGTCTTTGGCAGTGCAAGATCTCATGGAATTCGAACCGGACGGAAAGATCAAGCCAGGGCTTGCAAGCTCAGTCGAACAGCCAAATCCAACAACATATGTCTATCACCTGAGGTCAGTGAAGTTCTCTGACGGCAAGCCCATGACTTCTGCCGATGTGGTTTATTCGCTGGATCGCAATATCACAGGCAAGGAAGCTTGGACAAAAAGCTTCTGGGAAGATGTAGCCTCAGTCACTGCTCCAAACAGCTCCGTGGTTATAGTGAAACTCAAGCGACCGCTCGCTGTCTTTCAGAAGATCGTCGCATTCAGTGGAGCCGTGATCGAGAAGGCAGCTGCTGAAAAGGACGGCGAAAAGGCAATAGGCACGCCCGGTCATATGCCGATCGGCACCGGTCCTTGGAAGATCGACAGCTTTACGCCCGAATCCAGTGTTCGACTGTCCCGAAATCCGCATTGGTCCGGCCCACAGCAGCCGGCGGCGGATATCAAAGTCGAATTCTTCAAGACCGAAGCGTCGATGGCACTGGCTCTGCGCTCAGGCGCTATCGACGGAGCCAGTAATTACTACTCGCCCAAGCCGTTTGCCAACATTCCGGGCGTCCGGCAAATGAGCTCGCCGGGAGAAGGGATCGGGTTCGTTTCGGTCAACACCCAGCGCGCCCCCTTCAACGATGTGCATGTGAGAAGAGCGCTAGCGTACGCAACGGACTCCAAAGGCATGGTTGATGCGCTTTTCACGAGGGCCTATGCCGGCGAAGCTCCATTCTACATCCCAAACAGTCTTTTCTCGACTCTTGGTTCGCGGAACGAAGTGAATCAGATGCTGGCGTCCCTGCCAAAGTTTGAATTCAACTTGGTTAAGGCAAAGGAGGAACTCGCCAGGTCTGCGTATCCCCATGGCTTCACCATGCATATCGAAGTGCCGCAAGGTTCCCCAGCTTATGATGGCGCCGGACAGATACTCGCGTCAGACTTTGCCAAGATCGGCATCAAAGCCGTTCTGCATGAAAACACTAAAGCCGAAGAAGCAAGGGGGTACACAGGGAAAGGGACGTTTTTTATCAATTTGGTTAGTGCCAACTATCCAGACCCGGACAGCATCCTCGGGGAACGGCTATCTTCGAGTCAAATATATCCAAGCGGTGGTGGTGAGAACAGTTCAAACTGGCGTAATGCTCGATTCGATAAGCTGCTGGCGCAAGCAGAAGGCACCTTGAACGCACCCAGGCGGCTGCAGATGATTGGCGATCTGCTCAGGATCGTGCGGAACGAAGCGCCAGCTTGGGCGCTGTTCAGTGTAGGGAATTATGGGTCGCTTTCGAGTAAGTACGTGATGCCCGGATTCTCCCTCTGGACGGTCTTCGCCACACCGTGGGCGATGGACGTCAAGTTGGCACACTAGTCGTTCACTTGATTGGACTGGACGGTCATCCGTGGCCGTCCAGTCACACGGTTGGATGACATTATGACCAAAGCTATCGGCGACGCAAGGAAGGAATCGTGGGAAAGGGGATGCATGAAGGAATCGACGGAGCGAGCGTAATTGTTCAGACGGTAGCGGGCGCGATTACAAGCGGAGAGATGGGCGCAACGCTCACACACGATCATGTGATCGCGGATTTCACACCATGGTTTGACAAGACGTCGACACGCGGGATGATCGACCGCAAGGTCGTCCCTGAGCTGATTGGCGATCTTCGTCACGACCCATTTGGGTGCAAGGACAATCTCATATTGGACGACGAGGCACTCGCGATCTTCGAGATAGGCCGCTTCAGATCGGCCGGCGGCGGAACGATCTTGGACCCGACCTGCATAGGAGTCGGCCGCAACGTCTTGGCTCAACGGCGCATAAGCGAGCGGACCGGAGTCAACATAATCGCTGGTACCGGCTACTACGTGCGGCACGGCAGGCCGCCAGGAGTTGATGAGATGTCCGCGGAGGAAGTCGCGGAGATAATCGTTGACGATGTCACGGTGGGGGTGGACGGCAGCGAAATCCGCAGCGGGTTCATTGGCGAGATCGGCATAACGGACAACTCGGCGTCGATCACCCCGCAGGATGAGAAGGTCCTGCGGGGCGCGGCTCGTGCTCAAGCGCGCACCAATGTGCCGCTGTCGGTTCACCTCTGCGATCCTCTGGGAGACCAGGTGCTCGACATCATCGAGGAGGAGGGTGGGAAGCTCGAAGGCACCATCCTATGTCACATGAGTCATACGCAGAACGACCTCACGTATCAGACCAGGTTGGCCGAACGCGGGGTGCGCCTTGGGTACGACAACATAGGCATTGACTGGTACTTTCCAGGCTCTGACTATCAATCTCCCAGCGATCAGCAGCAGGCGCAGGCGGTCGTCGACTTGATCCGGATGGGATTCGCCGACCGCATCCTGCTGTCAAGCGACGTGTTCATCAAGATGCAGCTTCTGCGCTACGGTGGCTTTGGGTATGCCCACGTGCTGGAGAACTTCCTTCCGCGACTACGGCGCCTGGGCATCGAGGAGAGCGTCATCGAGATGATCATGGTCGAGAATCCGCGCAAGCTGTTCGAGAACGCGGCGCGCGCCGGGTAGGTGAATCGAGCCATGGTCGGTTTTCCCAATGTACTCGCAGTGGACAAGCAACTTCACTCCGTGGGCGTTGGACGTAAAACTGGCCGAGTAAGGCCGGCGTTGGACGTGCCGCAGGTAGCGCCGGTGTTCGGTGCCACCACCTGCGAGCAATTAAACGGCGAAACACAGAGAGGTTGCTATGCATGGCCCGAGCGGCACTTCTGGATGGCAGATTCGTGACCCCGGCGTACCCGTCGGGTGGCTATCTTCGCAGGAGTGGCCTTCTGAACGTCCTTTGGAGAGTCGGTCCAAGTGCTATACAGATCGGTTTTCCTACGCCGCAGGCGATCGGGTGGACGTTCATGTGCACACGACTGCGCGGGAGTATTCGCTGGAGGTCGTTCGCGAGGGACTGGTGCCCGAGAGCGTGTATCGCAGAGACGGCCTCGCGGGCGTCGCGCACGAGACGCCGGCCGACGCCTACCGCGTCGGCTGTGGCTGGCCCGTGGCGCACTCGATCGAGATCGCCCAGCAATGGCGTTCGGGCTTCTACCTGGTGATCGTCAGAGCAGAAGACGGACAGGGACGTAGTATCGAGCGTGAGCATTTCTTCATCGTGCGCGCTCACCGCTCGATCCGCGAGGGTGCAGTCGCATTCATCCTCACCACCAGCACGCTGATCTCCTACAACGATTGGGGCGGCGCCAATCGCTACCGGGGCCCTGAGGAGGATCCCGCTGACAGTGGCTCGCCGATCCTCTCCACGCAGCGTCCGATCGCAAGAGGCCTCCTGCGCAAGCCTGCAAGCGCGCCGCGGCATCCGAACGTGCTCACACCACCACCTTTCTGGCAACCGCGGTACGACGCGTACTCGTGGGCGAGGATGAACGGATATACGCGCCATCACGACGATGCGTTCTGGCCCACCTATGAGCGCCTTTTCGCAGTTTGGGCAGAAGATGTCGGCTACCGATTGGACTACCTCACCCAGCACGACCTCCACTACGACCCCACCACCCTGGATGGGTACAGCTGTGCGGTGATCGTCGGCCATGACGAGTACTGGAGCTGGGAGATGCGCGACGCGATCGACAGCTTTGTGGATCGCGGCGGTGGACTGGCCAGGTTCGCAGGCAACTTCCTCTGGCAGGTCCGGCTCGCGGACAATGGCAACACCCAGATCTGCTACGCCACCCCGCCAGAGGCCGACCCGATATCCGCGACCTCGCCGCATCTGACGACCACGATGTGGGACGCAAAGCTCGTCGGGCGTCCGGGCGCCGCGACGATGGGCCTCACCGCCACCAGCGGCGCCTACGTGCGCTTCGGCACCGCCGTCCCTCGCGGCAGCGGCGGCTACACCGTCTACCGGCCCGAGCACTGGGCTCTGCAGGACACCGACCTCTACTACGGAGACGTGTTCGGCGCCGCGCCGATCAACATCGCGGCGTTCGAGGTCGATGGCGCGCAGTACACGATCCGCCGCGGCCTGCCCTACCCCACCCAGGAGGATGGTGCGCCCGAAACGCTGGAGATCGTCGCGCTCACCCCAGCCGTCTACGGCGAGACCGACCGCTGGGACCGCACCATCGCGCTCGCATCGCCGCCAGGGGAATGGCCTCGTCTGCTCGACGAGCTTGGCAAGCATGCACCCGACTACATGCGCGAAGCGCAATATGGAGCGGCCATGATCGCAACCTTCACCCACGGGCAAGGAGCCGTCCTGAACACCGGCTCGACCGAGTGGGTCAACGGACTCGCCCAGCACGACCCATATACACAACAAATCACACACAACGCGCTCCAACGCTTCGGAGCGCGACGCCGCCGAGCGGGGTAGTGATTGCAAGCGCTCCTGGGCGATCCTTGTCCCAGGGATCTAGTAATTGACAAGGCGAGGGGCTTTATGATTCAATCTTTCTGCAAGCGCTTTCATAGCGCTTTGGGACGACTGGCAGCCGCTGCTGGGCTACGTGAGATCGGCTTGGGCCAAGCCGATCTCCACGCCCAAGCCGATCGCCACACATTCAAAGGGAGATGATCTCTGTATGACCGATGTGACCACCGACTTTGCGCCCGCTTCGGCCGCGCTGATGGAGCGCGCGAGCGAGGTCGTGCCGGGGGGCGTCAACAGCGGGCGGCGACGCATCGACCCGCCGCTCTGCTTCCGCGAGGGGCACGGCGCCCACCTGGAGGACCTCGATGGCAGGCAGTTCATCGACTATCACGCCGCCTGGGGTCCGATCATCCTCGGACACGCCTACGAGAGCGTGACCGAGGCTGTGAGCAGGCAGGCCTCACATCTCGTCTTGACCGGCATTGGTACCACTGAGGGCGAGACTTCGCTTGCGGAGAAGATCGTCGAGCACGTGCCTTCGATCGAGCAGGTGGTGCTGTGTGCCAGCGGCAACGAGGCGACCTACTACGCCACTCGTCTGGCGCGCGCAGTCACGGGCCGCGACAAGCTGATCAAGTTCCAAGGCTGCTACCACGGCTGCCACGACTATCTACTCGGTGGCTCAGCCGAGAATGCGGGCGCGGGTGCCGAGCAGGGGATCGTGGAGCGGCGCCGCGACCCGAGGGGCCGCTCTTCGGGTGTGCTGGAGAGCGCAGCGGCCGAAACGCTCGTGTGCGCCTACAACGACCTGCAGAGCGTCGAGGCGATGTTTCGGGCATGCCCCGACGCGATCGCGGCGGTGGTCGTCGAGCCATTTGCCCACAACTGCTCGACGATCCTTCCCGTCGATGGCTTCCTGCGGGGCCTGCGCGCGATCTGCGACCGTGAGGGTGCGCTGCTCGTCTTCGACGAGGTGATCAGCGGCTTTCGTCACGCGCTCGGCGGTGTCCAGTCGATCGTTGATGTGATGCCGGACCTCACGACGCTTGGCAAGGCGATCGGCAACGGCTATCCGATTGCCGCGATCGGCGGCGCCACGAGATTTATGGAGCGCTTCAGCACCCGGCCTGGGGGGGACGTCTTCGTCGGCGGCACAAACAATGGCAACGCCGTCGCCTGCGCGGCGGCGCTGGCGACGATCAAGACGCTCGAGACCGAGCCCCCGTCTACGAGCACGTCTACGCGCTCGGAGAGCGTATGCGCAGCGGACTCGAGGAGATCGGCAAGCGCGCCGGCATCCCTGTCACGGTGGCGGGGTACGGCTCTCTGTTCGTGATGATGTTCATGGAGCCGCCAATTGCCAGCTACGAGGACTTCCTGCGCAACGATGTCGATCTGTTCGTCGGATATCGCCGCAATCTGCTCAAGCGCGGCGTCCTGAAGATGCCCGATCACCTCGGCTGCCGCAGTCACATCAGCTATGCGCACACGAGCGAGGACGTCGATCTCACGCTCGAAGCGGCCGAGGCGGCGCTCGCCGAAGCGCTGAAAGCATGAATTGAGAACGCCGACTCAGCCGATCTTCAGTCGTCCCATGATCTGTCACTTCGCGCTCGGAAGGACGCTGTCCCATGTCTAAGTCGGCCTATCACCCCGGTCTTGATCCGCGCACCACGATCGGTGCGCCGAGCACCGAGCCGTCTGGCACGCCGTACTTCGCAGGCTACGTGGGCGCGATCAGCCTCGCGCCTGGCGATCCGCTCGAGGTTCACGTCGCCACGCGCGAGGCGGGCGAGTGTTTTGCAGACATCTATCGCGTGATCGGTTGTGAGGACCCTGGATTCGACCCGGCGATCGAGCTTGTCGCGCGTGCTAGGACGCCGGTCGTGCCGCTGCGCTGTGCGGCGCTTGCGAACCACCAGCCGCTGGCCCCAGGCGGGTGTGACAGCGAAGGGTGCGGTTGGCCCTTCTCTCGCGTGCTGGACTCGATTCCCACCGCATGGCCAAGCGGCGTCTACCTGGTGCAGTTCACCATTAGCAAGGAGCCGACCGGTTGCGTGGCACCGCGGCTCGGTCAAGATGCGCTCTTCGTTCTTCGCCCAAGCACTCCAAGCTCGCCGCGGCTGCTGCAGATCGGTGTCGCCACCTGGAGCGCGTATCACCTGTGGGGCAACCGCAATCTCTACGGCGGCTTCTCTGAGGCCGCTGACTTCCTCTATGAGTTGCGGGCGCATCGCGTCTCCTTTTCACGGCCTGGAATCGGCCTTGGCACCTTCAACCAGTCGCTGTGGGGTCCCGGCAAGGGCTCCTATCTCTTCAAGTTCTTGCAGTGGTGCGCCGTTGAGGGCATCGATCTGGACTGCTGCACCGGGCTCGATCTCGACGCCGGCACAATCGATCTCGACCCCTACGAGCTCGTGATCACAGTCGGTCACGACGAGTACTGGACCGGACCCCAGCGTGACGCGATCGAAGGGTTCGTGAGCCGCGGGGGCAAGGCTGCGTTCCTCGGCGGAAACCTCTCTTACTGGCAGGTTCGCTCAGGCAACGATGGGCAGGTGGTCGAGTGCTACAGGCGGGCCGCCGGCACGGTACGGCTCGGCTTGCCGCTGCCCGGCGACGGCGAGCCGCTGGATCCGCTCTATCGCGATCCCATCCATAATCCAGACCACGACAACAGCACCGTGACCGTCGAGTTCCACACGGACCCGCTGAACCGCTCGACGACATCGCTGACCGGCGTCTCGACTCAGAACGACGAGCTTTGGCGCCGACGCGGCCGGGACTCCTCCGAGCTCGTGTTCGCCGGCGCCTGCTGGTGGTGGGAGGATCTCGGAGGGCCTGAGCGCCCCGCCGTCGGCTTTACCGTCAGCGAGGAGGAGCACTGGGCACTGGAGGGCACTGGCCTGTGCGCGGGGGATGTGTTCGGAGCGCAGCAGAAGGTCGTCGGCTTCGAGTGCGATGGGCTCGACGTGGAGATCCTCGATGGTCGCCCACAGCCCACCGGTCGCGATTCACCTCCGCCCGGCGTGCAAATCGTCGCCTTCGCCGACTGTCGCCATTGGGCAGAGATCGATTATTCCCACAAGCTGCCCCGGCAGACGCCGGGCGCACGGCTGAACGATGGGACCCTCGCGGGCACTGTGACCATCGTCAGCTGGCGCAGCGAAGCCGGCGGCGAGGTCTTCACCGCGCCGACAACAGACTGGGTCTTCGCGCTGCGACCGACAATCGACTACACGCGCTATCGCAGCATCCACCCGCAGGTGAACCCGGTCTCTGAGCACGTCGTGCAGATCACGCGCAATGTAATGCTGGGGCTGAGCAGGTCCAAACGTTCAAGCTGAGCGGCATGCCATATCGATGTGCCCGCCGCTCGCGGTGGCGGAGTCCAGCCGCGTCAGTCCTCGTGAGCGCACCCGCACGAGCGGCGTACGATCAGCTCGACGGGCAGCCTGATCTCTACTGGCGGCGTGGGATCGCGCAGCTGTCGCAGGACCAGCCCAGCACCGCGAGCGCCCATGTTGCCGGCGTCGAAGGAGATCACCGTGAGGGGCGGGTCGATCAGGTCGCTGAAGGGCGGGTCGTCGAAGCCTACGACTGCCACGTCCTCTGGCACACGCTTGCCGGCGGCGCGCAGGGCGCGCAGCGCGCCGATCAGGAACCAGTCGGTGCTGGCGACGATCGCCGTCGGTGGCGGGTCAAGCGCGAGCAGCTCGCGGGTGGCGCGTTCCCCCGCCTCGGGTGTCCAGGTCGGATCGTCGTTGCGGACATAGTCTGGCGGCACGGCGAGCCACTCGCTCGCAAGCGCGGAGCGAAAGCCCTCGTAGCGCTCGTCGGCGGTCGAGCGCCCTGACTCGCCTCCGATATAGCCGATGTGGGTGTGCCCATGCCAACGCAGGTGCTCGACCAGCAGTTCCATGCCATGTGCGTTGGCGCTTGCGACGAGGCCCGCTCCCGGGATCTTCGGCGCATGGAGCATGTACGGGAAGAAGACGACTGGCACTGGGCAGGGCTCATAGCCACCGGCCGTGGCGAGCAGGATGCCCGCGACGCGGTGCCCGATCAATGTGCGCAGGGCGTCACGCTCTCGTGCGGGATCGTGGTCGGTCTCCATCAGCAGCACGTGGTAGTCGGATCGCTCCAGCTCGCGGCGGGCGCCGCGGAGCACGTGCGCGTAGAAGGCGTCGCTTGCGTCCGGCACGACCATGCCGATGAACGCGGAGGAGCGCTTGCTGAGCGAGCTGGCAATCCGGTCAGGCTCGAACCCGAGCGCCCGCGCCGCGTCGAGGATGCGCGCCCGGGTCTCCTCGCGCACGAGCGGACTGCCGCTCATGGCACGCGAGACGGTGGAGGCTGACATCCCGACGGCGGCGGCGATGTCGTCGAGCGTCGGATACACCGGGGTCGATGGCGTCGCCTGTGCGGCGGCATCTGGTTTGGCGGAAGGCTTCGTCGATGACATGACCGCAGCGGTGGAGTGCGCGCCGATTGTAGTGCAAGCGCTGCAAGCTGGCGGCTCGCATGCAGTGCATCGCAAGCTTAGATATGCCCTTCCGGTCCATGGAGGCGCTTGCAGCTCGGCGATGGATCGTGAGGCTTGCAACCCGCCGCGACCGCGATCTCGGTAACGCCCGTGGCGAGGATCAGCAGGCCGGCGAATCTGGATGGCGCTCAGCGACTATTTCAGGCGCCAGACCCCGCCGAGCGCGGTCAGGGTGCCGAACCGAGGACGGGGGTCAGTGCGGAGAGCACCGCATTCAGGTCGTCCTCGGTGTTGTAAAGATGCCATGAGAGCCTCAGCCGGCCGCCGCGCAGCGAGGCGCTGACGCCGGCGGCCAGCAAGAGCTCCTGGGCGCCGGGAACGTCGAGGCTCACGATGGCCGAGTTGCCGGGGGGCAGCCCGGCCGCCTCGCGGAAGCGGTTGGCAAGCGCGACGTCATGGGCGTGGATCGTCTCGACGCCGATCTGGTCGACCAGATCCAGCGTCGGGCATGCGCCCACCCAGGAGAACCACGCCGGCGAGGTGTCAAGCCGCCGTGCGTCCTGCGCCAGTCGCATCGGCAGCCCGAAATAGCTCTTGTGCACGTCCTCTCCCGCATACCAGCCGGCTGCCGCCGGAATCACGGACTCGATGCGTCCGGGGCGCAGCGTGAGGAAGGCGACGCCCCGCGGGCACATCAGCCACTTGTAAGCGGCACAGGCGAGGAAGTCGAATCGGCTGGCCTGCAACGGCAGCCAGCCGCACGCCTGCGTCGCGTCACAGACCGTCAGCGCGCCATGCTGCTCGGCGGCGGCAAGGATCGAATCGAAGTCCACGACCTCGCCAGTCGCCATCTGGACGGCGCTGAAGGCGACCACGTCGGTCGCGTCGTTGATCGCCTCCGCGAGCTCCGCGGCGGGAACGGTCCGCAGTGCGATGCCACGAGGCGCCTGGGCGGCGTAGGGGAAGAGGTTCGAGGTGAACTCGACCTCCGGTGCGAGCACTCGCGTGCCCTCTGGCAGCGAGGCGGCAAGCAGGCCGATCAGTCCCGAGACGGTGGCGCCGATTGCCACACAGCCTGGATCGACCTCAACTATCCGGGCGAACGCCCGACGCGAGCCCTCGGTGGCCGCTGCCCATGCCTCCCAGCTCGTGCGGCCGGCTCGCCACTCCGAGAGAGCGTCCTGCATCGCATCCCAGCCGGGCGCTGGCGGCAGACCGTAGCTTGCCGTGTCGAGGTATGTGCCCTCTGGTGCCCACAGCGCCCGGTCGGCAATCTCGCGCTGCTGATTGGCAGAGGTCAATCGCGATCCCTCACGAGATGCAGTCATATCATCATCATGGGGGAGGGCTGCCGCCCAGCACGATCAGCGTCTTCGTGCCCGTCACCTTGCCACTGCGACGGATGCGGTCGACGACGCGCTTGAGATGGTCGAGGTCGGCGACGCGGATGCGCACGAGCGCGTCAGGATCACCGGCGATCGTGAACGCTTCGACCACCTCGGAGAGGCCGCTGACCGCGCTCTCGATGTCGTCGACCTGGGTGGCGCCCGCGAACCGCAGCTCCGTGAATGCCTCGATCTGGCTGCCCAGCTTGGCGTGGTCGAGCACGGCGCGATAGCCGACGATCACGCCGATCTGCTCCAGCCGGTCGATGCGCCGCTTCGCCGCCGCGGGTGAGAGACCGACGCGACGTCCGACCTCGCTCGCCGAGCGGCGTCCGTCCTGCACGAGCAGCTCCACGATCTGCGCATCGACATCGTCGAGATCTGTGCGTTGCATGGTCAGATCATAACGTCTAACCGGCATGTAACGCAAAGATTAGGCGGACTTGCCCTCATTCGCGATCAAGCGCTGGACAATCGCATGCTCGTGGCCGAGACTGCTCGCATGCTGGTTCCCGCCACCTCTCCCGTCTCGCTCGACGTCCTGGACGCAGTGCAGCAGCGCGTGCTTTGGCTGGCGACATCGATCGTCCATCACGCCAACAAGGTCCGCAAGACGCCATCCGGCGTGAAGGTCGGCGGCCACCAAGCCTCCTCTGCCTCGATCGTCTCGATCATGAGCGCGCTCTGGTTCCATCATCTGCGCGCCGAGGATCGCGTCTCGGTCAAGCCACACGCCTCGCCTGTCCTGCATGCGATCGAGTACCTGCTCGGTACCCTCGACGCGCGGCAGCTGAGAACGCTGCGCGAGCTCGGCGGTCTGCAGTCATATCCCAGCCGGCTGAAGGACCCGGTGCCCGCGGACTTCTCGACTGGCTCAGTGGGGATCGGAGCGACAGCACCCATCTGGAGCGCGATCGCCAACCGCTATGTGGCGGGCCACTTCGACGCGCCGGCGTGCGGCCGGCAGATCGCACTGCTCGGCGACGCCGAGCTTGACGAGGGCGCCTGCTGGGAGGCGCTGGTCGACCCGGTCGTCTCGCAGCTGGGCGAGGTGCTGTGGATCGTGGACCTCAACCGCCAGTCGCTGGATCGCGTGGTTCCTGACATCGCCGCCAGCCGACTGACCGGCATGTTCGAGGCTCTCGGCTGGCACGCGATCACGCTCAAGTACGGGCGGCGTCTGGAGGAGCTCTTCACGCGCGCTGGCGGCGGCGCGCTGCGACGCCGGCTCGATCAGATGAGCAACGAGGAGTATCAGCGGCTGCTGCGTGTCAGCCCGGCCGAGGTGCGGGAGCGCCTGCCTGGCGCGGGGCGGGGCCGGCGCGAGATAGAGCGCCTGATCGCCGAGGTGGACGACAGCGATCTGGCAGCTGCGGTGCTCGACCTTGGCGGCCACGATCTAGCGATGCTGATCGACGCCTACGAGCAGGCCGACGTGGTGACCGACAGGCCGTCCGTGATCATCGCCTACACGATCAAGGCTTGGCGGCTGCCGACTGCTGGGCATCCCGCCAACCACTCGGCGCTGCTGTCGGTGGAGCAGTGGGAGTCCCTCGCCGCCGATCTTGGCGCGGACGCCGGCGACCCGTGGGCGCCGTTGGAGACAGACACGCCCGCGGCACAGCTTTGCCGTGAGACCGCACAGCGGCTGGAGCGCGCCCCGCTGACGCTCGCCTCGCCGCCGGCCGTGCCGACGGAGGTGGGGCGCACGCACGGCGGCGTCGCATCGACACAGCAGGCGTTCGGGCGCTTCTTCGTAGACCTCGCGCACGCTGCGCCAGAGGTCGCGCGGCGTGTGGTGACTCTCAGCCCCGACGTCGCCTCATCGACCAACCTCGGCGGCTGGCTCAACCGCGTCGGTGTCTGGCACCCGGCGGGCCGCACCGACTGGTTTGCCGATGACACCGACACGTTGGTGCACTGGCGCGAGGGTGCTGAGGGCCAGCACATCGAGCTTGGGATCGCCGAGTGCAACCTGGTCTGCCTGCTCGCCGAGCTGGGTCTCACCTGGGCTCGAGACGGACAGCCGCTGTTGCCAATCGGAACGCTCTACGACCCGTTCGTCAACCGTGCGCTGGAGCCGTGGTCCTTCGGGATCTACTCGGGCGCCCAATCGATTCTCGTCGGCACTCCCTCCGGAGTGACGCTCGCTCCCGAGGGGGGCGCGCATCAGTCGATCATCACGCCATCGGTCGGCCTCGAGCAGCCGCGTTGCGTGGCTTTCGAGCCGGCGTTCGGAGCGGACCTCGAGTGGACGCTGCTGCACGCTTTGGCAAACCTCGGTCGCCCTGGCGGATGTTCGGCTTACTTCCGTCTCACCACGCGTCCGATCGACCAGTCGCTGGCGGCGCTGCCACGAGATCCTGACGGCCGCGAGCGCCGGCGCGAGCAGGCGCTCGCCGGCGGCTACGCCTTGCGCCGATCAGAGCAGCTGCCTGCGGTCACACTCGTCGGGGTGGGCGCGGTGATGCCAGAGGTGCTCGCAGCCGCGGAGGAGCTCGCCGCCGCCGGCTGCCCAAGCGACGTTCTCTGTCTCACTTCGGCAGATCTGATCTTCCGCGCCCTGCAGGCACGCCGCGGTCTTGGCGACGGCGAGGAGGCCATCATCGAGCAGATCTTCCCGGCTGAGCGGGCGGCTCCGATCGTCAGCGTCCTCGACGGCCATCCCCATACGCTCAGCTTTCTCTCCGCTGTGTGGTGCACGCCGATCGCATGCCTCGGCGTGAGCGACTTCGGCCAGTCGGGCGATGTCGCCGATCTCTACCGCCACTTCGGCATCGACGCCGAGACGATCGTCGGCGCGGCACTGGACCTGCGGCCATGAGCGAGATCGCGATGCCACGCCTCTCCGACTCGATGGAGCAGGGAACGATCCTCACCTGGCTGAAGGCAAACGGCGATCAGGTCGCCGAGGGGGAGGACCTCGTCGAGATCGAGACTGACAAGGCGACCATGACATACCCCTCTCCCGGGCAAGGCGTGCTTTCGATCATCGCCGCGGAGGGCAGCACGCTGGCCGTCGGCGCACCGATCGCGGGCCTTGCGGCGGATGCCGCGGCTGGCGCGGGCGCCGCGGAGGCCGCAGGCAGCCAGCCGTCAAGCGCCGAGCCATCGCCTTCCGCGCTTCCGGCCGGCCTGGTTGGGGCAGGCCTGGCGAACGGCGGCGCTGAAACCGCCGGGGTGCGAGCGACACCGATCGCAAGGCGCCTTGCCCGCGTCCACGGGGTGGACGTCGCCTCGCTGCATGGAAGTGGGCCGCGCGGGCGCGTGATGCGTCGCGACGTCGCTGCTGCGGCTGGGGTGACGTTGGAGGTGGCTGCGGCGCCAGGCATCGCGCCGGGCTACGCCGCGACCGCGAGTGTCGCGACCTCGTCGCCGCCGAGAGCCATCCCGTCCGCGCCGCCCCCCGACGAGCGGATCTCTGGTGCAGGCCATCCTGCTCCGAGGGTCCGCGAGCTCACGCGCATGCAGCAGGTCGTCGCGCGACGCATGGCGCAGGCCCAGGCCACGGTGCCCGACTTCCAGGTCGAGACGGAGGCATCGATGGACGCCGCCCTCAGGCTGCGCACCGAGTTGAAGGATGCCGCCGTCGGCGAGGAGGTCGTGCCATCCATCAACGACCTGGTCGTGAAGGCGTGCGCCCTTGCACTGTGCTCCCATCCCCTCGCCAACGGGTCCTATGGCGAGGACGGCTTCGAGCTACACGACCGCATCAATCTCGGCATTGCCGTCGCTGCGGAGCAGGCTCTGCTCGTTCCCACGATTACCGACGCCGACAGCCGCTCGCTTGGCAGCATCGCCGGCGAGGCACGGCGGCTCTCGGAGAGCGCGCGCAATGGGAGCATCCTGCCCTCAGAGCTATCTGGCGCCACTTTCACCGTCTCGAATCTCGGCATGTTCGGCATGACCGCGATCAAGCCAGTGGTGAACATGCCACAGGCGGCGATCCTCGGGTCGGAGCGCTGCGGAGCGTGCTGGCGCGCGACGACGAGGGCGAGATCGTCGACCGCTCGCTGCTGACACTCACGCTCAGCTGTGACCACCGCATCCTCTACGGCGCCGACGCCGCCCGCTTCCTCTCGGATGTGAGGGCACTGTTGGAGGCGCCGATGCGGCTTGTGCTGTGAGCCGGTTGCTCACGGCATCTGGCTTCCCGCTCGTGCCACGTCCGTCTTTGCCTCGTGCTGCTCCGCTCTCACAACGACGTCATAGGCGGCCGGGTCGGTGGGACCCTCAGTCGCGAGCAGAAGCACCCGCGTCGTGCGGTCAGAAGGCAACGGCCTCGCGCAGAGCGGCGCATGCCGGAGCGCTCGCGAGCGCTCGCAGCGCCGCCAGCGACGCCGCTCCGCAATCGCCGATCGCAAGGCCTGCGAGCGCTAGCTCACGCATGCTGGCGTGAACCTCGGGGTCGGTGATCGTGATCGTGCCGTGGACGCCGTCTCGCAACGAGTCCCATGCCCCGAGAGACACCGACCCGCAGTTCAAGCATGCCATCGTCGTGCCCGGTGTGGCGACGCTGACGGGTGTGCCCGCGGCCAGCGACGCGGTCAGGCAGGCCGCGGCGGCCGGCTCGACGCCGATGACCTTCGCGCTCGTGTCGGCGGCGAAGCGCGCTGCTGCAGCCGCGAGGGCGCCCACCCCGACCGGAGCGAGGATCAGATCGAAAGCTTGCTGCGATCGAACCTCACCGAACAAAGTCGAATAGCCGTCGATGACCCAATGAGCCGCTCGAGAGGTGCCGGCATCGGCAATCTCGATCTGCGCTGGATCCTGCGCTTCAGCCGCGGCGAGGGCGATGGCGTCATCGAAGCCGCCGGCCACCACGATGACCTCCGCGCCCTCGCCGGCGATCGCATTGCGGCGTGCAGACGAGGCGCTCGACGGAAGGAAGATGCGGCAGTTGAGGCCACGCTGCGCTGCGAGGTGAGCGATTGCGCGGCCGTGGTTTCCCGCGCTGCCCGCGATGAGCGTGTGTGCCTGAGGGTGCTGCCGCAGCGAACACTCGACGGCCCAGGATGCGCCGAGTATCTTGAACGCAGGCAGCCCCAGGCGGCGTGACTCGTCCTTCAGCGCGACGGCGCCTGCACCCAGTTCGTCGGCCACCCTGGACAGATCGTGGAGCGGTGTCAGCTGGTAGCCGGGAAGGCCGGCGTGGAACGGCGCCGGCTCGGTGGCTGGTGGCACGACCGCGTCCTGGCGGAGGTTGCGATTGACGAGTGCTCTCATGCGCAAAAGCGGGCAGCGACGGCGACCAGGCTGCGAGCGACGGCCTCGGTGTCGGAGAGGCTCACCCACTCCTCGACTGCGTGGGCGCCGGCACCGCCGGGCCCCAACATGACCGTGGGAATTCCGCTGGCGGCGATGAAGGCTGCGTCAGCCCAGTAGCTTGCACCGACGATCTCCGGAGGCGCGCCAAGGACCTGGGCGGCGGCGGATCTCAGCAGCGTCACGATCTCTGCGTCTTCGTCGATCTCGAACGGCTCGCGAGCCAGCAGAGTCCGTGTCTCGACGACGAGGTCCGGATCGAGCGCCTTGCAGCCGTCGATCATGGACCGCAGCTCCGCCTGTACCTGCGAGGCGGTCTCGCCCGGAAGCGTTCGACGCTCCATGCCCACCGTGCAGCTGGCCGGGTAGCTCGACATCTCAGCGCCGCCCTCGATGAGGGAGGCGTGGAGGGAGCCTTGCCCCAGCAGGGGATGAGAGCGCTGGCAAAGCGTCTTCTCAAGACGTCCGATTGAGGTGAGGATCGGACCCGCCTTGACGATTGCGTCGACCCCAAGGTGCGGCCTGGACCCGTGGGCGGCACGACCGCTCACCTCGATCTGCGACCAGATGAAGCCCTTGTGGGCGACCGCGACCCCGAGGTCGGTCGGCTCGGTGACGACCGCCGCGTCGGCGCGCACGCAGGCCAACGCCTCCTGGACCCCGATGCTCGCATGCTCCTCGTCGGCCACGGCAGCAAGGACGACATCGCCCGCCAAATCCAGTGCGCTCACCTCGCGGCATGCCAGCATGGCCGCGGCCAGACCCGCCTTCATGTCGTAGGCTCCGCGTCCGTGAAGCCGGTCGCCGTCGAGCCGCGGCGTGTGCGGTGAGGGCATGCCCTCGACCCCCACCGTGTCGAGATGACCACAGAGCAGAAGCGTGCGGCCGCCACCGCTGCCACACGCGCGGGCGATCACGCTCGGACGGCCAGCAGTACCTGTCAGCACCTGGGTCTCGAGGCCCGCCGCACGCGTCCAGCCGGCGACCATCGAGGCGATCCGCTCCTCGCCGGCGCCACCGGGAACGAGGGACGGGTTGACCGAGTCGGTGGCGACCAGCCTGGAGGTGAGCTCGATGAGTTCCTCGATCACGAGACTCAGCCTGCTCGAGCTGAGTGTTTAGGTCAAGCAATGATTGGCTCACCTAGGTTAAGCTGACCTTATGTTGGATCCGCGACGGCTGGCAACGCTGCAAGCCGCCGTCCGCTCGGGCTCCTTCGCCGCGGCGGCCGATGAGCTTGGATACACGCCGGCAGCGGTCTCGCAGCACATCACCGAGCTCGAGCGAGCTGTCGGCCTCAAGCTGCTCGAGCGTCGTCCGGTGCGAGCGACCGAGGCGGGGCTCGTGGCGCTCAGAGCAGCCGATGCGACGCAGGAAGCGATTGGCGCCGCGAGCACCCAGTTGAGGGCTCTGCGCAACGGCGACGCTGGCACGATGGGGCTCGGCGCCTTCGATTCCGCGGCTCGCTTCATCGCCGCTCCGGCTCTTGCCCGCTTGGCGCGCACGCATCCAGGGATCCGGGCCACGCTTGTTCAGATGGAGCCAGCTGACGCCCCACGCGGCCCTCGTGGCAGGCGCAGTCGACATCGCGCTGACGTTTGACTACGACCTGGCTCCAGAACCGCTGCCGGCCACGCTGGAGCGGACGCACCTCGCCGAGGACCCGATGCTCGTCGCGCTTCCCGCGACACATCCGCTCGCCGGCGAGGAGGCGATCGAGTGGCGAGCCCTCGCGGATGCTCCGTGGATCGAAGCGCCGTATGCCGGACTTGCCCTGCCAATCCTCAGAGAGCTCACCGGCCAGCCGGGGCTGGAGCCAGCCATTCGTTTCGAGGGCGAGGACTTCAGCACGATTCTCGCGCTTGTGGCCAGCGGGGTCGGGGTCGCTCTGTTGCCGCGACTCGTTCTCCATTCGGCACCTCATACGGTGGCTGTCCGGCCGCTGGCGCCTGAGCCCTTCAGCCGGCGACTCTATCTCGACCGGCTGCGCGGTCGAGATAGCCGGCCCTCGTTGGCGGTGCTCGAACAGGCGCTGCGCGAGGCCTGCATCGGCCAGGACTCGTGATCGTCCATCAGGTTGGGCTGGCCTCGCGCTCAAGTTCGTGCTCGAGGCCAGACAGAACCGTCTCAGCAGCCGTGTCGGTTGAGTGAGAGCCGGCGTGGCCCATAGGCGCCAGGCCGCTCTGGATGCTGATACTGATCGTATGCGCCCTGCGCTTGGAAGGCCTCGTGGCAGCGTCGCATCGCCTCGGGGTCGAGCGCGATCCCGAGACCTGGCGCGCGTGAGGCCTCGATCACACCGTTGCGCGGCGCGATTGGACCTGCGTCCACGACATCGTCTGCATGCCAGCGGATCAGCGTCTGGCTCGGCTCGCTGATCCATTCCACCGCGGCCGCGACCTGCCGGTAGGCGGCGTTCGCGACGCCGGTGTCCGGGCTGTAGAACCACAGCTCGACCCCAAGGTGCTGGCAGGCGTGCGCGAACGCAATCGTCCGGGAGATCCCGCCGAGCGCGCCGATGCCCACAACGATCGCGTCGGGCACGCCGAGCTGTGAGACCAGGCCAAGCTCGGGGATGTGAGTGGAGAACGAGATGTCGGTGCTCAGACGCAGACGCGCCATCTCCTGGAGGGTGGCAACCGGGTCCTCGATCGAGCGTATGTTGAATGGCGCCAAGCGGCGAAGCGCTTCGCGGGCGGTGATCAGCGACCAGCCCATGTTCGCGTCCAGGCGCAGCGGCGTCTCCTCGCCGATCGCGCGGCGAATCTCGCGCACCATCGCGACCTCGAAGCCGAGGTCCCCGATGCCGACCTTGCCCTCGAATGCGCGTGCGCCGTGCTCCTCCTGCATCCTGGCGCAGTAGCGCGCGACGTCGGCCGGGCTGGACTCGCCGCCGGCGGAGCCCGAGGCCATTCGTGGCGCGAAGTACTCGGTATAGGGGATCTCGCTGCGCACGAAGCCTCCGAGCAGCTCGGCGACCGGGCGGCCCTGCAGCTTGCCGTTGAGATCCCACAGCGCAATCTCGATACCGCCGTAGGCGCGCAGCAGCGATTCGTCCTCGGTGTTGCGCATCACCTCAAAGGGAGGCAGCGCGCGCCGCTCGCAGGCCGCGAAGTCGCGAGGGTCGCCTCCCACCAGACGTGGCGCGATCGCGCGCTCGATGATCTGCGCCGACCACGAGTTCGGGGCCTCGCCCACCCCAAGGAGGCCCGACTCGGTTTCGACCTCCACGATCGTCTTGGTGAATCCGGGGAAGTAGCCGGCGCTCCACTCATACGGCGCCTTCAGGGCGATGTTGACGGGCGTGGCCCGGATCTGCGCGATGCGAAGGTCGCCGGGATGGTCCTGGAGCGCGCTTGGAGCCTCGGAAGCGGTCGATGATGTCGATGCGGCAGCGTGATAGGTCATCTGTCTTACCCTCTTATCGTTGTGTAAAGAGCATTGAGCAGTGCGCTGGGTCGTTGGTCACCCGCTGGGTCGTCGCGCATCTCGTTCATCGCATAGGAGAAGCCGACCCGCTCCTCGGGCCAGGCGCCGTGCACCGAGCCGCCCATGCCGGCGTGGCCGAACGCCGCCGGTGGTGGGCCGAAGACGTGGTTCTCGCTCTGCAGCGCAAAGCCCGCAGCGAATGCCATCGGCTCCTTGGTGTACGGATGCGATCCGGAGGCCAGCGGCGTACGTGCAAGCGCAAGCGCCTCCGGGGAGATGATTCGCACACCGTCGATCTTGCCTCCGCAGGCCAGCGCCCCGTAGAGCCGGGCGATCGAGCGGGCTGTGCCGATCGCGTTGCTCGCGGCGATCTCAGCGGCGTGCAGCGCTGGCAGGTTCCACAATGTCGCGAGGTCTGGCGGGCAAAGCGGCGGGTTTTCGCCGATCGATGCCCACAGCTGATCGCCTGGGAACGGTTCGGGCCGCGTATAGACGCTCTTGCCCCAGTCCCGGGCGTACTGCAGCACCGCCACGCGCGACTCCAACTCAGCGGGCAGACCGATCCACAGCTCCAGTCCGAGCGGCTCGGCTACCTCCTGGGCGAAGAACTGGCCGATCGAACGGCCATCGACATGGCGCAGCAGCGCGTCGCAGAGCCATCCATAGGTCATCCCGTGGTAGATGCACCCCGCACCTCGCGGATCGGTCTCAGGCGCCTGGTCGGCCAGCAGTGCCGCCATCGCCTCCGGATCCAGCATGTCCTGGATGCGCAGAGGCATTCGCACACCAGGCAGCCTTGCCCGATGCGAAAGCACCTCGGCGACGGTGATCTGCTGCTTGCCATGCGCGGCGAACTCCGGCCAGCAGGCGCAGACCGGGTCGTCGAGCTTCAGCTGGCCCCGGTCGATCAGCATGGCGATGCACAGTGCGGTCAACCCCTTCGTGCCTGAGAAGATCAGCTGCAGCGTGTCCGGCCGCCAGGGCAGGACGGAGGCGGTGTCGGCCATGCCACCCCACAGGTCCACCACCACGCGGCCATCGCGTACCGCCGCGAAGGCGGCGCCCACGTCTTTGCGCATCGTGAAGTTGGCGGAGAACGCCTCCGCCACCTGCTCGAAGCCAGGCGCAACACGCCCGCCAATCACATCGTTCATACGTCTCTCCTTGACATGGGCTCGACATCACGAGTAGGGACGACGGCGCCAGCAGATGGCGCACGCTGCTCCCACGCTTGCCGCTCGATGGCGCATCGCCCCGATTGGAACGGGGATGCATCGACCAGCTGGGGCCTACAATATAGGATGCTGTCCGAAATTGTCGTTCGACCAGCGACCATTCCGATTCCCCAGCGCTGGTTCACGTAAGCGGTTCAACAGGCGATAATCACAGCCATGCCGATCTCCAACGCCCAGCCAGGTCGGCGACCGGACGAGGGCATCCGTGGTCTGCCGAACGTCGGTGAGATCGTCAAGCGTCTGCGGCTCCAGCACGGTCTCAGCCTGCGCGATCTGGCTGAGAGGAGCGGGCTCTCGACCTCGTTCCTGAGCTCTGTCGAGCGCGGCGAGAGCGATATCGCGGTTGGCCGGCTGGCACGCGTCGCGGAGTGCTTGGACCATGACATCGGCTCGTTGCTGGGCTACAGCAGCCGCCGGTCGCGCCCGCATTTCATCGGCTCGGGCGAGAACGTCGCGATCGAGCGGGGCAAGGGGATCGACTACAAAGTGGTGCGGCTGGCGACGATGGGACTGGAGCTGATCACGGTGTCATTCGCGCCGCACAGCGCGTTCTCGGAAGAGATCTCACATGAGGGCGTGGACGCGGTCCACGTGGTCGAAGGACAGATCGTTCTCACGCTCGACCAGATCGACTACACGCTTGCCGAGGGGGAGTGCGTTGTCTTCTCCGCCGCTTATCGGCACGGCATGCGCAACGATTCTGCCGAGCGGGCCTTTGTCGTCTCGATCACCGATGCGGAGGTTTACTGAGGCGCTGCAGGTGCCAGGTGGCGGTGTCCCGCGGCCAGAACGCCGCATGCACGGCACCGACGACGCTCGGGCCGGATTCGTCGCGGGGCCAAGCGCAGTGCCAGGCTTCGCATCGCCGGCACACTGCGTCTAGAGGCATGAGTCGTTGCGCCCGGAGAGGCTATGCGCGAGACTTGTCCCGAAGTCACGCTTCAGATGCCTGTTCCCAGCAGACGCACCGCAGGCCTCGCTGGCCTCCAGACGGTTCGACCTCCTGAGCGCAGATCGCCGCGCCGCTAGCGTCGAGGATCGCTGGCCGGCATGACTGCCGGTGGAGCCTGCGGTGAGGATGATTGGCGCCAGCGCAGCGGCCAGCGGGTGTCAGTGAGTTCGTAGCTCGCCAGCAACACCTGCAGCGCCTGGGCGATCATCTGGCGCTGATCCTCCTCCAGTGGTGCGAGCAGCCGCGCCTCCAGCTCGATATCGAAAGCCATCGCCTCTTGCTGCAGCTCATATCCGGCGTCGGAGAGCACCACACGCACGATGCGGCGGTCATCGGAGTCCTGTTCCCGGGTGATGAGACCTGCGCGCTCGAGCCTTTCGAGTAGCTTCGTGAGCCCGCCTGAGGAGAACAGGATCTCGTACCTGAGCTCAGAAGCAGTGAGCGCATATGGCGGGCCGCTGCGGCGCAGCGCCGAGAGCACGTCGAGCTCGCGGCTGCTCAGCCCAAAACCTGACAGGCCGCGATTGAGCTCGTGATCGAAATGCTGGGCTGCGCGAAGGATGCGTGCGACCACGCTCGCGGGACCGGCCACGATATCGGGTATCTCGAGCCGCCATTGGTCGAGCATGTGGGCGACGTGGTCTGACTCGGCTGCCATTCCGTCGTAGCAGTCTAGCCAAAAGAAGCGCACCCGGACCCGCTGCCAGCGCAAGACCTTGAAGGCTCTCTTGACAGTCGAGAGGGCCGGCGTCTAGGCTGATCTCTGTTTGGCAAGGTTTCCAGAAAGGGAGTTATGAAGGACGCGGGAATGCAACCTGGACGAGGCGTTGCGGTGGAACTCGATGTACCGGCCCGGATGCGCGATGGGCTCATGTTGCGCGCGAACGTGTACCGGCCTGCTGGGAATGGGCCGTGGCCGACGCTGCTCTTGCGCACTCCCTATGACAAGAGGACGGCGGATACCGCGTCGTGGATCGATCCGGTGCAGGCGGCGGCGAGAGGCTTCATGGTCGTGCTGCAGGATGTGCGTGGCCGGCTGGCCTCTGAGGGGGAATGGTTGCCGCTCGCCCATGAGCGCGAGGATGGCTATGACAGCGTGGAGTGGGCGGCGCGGCTGCCTGGCTCCAACGGGCGTGTGGGAATGTTTGGCGGGTCGTATCTGGGCAACACGCAGTGGGCGGCGGCGATCGAGAAAGCCCCGTCGTTGGCTGCGATCGCGCCTGAGGTGACACCATCGGATTGGTTGGATGGAGGGTTTGCGCGTGGTGGGGCGATCGAGCTTGGGATCACCACTTATTGGACCTTGAAGCTGGGATTTCCGCATCTGACGCGGCTGGGGCTCTCCGAGCAAGAGCTCGACGAGCGTGTCGCGGCGCTGATCGAGGACTACGACCGGCTGCCAAGCGACGGGTTCTGGGGCCTGCCGGTGCACGAGCTGCCGGTGCTGCGCAAGCACGGATTCCCCGAGCTTGGCACGCTGCGGTACCTCGATGACCCGGATGTGGCGGCCCGTTGCCGAGTGGCTGGCGAATTTGAGCACGTGACGGTGCCGGCCTTCAACATCGGTGGCTGGCACGACGTCGTTGCCCAAGGAGCACTCGAGAACTACATGGGGATGGCGGCGCTTGGGAAGCCGACGCGGCTTTTGATGGGCCCCTGGACGCACGCGGCGTTCCACGACCCGGTTGGGGATCTCTGCTTTGGGTTGCGCTCGAGCAGGCTGGGTGCGCCCTCACATCCGCATGGCGATCTCAACGACGAGCAGCTGGCATGGTTTGCCCGCTATCTGACTCCTGATGCCGCGCCGCAGGAGGCGGAGGAGCCGTCGGTACGGATCTTTGTGATGGGCCGCAACGAGTGGCGTGACGAGCGGGCTTGGCCGCTTGCGCGGGCTCGCAACGAGCGGTGGTTCCTCGGCGCCGATGAGAGGTTGGATCGTGAGGCGCCTGCGGCGGAGGCGGCGCCTACCGAGTTTCTCTATGACCCCGCCGACCCGGTGCCGGTGCACGGGGGGCAGGCACTGCTGGAGCCGTGGTTCCCGTCGGGTCCCAGGGATCAGGCGCTCATCGAGGCGCGGCCCGATGTATGTGTCTTCACTTCGGAGGTGTTGCAGAGCGATCTGGAGGTGACCGGTCAGGTGCGTGTGGTGCTGCATGTGGAGAGCTCCGCGCCCTCGACGGATTGGGTTGCGCGGCTCTGCGATGTGCACCCGGATGGGCGTTCGTTCAATATCTGCGACGGGATACGTCGCATTGATCGGGGTGCCGATCATCCTCAGCAGGTGGAGATCGATCTGTGGTCGACCAGCAACGTGTTCCTTGTCGGGCACAGGCTGCGGGTGCATGTGAGCAGCAGCAGCTTCCCGCGCTGGGATCGCAACCTCAACACCGGCAACCAGCGCGAGCCACGCTGGGAGACCGCGCGTCAGCGCCTGTACCACGACGGCGAGCGGCCATCCTGGATCGAGCTGCCGGTCGTCGACTCCTAGCGTTGGTGGTGCTCGGTTGCGCGGTGATCGGAGGACGAATTGTCTATGAGCCTCGCTTGATGTCTTGGAGCGTGGGTTTGGGGGGAGTGCTATGAAAGGAAAGGGAGTGCTATGAGAAGGTATCTGTGTGCGTGTATCGCGCTTGTCGCGATGTTTGGCCTCGCCGGATGCGGTGGCAGCAAAGGTCAGGCTGGCAACGCTGCATCGAAGGGCGGGGGTGGGTCGTCAAAGACTTACGCGGAACTACGTTGGGGGTCGCTGCCCGTTGGCGGCCCACTCGACTGGTACAAGTCTCCTCAGGGCGAAGTGCTCTCGGTTGAGTCGCTTGCGGTGCAGAGCTTGATGCAGTACGAACCGGATGGAGGCGTCAAACCAGGCCTTGCTAGCTCGGTGGAACAGCCGAACCCGACAACCTATGTCTACCATCTGAGGTCGGTGAAGTTCTCCGACGGCAAACCGATGACCTCGGCCGACGTGATCTTTTCGCTCGATCGCGCTATGAACGGCAAGGAAAGTTGGGTGAAAAGCTACTGGACGGATGTCGCGTCGATCACCGCGCCCAACAGCGCGACGGTAGCGGTGAAGCTCAAGAAGCCGAGCGCTTTCTTCCAAGATATCGTGGCTTTCAGCGGGCAGGTGACTGAGAAGACATCGACTGAAAAGATGGGCGAAAAGGAAATCGGCACGCCCGGGCACATGCTGATCGGCACCGGTCCTTGGAAGATCGACAGCTACACGCCCAATGTCAGCGCCGTGCTGTCACGCAACCCCTACTGGACTGGGTCGCAGCCGCCTACGAGAAAGATCACGATCAATTTCTTCAAGGATGAAGCGGCGATCGCTCTCGCACTACGCTCGGGCGCGATCGATGGCGCTGCCATATATGAAGCGCCGAAGAACTTCGCGAGCATACCTGGCACTCGTCATTTGAGTGCGCCAGGGGTATTCAACCAGACGATTACCCTGGGAACTGAACAGCCGCCGTTCAATAATGTGCATGTGCGTCGCGCGATCGCCTACGCGACCGACACGCAGGGCATGGTCCATGCGCTCTACCCAGGTGGAGAGGCAAGCCAAGCTCACACCATCATGGCAGACAGCATCTTTGCTGACTTGGGTTCCGAAGGCGAAGTCAGTCAGATGCTGGCGTCGCTGCCGCAGTACGAATTCAACTTGGCGAAGGCGAAGCAGGAACTTGCCAAGTCGGCTGATCCGCACGGCTTCGAAACCTCGATCGAAGTTGAGGCAGGTGAGGAAGGACCCGACGCTGTCGCTCAGATCATGGCTACGGATCTGAGCAAGATCGGGATCAACGCCAAGGTGAACGAATTGACAGCACAGGAGGCGTCCGCGTGGGACTCGGGCAAGCTCCATTTCATAATTTCGAGCTGGGGCGCTGTGTATCCCGACCCGGAAAACCTCATGTCGCTGATACTGAATCCAGCGCAGATCCCAGGCCTGAACGAGGCGAAATACCGCAACTCAGAAGTCGACAGGCTGAGGGCTGAATCGGGAGAAACTCTGAATAAGCCCAAGCGGCTGCAGCTGATCGGCAAGCTACTCACGACCGTGAACAACGATGTGCCTTATCGGCAACTGTTCACGATTGCCAGCTTGGCGACGATCTCCGAAAAGTACGTGTACCCCGGGTTTGCATATTGGACGCAGTTCTTTAGCCCGTGGGCGATGAACGTCAAACTCGCCTCCTAGCACGACCGCAAGACCGAGCGGCCCTGGCCCAAAAGCCGGGGCCGCTCATCTGCGGCGTCATGTTGCCGGCTGGTGATGACGGCGTGACGAGGGGGCACTACGTTTCCCGGTTCGGCGTCTTGCGCACGTCTCCGGTTGCGCTTGTGGCATTTGGCAGGCTGTGCTTGAGCACCTTGCCTAGCGCGTTGCGCGGCAGCTCCTCGACAAGCTGAAGGATCCGCGGCCGCTTGTAGCCGGCCAGGCGGGCGGCGGCGAACTCCTGCAGGTCCTGCAGGTCGAGCTCGCCGTCGGGGACGATCCAGGCGCCCACCGTCTCGCCCCACTCGGCCGAGGGCAGTCCTGCAACGGCCACGTCGGCCACATGCGGGTGCGCTCGCAGGACCTCCTCGACCTCGCGTGGGTAGACGTTGTAGCCGCCACTGATGATCAACTCCTTGCTGCGACCGACTATGCGCAGATATCCGTCTTCGTCCAGCGTTCCAAGGTCGCCGGTGCGAAACCAGCCGTCGCTCGTGAACGCATCCGCTGTGGCCTGCGGCTGGTGCCAGTAGCCGCGGAAGATGTTCGGGCCGCGCAGTTGTATTTCACCGTCGAGGATGCGCAGCTCGACGCCTGGCAGTGGCAGGCCGACCGTTCCCGGGCGCCGCTCCCCGTCGTAGGGATTTGAGACGTTCATCACGGTCTCGGTCATGCCGTAGCGCTCGAGGATGCGCTGACCCGCGCGATCGGCGAAGACGCGATGCAGGTCGGCTGGCAGCGGCGCCGAGCCACTTACGCACAGACGCAGGGAGGCGAGCTCCTGCACGCGAGGCGAGCCGGCCAGCCGGCCGTACATCGTCGGCACCCCGAAGAAGAGCGTCGCATCGTGCTCGGCGGCCGCGTCGAGCACCGCGTCGACCTCGAACTTCGGCAGCAGCACCGCGTAGGCGCCGGAGACGAGCGTGCCGTGCAGCCCTACGCCAAGGCCGTGCATGTGGAACAGCGGCAGTGCGAGGACCAGCCGATCCTCCGCGCTCCAGCGCCAGGCGAGCCGCACCGCTTCGGCGCTGGCCAGCAGGTTGCCCGAGGAGAGCATCGCGCCCTTGGGTGCGCCGGTCGTGCCGGAGGTGTAGGCGATGAGCGCCAGGTCATCGCGCGTGGTGCGGTCCAGCGGCGGCTCAGGGCCTGCAGGCAGGTTCACCTCCGGCCCGCACACAACGCCGGCCTCGCGCATCAACGCCGCACGCTCCGGATCGTCGACGATCGCGCCTGAGGGGCGCGCGTCGGCGAGGATGTGGTCGAGCTCGCGCTTTGTATAGGCGGAGTTCACAGGCACGACGATGAGGCCAAGGCGCTGCGCCGCGACGTATGCGACCACCAGCTCGATCGATGCCGCTGCGCTCAGCAGCACGCGATCGCCGGCTTGCAGGCCGGCCTGCGCCAGTCGCGCCGCGACTGCTCTGGAGCGTGCGTCGAGCTGCCCATATGTGATCCGCTCGCCGGCGGGCAAGGCGCAGAATGCCGGCCGGTTGGGTGCCTGTGCGAAGCGCTGCGCCCAGGCTCGCGGCAGCGACTCCAGGGCCAGCAGGTCCAAGGCGCCCGCTTGAAGTCCGGGCGGCAGATGAGCCGCGCTGCTCGGCGAGTCGATCGATGGCTGGGTCATCGGCTGGTCCGATATACGGTACGATATGCTGACATGCGGTACAGTCTAAGGTCAGATGGGAAGGTCGTCAAGAGATGAGCAGTGTGCAGACGGCATTGCGCGTGCTCGAGGCCGTGTCCGAGCGCCAGCCAGCCGGCGTCAGCGACATCGCGCGGCAACTCGATGTCCCCAAGACCTCTGCGCAGCGGGCGCTCACCGCGCTGAGGGCAGCTGGCTGGATCAGGCCGGCGAGCGAGCAGCAGCCGACGCGGTGGGTGCTCACCCCGCGCGCGCTGATCGTCGGCAGCAGGGCCGGCGGCGACATGCGCCTGACGGCGCTCGTGCGTCCTTTGATGGAGCGGCTGCATGCGGATACGCGTGAGACGATCCACCTACTCGTCCGCGAAGGCGATGACATGGTGATCGTCGAGCACCTGGAGAGCCCGCATGTCGTGCGCAGCTCCTACCCGCTCGGTACGCGAGTGCCGATGTGCGCGACGTCGAGCGGCAAGGCGTTCCTCGCCGAGTTGCCGGCCGATCAGGCCGAGCCCGTGCTGGCGCGCGGGCTTGCGGCGGTGACGGATCTGACGATCACCGATCCGGGGAGGATGCGCGCCGAGTTGGATGAGACGCGCCGCCGCGGGTACGCCACCAACCGCGGGGAGCTCGACCAGGACATCAGGGCGGTCGCCGCGGCGATTCTCGACGCGGCTGGCCGGCCGGTGGCGTCGATCAGCATCTCGGTGCCGGCTCAGCGCATGCCCGGGGAGCTCTGGGAGCGTTACGGCACGATGGTCGCCGACGCCGCGCGCTTGGCCAGCGAAGCGCTCGGTCACGATGCTGCCCGCGCATCCGGCTGAGCTGCAGGCAGCGCAGGAGCAGATGGACAGGACGCTCATTGAATGCGCTGAGGGCAGCATGCGGGGGCAGTGGCGAGACGGAATCCGGGTGTTCAAGGGCATCCCGTTCGCGGCGCCGCCCGTGGGCGAGCGCAGGTTCGCCGCTCCGCAGCCGCCACGGCCGTGGGCCGGCGTACGGGACGCAAGCCGGCTCCCGACGCCCGCGCCGCAGATGCGCTCCACGGTCGGCGCCGCCGGGGCGGGCGCCGACATCCCGATCGGCGCGGAGGACTGCCTCTACCTGAACGTCTATGCGCCCTCCGAGCCTGGCCCTCACCCCGTGCTCGTGTGGATCCACGGCGGCGGGGCCGTCGAGGGCTCGCCCAACGAATGCGATGGCACGAGGTTCGCACAGCAGGGTGTGGTCGTCGTGACGATCGCCTACCGGCTCGGCGCGCTCGGCCTGCTGTATCTGCCGGGCGTGTTCGACGAGCAGGCCGATTGCAACTTCGCGCTGCTGGACCAGATCGCCGCGCTTGGCTGGGTCCAGAAGAACATCGCTGCCTTCGACGGGGACCCCCGCCGGGTCACGGTCGCCGGCCTCTCCAACGGCGGCCGCACCGTCGGCAACCTCCTCGCGGCGCCTGCTGCACGCGGCCTGTTCGGCCAGGCGGTCTCGATGAGTGGCACCGGCGTCGGATATCCGGTCGCCAACCCGGAAGAGGCGCAACGTCTGACCTCAGCGGTGCTGAGCGCGCTGGGGCTCGACCTGTCCACCGCTCGCCGGCTGCGCGAGACACCTGTCGAGCGCATCCTCGCCGCCCAGGCGCGGGTGTCGAGGTCGTGGCCTACGTTGATTCCCTTCCTGGTGCTCGTGGACGGCGAGGCGATGCCGGAGCGGCCGATCGACGCGATCACACGCGGAGCCGCTCGCGAGGTCGCGATCGTCGTCGGCAGCACACACGACGAGTACGACTACTGGCGGATGGTGGGCGCCAACGACGGCGAGACCAGCGACGAGTCCACGATGGTGGACTCCGGGCAGCTTGAGCAGGCGACGGCTGCCTACCGTCGTTTGCTGCCAGCCGATTGGAGCCAGCATGAAGTGCGCCGCCACGCCATCACCTCGGCGGACTGGTGGATCCCGGCGATCCGGCTTGCGGAGGCAAGCGTTCAGGCGGGCGGCCGCGCTTGGGCCTACCGGCTGGACTGGCGCCTTGCGCCAAGGGGGCTTGGGTTTGGCGCTCCGCACGGCCTGGATGGCCCGTTGATGAGCCCGAATGATCCGGAGCATGAGAGCGTGATGCTCCCCGCCGCCCGGCGGGACACCGCCGGCCTTGCAACCGTGATCGATGCGATGCGCGATGCGCTCATACGGTTCATCGACAGTGGCGATCCGGGTGGGGGAGAGTGGCCTACATATGACATCGCAACTCGGCCCACGTATCTGTTCGATGAGGTCTCGGGTGTCGTCGATGATCCGGAGCGAGAGCTGCGACTCGTGTGGGAGCAGATCATCTGAGGTCCGGCACTTGGGAGGCTGACCATCAACCACTCTGGCCGGTGGGCTGACTCCAACGTTCCCTCGAGGTCAGTCGGGCCTCTCCCTCGGCGCGCGGCCGCGTCCAGCTTCGCCGTCCCCTCCCGCTTACGCGAGGGCAGCTGGCAGCCGGGCATAAGCGCGCGAGGGTGACGGTGTCGGTTGCTGCGCTACCGTTGTTCTGGTCATGACTGCCAAGGAGAAGCTGCGCGTAGTTGTTGAGGAGCTCTCGGAGAGCGAGGCCGAAGGCGCGCTGGACTACATCGCCAGCCGCCGGCACGACGAGCTAGGGGCGCTGCTCGACAGCGCCCCGGTGGATGACGAGCCGAGCACTCCCGAGGAGGAGGCGGCCGTCCAGCTTGCACGCGACGAGCTCGCGCGCGGCGAAACCGTCAGCCTCGATGCGATTCGCGCCGAGCTGGCGTGAGCGAGGCGTGGCGCGTCGAGCTGACGCGAGCCGCTGAACGCGACCTCAGACGCCTCGACCGGCAAGTTTGCCGGCGTGTGATCGCCGCACTGGATGGCTTGAATGCACAGCCGCCGCGCGGGGACATCACCCGTCTGGCGGGCGCCCAGCGGGAGTGGCGGATGCGGGTCGGTGATTGGCGCGTGCGTTTCACGCGCGAGCAAGCCACCCACACCGTCTATGTCCCGCGCGTCTTGCCCCGCGGTCGCGCCTACCGCGAATGAAGGTCCGTGGATAGGCGGAGGTGGTGCCACTCCCGACGAGTAAGCGCGGCGCTCCGAATGCCACGCCCTATGCGAGATCGAGCATACAGGCGAACAGCCGCTCGAGGAAAGCGAAGTGGTTGACTTCTCGGCGAGCGAAAGCACTCGCCAAGGGCGGTAGCCAGGCGCGTCCTCGGGCACCGATCACACCCGTCTTGTGCTCATCTACAACGTTCCAAGCTGTGCGTGCACAGGTGTGCCGGCAAGGCTCCCAGCAAGCGTGAGCCCGTGGAGCGTGAGCTCGCCCGAGATCCGGCCGCCTATACGCAGGTGGGCGCTAACGATGGGCGCAAGAGCGGTGCCTGAGAGGTGGATCGTGCCGCTGAGCATTACGCCGGCGGTGTCGCTCAGTTGGTGCAGCGCAAGCCCGTGCTCGGAGATGCCCCAGTAGCCGCTGGCGAGCCCTGCTCCTGATGTCACGGTCTGGCCGAAGAGATACTCGAGCGCGCTGGCGGTGGCTGTCGCCACCGTCCGGGCGAGCAGCGCTCGCGACACCCCCGGCGGCACGTCGCTCAGCGATGCCGGCGGCAGCGCCACTGCCTGGGCTTCGCTTGACCGAGGACAGCTGGAGGGTGCGCTGCCAGCCGTGAGGAACTGGATCATCGCGTGCTTGGCGCAGCCTGTGCGGTCCTCGGTGACGGTCGAGTGCCCGACGTCTGGGACGCGCAGCAGCGTTGCGTCGCCGTAGCCGGCCGCGACCTTGAGCGCCCCTTCAAAGGGTGCTCGCAGGTCGTCGTCGCCAGAGAGGATCAGCGTCGGCGTCATCGAGATCCCGCTGGGCGCAGGCGGCGCGGCCGGCGTTGCGGGCCACCGCAAGCACCAGGGCAGCACCGAGACCGACGCGACCGCCTGGGCAGCAAACGGCGCGGTCGTCGAGGCCGGCAGCGAGGCGAGCCACGCCTGCATCTGAGCGGATCGTCCAGAGAGCGCAGATTCTGGTGACCACGGCAGCTGGTTCTCCACGCAGTAGGTCGAAGCGAACAGCGTGGTCGAGATGAGCTCGTCGCTGAACGGCGCGTGTGCCGAGACCTGCTTACTCGCCGCTGCCTGCGCATCCGGCGAGTGGCCGTCAGACAAGGACCGCGCGAGGGGGCCGATGCCCGAGGAGATCTGCGATTCGCTACCAGGAGATTCGGACCCAACGCCCGCGTCGAGCTGTGCGAGCGGCGTCGGATCGCCGTGCACGGCCGCGGCGATCGCGGCCGGCACGATCTCGCGCACTGTCGGCGCAAGATCGAGCGTCAGCAGCAGCTGCAGAAGCCGCGCTTCAGTCACCGTCACCTGCTCTCTGTGGCCATGGGCCACATGGATCTGGACACGCAGAGGACGTTTGTGCAGTACCTGGACGAGATGCACGAGGTCTGCATATGCATCGTGTGTGAATGAGCGGCACGCGCCGGCGCCGCAGACGCCTTCTTCCAGTACTCGGCGCAGCGCACCCACACGTTCGCTGTAGAGCGCGCTCGAGCCGCTCACCGGCACCGCCGAGTCGAGCACCATTCGGGCCACCCCCTGCGGATGCTCAAGCGCATACATGCCCGCCACGCGGGTGCCATAGAGAGACAGCCCAGATCGACGGGGTTCTCCGCCGAGCGCCTGACGCAACGCGTCGAGATCTTCGACGGATTCCTGGCTCGTGTAGAACGCGCGCGTCGCGCCGAGCGCCTCGCCGCACGCGCCGACATAAGCCGATATCCCGCCCTTGGAGGGCCCTTCCGACCCGGGACATTCAAGCCCTTGCGACTGCCCGGTTCCGCGCTGATCGAAGGCCACCAGTTCAAACCCGCGCAGCGCAGGATCGCGTGCGAGCGGCGCGAGGAACTGCTCGAAGGCCGGCAACGCAGGCTGCCCTGGACCGCCAGCCAACAACACGATCACGCCCTTGCGCGTCCCGCTGGCTGGCATCCGCTGAACCGCAAGCCCTATATCGCCAGCCGCCGGATCCTCGCGGTCAAACGGAACGACCAGCGTGCCGCATTCCATGCCCGCGATGGACACGAAAATCTGCACGGAACGGCACGCCTTGAATCCAAGTGACCCAGGCTGAGCGGCCACCGCGCCAGGCGCAGCAAGCAATGCCGCCGCGCACACAACGACCGAGAGAAGGGCGGCGAGCCGGCTGCGAGCGCTCATAGCGGCGAAGCTCCCCACGCCGCCTCAAGCTTGCGCCTCGCGGCAACAAAGGCGGTTTGCAACCCCTTGTCGAGAATGCCTTCAAGACGCTCGGTATCGGTCGCGGTCCGCTTCTCGCGTGCATCCTCATAGCGCCTGAGCCGACGCTCGATCCTCGCTTCGACGGATACTTCGGAGAACCCCGCTGCTCTTTCGACCGCTTCCAGCTGCGAGAGAAAGGTCCCCACCGTCGCCGGCAGCGTCGTATACGCGCTCTGTCGCCACGCGTCCACCGCAGCGCACATCGCCGGCAGCGCCACCGTCGCGGCCAAGCGTTCCCGCGCAACCAGCACACCCACCAGCCGTGTGAGCTTGCCATCAGCCCATCTCAAACCTCCGGCTCGACGCGAAAACCGCAGCGTCACCGAGCGAACCGGCTCCACATTAGCGAGCAACACCGTGCGTTCAATCGCTTCTCCCACCTCGCCGAACGCGGCGTCACGCGGCGCGAACGTCAACGCAGACGGACATTCCCCCGCGATCACCCCTGCGCTGGCCGCAATCGCCGCAGCGCTCTGCCCCAGATCACGAAACTCTCCCTGCACAAAGGCGTGGTCCGTCTGCAGGTACGCCGCCGTCGAGCTCGCGTCATCCTGCTCGGCTTGGGCCAAATCAGGCAACAAGCAAGCGATACAGGTGACTACAAGAAGCCAGCTCGCGACAACATCCGCTCGCCGGCCATGACGCACTCGCATGCGATGGTCAGCTCGCGGCACTATTAGCTTCACGATCTTTTGCATATTCCTCCGTCTTTACATCCACAGCAAAAGTACAAATCCAGTCACGACCACTAGACCACCACAAAAGCAGACGCGGCTAGGAATCTATGCATCCAGGTTGTCACGTCGCCGGTCCGGAATCGCCCGTCTGTATACGTATTGTTACGCATGTTTCTTAGCGAGCGAGGCGCCACTCACACGACGCGACGATCAAACCACCACAGCAATGCCGCCGTACCTAACCAACCAATCAATGCGACGCCGACATATTTTGCGACATCGCCGACGGTGGCCTTCCCAACATGCAAAGCCACCATAGCTATGAACGCCATGCCCGCGCGCATCCGCCTAGTCGGGCTAGACCCATCTAGGAATTTCCGCGTCGGACTATGATCCAAATAGCAACATTGACTACTAGGACAGCGAGGCCTATATACCCTAGGAACCGCACATTCGCTGCAATGCTCACACAAATCAATGCTAGACCTATGACGTTCATCCAACGCCCGCGTACATCCTGACTCTGAATCAACCGAACTAGCCGCATGCCAACACACCGAGCCCGGCTGCGACACCTACGGCAGGGTTGACGAAGTACGAGACGAACGTGACCGCTGCTCCAGCTCCAAAACAGGCATCGCCCCCATGTACATACGTTTTCACGCCATGATAGTACCCACCCCCATGGCTGTTGTGTCCATGCACGCCTCCAATATTATGCGCGCAGACGCCTTCAGCATCGGCGCCACAGAGCGGCACGGTTGAGCCGCCGCCGCGCTTTTCTTCTCCGGCAACACCTTCTTCGCCTAGTGACTGTTCAAACAGGCCCGGTTCTGTGCGCGCTTCTTCCGTGCCCGCCCCTCTTTGGTGGTTGGAGACGTATTCCCAGATGCCTTCGCCTCCTTCTTCTTCTTCCCACCATTCTTCTTCTTCGCCCCACCATTCTTCTTCACCTGAGACGAATGTTGCATTCATGCCTGCATCTACCTCTGCGGCTGCTGCCGCTTCGGCCGCTTTGCGTTCGGCTTCAGCACGTGCGGCTGCTTCTCGTGCTGCTTCTTCGGCTACGACGCGGTGCGCGTTTTCGCTGGCGAATTCACTGAGCCAACCAGGAATCGCGCTTTCGCCGGAGAGGTCATTGGTGTTGATGGGATCCCCGAAGGTATAGGCGTAGGCGTTGGCGGAGCCGCCCGGCTTGGGATCTGGCTGCAAGAACCGGCCAAGCTGCGGCACATAAGAGCGCACGCCCATCGTGTCGATCCCGGAGGGCATTTCGGTGGGGATGGTGTGTGCGCCGAGCCAGGAGTACTTGGGCGGAGCTTCGGTCGCGGGCACCCCGTACTCGCCGGGTTCCCCGATCGTTGAAGCCAGGCTGGTGGCGGCTTCGGAGTCCATCGCGGTCGCAACGATATCACCGTGCAGATTGGAGATCTGCAACGTCGGTGCTTCGCTGTCGTGTTGAGTGGCCACCAGGCCAGTGAAGGCTTGGATGTCACGGTTTGTCTGCCCCGAGGATTCGCTGGTCCATTCGGATGTGCTACCGGGCCCCGGATAGTGGAGGGTTTCGGTGGCGGTGACTTTGCCTGTCTCCGCGACTTCCCCGATTCGTTCTTCGGGGTCGAGATCGTGCGCGATCGACTCGCCGGACTGTTCGAGTTTCGCGGTCTGACCGTCCACGTAGAAGCTGCTCAGCAGTTCCGATCCACCCGCATCAGCCGCTGGCAGCTTTTCGGTGCCGCCGAATGGTTCATAGGTCACGCCTGAGTCGGTCAGCCGATCCGCTTCGTCATAGGTGTGTTTTTCGACGGTGCCGCCTTCGGATGTGCATTCGCCTTTGCCGTTGGGCGAGTAGGTCGTAAGGCTCGTGCGGTTGGTGTCTTCGTCGTAGGCGTAGCGGCGCGTGACGCAGCCTTTCCCGGTCTGCGTGGTCTGTGTTTCTATAAGGCGCCCCGCGGCGTCGTAGGAGTAGGAGTCTTGTGCGAGCGAGCTGGTCTGCGAGAGCCACTGGCCGTGGATCGATGGCAGCGCGGTGTCGCTGTACCAGGTTTCTGGGCAGGTGCTCGCGCAGTGCGCGGTCTTTACGTACTTGACTCCGGTCTGTTGCCCGGCCTGGTTGTAGGAGTATTCGGCCTTCATCGCGTTCGGATAGCTGACGCTCGACAGCTTGCCTTCCGCGTCATAGCTGGCTTTGAGGGTGCCCGCCGCCGAGTCGGCGATTTCGTCCAGCATGCCGGTGGCCGGTTCATAGCCATAGGTCTGGCTGCCATCGCCGCCACTCAGCTTCTTCAGCCGCTCATCGCCTTCGCCTTCGTATTCGTAGGTCGTGGTTGATCCTGAGGCGTCGGTGTAGCCGGTCAGCTGGCCGAGGCTGTTGAAGGCGCTCTTGACCGACTCGCTGCCCGCCACCTGTTCGACCAGCGCACCAGTCGTTTCGCTGTATTTCAAGCTGACCTTCGGCAGCGTTTTGCCGACCGTCGAGGTCGTTTCGTGACTGGTCTCGCGGCCCGCTTCGTCGTATTCGATGCTCGTGGTGCGCGTGTTGGAGGCGACCGTGCTTTTGACCGAGACCGGCTCGTCGTACATGTTGTATGTAAAGGTCGTCACCGGCAGGTTCGGCAGCCCGGTGGTTTCAGGTTGCTTGGCTGGCAGCGTCTCGCACGCAAGGCCCGCCCATTCGGCGTGTTCTCCGCAGCCTGGGTAGCTGGAGTTGGCCGCTGTGGTGTAGTACACGGTCCTCTGGTCGTGCGGGCTTTCGCTGCCTTTGCTCTTCGGCATCCAGATTTCGGTCACGTTTTCGGTGCCCGGTTCATAGACCGTCGTGTGGGTCAGTTTCAGACCTGAGGGATCGCTCGTCACAGAGGTCGGCTTGCGCAGCTTCCAGCCCAAGTTTTCCTGGCCCGAGTAGGAGGTGGAGGTGGTGCGCACATCCTGTTCCGCTTCTCCTTCCACCTGCGCGCCCTGCGTGGTCTTGGTCACGAGCTGATAGGGGCCACCTTCGCTTGGAGCGCCTTCTTCGTAGGTGTAGAGGGTGTGCTCGCGTGCCTGCGCTTCTTTGCCGCTGGAGAGCTTTACGAGATGGCGGGGTCCCAGGATGCCAAGCAGCTCGTTGCCTTCGCTGTTGTAGGTGCTCTGCGTGTCGAGCAGCTTCGAGGCTTCCGCGGATTTCGCGCCTTCTTTGAGCGCCGCCGCCCGAGCATCCGTGCTCAGGGTGCGCACCACGTCGTTGGTTTCGTTGTATTCGGTGGTCGAGATGCCGCCGCTTGGCGTGGCCACGTTGACCGTGCGGCCCTTCGCGTCCAGGTAGGCGATGGTGGCGTGCTTGTAATCCTTGGCCGGCCAGCCCATCGGTTCATCGGCCGGGAAGACCGCGGTGCCTTCGACCGGGTTGTCGCTCTGGCCCCATGCTTCCACTTCTTTGGCGCCCATGCCGTAGGGGGCGTAGGCGCCCGAGACCGGCACGTGGTAGTCGAAGGTCGTCACGGAGCTCGTCCCGGCGCTTGGCGGTTCGGCAGGGGAGACACCCGGTTCTGAGAGCACGCTCGAGGATGCCCTGATGATTCGCGCGTTGCCACTGTCGATCACGTAGGGCCCCGGCGTGGTGTTGCGTTCGCTCAGCTTGGTGCCGACCCACGTCGGCGCCTTCATCTGCCCGAAGTATCCGCTGCCTGAGCTGCCCGTCGTGCCCCATTCGGTCAGTTCGCGGCTGAAGTAGGCGATCCGGTTGTTGCCGGTGTCGGCGACGTAGAGCCGGTGCTGGGTCTGGTCGTAGGCGATCCCGGTCGGTTTGCTGAACTGTTTGCTGCCGCTGCCGTGCGTGCCGATCGAGCCTTCCTCGACCATTTCGCCGGACCTGCGCCACCGCTCCACGCGGTTGTTGCCGCTGTCGACGACATACACGTCGCCCGTCGATTCTTCGGGGCCGCCGAACGCGATGCCGGTTGGGCCTTTCAGCGTCGCTTCGCCATAGCCGGTGCCGCCGAAGGTGGTCAGGAAGTCGTGTTCGTGGGCCTGCAGCATCTGCACGCGGTTGTTGCCGGTGTCGGTCACGAAGATGAAGCCTTCGCCGATTGCGATCCCGGTCGGGTCTTTGAATTCAAAGCTGCCCGTGCCCGCTTTGCCGGCCTGCCCGAGGTATTCGCCGTTGGACTTGAACCACTCGATCCGGTTGTTGCCCGAGTCGGCGACATAGACGTACCCGGTGCTCGGGTCGATGGCCACGCCGGTCGGGCCGTTGAACTGCCCGTTGCCCGATCCCGCCGAGCCGTAGCTGGCCAGCAGTTTTCCTTCCGGCGAGAACTTCTCCAGCCGATCGGAGGTGTGGTCGGCGACCCACACGTTGCCTTCGTTGTCCTCCGCCACGCCCGCTTCGCCTTTGCAAGCTTCGTGTTCGTGTTCTTCCGCGTTGCACGATCCGATTTCGCCGAAGTAGTTGAAATAGAATTCAGGTGCTTTCACCGTCGTGGTGGCCGCGGCCAGACTGCTCGTAGATCCGTCCGCGTTGGTGGCGCTCACGCTCGCGGCGATCTCGTGGCCGATCTGGTTGTAGCCCACCACCAGCTTCTGATTGGATCCGCCGGTGATGGGAGAGCATTCGTGCCCTTCGCTGTTGCAGCTTTCCCACCTGTAGCTGTAGCTGAGCGGGCTGTTGCTCCATTCGCCCTTGGAGAGAGTCAGCGTCGAGCCGACGGCGGCGGTCCCCGAGATCGCCGGGCCGGTGGTGTTGGCCGGCGCCACGCCGCTGCCGGCTGCCGTGGAGGCATTGGGCCGCGTCGTGGCGATCAGGCGTCCAAGGCGCTTGTCTTCCCAGATGCTGCCGTAGGTGAGGAGCCATGGCTGCTGCCCAGGGGTCGTCAGCGCCGTGACGTGCCCTTCGGCGTCGTAGCCGTAGGTGCTCTTCAGTGCCGGCGAGATCCGCGGGTCCCACTCTGCTCGCAGCCTGCCTTCTTTGTCGTAGGCGTACTTCGCCACCGCGACGGTGGTCATTTTGGCGGCCGAGGGCTTCCAGGCCGTGTATGTGATTTCCTGCAGGCGGCCCGTGTATTCGCCCCATTCGCTCTGCCCGTTGCCGGTGGCGGTCGTTTTGGTCGCATAGACGAACTTCAGCGCCCGGCAGCCCTTCACCAGTTCCGGTGAGCAGGAGGAGACGCCGGCGGGCTTGGGTGCGATCATCTCCGTGGGCTCCACGACCGTGCCTTCGACGTGATAGCTGATCGCGGAAGCGCTCGCATGGCTTGCTGTTTCGCGCAGCGTCGGCAGCCACACGGGGCTTGCGCCCACGCTTGCTTCGGTGAACGTCGTGACTTCCGCGGTCGCGTCCTTGAGCAGAAACTGCGCTTTGCCTTCCACGGTCTGTTCGGTCAGCGTGAGGCCGGCGTCGCCTTTGGCGGGCGTGAATTCGCCTTTCCCTTTGTTGGTGTAGACCGCCTGCAGGCCCGTGCCGTCGGTCAGCAGCATGTCGCCGTCCGGCAACCGCGTCAGGTTCTGCGTGCTGTCCACGCTCAGCGCCCACTGCGGTCCAAGCGGGCCTTGCGAACCCGCGGTCAGGTGCATCGACCCGTAGCTGCGTCCCACCGTCAGGCTGCCTCCCGGTACGCCGATCGAGACGTCCGTGGCATTCAGGTGCAGCTCGCCGGACTGCGGGTCCACCGATCCCGGTCCCGCCGGCAGCGGCGTCGTGGGTCGCGCAACGAACATCGTGTAATTTTCGACCGCCACATTGCCGGCGTTGTCCGTGGCGGTCAGCGTCACTTCGTGCTGGCCCACGCCGAATTCCGTGCCGCTGATGAGCCATTCGCCCGAGGCGCTGCACGGACCCGGTGAGCAGGAGCCCTCTGGCGCCCCGACCTGTTTGCCGTCCACCTTCAGGGCCAGCGAGGCGATTCCCGAAGCTCTTGGTCGCCCCTTCGCCGTCGGCGGCCGAAGCCTTCAGGTGGTAGACGCCGTTCCCGATTTCCTTGTTGGGTGGCAGGCCCGTCAGCGACAGTTCGTGGGGGGCGCGTCGTCCACGCCGAACTTGACCGACAACGTTTTCGCGCTCAGGCCCAGTGCGTCGTAGGCGGTCACTTCCGCGGTGTCTTCGCCGTTCGGCAACGCCGAAGGGGTTTTCTCGCAGCCGCCGTTGCGACTGCAGACTTCGGTGCCGCCCTTCTTGATGACCACGGTCGCCGGTTTGCCGGTCGACCCGAAGTAGCCGCATGTGATGCATTCGCCGGCGTTGGTCGGGCCTTTGACCGTCCAGGTGCCAAGCGAAGGAGAGCTCAGAGACCATTCGTTCACGCCGACGCCAGGATCGGTCAAGGTCGCTTCCACGGCGCTTTTGGAGTTGGGGCCAAGCCAGCCGTGCGTGTAGAGCACGTTGGATTCAGGCGGATACCCGCCCGCTTCACCGGTCATCGCGTTGGATTCATCGAAAGCCGGCGGGTTTGGCCCTTTTTCCTGCACCAACCACACCGATGCCTTCCAGAAATCCGCGGTGAGCCCTTCATATTCCGCGCTGTTGTTCGTCCCGATCTGCTCGAAGATGGCCGCGTTGCTCTCGTTGGCGCTCGTCACTTTGCCCACGGCGCACCCCGCTTCCACGCACAGTTCGGTGCTCGTGCGACTGTAGGTGCCCGGATAGCTCACCGTTGCTTCGATTGTTTTGCTCGGGTTGACGATCGCCAATTCGTTGCGCAGACGTTTACCGCTCGACGCCGTTTCCGCGGTGTACTTGTAGATATGCGATTCACCCTGAGCTGGATAGGCGAAGAGCCCGTAGTCGCCTTCGTGCGTCGAGCCGGTGTCGTAGTAGTACATTTCGCCCGCGCAGCTTTCGACGTGCTGGCCATCGGTGACGCCAACGCCCTGAAATGCCCAGTTGGAAAGCCCATGACACGACAGCAGATCGGCGTCGGTCACCGTCGGATCGACCACTATCGGCAGTCTGAAGCGTCCGGCCGGATGCGGGACCGAGAGCACGATCGCATCGCCCGACACGTTCATCGAGACAGGCACGACGGTGCCTTCGGCGTCCTGTGCTCCCAAGGGCATCGTGACGGTCGCGATCGTCTTGTCGTGGAGGCGCACCGCGGCAGCCCCACGCCGCTCCAGCGCAAGGCTGGCGCCGTGCGGCATCTGGACTCTGAAGAAGAGCTTCCGCGGCGAGCGCTCGCTGCGCAGCACCGTCTCCAGGCTGAGGCCGCCGGGTGCCGCCTTGGCAACCGTGTCGAGGTCGAGCACCCCGGCGCGCGGGTCTTCGCTGTCCCCGTAGAACACCGATGCCCCATCGACGGTCCCTGCGGCGCCGCCCAGCGGCACGCCGGCGCTGTTGACCGGGGTCAGCGAGACACCGGTCCCTCGCAGCGCGGCGCCTTCTGAGAGATGCCGCGAGAAGCGCACCGCCGCCAGCGGGGCGAGGGCTTCAAATCCCGAGCCATCCCTGTGCAGCTGCAGGTTGATCGCATGACGCCGGAAACGATTCCCCGACCAAGCCACGCGCCCGAGCAGCCCGCATGCCCTCGTACGCGGTCGCACTGCGCCTCCGCGCAACGATTGCTTCCGGGCTGCTCCTGCGCGCTTCCGATTCCCAGCGCGCAACCCCGGGCATCAACCAGTCGCCTCCCGGAAGCAGGAAGAACCACTCGCCCAGCTGCGCTCGTGATGTCGCATGGCCAACAGCAATGCCACTGCTGGCGGTCTCGTAGAGCAATTGCCCGGACCGTGCCGGCACCGCTTGTGCCGCGTTCATCGACAGCCATCCCGTCAATGTTGCCACCGCGCAGATCGCCACAAACACGGCGCTACCACGGCGCAGCCCAGCCCCCTTGTTCATTGCTGTGATCCCCCTGGAGCTCTCTCGTCGATGGACCAGCGACCGCCGATCCGGCGTGCACAATACATAGTCTGCTGGTCTACTGCCATGTCATGAGAACCATCACCGCAAAGTGCAGCGTTTTTGGCACGGACCCGCAGGACTGGCGGCAATCTACTCCATAGAGGCGGACCGTACACCACAACTGTTCGAGCTACATGCATCTGAACGGGCGGCGCAACCTATCCGACAGCGGGATCCTGCGCCGAAAGACAGGAAGCATTCCGCAGCACCGTCGATCCGATCCTGGGGCGCAGACAGCCCTTTGATCGTCGCGCCAAGCGGCCCTGGGCGAGGGCGGTCAACTAGCATCCTGCGCCAACTATTCAGGGCTGGAATACGGTTGGATCCGGCGAACCAGATCGACGTTAGCGCGTCGTGTCCAGGGCTGCATCCTCTGGCCAGGGTCATGGCGGAAGAGGACAGCGTGCGGCTGGGGGGATGGCTTGATGCCACGGGCACGGACCTCCCGCCGGTACTCGTTATGGTCATAGCCCCGGAGCAATTCGCTCTTACCGGCAACCCTTCGGCACTGGTGGAACGGGTCGTCCCGTGGCCATGCGCCTAGGCGGTCGGGACCGCGACGGCTGTCCCACACGGTATAGCCCCCGCTGCGCCACGCGCGTGAGGCCGTCGAGTGCGTTACCTCGACGAAAGGCCGCGAGGCGCACCCGGCTCCCGATCAGGAGGCGGCCGGCGATGAGCGCAGCCACTGGCCTCCACGTTCTGCCGAGCGCATCGTCCAGCCTTGCAGCCCGTATGGACATCCGCAAAATCACATAGTCTGTACCTCCTCTGCCGACTTCGTGTATGAACATCCGCGAAAAGCGGTACTATGTACCGGTATGCCGGGCCGGGTATTCACTGAGATCCTCGCGCTTGCCGCCGAGCAGAACGGCTTTGTGCGTACCCGCGAGGTGCGCGAGCTGGGCATCGACCCGCGCCGCCTGAACGACTACGCCCAGCGCGGCTTGGCCGAGCGCGTCGGCCGGGGCTTGTACCGCATCGAGCTGGTGCCGCACGGAGACTTCGACGAGTTCGCGCGGGCCGCCCAATGGCCGGACGGGCGCGGCACGCTGAGCGGTGAGACGGCGCTCGATCTCCACGAGCTCTGCGACGTAAGCCCGGCTCACATCGATATCACCGTCCCGCGTGGCTACCGCACCCACCGACAGGTGCCCGCGCGTTACCGGCTGCATCGACACGACCTCGCCAACGATGAGGTGACCTGGCTGCGAGACGTCCCGATCGTCACCCCGGCGCGCGCGATCGCCGACGGCATAGAGCTCGGGCTGCGACCCACGCTCATCGGCCAGGCCATCGACACCGCCGCCCGCCAGGCGCTCATCACCGCTGAGCAGGAGGCCGATCTGCGCGCCACGCGGGCTCGGGGCGCGGCATGAGCGAGCGCCGCTACGACACACCGCCTAAGAACAAGGCCTCGCTGGAGCAGCGCCTGCGCAACCTAATCGGCGACGACGCGCTGCAGCTGCGCGCCCGCCGCCAGATCGGCTACATCGCCGTGATCGCCGCGCTCGGCACCCACGCCCGCGACGGGAATGGTGAGCCAATCTTCGCCATCAAGGGCGGCGTCGCCGTCGAGCTCCTGATGGGCCAGGAGGCCCGGGCGACCAAGGACCTCGACGCGGCCGTCCGCGCCCAGGCCGAGGAGATCGAGTCCCTGCTACGGGACGCCCTGGCCCGCGGCTGGGACGGCTTCAGCTTCCGGCTGGTCTCATGGGTGCCAATCCACGACACCGCCGCCTGGCGCGGCGACATCAAGCTGCAGTTCAAGGGCCAGCCGTTTTCCACGGTGCAGTTCGAGGCAGCGCCGGCCGAAGGCGACGCCGGCCGCGGCACGCAGATGGTCGACAACACGTTCATCGATATCACCGCGCTCGGCCTCTCCCCGGTCAGCGAGCTGCCGCTGGTCACGCTCGCCTACATGCTCGCGCAGAAGCTCCACGCCTGCACCGACCACTCCCTCGCCGATCGGTGAGAACGACCGAGCCCGCGACCTGATCGACATCCTCCTCGTCCGCCGCCTGCTCGCCGACGACGAGTTGCCGGGCGTGCGCCGGGCGTGCGTGGAGATCTTCCGCCTGCGCGACAAGCACCCGTGGCCACCGTCGGTCACGGTGCTGCCGCAGTGGCCCACGATCTACGCGGGCGAGCTGGCCAAGACGCCGGGCTTCACACCGGCCGAAGTCGAGCAGGCCGCAGCCGATGTGGACCGGCTGATCGCCGAGATCGACGGGCATCGTGACCGCTCACGCCGCTAACCACAGTCGCTGATCCTTGAGACGCGTCCGCTGTGGCGGCCGCGGCGCGTACGTGTGCGCATCGCCGCCCGCCCCTCGACCCAAGACGTCGCCCGCCTGGCCGAGGCCGTCGAGGCCGCCGGCGAAGCGGAGGGCGTGCTGCTGGCCGCGCTGGGCAGCGTCGGCGAGTTGCGCCCGCCGACGATGATTATGGTCATTGACGCGGACCAGCTGATCATCGTCAACATCGAATACACAAAGCCCGGCACGGCTCTCGACGACCACCTCCGCAAGGAGCAGACCCGAGCGCTGCTCGATCTACTGGCCGACTACGCGAAGAAGCGCGGCAAGAGCGGCGATGCTGGGTTGCAACGACTACCACCAGCCAACACCGAGCATTCTTGCTGGCCCGCACTCAGACAACTGTCATAGCGGGGGCAGGGACTGAACACCGGTCAGCGACCAGCGCCGCCTACTGCATCGAAAAGCAGCAGGAACTCGACGCCTGACAGCGGACGACGCGACGTCGCCTACGGCGCCGGCTTTGGTTTCGTGCCGGTCACCCGTTCGGGCGAATGTCTTCCTCCGCCACCGTCGCCATTAGCTCGCTGGCTAGATAACGTCGTTGACCCCGTTGCCCCACGGTGGGGCACTGTAAAGCTCCGCATAGGGTCCGTCGGGCGGCAAACCGACCGCACACGACCACACCACCGCCTGTCTTGGGCCTCAGCCAGATGGGGAAGACCCTAGGAATGGGGCATCGACGGAGCCATGCGCCGGCCGGCCTGAGATGAACTTGATAAACGGGTCGCTCGTCAGGGCTGCGCGTCGCCCTCGACCGTCACGAGCGCCTCGAGGATCTGGCCAAATGGGCGTCCGTCTGCATGCATCTCGACGGTGATCGGCTGGCGGCGGCAGGGCCCGCTCGGAGCGATGCTCATGCGCGTGCTGATCTCCTGGCGACCGTTCGCCGGTAGCTCGATCGCGGAGCCCTGCCAACCCTCAGGGCCGCGCATGCGCAGTCGCAGGGTCACGTCGGTCGGCAGCGGATTGCGAACAGTGACCTCGAACTCGATCGCCTGCGGAGCGGGCAGCTTGACGCGGTAGGGCCAGATCCAGCCGGTCATGCCGTCTAGCCCGAAGTGCGGCTCTGCGTCTCCGAGCGCCGTCACGCGCCGGTGGCGCTCTTCGAACTCGCGGCCGTAGTCGGCGAGTCGCTCGAAGTAGCGCTCGTCGGTCCGCGTGGGGGTCCAATGGCCGCCGAGCACGACGTCAGGGCGAAAGGCGGTGATCCACTCCGCGCTCTCGCGATAGGAGTGCAGGAAGGCGCCATTGCGATAGACGTAGTTGCAGGCGAACCCCGGCTCCGGCGAGGGATCGCCTTCGACCGGGGCGTACTGGTCCCCGGCGTGGAGATAGCGGATGCCGTCCACCTCCCATCCAATCAGAGCTGAGAAGCGCGTGTGGCCGCTCATCGGCGCGAAGTGAAAGCGAATGCCGTCCCAGTCGAGTGGCTCATCGAGCGCAAGCGCGCGGTCGACCGGATCGGCTGCGGCCACGTGCAGGGGAACCGGTGCGCAGCTGGCTCGGCGAGCAGGCGGGCGAAGTTGGCAGGCGCCCAGCAGGGCGTGTCCCGCAGGCGCTGCAGCAGCGGGATGCCGCACACGTGGTCATCGTGATAGTGGGTCGTGAGGATTGCGGCGATATCCTCCACGCCGGCCTGCTCGCGCAACGGCTGCAGGCTGTGCAGAAGCGGTCGGCGGCGCTCGAGGAAGGAGTAGGCCGGTATCAGGATCGGGTATGGGTCGAGTTCGGCGTTCAAGGCGCCTGAGCCCGAGGCATACCAGTAGCCGTAGTCGATCGCCAGCGCCTGTCCGCTGTTGCCGATGATGAAGTGGCTCGCAGCATTGGCCTGCGTCGAGCGCCATACAGAGGCTGAGAGCTGCTCGACTCGATCGTGACCAGCGACCTCGAGCACCGTACGCTCCAGGGCGTGATCCCAGCTATATGCGATCAGGTTCTCATGCAGCGCCTGTAGCGCCTCGTTCGGCGCTTCCTCGATGGGTCGCCGAGGCTCGGAAGCAGCACATCGACATGGAGCTGGCGTAGCACCTCAGCGGAGAACGCCACGTTTACCGCGCCGATGATGTCGTTGTAGTTGTATTGCAGCGGCGCCAAGCGTGGCAGGCGTCCTGGCGAGTGAATCGTCTCTGCGCAGAAGGCGACAGTGCGTCCGCTCTTTGGTGTGCGCAGTACGAATCCCACCTGCGTGGGCGTTGCGCCTGGCAGGGGCAGCACCCGTAGCTCGATTCCTGCCAGCGTGAGCTGCTCGTAGTCGCGCAGCACCCCGGCGACCGCAGTCGGCTCCACTGGCGCGAACAGGTCCCAGATGTTGTCGTAGATCAGATATGTCTCGCGCTTGCGGAAGTGCTCGGCGGGATCGAGGAAGATCTCACGCTCGCCCTCTGGTACGTAGACAGGAATCCCGGCGCGCGCCGCCAACGCCGCGCCGGCCGCGTGATCGCGGAAGTAGTGCGTGAGAAGCACCGCCGCCGCCGGCACTGGCAGGTGCCGAACCCCCTCCTCCAGCCACTCGCCAGTGCCAGCATCGATGATCAATGCCGCCTCCTCGCCCAGGACGGCATATACGTTGCAGCTGTCCTGCCAGCGCAACACATCCGGCAGAACCGGTGTCCACCCGGGCATCAGCCTGGCCTCCGAGGACACGGCAAGACCAACCATGAGTAGCCCGACTCAAGCGTCATCGGCTATTGATCGTATCACCCGATCTCAAGCTCGAATTTGTGTACGCACGCTGTGCATCTCGAACTATCCTCGCATGCCGTCTGAGGCAGATGTTAGGTACGTGCAGGTAGCTGCTGAAGTGCCCAGGAGTTGCCATCTGGATCGGCGAAGAACACGAATGAGCCCCACGGGAACTCCTGCACGTCGCTGACCGGCACGCCGCGAGCCGCGAGCTCGGCGCGGGCGGCCGCGGCGTCCTGCACCACCATCGTGATTCCGCGCACCGAGCCGGGCTGCGCCTCCGTGATCCCGGTGCCAAACGCGATCGAGCAGGCCGAGCCGGGTGGGGTCAGCTGCACGAAGCGCAGGTTCTCATCGACCTGATGGTCGTGTTCGGCGATGAAGCCGGCCTGATCTGCGTAGAAGGCCTTCGCGCGGTCGACGTCTGAGACGGGTATCGCGATCAGCTCGATCTTGAAGTCCATTTCCAGTCCTTTCAGCTCGTGTGGGTTGAGATTGCGAAACCGGTCCGCCGCCCATTTTTGCGGGTGCGCTGGCCCGGTACGATGGAAGCTAGGGCGCATTGCGGCCAGTTTCTGGCCGCAATCTGCGAGAAGATCCGGGGATGGGCGAGACGGCAACCACAGCTGGCAGGCTGCTTTCGCTGCTCTCGTTGTTGCAGGCGCGGCGGGAATGGCCAGGAGGCGAGCTCCAGGATCGGCTGGAGGTCTCCGCGCGGACGGTGCGCCGAGACGTGGAGCGCCTGCGCGAGCTCGGCTACCCGATCGAGTCGGTGAGCGGGCCGGCGGGTGGATACCGACTGCGTGCGGGCACCGCGATGCCGCCGCTGCTGCTTGATGACGAGGAGGCGATCGCGGTGGCGATCGGCCTGCGCACGGCCGCTCGCTCCGCTGTGGCCGGCATCGAGGAGACGGCGCTGCGCGCGCTCGTGAAGCTCGAGCAGGTGCTGCCGGCGCAGCTTCGCCGGCGCGTCGGGGCTCTCAGCGCGGCGACCTCCACCCCGGCCGCCGCAGGCGGCGTGACGGTTGACGCCCAGGCGCTCACCATGCTTGCGATCGCGTGTCGCGACTGCGAGCTCGTGCGCTTCGCCTACAGCGCTCGCGAGGGTGCGCGCACAAGACGCGTGGTGGAGCCGCACGCGCTGGTGACGCTCGGCCGACGTTGGTATCTGGTGGCCTTCGATCCAGAACGCGGCGCCTGGCGAACCTTTCGAGTCGACCGGGTCAGCGAGGCGCGCCCATCCGGCCGCCGCTTCAACGCGCGCACGATCCCCGGCGGCGATCCCGCCGCGTTCGTGCGTACGAGCATCAGGAAGCTGACCTACCGCTATGAGGCGAGAGTCACCTATCAGGCGCCCGCCGAGCACATACGCGCGCGACTGCCGATGGGGTGGGGGAGCATCGAGGCGCTTGGGGAGCACACCTGCACCTATCGCACGAGCGACGACGACCTCGACTGGCTGGCCTTTCGGATCGGGATGGCGGGTGTCGACTTCACAGTCGATGGGTCGCCGGAGCTGCTTGCGGCCCTGGCGCGCATCGGCCGCCGTTTCGTAGACGCCGCCGCCGCAGAGCCTCAGCGCGGCTCGCGGGCGGGCCCTGGTTAGAGGATCGCCTCCGCCGGGATGTGCGCCTCCTTCATCACGACGCGCGCGCCCACGATGCGTACCTCCTCTGCCAGCAGCCGCGCGCGCTGCTCCTGGCCCTTGGGCAGCGTGCCGTCACTGCGTACGACCCGCCACCACGGCACATCCTCGGGAGCTTCTGAGAGCACGTGTCCCGCGTGACGCGGGGCGCCCGGCGAAAGATCGCCATAGGTGGTAACGCAGCCCGGCGGTACGCGCCGAGCGCGATCAAGGATCGTCTGGCGGCTCAGAGCCATCGTGATGTGGTGTGCGGTGTCTTGGACGGCAGGCCGGTCTTGTACATGTGCTCGGGTGACTGTAGGCTGTTTGAAGGAACGGGGTAGGTCTGCTGTTGAGGGTGCTGCTGAACATAATCTGGGTGCTCTTTGCGGGCCTTTGGATCGCCATCGGCTACACGGTGGCTGCGCTGATCTGCTTCGTCTTGATCGTCACGATCCCCTTCGGGGTCGCCTCGTTGCGCATCGCCGCGTTCTCGCTGTGGCCATTCGGCAGGACGGTTGTCAGGCGTCAGGACGCGAGTGTTGCCTCAGGGGTGGGCAATGTCCTTTGGTTCTTGCTCTGCGGTTGGTGGCTTGCGCTCGGGCACCTGTTCTCGGGCATCCTGCTGTGCGTGACGATCATCGGCATACCGCTTGGCCTTGCCAACTTCAAGCTGATTCCGATCTCGCTGCTGCCGATGGGCCGAGAAATCGTCAGCGTCGGGGAGGCTCGCGCGCGCGGGATCGAGCCGATGTTTGCGCAGAGTCAGGCGCCGCGGTGAGGCGCGCTACGGGCAGCGCCTGAGGGGAGCCGCTACCCCCAGGCGGCGAGATGAACCAGCGTCGTACTGCTCACGCCGCGGGCAGCCAGGACGCAGGTGTGCCCGGCGCGTCGCCAGGTGAGCACGGTCGCCCCGCGGGTGCTCAGCAGGTGAAATGCGATACCTCTGTCCGTGATCTCGGTGCCACCGTGCGGAAGGGGCAGCGGGACTCCGGCCACCGATCGCGTAGCCGATGCGCCCCGCGCCGGTATGCGCGCTCTCCTGCGGTGCGTAGAAGACGGTCGTGACCATGCGCCCGGCCACGCGATCCACGCGTGCTCCCGTGGCGCGCCAGCCGAAGCTGTCCTGCCAGTAGGGGTATGCGGTTCCTTCCACCGAGCGCGTGAGCTCCGACTGCCTGCTGACGCTCTGAGCAGGCGCTGGAAGCGTCGCGGGGGCAAGCGCCACGTCGGCTGCCTTCAGCAGCGTGGGCGCGCCGGAGCCGCCACTCGTCAGCGCTATCAGGAGCGCCGCCATGGCGGCCGCTGCCAATGCCCCTGGCGCGAGGAGGCGTAGGGCAAGCCGGCGTCGTGGGCGTCTGTGGCGCGAGTGCGAGGCACCGGCCACGAGCACCTGCACCGAGCGATGCAGCTCAGCGGGCGCATGGACGCTCTCCAGCGAGCTCATGACCGCAACGGCATGCCGTTGTGCCTCGGCATCCTCGCCGAGCTCGCTGGAGCTGTCGATCTGCGCCAGCAGCTGCTCTTGCTCGCCGGGCGCAAGCGTCCCGTCCGCGAGCGCGGCAAGCCGAGCCTGAATGTCCGGGCTATCACGATTCATCTCTCACCACCACTGAGTAAGACGCCTGATCGGCGTCTGATCTTCCCTTCGGGCGAAGCTCTTCTTTGGCCCGCGGCTCCGGGACCTCGCGCCTCAGCTCGCGCGCCAGCTGCTCGCGCGCTCGAAAGAGCCTCACGGCGAGCGTCTGCTCCTTGGTGTCGAGCACCTCGGCGGCCTCCCTGTAGGAGAGACCGACGATGTCCACGGCTATGAGCGCGAGCCGGTGGTGCTCTGAGAGCGCTGAGATGGTCCCGAAGACCTCTCGCATCTGAGCGGCCTCCTCGGGGCGCTCGGCGCCGCTGTGGTCGATCGTCTGCATCTCATCGAGCGCGGTGGTGGCCACCTGCGGGCGGCGCGAGGCGGTGCGGCGCTGCGTGAAGAAGGTGTTGCGCAGCGCTCGCATCAGGTAGGCGAGCTCGTCCTGGCCATGCAGCGAGCGCGAGCGGGCGAGCACGCGAGCGAACGTCTCCTGCACGAGGTCCTCGGCGTCCTCCCGGGACCCGCACAGAGCCCACGCCGCGCGGTAGAGGCGGTCGGTATGCCGCGGCAGCGACCGCGGATCCAGCAGGGGCATCAGGGCTCCTGCTGGCGCGCGGACAGTGAGTCCATGGGGGAGGACTCTAGCAATCGCCTCTCTGCGGGCCGCGGGACTGGAGATGAAAACATTTCGCGGGTGCGTGAAATGTATCGCGGGACCGCAGCGTCTCAGTGGATGAAGGCAGTAGGCACGCAATTTGCAGCACTGATGCGCGAACCATCCTGCGGAAGGAGAGTCCGATGCACCTCAGAGCCGGCCGGCGTTCACCAATCTGGTTCACCAATACCAGCGCGATCGCATGTTCGATCCCACGTATCTGTGGGAATGGCCGGCAAAGCGAGGCCGCGGGGCTGTGGATGCCACAGGCACTGGATGGCAAGGCGCTCAGAGCGGAGCCGTCGGCGTCGGCTGGCGCCGGCTGGAGAGGGATGGAAGCCCGCGGGAGGCGTCTGCCTGGGAGCGGCGGCGCCTTCCGCGGGTGATTTCACCAAGAACCTGGCCATTGGAGGGCCCGATGAATCTGGGTGTCGGTGAGACGGCGCGCGGGTGCGGCCATGGGCCGGCCGCTGCGCTTCGGGTGCTCTTAGGTTGCGGTGTGGACGACGACATCAGCGATGTCGGGGATCTGTAGGCGCAGTGCCTCCTCGAGCTCGCCGGCCAGCTGGTGAGCATCGACCAGGGAGGTCTCAGCGCCGACGCTGAGCGTGAGGAAGATGACGCGACCGGCCTCGGTGCAAAGCAGCTTCGTCCTGCGTGGCTCCTTGCCCGTCCGCTCAAGGACGATGCGCTCGATCTCCCGTATCGTGTCCAGGTCCGTGGCAGTGGTGGCTTGACGGGCGCTCAGCGGGCGCTCCAGCGGCTCCAGGTGTGTCTGTACCTCGCTGACGCTGGGGCGGGCGCGGATCGCCTGCTCGATGCGCTCAGCGACCGCGAGCGCTTCTTGCAGGGGCAGATCGGCGGGGAACTTCAGATGCAGGGAGACGCTGGCTGACCCGCCGTTCTCGAAGATCGCGATGTCGTGTGCTTCCTTGACCAGCGGCTCGGAGAGCGTTATTGCGAGTATCCGGTCGCGGAGGTCCAGGCCGCTGCGGCGAGGCTCGACGTGGACGACGACATCGCTGCCGGGCAGCTCGGTCTCGATCGCGGCCTCGATCAGGTCTGCGGCCTGGTGGCCCTCGACCACCGCGGCGCCGGGCGCGACGGCGACGATGACATCCGCGAAATAGCGCCCAGCGGACTCGCGCAGGCGCAGGCGCACCAGTTCGATGTCGGGTTCCAGGCGCGCGAGCGCGCGCTCGGCTGCCTCTCTGGCCTCGGCCGGTGTGCGGTCCATCAGCACGTTTGCGTTCTCCGCGATCAGCCGTGCCGCGGTGGCGAGGATGATCGCGGCGATGACGAGTGCGGCACTCGCATCGCCTGCAGCGAACCCGGCATGTACGAGCAGCAAGCCGACAAGGACAGCTGCCGAGCCAGTCATGTCCCCAGCGAAATGAAACCCATTCGCGCGCAGGGCGGGGCTCCGGTAGCGCTGCGCCGTGCGCAAGGAGATGACAGTCCGGGTGAGGTCCACGGCCAGTGCGATCGCGATGACAACGAAGACGTACCAATGCGTGTCAGGCGTGCCGCTGGGACTGATGAGGTGTCTGACCGCCTCGATTGCCACTACCAGGCCGCCTGCCAGCAGGATGCCAGCCTCGCCGAGCGCCCCAAGGTTCTCGGCGCGACCGTGCCCGTAGGGGTGCTCGGGGTCCGCGGGCTGGCGGCCCAACCGCACAGCAAAGAACGTCAGGATTGCGGCCAGGACATCCCCGCTTGACTCGATCCCGGCCGAGATCAACGCCAGGCTGCCCGTTATCACGCCGACTCCGAGCTTGAGGATCACCAACAGACCAGCTGCGGCGATCGACGCAAGCGTCGTCCGTCGCTGCACGGCCACCTGCTCGCTGCTGACGGGCTGCACCATCGGCAGAGCCTAAGTGTCTGGGGCCTCCATCAGCACCGAGGCCGGCCGCAGCTGCTGGACCCCTGCGGCACGCAGGCCAGGCCGGCGCGGAAAAGATTGGAAGCTCGCCGGGAAGGAATCCCGCGATGGTGGAGTCATACAGGATGCGCGCGAAAAGAGGGCCGTGCGTTGATCGCTGCCGCAAGCCGACGAAGGGATCGTCGGGGCGGAGCCTTGGTCAGAAAGCCGTCTCATCCGATATCCCGAACCACAGGAGATACCCCAGTGCCCAGAACGTCGATCCTTGCTCTTGCTGGTGTTGCGCTTGTCCTCGCCGGCTGCGGCAGCTCCAAAAACAGCAGCTCCAGCACGTCGGCGGCCGCGAGTACCACGAGTTCGGCGTCGACGATGAGCTCCGGCCCGTTCCTGGCCAAGTTCACCAGCGTCAGCAAACTCGCCTCTACGGTCCCGGCCAACGGCGATGTGAATCCCTATGGCATCGTGACTGTGCCGACCAGCGTGGGCAAGCTGCAGGCGGGCCAGTTGCTGATCAGCAACTTCAATGCCAAGGAAGGCGCGAAGGAGAGTGGTCAGGGCACCGGCACGACGATCGTGCAGGTATCGACGGCGGGGAAGGTCTCGCTGTTTGGGAGGATCGACGCGAAGTCCCTGCCCGGTAGCTGCCCTGGTGGGGTCGGGCTGACGACGGCGCTGAACGTGCTGCCGGGCGGCTACGTCGTGGTGGGCAGTCTGCCGACGACCAACGGCAAGTCGGCGACCGCGAAGTACGGCTGCCTGATCGTGCTTGACAGCGAGGGTAAGGCGGTGGAGACGATCGCCGGTAAGAACATCGAGGGTCCGTGGGACTCGACCGCTGAGAGCGCAGGCTCCAAGACGACGCTGTTTCTCAGCAACGCGCTCAATGGCGGTGCCGCGAAGGGCATCCATACGATCGACAACTCGACCGTGCTGCGGATCGAACTGGAATCCGGGGAAGGACAGACGCCGAAGGTGCTCAGGGAAACGGTGATCGCCGATGGCATCCCGTGGGTTGATTCGGCAGAAGCGCTTGTGCTCGGGCCGACCGGGCTTGCGCTTGGCTCCAACGGGACGCTGTATGTGGCCTCGACCGATGGCAGCAAGATCTTCGCGATCTCCGAAGCGATGACGCGTACTACCCCGGCGACGAAAGGCGGCACCGTCCTTACCGAAGGCGGCCATCTCAAGGAACCGCTCGGCATGGTGCTCGCACCGAACGGCAACATCATCACGAGCAACGGTGGTGATGGCAACATGGTCGAAACGACACCCGCCGGCCAGCAGGTAGCCGTGCAGACCGCCGATAAGAAGACGGGAGCGGGTTCGCTGTTCGGCCTGGCCATAGCCTCTGAAGGGAAGGGCATCTACTTCGTCGATGACGGCGAAAACACCCTCAACCTGTTGGCCGCAAGCCAACCGTCCACGCCGACGAAATCAGCTACGACGACGAGCGCGACGCCGTCTGCTCCCGCGACGAAATCAATCAGCCTCTCTGTGCGCACCCTGCCAAACGTGGGGGCGGTGCTCGTCAACTCAGAAGGCCACACGCTCTACACCTTCGTGCCCGACCAGCACTCCAAGGTCACATGCGTGTCCTCGTGCGCGGCGGTGTGGCCGCCTTTGAAGCTCGCGAGCGGCGAAACCGCCACCGGGCCCCAGTTGAAGGCGTCGCTGCTGGGCAGCGACCCTGACCCCGAAGGCGGCAGTGTCGTCACCTATGCGGGCTGGCCGCTCTACACCTACGAGGCCGACTCGGCGGCCGGCCAGGACAACGGCCAGGCGATCGAAGCCAACGGCGGGCACTGGTACGTCATCGCACCGTCCGGCAAGGTCATCACGACGAAATGAGACTGCCGTCCGAAAGGGAACACGCCTGTGCGGAGTCTCCCTAAGTACATGAGGCTCACGCGACAGTGCGGTGCCCCGACTCATCTACAGGAGTGAACACATGCGCCATCTACTGAAGCTATCCCTGCCGGCACTCGCCGCGTCGCTCCTCATCGCCGCCTGCGGCAGCAGCTCGTCCAGCGACACGAACAGCTCGGCCGCCAGCGGCACACAGTCCGCCACCCAGACAAGCAGCAGCTCGTCAAGCGCCGCCATCGTCAAGAGCGCGTCCAGCTCGCTTGGCACGATCCTGGTCAACAGCCAGGGGATGACGCTGTACCACCTCAGCGGCGAGGTCAACGGCAAGTTCATCTGCACCAGCTCCACCTGCCTCGGTGTCTGGCACCCACTGATCGCGCCATCCAGCGGCGAAGTTGGCTCGCTCGGCACCGTCAAGCGCCCCGAAGGGACCGTGCAGGTCACCTACAAGGGCACGCCGCTCTACACGTTCACGGGAGACAAGCAGGCCGGCGAAACCAAAGGCCAGGGCATCAAAGACGTGGGCACCTGGAGTGCCGTTACTACCAGCTCCACCAACACCCCGCCGCCGAGCACAAGCAGCTCATCAGAACCAGAAAAATCCAGCGGCGGCAGCTCAAGCGGCGGCGGCTACGGCTACTGAACCGTCCCGCAGATGCGCGCCGCAGCGCGCGTGGGGGTGAGAGGCCACACCCGCGCACTGGCCGCCGGCTGTTTGTGCATCGTCTTGCTCGGCGGATGCGGCAGCCAAACCGGATCGGCGGCCAGCACGCAACGCGCTGGGCGGGCAGCGATCGAGCGCTACATCGGCGAGGTCGAGCCGATCAGGCTCGCCGTCAACAAGCTCCTGGGCGGCGCCGACCCGATCCTCGAGGCGTTCCGCGACCGGCGCATCACACCCAGCGAGGCCGCCCGGCGCATGGGCCGGCTGGAGCAGCGGTTCGCGACCTACGCGGTCGATATCGCGGCCGTCGATCCGCCAACGGCCCAACTGCGTGCTCTCAACGCCGGCTACGCCAACACCTACGTCTTCGAGGACGCCTATCTGAGCGCGCTCGTCGCCGGCCTGGCCGACGACGAACTCACCGACCTGCCCGACACGCAGGCAGCCCAGCGCGCGGCGATCATCCGCTGGCGCATCGGCCTGACCGTCCTCGCTCGCGCCGCCGACGCGCCGCTGCCAGCAGACCTCCAACAAGCAGGCCGCGGTGAGATCGCACCGTCTCCCAACGGCAGCTAGACGCGGCGCGCGCCAGTACCCGCGGCGCTTGAGCCCGTGCGAGCTATGGCGATCATTCAAGCGCCTGACCCAGCTCGGATGGCCCAAAGCATTCCCGATCGTGCAATTCCCCAACGCGCCACTCATCATCGCGTTCCTCGCCGGCGCCACGGCTGCTCGCACGCATGACCCCGGCCACGCCTATCTCGCCGCGATCTCCTTCCTGGCATTTGGCATATGGGCTTACGAGGAGCTCGTGCACGGCGTCAACTGGTTTCGCCACCTGCTCGGCCTTGGATACGCGATCTCCACCGTCGTGCACCTCGCGCTCGCGCTCGGAAGCTAGAGGCTGCCAATGCGAAGCTCGCGTGAGACGGGGCGTAGGCTGCCCGGCGCCTGAGCACACCGGCGCCGGGTCCTCAGCGCGCCAGGGTTACTTGACCGTGCCTCCGGTGGCGTTGATCGCATACCAGGTCCCGCCGAACTCCTTTGCGCCTACGTATGAGGTCTTCCCCGGGCCGCTGTCGCCGCTGTAGGTGTAGAGCGGGTGGCCGGCATAGGTGACCTGGTTGCCGCTGGTGCTCGATAGCAGCGAGGCCTTGACGCCTGAGCCGGCACTCGGCCTGCCGCTTGCTTTGAGCGACGGCCACACTGCCGAGCAGCCCCGGATGGCCGCGCAACTGCTCTTGTGGCCGTGGTCCCTCGTGAACTCGTAGAGCGTGCGGCCCGAGCTGCTGACGAGGATGTTCCCGAGACTGGTGTGGCGCAGCTGCACCGTGGCGGTGCGGCTGCGGTGCGCTGCCGGGTTCTGCTGTGCACTGGCAACCGTGGTGGCGCTCGCCCCGCTTGCCAGTGCGACGGCCAGGAAAAGGTAGGTTCGCTTCATGGTTCCTCCGAATGTCGAGGTGCTTGGTCACGTGACCGTGATCTCTACCTATAGACGCCGCCGGAACGCGAACCTTTCAGGCGCCGGCGTGCACGGTGCGGCGCCGATGGAAGGATCTCTGCGCGCGGGAGTCCTAGGCAATGAGGAGCCGGGATTCCGCCGCGCTGCGCACGGTGTCCCGCCGCTGCCACAAGGACATCCAGCACGAGAAAGGTGGGTTCAGGATGAGGCCGGTCACGCTTTTGACGTTCGTCTGCGTTGCGCTGTTGGGGGCGGTGCTGGCCGTGCTGCCCGCCGTCGCTGCCGTGCCCTCTGAAACCAAGCTCGAAGTCAACGAGAACTGCGTCGAGAGCAACTGGCCGTGCTGGACGATCGCGGGCTCCGGGAGCAGGCCGAAACCCGCGAGCAGGATCGCGATCGCCACCGGCGGCGAAGTCAAGTTCGCCGACAACGCGAACACCGCGGCGGCCGTCGTGTGGACGGGCTCTGTCCCAGCCTGCTCCGGCGTGCCCGCGAGCGCCATGACCAAATGGGAAGGCACGTGCAAGTTCGAACAACCTGGCACCTACAAGTTCGAAAGCTCGACCCTCTTCAACGGTGGACCGTCCTTGAACTACACGAAGTACGAAGTCGTGGTGGAAAGCGGCAGCACCGGCACGACCTCCACCACGATGACCGCCACAACCACGGCGCCGACGACCACCACGACGACGACCGCCTCCACGATGCCGGGCGAAACCAGCCACGGCTCGCCATCGCCAGGAGGATCCAGGAAGCTCGAGCTCGCCGGCGGCCAGCACGGATCGACGGTGCACGGGTCGCTCGAGCTGTCCCAGGCCGACTCCGGCGGGCAGCTGGAAGTCGGCCTATATGCCGCCGGCGCTTCGCTGGCCAAGGTGGGGCACTCGAAGCAGGTGCGCGTCGGGCGGCTGGTGCGCTCGTCGCTGAAGGCGGGCAGCGTATCCTTCTCGGTGCCTCTGAATGTCAGGGGCAAGTCTGCTCTGCGCCGCCACAGGCGCCTGGCGTTGACGGTAAAGGTCACCTTCACGCCGCGGCACGGCGCGGCGGTGAGGATCACTCGCGTGGTGGTCCTGACGTATGGCGGTGACCTGGCGCTGCTCTCGGCGAGCTGAGCTGCCGGCGCTCACTGGGCGAGCGTACGGTTGAAGCGCCGCAGCGCGAGCGGCACACAGATCGCGAGGATGAGAAGGCACCAGAGCACCATCGCGATCTCGGGGTGCTCCAGTTGCCAGGAGCCGCTGGAGACAGTGCCCTGTGTGAGGTTGCGAACGGATGCCACGAGCGCTGAGATCGGGTCCCACTGCGCGATCGCTCGTGGCACCGCGTCCATGCCGGAGATCGGCACGAATGTGCCCGCCATGAAGCTGAGCGGGAAGATCACAATGAAGCCGACTCCCTGCATCGCATCGGAGGAGCGCACCAGCATGCCGAAGAAGACGCCGGCCCAGGTGAAGGTGAACTGGCCGAGCAGCAGAAGCGCGGCCAGCTCGATGCCGTGGCCGAGGGTCAGATGCGGTTCCCAGCCGAGGATCAGGCCGAAGCAGACCATGATCACCATCCCAAGCAGCGCCTCGCAGAACTGGCCGAGCACTTGGCTTGTGAGGATCGCCAACCGGTTGATCGGCAGCGAGCGGAAGCGGTCGATCACGCCCTCGCGCAGGTCGTTTGAGGTCGCAACGCCTGCGCCGATCAGGCTGAACGCGAGCGACTGGCCGATGATGCCGGGAAAGAGGTAGTCCTTGTAGCTGATCCCGGGCACGTGGATCGCCGAGCCGAAGACGTAGAGGAACAGCAGGATGAAGACGATCGGCTGGATCGTCACATCGAGCAGGCGCTCGGGTACGCGCGGGATCGAGCGCAAGCTGCGCGCGGTCAGCAGCAGGCAGTCGCGCACGAAGCGCAGCGGGGCGGGACGCCGCGTGGCGGCCGGCAGGGTGGCGGTTGCGGCTGATGCGGTTACCGCCACGGATTCCCAAGATCGCATTGCCCAACTCATCGCCAACCACCGCGTCCGCTTCGAGTAGCCGCCGCGATATGAGAAAGCTCAGGACCGCCGGTGGTGACGTGCTGACAGATGAGGTCATCGAGGCGCTCGCCGAGGAGGCGGAGCATGGCTATGACCTGAGCAAGGCGACGAAGGTCACCTACGGCCGGCCGTCCCTTGGCGCCGCGGGTGTCTCCCCGCGAGTTCAGGTCCGCGTCGACCCAGATCTGGCGCAAGCGCTGAAGGCCCGCGCCAAGCTGGAGCGCCGCTCGGTCAGCGAGGTGGCACGCACCGCTCTACGCGAGTACATCGATCGTGCCGCGTAAGGTCGTTGGCCGCGTAAGGTCGTTGCCCGCGATCTGGCTCTGATCGCCCGCGGCCCTCTTCGCTGAGCGAACTCAAGCTCGCTCTCTCCGCCGCAATCCAGGTAGCCGCAGCGGTCGCAGCGGCTCCTCCTGCTCCAGCTTGGCCATCTGCGCCGGATCGACGGCGAGGAAGGCGAAGATCATGCAGGCGAACAGACAGCCGACGCCGATGCCGTGCGCCCAGGGCGCTTCTGCCGCGGTGAGGAAGCCGAGGCCGCCGAGCAGGCCGGCGATCGAGATGCGCGCGTAGAGGGCGTGCGACGAGCTGGCGATGACCGGGAGTTCGGGGCGCTGCCGACCTTCATCTTTCTCATCGGAGGCGTCGAAGTCTCCACGCAGCAGGAGGCTAAAGAGCAGGCCCAGGGAGGGAAAGAGGATCACCGCGCCCATCACGATCGCGACCAGCAGCACGATCAGAGATTCATCTGGGCGGCGGCCTGCTGGATCGTCAGGTGGGGGAGGAAGATCGGCTGCTGAGCCAGGGCCCAGCCGGCTATCACGCCCACGACTGCCAGAGCCGAGGAGATCCGTGCCGCCGCGAAACGGCTGCTCGCCACAAGCGCGAGCGTCGCGATCCCGCTGAGCACCGAGATGGTGAGGCCAGCCAGGCCGGGGCCGTCCACGAGCCGCTCGAAGATCCGGTGCGCGTCGGAATGCAGCACCAGCAGGCCGGCGGTCGCGACCAGGCCCGCGACCGCGCCGGCAAGCAGGGCGCGAGCTCCGAGCTGCCCGACCAGCTCTGCCTCGCCGTGGCGGCGGCGTCCGCGGCCAGGTAGACGGCTGCCATGTAGGCGGAGAAGGCGACGGCGAGCACGCCGATCAGGATCGAGATCGGGTTCAGCCAGCTGGAGAGCAGGTGCCCGCTCGCGTTGCCGACCGGCACCCGTTCCGAGGCGATTGCACCGACCATCGCTCCGAGTGCGAATGGCGTGAGGATCGAGGAGAGCGAGAAGATCGTGTCGATCAGGCTGAGCTCGGAGGTCTTCGAGGTACCTGCCCGCAGCGCGTAGGCGGCGCCGCGGAAGACCACCCCGAGCCCGGCGATGAACAGCGGTACTGCCAGCGTGGAGGCGATCGATCCGAACGCAATCGGGTAGGCGGTCCAGGTCACGGTCAGCACGAAGATCAGCCACACGTGGTTGGCCTCCCATACCGGTCTCCATCGAGTGGTGGGCGTGCTCTCTGATCCGCTGCGCCCGCTGCCGCGCCTGATCCGAGCGGCCCGGCAGCAGGATCGTGCTCAGCTGCCAGAAGCCGGCGCCGAAGTCGGCGCCGCCCAGCACTGCATAGAGCGCAACGCCGATCAGCACGCAGATCATGGGAATGTCGTAGAGGTGCATCCTCAGCCGATCCTCAGTGCGCTCCGAGTGTGGCCTCGCCGGTGATGTGCTCGTCGAAGCCGGGCAGCGGCGCTCTGGCCAGACGGCGAAGCACCCAGATCACCCCACAGCCCACGATCAGGTAGGCGGCGGCCAGCGCTCCGTATCCGACCGGCACGCCGCGTGCGCGGGTCACCGCTTCGGCCGTGGTCATCACCCGGTAGACGACCCAAGGTTGGCGGCCGATCTCGGTCACCATCCAGCCGGCGATGAGCGTGATGACCGACGCCGGTCCTGCGAGGGCGACGAGCAGGTAGAGCCACGGCTGCGACGGCATGTGCCGCTGGCGGTAGCGCAGGAGCAGGAACAGCGCGCCGAGCGCCGCGAGCCCCGTGCCGATCATCACCATCAGTTGGAAGGAGACCCGCTCGATGTTCACCGGCGGGCGCTCGCTGATCGGGACGGCGTCGAGGCCCTGTACCTTCGCGCGAGGGTCGTGGAAGGCCAGCAGCGAGAGCATGTCGGGGATCGCGATCCCGAACTTGACCTGTCCGTTGACATACCAGCCGAGCAGGTGCTCGGCGGCGCCTCTGGTGGTCTTGGCAAGGCCCTCCATCGCGGCCAGCTTGGTCGGCTGCTCGGTTGCGACATCCCGCGCCGCCCAGTCGCCGATCAGAATCTGCACCGGAGAGACGACTGCCGCGATCGTGAGCGGGATGGCGCAGGCCGTGCGCTCATAGCGTCCCCACCTGCCGCGCAGGCGGGCAATCGCATAGGGCGTAGCCAGAAGGAAGCCGGCGACGATGTAGGCCGCCAGGTACATGTGAATCAGCTCATTCCAGAGGAAGCTGTTGCCAAACAGCGCCGCGAGCGGGTGCACGTCGACGGCACGACCGTGCACGAGCCTGAAGCCCGAGGGGTGCTGCATCCAGGCGTTTACCGAGATCACCATCAGCGACCCGGTGAAGCCGGCGACCACGATCGGGATGCCGCTGAGCAGGTGGGCGCGAGGGGAGAGGCGCCCCCAGCCATAGACATATATGCCGATGAAGATCGCCTCCAGGAAGAAGGAGAAGCCCTCGATCGCGAACCCGAGCCCGAAGACGCCGCCGAAGGTGGACATGAACCCGGGCCAGAGCATCCCCATCTCGAAGCTGAGGATCGTGCCAGTGATCACCCCGACCGCGAACAGGGCCGCCATGATGCGCGTCCAGCGTCTTGCGATGGTGCGATAGACCTCCTCGCCCGTGCGTAGGTGCAGCCACTCGACGAAGACGATCATGCTCGGCAGCGCGATTCCGAAGCAGACAAGGGGGATATGGACCGTGAACGAGAGCGCCTGCATCTGGGCGGCCTCGTTGAGGTAGGTCTGCTGGACGCTTGCAAGCAGCCACATCGCGAGTCACCCTAGCCTTGCACGATAGGTCGCAGTAGTGCTCAGATCGTCACGATGACGATAACCATAGGTTATGGGGCGAGGGAGCCTAGATGGTCGATCAGGGTGCGCACCTCTGGACTCAGGGCGTCCCTCGCGCTCCAGAGCAGCACAAAGCGCCGCCGGAAGCTGAGCCCCTGCACGCGGAGGGCGACCATGTGCTCGTCCTCGGCTGGGACCGCGAGCCGAGAGAGCAGCGCCGGCGCCCTGCCCGTGATCGCCGCGGCAATCGCCGCGCCTGTCGAGCCGACCTCCGCAAGCGGTGCGGCCAGGTGCAGGCCGCGTTCGCGCAGGACCGCGTCGACGATGCGGCGCGTGTTGGCGCTCGGGTCGCGCATCACCATTGGAGTGCGGACGAATTCCTGCAGCGGCACGCTCTCCAATGCCGCCCACGGATGGGAGGGAGAGATCGCCACCACGATCTCGTCCTCGCAGAGGTCGCGCTGCTGAAGCAGGGCGCTCGGAGCCCCGTGCGGGTCTGTGGCAGCCACGCCAAAGTCGGCCCGGCCCTCGCTCACGAGGTCGTGGACGACGGTCGAGTTGGCAGCCATCAGCTCCAGCGCGAGCGGGCGACCGACGCGCGCCTGGTACTCGGCAAGCAGACGCGGCAGCAGGTACTCCGCGATTGTGTGGCCGGCTGCGAGGCGGATCGGCGCGTCCTCGTGGCGCAGACCCTCCAGGATCTCCTCGACCCGCTCGGCCTGCGTGAGCAGCGGCCGCGCCTCGGCGTAGAGGCGCTCGCCCGCCGCGGTAGGCCGTACTCCCTGTGCCGAGCGCGTGAGCAGCGTTGTCCCGGCAAGCAGCTCGAGCTCCCGCATGCGCTTTGAGAGTGCCGGCTGGGTGACGCGCATCAGACGTGCGGCGCGTCCGAGGCTGCCGAGCTCCACCGCGACGCAGAACGCGCGCAGCTCCGCGAGGTCCACCCTGCGCAGCAGGTTGGGCATGAGAGAATCTTAGGGCCGCCGCGGCGCCACCTCGGCAGCTCATCCGGGCCAGGCGATGCCGCCTCACCCCGCGCGGCGCTGAATTGCGGAGGCGACACTCGGCTGGGGCCGCGCCTGCGATCCCGCGCAAATCACGCCGTCGCGTCGGCCACACTGTGATCTTGCCTTCGGAAGTCCTCTCGCTGGCCCTCGCGGCCTCGATCTATCCGCCGGCGCTTGCTGCGGTGATCGCGCTCGGTCGGGGTACTGAGGTTCGGCTGCGGATGCTGCTCTTCGTCTTTGCCTCCTACTTCACGGTGTTCGTGGTCGGGGTCCTGATCCTGCTGTTGTTCACCGAAGCGGGAGCGACCAGCAAAGAGGTGCGCACACCGGGCGCCGGCCTCTACATCGCCGGGGGTATCGCGCTGATCTTCCTGGCGGTGAGGCTGCGGCGCCCGCGCAGCAAGGGCCATTCGAATCAAGCAGGACACTCGAGGACAGAGCGCTACCTGGAGAGCCGATGGGGAATCCTGGTGCTGGCGGTCGTGCTCTACGTCGTGCCCTCTCCGATCTTCATCGGGGGGGTGAAGGCGGTCGTAGACACGCACACCTCGACCGCCCAGCAGCTCGCCTACCTGGCGCAGATGCTGCTGATCATGCTGTGGCTGATCGAGGTGCCGATCCTGATGCTGCTGCTGACACGCGAGCGGGGCGTGGTCGTGCTGGAGCGCATCAACTCGTGGTTTGCAAGTCACGGGCGGGTGCTGGCGGTGGCGGCCTCGGCCGGCATCGGCGCCTACCTGCTGATCGTCGGGCTGGTGGAAGCGACCGGCTGAGCCTCTGGCACGTCATCCCTTCGGGGTGATTGCCGCTCATCCCATTGGCGCCTAGCCTGCGATCACATCGAGCAAGGAGATAGCGATGGCGACTCTTACGGTTTGGAAGTTTCCCGATGAGAACGGCGCCGAGCAGGCGGTCAACACTCTGGAGCGGCTGCAGAAGGAAGAGCTCATCAAGGTGCATGACGCGGCGGTGGTGAGCTGGCCTTCCGGGAAGAACAAGCCGCGCACGCGCCAGCTGCACAATCTCACCGGCGCCGGGGCGCTCGGCGGCGCCTTCTGGGGCCTGCTCTTTGGCCTGATCTTCTTCGTGCCCCTTTTCGGCATGGCGATCGGCGCGGCGGCGGGGGCGATCGGAGGCGCGTTCACCGACGTGGGCATCGACGACGATTTCATAAAGAGGTCCGCTCCGATGTGACGCCGGGCACCTCGGCGCTCTTCGCGCTCACCTCCGACGCGGTGATCGACAGAGTGCAGGAAGCGTTCCCCGGCCCAAACGCGCAGCTGCTCGAGACGAACCTCTCCAAGGAGGACGAGGCGAGGTTGCGCGAGGTCTTCGCCGAGGACTAGTGTGGCCGCGGGGAAGCTGAGCGACCCGGTGGGCGCGAGCGTCTACGAGATCCGGATCGAGGGGCGCCTCGGCGAGCAGGTGGTGGGCGCTTTCGTCGGGATGGACGCAACGGTCGGGCGCGGCGAGACGGTGCTGCGGGGGCCGGTGCCTGACCAGGCGGCGCTCTACGGGCTGCTGGATCGCGTCCAGGCGCTCGGGCTGGCGCTGATCGAAGTCAGGCGGCTGCCGGATTGAACGCGTGCGGTCAGAGGTCCGCTCCTGATCGCGAGGTCTCGGCTGCCACGTTTCGTCCTCTGCCGGACATTATCTCTCATAAAGAGAGATTCCAACCGATTGCTAGTCGGAATTCCGTACAAGATCTCCCATTTTGAGATATATTGGTCCCCATGCCGGGGACTGTCTACGATGCGGTGTTCAAGCTGGGCGCCGATAACTATGGGTTCGTGACCCAAGGTCAGGCGCGGGAGCTCGGGATCCCAGCCCAGCGTCTCGTGGTGCTCGAGGATCGAGATCTGCTCGAGCGTCGGCGCCAGGGCCTCTACCGCGTGATCGCGTTGCCTGTCAGCCCCCTTGACGCATACATGGAAGCGACGCTGTGGCCGATTGGGGTGCGGGGGGTCCTAGCCGATGAGACCGCGCTCGAGCTGCATGAGCTCAGCGACGTCAACCCGGCGAAGATCCACATCATCGTGCCGCGAAGCCACCGTACGCGCCGAGTCGTGCCGGCACAGTACGCGCTGCACCACCGTGATCTCGACTTCGCTGAGATCACGACTCACGAGGGGATACCGATCGTGACTCCAGCCCGGGCGATTCGCGACGCGCACGCCAGCAGGCTTGGCCCTGCATTGGTTCGGCAGGCGATCGATGACGGCAGCGCTCTGGCAAGCTCAGCCGGGCGTTGGCGATCGAGCTGCGGGAGGAGCTTCTCTCGTCATGAGCGCCTATCGACCGCCCAAGCGTACCCCTTCCCAGGTTGGGCACCTCGAGCGGCTCCTAGAGAGCTACGGTCGAGCAAAGGGCATCGCGCCCAACCGCGTGCGTCGCTGGATGACGATGATGGTGATGATCGGGGCGCTTGACCGAGTCCAGGCGGATCCAGAGCAACCGCTGTTCCTTGTCAAGGGCGGGGTCGCGATGGAGCTGCGTCTGCGCCAGGGAGCGCGGGCCACCCGCGATCTCGACATGGTCTTCCTCGGCGATGCCGATGAGCTGCTCGACGCGCTCGACACCGCGCTGGCTGAGCCGTATTCGCTTTTCGGTTTCCAGCGGGGGCCAGCCGAAGTCATTGGAACGACACCTTCACGGCGGCTCGACGTGAAGGTCGCGTTCAACGGGCGGTCGTGGGCGACTGTTCGGTTGGAGATATCCCCGCCGGATGGCCGGGCCGGCGGCGAGGTTCAGGTCCTTGATGCGATCAGCATCGAGGAATTCGGGCTGATCGGTCCGGACAAGGTCCGTTGCCTGTCAATTCGCTACCAGATTGCCCAGAAGCTCCATGCCTGCACCGAGATGTTCCCCGACGGGCGCGAGAACGACCGTTTCCGCGATCTCGTCGACCTTCTCCTGCTCCGCGCTCTCGATCCAGACCTGGTCAAGATCAGGAACGCGTGCCTCGACGTATTCACCGCCCGAGCCGGGCACGCCTGGCCGCCCACGCTCACGCCACCGGGCAGCTGGTCCGAGCCATATTCACGTCTCGCCCGCGAACTCGAGTTTGACGTCCTCACCGTCGAGGAGGCCGTGACGGCCGTTCACGACTTCATCGCCCAGATCGATCAAGCTGTTGAGATGACTCCCGCCGCCCCGTGTGCCGGCCAGACATGGCGGCGCGCAGATGGCACCCGCCTCGAAATCGAACACGCCGACGCTACCCGACTCGTGGTCAATGAACACGACCGGTCTAGCGGAACCAATGTGGCCAACACGATCAGCCCGCAGGACATGCGGCAGATGGTCCTTGTCGCCGACCCGGCTCAGCCCACCTGGAGCCTGACGGTTCTCGGAGCATTCGACGGACCGGTCCACGCTGCGCTGCTCACGGTCGGCGAAATATCGGGTGCCTCCAGCTTCCGCGTCATCAATGGCGAGATGACCGGGCCGATGCTCGACGCGACGCTCGTTGCTCCTGACGAGCGAGCGGCACGAGCGCTCGCGATCTCGGTGCTGCCGGCTGGCGCGACGATTTTCAGCATCCGCAAGGCCTGAGTGGGTGGGGTATCGCCGCGAACAGATCGGGCAAGCGCATCGGGGTAACGAGCACAGCCGTCATGGTCTTTGGTCGAGACTTCGCCGCCAAGGAGGAATCAGCCCGGCTAAGGCCGCTCAACGACACGCGGCCGCCTGATCCCGCGCGGGAGCAGGCCAAGCGCGCGCAGCCCTCTGCACGGCGTCTGCCCGGTTGCCGGCGTCAAGCTTGCGATAGATGCTGCGCAGATGGGTCTTCACGGTATTCAGCGACACGAAGGCCTCGGCGCCGATCTCGGCGTTGGAGAGCATCGTGGGCAGATAGCGCAGGATCCTCAACTCGCGCTCGGTCAGCGGTACGGGCAGCGGCCTCGCCTCGCCATCGCCGGAGACTCGTCCGAGGTCGCCGAGCAGGATCTCGAGCAGTGCTGGGTGCTCGGTGCCCAGCTGAGCCTGGCGCTCGAGCAGCTGTCGCGTTGCCCTGTCGCGGGTGAGAAAGGGGCCGCAGATGCGCTCCTGCTCGGCGAGCTCCAGTGCGCGCTCGAGCTTCGTGGCCGCCGCGTCATGCTCGCCGTCATCCTGCTCGGCCAGTGCCAGCAGCAGGAGGGCTTCGAGCTGGACCGCATCACGCGGTCCGATCGTCGGGTAGTCGAGGTCAGAGTGCTCCAGCACTCCCGCCAGAAGCCCGCGAGTCTGTGCCGACTCTCCAGCCTGCAATGCCGCCTCCGCCTCGCGCACCTGGAGCGTGGGGCACCACTCCCGCTGTGCGTGCGTGCGCGCAATCAGGGCTCGAGCCGCCGCGACCTCCCCGGCTGCGAGCGCCACCCGCGCCTCGGCGTCCTCCAGCGCGAGGATCACGAAACGGGGGACGTCGGTGCCGCTCGCGAGCGCGGCGCGGGCGGCGCTGAGCCCGATCATCGCCGCAGAGGCCGACCGGGGGCCGCTGGCCGCGCAGGCGAGGGCGTGGAGCGCTCTGGCAGTGAGTCTCACGGCCAGCGTCGCGCTCTGTGCTGCGTTCACCGCTTGGCTGGCAAGCCCCTCGGCATGCTCCATCTCCCCGCGCCAGAACGCCACGCTGCCGGCGGCCAGGTAGGCGCAGGCGGCGGCTTCGCCCTCCTCACAACCGCCGCGCTCGATGAGCTCGAACGCCTCTCCGGCGGCCTGCTCGGCCTTTGAGAGGCAGCCGTCGAACAGGGCGACCATCGCCAGCTGAGCCTGGCAGTCCAGCTCCAGTTGCTCGCATCGGCACTCGCAGGCGAGCGCCAGCGCTTCGCGCAGGTGATGGTGCCCATCTGCGACGCTACCGCTCCACAGCAGCGTCGCGCCGAGATTGGCCAGCGCGAAGCTGCGCAGGGCGGGCCAGCCGTCCCCGGCCGGCGAGCCGGCGAGCGCGGTGAGCCTCTGCGCCCAGTGCCGCGCCTGGCCCTGATCCAGCCGCAGGCGCGCGCGAAGCAGGTAGACCGCAGCCAACGCCATCTGAAGCTGCCCGCTCGGCCTCGCCTGCTGCGGCGTCCGCCATCGCGAGGCGGTGCTCAGCGCTGTGCAGGTCGCCGGCCTGGAGCCGGCTGCCGGCGAAGGCGACGGCCAGCCGGGGATGGGCTTCGATCACGTCCGCGGGCAGCCTTGCCATCGGGTCTCTGACCGGCAGCGAGGCGCCGCTGATGAAGAGATCGAGCCAGTTCTCCTCGATCAGGCTGCCGGCCTGCTCCCAGCTCTCGCCGGCCAGCGCATGGTGGATCGCGGCGCGCACGTGACCATGCTCGGCGTGCCAGTCGCGCGGCCCGGCGGTGCAACAGGGGCACCTCCTCGGGCTGGGCGTGGTGGAGGTGGGCGCGGAGCAGCTCGCGAAAGAGCGGGTGATAGCGATACCGCTCCCCCTCTGTGCCAGTCCGCTGCACTGGGCGCGCCGAACGTTCCAGTGCCAGCAAGCGTCGCCGCGCTGCCCTCCAGCCCGGTCAGCGCGTCGCCGAGCTCTGGCGTGAGCGCGTCCACCAGGCAGGTGCGCAGCATGAACGCGCGGCGCTCGGCCGATGCGTGCTCGAGCACCTCGGCGACCAGATAGTCGGCGATCGCACGGTCGGTGCCGGCGAGCTCTGCCACGAATCGGCGGGGGTCGCTGATGGCCCTGCACCGAGAGGCCGGCGAGCCGCAGTGCGGCCGCCCAGCCCTCGGTACGGCGCCAGAGCGCATCCACCTCGTCATCGCTCAGGCCCAGGTCGAGCTGGCGGCACAGCTTGCCGGTCTCGTCGCGATCGAAGGCGAGGTCGGTGCCTCGCAGCTCGGTAAGCGCGCCGCTCACCCGCAGCCGCTCGATCGCGATCGGAGGGTCGGCTCTTCCCGCCAGCACGAGATGGCACCTAGAGGTGCGTGACGCACGATGAAATCGAGCATCCCGGTTGCCTGCGGGCTCGTGAGCTCGTGGACGTCGTCCAGCACGATCTGAAACGGCGTGCGCAGCTTGGCGAGGCCGTTGACGAGCAGCGCGAGGAAGGCATCCGCACGGGCGCCGCGGGGCGGACCAAGACGATCCAGCGGGCCTGCCGCGACGGATCACGCCCGCTGTGCGCAGCGCGCTCAGCAGGTCCGCCGCCAGACGCGAGGCATCGTTGTCGTCGCCGTCGAGGGACAGCCAGGCCACGGGTCCGACCTGGGGGCGAGTCTGGAGCCAGGAGGCAAGCAGGATCGTCTTGCCTGCGCCCGGCGGCGCTGAGAGCAGCACGAGTGGCCCCCTGGAGCCTGTGTCCAGCACATCGAGCAGGCGCTTGCGGATGATCAGGTACTCGGGGGTCGGCGGGACGACGAGCTTGGTGGCAAGCGTGGGCACCTCGGCGTCGAGATCGGGGTCTTGCATTCCGCCTGATGTCTGAAGCTCGCCTTGCATCGCCAACGCCAAATTCACCGACGCCCACCCGGACGCCGAGGTAGGAGTTGCGGCGCCTCAAAGAGCTTGATCGGGTGGGCTCGACGCACCTTCCGGGCTAACTACTGAAATAGCCGCGGTGGTGCCCGCAGACATGCGCCGGCCAGCTCTCACACCATGCTCTCCGGGTGATGCCGGCTCATCCCTGCACGCGGAGACTGGAGGCGTTCAACTACACGTCTGGAGGACCGACTGTGAGCACGACGCCAATCGCATCGCCGCGAAGCTCGTCGCATGGATGGGCCACGTTCGTGGCCGTATATCTCCTGATGGCCGGGGTGCTCAACCTGATCTGGGGCATCGCGGCGCTCGAGAACAAGGCTTATTTCGTAAATGGGGGACTGCTGTGGTCCACGCTGAATACCTGGGGCTGGGTCGCGATCATCCTCGGGGCCATCCAGCTCTTCGGCGCGGCGCTCGTGGCCGCCCGCAGCGCGGCCGGGGCGGTGATCGCCATATTCCTGGCATTTTGCGGGATTCTCTTCAACTTCCTCTCCATCGGCGCATATCCCATCTGGTCGGCGATCCTGCTGCTGATCGACGGCCTGATCATCTGGGGTGTGACAGTGCACAGCGAGCAGTTCGTGCGGGAATAGACGATGGCCGAGAATCCCACCTTCCTGTTCGTCGCGGCCTATGGCTCAGAGGAGGACGCCTTCGCGGACTATGAGGATCTGAAGGCGCTGCACGCCGCGGGCCTGGTCGGCACATACGACGCGGCGGTCATCACCAAGTCCGATGGCAAGGTGCACGTGCACAAGCGCGAGAAGCCGACACAGCATGGCGCGTGGACCGGACTCGGCGTGGGTGCGCTGCTTGGGATCCTCTTCCCGCCGAGCCTGCTGGCATCGGGGGTGGTGGGCGCCGCGGCGGGCGGCGTGATCGGCCACCTCTGGCATGGAATGTCGCGATCGGACGTGCGCGAGCTCGGTACGTTGCTCGACGACGGGCAGGCGGCGCTCATCGTGATCGGTACCTCCAAGATCGAAGCCGAGGTCGCCAAGGCGCTTGGCCGCGCACAGCAGCGGATCGCCAAGCAGCTCGAGGCCGAAGCCGATGATCTGGAGGAGCAGCTCAGGACGGCGGCGGCCGCCTGATCAGCTTGGTGGCCCAGCTGTCCGGACGAGCGTCGAGCTGCTCGAGCACGATCGCTCCGGCCGCGGCGCTGCCCGCGAGCACGAAGCCGGCGCTCACGAGCCAGCCGAGGATCGCGAAGGCGACGCCGATCGTCCCGAAGTTGCGCGCCGATGCGGTCAGCGAGTGCGGCAGGTAGATCAGCGAGGCAACGCTGACCCCGGTCATGCCGGCTGCCGTTATCAGAGCCACCGGAGCCAGCTCTCGCCCGCTCATCCGCCTGCCAAGCAGGATGTAGGGCGTGAGCAGCCATGCTGCGACCGCCAGCAGCAGCGATCCGATCGCATGCCAGATGCCTCCGGATAGTGAGGCGACCACCGGGCGCAGCGAGAGGTAGGCGGGGATCAGCGCGATCCACAGCAGATGCCACGGCGTGCCCCGCATGCCGCTGGCGGGAAGCCTGTAGGCGGACTCGTACATTCGCTGCAGGGCACGGGCGAACGAGAGCGCCGAGACGATCAGGAGCAGAAAGCCGAGCGCAGAGACACCTTCGGCGACGGTTCCCGAGGGTGCGATCGCCTGGCGCACCGACTCCGCCGCGGCGCCCGTCAGTTTCAGCTTGTCGATCAGTCGCTGCGCGAAGCTGCGCGCGTCGGCGATCGGCACCACGGCGCTGTAGACGATCAACAGCGGGATCAGCGCCGCGAATGCCTGCGCCCCGACGCCGACGCTGCGGTCGACGAACTGCATGCCGGCCAGGCGCTCGAGCCAGGCGGCGATCGGTCTGCCTGGGGCAAGCAGCACCTGCATCGGCCCGGAGATCCGCTGGCGGATGCCGGGATGGGGCCTGCCCGCCACCGGCCGCTGGCCTCAGAGCCCCGTCTCGGCGACGATCCGACCGGACTTCACGGCCTGCTGCAGGGCTTGGTAGTCGCGCATGTTCTGCTCGGAGTAGGCGGTCGAGAACTCGACGATCGCCCTGTCAAAGGCGGTCCCGCCTCCCAGGTATGCGGCGATCGCGATCCGGTCGCCGGTACGGGCGTGGGCGCGGGCGAGCGTCCAGCCGCAGAGGCCGCCGTAGGTCGCAAGGCCCTTCGGCGCCAACTGGTCGACTTCAGCCGAGCCCTTCCAGTCCTTGAGCTGGCGCACGTAGAAGTCGCGCGCCTGCCCGTCCAGGCCGGACTTGACGCGCATCCATCCAAGGAAGATGTCGCTGCTTGCCTGCATCAGGCGCTGGCCGACGACGACGCGCTCGCCTTGGTTCTTGAAGCGGCAGCGGGTCAGGAACTGCTCGAGCACCGAGGAGTCGGCCTCCTTGAGCTGCATGAACAGCGGGTCGCCCTCGTCGCGGCCGAACAGCAGTGCGATCCAGGCGCGGGTGCCGACACTGCCCACCCCGACCACCTTGCGGGCGAAGTCGGCGAGGTGGAACTGCTCGAGCAGTATGCGGCGCTCGTAGGGCAGCGTGTCGTAATAGACGTGCAGCTCACCCCGCAGTTCGTCGAAGATCTCGTCGCGGGTGCGGTCCTCCGCGAGGTCTTCGATCGGCACGATCAGCGGCGGGTCGGCTTCGATGCGCGGTTCCCCGTCGACCATGTGGGTGAGCTTGGAGAAGGCCTGCATGCTGTCGCGAGTGCGCGCCTTGGCAAGCGTCTTCTCGGTGCGCTTGATGGCCTTGGGCTTGAATTGGCCCGCAAGCTCGGAGAGGAGAGATTCGATGTCCAGATGCGCGTACCAGACCTGCAGGTTGCTCATGCCCGCAAAGTCAGTGAGCGCAGTGCGGTACTGCTCGACTGTCTGGAGCACGATCTGCTCCTGGTCCTTGACGGGGAATCCCCGATCCTGGGCCGCGATCATCATGCTCACCGCCAGGCGCTTGACATCCCACTCCCACGGGCCTGGGTGGGTCTCGTCGAAGTCGTTGATGTCGAAGACGAGCTTGCGCTCGGGGGAGGCGAAGACGCCGAAGTTCGAGAGGTGGGCATCGCCGCAGCACTGGACGGTCAGGTCGCTGTTGGGCGTGTGGGAGAGGTCGCCGGCCATGATCAGCGCCGCGCCGCGGTAGAAGGTGAAGGGCGAGACGAGCATCCGCCCGTAGCGGATCTTGACGAGCTCCGGCACTCTGGTGAGCGCTTGCTGCTCCAGCAGATCGACCGGGTCTGGCCGCTTTTGCGCCGGCTCGTAGGCGCCGTGGCTCGAGCGCGGCGTCCTTTGGCGGGCGTCCTTGCCGATCTGGCTGCGCTGCTCGGGGCTAAGGCGTGCGGCTCTGTTTGCCGTCTGCTGAACAGTGGGCATGGCTCTCTCCTGCTCGCGAGGGGCCACCAATGCAACCACCTCCACGCCTGGTCCGCCAGCGGGGTTTGCACCGATGGGCGGCGCGGCTTTACACTGAGAGCGAGGTGTCCGCCGCGGCGAGGGTCAGCGTGTCTGCTCCGGCCGCCCGCCCGCGGGTGGGGCTGATCTTCTCGGGCCTGATGCTGGTCGTGCTGCTGGCTGCGCTCGACCAGACGATCGTCGCCACCGCATTGCCGACGATCGTCGGTGACCTCGGCGGCCTCGACAAGCTCTCCTGGGTGACGAGCGCCTTCCTGCTCGCGCAGACGGCGGTCACGCCGCTCTATGGCAAGTTCGGTGACCTCTTCGGCCGAAAGCGCGTACTCCAAAGCGCTGTGCTGTTGTTCCTGGCCGGCTCGGCGCTCTGCGGGCAGGCCGGCGGCATGACCGAGCTGATCGCCTTCCGCGCCATCCAGGGCTTGGGCGCGGGCGGGCTGATCGTGCTCACCCAGGCTGTGATCGGCGATGTCGTGCCGCCGCGCGAACGCGGCCGCTACCAGGGCCTATTCGGCGCCGTCTTCGGGGTTGCAAGCGTTGCCGGGCCGCTGCTCGGAGGGGTGCTCGTGCAGGCGGTCTCATGGCGCTTCATCTTCTACGTAAACATCCCGGTCGGCCTCGTCGCGCTGGCCGTGCTGGCCGCGACGCTTCCCTCCACGGCGCCGCGCGGGCGCCCATCGATCGACTACGTTGGCGCCGCGCTGCTTGCGAGCGGCCTGAGCGCGATCGTGCTGGTCACGAGCCTCGGCGGCACGACGTGGGCGTGGGCCTCGCCCGAGGTGTTCCTGGTCGGCGCGCTCGGGGTTGCGTTGATCGTCTGCTTCCTATTTGCGGAGAGCCGCGCTCGCGAGCCGGTGCTGCCGATCGCGCTGCTGCGCGACCGCGTCTTTGCGGTGGCGGGTGGGCTTTCGCTGATCGTCGGCTTCGCGCTGTTTGGCGCCGTCACCTTCCTGCCTCTCTACTTCCAGACGGTCGATTTGGACTCTCCGACTGCCGCGGGTCTGAAGCTCGTGCCGATGATGGTGGGGCTGCTCACGATGTCGATCGCCTCCGGGCAGCTGATCTCGCGCTATGGCCGCTACAAGGTCTTCCCGATCATCGGCACGCTGCTGATGTCGATCGGCCTGCTGATGCTCTCGGGGCTTGACGTGAGCACGAGCTCCGGCACGAGCGCCGCCTACCTGTTCGTGTTCGGTCTCGGCCTCGGATCGGTGATGCAGGTGCTCGTGCTGGCGGTCCAGAACGCGGTGGACTACAGGGTTCTCGGAACTGCAACCTCGGGCGTGACGATGCTGCGCGGGATCGGGGGCTCGCTCGGCACCGCGGTCTTCGGGACCATGTTCTCGACGCGCCTAGCCAGCGAGTTGCGCGGCGCCCTGCCCGGCTCGCTCGGCAACCAGGTCAGCCATGGCGCAAGGCTGACCGGTGCCGACGTTGCACGGCTGCCGCCCGCGGCCCGTAGCGCCTACCAGCACGCCTACGTACACTCGCTGAGTCCCGTGTTCCTGATGGCCGCGATCGTCGCCGCGCTCGGGTTCCTGCTCAGCTGGTTCCTGCAGGAGCGTGCGCTGCGCGATGCGCCCGCGACCAGCACGGGTCTCGAGGATGGGATGGCGGCGCCGCGCGCGCCTGACTCGCTGGCTGAGATCGAGCGCTCCCTGACCCGCGTCACCACGCGCGAGGAGCGAGAACGCTTCCGGGAGCGGGTCGCCGAGCGCGCCGGGTTGACGCTCAGCCCGGGTGCGACCTGGGCGCTCGTCCATATCGACGAGCACGGATTCCCGGGCGCACAGAGCGTCGCCGAACGCGAAGGGGCTAGCGCCGAGCGGGTTGCGTCGGTCGTCTCAGAGCTCACAGAGCGCGGGCTGGTCCTCGCAGAGGACGGAGCGCGGACGCTCACGCCGGCGGGGGCCGAGCACGCTCGGCGGTTGCTGGGCGCGAGGCGCGATCTGCTCTGCGAGTCACTCGCGGACGGCGATGCCGAGCGCAAGCCCGAGGTCGCAGAGCTGCTTGCCCGCCTCTCGCGCGAGCTCTGCGGCGAGCCGCCCGTGGCGGCGAGGGCGGCGCGTGAGGAGGTCGCTCTGCGATGAGCTCGCTCGAGCCCGATCAACTGCCTGCCGGCATCCTCGTGGGGCACTGGAGCGATCCCGTTGGGCGCACCGGCTGCACTGTCGTGCTCGCGCCCGAGGGAGCGGTCGGAGGCGTGGATGTCCGCGGCGCCGCGCCGGGGACGCTTGGCACCGACACGCTTCGCCCAGGGATGCTGATCGAGCACGTGCACGGGGTGCTTCTGACCGGCGGCAGCGCATTCGGCCTCGCGGCCGCAAGCGGGATGATGCGCTTTCTGGAGGAGCACGAGGTGGGCTATGCGCTTGCATCGGTGCGGGTTCCGATCGTGGCAGGGGCGGTGATCTTCGACCTGCCGAACGGAGATCCACACGCTCGCCCAGATGCGCAGGCGGGCTATGAGGCGTGTGCCGCGGCCGGCCGCGCGCCGGCGAGCGGGGCGGTGGGCGCCGGCACCGGCGCGACCGTCGCCAAGGGCGGCGATGGATCTCAGATCGCTCCGGGCGGGGTCGGGATCGCGGCGGGCCGGGCGGCGCAGGCGCGCGTGGCGGCGGTGATGGTGGTCAACAGCGTCGGCGGGATCTGGGATCAGGAGCGCAATGAGTGGGTGGCCGAGCTGGATGTCTGGGATCGGCACTCAAGCCTTCTGCCTGGCGCGAACACGACGATCGGCGTGGTCCTCACCGATGCGAAGCTGAGCAAGGATCAGGCGAATCGCATCGCCACGGTCGCCCACGACGGCATCGCCAGGGCGATCCGCCCCGCGCACACGATGTACGACGGCGACACGATCTTCTGCCTGGCGACAGGCGCCCTCTCCGCGCCCTATGACGCGGTCGAGGCCCTTGCCGCGGATCTCGTGGGCAGCGCGATCGTGGAGGGGGTGCGGGCTGCGAGGCCATGATCGGGCGTCCGCGGCGGCCCGAGCTCCAGGTTGAAGCGAACGAGCGCGATCACGAGCAGCGCCGCTCCGATGATGTGGATCTCGACCAGATCGATCTGCAGTTTCGTGAAGTATTGGACGTAACCGACGATCCCCTGCAACGCCATCATCGCCACCAGGGCGAGGTGCAGCTTGCGCACCCGCTGCGGCGCGCCGGTCGCCCGTAGCACGAAGAAGGACGCGACCGCCAGGCCGAATAGGAACATGCCGACCACGGCGTGCAGCTCGACCGTCGAGGAGAACTTGAAGGGGAAGCGCTTGGTGTCCGGGCTGCCTGCGCGCGGGCCGCTGCCGGTGGCGACGGTCCCGAGCACGATCACGGCTGTGATGGCGGCGAGCAGCAGCTGTCCAAGCCTGCGCACGTCGGGCCCGACGCGTGGTGCGCGCTCCTGCGCCTCCGCGGCCGACGCGAGCGTCCTACTGTCGCCCGCGCGCCAGTGCAGGATGACCCCGTCGACCAACAGCACCATCGCGAGAATCAGGTGCGCCGCGACGAGCTCCGGTGCGAGCTTCAGCAGCACCGTGATGCCGCCGAGCACCGCCTCGCCGAGGTATCCGATCACGAGACCAGCCGAGAGCCAGGTCAGATCCCGCTGCGGGTGCGCTCTTCTGAGTGCTGCGAGCAGCGTGAGCACGACGAGGATGCCGACGGTGGTGATCACGCAGCGGTTCGCGAACTCGATCAGCGCGTGATAGGTGTCGTGCGCGGCGAGATGGTTGGAGTAGCACTTGGGCCAGGTCGGGCAGCCGAGGCCGGATTCTGAGAGGCGCACCCATCCGCCGCTGCCGATCAGCGCCACGAGCGAGACGAGGCTCGCGAGCGTGAGGTACCTGAAGTGGCGGTCCGGCACGCGGGCGCGCAGGAGGCGCCGAAGCGGCGCGCGGCTCTCGGTCGAGGCGGGCACGACCCTAGCTTGTACCACCCTCGCGCCTTCTGTGGCGCCAACCGAGCATGCTATGCGCGATGCGTGAGCGTCCCGCACCGTCCGTTCGCGTTGCCACCGTGTCCGATGCCGCGCGCATTGGGCGCCTCCTGCACGACTTCAACACCGAGTTCGAGGAGCCGACGCCGGGCGCAGAGCGCCTTTCAGAGCGCATGGCGCAGCTGTTGGCCGAAGGCGACACCGTTGTGCTGCTGGGGGGAGACGGGCCCGAGGGCCTCACTGTCCTGCGCTTCCGTCCGGGGATCTGGTCGCGAGGCGCTCGAGTGTCATCTCGCAGAGCTCTATGTCATCCCACCGGCGCGGAGGCGAGGGCTCGGGCGCGCGCTGATGCTTGCGGCGATCGAGCACGCGCGCGAGCTTGGCGCAGACCACATGGATCTCGGCACCGGCGAGCAGGACCTCGCGGCCCGTGCGCTCTATGAGAGCCTCGGCTTCAGCAACCGCGAAGGCAGGCCAGATGGGCCGGTCAACTACTTCTATGAGCGAGAGCTCTGACTTCAGCTGCCGTCGGGAATCCGCCACGGTGGGAGACGACCGGGAAGTGAGGCAGGTCGAAGGCTGTGGTGCGTCTGCGCGCCATCCTCCGGGTCGATTCGGCGCACCCGCGGTGTGACCGCGCCTGATCCCTCGAGCCTCCAGTAGATCCACTGCTCGCCAACGCCATAAGCTATTGGCTGCTTTGCCGCTGCCGCCGTTTCCCGTGCCGCATGCTGCAGTCCGTCTCGGGCTTGGCGTAAGCGCGCCGCGTGCAGGGCTTTGCCGACTGGCTGATGCCGGCGGAGGCGGCACTGTGGGACTACATCGCGGGCATGCAGCGCACGAGGCTTGCGGGCGTGCTCGTGACTTCGGGCCTGGCTGACGCGATCGGGACCGGCCGGCGCGACGGCCGCGCCCTTGCACGCGAGCTCGGCCTCTCCGAGGAGGTGACGCTGCGCGTGCTCGGCGCTGCGGCCGCCGCGCGTCTCATCGACCTCGACCGCGACGGCAGGGCGGGCCTCGCCCGCCTGGGCGCTCCCCTGCGCAGCGATCACCCGCGCTCGATGGCGGCGTGGGCCGCCTATCAGGCATCGAGAGTGAACGCGGCCGCGTTCGGCGAGCTCGACGGCCAGCTGCGCGGCGGCGCCCAGCCCTCAGGCCATCGCCGCGCCTTCGGCAACTCGATCTGGGACTACTTCGCCGAGCATCCGGACGAGGGCGCTCGCTTCGGCGAGGCGATGAGGCAGCTGACCACCGTCGACCTCGCGGCGCTCTCGCGTGCCTACCCATGGCCGCGCGACGGGTCGATCTGCGACGTCGCCGGAGGCATCGGCACTCTGCTGGCCGCGATCCTCGCGCGCAGGCCTGGCTCAAGCGGAATCCTGCTGGACGCCCCTGAGGTGCTCGGCGAGGCAGAGGACGTTTCTGCGATCGCGCGGGGTCCTTGGCCGGGTGGAGCTCCAGGCCGGCGACCTCTTTGGCGCGATCCAGGCGCGTGCCGAGGTCTACCTGCTCGAAGTGGATCCTCCACGATTGGAACGATGACGCCTGTGCGCAGATCCTCGAGCAAAGTCGCGGCCGCGATGCCGGCGGGCGCGAGGGTGGTCGATGATCGACCAGCACCTCGAGCCCGGCAGGCCGAGCCCGATCAGCTCGATGGCCGATCTACTGATGCTCGTCGCCTGCGAGGGCGGCCGCGAGCGCTCGCCGGGCGAGGTGCAGCAGCTGATGCGCGCGGCGGGCCTGACCCCTGGCAGGGTTCGCCACGCCGGGCTTCACATGCTCGTGGAGGGGATCGCCTAGGTCCTCTCAGGCGCTGGGCTGCCGGCTGATCCAGGCGCGGATCGCGCGTGAGCGTGCGATCACCGTTCCGTCGGGCAGCTTCAACACGGGCAGTGTCGTCTCGCCGGTGGCCTCGCGCAGGTCCTCACGCGAGCCCTTGCGCAGGAACGGGATCGGGTTGCCGTGGGCGGCGACCACTTTCTCGTAGGCGATGCCCTTCGCGTTCATCGTTTCCTGGACGCGGCGGCACGGGTGGATCTTCGGGCCGCCTTCGTCTCCGTGGCACACGTACAGCGTCGGGATGTCCGCCATCTTGCTCCTCTTGGTAGATCGGCTGCGCGGAGCCTACAGCCACCGCCGCGCTGTGATTATCTGTCTGTATGCGGATAGGGAGCAACCGGTAGTGGAATTGAGGATCTTCACCGAGCCTCAGGAAGGCGCAAGCTACGAGCAGCAGCTGGCGCTGGCCAAGGCTGCTGAGCTGCTTGGCTTCGGCGCCTACTTTCGCTCGGATCACTTTCTCCGCATCGCGGAGGGCTCGCCCCTGCCGGGTCCCACCGACGCGTGGGTGACGCTTGGCGCGTTGGCGCGCGAGACGAGCACGATCCGCCTTGGCACGCTCGTGACGTCGGCTACCTTCCGCCACCCGGGGCTGCTCGCCGTGGCCGTCGCCCAGGTCGATCAGATGAGCGACGGCCGGGTGGAGCTCGGCCTTGGCAGCGGCTGGTTCGAGCGCGAGCACGCCGCCTATGGTGTTCCGTTTCCCACCTTCGGCGAGCGCTTCGAGCGGCTGACCGAGCAGCTGGAGATAGTCACCGGACTATGGGCCACGCCCCCGGAGACCTCTTCTCCCACGAGGGCACCCATTACCGCCTCCGGGAATGCCCCGCGCTGCCAAAGCCACTGCAGAGCCCTCCGCCGCTCATCATCGGCGGCACCGGCCCGCGGCGCACCCCCGAGCTGGCAGCTCGCTTCGCGGCCGAGTTCAACATGCCGTTCTCCAGCGTCGAGCAGACCAAGACCCAGTTCGAACGTGTGGGTGTGGCCTGCGATGCAGCCGGCCGTGACCCCGGCGAGCTGACCTACTCGGCTGCGATCACGATCTGCTGCGCCGAGGATGAGGCGACGCTTCGTCATCGCGCGCAGCGCATCGGGCGCGAGCTGGAGGATCTGCACAGCAACGGTGCGGCCGGCAGCCCCGCGGAGGTGGCAGAGCGGCTGCGGGCGTTCGCCGAGGTAGGCGCCGAGCGCGCCTACCTGCAGGTGATCGACTTCGATGACATCGAACACATCGAGCTGATCGCCGCGGAGGTCATGCCGCAGCTCGCCTGAGGTCCGTTCTTGCGGGGAAGGGGTCGTGATCGACGGGCGTTGCAAGAGGGCTGGCCAATCCTCGTCACGCGTTTCTAGTCAACGTGGCGCTCGGTATTACTCGCTAGTATTACCGCATGCGAGTTACGCAGAAGGGGCAGGTCACGATCCCATTGCCAGTACGGCGAGCGCTCGGCATCCATGCAGGCAGCAATGTCGAGTTCCAGCTTGAAGGGCACGGCGCGCGACTACTCGTCGATCGCGACCACGCTGCCGAGGAGATCGCAGGCATGCGCGGCGCCGGGGAAGGTGAGATGAGTACCGAGGACATCCTCGCCCTGACCCGCCGTTGACCACGAGCTCGCAGACGTTCGTCGACAGCAACGTCCTGCTCGACCTCTTCACCGAAGACCCGCGCTGGCTGCTCTGGTCACAGCAGCAACTCACAAGCGCAGCGCAGCGCGGGGCGATCGTGATCAACGCCGTTGTCCTCGCCGAGATCGCGCCGCGCTTTCCTCGCGTCGAGGAACTGCGAGCAGCGCTCCCATCGATGGCGATAGTCGAGGAGATACCGCTCGCGGCGAGCTTCCTTGCAGGTCATGCCCACGCCGGCTACCGCCGTGCCGGTGGAAAACGCGAAGCCATCCTCCCCGACTTCCTGATCGGTGCGCACGCTGCGGTGACCGGGCGGACGCTGCTCACGCGTGACCCACGTCGCATCGAAACCTATCTTCCCGGAGCAAGACTCATAGCCCCGTAGACCAGCGCCAAGGTCAAACTGGCCGCTACCTCACATGGGACTCTCCACCGGCTGCCCGCCGATTTGCTTGGCGATCGCCCCGACGTCACGAGCCTATCCTCGTCGCCCCGCGAAGAAGATGAAGCGTGGCTGCGTCGTGAGGACGCTCCAGGCATCAGGGTCGATGTCTCGCACGGAGGGGTCAGGTGCCGGCTCCTCGAGGGTCTCGATGGCGAAGCCTGCGTCGTGCATTGATCGGACCATTGCGCTGAGTGGGCGGTGCCAGAAACGCAACTCCATGGTCTGGCCGTCCTTGCACCACTCTTCTGAGAAGTCGTAGATGGCGAAATAGTCGCTGCCGCCGTTGAGGGCATGGTCCATGAACGGGTGGTGGGTGGAGATGACCAGCCGGCCGCCGGGGACGAGCACGCGATGGAGCTCGCGCAGTGTCGGCCCCCAGTCTCGGAGGTAGTGCATGACGAGTGAGGCGAGGACGACGTCGAAGGAGGCGGTCTCAAAAGGCAGCGGCATGCTGAGGTCGGCTTCGAGGAAGTGCACGTCGGGTAGCCGCCGCGAGGCCATCGCGACCATCGCCGAGCTGCTGTCCACACCCGTGACGGTCGCTCCCCGCTCGAGGAGCGCGGCGGCGTGCGCTCCCGGTCCGCAACCGGCGTCGAGCACGCGCAGCCCGGCGACGTCGCCCAGCAGCGTGAGCACGGCTGGACGCTCATAGAGCGCGTTCCACGCGTTGGTTTCGCTGTCGCGCGCATACGCCTGCGCAAACCTCTCGAAAGCGTTCTCGCGAGGATGAGCCACGGGCTCAATGATGCCCATTCCTGGAGCGACCACACCGTCACGTCAGAAGGCGCCTCCCAGACGCTCTCAGACGTCGCCCCGGCGTGTCCAATGAACCGAATGGATCTGATAGCGGGGCGAAGAGCGTTGGTTGAAAGGCCGGGAAGACTTCACCTCGCAGGTCGAGGCCGTCCTTCCCTAGCGGGCGCTTCAGGACCGCCCGTCGCCGCTGGAGAGCGGGCGGGCGGTCCGCTGTCTGCTCGCATGAGGCATATCCTGCGCCGCTCATGCGGCTGCCGCAGCGAAGCGCACAGGGGTCGGCGACTCGATGAGCGAGGATGCCTACCCGCGCCCCATGCTCACGGTCGACGTCGTCGTGCTAACCGCCGCGAGCATCCCGGAGGTGCTGCTGATCCAGCGCGGCAATCCTCCCTTCCAGGGACGTTGGGCTCTGCCCGGCGGCTTCGTCGAGAAGGGCGAGCAGGTCGCGCAGGCCGCGCCGCGGGAGCTTGCGGAGGAGACGGGCCTGCAGCCCGCGGACCTGAAGCTACTCGGGGTCTACGACACGCCGGGACGCGACCCCCGCGGCTGGACCGTCTCAGTCGTCTACCTTGCCCAGGTCGCCGAGCCGGCCACGGTCACGGGTCTGGATGACGCGAGCGATGCGCGCTGGTTTCCCGTCGATTCCCTGCCCGAACTCGCCTTCGATCATCAGGCGATCGTCGCCGATGCGCTGGCCTGCCGGGCGCAGGCGCCTTGACGCTTGGGCCTACTCAACGGGGGCGATCGCCGTATCGCAGACTTTTCACAAGCGGGCATGACGTTCAGGCCTATCGTCTGTGACCGACGCGTGCCGCCTCTTGGGCGCAAGAGCTCTTGCGAGGAGGCCCGCGAGCACCCCTGTTCTGACACGATGCCGTCATGACCGCAACCTCTCTGCCTCAGACGAGTTGCCTGAGGCTGTGAGCCTGAAACTTCGCCACGGGCTCCGTGGGCTTGCGGCATGCCTGGGTCTCGCCCTGGCCGCGGTGGCTCCAGCAGCATTTCCGGCGCTCGCCAGCGCGGCGGCCGCGTTGTCCTGGGCCGCGCCGCAGCCGATCGGCGGTGCGGGCGGAGCCTCGATCACGAGCGTCTCGTGCGAGAGCTCCTCGCTGTGTGTGGCGGTCGATGGCAGCGGGAACGTCCTTGGCGGCAACCCGCACAGCGGATCCTCGTGGAGCGCGAAGCTCGCCGGCTCCTTCGAGGCGGTCTCCTGCTCTCCGGGGTCGCTTTGCGTCGCGGTCGGCGCGGGCAAATCCGACGTTGCGACGGGCAGCCCCTCGGGAGGATGGTCGGCGCTCGGCCTAACGATCGACGGGCAGCCGATCACCGCAGTCTCCTGTCCCACGGGCGCGCTGTGCGTGGCTGTCGATCAAGCGGGGGACGTGCTTACGAGTGCCAACCCGAGTAGCGCCGCCACCTGGGTCAACCACGGCACGATCGACGGAGGCGTTCCCCTGCGGTCGATCTCCTGCGCCGACGATTCGCTGTGCGTCGCGGAGGACGAAGACGGGGCGCTGCTCGCGAGCACCGCTCCGAGCTCGGCGGGCTCCTGGCACACAGGCTTTGACTCCGCGAGCACGCTCACCGGCGTCTCCTGTGCAGAAGCGCTGTGCGCTTCGGTCACCGAAGCGGGCGGTGCTCTGACCAGCGGCGATCCGGTCTCGCCAGCGCCCACCTGGAGCTACACGCCGACCGGTGGCGGCGCACTGGCAGGGGTCTCGTGTGTCTCCTCTGGCCTGTGCGCGGCAGTCGAAGCTGGGGCGCAGGTGTACGCAAGCGATGACCCAGACGCGCCCGTACCCGGCTGGAGCGCGTCTGCCGTCGCGCACTCGCCGACTCTGACCGCGATCTCCTGCCTGGCCGAAGGCTTCTGCATCGCAGCCGACGCAAGCGGCGAAGTCTCGCTGGGCCAGATGCCCGCCCCTGCGGTCAGCACGGGCGCATCCTCGGGCCTCACACAGACGGCTGCGACCGTGACTGGCACCGTCGACCCGGAGGACGCGCCGCTCACCTCCTGCCGCTTCGAATACGGCACCACGAGCAGCTACGGGCAGAGTGCGCCGTGCTCGAGCACCCCCGGCCCGGGGAGCGCCGCGGTCGAAGTCTCCGCTGGGGTTGCCGGCCTGAGCGCGGCCAGCACCTACCACTACAGGCTTGCGGCGGCAAGCGCCACGGGGGAGGGGGTTGGCGCCGAAGGCACCTTCACCACCACCGCGCCCTCCACCGCGCAGCTCGTGCATCCCGCCCCCTACATCACCGGGGTGCCGGCTAACGGCGACAGGCTCTCCTGCAATCCGGGCACCCACGGCGCAGACGCCACGCTTGCCTATGCGTGGTGGCGCGACGCCTCGCCGATCGCGGGGGCGGCGAATCAGATTTACCACATCGGTCCCGAAGACTCCGGCGAGCATCTGCAGTGCGAAGTGATTGCGACCGACGCCGCCGGCAGTGCGAGTGCCCGCAGCGCGTTCGTAGCCGTTCCGGCCGAAGGTCTGCCCGCCTCCGCGGGGGAGACCGTGATCGGTGCGGCTCGCATCAGCGCCGGCAAGCTCGAGCTGCCGGTCAGCTGCTCGCCGCAGGCCGATCCGGCTTGCAAGCTGGAACTGCATCTCACCGCGGTGGAGACATTGCGGGGCAAGAAGCTGCTCGCTGTCACGGCACGGGCTCCGAAGACGCATCCCCCACGCGAGCGCTCCCAGGCGGTGACACTGCTCTTCCGCAAGGCCACCGTGCCGACCGGAAAGCGGCGCACGATCACGATGGCGCTGAATGCCACCGGCAGGCGGCTCATCGCCCAGGCCAAGCATCTGTCTGCGCAGCTCACCGTCGAAGGCACCGTGATAGGCGTGCTGAGCGCGACCCTCGCAAAAGAGCAGGTGAGCGTCGTCCTGCCGGCCGCCGCCGCCGGCGCGCATCGCCACGGGCGCGCGCACGGGGCAAGGCGCCGCATATGAGGCTGCGCTTGGCCGGGGCCGCGGTGGTGGCCTGCGCGCTTGGCTTGCTGGCCGCGCCAGGGTCCTCCGCGCTAGCGGCAGGTTCCACGCCTGCTCTCAGCCCGACGCCATACATGGGCTTCGATACGTATCTGGCGCTCGGGCCTCGCATCAGCGAGTCGATCGTGCTCGAACAGGCGAGCAGGATGATCTCCGACGGCTTGGAGAAGTCCGGCTATCGCTATGTCTGGTTGGACGTCGGCTGGTGGCAGGGACAGCGAAACGCAAAAGGCGAAATAACCGTCAATCCCACGCAGTGGCCGCACGGGATGGCGTGGCTGGCGAAGACTCTGCACAAAGCAGGTCTGCTCGTCGGTCTCTACACCGATGCAGGCAAAGAAGGCTGCGGAGGAGCCAAAGAGGGCAGCTACGGGCACTATCAGCAGGACGCGAACACGTTCGCCGCATGGGGGTTCGACGCGGTGAAGATCGATTTCTGCGGCGGGGGCAAGATGCACCTGAATCCGGCCAAGGCCTATGCCTCCTTTCACGAGGCCCTGGTGCGCAACTCGAGCCACCGTCCGATGCTGCTCTCGATATGCAACTTCAGGGAACCGGGCCAGGTCGAAGGCGGGCCGGAATATGACGAATCGGCGTTCACCTCCTACAGCTTCGGCCCCAGCGACGGCAACAGCTGGCGCACCGACACCGACGTTGGCTATCCGGGCATCGTCGGCTTCTCGCAGGTGCTCAGGAACCTCGACGCCGACGCCGCCCACCCAGAAGCCGCTGGCCCTGGTCACTGGAACGACCCTGATTACCTGGCTCCCGACCAGGGTCTCACCGGCGCCCAGTTCAAGACTCAGATGAGCATGTGGGCGATGGTTGCCGCGCCGCTGATGGCAAGCGACAACCTCACCACGATCACCCCAGCAAGCCTCAGCGCGCTGGAGAACGGGGAAGTGATCGCGATCGATCAGGATCCCGCCGGCATCCAGGGCAAGCTGCTCAGCACCAGCGGAGAAGGACAGGTCTGGGTCAAGCCCCTGTATGGCGGCGATCGCGCCGTCGCGCTTCTGAACGTCGGCTCCAAAGCACTGCGGATCTCGACCAGCGCCACGGCGGTTGGGATGCCCCACGCCTCCGGCTATCGCCTGCGCAACCTCTGGTCGCACAGCACCTCGAGCACGGGCGGTGCGATCTCCGCCGAAGTGCCCGGCGAATCGACGGTGATGCTGCGCGTCTCGACGGTGATCGCGAAATCCGCGAGAGCGATCTCGCGCTCGGCTCTCGCGGCGAGCGCCAGGACGAGCGCAACGGTGCGCACCCATGGCCTCGTGCTGACGCTCAGCGCGACGCCGGCGAGATCTCGCCCTGGGCAGATCGTGCGTGTGCGGTTGCTCGCACACGCACACAGCGCGACCGGCGCCTTCGGCGAGCGCGTCCAGTTCGGAGACGGGACCGCCACGCCGCCCGTCGCGCTGCCGCAGTACTGCTTGGCGGCAGGCGCGCCGCCGGCAAGCCGGGCCTGGAGCTTCTCCCACCGCTATCGCAAGGCCGGCGCCTACGAGATATCCGCAAGCGTCTACGTCAACTGCAGCGGCGAGCACGCGACCGTCGCCGTGCACGTGCACGTCGGGTGAGGGGCCGCACTACTCCATCTTCTCGGGCGAGTCTGCTGCGACGCTGCCCCAGCCAGTCTTCCCCGACTCTATGACGCTTGGGGCCCATCCGACTGCATCGGTGGCCAAGCGCAGCGCCTGATCACGATCGAGTCGGCTTGGCCGGCTAGCGCCGTAGCGTAGTTGAACGCCGTAGGGTGACAGCTCGTCCACGTCGTCAAGCTTCACCGGGACCTCGATCCCATTGTGTGCGCAGAGCTCTGCAAGACCATCGAGATCATGTGTGTAGGGAAAGTCAATGCCGTGATGTGCGAGGACCGCCTTGAACGACTTCTCCGCGGCTTGCTGAGCATGAAAGCCGACGATCGCGTCCGTGACCCCACGTATGGACAGCAGTGCTCGTGCGGCCAGCTCATCATCGCGTGCCAGCCCAAGCATGAGGCTTGGCATGTCTTCCGGCGCGACCATCAAGCGGCGAGCCGGCGTCCCTCGGAGAGCGCGACGTGGATCACGCTGCCATGAGCTTGGCCCCAGCGCTTCGCTTCATCCTCGCTGACGACGATCACATCGGCGAAGAGACCAAGTCCTCGCAGGGTGCGTCGAAGACGCACCGACTCCCTAGCCGGGTCGTCCACCGAAGGCTCCACGACCAAAAGGTCCAGATCGCTATTGGGACCAGCCTCACCCCGCGCATGCGAACCAAACAGCACCACCTGTGCATCCGGCGCCGCGGCGCGGAACCGGCGAGCGACCTCGGCGATGGCAGTCTCGTTGATCACGCAAAACACGGTACCGCGTCCAGAGGATCGGCTCTCGACTTGGCGATGTGACGACTTCGGCGTCGTTGCCTGGGATGCGGGCCTCCACGGATGACTGCCTGCCAGGGCTTGCGTATCGTGGGCCGGTCTGGCTTGGACATCGAGGAAGGAGCAAAATGATGACTGCACAGGAGAACAAGCAAACAGCTCGCGACGCTTATGCAGCCTTTGGGCGTGGGGACGCCGAGGGTGCGATGCGCAACATAGACGACTCGATCGAGTGGACCACGCGTGGCGATAACGCACTGACCGGGACCTATAAAGGCAAGCAGGCCGTGGGCGAGCTGTGGGCCAAGCTCGTGAGCAAGGGCTTTCGCACGGCGCCGCACGACTTCATCGCCGACGGTGAGAAGGTCGTGGTGCTCACCACGGCCACTCTGGACGGTGACACCGTGGAGAGCGCGGACGTGCTCACCTACAACGATGCGGGCATGCTGATCGCCTTCGACACGCTCGGCGACCCGAAGGCCGCGAACAGGATGTTCCCCAGGTAGCTCGCGCTGCGCGGTTGGCCTCACCGCGGCGGCGGGGGCGTGGCCTTCTCCGGGGTATGCCGAATCGCTGCTGGTATTCGGCGTTCAGCTCGCTCCAGCCGTCGGGCAGCCCCTGGTCGGGCGCTGGTGCCGTCCGCGCTCCGCTCTCGAGCGATGCCTCGAGCTTTGCGAGGCAGATGTGCCAGCCCGCCGCGTCTCTGGCCGCCTTGAAGCGGTCGTCGAAGATGTGGGTGAGCACGAGCAGGCAACCCTCCTCATGGGGGTGCAGCTCGAAGCGCAGCAGATCCTCGCCCCAGGTGTAGGCGAGCCGGGATGGGGGGTCGTACTCGACCACCTCGCCGTCGGCGAACTCGAGGCCGTGTTCGGCGTAGCGGACGGCGCCGCCCGCCTTGGGCTCGATCTCGAAGGGCACTGGATGCCATGCGTCCAGATCCGGCCGTGCGGTGAGCGCCGAGAAGACTCGCTCGGGCGGATGGGCGAGCACGCGCTCGAAGCGAAGGGTCGTGCGTCCCTGCTCCTCTCCGATTGCGGCGTCTGCGGCTTTGGGCATCGTCACTCCTTCTCGTCGAGGTGGGCCTGCAGGCATCGAGGCTGCTCTGCCAAAGGCGCGCGTAGGGGGCGAGCCACAGCTCCAGCTCCGCATATGTTCGTCAAAGCATCTGTCTGCTTGCGGCAAGGCTGTCGATCTGCGCGCCTCCCGTTCGTCATACGGATGCAAGCCACTACTCTGCGAAGGAGGAACCATGCAGTACATGCTTCTCATCTACACCGGCGAGGCGATGGACGGCTTCGAGCGCCTCTCTGAAGCACAGCAGCAGGCGATCACCGAGGAGTACATGGCGATCATGCGAGACCCCGCCGTGACCGCAGGCGCCCAGCTGCAGCCAAGCCAGACCGCGAGCACCGTTCGAGTCGCCGACGGGCAGACGCTCATCACCGACGGGCCGTTCATCGAGACCAAGGAGGCCCTCGGCGGCTACTACCTGCTGGAGGCCGAGGACCTCGACGTTGCTCTGGCGCTCGCCGCCCGCATCCCCGCGGCCCGGTTGGGGGGCGCCATCGAGGTGCGCCCGGTGGTGGAGCGCTGATCGAGGAGACCTTCCAGGAGCAGTGGGGACGCGTCCTCGCCGCGCTAATCGGCTTCCTCGGCGACTTCGACCTCGCCGAGGAAGCCGCTCAGGAGGCATTTGCGATCGCGGCGGAGCGATGGCCGCGGGATGGCGTTCCTGAGAACCCTGGTGGGTGGCTGCTCAGTACCGCGCGCAACCGCGCGATCGACCAGGATCCGCCGCTCGCGCAACTTCGCGGAGAAGGCGAAGCTGCTGGAGGTTCCAGAGGTAGGCCAGGAGGAGATGGAGGAGACGCCCTTCAGCGACGAGCGCCTCGAGCTGGTGTTCACCTGTTGTCACCCCGCGCTCTCCGCGGAGGCGCAGGTGGCCCTCACGCTGCGCTCGCTCGGCGGTTTGAGCACGGCGGAGATCGCGCACGCCTTTCTGGTCCCCGAGGCGACAATGGCGCAAAGGCTCGTGCGGGCCAAGCGCAAGATCAAGGCAGCTGGCATCCCGTTTCGGGTGCCGCCGCCAGAGCTGCTCCCCGACCGCCTGGCCGTCGTGCTCGCCGTCGTCTACCTGATCTTCAACGCAGGCTACGGTGGCCGCGGGCCGCTCGCCGCTGAGGCGATCCATCTTGGGCGCTGCCTTGTGGAGCTGATGCCTGACGAGGCAGAGGCATGGGGCCTGCTGGCGCTGATGCTCCTCCACGACGCCCGCCGCGAGGCTCGCGTCCGAGAGGGCGAGATCGTGTTGCTGGCCGATCAGGACAGGGCTCTATGGGATCAGGCAGAGATCCTCGCGGGCAGACGTGCTCTGGATCGCGCGATTGCGCTTCATGGCCGCGGGCTCTACGTGCTCCAGGCGGCGATCGCCGCTCTGCACATGGAGCGATCGCCTGACTGGCCGCAGATCCTCACTCTCTACGGCGAGCTGTCGAAGCTCACGCGCTCGCCAGTGGTCGAGCTGAACCGGGCCGTGGCGCTTGCGGAGGTGCACGGTCCGCAGCAAGGTCTCGATGTCATCGACGGCTTGATCGGTTTGGAGCGCTATCACTACCTCCATGCTGCGCGCGCCGACCTGCTGCGGCGTCTTGGGCGGATCGTCGCGGCCCGCGAGGCATACCTCACGGCCCTCGAGCTTGCGCAGATGGAGCCAGAGCGTATGTTCCTGCGCCGACGCCTTTCACAACTGCCACCAGCGGGCCGCTGAGGCCGTCGCCAAAGCTCAGTGCAACTGCAGCCAAGCGAGCGCTTGGCGGGCGTCCTGTCCTGGCGTGACGGGGTGAAAGACGCGCTGGATGCGGCCGCTGCACGCTACGAGCGCCAAGCGCTCGTAGTAGGTCTCTCCTTGGTGCCGGAAGGTCGGCAGCTCCAGCTCCTCGGCGAGCTGGAGCGCCTCATCGCTGACGAGGTAGTGCTGGAAGGGGGCGTCTTCGTCCTGGTCCCAGGCGAGCTCGGGCGACTGGTGGAATTGCTGCGTAGGAGAGATCGAGCTGACGGCCACGATCGCCCCACTTGGCATGAGCTCCGCGAACCGCTTGCGCAATGCGCTGTAGGTCCTGTGCTGCACGGTGTCCGCGTGGCGGCTCTGAGTGCGCTCGCCCGGCGAGTGCTCGCATCCCGGGTAGACGTAGAGCACGAGCCCGCCGGCGGCGATCTCTCCGAGATCGAGGAAGCGGCGGTCGAAATTGTTGAAGAGGATGTTGGGCATCTCGACGCCCACCAGAGCCTGAGGGGAGGCGGGCCTGCTGTCGGCCTGCTCTGGTCGCTTGCCCTCAGGTCCATCTGAGTCGACTGCGATCGGCTGGCGACCGGCTGCACGAGGCTGCTGATCCAGCGGCGACGCGCGCGAGGACTCGACCTCCTCGGAGTGTGGCCGTTCACCGCCTTGTCGAGGCTTGGCCCCTCGGCCGGGCAGGAACCGCTTGATCATGCTTGGCGACCCGCGATCTCTGAGCCGGTCGCTGGCGCCATCTCCGGCGCCATGATCTGCCTGCCACGGACATGCAGCGTGCTCGCGGTCTCGGGTCGCGCAAGCGTCCGAGCGCCACCAGAGCCCTGGCGCATCTCGTGGTTGCGCCTGTCACGGCCCAATCCGACCATCGCTCTAAGCGTTGCACATTCGCCAGGTGCCAACCATTCAGATCTGAAGTGGTTTTTGACCCAAAATGCAAGAGCCGAGAGCGGTACGCCGTCCGGCGCAGCGAAGTGTCCGCCGGGCGGGTCGCTGCGCCGGGCGAGGGCCTTGGCATGGCGGGTGTGGGCGATCGCCGAGCCGATCGCCACTGCTCGGTGGCAGTTGCGGCTCCGTGGCGCGGACCGAACACGTTCACATACGATGGGGCGCATGCCACCAAGCGCCGGCACTGCATCGACTTGCCTCGAGAGCAACGATGTGAGCTTTGGCCCAAACTGCCAGGCCCTGTGCGCGCTGTCGGCCTCGATCTCGACCATGCCTGCCGGGCGAGGTCAGGCTTGAGCACCCGTGGGGGACACACGCCGCGCCGGCCGACTATGCACGACGTCGCGGCGCTCGCGGGCGTGAGCCTCAAGACGGTCTCGCGCGTCGTCAACGGTGAGCCGCGAGTCGCGCCCGCGACGATCGCGAAGGTGCAGGATGCGGTCGCCACGCTGCGCTTCGAGCGCAACGACCTTGCACGCAGCCTGCGGCCGGGACATCGGACGCAAACGCTGGGGGTGATCATCGAGGACCTGTGCAACCCGTTCTTCCCTGTGTTGCTCGAGGGGGTAGATCGGGTGGCCCAGGCGCACGGCTATCTGGTGATCGGCGCCTCCACGCACGCCGATGCGCAGCGTGAGCGGGAACTCGTCGCGGCGTTGCTACGCCGACGTGTCGACGGCCTGCTGCTCGTGCCGGTCGCATCCGATCAGAGTTACATCTCACAGGCCGACGGCGGCGTCGCGACCGTCTTCATCGATCGTCCTGCGCACAACATGGAGGCGGACACGGTGGTGGTCGACAACGCGGCAGGTGCTGTGCAGGCGGTCTGCCATCTCGTTGATCATGGCCACCGGCGCATCGCTTTCATCGGTGACGATGCGGACGTGGAGTCTGCTCGCACACGGCTCTCGAGCTTCAAGCAGGCAATGGTCGCAAAGCTCGGCGGATTCGAAGAGGCGCTGATCGTCAACGGGCACTCTCTGATCGCCGACGCCGAAGTCGCGCATGCCAAGACGGCCGTGCGGAGCCTGCTGGCGTTGCCCGCGCGCCGGCGTCCAACGGCGATCATCACGAACAGCGGCCGGCTGACTGTCGGTGCGCTCCAAGCGCTTCGCGGGCAGTCCGGCAGCACAGGCCTGGTGGGCTTCGACGATCTGGATCTCGGGGAGTTGCTGGGCATCACGGTCGTGCGCACGAACCCCTCCGAGATGGGGCGCCTCGCGGCTGAGCTGGTGCTCGAGCGCATAGAGGGGCGTGCCGATGGCCCGCAGCGCATCGTTGTGCCTGCCGAGCTGATCCCGCGCGGATCGGGCGAGATCGCGCCGTAGCGCGTGCCGAGCTGCTCGCGAGGACCTGCGGACCGTCCTCTCCCCCTCCGCGCGTCCTCTCCTCCTCCGCGCTGTGTGCGGCCCTCTTGACAGTGAGGGGGAGGAGCGATACCGTGGTGTGACAACGTTGTCATTAGATGATCGAGTCAGCGTATCCATCGGAGGCGCCGGCGAGCGCCGCGGCGACCTTGCTTGCTGCTTGTGTGTTGGATCTGAACCATGGGAGGAATCGCAATGAGGAAGCATCTGTGCGTGTGCGGCCTGTTGGCGCTCGCGTTCGCCATAGCGGGGTGTGGCAGCGGCAAAAGCCAACCTGGCAGCACTGCATCGAATCACGAGACGGGGTCCTCCAAGCAGTATGCTGAACTCCGCTGGGGCGCGCTGCCGTGGGCAGGCCCGCTCAACTTCACCTACACGGACTGGCCTCAAGTGGGAGGGATAGAGTCGCTTGCGGTCCAAAGTCTCGTGGAATTCGGGCCAAAGGGCGAAGCAAAGCCCGGCCTTGCGAGCTCGATCGAACATCCGAATTCGACCACATATATATATCACATAAGGTCTGGGGTGAAGTTTTCCAGTGGCAAGCCCTTGACGGTTGCGGATGTGGTCTTTTCGCTCGAGCGCAACCATGGCAAGGAAGCGCTCCTGGCGAAAGGCATGTGGGAAGGCGTGTCGTCCATCGCGCCTTCTGGCGACTCGGCGGTGGTAGTCAAGCTCAGACGACCCAACCCAGCATGGCCTTACATCATGGGGGTCAGCAGCGCGATAATCGAAAGGGCGCAGGCTGAAAGGGTTGGGGAAAAGGCGTTGGGAACCTCCTCCAGCGACCTGCCGATCGGCACCGGGCCGTGGAAGTTCGACAGCTATCAGCCCGAAGTCAGCGTTCACCTTTCGCGCAATCCGTACTGGCATGGCCCGGCGCAGCCGGCGGCGAGGATCGCAATCGACGTCTTCAAGCAGGAATCCACGATAGCTCTAGCCCTTCGGTCTGGTTCTCTCGATGGAGCATTTGACTATTCGGGGCCGCCGAAGACCTTTGCGAACATCCCAGGCACCCGTCTGATCGGAACGCCCGGATTTGGCATGTTCTATTTGGCCATGAACACGTTGGTGGCCCCATTCACCGATGCTCATGTGCGCCGGGCGATCGCGTACGCGACAGACATCAAGGGCATGACCGGGTCGATCTTTCCATCTGGTCTGGCGCAGGAAGGTGGCACGCTTTTCCCCAGTGGCATGCTCGGCCATCTCGGTTCCCCTGAACAGGTGGGCACGATGGTCGGCTCATTGCCTAAATACCCGTTCAATCTGACCGTGGCCAAGCAAGAACTTGCCAGATCTGCTTATCCGCATGGCTTTACCACGACGATACTCGCCCTGCCTGCAGCCGAACCGGACGGAGTGCCCGTGGCCCAGATCCTCAGCTCCGATCTGGCGAAGATCGGTATCACGGCCCATGTTCGCTTGGTGCAAAACGACGAAATCGCGGGCTTGGTTGGCAAGAAGGTGACGATTTACGCGGCGGGACAGCCACCTGAGTATCCCGATCCGAGCGGCTTGGCGGCGCTGCTTCGAGCATCGGAAATAGCTCCGACTGGCTCTGGCTACAACTTCGCCGAGTACAAGAACGCCGAAGTGGAAAAGCTTCTGTCAGAGCAGGCAGATACCGTGGATGCCACGGCGCGACTCAAGCTCATCGGGCAGACGTTGGGGGTCGTTGAAAGCGACCTGCCTTACCGGCCGCTGTTCTCCCCTGACTTCATCGTCGCGTTGTCGGACAAATATGTCTTTCCGCCGTTCTCGTTCTGGAGCACCATTGACAGTCCTTGGGCGCTGGGCGTGAAGCTGGCATCGTAGATCGGAGCGGTGTTGAGGTGGCGGGGGCCAGGCTCGAGCCTGGCCCCCGCACCCAACACAGGCGCCGGCCAATGCTCGGCGCCGCAATGCTCTCGCCTTGCGGGCTAGCGGGTATGCGTGGAGAGGGTTCCCAGCGGGGCGCCCATCATGTCCTTGGAGCTCCCTGCGCATCGTTCGGCGAACCAGCGGTAGGATCCTGCCGGGTCATGAGCGACGAAGATTCCAGCCCGCAAACGCAGGATGCTGACCAGCGGGCCTCGCTGGCGCGGCTGGAGGCCGGCGGCATCCCGCTTTCCGCGCAGCGTCGCCTGAGCGAGCTTGGGGAGGGCGATCGCACGTTCACCTCGGACCTCTCGGTGGCCGACTTCGCGCTCTGCCATGGGCTCGGCATGAGGCCGCTCTCCCAGGTGATGGGGACCTCGGTCTACCAGATCGGCTACCAGGCGCCGCTCTGGGGGGCCCAGGCGGAATCGAGCGAGCTCGGCACAATCTCGGCGGCGTGGAATGAGGCGCGCAGTCTTGCCTTTGGCAGGCTCGAGCAGGAGGCGACCGCCGTCGGCGCGGCGGCGGTCGTGGGCGTGAACGTGACCAGCACCGTCGGCGATTGGCAGGAAACCGGGGGCTATGGCGCGATCCAATATCTGGTCACGGGTACCGCGGTAAGCCGCGGTGGCGGGGATGCCGGCGAGCAGGGAGGGCGCGGTCCCGTCCTCACTGAGCTCTCGATCGCCGACTACGCGAAGCTGATCATGGCCGGCATAGAGCCGGTTGGGATCGTCGCGTGGACAGCGGTGTTCTTCGTGAGCCTCACCTACTTGAGGGCACAGCAGCCGCTGCTGAGCGGGATGGCCTACCAGAACTTCGAGTATCGCGAAGTGACCGAAAGCTTCTACGCCGCCCGCGAGCGGGTGACCGGAGAGCTCGGCAGGCAGGCAAAGGCGCTTGGCGCCACAGGGATCGTCGGCGTGCGCATTGCCCATACCACCCGCCCTCAAGCTTTGAACATGGGGCCTGGCACAGGCGCAGCGCAGGGCGTGGTGGCGAGCTTCTCCGCGATCGGCACCGCTGTCAGGGAGCCGGGCCAGGATCGAGTGCAGCGGCCGCAGATGATCATGGACCTGACTGCTCGAGCGTGAGATCGAGGCGGGAATGACAGGCGCGAGGACAACCAGGGCGCACGAAAGGAAGCGAGAGGAATGAGCGACGAGAGCGAGACCACCTACGACCCCACCTCACTGGAGGGCGTGCCGGAGGCGGGCAGGGAGCGCCTGCGGCAGAACAAGCAGGGCCTGTTCACCTCGGATCTGTCGGTGAACGAGTTCCTGCTCATCAGGCAGGCGGGTTTCGACCCTGTGGGCCTTGTCGTCGGCAGCTCGATCTACCACATCGGCATTCAGCTGGCGGGCTGGAAGAAGAGCCAGGAGCTCACTGTCCTCTCACAGGCAATGTACGAGGCCAGGCAACTTGCGATGACGCGCATGGAGGAGGAGGCCGACCAGCTCGGCGCCGACGGGGTGGTCGGCGTGCGCCTTGACATCGGCCGCTACGAGTGGGGTCAGGACATGGCCGAGTTCATCGCGATCGGCACCGCTGTGAAGCACCGCGAGGGGGTGCTGCACAGGGCGCCGGGCGGCAGGCCCTTCACCAGCGATCTCTCCGGCCAGGACTTCTGGACGATGCTACGCACGGGGCATCGACCGGTCGGGATGGTGATGGGCAGCTGCGTCTACCACGTCGCCCGTCGCGGGATGCTGCAGTCGCTTGGCCAGACCGGGCGAAACGTCGAGCTCTCGAACTTCACGCAGGCCTTCTACGACGCCAGGGAGCTTGCGATGGAGCGGATGCAGAGTGAGGCGCAGGAGCTGCAGGCCAAGGGCATCGTCGGGGTGGATCTGCAGGAGAAGAGCCACGGCTGGGGCTCACACACGATCGAGTTCTTTGCGATCGGCACCGCGATCGTAGAGATCGAGGGCCACGCCGGCGAGATCGAACCCCCGACGACAGTGCTCGACCTGTCCAACTGAGAGCTCGCGGGCGGCGGTGGGGTAGGCGGCCCCCGGGTGCCCTTGAGGCTAGAATCCGGTGGTGTCCGCAGAGCAGGATTTCGAGCTTGACGCCGCCGGTCTGCGCCTGGACGACTCGGATCTCACGGTCTCCGTCGAGGTGCTCGCGAGCAAGCTCGAGGGCGCCCTGCCGTCGGCCACGACGGTGCAGCGCCGCCGCAAGGGCCCACTCTCCAAAGATCAGCGGGTGAAGGAGCTCGAGGTGCGTCTGGGCAGCAGCTGCTTTTCGCTGCGTGTGCAGGATGGCGGCGTCGAAGCCTTCCGCGGACGCGAGGTCGGGGGCATCCGCGTAAAGCGAGAGCCGCTCGATCCGCACGCATGGGTCAGCGCGCTCACACAGGAGCTGCACGCAGAGGCGCAGCGCAGCGCCGAGGCGCGATCAGCCCTCGCCACCCTGCTTGCCTGAAGCCGCGGGGCGTCTGTAGGGGCGCCAGAGCGCCCATGGCAGGTCGGCGATCAGCGGCGCGAGCCGCCGCGCGGCCTCTCGCAGCTCGCCGAGGTGCCCTTCGAGCATTGAGAGGCTCACCTCGGGCTCTGCTCCGATCAGGTCGATCGCGGCGATCGCCTCGGCCCGACCGGCGAGAAAGACCGGCACCGCGACCGCCGCCGTGCCGGACGGTCCCGCCTCGATCGCGGCGCCGCGGGCTCGCACCTGCTCGAGCGCAGCGCGCGCGGAGCGGCCTCGGCGCCGCGACTCCGCAGGCAGGGCATCCAGGTCCAGCTCGGCGAGCAGCGCCTGGCGCAGCGCGCTGTCTGCGTCTGGGAGGCGTGTGCCCGGCCGGGTGTCGAGCGCGAGCAACCCCTGGCCCGGCGCGACGCTCACGGCCTGATCGACGAGCAGCGCGTCCAGCCCGGCCCTTATGGCCATTCGCGCGGTGCACGAACTCGCTCTGCGAAGCGCCAGGAGCTCTTCGTGTGCGACGGCTCTAAGACCGGTGGAGGCAATCGCGGTGATGCCGGGGCTGCTCGCGCTGGCCGTCAGGCGGTAGCGGCGCCGTGGCGTACCGCGCTGCTCTACGAGCCCGAGCGCCGCGAGCGTTTGCAGGTAGCGATGGACGCTGGAACGGGGCAGGTCGACCGACTCGGCGATCTCGGCGATGCTCTCCGATCCGCGCTGCCCAGTGAAGCGTTCGAGGATCGCGAACCCCCTGTCGACGGAGACGCTGTGTCGGCTGTAGCCGGGTTCGCGCTCGGCGGCAGGCACGCTGCGCCGCGGCCGTCTCTGTCCTGAAGAGTCGGACACGCAGCTCAGCTTGTCAGGTCAAGGACCGCTTGAGTAGTCGGAGATGAGGAGTTTTGGCTCCGACTACTCAAACTGCGAATAGCCATCATCCGGCTGGCGCGCACCAGAGGCGGCGCCTGGGCGAAGCTCAGACGAGCTCGGGCAGGAGCGCTGCGTCTGCGAGCAGCTGCTCCGGATCGGTGCTCTCGCGTCTTGGCTCTGCGGCGCTCACCCTGTTGCGTCCGCCGCGCTTTGCGGTGTAAAGCGCCTGGTCAGCGGTCTTGAAGAGGCTCTCATATGAGGCGTCCTCGCCGCTTGCGGCGCTGACGCCGAGCGAGATCGTGGTTGGTATGCCCGTCGGCTTTGCCTCGGCGACCGCATGTCGCAGTCGCTCGGCAAGCTGGCGGCCTCCCGCGATGTCCACACCCGGCAGCACGATCAGGAACTCCTCTCCGCCCAGCCTGTAGACGAGCTCGAAGGACCGCAGTCGCTTGCGCAGCTCGTATGCGATGTCTCGCAATACCGCGTCGCCGCGGTCGTGCCCGAACTCGTCGTTTATGCGCTTGAAACCGTCCACGTCGCATAGGAGCAGGCAGATCGGCTGGCCGGTGAGCCGCGCCTGCTGGGAGAGCTCGTTGAAGCGGGGCGCGAGCGCGTGACGGTTTAGCAGGCCCGTGAGCGGATCGAGGATCGCCTCGTCGCGATGGTGGAGCTCCGCCGCCTGCAGAGCCCAGACGATCGAGACGATGCTGGCCAGCAGCGCGAGGCTGGCGAGCACCGCCACCGGGTGGCGGATCGTTTGAGCCGGGGCGACGCCGAGGGTCGCGCCGAGGATCAGCATCACGGTGATCGCAAGGCCCACGATCACCACCTGCGGGCGAAAGCGCGCCGCGACCATCGCCGCCGGCAGCACCATCCACGGAAGCGCTGGGCTGTGGGGTCCGCCGCTGATGGCCACCCCGACCGCAAGCATCGTGACCGTCACCAGGATGCCGAGCGCGCTCACGCGCTCGGGCCGTGGGCTGCGAGCGATGCGGCGATCGATGTGCCAGAGGTTGAGAGCCGCGACCGAGAACGGGATCAGGGTCCACCATCCAACCCAGGGCGCCGCGATCAGCAGCGCGACGCCGACCGAGGCGGCGCCGACCCTACGGATCGTGCGCACGCGAGCGTTCGCATCCACGACGCGCATCCGGTCGAGCTCAGTTGGGCACAGCCACGATCCCTCCATGTAAGAAGTCATTCGGCTGACATCCTCGCGGGCTTGAGGGTTGGAATCCAAGCGTCAGCCGCCGAACAGCGCCGGGGCGTCGCCTGCCGCCCTCCGGCCAGCCTCAGCTCATGTTCACATAGCCGGTGGGTTCGCTAGGGGTGCGGACGTTGAAGGCGACTTTGTTTTCGTAGTTGCCCTCGATCGTTTCGATGTTGCCGTCCGGAAGGACCCGTCTGACGATGCCCACGTGCTCGCCGCCGAAGACGATCAGATCGCCGGGCTTGGGCACGACGCCGGGGCCGTTCGGGATCGCCCTGCCCACGCTCTGCGCCCAGGACCAGATCTCAGAGACCGCGCCCAACCCCTGACCCTGGCTGCCGAGCGGCTCGCCCGCCTGGCGGGCGACCCAGGAGGCGAAGTATGCGCACCAAGGGGCTCCTGGGATCGCGCCCGCAGTCGCGGTGCGGTACTGCGCGATCGCGGGCGATTCGTTTGAGCCCGGTGGCTGCTCGGTCTGGCCGACCTGCGATTCGGCGAGCTGGACGATGCGTTCGCCGGGGCCGCCGCCCGCATAGGAGCCTCCTACCGCTGTGGTCTGGTAGGCGCTGGTGGGAGAAAGGGGTGAGATGCCGGCAGCCGTGCTCTGGTAGGCGCCGGGTGCGCTGGCCTGGGCGGCGTAGGGCGTGCTTTCCTGGCCAGGAGCCGCGACGCCTGCCTGTTCGAGGGCCTGCGCGAAGGAGCCCGATTCGCTTGGCGCCTGGGTGCCTCCCGTCTGGGAGACGCTCCTGCCCGCGGCCTGGGAGACCGAGCTTTGGATCAGCAGCGCGGGGTCGGCCAGGGCGTTGCTTATCGCCGCGACGCGCTGGATGGTCGACTCGAGGGACATCGCCCCTGTGATCGGCAGCAAGCGCGGCGGTTTGAGCAGTCGCGCCGTGTGCACCGCGCGCAAAACGACGAGGCGGGCAGCCAAATGGCTGCCCGCCTCGACCACCGTTCCCTCGATGAATCGGCGGTATGTGGCTGCGCCGGCCGTCCGTGGCCAAGCGAAGCGTTATGTATCCCGCCGCGGGCGTGGAGATCGCCGCGGTGGGCTTCTCTGAGGCGGCGACGCCGCCTAGGGCGCCGCCGCTTCAGGAAGAGGGTGGCGATCAGCCGCCGACGAGCTTCAGCACCGCCTGAGGCAGTGAGTTCGCCTGCGAGAGGATCGCTGTGCCGGCCTGCTGCAGCACCTGCTCCTGCGTGAAGTTGGTCATAGCTTCGGCCATGTTCACGTCCTTGATGGAGCTGTTCGCCGCGGCGAGGTTCTGGCTGTAGATTTCCAGGTTGCTCTGCGTGTACTGCAGGCGGTCCTGGACCGAGCCGAATTCGCCGGCTGCGGTGGAGACGGCGTTGATCGCGCCGTCGATTTCCTTCAGCGTTTCCGCGCCGCCGAGTTTGCCTTCCAGCACCTTCTTCACGGCCGCGTTTTCGGCGAGCGCGAAGGTTTTGACGCCGATCGTTTCTTTGTCGTTGGCGCCGACCTGGAACTTGATTTCTTCTTTGCCTTCAAGCAGCTTGATTTCGCCGAACTTGGTCGTTTCACCGACTCGTTCGATCTCTTTGTTCAGCTGCCCGACCTCTTCTTCGATCGCCTTCTTGTCTTCTTCGGAGTTGGTGCCGTTGCTGTACTGCACCGCGAGCGTCCTGGTGCGCTGCAGCATCTGCTGGACCTCGTTCAGCGAGCCCTGAGCAGTCTGGACGAGGGAGACCGCGTCCTGGCTGTTCTGGTAAGCCTGGTTGAGGCCGTTGATCTGGCCTTCCAGACGCTGGCTGATCGCGTAGCCGGCGACGTCGTTGGCCGCCGTGTTGATGCGAAGGCCCGAAGAGAGCTGTTCCATCGACGTGGCCAGCTTGTTTTCGGTGCCCTGCAGGTTGCGCTGCGCGTTCAGCGCAGCGACGTTGGTGTTGATCGTGAGGGACATGCGTTCATCTCCTTGATGACGTGGTTTGCCTAGTCCCGGGCCGACTCCTTGTCAGCCCTCTCCGCCACTTCATCGGCGGTGGACACGTGAACTTGAGCCCCGGGCGCAGGCGATGGCCGCTCATGCCCTCACGTCGATCGTGGGGGGCCCATCCTGCTCCTCCTCTTCTGGCAGCTGCTCGAAGGTGCGCCATTCGCGACCCTCCTGCTGGCCGTCCTCCTGCTTGCGGTGCCTGCGCTCCGCCTGCTCCCGCTCGGCCGCCTCGCGCTGTGCGGCACGACGCTCGCGCTCCTCGCTCACCTTGCGCACGCGCGTGGTGTCGATCGGTGGGAGGCTTGGCCGAATCGGTTCGATGCGATCCATGGAGCATCACCGCCTAAGGCCTCGCTCCGGCCTGCGCGCCGCCACGGGGCATGACGTCTGCCTGGGCACGTTCTTGTGCCTCGAGCCGCGCCTTCGCGGCCGTGATAAGCGCCTGCTCTCGGCCCTTGAGCTCCGCGAGGATGAGGTGGCGAAACAGTGCCACGGCGACGCCCCAGACCACGACCTGGCAGACGATCCCGGCGATCAGCGCCCGCAGGAGCGTCTCCGCGACGGTGCTCGTCGCCATCGAGCTCCAGCCGGCGATGAGGAAGCCGATCAGGCCGGCCGCCTGGCGCGCTTGGCGGACATATCGCGCGGCCCGCGGGTGCTCGGCGATGCTCGGCTTGTGCGTGCCGAGCGCCCCGCCGCCCTCGGCGGCGTCCTGTACACGGGTGGCCTCAGCGTCCATCGGAGCCCTCCGGGCGCAAGCCCTTGCGGCGTTCCTCGCGCTGGCACTCGAAGAGGAACTTGATCAGCCGTCGCCTGTCGCCATCGCTGATCGAGTCGAAGGCGACGGCTCGCCTGCCGCCGGGATCGCTGCGCACGACCGTGCCGGTCCCGATGATCTGAGCCCCGTCTGTCTCCGTGCACAGGCGAAAGCCGATCCGCTCCCCGACACGCACGTGGTCAAGGCCGCCGAGTAGCATGCCGCCCCCGCTGAGGTCGACCGAGTGGCTCTCGATCGCCGCCGAGCTGCCTTCGAGTGTGATCTGCACCGGTCTTGCCGCTTTCACGCGCACGTATTCGCGCCGTTGGATCACATCCAGCGAGTGCAGGTCGGCGAAGCGCAGCAGCTCGCCGTCCTCCAGCGAGACGTTCCCGCCGAGACGCACGACACCCTTGCCGCCGCTCAGCTCGAGGACGATCCGCTGCAGGTGCTCGCCGCCGAGCGCAGGGTCGAGGCGCACCATCGCGAGCACGAGCAGGTCGTGGCCCTCGCTGCCGGCGATGCGACCAGGCAGACGCTCCCCGTCGGCCATCACGAGCGTCGCCGGCTCCTGAGGCCTTGGCATCTGGAAGTCGGCTGGCAGGCCGGGGGAGGCCTGCTGCTCACCGCGCTCGCGCCACCGCAGCTTCATCGCAGCAGCCTCTGCGCAAGCGTTGCGGGGTCGAGCCTGCTGAGCGCCCGGTCGCTGCGACCGCCGCTCAGGAGGTACTCGGGAGCGATGCCGAAGCTGCACGCAGCCTGAACGGCGACGCCGAGCTGGTCGGTCTCATCGGCGTGGGTGATCGCGAGCGCGTTCGGCTTCAGCGGCTGCATCGCCGCAAGCAGCTGAGAGGTCGCGCGTGCGCCGAGGGTGGCTGGCAGCGCGACCACGACTCGATCCGGCTGCACCGCGCCGAGCAGCCTGCCGAGCGTCTTGATCGGGTTGCGCTCCGCGGGCGAGAGGGAGGGCGTGTCGATCAGCGCGATCCCCTGCCCGCGCGCGGCCGCCAGGGCGCGCAGGGCGCGCGGCGAGGATGCCTCTGTGGGCTTTGCGATGGTCGGCTCGAGGACGATCCTCAGGGCGCCGTCCTGCCCGTCGGCAAGCAGGCAGGCGCAGGCAGGCCTGGTCGCCTCGCTGCGCTCGTAGATGCCTGCGAGCAGGTCCACGCATCGGCTCTTGCCGCTGCCGCCGGGACCGGCGAGTACGACCGCGGCTCCTGTGCTCGGCAGCGGCGAGGCCACCGGGATCCGGCGTTCGAGCTCGACGCGGATCGCGTTGCGTAGGCCGGTGCGAGGGTTGAAGGCGAGCACGTGGGCGTTTGCCGTATCGATCAGGTCCTCTACGAAGGACTGATCCATGCCGCTCTCGAGCAGTTCCTTGACTATCGCGAGCTGGGTCTTCGAGCGGGCTGCTCCACTCGTGCTTGCCGGTGTGGCCGAAGGCGCGCAGTCTGCCGTCTTAGCCATGTCCCCGACGAGCGGCGGCTCGGTTGGCGCAGAGTCCTCCTGCGGGCTGGTCGTGTAGGCGTCGAGCATCGAATGACCCGCGGCAGGCCGCGCGGCAATTGGGGCTGTGGCCGCCTCGCCCATCCTCGTATCGGACACGGAGATGCCTGCGGCCGCGAGTGCGTCGGCGAAGGCGCCCAGGTCCGGCGCCGGCGCCGATACGGGCGCGGCCACGGGCGCCGGCGCGGGCTGCGGCGTCGCGTCGAGCGCCGAGAGCTCCTCCAGTGCAAGCGCCGCGAATTCGGCGCTTGCCGGAGTCTCGGTGGCGCCGTCGTAGAGGTCCACGCCGCCGTTGCCGCCGCGGGCTTCGATCTCGACGAATGGGCGCTGGAAGAAACCACCGACCCCCCTGCCAGGCCGCTGCGGCGACGCAGGACGATCGCCTGCGATCCGAGGTCGGCCTGGATGCGCGGGATCAGCTCCGCAACGGTGCGGCCCCGATAGATGCGCCCGGAAGGGCTCTCCCCCGCGAGCGACTCCGCCACGGCCTCGGCCTTGGTCTGGGTTTGGGTTTGGGTTGCTGTGCTCATGCGTTTATCACTCCAATGGTCTCGACGTCTATGCCCGGTGAGATCTCGTTGTAGGAACAGACCGGAAGATGTGGCTGAGCTTGGGAGGTCAGCCGGCGCAGATGGCGGCGCACGCGCCCCGAGCAGAGCAGCACCGGGCGCACCCCGCGGGCGGTGGCATGCTCGACCTGGGCGCGGAGCGCTCCGATGATCGCGTGCGCCCGGGAAGGCTCCATCGCCAGGTACTCGCCTTCGCCGGTCTGCGTTATGGATGTGGCGAGTTCCTGCTCGATCGCGGGGTCCAGCGTGATCGCGCGCAGGCGCATGCCTTCCTCCAGGTGTGGGGCGGTGATCGAGCGGCCAAGCGCCTGGCGGGCGTGCTCTGTCAGCAGGCTCACATCGCGCGTTACGCGCGCCTTGTCGCCGATCGCCTCGAGGATCACGGAGAGGTCCTTGATCGCCACGCCCTCGCCGAGCAGGCCCTGCAGCACCCGCTGGATCTCGCCGAGGCTGAGCACGTCCGGCACAACCTCCTCCACGACGGCGGCGTTGCTCTGCTTGAGCTGGTCGAGCAGGGTCTTCACGTCCTGACGAGTGAGAAGCTCTGCCGAGTGCGCCCTGATCGTCTCGGTCAGGTGCGTGACGATCACCGACTCGGCGTCGACGACCGTGTAGCCGAGCTCCTCGGCTTCTGCGCGAGAGGTCTCGTGCACCCACTTGGCGGGCAGGCCGAACGCGGGCTCGGTCGTGGCGATTCCCTGCAGGCTCTGCTCAGCGTCACCGGGGTCCATCGCGAGCAGGTGGCCGGGCATCACGCGCCAGCGCGTCACCTCCGAGCCGCGGATCTTCAGGACGTACTCGTGCGAATCCAGGCCAAGCTCGTCATGGATGCGAACCGCGGGGATCACGATCCCAAGCTCGCCGGCGAGCTGGCGCCTGATCGTGCTCACCCGCCGCACGAGGCTGCCACCGGAGCTGCCGTCGACGTGTGGCACGAGACCGAATCCGATCGCAAGCTCGAGCGCGTCGACCGCGATTCGCTCGAGCGCCTCCTCGCCGGGAGCCTTGGCGGCCGGCAGGGCCTGCTGCTTGTCGTCCTCCTGATCGCCTGGCATGCCGTTGCGAAGGCTCCAGCCGATCGCGCCGAAGATCGCGCCCACGATCAGGAAGGGGATCTTCGGCAGGCCGGGGATCATGGCGAAGAGGCAGATCGCGCCGGAGGCCACGAGCGGCGCCTTGCGCTGGCGCAGGATCTGACTGGCGATGTCCGAGCCGAGGTCCTGGTCGGACGCCGAGCGGGTCACGATGATGCCCGTCGCAACCGAGATCAGCAGGGCCGGGATCTGGGCGGCCAGGCCATCGCCGACCGTCAGCATCGAATACTTGTGGGTGGCTTCGCCGAAGGGAAGGCCGTGCTGGAGCATCCCAACGACGATCCCGCCGAGCAGGTTGATGCCGGTGATGATCACTGCCGCCATCGCATCGCCCTTGACGAACTTCGAGGCGCCGTCCATCGCGCCGTAGAAGTCGGCCTCCTCGGCAATCTCCTTGCGACGTGTGCGTGCGACGTCTTCGGTGATCAGGCCCGCGTTCAGGTCGGCGTCGATCGCCATCTGCTTGCCCGGCATCGCGTCGAGCGTGAAGCGCGCGGAGACCTCGGCGACCCTGCCGGCGCCGTTTGTAACCACGACGAACTGGATCACGACGAGGATCAAAAAGATCACGAGGCCGACGACGACGTTGCCGCCGACCACGAACTGGCCGAAGTCCTTGACGACGCTGCCCGCTTCGCCGGAGGTGAGGATCAGGCGCGTGACCGAGACGTTGATCGCCAGGCGAAACATCGTCGTCAGCAGCAGCAGGCTGGGGAAGGAGGCGAACTGCAGCGGCTTGTTCACGTACATGGTCGCCACCACAACGGTGAGCGCGCCGGAGATGTTCAGCGTGATCAGCACGTCTAGCAGCGCCGAGGGCAGCGGTACGACGAGCATCGTGATGACGACCACGACGCCGACTGCGGCGAGCATGTCGCTGTAGCGCAGCATCCGCTTGACGGCGCCCGCCGCACCGGTCGTGCCGACGGTGGCTGCCTGGCTGCTCATGACGCGCTTCCTGCGGCCGCGGCGCGCCTGCGGCCGGCGACGCGATAGACGAAGGCGAGCACGCGCGCGACTGCGATGTAGAGCTCGGCGGGAACCACCTGGCCGATCTCCACGGAGCCGTGCAGCGCGCGGGCGAGCGGCGGGTCGGGCACGATCGGCACGCCGTGCTCCTGCGCGACCTTCCTGATCTGGGCCGCGATCAGGTCCTTGCCCTTGGCGACCACCTCGGGTGCTGGGCGACTGCCGTCGTAGCGCAACGCCACCGCATAGTGGGTGGGGTTGGTCACGACCACGTCGGCGCTGGGCACCGCGGCCATCATGCGGGCCCTGGCGGCCTGCATCTGGCGCCGGCGCTGGGCGCCCTTCAGCTCGGCTGAGATGTTGTGCTGACGGGCCTCCTCCTTGACCTCCTGCTTGGTCATCCGCATTGCCCGCTCGTTGCGGCGGCGCTGCCAGGCGTAGTCGATCAGCCCGATCAGGGCGTAGGCGAAGGCGGCGCGCTCAGCGACGCCCAGCGCGCTGCTTGCGGCCAGGCCGCCGAGCGCGAGCGGGGGGATGCCGACCTTGGCGGCCAGGTCCGTCATGTCGGGCAGCAGCGACATCGCCGCGACCGCTCCCACGATCAGGACCTTCGTCGTGGCCTTGCCGGTCTCGAAGAGCAGGTTTGGCCCGAAGATGTTCTTGGCGCCCGAGAGCGGCGAGATCCTGTGGGGATCGAATTTCAAGGCCTGCGGGCGCGGGCGAAACCCGACCTGAGCCACGCCGCTGAGGATCGCGGCCACGATGCAGGCGCCCGCGACGGGCCCGACTGTCAGCGCCAGCGTGCTCAGCGCCGTTTTCATCAGGCCGCTGAGCCCGGCGGCGCTGGTCACGCTACGCGGACGGGCGATCTCGGCGAGCATCGCCCGCATGCAGTCGCCGATCGAGTTGGCGATGTGGGGGCCGAGCGCCGCGATCGTCACAAGGCCCGCGATCAGCACGAGCGCGCCGTTCAGATCGGAGCTGCGCGCGATCTGGCCCTGCTTGCGGGCCTTCTCGCGGTGCTTCGGCGTGGCCTTCTCTGTACGGTCTTCGCCAGCCATGCTCATGCCACGTGCAGCGCGGTCAGGGCGGCGGCCACGCTGGTAGAGAGTTGTTCTGAGAGCCAGCCGGCGACGAAGGGCAGCGTCACGCCCACGAGCGCGAGCGCGACCACCACCTTGGTCGGGAAGCCGACGGCGAAGACGTTGAGCTGCGGCACGACTCTGGAGACCACGCCGAAGGCCACATCGGTCACAAGCAGCGCGACCAGCACCGGCGCGACGATCTCCAGCGCCGAGGTGAACACCGTCGAGAAGGCCTGCTCGGCGCCGCCGAAGAGCGAGTCGATGCGCGGGCCTGCGGTCAGCGGAACGAGCTGAAAGGTGCGCGAGATCCCCTTCAGCATCCAGCCATCGCCGCCGATCGAGAGGAAGATCGCGGTGCCGATGATCGCGTAGAGCTCTGAGATCACGCCGCTCTGAGGACCGTCCATCGAGTCCACCAGCGAGCCGAAGGAGAAGCCGGAAATTGCATCGACGAACGCGGCAGCCGATTCGACGGCAGCGAACAGGACGGCGATCGAGAAGGCGAAGCCGAGCCCCGTCAGCAGTCCCTCCACCGCCAGCTCCGCGATCGTCAGCGGGTTGCTCGGGATGTGCTGACCGCGCAGCGCGATCGGCGCCAGCCCGATCGAGATCCCCACGGCGATGATGCCGCGCACCTGCGGCGGCAGCATCTTCGAGGAGAACAGCGGCGCCACCAGGAACAGCGGGGTTACACGCGCGAGCACGAGTATGAACCCGGCGAGCTCGCCGCCGGCCAGCTGGGTTAGCAGTCTGTTCACGAGCCCACCATTGAGGGGATCGAGCCATAGAGGTTCTGCGTGTAGGTGACCATTTTGTTGACCATCCAGGGTCCGAGCACCACGATCACGAGCACGATCCCGACGATCTTCGGAATCAGCGAGAGCGTCTGCTCCTGGATCTGGGTGACGGCCTGAAAGACGCTGATCACCAGTCCGATCACGAGGCTCGCAAGCAGCAGCGGACCGGCCACGCTGAGTGCGAGCGTGATCGCCTGGGAGGCGAGGTTGACGACTGTGTCCTGGTTCATCTCGGTTCCTTGATCACTGGTGAAAGCTCTGCACCAGAGCCTTGATGACGAGGTCCCAGCCGTCGACCAGGACGAACAGCAGGATCTTCAGCGGCAGCGAGATGAAGGTCGGCGGCAGCATGATCATCCCCATGCTCATCAGCGTCGAGGAGACGATCAGGTCGATGATCAGGAACGGCAGGAAGATCAGCACGCCTATCTCGAAGGCGCTCTTCATCTCCGAGACGATGAAGGCGGGGATCAGGATCTGCGTGGGCAGTTCGGCCTGCGTCTTGGGGCGCTTGATTTTCGCGAGGTTGACGAAGAGCGAGATGTCCTGGACCTCGGTCTGGCGGAACATGAACTGCCGCAGCGGCAGCTCCGCGCGTTCCAGCGCCACCGAGGTGCTCACCGCTTTGTGCTCGAGCGGCTGCAGCGCTTGCTTGTTGATGGCGCTGATCGTCGGCGACATCACGAAGATGGTCAGGAACAGCGCGATTCCGATCAGCACCTGGTTGGGTGGCGCGGTCGTCGTTCCCACGGCGGTCCTGATGAAGCCGAGCACGATCAGGATGCGGCTGAAGCCCGTGACCGTGAAGAGGACCGCGGGGATGAGCGTGAGCCCGCCCGCCAGCAGCAGGATCTGGACCGCGCTGCTGGAGGAGACGCCGAGCGCCGCAATCGTCATGGCCGCACCGTCCAGCTGCGCAGGCGATCGAGCGCGTTCTGGGGCGTCTGTCCCGGGATGCCGGTCGGGCCGCCCGCAGACGGCTGGTCGGCAAGCATCGGGTTGCCGGCGCTCAGTTGCAGCAGGCCGGCCTCGCGCGCCTGCTGCTCGCTGTATCTGTGGACGGGGATCACGCCCTGCTCGCCGACGCCCAGCAGCACGTAGTTGTTGCCGGCACGCACGAGCTGCAGCGAGCGGCCAGAGCCGAGGGGAAGGGTTGCCATGCTGGCCAGTCCCAGGCCCGCCGCCTTGGCGTCACGCCCCGACTTGACTTGCTTGAGCACCCAGGTCAGCCCCCAGATCACGGCGATCACGATCGCCAGTCCGACGATCGTGCGCACGAGGCTTGCGCCTCCGGTGCCGCTCGAGGAGCCGGTCGAGGTGGTCGAGAAGTCGAGCGGTTTCTTTTCGCTGCTCGATTTGGCGATCACGCCGGCAGCGGACGCGCCGGCAGGGGCCAGCAGCGCGCAGAGCGCGAGCGCGCAGGGCAGCGCGAGCATGGCGACCGTCGCGGTCGCGCGGGTAGGCGTGATCGACCTAGGCATCGAGGGAGACTCCGAGGAGAGTCGCCCAGGTAATCGGCCGGGGTCCTGCTTGCTTGAGGGGCCTCGAGATTCCGCGACTGAATGCGCTTTCGGGTCGTTGCTGGCCTCACGCGGGATTGATGTGGCGAGCGTTCAGGCGGCGATGGGTGATAGCGCGGGTTAGGACCACCAACCGCCACCTGCGCGCTCGTCCAGCCTCAGATCAGGGGCAGGCGCTCACGCGCGAGCCTTCGGTGACAGCTTGCCGCACGCAGCGTAGACCTCGTTTGAGCTCTGCAATAAATCTTGCAGCCCTGCGGGGTTGGCTCAGGCAAGCGAGCTGAAACGTTTTGGCACGTCTTCTCTTCCGTAGGGTCGAATGCCTCTCGTGATTCGCACCGCCCCAACGCCGTGCCTATCTGGTACGAATTCTACTTGGAGGACATATTGGGACCGGGTGTTGACTGGCTGGGCGGAGGACCAATCAGACCATAATGCTCGACGAACTTCATGATCGTGGAGCGTCAGCTCGCGGGCCGTCTTTAGCCCAACGCTCAAAGCTCAGAGGGGGGACCTATGCCATCGTCATGGAAGGCGCTGATTGTGAGGCTGGCATGCCTCGGGTTGGTGTTGGCTTGGCTTGCAGCGATTCCCGCGGCTGCTATGGGCGAAGAGCAGGCTTCGGCGCCAGGTGGCTTTGGTGGTGTGCCGGGGACCGGGGGCGCGAGCGGCCTGTTGTTTCCGGGGAATGCGCAGCTTGAAGCGGAAGCGCGTAGGTCTGCGCCGGAAGCGGTTCAGGCGCGGGAAACCTCTCAGACCAGCTATGAGGGTCTTTCTGCGCAGCAAGCTGAAGGTCTTGCCGCGGAAGCGTTCCCGGCTACGGTCGAGCACACGCTGGGCGGGGTGGGGCTGGCGTTGCCGTCTGGGAGCCAGGTGGCGCGTTATGTCGATGCGCATGTAGCTGACATCTCGTTGCCTGGTGGGGAGCTTGGTTTGGTGGAGTCGGCTTTGCCGCTTGCTGTGCAGGGTGCTGATGGGTCGTGGGCGGCTTTGGATCTCTCGCCGAGCGAAGATGGGAACGGCCGGAGCTTTAGCGCGGGTCGTGGTGCTGTGGCGGTGAGCGTGCCCAAGGATCTGGCGGAAGGCGTGAGCTTGCCTGGCGTCGGGGTGAGTGTGACGCCGCTTGCTGGTGGGGGTGATGAAGCGGCGAGTGCGGCTTCGGGCAACGTCGATGGCAGTGTGGTGTTTTGGGCCGGCGCATCGATGGGTACTGACGTCTCGGCGATGGCGCAGCTGACTCCAAGCGGGGTGGATCTGCAGGCGATGCTTGCCTCGCAGCGGAGTCCGCATGCTTTGCGCTACCGGGTCGGCATGCCTGCGGGTGCGTCGCTTTCTCAGCCGGTGTCGGGCGGGCCGGTGCAGGTGCAGCTCGCGGGTGAAGTGATAGCTGCAATCGCGCCGCCGAGTGCGCGTGATGCTGAAGGTACTCCGGTCCCGGCGAGCATTTCGGTCGCAGGCGATGTCGTGACCGTGTCGGTGGATGCTGTCGATAGTGATTATCGGCTGCCTATCATGGTAGATCCAGAAATAAGGGTTGAACCGGTTAACGAAGGGTTGCATTACATTCAGTCAGCGAACGCTAAATTCAACCATGCCTCTCTCCTCATTCTCAATTACTCAAAATCGTATGTCAGTGAAGAGTGGGGCGCGTGGACCACTGGCGAAACCAACGGTGACTCAAAAATCAGCGAGATCAGTATCTATGGGGGATTGTTCAACTACGCGCCAGCACCTGGGGTGACGGCGTGGGAGGCGCTGGAAGGACCGAAAGGGGAATATCTAACGAGGTCTTTTCCGACCAACTCTTTTGAACGAGTGAACGTGTGTTCAGAAGTGTCATGCGCCAAGATGGCGGGCGAAGAAAAAAACTCTGCACGGATGGAGATGGCCACCCATACCGAAGATGCGGCTCCGGAGACCTTCGAACTGGCGGGGGAGTACCCGGAATTGTTTCTTTCTGAGCCGGCTGGTACGCATGCGACCGCTTTTTATAGGAAAACTGGATGGATTGGTCCCTACGGCGGCTCGATCGAATGGGAATCAAGTGACTTTGGTCTCGGTGTTGGGTCGGCCAAGGTGGAAGTGGAAGAAGCCGGTAAATGGACGACGGCGATTTCACATGAATTTATTGATAAAGAAAAAAAGGGCAGCGAATTCAAAGTGGGCTGCGAAGGCGTTGAGTGTAGCCAGACGTATAAAGAAATCGTCACGTATGCGATGGTCAAAGCCTATGTCAAAGAAGGCCGGAACCATATTCGTGTGGCCGCCAGCGACCCGATGGAACACACTTCTTCGTCTGAACATTACGAAGGTGAAACGACGTTGCAGGTGGATGCTGCGCCACCGCATGGCATCACAGTATCGGGTCTTGCCAGCAAAGAAAACGAAGCACACGAACAGGAATTCACGTTGGGCGAAGTACCCGAGCGCGTGCATGTTCAGGCGACCGATGGGGAAGGCGCGGTTGAAAGCTCTGGTGTGAAGTCGATAGAAATCGCGGTGGATGGGCATGAGCTCGGTACGCCTGCCGGATCATGTTCGCCGGGGCCGTGCACAGCGAGCGCGGAATGGACGCTGAACGGCCGCGAACTCGGTGCCGGCATGCATACCCTTACCGTACAGGCAACCGACAACGCTGGCAATGTCTCAAGCCCACGGAGCTATACGCTGGAAGTCGATCCGGCGAGCCCGGTTGGGCTTGGGCCGGGGTCGGTCAACCCGCAGTCCGGTGACTACGCGCTTGAAGCCACGGACGTGAGTGAGAGCGGCGGCAGGGGTGCGCTGTCGGTGACCAGGCATTATGACTCGATGAACCCCAATGAGGGTGCTGAAGGACCGCTTGGGCCACAGTGGACGCTCAGTCTCGGGAGCCTCGCAAGCCTTGAAGTGCTGCCTGATAAAAGCGTGATGGTGGTGGGCCCAGAAGGCCTCGCGCACTTCACCAACACGGGCGGCAGCTTCAAGGCACCGCCCGGCGATAGCAACCTGACGCTGACCTACCTCGAACACGGCGGCAAAGGCGAAGCGGAATATCTGCTTGAAGACAGGGGGAAGGGCGAGACCACGCGCTTTACGCTTCCCTCTGGCGCGAACTCATGGATGCCGACCGTTTCAGAAGGGCCTGTTGCAACCGATACGATGACCGACACCTATACGACGGTCGAAATAGAAGGCAAGAAGATCGTCGAGCCGATGCTCGAGCTTGCCCCGCATGCGACGGCCAAATGCGAACCCGCTAAACATGTCGGCGAACACGCGACCCTGGAACGTGGCTGTCGCGCGCTCGAATTCGAATATGACGAAGGCGCGACTACCGCCAAAGGCGAAGCGCCAAGCGAATGGGGCGCATACAAGGGGCATCTCGCAGGGGTGATGTTCGTTGCGTGGAGCGCCGCGGAAGAAAAAATGAAGAGCGTCGAAGTCGCGCGCTATCTGTACGACAGCAAGGGACGGTTGCGTGCGGAGTGGAATCCCAGTGTCGAACCGGCTCTGAAGACCACCTACGGCTACGATGAAGAAGGCCACGTCACAGCGATCGCCCCACCAGGACAGGAGCCGTGGCTGTTCAACTACGGCGAGCTGGAAAACGACATGACCGGCGGCCGGGTGCTCAGCGTGACGCGACCAAAGGCGTCCGTGGCGCTTGGGTCGGGCAAGGCGCCGGTGATGATCTCAAAACCAGAACTTTCGCAGCAAGAACCCGCGATCGGTGCGACCGTGAGCGTTTCGCAGGGCCGGTGGGAAAACTCGCCGTTGACCTACAGCTACCAGTGGGAGCTTTGCAACGCCGGTGGCGGGGAATGCACGCCGATCGTAGGCGCGGTCAATTCGAGCTACCGGCCGACCGAAGCGCAGGTCGGGCACGCTCTGGTAGCTGAGGTATCGGCAACCAACGCTGGCGGCACGACCCGCGGAGCGTCCACCGCGGGCGTCGTCAACACTGTCCTCTACTACGATTCGAAGTTCAGTGTGAGCGAATACGCGTGGCATCTCGCGCTGACTGCCAGCGGCGACATGTGGATGACGAACACCAGCACCAGCAAGCTGGAAGAGTACGGGCCGCTCGGTGAATACATCACGGCGTTCGGTGGCTCTGGCACAAAAGAAGGCGAATTCAAAGAACCAAAAGGCATCGCGATCAATAGCAGCGGGGACATTCTCGTTGTGGACACCGGCAACAATCGCGTGCAAGAGTTCTCCTCAACAGGCACATTCATCAGAATGTGGGGGTATGGCGTCCACGACGGCAAATCAGAATTCGAGGTCTGCACGAGCAGCTGCAGAGCGGGCATCTCCGGATCTGGGAACGGCCAATTCAACGCTCCGGCCGACATCGCTGTCACCAGCAGCGGAAGCTTCTGGGTCAGCGACGGTGCCAACAACCGGCTGGAGCAGTTCAGCGAAACCGGCGCCTACGTCAGCAAGTTCGGTAAAGCCGGCGCGGAAAACGGCGAGTTTGAACATCCAGCTGCGATCGCCTTGAACAGCTCAGGCGATCTTTGGGTGACCGAAACAGGTGGTTATGGTCGCGTGCAGGAGCTCACCAGCAGCGGCGAATACCTGCACAAGTACACCACGCTGACAACCTATGATGTTGCCGTCGATAGCTCCGGGAATGTGTGGGTCGCCACAGAGTATGGCATCAAGAAGCTCACCTCCACGGGCACGTTGATAGGAAACTACGGCGAATACGGCAGCGGCAACGACCAGTTCAACTGGCCATCCGGCCTTGCGTGCGGCGCGAACAAAATCCTTTGGATCATCGACAAAGACAACCACGTCATCAAGAAGTTCACGATCCCGACGATCAGCGAAGGCCCCTTCGAAGCGCCGAGCGAACCCAACAACACGACCAGCACGGTCGAGTACAACGTGCCACTCTCAGGGACCGGCCTGCCGAGCATGACCTCCACCGCGGTCGGTAAATGGGCGCAAAGCGACGTGCCGGCGTATGCCGCGGCGATCTTCTCGCCACAGGAACTGCAGGGCTGGCCCGCCAAGGAATACACGCATGGCACCATCTACTACCTCGACTCCCACGCACGCACAGTCAACGTCGCGACACCAAGCGGAGCGATCAGCACCACCGAATACAACGAATCAAACGACGTAGTGCGTGCACTGAGCCCAGACAACCGCGAAAAGGCACTCAAAGAAGCCAACCCAGCCGAAGCGGCGAAAAAGCTCGACACCGAGAGCAAATACAACACGGAAGGTGGCGAGCTACTCGAAACAACAGGACCAGAACACAAGGTCAAGCTGGCTTCAGGCGAAGAAGTCAATGCCCGTAACCACGTCCGGTACTTCTATGACGAAGGCGCACCACTCAACAGCAAAGGCGAAGTCGAAGAACACGGGTTGGTCACAAAGACCACCGACGGCGCGCTTCTCGCAAGTGGCGAAGAAAGGGATGTTCGTACCACGCTGACCGGCTACTCCGGCCAAGAAGGATTGGGCTGGAAGTTGCAACAGGCGACATCGACAACTGTGGATCCTGCCGGTATGGATCTCATCAGCAGCACCAAGTACAACGAAGGAACAGGCGCCATAGAAGAAACCAGATCCCCTGGTGGCAATGCGGAAACGGTCTCGCCGCCTGTGTTTGCAAGCACATTTGGGAAAGCTGGTAGCGGCGAAGGCCAGTTCAAAGAAGCCTCCGCGGTAGCGGTCGGGTCGTCTGGCGAAATCTTCGTGGATGATCGTGGTGATGGGCGGGTCGAGAGGTTTTCGAGCTCGGGGACGTTTGTGGGTGCGTTTGAATCGAAACTCGGGAAATTCAGTGGTTCGTGGGGTCTTGCGGTCAGCCCGAAGACGGGAGATGTGTTTGTCGCGGACAGCGGCCACAACATGATCTTCGTCTTTAGCCCAACCGGCGAAGAACTGCGGTCGTTTGGCTCATCGGGGGAAGGCGCGTTGAGTGAGCCGACGGGGATCTCCGTCACGCCAGCAGGCGAAGTCTGGGTAGCGGACTACAATGCGAACAAGGTCGAGGAGTTCTCCGAAGAAGGCAAATACCTGGCTAGTGTCGGCGAAGGCCATCTCAAAGAGCCGGGGGATGTAAGCGTCGATGATGGCACGCTGTACGTCACGAGCGAACATTCGGTCGTGATGTTTACGCACAAAGGCGAATACCTGAGCAGTTTCGGCGGTCTGGGTAGTGGTGCGGGGCAGTTCGAGTCGCCTAGCGAAGTCGTTGCGGCTCCGGGTACGGGCGACTTGTTCGTGGTGGATGGTGGTAATGAACGGGTGGAGGAGTTCAATCCGGCCGGGAAGTTCCTTACAGAATGGGGCGTTCCGGGTGGCGGGAATGGGGAGTTCTCGGGTGTCTCTGGGCTTGCGATCGGCAGCTCGGGGACGGTCTATACGAGTGAGACGGGTGGGGATCGGGTGCAGGAGTTCACGCCGGCGCAGGCTGGGGCGGTGCGCGAGGTTTACTCGACGCAGTGGGGGACCGATGGCAGTGGCCATGGCGAATTCCTCTATACCGGCGAACCTGCGGTGGCGAGCAGTGGGAATGTGCTGGTCACGGACAACGAAGCTGATGACGTGCAGGAATTCACAGACCAAGGCAAGTACGTTGCGACGTATGGCAGCAAAGGCGAAGGCAATGGGCAGATGAGCGGCCCGACCGGCCTGACCGTCAACCAGAGCACAGGCGAAGTTCTGGTGGCTGAATGCGCGAATGACCGTGTTCAGGTCCTGAAAGCGGAAGGCAAATATGTTCGCGAATTCGGCCGTGGCCAGCTTTCCTGTCCGGGCGCCGTCGCGTTGGATAGCAGCGGCGATGCGTGGGTCGCGGACACCGATAAAAACCGGATCGTGGAGTACGGCCCCACCGGCACCCTGCTCGCCGCGTATGGCAGCCTGGGCACGGGACATGTCCAGTTCGATGATCCGAGCGACATAAAGGTCTTGGGCAGTGATGTGTATGTCTCAGACACCCGCAACGACCGGGTGGAGATCCTGAACCTGAAAGGCGAATGGGTCGGCCAGATTGGCAGCGAAGGAAACGGTGGCGGCCAGTTCAACCATCCCGAAGGAATCGCGTTCAACTCCGCAAGCGACCTCTTCGTCCTCGACAGCGCCAACAACCGGATCGAGGAGTTCAACCCCGAAGGCCACTTCCTCCAAAGCATCGCCACCCACGGCGTCGGCGAAGGCCAGCTCAACGCGCCCCAAGGCATCGCCGTCACGCCAGCCGGCGACTTCTACGTCGCCGACGCCGGCAACCACCGCATCGAGAAGTGGGTTCCAGACAGCCAAGCCGTCCACGACACCAAGACCATCTACTACACCGCTGCTGCCAACAGCGAACACAAAGAATGCGGCGAACACCGCGAATGGGAGGGACTACCCTGCCGAACGGAAGCCGCGGCGCAACCAATGACCGAAACGGGCGGCCCGCCGCCGCTACCCGCGACCGTGATCGAACGCTATAACATGTACGATCAGGCGGAAAAGACGACCGAAACGTTCGGGTCCACCACGCGCACGAAGACAACAACCTTCGACCAGGCAGGTCGGCCGATCACCGCCGCAGTATCCGCGAGCGTCGATACGGCCGTGCCCACCGTGACGGATAAATACAGCACTGAAACCGGCGCGGTGATCGAACAAAGTACCGAAACCGGCGGCAAAACCGAGACGATCTCAAGCGCCTACAACACGCTCGGGCAGCTGACGAAATACACCGACGCGGCTGGCAACACCACCAGCTACAGTTACGACACCTACGGGCGCCTCAGCTCGATCAACTACGACGCCACCGAACTGGACGGGCTGAAAGCCACTCAGAAATACGTCTATAACGGCACGACGGGGATGCTCAGCGAACTTGAAGACTCTGCCGCTGGCGCCTTCAAAGCTAGCTATGACGTGGAAGGCAACCTCACGAGCGAGACCTACCCCAACGGCATGACCGCCACCTACACCTACAACCCCGTCGGCGAAGCTACATCGCTCCTCTACACAAAGACGAGCAACTGCGCCGAAAACTGCGTTTGGTTCAAAGATGCCGCAATAGCCTCCATTCACGGCGAATTGCTTACACAGGAAAGCAGCCTCGCGACCAACCATTACGGCTACGACACCGTCGGTCGCCTCACACAGGTCCAAGAAACCCCTGCGGGCGAAGGCTGCACGACTCGCATCTACGCCTACAACGAAGAATCAGCCCGCACAAGCCTGACGACTCGCAAACCCGGATCGAAAGGCGAATGCGCGACCGAAGGCGGAGAAGTCCAACGCCACGTCTACGACGAAGCCAACCGCCTCACCGACGAAGGCATCACCTACGACAACCTCGGCAACATCACCAAGCTCCCCGCAACAGACGCAGGCGGCACCGAAATCATAAGCGGATACTACGCAGACGGCCAGCTCGAACACCAAACCCAAGGCAAACAAACCAATACCTACCAGCTCGACCCCGAAGGCCGCACACTAAAGACCATAACCGAAGAAGGAAGCCTCACCGAAGGCACCAAAACCACCAACACCATCTCCCACTACGCAGCCGGCGGCAGTAACACATCCTGGACCGTCAACGAAGCAACCGGCACGTGGACACGCCAAATAACCGGCATCGGCGGACTGGTCGCATCCCAAGAAGACGGCCACGAAGCCGTCCTACAACTATCCGACCTCCAAGGCAACATCATCGGGACCGCCTCACTCAGCGCCACCGCCACCAAACTACTGACCACAGAACGCACAACAGAGTTCGGCGTACCCTCAAACAGCAAACCCATAGACAAATACAACTGGCTCGGCGCTGCAGGAGTCACCACGGCACTGGCAAACGGCACAATCGCACAAGACGGCATCACCTACACACCACAAATCGGACAGCCACTACAAACACAAGGCGCTGTACCACCACTCCCCGAAAACAAAGCGATCCCATACCTCGCAACCATCGCCCCCTGGATCGCAGCAGGAGCAGCAGCAGACGCCGCCCACCAAACCACACTCTGGCAAGAAGCACAAGCCAAAGTAAGCACCGGAACCCCGGAAAACGTGCCGGAGCCAGAAGGCGGCACTGAGACATCAGAAGAAGGGGAATATAGGGAAGAAGAGCTCGGCTCAACCATATTTGAACCGTCCGGCGGTGGTGCCCATGCAGCCGACGTGATCAGCTGTGCGATTCTTGGCCGTTACCCGCACTATTCAACTCATGTGGCAGGTACGGTGAACTGGGTCGTCAAGGTTGAGTGCACGCGACCGGTCGCGAATCTCGAATTTCGGCTGGAATTGCGGTGGGACAACGAACCAATGACGGAAACCGGGTGGGTTTCGCTGGGAGACACAGGAGGAGAAGATAATGTAGCCACCCTTTGCCTAAACGGATGGTGGCACGGACAAGCGCAGTTGAGGCTAACTCCGCCCCCGGGCTATACGGGACGGACGAAACTGTCGGCTTGGTCACTTCGACGCTATATTGTGTGCAAGCCGGGCGGGTGAAAAGGCAATGTCCCACCCGCACGGATATGCCTTGGCGGACGCGACCTTGCGGCAACGAGTAAAGGAACTCGATGAGACGCCAGCATTCCCGAGCCCGTGGATACAGGAAGTGCGTTCAGAGCGGGAGACCCAGATGGGCCAATCGCTCGCCCGCTTTATCAAAGTGATGGCATGGTGGGATATGGATCGCATGCGTCGAGAAGGATTGACGGCCGCTGATGCTTTGACGGCGGAGCGTGCGGACGATATCGTCTGCCAGTCCCGCCTGATTGCTGACGTTGGCCGCTTCGCTCCAGATTTGGTGTTAGGCCCCGTCGACCTAGGGCGGCAGCAGTGGATTAAAAGTGGCAGCCGAATATCGCGATGCGCCGGACGAGCGCCAGTTCACGTTTCCCGACCCAAGTAGCGCTCCTGTCGTGCAGCCGTTGGGTTTTGGGCTCTGGACATCTACGGCCAACGTGGCGGAAACGTCTATGTGGAGAGCGTACTTGGAGCCGTGGCGCCATATGGGGGGCTATCCCGAGCCTTGGCATACATGGCAACTAGTGGTGCAGAAAGATGTTCGAGTCGCAGAGATAACGAGCGCGAAGGGGTGGGTAGAGCTAGTGAGTACGTATCCGCGCTCTGGAGGCGAGCACATATTTCCAGACTGGGTAAAGATAGCGGAAAAATGGGATGCGGTGCACGTGACCGCAGCCGCGATTGTCGCGACGCAAGGCTTCAGCTTCGAGACCGGAGCGGGGCTTATTCCGCCGGCATTCTTTGATGTAGAGTCAACAGTGTGGTTGAAATGGTGTTTTGCTGGCGCGCGTCTCGTCGATACGGCGATGCACCGGCGGTCACAGCCTTGCGAAGCCGCACCTATGGGGCCCCTGAAATAGACTGATCAGAAGAATGAAAACCACCCAACACCATCTCCCACTACGCAGCTGGGTGGACACGCCAGATAACCGGCATCGGCGGACTGGTCGCATCCCAAGAAGACGGTCACGAAGCAGTTCTACAACTATCCGACCTCCAAGGCAACATCATCGGTACTGCCTCACTCAGCGCCACCGCTACCAAACTACTGACCACAGAACGCACAACAGAGTTCGGCGTGCCTACAAGCAGCAAACCCCTGGATAAGTACAACTGGCTCGGCGCCGCAGGAATCACCACGGCACTGGCAAACGGCACAATCGCACAAGACGGCATCACCTACACACCACAAATCGGACAGCCACTACAAACACAAGGCGTAGCACCACCACTCCCCGAAAACAAAGCGATCCCATATATCGGCACCATCGCACCCTGGATCGCAGCGGGTGCAGCCGCCGACGCCGCCCACCAAACCACACTCTGGGAGGAAGCACAAGCCAAAGTGGCGGCAGCGACCCCCGAAGGAGAAGTCCTATGGCAGGGAGAAGCCGTGGACCCCAAGTGGTGGGGTATTGAGTTCTACCAGGAACTTTATGCACGTGCGGCCGGTATAGAAAAGCTTTGCGGCGAAACTGCTGTACTGGCGGGTATTATCGAATTTATTCCAAAGGCGGGCTTTTTCGCCACGGTGACAGTAGCTAGCTACGAAGGTTATCTAAAAGTGCTTGCTGCAGGGCTACGTGTCGAAGCCGGCATTCTGCGCCACGAACACGAACGCGAGAAGCTCAGCGGAGCGGATTGGATAGAAGAAGACTACTATCATGTAAAAGTTAATCTAGAAATACTGGGTCTCGGTTACATCGAACGCAACCTGCCCGAGGAAATAACGAGCATGCGGTGTGGCTTTGATGAAATGGATTTTTGGGGCGACAAGACATCGTTTAGGTGCGGCGGCATAGTACGGTGGCGAAAGGGCATACATACTTGATGGTATGGAAGGCTCTTGGCTCCGAAACGACAATTGTATGGGGACGGCAATGAGTAGACGGGTCACAGTTATAGTCGGTCTCGCTTGCGGGGTGACGGCGTTGTGCGCCGTGGTTGCGGCTGCGATGACATCCGTGTCCAAGCCGTCTGCCGATGCGGTCGCGACGGCGAGATACTTGCGAGCAAGGATTGCTGTCGAGGATACTGTTGCCGGTAATATGGCCGCAGGGAACCGTGAAGCTCGTCTGTGGGCTCGTGGCATTATTGCGCACTGTCCTGCGACGACTGCGGGACCCGACAGCGCTCAAGCTGCTAAGTTGCGTCTAGAGATTTTCGACGGTGTGGCCGCACGCGCGGATAGGCGTGATCATCTAGCGATACGGGAGTTCCAAGCGCAAGTATCACGTTTGAGATGGACGGATCGTCGTATAGCCCCCCTGATCCATGCGGCGACGGCGCAGGAATTGACCGCAGCCAGTGCGCCATTGCCGCACGTATGCTCCGATGTAAGATTTTGGCGGGCGAGCGACTATCGTAAAGTTAGCGCCGGGACTCAAAGGGTGTTGGCCCGCAGTCGTGCAGCTTCTACGACTGTGGCGCGGAAGCTCACGATATTGCATATGCAAAAAGCGACTGCCGGTCGTGCGATCCTAACGCTTCTTCTATGGCATGCGCCCAGCAGTGAAAAGCGACGCATTCGGCATCTCATGGTGCGTGAAGAAGAATTGGTGTTTAGGGACGAGTTGGCGGCTGTGGTCGCCGTCGAGGGTTCTGTCGCTCGGCAACTTGGCGTGGGGCGCACACCCTGATGAGGATGATCTCGGAACTAATATGGGAGGGGACGACAGGTAAGAAGCCTGATGCAAAGGGGCGACTATAGACAGGGGTGTGTGGTTATAATATGAGTAGAGGTTCAGCCTTGTCGGTAACGGATAGCCAACGACATTGATTATGCGACGCAATCGGTTGCTGATATTGGCCGCGGCGGTAATTACTGTGGTGCTTCTTCTCTCGCTATTGGATGTATTTGGTGCGTTTGTAGCAAGTCGTGAGATGGGATCGACACATCGGATTTCTCGGCGTGAATTCTACGCGCACGTAGGTGCTGAGGTAAGCGAGAAATTGCTGGCAGGCACGCGAGTGAGCGAGCGTGCGGGTGCTGGAGAGGTAGCGTTGGTTGTTTCCCACAGTGCGGGTGTGGGAGGATGGTGTCTGGCTGAACTTAGCAATAGCAAAGAAAGCGAAGGCGGCGATTGCCAGGCGAACGACTCGTCTATTGAAGGCCCATTTCAGGGACCTATCGTCGCCGAAGCGGGGAATCCGCTTGCATTCTGGAAGGGCGGTAGTTTGTGGGTGAAGAGGGTGGTTGTCCTCACCACGGCGCAGGTCGCGGCGGTCTCATACCAGGGTTATAAGCCCATTGGGACGCACGCGAGTAAGCTGTTGCCGGATCATCTGCGCGGCGCACTCATCGAACTGCGCGGTCGCGCGTCCAAACCACTTGCCGCGGCACACTTTCCTAAGGGCCATCTGATCGCGTGGAGCAGGAGCGGCAAGCCGATCCCGCAGACGTTCACGAAGGGGCGCCCGCTCGCGTTCGGAGTGCCGGTCCGCAGCTGGTCGAATAGCGCCCCAGCACAGCACGGTGTCTGCGGCATCAGCGTGACCGGTGTCCCTGGGCTCGAACTGCAGAGCGGAGGCGTCATCAGCGAGATCGAGCCGCACGCAGACGTGCTCGGCAGGGAATACTTGGACTGCGCGCACTCTTATTACGAACTCAATGGGAAATGGCCGCTTGACGCTTATATGCTGCTCGACGCGGCTCACCCCGGCACCACACCAGCGTCACTGCCGGGGATGCGGCCGTTTGCGCGGCATAGCGGCGTCCTCATCGGACCAGGCCCCGGCAGCGGAGAACTTGCGCGCCGCATCCCCGGCGCCTGGCTTGTCGTTACAGCCGGCGAAGGCATCTCACAGCGCCTGATGCTGCTGGAACATCTGCACGCGACTCTACATCTACACTGAGGCAAAGGAATTGTGGGAAATTGTCGGCGGGTAGATGTGGGTCTTGTTTCTCCCTCGAAAAGGCTGCAGCATACAATAAGACTCCCTTGAGGGAGGGCTGCACCATACAAGCCGACCGGACACGGAACAGCGATAACATGCCCGTCCTCGTAACTGGTCGCTTGAATAAGGCACGGAGTAGTGCCTTTATCTGCGGAACGTGCATCGTTGTGTGCTGTCTGTTTCTTAGTGGATGTGGAACAGCGGCCGGCCAACGTCATCGGTTTGAAACTACGACAGCGATAGAACGCCTCCTAGTCAAGGAAGGCTATAAAAAGAATGTAGAAGACATTAGTACTCCCAGGCATTCGTCGGGAATGGTCGCTCGTGCCACACTGGCGCCAAGTATGGGACGTGTCGTTAACACGTACACTAATGCTAACCTATTGATATCGATAGTGATAAGCAGGCTAATCTGCCAAAAACTGAAGGATATTTTTGGCTAAGACGGCCGCACGTAGCCATACTAGGCGCGGCACGCACTTTCAATTTTCGTGGAGCTGCCCGACAATTCGATCATCTGAAGGAACAGATAGCTAATTAATTGGCGAACTGTCTCGCTCAGCGCCACCGCCACCAAACTACTGACCACAGAACGCACAACAGAGTTCGGCGTACCTACAATGTGGGGCCAGTGGAGGATGTGTGTCTTAATGGGTAAGTGGGTTGTGGTGTAAGATTGTGATCGCTGATCTTATGAAGGCAAAGCGAGACGATACGCGGATGGTATTGCACGCTGCAATGCGTGAGGCCCATTCGCAAAGAGATGATGGCGATGCTGCGGATATGTTGCGCACGGTGGTCTCGGGACGGCGACGTAGCGCTGAGGCCGCTCTGGCCTTGCTGGCGTCTAGGCGCCATGAATTTGACCGCGATCGAGCGTATCGACTCTTGGAGGCGGTGATTTCGGGCACAGTCGTAAAATCGATTGACTTAGAGCTATGGGAATTGTTTGCAAGGGAAGAGCGGTTGGGTCATATGCCGTTGGCTATGGCATTTGAGGAACTGTGTAGCCTACAGCCAGGCTTGAGAGGGCTAAAGCATAATGCGGAAGTTGCGTGGGCCAAACATGCCACGGTGAAGCTAGATCCTCTTGACTTTGCACTGGACACTCGGCTAACGATTCTGGTAGGTCCTAGTGCCCAACACACCGATGAGTTGGTCCGTTCGACGCTGGCGGCGTCGCTCGTGTCACAGTATCTAATGATGATTGCCGGTGATGGGCAGTACGGTGAGCTGCGTACACCATATTTCGAGGCGCCACGCCGGTTTGTTAGGTTGAAAAGCTGATCAGTTGATAGTGTCTGGAACACGCAAGAAGAAGTCGGCGAAGGGTACGACAGTGTCCGGCACGATCGTCGCCCCGGTTCCTACAAAGCCGGTCCCGTCGATCTCAGGCCATCCCAGGGATCTTGGAGGCGTGATCTTTGTTTCTAGGTGTTGATTTGAAGAGATCCGGAAGAGTTATAGTCGTTTTGGTGTGCGCGCTGGCGCTACTCGCCGTGAGCGCCGTCGCTCTTGCTGCTGGCGGCCGTAGTGAGAAGCCGCGGGCAAGCATGCGTGTGAGGGAGCTCGCTGGCGTTGGCGAGGTCGCGTTGGTCCCTTCCCACAACGCGGGCGTGGGAGGCTGGTGCGTGGTGCGACTCCCCGGTGGCGGCGGTGGCGAGTGCTCGGCGAGTCAACGGCCGGCTGAGGCTGGAAGAGGGTCGTTGCAGGGGCCGATCCTGGTCGAGTCGGGGCACCGAATTGCGTTTCTAGAAAAACGTAGATGGGTCTCGGGTGTGGTCGCGCTTGTTCAACCGCGGGTCGCGGCGGTGTCGTTTCAGGGCTACGGGCGGATTGCTACGCGCACAAGTGCGCTGCTGCCGGATCATCTTCGCGGCGCAGTGATCAGACTGTCCAGTCCGCTGCGGTCTCCGGGGTTCCCGCTTGGCAATCTGATCGCGTGGAGCGGGAGCGGCAAGCGAATCCCGCAGACGTTCACGAAGGGACGCTCGCTCACGTTCGGAATGCCGGTTCGCCGATGGTCGAACGGCATCCCGGCACCGCGAGGCGTCTGCGAAATCAGCGTGAGGGGTGTCGGCGGGCTCGAACCGCAGAGCGGAGGTGTGGTCAGCGAGGTCGAACCGCATGCGGACGTGCTTGGCAGGGAATTTCTGGACTGCGCACACTCCTACTACCTGCTCAATCAGAAATGGCCGCTTGACGCATATGTGCTGCTCGACGCGGCCCATCCCGGCACCACACCAGCGCCACTGCCGGGGATGCGGCCGCTAGCGCAGCATCGCGGAGTCTTCATCGGGCCAGACCCCGAGAGCGGAGAACTCGCGCGCCGCGTCCCCGGCGCCTGGCTGGTCGTCGCGGCCGGCGAAGGCGTCTCGCAGCGCCTGGTGCTGCTAAAGCATCTCCACGCGACCCTACATCTACCCTGAGCCTGGACTCGAGCTGCATCGCGTATCCAAGACCACGAGCCAACCCCAAGAGTCAGAGACAGCAAGGCCGCTCACGATCATCTGCATGCCCAGATGCAAGGCTCCGCAAGCACCGGGGGTGGCTCTGTGGTGTATATCGCATGCGGATTCTGCGATTGTGGCACTCACGGATCCCAGTGGGCGACGCAGAGTCGTCGCCGAGCATTGGGCCCCTTGCGTTGCATGCGCACAGAAGCAAGGACGTCGATGGCCGCGACCGCAGGTGGTCCCTGGGATGAGAACCTGATATTGGAGGAGGGACTGGATGAAGGCGATTGGAACAGCGGCACTTACGGCGGTGCTCGCGTCGATATGTCTGCTTGGGATGTACGTCTCGGTGGCAGCTGCGGAAACCGAGGAATTCAGCGAAGTCGGAAGCAAAGTGACGGTGGCCGGGGGCGAAGCTTTCTTCAGCGCTCCTGGAGGCCGGGTGCATTGCGAACAAAGCTCGGGCTTAGGCTCGGTGACGAGCGCCTCGAAGACGACCGTCGAAGTCAAATATGAAAAATGTTTAGCGTATTACGGCACCGAAGCACAGATGGAAGCGAAAGTGAGTACATGCGATCTGTTACTCAATGCATCGGACACATTCGCGTTGGACGGCGGGTGCAAGATCGAAGCATCGCTATGTGATCTCGAACCGGCGCACTTCGCGTCCACCGAAGAAGTGCAATATGTGAATGGCGAAAATAAATTAATGTACGCCTCCGCCGAAGCGGAAGGAATCGAATACGGCGTAAATGCCGCGTGCGAATTGGTCGGCGTGAAAAAAGGCAAGGGGTTAGTGGAAACCTCCCTGGAGCTCCAGAACGTCCAGCAGACCGTGGCGAGGGTCATCAGAGTGATAGGCGCGTCGATGACGACGGAAAAGACGATGGTCCTAAAGAACTCGGCGAGCACGATCGTAACCTTCAATTTCCCGACGAACACGGGATCGCAACGAAATATCATATGCGATAAATTCGAAGCCAAAGATAAAACAAATCAAGAAAACGCAAGCTTCCGCAACATCGGCGGTTACAGCCTCGAAGGCTGCGAATCGAATATCTTCATGGCGGGAACATATAGAGCCTTGAACAACGCTGGCAAAATGATCACGACCAACTGCAAATTCTATCTAGGGGCGATTGCCTCCGTCAGCACTGCCGAACCGTGGGCGGGCGAGGCCAGCATAGCGGGACCAGGGAATCCGGCATGTGATTTCGAAGGGAGCGTCACGGAAGGGACCTCGACATGCAAAATCAGATTCACCGCCAACCAGAACAGTCGTGGCTTGTGGCTGAGAAATGTCGCAACTCCGCCAGTCGTCTCCTTCAAGTTCAATGAAACAAACAGGCGGCCCTACCGCCTGTTCTACATCTTTGCCGGCTGTCCTAATTCGATCGCCAACGACAGTCGTGCTGAAGTCGGAGGTGAAGGCGTGCTCGAAATCGAAGGAGGTACCCGCGTCGAAATCAAATGAGGCTGGCGTAGTCGGGCGTTTCACGATCATTTCGAGGTCGAGAAGCTCGACACGTTGAAGCGCAGAGGGCGAGGCGCGCTGAACGACGAGCGTGCCTCGCCCGTTCCTTCAGCGCTGTGAGAGCTGTTGGGTGGTTGGTTCCTGCAGGGTAGGGTGCTGAGACGTCGAACGGGGCCGACGCGTAGCGGCGGCGGAGTTCGGCGTCGGTGGGCGTTTCTCTGGGTCGTCCGCTGCGGTTTCCGCGGTTCCCACGTGGCCATCTGATCGCATGGAGCAGGAACGGCAAGCCGATCCCGCAGACGTTCACGAAGGGGCGTCCGCTCGCGTTCGGAGTGCCGGTCCGCAGCTGATCGGATGGCGCTCCAGCACAGCACGGTGTCTGCGGCATCAGCGTGACCGGTGTCCCTGGGCTCGAACTGCAGAGCGGAGGCGTCGTCAGCGAGATCGAGCCGCACACAGATGCTGCTAAAGCATCTCCACGCGACCCTACATCTACCCTGAGACTGGACTCGCGCCGTCGCATCTCCAAGACCGCCGGCCAACCCCAAGAGTCAGAGACAGCAAGGCCACTCGCGATCGCCTGCATGCCCAGATGCAAGGCTCCGCAAGCACCGGGGGCGGCTCGGTGGCGTATATCGCGTGCGGATTTCTGCGATTGTGGCACTCACGGATCCCAGTGGGCGACGCAGGGTCGTCGCCGGGCAGTGGGCCCGCGTTGCATGGGCACACAAGGACGTCGATGACCGTGATCGCAGGTGGTCCCTGGGATGAGAACCTGATATTGGAGGAGGGACTGGATGAAGGCGATTGGAACGGCGGCGCTTACGGCGGTGCTTGCGTCGATATGTCTGCTTGGGATGAACGTCCCGGTGGCGGCGGCGGAAAGCGAGGAATTCAGCGAAGTGGGAAGCAAAGTGACGGTGGCCGGGGGCGAAGCTTACTTCAGCGCTCCTGGAGGCCAGGTACATTGCGAACAAAGCTCGGGCTTAGGCTCGGTGACGAGCGCCTTAAAGACGACCCTCGAAGTCAAATATGAAAAATGTTTAGCGTATTACAGCACCGAATCAAAGGCCGAAGCGAACGTGAGTACATGCGATCTGTTACTCAATGCATCAGACACATTCGCGTTGGACAGCGGGTGCAAGATCGAAGCATCGCTGTGTGATATCGAACCGGCGCACTTCGCGTCCACCGAAGAAGTGCAGTATGTGAATGGCGAAAATAAATTAATGTACGCTTCCGCCGAAGCGGAAGGAATCGAATTCGGCGTAAATGCCGCGTGCGAATTGGTCGGCGTGAAAAAAGGCAAGGGATTAGTGGAAACCTCCCTCGAGCTCCAGAACGTCAAGCAGACTGTGCCGAGAGTCATCAGAGTGGTAGGCGCGTCGATGACGACGGAAAAGACGATGGTCCTAAAGAACACGGCGAGCACGATCGTAACCTTCAACTTGCCGACGAACACGGGATCGCAACGATCTATCATATGCGATAAATTCGAAGCCAAAGATAAAACAAATCAGGAAAACGCAAGCTCCCGCAGCATCGGCGGTTACAGCCTCGAAGGCTGCGAATCGAATATCTTCATGGCGGGAACGTATAGAGCCTTGAACAACGCTGGCAAAATGATCACGACCAACTGCTCGATCTTCCTAGGAGCGGTCGCCTCCGTCAGCACTGCCGAACCGTGGGCGGGCGAGGCTACCATAGCGGGACCAGGGAACCCTAGATGCGACTTCGAAGGGAGCGTCACTGAAGGGACCTCGACATGCAAAATCAGATTCACTGCCAACCAGAACAGTCGTGGCTTGTGGCTGAGAAATGTCGCAACTCCGCCAGTTGTCTCTTTCAAGTTCAATGAAACAAACAGGCGGCCCTACCGCCTGTTCTACGTCTCTGCCGGCTGTCCTAATTCGATCGCCAGCTCGAGTCGTGCTGAAGTCGGAGGTGAAGGCGTGCTCGAAATCGAAGGAGGTACCCGCGTTGAAATCAAATGAGGCTGGCGTAGTCGGGCGTTTCACGATCATTTCGGGATCGAGAACCTCGACACGTTGAAGCGCAGAGGGCGAGGCGCGCTGAACGACGAGCGTGCCTCGCCCGTTCCTTCAGCTGAGAGCGCCGACCTCTATCGCCCAGTCGCCCTCCGGGGTGACTGCGAGCGTTCCGGTGGCGAAGGAGAGCCCGTTGACGAACAGCTCGATGCTGTCCTCCGCCCCCTGGTCGAGGTCGATCACACTGCCCTGCGGAAGTCGCAGGGCGTCGCCGAGGGACATGTGGGTGCGGCCAAGCTCGGCCCACACCCGCACATCGACGCCGCGCAGGCGAGCAAGCCCATCGAGCATCGCGCGCCGCTCGGCCTCGCTGGACGGCTTGGTCGGCGTGGAGGCTCCAGGCGCAGGCCACGCGCCGAGCCCGCTCTCCGGCTCGATCGCAGTCGTCAGCTTGATCGCGCGTCGCACGCCGCTGCGACCGGGTACGCCGTGCGCGAGCGGCACGTTCTCGGCGAGCAGCGTGACGCCCTTCTCGGCGCGGTTCTCAAGTGCCAGCAGGCTGCCCGGCTCGAGCGTCAGCACCTGCTCAACCGGCAACGTCGCCGCGCCGATCTCGGCGCGCAGCAGCACGCTTGCGAAGGCGAGCCCACGGTGAACCGCCCTTGCTTCGCGGGGGTCGGTGTCCTGGGCCAGGTGGCCGCTGCCGAGGATCTCGCCCGCGACCGGCTCGATCGCGGCCCAGGGCACGAGCAGCGTGAAGGTGGAGGCAAGGCCCGCGATCTCCCACTGGAAGGTAACGGCGAAGGTGGGCTCGGCGATCGGCACGATCAGGCCGGCGTCTCCCTCCACGTCCACTTCGCCGACCGCCAGCTCCAGACCGCCAAGGTCGCGCCAGACCAGCGAGAGCTGCAGCACGACCGAGTCGAGCAGGCGGCGCGAGAGGGCCCAGTCGATCTCGCTCATCTTGCGCGTCTGTGGCGCCGCCGCGGCGCTGCCGCCAAGCAGGCAGTCGAGGCAGCGCAGCGCGAGCGGCATCTCCAGTGCGAGCAGCATCTGCCTGCCGATCGGCTTGACCTCCACTGCGGCCAGCAGCGACTCCTCCGGCAGCGATGCCCTGGCGGCAGTCCAGGAGAGCTGGCGCGCGTCGATCTGGCGCAGCTCGATGGGGGCGCGCAGGTCTGCCGCCATCCGCATTGAGAGAGCCTTGCAGAATGGGGTGAGCACGCGGCCGATGCGCCGCCGCAGCTCGGTGGTGAACTTCGTCGGGGCGGAGAAGTCGAGCGCCTGGATGTGGGCACCGGACTGCGGCTCCTCGGCATCTGGGGGCGGGTGCTCGCTTGTGGTGAGGGTCGCGGTGCTCATTGGCGCTCTCTAGCCCTCCGCGGCGGCTGGGGTGGTCTCTGGGATGGTCTGCGAGTCGGTTCCCTGGAGCTCGCCCTCCTCGAGCACCTGCGCGATCCGCAAACCGAACTTGTCATCGACGACGACGACCTCGCCCGTTGCGATTGGGGTGCCGTTGACCAGCAGGTCAACCGGCTCGCCCGCAAACCGATCGAGGGTCACGATCGATCCGGCGCGCAGCGAGAGCGTCTCGCCCACGGTCATATGGGTGCGGCCGATCTCGACGCTCAGCTCCATCGGGATCCCGCTGATGCGCTGCAGGTTCACCTCGCCGTCGGGCTGCCCGAGCGGGCCACTCGCGTCGAACTGCTCGTATTCGATCTCTTGAGCCACGGGCTTCTCCTGTTCTCGCTACTGGACCGTCAGATCTGGGAACAGCACCGATTCGACCTTCACGTCGGTCTGCTGCTTTATGTCCTTCAGGATTTCCTGCTTGATCGCGTTGCGACCGCCTTCGGCCACGAGCGCACTCGAGCTCTTGCCGGTCACGACGTTGGTGATGATGCTGCGCACCACCGCTTCCTCGGGCAGCGTGCCCTGCGCTTCTTCGGAGCCGCCGCCGGAGCTTGCGCCGCCTGCCGCGCTTGCGCCGTCGCTCTGGCCCGGCGCGAGCAGCAGCGCGACGTTCAGCTTGGCGTAGTGGGAACCCTGCAGGTTGAGCAGGAAGCTGGCGGGCAGCTGGTAGATGGTGCCCTTGATCTTCAGCTTTTCCACCGGCTTGGGCTTGGCGAAGGAGTAGCCGGCGCCGAGCAGGACGATCAGGATGACTGGTATTGCGACGAACTTGCGCTTGCCTTTGAGCATCGTGCCTAGCCTTCGGTTTGATTCGTTTCGCCAGCGTCCGAGTACAGGCGCTGAAGGACGATCTCCACACGCCGGTTGCGAGCCCGCCCGGCTTCTGTGAGGTTGCTGGCGATCGGGTGCTGTTCGGCATAGCCGATCGCGCTCAGCCGACTGGCGGTGACCCCTTGGGCGATCAGGAAGTTCACGACGGTGCTCGCCCGTGCGGCCGAGAGCTCCCAGTTGCTGGGGAATTCACCGGTGTGGATGGGGACGTCGTCGGTGTTGCCCTCGACCGCGATCGGGTGCACTCGGTCGATGTTGAGCAGGCTCGCGATCTTTTCCAGCAGCGGGTCGGCGGTGGGCGAGAGCGTCGCCTTGCCCGAGGCGAACAGCAACTTGTCGGTGAGCAATCGGATCACCAGGCCACGCGGTTCGATCACCGCCTGAACGTAGGAGCTCAGGCCGTGATGCTGGGCATAGGTCTGCACTTCGTGCTCCAGGCGCACGAAGCTCGCCTGCTCCTGCGCCGCGGCCGCTTGGGCGCCACCGGGCGTGGTGCGCAGGTTGGTGGCGGATTTCGGTTCCAGCGAGAAGGGCATGATCGTCGTGGCGGCGGTGGGGTTTGGCACGTGGCTCGCGCTTTCGGTCGAGCCCGTGTGCTCCAGTGCTCGGCCGCCTGGCAGGATCTGGCCCGAGAAGGCCTCTTTGAGCGCCTGCTGCAGCGTCTTGAACTTCGAGATGTTGACCGAGGAGATCGAGAAGAGCACCATGAACAGCGCCATCAGCAGCGTGATCATGTCGGCATAGGTCAAAAGCCAACGCTCGGAGCTTTCCTCCTCCTCGCCGCCGTGGCGCCTTCGAGAGCGGACCGACTTCCTGGCCATCGCTACGCCGCCTCCGGTTGCAGGCTGGGCGCTCGTCCTGTGCTTGCCTGTGTCTGCTCCTCGACGCGCTCGACCGGGGGCAGGTAGGACATCAGCTTGTCGGCGACCAGACGCGGGTTATCGCCGGCCTGGATGGAGAGGATGCCCTCCAGGGTCATCATCCGCAGCTCGACCTCTTCGGCGGAGATCGCTTTGAGTCGGTTGCCGACAGGCAGGAAGATCACGTTGGCCGAGCCGACCCCCATCAGCGTCGCAAGGAACGCGGAGGAGATCGAGGGGCCGAGCGTCGATGGTGCGGAGAGGTTCTGCAGCACGTGCACGAGGCCCATCACCGTGCCGATGATCCCCATCGTGGGGGCGAAGCCACCCGCCTTCTCGAAGGGCTTGGCCGCCGCCTCGTGACGCGCGGCCATGCCCTCGACCTCGGCCTCGACGATCGTGTGGACCATCTCGGGATCGGTGCCGTCGACCACGAGCTGCAGCGCGTTGCGGGTGAATGAGTCCTCGATGTCGGGCAGCATCGAATCGAGTGCGAGCAGGCCCTCTCGCCGCGCCTTGTCGGCCAGGGAGACGAGCAGGTCCAAGCGCGCGCGCAGGTCCGGCGGCTCGGCGGAGAAGCTCATCTTGTAGAGGCTCGGGATGCGCTTCATCGAGCGCATCCCGACGCTTGCGAGCACCGCGCCGCCGGTGCCGCCAAGGATCGTGATCAGCGCCGGGATGTTGATGAACGCGGCCGGGCTGGTTCCGTCCATCATCGCGCTCAGCAGCAGCGCGACGATGCCGAGCCCGATCCCGATTGCCGTGGCGGCCTTCATCGATCCTCATCGCTCCTGACGCGCGCGGTCCTCATCAACCTCGTTCATCGACAGGCGGCGGCGATACTTCAGTGGCCGCCGCCTCCGATGGCCGCAAGCGAGGGCCGGCCTGCAGGCGCCCCCCGCGAGGGCTCGGCGCCGAGCGCCCTGAGCGGGCCTGCAGGAGCCTGATCTGCTGGCGCGGACCTGTCGTGCAGCGCCGTGGCGAGCACCTGTGCTCGCCACTGGCGCACCGCGTCGCTCACCTGCTCGGGTGTGTCCGAGACGACCACCTTCGCGCTGGTTGCCAGTGTTATCACCGTGTCAGGAGTCGACTCCACCGAGACGATCAGATCCGGGTTGAGCTGGAAGGAGTCCCCGGCGTGGCCGAGCCTTTGCAGCGTGATCATTGCCTTGCCCCTCTCGTTGCTTGCATCAGATGTGCTCGACGGTCGATCACTGGACCATGCTGACTGCAGCCGAGAGCATTTCGTCGGCGGTGGTGATCACGCGCGAGTTGGCCTGGTAGCCGCGCTCGGCGGTGATCATCGAGGTCATCTCGCTGGCGAGATCGACGTTGGACATCTCCAGCTCGCCGCCGATCGTGGCGCCGAAGCCCTTGGTGGCGGGGGTGCCGATGATCGGGGCGCCGGAGTTTGGTGTCTGTGCCCACATCGAGCCGCCGAGGCGCTCGAGGCCTGATTCGTTGGGGAACTGGGCCAGCGAGAGGTAGCCAGCGGTCACCTGCTGTTGGTAAGTGGGGGATTCGGGGTTCTCGTCGAGATAGCTGACCGCGCCGTCTTCGCCGATCGAGACGTTGGCGGAGCCGGGCGGGATCCTGAGGTAGGTGTCTTCCGTGCCCGCGGTGTAGGTGGTCACGCCTTCGGTCGTGGTGGCGGTCGCGCTTCGCCCGATCACGTACTGGCCCGTCTCGGTGGTCAGGAATCCGTTGGCGTTGGTGGTCAGATTGCCCGCCCGCGTGTAGTCGACGGTCCCGGGCAGTCCGGCGGTGTAGGGCGCCGCCGCCGGCGGGGTGCCGGTGCCGACGCGCAGGAACCCGCTGCCCTCGATCGCGACGTCGAGCGGGTTGTTGGTGGACTGGAAGGCGCCCTCTCCCATTTCGTTGACGGTGGCTGAGACCTGTACGCCGAGTCCGACCTGGACTGGGTTGGTGCCGCCGATCGAGCCGTTGGCGCCGGAGGCCCCGCGCAGTATCTGGGTCAGCGAGTTGGCGAAGGTCGTGCTCACCGACTTGTAACCGACGGTGTTGACGTTGGCGAGGTCGTTCGCGGTCGTGTTCAGCATCGTCTGGTTTGCGTCCAGACCGCTGATCGCCGCATACATTCCGCTCATCATGGTTGGCTCATCTCCTTCTGCGGCCCCCTCACAGAGGTCCAGCCGCGTCGTTGTGGCAGCGTCATGCGATCACGGCGCTGTCGATGTTCGTGAACACTTGTTCCTTCATGTGCTCCTGCGGAACCGCGGTGAGCACGGTCTTGTTGGTGACCGACACCACGAACGCGGTGCCGTCGACAAGAACCACGGATGCGCGCGAGCCCTTGCCCGCGGCGCGTCCGACTCCCTCGGAGAGCCGCCCGAGCGTGGCGGCGTCAAGCGGCACTCCGCGTCGCTCCACGCGCTGCATGGCGTGACGGGAGAAACGCAGATCGCCGGTGCTGGGAGTCCCCTGCGCGCCCGCGAGCACCTCGGAGAACGGCTGCTGTACGGCGTCTCCGGAGGAGGGGGTTGCGCTCGGTGCGCTCGGGCGGAGGGTCCGCGCCGGCGCTGGGCCTGCGCCGGGCGGCAGCAGGGCAGGGTTTGTGATCGCGCTCATCGGTGCCGAGCCCTCATGAGACCTGGGTCACCTTGGAGACTTCGATGCCGGTCTGGCCGCCGATCGTGGCCGTCATGCCGGAGCTCGTGCGCTGCACGCCTTCGACGGTTCCGGTCACGAGCTTGCCGAGCGAGTTGGTGTATGAGACTTCGTGCCCGATCAGCTGGACGGCGCCGGAGAGCTCGCTCGAGTTTGCGAGGTTGGTCGTCTGCTCCAGCTCTGTGAAGGTCGCAAGCTCGTTGATGTATTCGTTGCTGTTGCCCGGTTCCATCGGGTTCTGCTCCTGGAGCTGGGCGACCATCAGCTGCAGGAACCCTTCCTGTCCCAGGGTGCCGTTCGGGTTGGTGGGCGTGGCTTCTTTCTGGGCTGGTGGAGTCGCGCTTGCGATCGTTGCTGTCGCTATGTGTGTCATATGTGCGTTCCTTCCGCTCGATCAGGCGAGCACGTCGATCAACGCGCTGTTGGAAGAGAGGGAGATCGTGCCGGTCGTGGTCGAGGTCTCCTCGGCGTCCTGTGTCAGGGCGCCAGGAGCGGCCTGTGGCCGGGCCTGTTGAGATTGCTGGGGCGTCTGGCCGCCCGTGTGGGCTTCCTGCTGGGCGAAGGCGCCGACGTCCAGGCGCAGCAGCGAGATTCCAAGCGAGCTGAGCGTGTTGCGCAGCTCACTCTGTCCGGAGGCGATTGCCTGCGCGCCGGCAACGGTCTCGGCGCTCACGCGCGCGGTCAGACCTTCGCTTGTCTGGGTGAGATGGGTCCCTGACGGCGCCAAGCTCGACCGGTTCGAGCGAGATCTGAGCCTGCGCTGCGCCCTGGCGGCTTGCCAGTGCGACGGTCGCGTGGATCGTCTCGATCGTCTCCTGCATGTTGTTGGGGAGGTAGGTGGCCGTTTGGCTGCCCGGGCTCGGCGCCGGGGTGGTTGAACTGGTCGGGGCGCTTGCGCTCGGCACGGGGGTGCCGGCCGGTGCCTGGGGGGCCTCCACGGCGGCCTGGCCTGCCCTGCCCACCTCGGCGAGATGTCCGGCGGTCGTCGTGGTGGAGACCGAGGGCGTCGGCGTGGCGGTAGCTGCCTCGCTGGCGGCGGCCTGCTTGGGAGCGCCGGGCGTTGGTGGCGTGCTCGCGCGGGGTGTGGTGAGGTTCCTCGACGGAGTGGTGGTGCCCTGCTTGCTCCCGGCGAGCCACGGAAGGTGAAGCCGGACGGCGCTCGGTGTGGCTGTGCTCGCGGGGGAGCTTTCTGGTGCGCTCGCGCCCGTCTCGGGCATGGTCGCCGGCTTGGAGTCCGAGGAAGAAGGCGGAGCGGTTGCGGCCGGTGGCGGCGAGAGCCGACCAGCTGGGGCCTGCATCTGCTCGAGGGTGGTGTTCGGCGATACCTCTGCGCCGGTGGATTGCGACGCGGCAGCGTCAGCCATGTCCGCCGCTGCACCGGGCGCGCCGACATTGCTGCCGGGGATGTCGTCGTTGCTTGCGGTCTGGCTCCCGGTGTCAGCGCCCGCGGAAGTCATGGTGTCGAGCTGGCGTCCCTGTGTCGAGTCTGGGGTCGTCGCGTTGCTGCTGAGCGCCGCCGAATTGATGGCGCCCATTTTCGTTGGCGCGCTCTTGGCTGTATCGCCTGAGGTGGGGACGCTTGCGAGGGGAGCCGTGCTCGTTGTGGCCGCGACTGCGCCTACACCCGGAGTTTCGCCCTCTGTCTCCGAGGAGAGGTGCGGCTTGCCGTGGCCGTGAGCATTCCCGCTCCTCGTCGGAGCGGAGCTTTCCACCGGAGCGGAGCTTTCGCCGGCTTGCGCGGGAGAGTCTGGTGTGGACTGCGTCGGGGGCGCTTCGCCCACGCTCGTAGCGGCTTCGGAACCGCTCGAAGTACTGGAGGAAGCACTGCCGGCGCGACCGCGTGCTTCCGCGCGGGCGTCGGCGCTCGAGGTTTCGTCCTGTTCCTCGCCTTGGTGGCCTTCCGCAAGGGCGGTCCGGGCCAATGATTCTTCGAGGGCGCCTTGAAAGCCGGGTCCGTCGGGGGGCCTTGACTGCGGCATTTCTGCCAGGCCCTGCGTCGCCGCTCCAAGCGCCTCCGGAGGAGGTGCCAGTGCTGTCATGCGCCGTTAATCGGACGGCGCAACGGCATCTTGAGGAGCCCTCGGGATTTTCTGTGCTCACCAACCGGCGTAAGACGCGACGTCGCCTCAATACTCGGCCTCAGGAGGTTGCTTGCCCGGCGGACTCATCATCGAGGCGACGCAGGTCCTCGAGGTCCTGCGGCCGTCCGGCGGCGCGCTTCATCGCACGCAGATGCGCAAGCCCGCACACGGATACGGGCACTCCGTCAACCTCGCCCGTCAAAGCTGCTGAGGAGAGCGTCGAATAGAGATCTTCGCTGTCGATGCCCGCGATCCACTGCATGAGATCGAGCCGTCCCAGCCGCGTATGCAGGCAGAAGTTGCCCCCCTGAGCCAGATCGTCAGCCTTGGTCGGGTCCGCCGTCAGCTCGTCAGGATCGAAGTCGTCGGTCTCCAGGATGACGGCGTCGAGGTCCTCGAGCGCAGTTGCGAGCTTGCGAAGATTCTCCTCGCCGGCCGAGGGCACGGTGTCGAGATCCTTGGTAACCCTGATGAAGCCGTGCGCGTTGACCGCGAACCCACCGATGACAACGTGCTTGATACCCCGCTCGTGGAGGAACTTCAGGAGGGGAAGCGGATCAAGCGCCTCGGGCACGTTGGAACGCCTCTGCGAAGCGGTTGGCGAAGCGGGCCAGAGCTGCTGCCTCGCTGAGGTTCGCGCCGATGCCGCGCGCGCGATCACGCCTGACCTGCTCCCGATTCGCGCTGTCCTGGCGTGCGATCTCGCGACTCGTCCACTGGCCTCCATGGGCATTCGTTTTGACCTCGGTGCTCATGACCAAGCAAGTCTAGAGGCGCCCGCGGGGGTCGCCGTGCGCAACCTACCGATACGACTGCGAGTTGGCGAGCACTTTGGAGACGTAGGCTTGCGTTTCGGGATAAGGCGGCACGCCTCCGTACTGCTCGACCGCCCCCGCGCCCGCGTTGTAGGCGGCGAGCGCGTCGCTGACGTTGCCGTGGAACTGGCGCAGGAGCTCGCCGAGCAGGCGCGCTCCGCCGTCGATCGATTGTGTCGGGTTGAGCGGTTCGGTGACGCCGAGCGAGGCGGCAGTTGAGGGCATCAGCTGGGTCAGGCCAAGCGCGCCGGCGCTGCTGTGGGCGCTTGGATCAAAGCCGGACTCCTGCTCGATCAGCCCGCGCAGGAGGGCGGGTTCGACGCCGTTGCGCGTCGCGGCCTGCTGGATCAGGGCTTCGTAGGGGGCGGCGGTGCCGGAGGGGGCACCTGCGGTGGGAGTCGTGCCGGGTGTGCTCGCAGGAGCGGCCGTGGGAATCGCGCCGGCTGTATAGCTCGCCATGCTCGCGGTGGTCTGCGGCTGTGAGGCGGCGGCGCCGGCTTCCAAGGTTGGCGGCGAGCTGCTTGCGTCCGTGTAGGGGAGGCTTTCGATCGGTTCTGCTTCGGCGCCTGGCACTTCCGGCGCGGAGCTTGGGATCGGTTCGGGCGCAGGACCCGCTTCGGCGCCTGAGCCCGGCGCCGAGCTTGCCGCTTCGAGCGCGGCGGCGAAGCTCGCTTCGCCGGACGGGGCAGCGCCTTCGGCGGACCTGGTGGCGAGCTGTTCGATCTGGGCTGCGCGCGTGAGCGCGGCCGCTTCGGCCGGCGTTATCAGGATGCTTGCGATCGGGCTGCTCATCGGCGACTCTGTGTAGGTGTGCGCCCGTGTCCCCGGATGGGGTGGGCCTCAGGCAACGTTTCGGCGAAAGCGGTCGAGAGCGATCTCGTCGAGCATCGCGCCTTCGCGGCGGGCGAGCTCGTGCAGGTGGGCGGCGCGGTGGCGCTCCTTCAGCCGCTCGAGCATCTGGTGCTCCTTGGCGGCGTCGCTGAGGTCGGCGCCGCGGTCGGCGACGTCGTGCTCGCCGCGCCTGACCTCGTGCGCTCCCTGCCTGCGCTGCGCCTCGACGCGCTCGACGAAAGCCTGGCTTGCGATCAGATCCTCCGCACTCAGGCGCTCATGAGAGTCGGCCGCGCCGCGCTGTCCGTCGTGGGCCGCGGCCAGGCGGTCCTCCACCTCGCGCAGCCGCTGCTCGCTGTCTATCAGCCTGCCCATCGCGTGGGCGAGCTGCTGCTTTGCGACCTCCTCCTTGCGCTCGCGCAGCGCGCGCACGCGCTCCAGGCGGAAGCGGAAATCCGATTCGGACATGCTTGGTTAATCGGATCGCATGGCCATCCCTTGAATCGGGAATGCGTCCGCCCGCGGCGCGCCGATGCGGTCTATCTGGCCAGCGGTACGGCCGCGTCCGGTGTGGCGGCCTGGAAGCTGAAGCTCTCCTGCAGGTACAGGCGCACGACCTCGCGATCGTGGGAGTCGTATCCGACCGAGATGTCCTGGCCGCACTCGAACAGGAAGTCGCCGCCGCGCTGGCTGAGCAGGACCGCTCCCCGCACGCCCGGCGCCCACACGATCGGACCCTCCAGGATCGTGCGCAGGTGATCGAGCAGGGGGTAGCCGCCGTGCTCGGCGCTCTCGATCACGCGGCGATGCTCCTCGGCGCCAAGCGCGAGTGCATAGGGCCCTCCGATCCCGCTGCCCAGCAAGAGCTCGATGCCTGCCGCGATCGCGCGTGGATATTGCTCTGCGTCGGCGCCGAGCGGAACGGGGGGATGGGGGGATGTCTCGGCGATGCCGTCGATCGCCTCGCTCCAACCATGAAAGACGGCGACGTTCTCTGCGACGGCGATGCGGTGCGCCGCCCGGTCGAGCCCGTCGAGGTCGGGATCGGCCGCGCCGCGATCGGCGTCCGCGAGCTCCGCGCGCGGAATCTCGAAGTCTGCGCGAGTCTCAACCAGCGCGAGCACTCGACGCTGCAGGCCGCTCACGCCCTCCCCGGCGGGCGAGGCAAGCGGGCTCGTGCGGCCGAGGTTCGTGGCGGAATGCGACCAGCCGCGAGGTCCGGAGAAGTCGACGAGCCGGCGCGCGGCGAGCGCCGGGGTCAGGCGCTGCCTGGCCTCCTCGTCGAGCAGCTGCCATCCGGCGTCGCTGATCGGAGCGTGCGATCGCAGCAGGTGGCTGGTGGTCGCATTGTCTTGGTCGAGGCTCACAGGTCTCTCCTTGTGCGAGGAGTTGCCGGATCGGACTGCGATTTCGGTGTCGCGCAAGGACACTGTATTGCGAGAGGACACCTGGAAGCGATCGTGCGGTTGGTCTCATGGGCTTCTCGGGTGTAGCGTGCTTTGAAGGTGAGCTCTCCAGCCAGCACCGTTGTACGGGAGCCGGCCGAATCGGTCTCGACTCCGATCGCCGAGCCTTCACTTCCCCCGGGCCCGCGCTGGCCGCGTCTGCTGCAGACGGCGCTGTGGGCCACACAGCCCGGCTGGCTTGCGCGTCACTGCCAGCGCAGGTTCGGCGATGTCTTCACGCTACGTCCACTGGGGATCGGCGACGTCGTCACGATCGCAAGGCCGCAGACGATCAAGGAGATCTTCGGCGGGGACCGCGACGTGTTCCACGCCGGCGAGGCCAACGCGGTAATGGGCCCGATCATCGGCAGGCACTCGCTGCTCACGCTCGATGGTGAGCGCCACCTGCGCCACAGGCGCCTGCTCACCGCGCCGTTTCACGGCGAGGCCGTTCGTGCCTATCGCGAGCGCGTCGAGGCGATAGCCGCCGCTGAGGTCCAGCGTTGGCCGGTGGGAGAGGAGTTTGCGATTCGCCCGCGGATGCAGGCAATCACGCTCGAGGTGATCCTGCAGGCGGTCGTCGGGGTCAGCGACCCGCGCAGGCTGACGCGTCTTCGCGAGCTGCTCGGTCGGCTGACGAAGGTCGGGATCCTCGAAATGTGGCTCGTGTTCGCCTATCCGAGGCTCGCCTCGCGCCCCCGCATTCGCGCGCTCACCACGCTTCGGATCATGCCCGAGATCGATCGGCTGCTCTTCGATGAGATCGCCGCCCACCGCGCCGATCCCGATGGACGCCAGGACGTGCTCGCACAGATGATCGCCGCCCGCGACGAGCACGGGCAGGCGCTCAGCGACCAGGAGCTGCGCGACCACCTGATCACGCTGCTGGTCGCCGGCCACGAGACGACCACGACCGCTCTGGCGTGGTGCTTCGAGCGGCTGCTGCGTCATCCGGAGGCGCTCGCGCGCCTGGAAGGCGAGATCGCCGAACAGGACGGCGAGGCCTATCTCGATGCGGTGGTGAGCGAGACGCTGCGTGTGCGCCCGGTGATCGACGGGGTCTGGCGCAAGCTGACTGCGCCCGCCGAGGTGGAGGGCAGGCTGCTGCCGGCCGGGGCCGTCGTGATGCCCTCGATCGCGCTCGTGCATGGCTCAGGCGCCTTCGAGGAGCCCGATGAGTTTCGGCCCGAGCGCTTCCTGGAAGGCGCCGCGCCGCCGTACACCTTCATTCCCTTCGGCGGCGGTCCGCGGCGTTGCATCGGCGCGAGCTTCGCGGCCATGGAGATGAAGGCAACGCTCTGCACGGTGCTCCAGCAGGTGCAGCTGCGCGCGCCGACTCAGAAGTCAGAACGCATAAAGGTCCACCACATCACGCTCGTGCCGGCGCAGGGCGCTCGCGTGGTCGTCACCGCGCGCAGAGATACGTAGGCGCCTCGACGGGCTCATCCTCGCGGGGCTCGCAGGCTGCCGATGCGGAGGGACTCGCCGCCCCGCTCATGTGCCTCGGTCTGGGGCTCGGCTTCGATGGGCGTGGCCTCGGCCTCGAGCTCCGGCAGGCGATCGAGGAAGTCCACGGTCGGCACGAAGAACAGGCTGCCGGTCATGGCGGTCGAGAAGTCGAGGATGCGGTCGGTGTTCCCCGGCGGGCTGCCGATGAACATGTTCCTCAGCATCTGCTCGAGCACGCCCGGGTCGCGCGCGTAGCCGATGAAGTAGGTGCCGAACTCGCGCTCGCCCACCCGCCCGAAGGGCATGTTGTAACGGACGATCTGGCGCTGGTTTCCGTCTGCATCGAGGATCGTGTTCAGCGCGACATGTGAATCGCTGGGCTTCACGTCGTCTGCCAACTCGATGTCGCTGAGCTTCGTACGTCCGACGACCCGCTCCTGCTCGGCGACCGAGAGCACATCCCAGGCATCGAGGTCGTGTAGGTAGCGCTGCACGATCACGTAGCTGCCGCCGGCGAAGTCGGGGTCCTCATCGCCGATCATGATCGCGGCTGGCGCTGCGGCGCCGACGGGGTTCTCGGTGCCATCCACGAACCCGAGCAGGTCTCGCTCGTCGAAGGACTTGAAGCCGTGCACCTCATCCACGACGCGTGCGCTGCCGCGCAGGCGTTCGAGGAGCCGCTGAGCAAGCTCGAAGCAGAGGTCGGCGCGGCGAGCGCGGATGTGGAAGAGCAGGTCGCCCGGGGTGGAAGGGGCCATGTGGCGAGCGCCCTCGACCTCGGCGAACGGGTGAAGACCGGCGGGAGGTGGCGCTCCCACCATGCGATCCCACAGCGCTGACCCGACGCCGACCACGCAGCTGAGGGCTCCGTCTGGGATCCGGAAGCCGACCGACCGGATCAGGCCGCCGACGTCGCCGAGCGCCTCGCGGATCTCTGCCTGCGCGCCGTCGCTTGTGCACAGCACGAGGAAGATCGCCGCCTCGGTGGGCGCTTGGAGGATTGCCTGTGGCTCTTCAGTACTTGCCAACGCCGTTGCTCCCGCGGCGCTGCCCGCTCAGCGATGAGGTGAGGGCCGGGCGTAAGCGCTGCTGAATTGCCAGCGTACACCGGGGCCGAACTCGAGCACGAGGCCAGTGGGACTGATCAATTCCCAATTGGGCGGATCGTCTTCCGCGCCGACGGGAGTCGGCTTGACGTCGAGTGTTGAGCCATCGGAGAGCCAGAGCCGCAGATCATGCCAGCATTTCTCCATAGTCCATGTCCTCCTGCAACGCGCCAGAAGCCTTCTCTGCGTGCAGATTGTCACTGGCCCGATATCGCTCATCGATGGTCAGCTCGGCTTCTCTGCACGCATGGCGAAATTGCTTGATGTCGCGCTTCTGAGCCCACGGGCGCCGCGAGTCTAGTCGCCGCTTGGGAGGTCTTCACGCGGTGTTGCTACAACCGCAGAGCCGGTATGGCCGAAGGTCCCGCGTCGAAGGCTGCTGCGGCCTCCTGCTGCGGCACCGCTTCCCCGTCGAGCACCTGCTCCTCGCCGCTTTGCGCAAGCGCGGCGTTCAGCGAGGCGGCAATCTGCAGCAGGGTGGCGTCGGCCTCTGCGGCGTCGCTGCGCTCGCTCACCCGCTGGCGCAGGAACGCCTCGATCCGCTGCTTGTGGGCCAGGGCGGCGTCCAGCTGCGGGTCGCTGCCCGAGCGGTAGGCGCCGATCGAGATCAGGTCTTCCTTCTCGCGCAGGGCGGCGAGCGCCGAGCGCAGGCTCTGGCCGGCGGCGATCACCTCAGGGGTGGCGATGTCTGAGATCAGTCGCGAGACGCTCTGCAGCACGTCGATCGCGGGGTAGTGGCCGGCGTGGGCGAGCGAGCGGGTGAGCACGACGTGGCCGTCGAGGATCGATCGCACGGCATCCGCGATCGGCTCGTTCATGTCGTCGCCGTCGACGAGCACGGTGTAGAGGCCGGTGATCGAGCCCTGCGTGTTGGTGCCCGCGCGCTCGAGCAGGCGCGGCAGCAGCGCGAAGACGCTCGGGGTGTAGCCGCGGGTGGCGGGCGGCTCGCCGATCGCGAGGCCCACCTCACGCTGGGCCATCGCGAACCTCGTCACGGAGTCCATCATCAGCATCACGTCGTGGCCTTCGTCTCTGAAGTGCTCGGCGATCGTGGTCGCGGTGAAGGCTGCCTTGATGCGCACGAGCGCCGGCTGGTCGGAGGTCGCGACGACCACGACAGAGCGCTCGAGGGCGTCCCCGAGGTCGCGCTCGATGAACTCGCGCACCTCGCGGCCGCGCTCGCCGACCAGCGCGATCACGTTCACCGAAGCGCTGCTCGAGCGGGCGATCATTCCCATCAGCGAGGACTTGCCCACGCCGGAGCCGGCGAAGATGCCAAGGCGCTGTCCGCGCCCGCAGGGCACGAGGCCATCAAGCGCGCGCACGCCGAGGCCGACGCGCTGTCTGATCCGCGGCCGGCTGAGGGGGTCGGGCGGCGCGGCGATCGTCGAACGTGGGACCGTCACGCCGCGCGGCGTTGCCACGCTACCGTCTGTTGGCGGGTCCTGGAGCGGGCGGCCGAGCCCGTCGAGCACCTGGCCAAGCAGGTGTCTGCCGACCGCGACTCGAAACGGCGCGCCTGTGCCCTGGACCTTCGTGCCGGGCCCGATCCCCTGCAGCTCGCCGAGCGGCATGAGCAGCGTGCGCCCCTCCCTGAAGCCGACGACCTCGGCGCTCACTGGCGGGCTGTCGCGTCCTGCGCTGATCTTGCACACCTCGCCCACCTCGGCGACCAGACCGGTAGCCTCGATGATCAGGCCGATCAGGTTGCTAACGCGTCCGTGACGGCCGAGCAGCTCGGCTCGGCGCAGCGCGCCCGCCGCTCTGCCCATCAGCTCGTCGGGCGCCTGCGGCTCGGCGATCACGGCACATGCCTTGGGCCGAGCTCGGCTGTGACGATCTCCCGCGCCTTCTCGAGTTGAGTCTGCACACAGGCGTCGACCTCTCCCTCGGAGTTGCGGACGATTGCGCCGCCGCGACCGACACGCCGGTCGGCCTGGACCTCGCAGAGCTCGATCCCACCCACCTGAGCGCGCAGCGCGCCGATCGAGGCGCTGACGAGCTCCAGGTCGGCGGGGTCGACGAGGATCGCGATCTTGCGCCTGTCGGCGATCGGCCGTAGTGCGTCGCGGACGACGTCAAGCACGCGCTCGGGCTGGAGCTCCAGCGCGCCATGGACGATCTTGCCGGCGAGCTCCAGCGCAAGCTCCACTGCGTCGTGCGCGAGCGCGAGGAGCATCTGCTCCCGCTGCTCGAGGTCCTGCTCGAGCGCCCGCGAGAGTGCCTTAGCCGCTGCGTCCACGGCTGCCTGGCCCTCGGTTCGACCCTCGGCGAAGCCTTGCTCGTAGCCCTCGCTTCGCGCCTGCTCGCGGATCGCCTCGGCCTCGCTGCGCGCAAGCGCGATCAGCTGCTCCGGCCCTCCGTGGCTCGGCGGCGCCGAGGACTCCAGGTGCTCGAAGGCATAGAGCGTCGCGGTCCGCGGCGAGGCGGCAGCCTCTGCTGTGCTCTTAGACAACGTCGCTCTCTGGGTCCCCGTCATCGCCGGAGACGACGATCGTGCCGGCCTCCTCGAGGCGTCGCACCACGGCGACGATCCGGCCCTGCGCGGCATCGACGTCGCGCTTTCGCTGAGGCTGCTGGATCTCGAGCTCCTCCACCAGCATCGCCGCGCCACGCTCAGACATGTTGGAGAGCACGCCCTGCTTGACCGCCTCGGGCGCGCCGCGCATCGCAAGCACGAGATCCTTCTGGTCGGCCTCGCGCAGCACCTGCTGGATCGCGCGGTCGTCGAGCTTGACGATGTCCTCGAAGACGAAGAGCATGCGTCGCACCTCCTCGGCCAGCTCGCCGTCCTCGCTGCCGAGATGGTCGAGCACGACCCGCTCGGTGGAACGGTCGGTGTGCCCGAGGATGTCGGCGAGCGCTTTGACGCCGCCCGCTGTTGCGTACTCCTGCTGGACCACCGCCGAGAGCTTCTGACGGACGATGTCCTCGATCTGGTGAATGATCTCGGCGCTGGCGTCGCCCATGCGCGCGATCCGCAGCGCCACCTCCGGGCGCATCGTCTCAGGCAGCCGCGCGAGAACCTGCGCGGCGAGGCTCGAGTGCAGGTTTGCGACCACGAGCGCGACCGTCTGGGGTGACTCGGTCTTCAGGAAGGCAGCGATCTGGTCGGGGGGAGTGCGGCGCAGGAACTCGAACGGCCGCATCTCGGTGACGCTCGAGAGTCGGCCGAGCAGCTCCTCCGCGCGCTCTGCGCCAAGCGCGCGTTCGAGCACTTCTCGTGTGAGCTCGAGGCCACCGGAGACGGCGATGTGCTCCTCGGTCAGCGCCGCCAGCTCAGCCATGATCGACTCGGCGGTGCGCTCCCCGACCGCCTCGAGCTTGGCCATTTCCAGCGATAGCGCTTCCACCTCGTCCTCGGCCATGTGCTGGATCACGCTCGCGGCGCGCTCTGCGCCAAGCGTGGCGATCAGCACCGCAGCCTTGCGGCGTCCGGACATCCGGTCGGGAGTGTGGGCCAGCAGCGCCGGCGCCTCCTGAATCGGCGGCAGCTCGATGCTCACTGCTTCAGTCCTCCTTCATCCAGCTGCGCAGCTGCTTTGCGACGGTGTCGGGGCTGCTCGAGGCGAGCTCCTCGACGCGTTGGCGTGCCGGGCTGCCGCTTGCGACCAGGTTGGGCTCGTGGTCGGCGCTTGCCGCTTCGCGCTCGAGCTCGGAGAGTGGGACCGGCATCTGCAACTCGCTCAGCCAGACCGGCTCGTGGTCAATGCTCTCCCGCTCGCGCTTGCGCAGGAAGCGGGTGGTGAAGAACAGGAAGACGATCGCGCCGATCCCGAGCAGCGCATCCTTGGCGTATCCCATCATGCTGCTGGAGGAGGAGGCGGCTGCCGTGGCGGTCTTGGCGAAGGCCATCCTGCCGATGTAGATCGTGTCGCCGCGCTTGGGTTCAAGACCGGCCGCGTTGGTGACGGCCGAGTTGATCGCCGGCACCTCGGAGGCGGGCACGGAGTTGTCGAGCAGCACCGAGACATGCTCGTCTGTGACCGTGCCGGGCGCGTCCGTGGAATGGATGACCGTCTTTTCTACGCCGAGCGTCGTGTTCGTCACTTCGTGCTTGTAGTTCGACTTGCCGCCGGAGGTGGCCGCGTAGGTGGGGATCGCGCCCGCGCCGGCGCCGCCGCCTGCGCCCGCGCCGCTGCCGGTGAGGGTCTCGATGTTCTTACTCTGCTGCAGCGGCACGCCCTGCTTGCCGTACTTGAGCTGTTCTTCGGTCGTCTTGTTGACGTCGAGGTTGGCGTAGACCTGGACCTGGGCCTTGCCCGGGCCAAGCGTCTGGGCGAGCATTGCCTCGATGCCCGCCGCGGCCTGCTGGTCATAGCGGGTCTGCTCCGCCTGCTTTGAGGCGCCTTCGCCTTCGCCGCCTTCTGAGCCCTGGGCGGGCCAGAGCAGCTGGCCTGAGCCTTCGGTGATCGTGACCTGGTTCAGCTTGAGACCGGGGACGCTCGATGCGACCAGGTGGGCAATGCCGCGCACCGAGCTCGGTTCCAGGGCACCGGAGGTGGTGAGCAGCACCGCGGCGGATGAGGGCTGCTGGCTTTCGGCGAAGACCTGGCTCTGGGCGCTGGGCAGCACGAGCTCGACCTGCGATCCGGAGACGCCCTGGATCTGGTCGATCGTCTGCTCGAGCTGGCCCTGCAGTGCGCGCTGGTAGGTGACCTGTTGCTGGAAGTTGCTTTCGCCGAGGCTCGTTTTTTCAAACAGGGAGAAGCCGGGCTGGCTGCCGTCGCCGAGCATGCCGGCGCTTGCGAGCGCGACGCGCGCTTGCGCGACCTTGTTGGACTGGACAGCCAGCGCCGTGCCGTTGTTCTGCAGCTCGTATGGGATGCCCTTCGCGCTCAGCGCGGCAGTCATCTTGCTGGTCTGGGCAGGTTCGATACCGGTCATCAGCGTCGAGTAGCTCGGCGCCGAGATCATGTGCATGAAGAGATAGATGATGAGGATCCCGCCGATCGTTGCGCCACCGGCGACGAGCCATCCGCGGGTGGAGAGACGTGAGGCGAGCTGGGCGAACTTGGGCATCGGCGGCGGTCCTATTGCTAGATCTGGGTCTGGAAGATGCTCTGCAGCGCTTCTGTGGCCTTGCTGCGCATCTGGGAGGCGAGCTGCATCTCGAGCTGTGCGTTCTCGACCGTCACCACGGCGCTCTCAGGGTTTGAGACCGTGCCGGTCGCAACTCCCTGGGCAGCCGATTCGGCGGCTTTCTGAGAACCTTCGAGTGAGGAGATCGCTTTGCCGAGCGCACCCGCAAAGCCACCTTCGCCGCCGCCAGCACCGGATGCTTCGGTTGGACTCGAGGACTGCAGCGGCGCGATGCCAAAGCCGCCGCCCACACCGCCGACCGGGGGGATCATTTGAGGATGCCGAGGGTCGAGTTGAACATCGCCTTGGAGGTCTGCATCGCCGTGACGTCGGTCTCGTAGGAGCGCGACTCGGAAATCAGGTCAGTCATTTCGGTAACCGTGTCCACGTTTGGCATCTTCACGTAGCCCTGCGCGTTGGCTTCCGGGCTGCTCGGGTTGTAGACGAGCTGATCGGGTGTCTTGTCGTTGACGATCCCCGCCACCTCGACCCCGCCTGCCGGGCCGCCTTCGCCGGTGCTCGCCGGCGTTAGAGCGCTTGCGCTCTGTGCGGCGCCGCCTTCTGCCTGCGCGCCTTCTGTGCCTTCCTGTTCGATCGCGCCCGCAAGCGCGGAGCCGAAGTCCGAGCTGCCGATCTGCTCCAACACGACTTCCTGACGCTGGTAGGGGCCGCCGGAGGCCGTGCGCGTGGTCTGCGCGTTTGCGAGGTTCTCCGAGGTGACGTCCATGCGCACCCGTTCGGCGCTCAGCCCACTGCCTGCGATGTCGATTGCTTCGAAGAGGCTCATGTCTGCAACCCCATCGCGGCAAGCAGCGTCGTGTTCTCGGCGCCGAGCATTTGACTGAGGGTCTGGTAGTCCAGGCCGTTTTCTGCCAGCAGCGCTGATTCCTGGTCGATGCTCACGCCGTTGCCGTTTGGCGAGACCACATCCGGGGAGACTTCGGTGTTGAACTGCACCGATTCCAGTGGTTCTTCGCCCGAGAGCGCGTTGCGCAGGGTGGACTGGAAGTCGAGGTCCTCGCGTTTGTAGCCGGCTGTGTCGGCGTTTGAGACGTTGTTGGTGAGCAGCGTCTGGCGCTGCCACGCGCCACGCATCGCGGTTGCAAGAATCGCCTGGGTGCTGTCGAGGGAAGACATGGTTCTCTGGTGTCAGCCCGTCCCTGGGCTGCACGGCGCTCTTCCCTGAGGCCGTATCCCCGGCTTCTGCCAGGGTCCGTCGAGGTCTGCCCTGTGATCGACCGCGCCGGGCGGATCTTTAGGGCCACTTCGAGGTGCCCCTGGCCCGGCGCGGCCGGCGAGGTCCTAGGCGCAGTGGTCGATGCGGCGCGCGTAACGTGAGCTCGCCGCATAGCCGTGGGCTGCGCGGCTTGCCTTCGCTGCGACCGCGACGTCCTGCATCAGCGCCTGCTGCAGGCCGGCCAGTTGCGTCTGTGTGCGCTGGCTGAGCACTGCTGCGCGGCTGAGCAGAGCGGCTGCTCCCGCAGGTGCCTTCTCAGGCAGCACTCTGGCCAGCTCGTCGAAGCGTCCGGCAAGCGACTCCAGGGCCTCCAGTTCGCCACGGTCTGCGAGCTCGGCCTGCCGCTCGGCGAGCCGCAGCAACTCGCCGTAGTGCTCGAGTGTCTCAGCGGGGCTCATCGCGCCTCCGGTCTGTCGGCGCCTGCTCGCATGGGCTCACTCGGCCACCTCACGCCATGCTTCGCGCAACTGGCCGAGCATCCTTGCCACGTCGCGCACCTTCGTGGGGTCCTGCGTCATGCGGGCCTCGTTGAGGTGAGCCAGATAGAAGGCGTATACGGCATGCAGGTGGGAGGCGATCTCGCCCTGGTCGTCGTCGATCACGCCGTCGAGATGGTCGATGATCATTTCGGCTCTGCGCAGCTTGTTGTGGGCGCGCTCGACCTCGCGCTCGCCCATGGCCTCCGCGGCCTGGCGCAGGAAGCGACGCGCTCCGTCGTAGAGCTCGATCACGAGCTGCACTGGGGAGGCTGAGAGCACCGCGTTCTGGCGGTATGCCTTCGAGGAGGCGAGCGGGGTGGCGACCGGGGTGCTCATCGCGTCCAGGTGATCGGACGCAAGAGGCGAAAGTTGAGGATCAGCCGATGCCGGAACTGGAGCTGCCAGAGCCCGAGCCGAATCCTGGCAGCGAGGCGAGCTGGCTGGTGAGCCAGCTGCTCTGCGAGCTGATCTTCGACATCGCGGTTTCCAGTGCCACGTAGCGCGCTTCCAGAGACTGTTGGCGCACGGCGAGCGATTCGCTGAGCGTGGTGATCCGCTGGCCGATGTAGCTGGCCTCGGATTCGTCTTCGCTGACCCGGTTGGCGAGCGTCCCGGCGCCCGGTTCGGCGTAGGCGTTGACGGTCTCTTCGAAGCTCGCGCCCCACTGTGCGAGCATCTTCTGCACGCCAGCGGGATTGGTCTTGATCGCTTCTTCAAGCGCGGCTTCGTCGATCGTGAGCTTGCCTTCGACGGCAGATTGGGAGTAGGGGCTCGAGCCAGATGCTGCACCGGTGCTGACGCCGATGTTCGCGAGGCTCGACATCTGCGCCGGCAGGCCCGCGAGCGGGGTGTACATGGCCTCCCGCATCGTGGCCATCAGGCCGGTCAATTCGCTGTCGCCGAAGAGCCGGCCCGCCCTATCTTCCGCCTGCGCCTGCAGGCCTGCGGCGGGCTTGGTTTCGACTTCATGCTCGATTGATTCCAGTGTCGAGTTGTACTGCTTGACGAAGGCCTTGACCTGTTCTGAGATTTTTGTCGTTTCCGGCGCCGGCGGCGCGACATTGATCGTCACAGGTCCGGTGGTGGTGAGCGCGCCCAGCGTCAGCGTGACGCCGGGGATCGCTTCGGTCAGCGTGTTGGAGGAAGAGACGGCGCCTTCGCCGTCGATCGAATATTCGGCGTCGCGGCCTTCCTTGGCGGTTCCTGCCTTTTCTGTCAGGGTGCCGCTTGGGTCTGCGACTTCGATGAAGCTCGATCCGGTCTTGCCGGTGGCGCGATCGGAGAGCACGATCGTTTCGCTGTTGGTCGCGGCGGCGTAGACGCTTGCTTCGCTGTCCGCATTGATCGAGTCGACCAGTTCGGCGATGCTCTCGCTTGCGGTCAGCTTGACTTCGTGGCCGTCGATCGTGAGCGACCCCGCGGCTGCCGGGCTCTTGAAGGAGAACGTGCGCTGTGCGGCGCTTGCGAGCTGGGTCACTTCCACCTCATAGCCGCCAATCGCCGCGCCGGTGCCAGTGATCGAGGCGCTCACGCGTGAGGATTCGCTGGAGGTGACCTGCTGGCTGTCCTGGAAGAGGGTCGGCGACTTCAGTTCCCCTGCGCTGAGCCCAAGCGACTGCAGGCTGCTCTGAAGGCCGCGTAGGGCGGTCTCCTGGTCCTGCTGCAGGGTCTGTTCCTCCTGCATCTGTGTCAGTGGCCGGCGTTCGATCGACATCAGCTCCGAGACGATTTCTTCGGTTTTCAGCCCCGAGCCGAGTCCCTGGATCTTCAGCGGCGGAGCGGAGGCGCTGCCGACCACGGAGGTGCTCATCTGAGGCCTGCCAGCCCGTCCATGCCACCCATCGCCAGATCCACCGCTTCGGAGGGCGAGAGTGTCTTGAGCACCGTGCCGCTTCCGTCACGCAACTCGACGGTGCTCTTTCGCGCCTGCTCATCGTGGAAGTAGTGCACTTCATAGCCCTGAGCCCTGAGGCTCTCGTAGTTGGCTCCCGCGGTCTGGATCTGTGCGAGCACTTCCGGTGGGGGAGCGCTTGGCAGTGTGTCGAGCGACACCGGCGCCTCGCTTTCGCTCGTGGGCGATGTCTGTGTCGCGCTCGCGCGACAAGCGCCGCCTGGGGCGATCGGCGTCGCCCGCGGCACGTTGGGGGGGCCTTGTGAAGGCTGAATCAGCGAGCTCATGTCAATTTCCTCCTGGAAGCACTCCTTGCGGTCCCGTCCGTGGGCCGCCTCGCCAGATCGTCTATCGACCCTCCTGATCGGCCAAAGGCGTCAGGACTTGAGCCCTGCACGACACGCGGCTGTAGGGCGTCCTCTTCACAGAGCTCACCCGCAGCTCCTCAACCGTCGCTGCGCGGCGCCGCGGCCCGTGGATGAAGGGCGCTCGCAACGCAGGTGATCGACCATGGTCCGCAATACATGAGGCGGGCACTCGTGCATCGGATGAAGGTGAGCGGCAGTCCTACGCCGCGCGCGGTGCCCGGAAACGAGCGGTTTCAAACGGTCTTCGTCGAGATCTGCGATTCATCGCTCAAGTCGAACGGGGTTGGCACCGATTAGGGCATCGCTGAGCGAGGCCGGCGGGACGGACGACCAGCTCTCGGCCAGCCGGCTCCACGGAGAGGGGCCGACTACTTGCAGGCTCGGGCCGATGGAGAGGGCCGGTCTGTTCCCTCGAGAAAGGCCGGAGGAATCGATGCACACCAAGGAGAAGAGCACCGCCAGGGTCTCGGCGTCGGAGGTACTCGCGCTATGGCAGGAGTACCGCAGGACGGGCGATCGCGCGTTGCGTGACAGGTTGATCTTCACTTTCACGCCGATGGTGCGCTACATCGTCTACCGGAAGGTCAGAGAGGTCCCTGCGCAATGCGACGTCGAGGACTTCCTCTCCTGCGGTCTGGAGGCGCTGATCCGCTCGATCGACAGATTCGACCCGGAGAAGGGTGCGACGCTCGAGCAGTTCGCCTGGACTCGCATCCAGGGGGCGGTGCTCGACGAGCTGCGTCGTCACGACTGGGCGCCGCGCTCGCTGCGCCGCGCCGAGCGCGCGATCAACGGCGCGCGCCGGACCTTCGCAGCCCAGCACGACCGCCAGCCCACCAAGGATGAGCTCGCGGCCGAGCTCGGCATGAGCGCGGGTGAGCTCTCCGCGCGGCTCGACGAGCTTGCGCTCGCCGATATCGGCTCGCTCAATCAGACGGTGCGCTCGGAGGACGACACGACGATCGAGCGGATCGACACGCTGGAGAGCGGCGAGACCGAGTGCGATCCCGTGCTGAGTGCCGAACGCCATGAGGCCAAGGAGCGCTTCCGCGTCGCCTTCCGCAAGCTCTCGCCGCGCGAGCGGCAGGTGGCGGTGCTGCTCTACGTGGAGAACTGGACGCTGCGCGACATTGGTGCGCGCCTTGGCGTCTCGGAGAGCCGCGTCTGCCAGATCCATTCCGAGCTGCGGCGCAAGCTGCGCGGTCTACTTGCAGACGAGGAGTCGCTCTTCACCGTCGCCTGTTGAGCCGGGGATGGCATTGCCCGGCGCTCACGAACGTGCGGCGAGGCTAAGAGCCCCTATCAAAATGCCTGCACGCCTGGATACGGCCGATGACCTTCGCGGAGCGGCGTCCTCGGACCTCGACCTGGCTCCGCCAAGTCTTCGGTCCTGCGTCCTTGCTCCACTCGACCCTCGACCGCCCCAGCCGCACACGCATCTTGATAGGGGCTCTAAAGATCCACCCGGCCGAGACGATCACCGGACAGAGATGGACCTCGGCCTCTACATCGCCGCCTCCGGGATGGTCGCCGAGCAGGCCCGTCAGGACCAGCTCGCAAACGACCTCGCCAACGCCTCCACACCGGGGTACAAGGCGGATGAGTCATCGGAGCACAGCTTCGGCCAGATTCTGCTCAGCAACACGACCAGCGGAGCGCCCGTCGGCTCGCTCTCGATCGGCGTGGAAAGCGGCAAGTCCTATACCGACCTGACACCTGCACCGGTGCACGAAACCGGGGCACCGCTCGACTTCGCGATCGAAGGCGAAGGCTTCTTTGCGGTGAAGACCGCGCAGGGGGTTCGCTACACCCGCGACGGGCAGTTCGCGGTCTCCGCGGGCGGGCTGCTCACCGACAGCTTCGGCAATGAGGTGCTCGGCCCGGAAGGGTCCCCGATCAAAGTTGGCACGGGCGGCACCGTCACGTCTTCAGCAGTTGGAGTCTTCAACGTCACAGGAGCCGTCAAGCAGGGAGAAAACCTGTTCGCGGGCACCCAGGCGGGCAAGGCGAGCGGCACCGCGCGGTCTGGGGCGCTCGAAGAATCGGGTGTCAACCCCGTAAACACGATGGTGGAAATGATGGCCTCGCTTCGCAGCTTCCAGTCTGGCCAGCAGGCGATCCAGGCGATCAACGAAACGCTCCAGGCGGCCGCCACACAGGTCGGCTCGGTTACCGGCAGCTGAGACGGGAGAGGGAGATGCTCGACGGTCTATACGCGGCGGCCTCCGGCATGTCGGCCCAGCAGCAGCAGCTCGACAACGTCGCCAACAATCTCGCCAACGCCTCCACCAGCGGCTACCACGCCGAGCAGACCGCGTTCACCGATCTGCTCTACAACCAGATCGACGAAGCGGGCACCGTCACCACCGATGGCGCCGGCGCGGCCGCGCGTGACATCGGCACGCTCGAAGTCCAAGGCTCGCTGCAGCGCACCGAACAGCCGCTCGATCTGGCCATCGAAGGCCAGGGCTTCTTCGAGGTCAAGCGCGCCGACGGCAGTACCGCCCTCACCAGAGACGGCTCTTTCGAGCTCGATTCAAAGCGGCAGATCGTCACGGCCAATGGCAGCATCGTGCAGCCGCCGATCACGCTGCCGGCTGGGGTTACGCCGCAGCAGGTGAGCATCGGCCCGGACGGGACCGTGAAGGCGCAGGGACGCTCGCTCGGCAAGATTGCCCTGGTCGACGTGCCGGCGCCAAACGCGCTGCTCAGTGCGGGCAACGGCGACTTCACCACCACCGCGTCAAGTGGTCCGGCTGCCCCTGCGAGCGGCGCAAGCGTGGTCCAGGGCGCGCTGGAGGGTTCGAACGTCGACGTCGGCAGCGAAATGACGGCGATGATCGACACGGAGCGCAGCTACCAGATGGGCTCGAGCGCGGTGAAGGTCGAGGGCGAAATGATGGCGATCGCAAACCAACTGCGCTCATGAGTGGCATGTCTGCCGCCACCGGGCTTCCGACGGTCGCCGCCACCGCGGAACCGGCATTCGTACGCAAGGGGTCCGCAGCGGTCAAGAGCGCCTACAAGGAGGCGCTCGGCTTCGAAGAGATGCTGGTCGAACAGCTCTCGAAGTCGATGGCGCAGACAGGTGGCCTCGGCGAAGAGGGCGGTGAAAGCAGCGGCGAAGGCGAAAGCGAAGGGTCGGGCTCGATGGGCCTCGTCTCCTCGATGCTTCCGCAGACGCTGAGCGAAGCGGTGACGCGCGGCGGTGGGCTTGGCCTTGCGACCCAGCTGACCAGAGAGATCGATCCGGCCGCCTCCACAGGCGAGGAGGCGAGCTCGTGAGCGCTCTCGCGCTGCAGCCGCAGGTCGACCGGCGCGCCCTGAAGGCCGACGAGCAGCTCGCGACCGACCTGCTTTCCCACCTGGCAACGCAGATCGGCTCGGCGGAGCGGCTGCTTGCGATCGTCCTCGAGCAGGGAGCCGCGATCAGGCGGCGCGACGTGCACGAGGTGGTGCGGCTCACCGGGATGCTGCACGGAGAGATGAGCCGCAGAGGCGAGATCGAGCAGCAGCGCGCGGAGTTGCTCTCACGCAGCGGGCTGCGCCTCGGCGTGCCGCCCGAGGCGGTGACCGTCACGCGCCTCGCGGCGCTGCTTGATTCGCAGAGCGCCGCGCAGGCTAGCGCGCGCAGCGCGCAACTCTCAGGAATGCTGCACGAGCTGCAGCGCGAGCACCTGGTCAACAGGGCACTGATGAAGATCGAGCTCTCCTTTCTCGATCATCTGATGAAGACGCTCTCGCTGGACGCGGCCCCCGGCTACGACGCCACCGGCGCGGGTGCCTCGGGTGTCCGCACAGACCCGACGGCGGGCATGCGCCTGCTCGACCTGGAGGCCTAGGGCGATGTCGATCCCGACCCTGCAGGGGCTGCAGACCGCGCTCAGCGGCCTGCTCGCAAACCAGGAGGCGCTCGACGTCGCCGGCAACAACATCGCCAACGCTCAGACGCCCGGCTACACGCGCCAGAGCGCGGTGATGGAGACCGCGCCGCCGCTCGTGATCTCGGCGCTCTCGCCCACCACCGGCGAAGGCGCGCGGCTTGGAACTGGCGTCGGCGTCCAGTCGATCGTGCGGATCAGGGACACCTATCTCGACGCCCAATACCGCGCCGAGAGCTCGAGCCTCGGCGAAGCGAGCACGAGCGCGGAAGTCCTCGGCCAGGCGCAGACCGCGCTGGATGAACCATCGAGCTCCGGGCTCTCCGCGCAGCTCTCCTCGTTCTGGAGCGCCTGGAACGAACTCGCCAACTCGCCGGGCAGCGCAGCGGCAAGGGAAGGCGTCATCACAGCCGGCAAGAACCTCGCCACCACGCTCAACCAGCTGAGCGCCCAGATCGAAGGCGCCTTCGGCGAAGCAGAGGCGCGCTACGAAGCGCTCACCGGGCCCAAGGGCGAAGTTCAAAGCGATGCGCAGCAGATCGCCCAGTTGAATGGGCAGATCAAGCTGGCGCTCGGCGCGGGACAGCAGCCAAACGAACTGCTCGACCGGCGCGACCAGCTGGTCGACAATCTCTCAAAGCTCGCGCAGGTCTCAGTCACAGAACACGAAGACGGGACCGTCAGTTTGAGCTTTGGCAATGCTGCGCAACCGCTCGTGGAAGGGAGCACCGTCCACTGGCCGCAGGCGCTGACCTCGGCCTCCGGCGGACAGCTCGGCGCGCTTCTGAGTCTCACCTCACCCGCGGGCAAGCTCGCCGGCTATGAGGCTTCGCTGAACGAAATAGCAAGCGCCCTGGCGAGCTCTGTAAACGCGCACCAGCCGGAAACCCCCTTCTTCAGCGGCAGCACCGCGGCTAGCATCGCGGTCAGCGCGAGCGGCGCACAGATCCAGACGGGCCCGGCTGGGGAACCCGGCGCCAACAACCTCGCCCAGACCATCGCCAACCTTCGTGGCGGCACCGCCGACCAGCGCTGGTCGGCCTTCGTGATCGGCGTCGGCAGTGACGTCCAGTCGGCCAAGCAGACCGAAGCCGGCGCCCAGGCGATGGTGAGCGCGGTCGAAGAACGCCGCCAGGCAGTCTCGGGCGTCTCGACCGACGAAGAAATGACACAGCTCGTCACCTTCCAGCGTGGCTACGAAGCCTCGGCGCGCGTGTTGACTGCCATGGACCAGATGCTCGAAACGCTGATCGAGCACACCGGAGTGGTGGGACTATGAGCGCCGTGGGCGGGGTCAGGGACGACCGCAGGTCGTCCTATCGAGTAGGTGGCGCCCATTGGATGGAGGCGCAATGACTCTCCGGATCACCCCGCAGATGGTGACGAGCGCCACTGTGCGCAACGTCAACTCCGCCTTCGCGGCGCTGGAGCGTCGTTCCAGCGAACTCTCGAGCGGCAAGTCGATCCTCGAACCGTCCGACAACCCCTTCGGCACCGGCAAGGCGATCGACCTGCAGAGCGCGCTCGACGGCCTCTCCTCCTACAAGACCAACGTGGACGAAGCGATCGCCTGGGAGCACACCTCCTCGAGCGCGCTCAGCTCGATCGGCAACGTGATCCAGAAGGCCCGCGAACTCGTGTTGCAGGCGACCAGCGGCGTCAACGGCAAGTCCGACCTGGAAAACCTCGCCGGCGAGGTCGAACAGCTCACAGAATCCGCCAAGCAGGACTCAAACGTCCAATACGCGGGGCAGTACGTGCTCTCCGGCACACTCACGACCACGGCGCCCTATTCGAGCGGCGCCGAAGACGCCTATCACGGCAATGAAGGCACGATCACGCGCACGATCGCGCCCGGCATGAGCATCCAGATCAACCAGTCCGCCGCGACGCTGCTCGGCAACGGGAAGGGCGCCGAAGACGGCAAGCTGCTCGACACGCTGCGCACGATCGCAAAGCACATGCGCGAAGGCACCCCGGAAGCCCTCGAAGCGCTCGACGGCGGCGACCTGCAGAACATCGACGCCAACTTCGAAACCTTCCTGCAGATGCAGGCCAAGGCCGGCTCGACGGTGGACCAGCTGCAGATGGCCGAAAACCGGATCGAAGAATTGACCACGAGCACCACCGAGGCGCTGTCCAACACCCAGGACGCCAACTATGCCCAGGTGGCGACCGAATACACAAGCGACCAGGTCGGCTACGAAGCGGCGCTCAAGGCCGGCGCGAGCATCGTCCAGATGTCGCTGCTCGAATTCCTGAAGTAGGGTCAACAGGTATGCCGAAGGTGATCGAAAGCGTGCGGTTCGGAGAGCTCGAGTTGGCCGATGAGGCGCTCGTCGAGTTCCCGCTCGGCCTGATCGGACTGCCGGGCAGTGGATACGCCCTACTGGACGTGAGCCCTCAGAGCGGGATCCGCTGGCTGCACTCCACCGAGGATCCGGCGCTCGCGCTGCCGGTGCTCGATCCGCGCGCCGTCCTGCCGGGCTTCCAGCTGGCCGTCGGGGTGGAGGAACGCCAGCGCATCGGCACCGAGCACCTGGAGAAGACGCAGGTCTACGTGACCGTGAGGGCGAGCCCCGACCCGGCGCAGACGACTGTCAACCTGCGCGCGCCGCTCATCGTCTGGCAGGGGCGTGGGCACCAGGTGATAAACACCGCTCCAGGCGCCGAGCTGCGTGCTCCGCTCCTCGCCCCGGCGACCGGCGAGAACTAGAGAAGGCGCCGCCGAAGGCCGCGGCCGATCGCCGGGAATCGAGCTGCTTTGGCCCGCTGTCCATGCAGCGCGACCAGATGCGCGGCACGAGGAGACATCCCGATCAGGCATAATGGTCAGCGATGCTGATACTTACGCGTCGTCCAGGTGAGCGCGTTGTGATCGGCGAGGAGATCACCGTCACGGTCATGGAGGTCGCCGGCCAGACGGTGCGTCTCGGGATCGCTGCCCCCAAGGATCTGCCCGTCTACCGCGAGGAGATATGGCTCGCCGTGCAAGCCGAGAACATCGCCGCGGCGCAGTCCGCCGACCTAGACGTGCTCCCCGCCGCTCCCTCGGGCTCCCCGCCTGCTGAGGACTGCTGAGCCCGCTCGGGAGCACGCCGCCGAAGTGAGCGACGCTCCAGTGCCAGAGCCAGCCTGCGAAGAGCGGGCGCTGCTGGAGCGCCACGACGTGGCGAGGCTGCGCGCGCAGAACCCAGGGCTCCTTACGCTCTCGGGCACGAACACCTGGATTCTCGGGCGTGATCCCGCTTTCGTGATCGACCCCGGGCCTGCGCTGCCAGAGCACCTCGACGTGCTCGTTGATCTCGTGCGCGAGCGCGGCGGCCTCGGTGGCATCGCCCTCACCCATGACCATCCCGACCACAGCGAGGCGGTGGAGCCCCTGCGCGAGCGGATGCCGGCGCCGCTCGCGGCCGCCCGCGCGGAGCATCTGCGCCTTCCAGGAGATGTGCTGCTCGCGCAGGGCACCCGCTTTGGCCCCTTGCGGGCGATCGCGACGCCCGGGCACGCGCCCGACCATTACGCGCTGCTGCACGGCGAGGTCTGCTTCACCGGGGACGCGGTGCTCGGCGAAGGCTCGGTCTTCATCGCGCCCGATCCCGGCGCGCTGTCCGGCTACCTCGTGGCGCTCGGCGCGCTGATGGAGCTCCCGCTGCAGCTGCTCTGCCCGGGCCATGGGCCGCCCGTGAGTGATCCGCAGGCAAAGCTCCGCGAATACCTGGAGCACCGGCTCGACCGTGAGCGGCGGCTGATCGACGCGCTCGCCGCCGGGGAGCGCGAGGTCTCCGGGATGCTCGACGCGGCCTGGAGCGATGTTCCAGAGCAGGTCAGGCCCTTCGCCGCGATCACACTCGCCGCGCATCTGGACAAGCTCGCGGAGGAGGGGCGACTGCCAGCGGGCGTGCAGCGACCCTCATGGGACGCGCCGGGAGCGGCGTGAGCGCTACGGTTCCCCGACGATGAGCCCTGCGCCAGGAGCAACCCCGGAGGGGAAAGGGGCCGGTATCCAGATCGACCCTGGCACGACCGGGCGCGATGGTAAGCGGCCGGCCGGCACGAGCCCACTCGCGGCGCAGATCGGGGGAGCGGAGTCTCCCTTTCCTCCGATCGCCGACTACGGCTTCCTATCTGACTGCCACACCTGTGCTCTGCTGGCCTCCGACGGCTCGATCGAGTGGATGTGCCTGCCTCACTTCGACTCGCCGTCGGTGTTCGGTGCGCTGCTCGATCGCGGCGCGGGAAACTTTCGCGTCGGCCCGTACGGCGTCTACGTCCCCGCCGGCCGCAGGTACCTGCCCGGCACCAACGTGATCGAGACGACCTGGATGACGCCGCAGGGATGGCTCCGGGTCCTCGATGCGCTGACGATCGGACAGTGGCGCGACGACAAGCACGGCTTCAGCCACACGCGGCCGCCCACCGACAATGACGCAAACCACACGCTCGTGCGGATGGTCGAATGCATCCAGGGGCGCGCCCAGGTCGAGATCGTCTGCGAGCCGATGCTCGACTATGGTGAGCGGCCAGCGACGTGGACTCACGTCGAGGTCGAGGCCGACCGGGAGGGGACCTGCGCGCTCGACGCGAGCGATGGCGAGTGGTCGTTTCGGGTCTACTCCGACGTGCGCCTTGGCATCGAGGGCAACAGGGCGCACGGCAGACACACGATGGTCGAGGGCGAGCGCCGCTTCTGCGCGATGTCGTGGGCGATCGACCGCGAGGGTCCGCGCAACGTCGATCAGGCGTGCGAGGAACTCTTGAACACGGAGCACTTCTGGCGCACCTGGATCGCCGAAGGCACCTATCCGGATCACCCCTGGAGATACCACCTGCAGCGCTCCTCGCTCACGCTGAAGGGACTGACCTTCATGCCGACGGGCGCGCTCGTGGCGGCGGCGACCACATCGCTTCCGGAGACCCCAAGGGGCGCACGCAACTGGGACTACAGGTACTGCTGGATGCGCGATGCGACCTTCACGTTGTGGGGCCTGCACGCGCTCGGCCTGGACTGGGAGGCCGACGACTTCGTGCAGTACGTCGCCGACCTGCAGCGAAACGAGGACGGCTCGCTGCAGATCATGTACGGCATCGACGGACGCAAGGACCTGGCCGAGTCGACGCTCGATCATCTCAAGGGCTATGAGGGCGCGCGGCCGGTGCGGATCGGCAACGGCGCCTTCGACCAGCGCCAGAACGACGTCTACGGGGCGGTGCTCGACTCGGTCTACCTGCACTCCAAGAAGCGCGACCACATCCCCGAGCGGCTCTGGCCGGTGCTGATAGACCAGATTTCGTGCGCGCAGCGGGTCTGGTCGGAGCCCGATCAGGGCATCTGGGAGGCGCGTGGAGAGCCACGGCACTACGTCTCCTCCAAGCTTATGTGCTGGGTGGCGATGGATCGCGGAGCGCGGCTTGCGGAACGCCGCGGGGAGGACGAGCACGCCGAGAGCTGGCAGGACCTCGCCGAGGAGATCAAGGCCGAGATCCTGGAGCGCGGCGTCGACGAGCGCGGCGTCTTTCGCCAGCACTACGACACCGACGCGCTGGATGCCTCCAGCTTGCTCGTGCCGCTCGTGCGCTTCCTGCCGCCAAGCGACGAGCGCGTGCGAGCGACCGTGACGGCGATCAAGGACGAGCTGACCGAGAACGGCCTCGTGCTGCGCTACAAGACCGCCGAGACCGACGACGGCCAGCAGGGCGAGGAGGGCAGCTTCCTGATCTGCTCCTTCTGGCTCGTGGCCGCGCTGTGCGAAATCGGCGAGCTGCGCGACGCAGAACACCTCTGCGAGCGGCTGCTGACGTATGCCTCGCCGCTCGGCCTCTACGCCGAGGAGCTCGAACCCTCATCGCGGACGCCACCTCGGCAACTATCCGCAGGCATTCACGCATCTGGCGCTGATAAACGCGGTCATGCACGTGATCGAAGCCCAGCAGGGTCAGTAGCCGGGCTCGCCGGGCAAGCACGACCCGCGGCCTGCCCGACTCCACGATCACCTTTGGTTGCACCGGTCCCACCGACCGGCCGCGCGAGCGCTGCAGCAGCTCGGCGGCGCTGGCGAAGGGGAGAGCTGCTGCAGGTGCTTGATCGTGGGGAAGACGAGCGCAGCTCGTCGGCGGCGTAGGCGGCCAGCGCGTCTGAGGGGGCATACCAGCGGTGCGCCACGCACTCGGCGCCGTCCACGCTGACCTGCTGGTCGGGCGGCAGCTCCGCGAGGAAGAAGACGTGTCGTAGCGGGTCTCGACCATCGCCGGGGTGATCCAACGCGAGAACTGCACGAGCTCGGCGCCGGGACCCAGTTCGATGCCTGCCTCCTCGCGCAGCTCGCGCCGCGCGGCGAGCCGGTGCGCATCCTCAGAGGCTCTGCTCGGCGGGCTCCACGGCTCCACCCGGGAACACCCATACTCCGGCCATGAAGCGCGCCTGCGGGTTTCGCTGGACGAGCAGCACCTCCAGGTCCTCGTCGCCTTCGCGCAGCAGCATCACCGTGGCGGCCTGCCGGGGCACGGTCTCCTTGCCCAAGTTCAGCCGCTCCCCCTGCTCAAGGCCCGGCAGCGAATCCTCCTCGATCACGAGATGAACATATCGCCCCGCGCGCGCATGTAGGCTTCAGGCGATGAGCAATACCCAGACACTCCAACGCTGGATCTGCGAATCCTGCGGCTTCATCTACGACCCAGACGAAGGCGACCCCGACGGAGGCATCCCGGCGGGCACGGCCTTCGAGGACATTCCGGACACCTGGTTCTGCCCGGTCTGCGGCGCCCGCAAGCGGGACTTCGTCCCCTACGAGGATTGACCGCTGAGCGAGTGGGAGGCGCTGCTCGCCGCTGACAGGGAGCGCGTCTGGCATCCGTACGGGCCGATGCCCGCTGCGCTTGCTCGCTGCCGGTGGTGGGCGCGCAGGGCGTGCGCCTCGAGCTCGCCGACGGTCGGCGGCTGATCGACGGGATGTCCTCGTGGTGGTGCGCGGTCCACGGCTATCGCCACCCGGCCCTGGATGCCGCCCTCCGCGACCAGCTGGGGCGGATGGCTCACGTGATGTTCGGCGGACTCACCCACGAGCCTGCGGTGCGGCTTGCTGGGCAGCTTCTCGAGATAGCTCCGGCGGGGCTCGAGCACGTCTTCTTCGCCGACTCGGGCTCTGTTTCCGTCGAGGTCGCGATCAAGATGTGCCTGCAGGCGCAGCGCACTGCGCGCGGCCCCTCCGCGCGAAGGCTGCTCACCATCCGCGGCGGATACCACGGCGACACGTTCGGCGCGATGGCTCTCTGCGACCCCGTCGAGGGCATGCACGGCCTCTTCGCGGGCACCCTCGCAGAGCATCTCTTCGCCGATTGTCCACCCGCCGGGTTCGACGCTCCACTCGACGCCGCCTGGGCCGCTCAGGTCGAGGGGCTGATCGCCGCGTCACGCGCATGAGCTGGCCGGCGTGATCCTCGAGCCCGTCGTCCGGGGGCGGGGGGGATGCGCTTCCATTCGCCGGCCTGCGTGGCGCTGATGCGCCGGCTCTGCGACCAGCACGGGCTGCTGCTGATACTCGACGAGATCGCAACCGGGTTCGGGCGTACCGGCGCGATGTTCGCCTGCGAGCACGCGGGCGTGAGCCCGGACATCATGTGTGTCGGCAAGGCGCTGACCGGCGGCTACATGACGCTCGCTGCCACGCTCTGTACCTCCGCGGTGGCCGAGGCGATCTCAACGGGGGAGGGCGGCGCGCTCATGCACGGGCCCACCTACATGGCGAGCCCGCTCGCGTGCTCGGTGGCGCTCGCCTCGCTCGATCTGCTCTCCGAGGCTCCTGGCGGCCGGTGTGGCGGCGATCGAGCGGGGCTGCGGAAGGGGCTTGCGCCGGCGCGCGATCTGCCGGGCGTGCCGACGTCAGGGTCCTTGGCGCGATCGGCGTCGTGCAGCTCCGCACGAGGTGATGTCTGCGGCCACCGCCGCGGCGGTCGAGCACGGAGTCTGGCTGCGCCCTTCAGGGACCTGATCTACACGATGCCGCCGTACGTGATCGGCGAAGAGGAACTGGCGAGCGTGAGCGCTGCCGTCGTTGCTGGCGCTGGGGCTTCCATATCGAGGTGAGGGCGGAGAATGGACGCTCTGTCTTGCCGCCTCGATGATCGCCGCATGGGCATCCGTGGGCGCCCGCCGGTCAGTCGAGCCTCTCTGGAGTGAGCGCGAGTCCTTCTGCGGCGGCTGCCGTGTGGAGGCGGCGATCCCAGGTGGCGAAGAGGAGATCGTCGCGCGGGAGTATGAGGGCGGCAGCGAGATGCAGAGCGTCCAGGCTGCGCAGTTCGCGGGTGAGAGCGAGTTCGGCGGCATCTTCGGCCAGGCGCGGGTCCACTTCGATCACGCCGAACGCGGGCCACTCCTCACGCACGGTTCCCGCGGCCACATGGCCTGCGCTCAAGCCAACGGCGCGCACGGTCTCCACGAAGCCGACACGGCACATGAACCATCCCTCGGCACGGTCCATGACGTCGCGGACGGCGTCGCTGCCGGACTCGGCGACGTAGCGCTTGACCAGCGCGCTCGCATCGAGGTAGAGGTTCAGCGCTCGGCTTCCCGCTCGGCCAGCACGAGCCCGGATGCGCTGCGATCGCTCTTCACTGGCTGGGGTGCCAGCGTTGGCCGCGCTCGGCCGGGTGCAACCAGTCGCCCCTGAGCCACCAGCTCGCGTAGGCGATCGTCCTTGGCCGAAACGCCGGCTGGGACGATGTCGGCTAGTGGCCGACCGCGGAGAGTGACGCGTACCTGCTGACCACGAGCCACTGCCCGCAGTGTCTGGCTCAGCGTCGCCTTCAACTCGCGAACTCCGATCTCGTGCATGTGACCACCTTATCAGTCGTGAGGTCACAAGTTTGTGGGAGCCCAAGCTGCCACGCGTGCGCGGCTGCCGCACCTTTCAGAGGTCTTTGGGAGCCGATTTTCGCTCCAGGCCAGAGACGGTGGGCTGTCTGGGACCCTTTCCGTGGTCAGGTCTCCAGCCAGCCTCTCCATGGCAGCGCAGCCCCGGCGCTCGCGAGCAGGTCCGCGCTTGGTGCTGCAATGTGCGGCAATCCCGCGACCTCGATCTCGCCAAGCGCTTCGATCGTCTGGCGGTTGGAGAGCTCCATCGCAGACGGGTGGCCCGACCAGGGCGTGAGAACGACCGCGCGCAGGTCGAGTTTTGCGGCCCGGGCCGCCTCGATGCTCAGCAACGTGTGGTTGATCGTGCCAAGGCCGGGGCGGGCGGCGATCAAGACCGGCAGGGCGAGCTCCGCGGCAAGCGAGCGCACGCTGAGCGTGCCCGTGAGCGGCACGAGCAGACCGCCCACCCCCTCGACCACGAGGATCGCGTCCCGCTCTGCTGCGCTCGCCGTCGCGGCGCGCGCAGCCTGGAGCAGCTCGGAGTCGTGTACCGGCTCGCCTGCAAGTTGCGCGGCAAGGTGAGGCGATACGGCCGGTCCGTAGCGCAGCGGGGCGACCTCCTCCGGGGCCATTCCACAGAGAGATCCGAGCAGCACGTGGTCTGCGGGCCACCTCTCTGCCGGCTCATCGAGGCCGCTGACCGCCGGCTTGTAGGCGGTGACGGCGAGCCCCGACGCGCGCATTGCCGCGATCAGGGCCGCTGCCAGGACCGTCTTGCCGATGCCTGTATCGGTGCCTGTGACGAACAGGCCACCTGGGTTCATCGGCGGCTTGCGAGCATCCGGTGGGCCGAGGGCTCCCCCACGAGCGCTGCGTCGAGTCCGACCTCCAAAGCCGCCTCGCGCAAGGCGCGGGCGACGAAGCTCATCTGCTGCGGAGTGTGAGTCGCCATCGTGGTCAGGCGCAACCGGGAGGTGCCTGGCGGCACCGTGGGCGGGCGGATCGCCTGAGCGAAGACGCCCCGCTCGATCGCCGCCTCGCAGAGCGCCATCGCGGCTCGCTCCTCGCGGACCACGAGCGGCACGATGTGCATCTCGCCCTCCCGTACGCCGAATCCCTCCGCGCGCAGAGAGCCCCGCAGCGCGCGCGACGCGGCGTGCAGATCGACGGTCAAGCCGGGCTGGCCAAGCAGGAGCTCGAGCGCTGTGGTGGCCGCGGCAATCGCCGGCGGCGGCGGAGCGGTGGAGAAGATCAGCGCCCGCGCGACGTTGAGCAGGTAGCGCACCATCTCCGCGCTGGCGCACACGTAGGCGCCGTAGGAGCCGAGCGCCTTGCCGAGCGTGCCGACGATCGCATCGACCTCGCCCTCGAGGCCGGCGGCGGCCACCGCGCCGCGGCCGCCGGGCCCCAGAGCGCCTGTGGCATGCGCCTCGTCGACCACGATCCGCGCGTCGTGGCGCCTTGCAAGCTCGACGAGCTCTGTCAGCGGGGCCAGGTCGCCGTCCATCGAGAAGACCGAGTCGGTGACGATCAGCCGGCGGCGGGCAGTGCCGGCATGCGCTCGCAGCGCCGACTCGAGGTGATCGAGGTCAAGGTGCCGGTAGACGGCCACCTCCGCCCTGCTCAGGCGGCAGCCGTCCACGATCGAGGCGTGGTTGAGCTCGTCCGAGAAGACGACGTCGCCTCGCCCGGCGAGTGCGCCGATCACCCCCAGGTTGGCCAGGTAGCCGGAGCCGAACAGCACGCACGCCTGCGTGCCCTCGAACTCGGCGAGCCGCTGCTCCAGCTCCCGATGCACGGCCATCGTGCCTGAGACCAGCCGGGAGGCGCCTGCTCCGACCCCCAGCGTGAGCGCGGCGCCGGCCGCCGCCTGCCGAACCTGCGGATGGGCCGCCAGGCCGAGGTAGTTGTTGGAGCACAGCAGCACGACCGGTCTGCCGTCTAGAAGCACCTCTGGGCCCTGCGGCCCCTCGACCAGTCGCGTGCGGCGGTCGAGCCCGAGCTCGGCCAGCTCAGCCAGGCGTTGCCCGATTTCGCTCATACCGACGCGTTGCGCGCACCGTCCGGGCGCGGCGGGACCGGGCCCTTGGCGCGGAAGCGCAGCTGTGTCGAGGGATCCCAGAGGCGCACCGAAAGCGCGCCGACGGGCTCCGGCTCGACGGCTGGGAGCGAGTCGGGCTCCGGCGTGCTGCCCTCCAGCCACCCCGACCGGTTGTCGGGTCGCGGGCGCGAGCCGTTGTCGGACTGGCGGGCGACGTTCAGGCCCATCTCCTCGAACATCGTCCGATCCTCCTCGGGCGTGTTGCCGAGCGTGGTCAGGAAGTTGCCCATCATCACGCCGTTGATGCCGGCCTCCACCGCAAGCTGCTGCAGCTCGCGCAGGTTCTGGATGCGTCCGCCGCAGAGGCGCAGCAGCGCCTCGGGCAGGATCAGGCGGAAGATCGCGATCCACTTCACTGCCTCCCACGGGTCCATCGTCCCGCGGTCGCCGAACTTGGTGCCGGGGTTTGGGATCAGCAGGTTGATCGGCACGCTCGTGGGGTTGATCTCTGCGAGCTGGAAGGCCATCTCCACACGCTGCTCGCGGCTCTCGCCGAGGTTGAGGATGCCGCCGACGCAGGTCTCCAGGCCCGCCTCCTTGACCGCTTCGATCGTGCGCACGCGGCCCTCGTAGCGGACTGTGCTCGACACCTCGGGGTAGTAGCTCTCGGCTGTCTCGACGTTGTGGTGCACGCGCTGGATGCCGGCTTCCTTGAGCGCCTTCGCGCGCTCCACGGACATGTGCCCGATCGATGCGCAGCGCTTGAGGTTGGTCTGCTCGGCAACCAGTCTCGCGCCCTCCAGGATCTTCTCGAAGTCGCGCTTGGATAGCCCCTGGCCCTGGGTGACCATGCAGAAGCGGTGCGCGCCCGCGGCCTCGGCAGCCTTGGCGTGCTCGAGGATCTGGAGCGGGTCCATCATCGCGTGCATCGGCGTCTGCGCCTCCGCAAAGCGCGACTGAGCGCAAAATCCGCAGTCCTCCGCGCAGCCCCCGGACTTCGCGTTGACCAGCGAGCACATGTCGGTCGAGTCGCCGAATCGCTCGGTGCGGGCTTCCCAGGCACGCTGCACCAGCGCCTCGATCTCGGCGTGATCTTCCAGCTCGCCGAGGCGAAGAGCCTCCTCGCGGGTGATGAGCGGCGGCATTGCGCTGACCTCCGTGTGGTCGGGACTGACGTTGGGGCTCGCTGGACAGTACACGCCGCGCGCGGTCGTGCCTGCCGAGCTGCGCCCCGCCGGACGCGGCGCCGTGCGCTCAGTGCCGGTCCTCACGCCTTCCAGCGCGTGCGGGATCGCCTTTGCGATCGCCTCGCCCGCGCCCGCAAACATAGAGATGTCATACATCGGCGGCTGAACCTAAAAGTGCTCCAATATGTGGGAAAGCCGCAGATGCGCTGGTAGCGCCTACCGATGCCGGCCACCGCAGATGAACGCAGTCTTGCCGGCTGGGGTCACGTGTACCCCGGATCAGTAGTTTCACTGGAGGCTGCTGCCGGATGGCACGGATAGCGGCGGCCGTACTGTGGGCAACCGTTGGTAGAGCTAGATGAGCGTGATTGGGACAACGATGAGGGACGACTTGACCTCCAGCCTACTGGCCGCGGCATCAGCGCCGGTGCGACGATGGCCGGAGCGCCGCTCGGTCGTTCTACTGAGCGCAGGTGTCCTCTTCGTCGCGATCTTCGTGTTGCGCGAGCTGGTCAGCGGCAAGGGCGACGCGCTCAGCCTGCTCTACGTCATACCCGTCGCTCTGCTTGCGCTCGAGTTCGGCATCCGCGCCGGCGTGCTCGCGGCGATCACCTCGACCGCGGCGACCGGTGTCTGGATAGCGAGCGTGCAGACGGAAATCGGCCTGGTCGGCCTGCTGGTCCGGGCACTCATCTTCCTCTCGGTTGGCGCGATCGCGGGGCGCTTCAGCGATCAGATGAGAAGTCACAGCATCAGGGATGAGAGTCTGCTGCGCAGCGGTCTCGATCTCGCGTGCCTGGACGAGCACGAGGACCTGCTCTCGATGCTCACCGACCACATCGAGCGCGCCGTCGCTGTCTCCTCGGTGCGCGTCGAACTCGACGGGGGAAGCCCTGTGCAGCGCGGTGATGCCGGCGGTGAGGTGTTGCGCGTGGCGGTCGTTTCGCGTGAAGCGACTAAGGGCTTCATCGAGGTGACGGCGGGCTCTGACCGGCGCTTCTCGCCCGAGGAGCGCCTGATCCTGGAGGCGATCGCGCTACAGGCGGCGGTCGCGAGCGAGAATCGAAGGCTGCTTGCGGTGGAGCGCGAGCAGATGGAGCTGCAGGGCGAGATCGAGCGGATGCGCGGGCGCCTCGATGACCAGCTGCGCAATGCCAGCCAGCTGATCGAGCACCATGAGCAGCAGCGACGTGGGATCGCGCGGACACTTCACGACGACGCCGCGCAGGCGATGGCGGGTGCCCTGCTGACCGTTGGGCTGCTGGAGCGGGGAATCGACCAGGAGATGACTCGCCCCCGGTTCGAAGAGGTGCGCCGGCAGGTGAAGGATTGCATCGTCGATTTGCGCCACATCGCCGGTTCGCTACGTCCGCCGGCCCTTGATGAGATGGGTCTTGTGATGGCGCTCGAGCGTTTCACTGACCTGGAGCAGGAGCGAGGCGGGCACCCCGTGAGCTTCTCGCTTGGCTGGCTCCCGGAGCGGCTGCCTACCGACGTGGAGACCGCCACCTACCGGGCGATCGAGGAGATGCTGCAGGCGCTTGCGGAGGCTTCATCTGTGTCGGTGTCGCTCGGCGCAAGCGAAGGGATGGTGCAGGTCATGGTGATTGCGCGGGCCGCCGTCGGCGCCTCCGATACCGGCAAGCTGCATCGCGATCTGATCGCCACCCGGGCGCGCGTGGAGCTGATCGGCGGGTCGCTGAAGATGACGGCGACGTCCGCAGGGGAGAGGCGTATCGCGGTCGACATACCGATCGCGACCGAGAGCGACTGAGCACCTTCGCGGCCGGATCGGCGCGTGTCGCCTCGGCTAGCTTTGGCGGCTGACTGCAGACGCTCAGCGGCCGCGCCAGCGCGGCCGGCGCTTCTGCGCGAAGGCGCGAACGCCCTCGCGCATGTCCTCCGAGGCAAACGACGCCTTGCGCAGCTCGATCAGCTCGGCTGCTGCTTCCGGGTCAAGGCTGCCCTCATGTCGGAGCAGCGCCGCGATCACACGCTTGTTGCCGCGCTGTGACAGCGGGGCGTTGCCGGCGAGCTCCGCCGCGATCTGCAAGCCCATCGCCTCCAGCTGGTCGGCAGGAGCGACCCTGTTGACGAGCCCCCAGGAAAGAGCCGTCGCCGCGTCGATGTGGCTGCCGAGGAGGAAGAGCTCCCTGGTGCGGGTCGCGCCAATCGCATCGATGAAGCGACGCAGGCCCGTGTGGGAATAGACCAGGCCGAGCTTGGCGGGCGGCATCCCGAGCCTTATCTCCTGCTTGGCCACGCGCAGGTCGCAGGCGAGCGCCAGCTCGAGGCCGCCACCGATCGTATGGCCGGGCAGCACGGCCAGCGTCGGGTTGGGGAATGCCTCCAGTGCATCGATCGCTTCGGTGAACGGATGCGCCACGAGTTGCTCGGCGCGCTCCTCGAACTCGTCGTCGGGGATCTCGCCGATGTCATAGCCGGCCGAGAACATGCCGCCCGCGCCGGTGATCAGCACGCAGCGGGCGGCCTCCTCCTCGGCGAGGTCGCCGAGCGTCTGGGAGATCGCGTCGAGGATCGGGTGATCGAGTGCGTTGCGCTTGGCGGGATTGGCGATTGTGAGGCGGACGACGTTCTCTGCCGGGTGGTCGAGAAGCAGCTTGCCGTCCGCGAGCTCGCGCGTCTGGGCGGTGGGTGTCATGGGTCCGAAGGCTAACCGACGGCTGCCCGTACAAGCGCCCGCGAACGACCGCGCGACACGAGCGGAGACCGTTTGATGTACTTGAGACCATTCGAGCGCATCAGGCAAGCGGAAATGGAGTGCATCGATGCAACGAGGACGAAAAGGTCAGACAGGAAGCGGCAGGAGCTGGGGCCCGGAGCGAACGCTGCAGGCAAGCGTGAACTGGGCCGTGCTGGGGCTCGTGATCGAGAAGCCGAGCTATGGCTATGAGATCGGGCGGCGTTTCATCGCGAGGTTTGGCGACTTCATCCCAGCGAGCCTGTCGAACATCTACACCACACTCGACCGGCTCGTTCGCATGGGCCTCGTCGAGCCCACGCACACACAGGCCGCGACAGTGAGCGGCCGCCAACACAAGCTCCACTACCGAGCCACGAGCGAGGGCGCGCGCGCCTATCGAGTGTGGCTTGCACGCAAGCTGCGCGAGGTGGACCAGCGCTCAGAGCTGCTGCTGCGGCTGCTCTCGGTCTGCCTGCGGGGCGCACCCGCGCTCGACGAGGTGCTCGGGCGCTACGAGGAGGAATGCGTCGAGGAGGAGAGGAGGCTGCAGGATCGACCACCAAGCCAGACGCCGGCCGATCCGGAGCTCATGCCGGCGCTGCTGGAGCGCATGATCGACGACGAGCGGCGCAGCATGCTCGGGGCGCAACTGGACTGGGTCCGGCGCACGCGTGCCGAGGTGAGCGATCACCTGGAGCGCCAGCGGCGCAGGGCGGCGGGCGCGATGCAGGGCAATGCCGGTCCTGCTCGCTCTGCGCCGCCAAGGGGGGAGGCGCCAAGATGAGGCCCTGGCTCCGCCGCCTACCGCTGCGCGAGGCGGTACTGCCGCGTGACCGGGTCTCGTTCAAGCAAGCCGGCCGCGAGCAACGTGCTCACGTAGCGGTGGATCGTGCTCGTGCGCATGTCCAGGCGGCGAGCCAGATCGGCGATCCCCATCTCGCCTCCGCTTGTGGGAAAGCACGTGAGCACGAGCAGGCCGGCCAGCAGCGATCGCGAGAGCCGACGGTCCTCCAGGAGCGCGCGGTAGCGGCGCTCGCGAGCACCGGCAAGCTGATCTGCGCTCAGCATCCCGGCAACGCCGTTGTTCTCGGCATCGGAGGTCGCCGAGCGCAGGACCTGCTCGACCTGAGCTGGTGAGAGCGTGAGCATCACGAGCTCCTCCTGCGCGGAGGCTAGCCTGCCGCCCGCGACGTTGCGCTTGCCCTTCTCAGCAACCGCACGGCGTCTGCTGACCATCGTCGTCCCCCTCTTGGATGCGGTGTACGTGAGGTCGGTCGGACTTCGATCTGCTGCATGGCGCACGACACGGCTGCGTTTCAAAAGTTGGCAGAGTTCCAAGTCCGGCGTAGATTCTGCTAGATCGTACTCTCCGAGGCGCGCTTTCGCAAGGGCTCCCGGCGCCGCCGTGCGCCGGTGGCAAAAGAGAATGGAAATACGATGCGGTTCGCGGACGGCGCTCACTCCAGCTCGACCAGTGCATCTCCCTCGTTCACCGCCTGGCCCTCCTCACACAGGATCTTCACGACCGTGCCCGAGTCTTCGGCCTCGACCGGCATCTCCATCTTCATCGACTCGAGGATCGCGACCGTGTCGCCCTCTTGGATCGCATCGCCGACGGCGCATTCGATCTTCCATATCGTGCCCGTGATGTGGGCCTCCACCTGAGCCATCGCCAGCCTCCTGGTCGAAAGCGCAAAGGCGCCGATCTCACGCCTGCGCCTGTTGGTGTGTGCGCGGCCTGCCGCGCGGACGAAGCTTATGCGACGCGTGCCTCTACTGTTCGATTGCGCCGCCTGGGTGCGGGCAGGACCATGATTCTCGCGATCGATCAAGGAACCACGGCAACCACTTGCATCGTCTTCGACGATCGCGCGGAGCCGATCGGTCGCGCCCAGGCAGAGCTCTCCCAGAGCTTTCCCCGCCTTGGCTGGGTCGAGCACGACCTCTGCGAGATCTGGGAGCTCGTGCAGCGGCTCGCGGGGCAGGCGCTCGCAGATGCGGCGGTCGCGCCCGCGGAGATAGCGGCCGTGGGAATCACGAACCAGCGCGAGACAGTTTGCGCGTGGGACGCGCTGACCGGAGAGCCGCTGCACAGCGCGATCGTCTGGCAGGACAGGCGCACTGCCGATCGTTGTGCCGAGCTCGCCGAGCAGGGTCTGCTGCCGCTGATCCGCAGCCGTACCGGGCTCGTGCTCGACCCCTACTTCTCGGCAACCAAGATGCAGTGGCTGCTGCAGAACGTCGATGGTCTGGCGCAGAAGGCCGGGGAGGGGCGGGCGATGCTCGGCACCGTCGACTCCTGGCTGGCGTTCAAGCTCACCGGGGAGCACATCACCGATCCATCCAACGCCGCGCGGACGCTGCTCTATGACCTCGCCGCCGGCGACTGGGATCCGGAGCTGCTCGAGCTCTTTGCAGTGCCGCGGCGCGCGCTGCCCGAGATCCGGGGCAGCGCCGGCCCGATCGGAGCCGTGCGCCCACAGGCGCTTGCAGGGATCACCGCGCCGCTTGCGGGCGTGGCCGGAGACCAGCAGTCCGCCCTGTTCGGCCAGGCCTGCGTGGACCCCGGTATGGGCAAGAACACCTACGGGACAGGCTCCTTCGTGCTGCTGAATGCCGGCTTCCGCGCGCCAGAGCCAGTCGAAGGGTTGCTCAGCACCGTCGCATGGGGCATAGGTGGCTCACGCTCCTACGCGCTCGAGGGCTCGATCTTCGCCACCGGCGCCGCTGTGCAATGGCTGCGCGACGGGCTTTCGATCATCGCGTCCGCTGAGGAGACCGAGGTGCTCGCGGCCGAACTCGACGGCAACGATGGCGTCTACTTCGTCCCAGCGCTGACCGGCCTTGGCTCCCCGCACTGGGACCCCAAGGCCCGCGGGACGATCGTCGGGCTCACGCGCGGAACCGGCAGGGCGCATCTTGCGCGTGCGACCCTGGAGGCGATCGCCTATCAGACCTGCGATGTGGTGCGCACGATGGAGCAGGTCGGCGGCCAGTCCCTGCAGGAGCTGCGTGCTGACGGCGGCGCCACCGCGAATCGCTGGCTCATGCAGTTCCAGGCCGACCTCCTGGGGGTCCCGGTGCTTGTGCCAGAGGTCCCCGAGACGACGGCGCTCGGTGCCGCGCTGCTGGCTGGCGTCGGGATCGGCGCCTGGAGTGTGGAGGACGTCCGCGCCGGCTGGCGGGAGCGCGCCAGATACGAGCCGTCCATGAGCGAGGATCAGCGCCTGAGCCTGCTCGCGGGCTGGCAGAAGGCGCTTGCGCGCACGCGATCCGAGCCCGAGGCGAAGCCGTCTGTGTCCGGCGCGTAACCTACTTGCCACAGAGAGGTACAGCATCGCGTGAGATCTCATTCTGGAACCCATGGAGTGTCGCGGCCGGCGCGCGCGACGCCAGCGCCCAGGAGCTGCCGTGTCTGACCTTGCCCCGATGAAGGCGCAGGTCTACGTCGACCCGCGTCCGAAGGAGCACTTCGACCGCTTCCACGAGCGTGCGCGCACCCGAGAACCGGACTGGGCCTACGAGTTCACGCGATTCATCACCTCCATCTACGCCTACCTGTTCCTGCGGGCGCGCTCGATCTCCTGCGAGAACGTGCCGGGACGCGGCGCGGTGATTCTCGCGCCCAATCACTTCTCCTTCATGGACCACTTCCTGATGGGCTGCTACATCCGCCGCAAGGTGCGCTTCATGGCCAAGTCCCAACTCTTCAAAGCGCCGATGCAGTTCATCTACACCCATGGCGGGGTCTTCCCCGTGCGGCGTGGAGCGCGCGACGTGGAGACGTTCATCACCGCCGAGACGATCCTCGGTAGGGGTGGCGCGATCACGATGTACTGCGAGGGCGGACGCTCGAGGACCGGCAAGCTCTCAGAGCAGGCCAAGCCTGGCATCGGGCGTCTCGCGCTGAAGACCGGAGTGCCGGTGGTACCGATCGCGATTCACGGCTCCTCCCACATCCGCAACTGGAAGCGCCTGCGCTTCCCGAAGGTCACGATCCAGTACGGGCGCGCGATCCAATGGGACCGCGTGGAGGATCCGACCAAGGAGCAGCAGCAGGCGGTCGCGGACGCGGTCCTCACAGAGATCAGGGCGCTCTACGACGGCCTGCAGGAGCACGGCCGAAGCGGCGTCCTGCAACGTGTGCGCGAACAGCGGCGCGCGAAGGCTCGTGCGGCCGGCCGTGCCGCCGCGGCCTAGAGCGACGCGGGCGTCTGCACCGAGCCGTATCGTGGCGTCCTCAGACGATGGCTGCGAGCAAACGACCCAGCGACCCGGAGGGGGAAGACGGTGAGTAGTCCCATCGAATTGGGTGCGGTGATCCGCAAGGTGTTTCGCGTCTACGTCGATCAGGCATCGGTGTTGATGCCGGCGGCGGCGGTCGTCTTCGTGATCACCGGGGTCCTGACAGAGGTGATCGTCGCAAGCAAATCGGCCGGTCTCTCGCTGCTGGTCCTGATCATCGATCTGATCGCGGGCACGCTGTTCACAGGGATGGTCGTCGAGCTGGTCGCCGACGTACAGGACGGGCGCCGGGAGGCGAGCGCGACGCAGCTGCTGCGAGCGGTCACTCCCGTACTCGGCGAACTGATCCTGGTCGGGATCGTCACGGGCGTGCTGGAGGCGATCGGCTTCGTGCTGATCCTGATCCCGGGTCTCATCCTGATGACGATCTGGTCGGTCGTCGCCCCGGTCGTGGTGGTCGAGCATCCCGGCGGCGTGCGTGCCCTGGGCCGCAGCCGCGCGCTCGTCCGTGGCAACGGCTGGCAGGTGTTCGGCGTGATCATCGTGCTCGTGCTGGGGGTCGTGGTCGTGAGCGGGCTGCTGGATGCCGTTGCCGAAAGCGCGGGCAGCGGCGTGGGCCTCGTGGTGAGGGTGGTCATCGGCGTGCTCACTGCTCCGATCTCGGCGCTCGCCGCAGCGGTCCTCTACTTCGAGCTGCGGGGCGGCAGACGGCGCGATGTGGAGCCCGAGGCGTATGCGCCGATGGAAATACGGGGAGAGCCCGCGGAGGAGGCCGAGCCGCCGGTGGCTCAGGAGCCTGGCATGCCCGACTCTGCGCCGGACGTCAACCCGCAGCACGACGGCTGAGCAGCCTGGGTGGGCCGCTCAGCCGCGCGTCGTTTCGTTCTCAGCCCGTCATCCCCCCAAACAGCCCGCCGGTGATGTGCAGCGTCTGGCCGTGGACATAGTTGCTCCAGGGCGAGCAGAGGAAGAAGACGCCGCCGGCGGCCTCCTCCGGGGTCGCGGGGCGCCCGAGCGGGATCAGCATCGAGGCCATCTGGCGCAGCTGCTCGGGGATGCCGAGCTGCACCTTCTCGCCGTGGATCTCCATCTCGTTGCCCTCCACCTTGGCCTGTGTGAGGCGCGTGTCGATGAAGCCGAAGGCGACGGCGTTGACGTTGATCTTGAACTGGCCCCACTCCTTGGCCAGCGTCTTGGTGAGGCCCACGACGCCCGCCTTGGCGGAGGAGTAGTTGGCCTGGCCGGCGTTGCCGAGCGTGCCGGAGGTGGAAGAGACGTTGACGATCTTGCGGAAGACCTCTCGGCCTTCCTCGCGCTCCTTCTTGGCGGGCTCGCGGAGGTGCGGGGCGGCCGCCCGGATCACCTTGAAGGGCACGACGGTGTGGATGTCGAGCATCGCCTGGAACTGCTCGTCGCTCATCTTGTGGATTGGCGCGTCGAGCGTGTAGCCGGCGTTGTTGACGATGATGTCGATCTGCCCGAAGGCATCGACCGCCGCGGCGACGAGCTTGTCGGGGTTCTCGCCTGCGGTCAGGTCGCCGGCGAAGACGGCCGTCTCGCCGTCGATCTCATCCGCCGTCTGCCTGGCGATGTCGGCGTCGAGGTCGTTGATCAGGACCTTCGCGCCCTGCGAGACGAGCAGCTCTGCCGTCGCGCGCCCGATCCCGCGCGCCGACCCGGTCACGATCGCCGCCCTGCCGTCGAGTACTCCCATGGTTATGCGTTCTCCTCGGTCGTTGGGAATGACCGGCGCAGGTTATATGCGCGGCCAGTGCCGAGGGTGCCGCGTCCGCGGGACCCTCTCAGCCGCCGATGAGCACGCCGAAGTCCTGCGTGTAGATCGCGCCTGGCAGGCCGCTGCCGAAGGAGCGGGGCAACGAGGCGACGACGCCCATCCCGGTGTCGCGATAGCGGGCATCGAGGATGTTTTCGCGGTGCCCGGGCGAATGCATCCACGCTTCTACGATCGCCTTCGGTGTCGAGAGCCCGAACGTGCCCCACGCGATGTTCTCGCCAATTTCGTAGCCGACGTTGGAGCTATAGATGTATCCAGCGGCGCGCATCCTGCTCGTCGGCGTGTCTCCGGAAGGGCCGTAGTGGCTGAAGTAGTCCTCAGCCGCCATGTTTTCGCTGTGGCCCTGAGCGGCGCGCATGAGCCTGCCGTTCACCTGCAGCGGATGCTCGCCGTGGAGCGATCGTTCGCGGTTGACGAGGCAGATGGTGGCGCTGCGGATCGCATCGAGGTCTTCGCTCGTCGGGATCAGGTTGGTGTTGGTGCAGTCGAAGGATGCGCGTGTCGCGCTGCTGCGCAGGGCGTTGGCGCCTCGGTGCTTGCGGGCGTGGTGACGGTGATGCTTGCGATGGCGGCGATGGTGCTTGTGGCGGCGGTGCCGGCGGTGCTTGCGCGACTTGGCGTGTGTCCGCAGATGCCGCGTCGAGAGAGCGCCCGCATGGTTCTGTGGCTCGGCGGATGCGAGCTCGAAGTCGGCCGAGAGCAGCGCCGCGAGCCCGGCTGCGAGCACGAGCAGGATGGCGAGCGTACGCCTCATACCACTCGCATCGGCCATTACGCGCCGGCATTTAGCTCTGGGCGAGGCTCTGGACACCTTGCATCGAGGGCCTGCGCCATCTCAGCCGAGGCGTAGACTCTGGCCTCAGATGGACGACCTGACGAGCGGCTCGGGACCGGCGACGCTGCCGGGCGCAGAGGAGGATCTTCAGCAGTCCAGGCTGGGCGTGTTGCCGGCGCCAGCAGCTGCGCGAGGCGGTCCAGAGGGAATGGATGACTGCCGGGGACTGGCGGAACCCCTCGCAGTCGATCCAGCCGGCCAGCATCGACTTGCGCCTGGGCGAGCGAGCCTGGGCGCTTCGCTGCAGCTTTCTGCCCGACAGCCGCTCCAGCGTGGAGGAGAAGATCGAGGATCTCGCCTTCGACACGATCGACCTGCGCGACGGAGCGACTCTCGAGCGCGACCGCCCCTATCTGGTGCCCCTGATCGAGGAGCTGCATCTGCCGGCGGGGCTGCGGGCGAAGGCCAACCCGAAGAGCTCCACCGGGCGCCTGGACGTCTTCACGCGCGTCATCACCGATCGCAATCACCGCTTCGACGAGATTGCTCCCGGCTATCACGGCAGGCTCTACCTGGAGGTCGTGCCGCGCTCGTTTGCGATCAGGGTGAAGACCGGACTTGCTCTGAATCAGGTGCGGCTGCTCTCAGGCGAGGCGCGTCTGAGCGACGAGGATCTCCTGCGGGCGCACGAGGAGTTCCCGCTGCTCTACCTCGACTCCCATCCCCTGCGGGGCTCCGAGCTCTCTCTGGCCGGCGGACTCTTCCTCAGCCTCGACATCAGTGGCCACAGCGAGAGCATCGTCGGCTACAGGGCCAAGCGCAACAGCCTGCCGGTCGACCTCACGCGCGCCGGCGGGCTCAGATGGCAGGACTACTGGGACCCTGTCCACCCTGAGGCGGGCGGCAAGATCGTGCTCGAGCCCGAGGTCTTCTACCTGCTGCTCTCCGCCGAGGGCGTGAGCATCCCGCCGCCGTATGCCGCCGAGATGCTGGCCTATGACCCCACCGCGGGCGAGCTTCGGACCCACTACGCCGGCTTCTTCGACCCCGGCTTCGGCTATTCACGCAGCCGCGACGCCCACGGAAGCAGGGCGGCGCTCGAGGTCAGGGCGCGCGACGTGCCCTTCATGATCGAGCACCGCCAGCCGGTGTGCAAGCTCGCCTTCGAGCGCATGGCGGGCGAGCCCGATGTCCTCTATGGCGCGGACCTTGGCTCCAACTATCAGGGCCAGGTCACGATGCTGAGCAAGCACTTTGCCGAGCAGACCGCGGGTATCGCCCAGACGGGAATCGCCGAGGAGGCTGGATCGCACGAAGCGTCCTGAGGATCGGATCGAACTCGACACTTCGGGTCGAGAATGGCTACAATTGGCCGACGCCAAGCGCAGCGTGCGCCCGAGGTCCGGGCGGCGAGGGCCGGATCAGAGAGAATGTGGACATGAGGGTTTCGGCGAAGGCTGATTACGCGGTACGCGCCGCAATTGAGCTGGCCGCCTCGCCACGACTTCCGGTCAAAGCGGAAGAGCTTGCCGAGCGCCAGGGGATTCCCCCCGCGTTCCTCGTGAAGATCCTGCATGACATGCGCCTGGGGGGTCTGATCTTCAGCCAGCGCGGCCCGGACGGCGGCCATCAGCTGGCGCGGCCCGCGGATGAGATCTCGATAGCCGATGTGCTGCGCGCGGTTGAGGGGCCGCTGGCCAACGTGCGTGGCAGGCCGCCGGAGACCGTCAGCTACGCCGGCAGCACGGTGCCGCTGCAGCGGGTCTGGGTGGCGCTGCGGACCAATGTCCGCTCGGTGCTCGAGACGGTGACGCTGGCCGACGTGGCCGAGGGGCATCTGCCGGCTGAAATCGACTCGCTGGCCGACAAGCGCGACTCCTGGGTCACGCGCTGAGCGACGCCGCGATCGGGAGGGCTCGCGGAATCGAGCTGGCGGGTGTCATCTCTCGGGTGCTGTGGTGGCTCGCTCACGCATGCCTTGCGGCCAGCGGCGTGGGTGCGAGCGTTGCCCCTCGCTGGCCCTCGAGCGCGAGGGCCAGGCGGGCGAGCCCGGCGATCAGCGCGTCGAGCTGGCCGGCTGCCGCGTCGGTTGCCTGGCCATCCTGAAAGTCGGCGCTCGTGAGATAGGCGGCGGTTGGGGTCAACGTGGCGCCGAAGAAGGCGAGCACGTCGCGCAGGTGACGCTCGGCGCCGAGGAAATGGTGGGTGCTCGCCCCCATCGCCGCAATCCCGGTTGGCTTCTCGCGCAGCGCCTCGACGGGGACGTGGTCGAGCAGGTTCTTCAATGCTCCGGTTAGCGATCCGCGGTAGACCGGTGTGGCCAGCAACACCGCATCCGCTTTGCGCAGCAGGTCGATCGTGGCCGCAGTGTCATCGCCAAGCTCGCTCGCCGGACGCCCGTCCGCGAAGGCGATCCTCAGCTCGGCGAGGTCGAGCAGGTGGGGTAGGACCAACGATCGGGCCTGCGCGCGCGCAAGCGCCTGCTCCAGAGCGGTGCGCAGCCGGCCTGGCGGTGTGACGCTTCCGAGTACCGCCACGAGCTCTACGGACGCCATCAGGCAGCGCCAACGCCATCGAGCGACTCCAAGGCGGCGACATCGAGGCCGAGGACGCTCGGGTCGAGCTCGTTCCCGGCGCCATTGACGCGCAGCAGACGTACCCCTCTGAGCCGAAGGCGATCCAGTGCGTCGCGCAGGGCGCGCGTCACCTCCATGGCCGGACCGCTCGCCGCGACGCTGCCGGCGGCCTGCGCGCAGCAGCCGGCGAACGGGGAGGAGTCGTCGCGGTGGTAGAGGAGCACCCCGCTCCCGTGCGCGCGGATGCGCGCCATGGCCGCGCCCAGCGCGGCCCGGCGCCGGCAGTCGAGGTGGCCGAGGGAGTCGCCGAAGAGGCATCCCGCGTGCAGGTAGACGAGTGCCCCGTGAGAGCCTTGGGGTTGGCCGATCATCGCGATCACGCTCGTCTGAGGGCTGCCCTGGCCGTGCTCGACAGGCAGCAGCCGTAGCTCGCCCTCGGGGGTCGGAATGAAGACGTCCTGTGCCTCTTCGGTCGCCGCCGCGCTCGCAGGCGCCGGCGGGGCCTGCCCTTGCTCTGAGCCGCGCGGCGGTCGGTCAGGCTCGCCGAGTCGCGCGAAGGCGCCGCGGTAGAAGACGAGTGGATCGACGTGGGACTTGGGATGATCGACCTCGAGCACGCGGCCGATCACGATCTTGTGATCGCCGCCGTCGGCGAGGTCGTAGAGCCTGCATTGCAGTGTCGCGAGCGCTCCGTCGAGTAGCGGCAGGTCGTGGTGGCTGCGCCGGTGCTCGATCCGGGCCCAGGTCTCGGGCGTGGAGGGCCTCGCGAATCCCTGTGCGTGCTCGATCTGGTCCTCGTGTAGCACGTTGACCGCGAAGTGCCCATGCCCGAGCAGGGCGGCAAGGGTCTCGGATTCGTTGCGCAGGCATACGAGCACGAGTGGTGGATCGAGCGAGACTGAGGACACGGCATTCGCCGTGCTGCCCAACGGGCGGCCATCGGGAGCGATGGAGCTCACGACCGCCACGCCGGTTGCGAAGTGGCCGATCGCCGCGCGCAACTGGTGGCTGCTGACGCTCCCCGCGCGCGGGTGGCGTTGAACCGCCGAGCTGGCGATCAGGCGCAGCGCGGTTGTGTCCTGCCGAGCTCGCGGGGGCATCCCGATCGCGGCCCTGTGATCCAGCTGCTGTGAGGTGTCGGTGGCGCTCATGGCCCAAAGCGTACTAACTTGATCTATTAACTCAAGAAATATCGGCCCTCTTCGCCGAGGAGTACCCGAACGGGTACTGGGCTAGCCCGTGGTTCCAAGCAGCGAGACGGCTAGCTGGGCCGCCTGGGTGCGGTTGCGAACGCCCAGCTTGCGATAGAGCGCGGTCGCGTGCTTCTTCACGCTCTCGACGCTGAGATGCATCTCCGCGGCGATCTCGTGGTTGGTGGCGCCGGTGCTGAGCAGCAGCAGCACTTCGCGCTCGCGATCAGTCAGCCCATGCGGCGCCCGATTGCGCTCGGCGAGCGTGGGGGCGGCCTGCCGCAGCACCGCCGCGCGCACCGTCTCCACGATCGCCTCTCCCGAGGCGTCGGGCGGCAGGAACGCCTGAGCGCCGTGTGCATTTGCGGTAAGCGACGCGCGCTGCGCAGCGGGAGGTGAGCACCACCTGCGTCTCCCGATGCGCCTCGCGCAGCGCCCTTATGAGCGCGCCCGCCAGGGGCACGGCGTCGGAGACGTCGAGGATCGCCACCGCCGGCCGGCCGCGACGCGCGATCTCGATCGACGCGGCGTGCTCGCTGGCCAAAAGGCAGCGCCGCACCCATGGCTGCTGCTTCAGCAGAACGCCAAGTCCTATGCGCGTCGGGGCGTGGGTGCCGAAGACGAGTGCGTCGACCGAGCTCTCGGGCAGTGGGGGATCGCTTTGGAGATGGTTCACGGAGCGAATTCTATACTAAGTAGGTCCGAAATATCCTTCACCTCTTTGCGGCGTTCGCGCACGCTCGCGCTTCCCCACATGGGTAAGGTTCGAGACAAATCCGGATAAAGAAGGTCCAGATAAGCTAGTTTGCCTCACGCCACAGACCGGCCGCTCGCCGCAAGCGGCGGCTCACAAGCCAAGACCAACCCGACCGAGGCATTGCCATCCATGAACCATGAGAGGCCCGAGAGGGCAACCACCGCTTACGCAGATGACGCCGTGCATCCCCGTCGGAGCCCCGCTCGGAGCCTTCGCGGCCGGATTCGCTCAGGCGTCGCCCTCACGTTGCTGCTCGCCACCGTGGGCCTGAGCGCCTGCGGGGGGACCTCAGGCGGCGCCGCTTCCTCGGGCGCCGATGCCAGTCAGGCGGCCTCAACCGGAACGGGTGGCTCGACTCCCGCGCGTGGCGGAACGATCTACTACGCCCACGAGCAGGAACCGCCGTGCCTGACAGGCGGCTGGGTTCAGGAGGCGTTCATCGAGCGCCAGTACGCCGACTCGCTGGTCTCCCAGGAACATGGTGGCAAGATCGTGCCATGGCTGGCGAGCTCCTGGACGGTGTCCAAGGACCGGCTCACCTACACCTTTCATCTGAAGTCCGGGGTGAAGTTCACCGACGGAACGCCGCTGAATGCCCAGGCGGTGGTCGAGAACTTCCAGTACTGGACCAACTCAAAGACGGCTAACGGCGACGTCAACGCCTTCATCATCCCCTACTACAAGTCGGCGAGGGCACTAGGCCCGACGACGGTACAGGTGACCCTCAACAAGCCCTACGCGCCGCTGCTCTCGACGCTATCGCAGGGCTATGACGGGATCCTCTCGCCGAAGGGGCTCGCACGGGGCACGGCTGCCACATGCGATGACCCGATCGGCAGCGGCCCGTTCATCATCGAGAAATGGAACCACGGACAGAACATCGAATTCGTCCGTAACCCCAACTACAACTCCGCGCCGGCAAACGCTCTTCACCAGGGCCCCGCCTATGCGGAAAAGCTGGTGTGGAGCTTCATCCCGAACCCCACGACGCGCTATGGGTCATTGACCAGCGGCCAGTCAGACGTGATCTATGACGTCCCGACAGCCGATTGGGACGCGGCCAGGAGCCAGTACAACGTCGCTCAGTACGTAACTCCGGGCCGGCCGCAGACGCTCGACCTGAACACGGTCCACGGCGTCTTCACCGACGAACGCGTCCGCGAGGCATTCGCATACGCAGCCAACCGCCCGGCAGCCGTGCAGAGCGCCTTCGACGGCGAGGTGCCCTTCAACGGAAACGGGGCGCTCAGCCAGACGACGCCCGACTACGACGCTGCGCTGGCCGACGCGTACTCCTACGACCCGGCGAAGGCCAACGCGCTGCTGGATCAGGCCGGCTGGAGCGGACGAAACGCGGCCGGGTACCGCACCAAGGACGGCAAGTCGCTCGAAGTGAAGCTCGTCTACGGCGCCGGCTCGATCGTCGACAGACGAAGGCGCCACCGTGCTGCAGGACCTCCAGCAGCAGTGGAAGTCCGTTGGGTTCGACGTGACGCTCGTGCCGGCGACGCTCTCCGAGCTCTTCAGCGGTGCCTTCACGAAGCCGAGCTCATATGACGCCACGATCGGCTACTGGACGAGTCCCACGCCGGGGGTGCTGCTGATCGTGTGGCGCCCCTGGGACTCAAAGCCCGTGCCCAACACCAACAACGAGTCCTTCTACGACAACCCCGAAGTCGTCAGCCTGATCGAAGCGGCCAACTCCTCCTCGGACCCCGCTGTGCAGCAGGCCGACTACTACAAGGCACAGCAGATAGTCGTGCAGAAGGCCGCCGTCGTGGGGGTCTACACCCAGACCACCTCACTTGCTTGGGTGAAGAACCTCCACGACGTGTGGATCGAGGCCTCGCAGGGCGAGCCGGTGTTCTCCGACGCGTACTTCAGCAAATGAGCGCCGGAGCGCCATCGACGTCGCCTCTGGGCACGGCGGCTGCAGTGAGCGCGGAGGCCCCCTCTCCTCCGCGCTCACGAGCCGCAGGACCTCCTCGCCGCCGCGGGCTGCGCATCGCCCGCCGTGTCGGTATGCGGCTACTTGGCGCGATCGTCGTGCTGTGGGCGGCGGCCACGTTCGTGTTCTTCGTGCAGGCGCTGTTGCCCGGCAATCGCGCGACGCTGCTGCTCAACCAGGCCAGCGGCCAGCAGCAGAGCTACAGCAAGGCGCAGCTTGCGCCGGTGGAACGTCAGTACGGCTTCGATAAGCCGCTGATCGTGCAGTACCTCGACTACGTCGGCGGGCTTGTGCATGGAGACTTCGGCACCTCCTACACACAGCACCAGCCGGTGCTCACGATCATCGGCAGGGAGATCGGCCCGACGCTCGCGCTCACCGGCACGGCGCTCGTGTTTGCCTGGGTGATCGCGCTCGTGCTCACGATCGCCACGGCCAAGCGGGGACGCGTGCGCTCGACCCTCGGGTCGGGCTTTGAGATCATCGCGGCCGGCCTGCCCTACTACTGGCTCGGGGTGATCCTGCTGGTCGTCTTTGCGATCGACCTGAAGGTGTTCCCGGTTCAGGGCGGGACGGGCATTGCCGGGTTGGTGTTGCCTGCGCTCACGCTTGGCATTCCGCTTTCCGGGTTCATCGGACAGGTCACGCGCGATGAGTTCGAGAAGGCCCTCGACCAGCCGTTCGTGACCACGGCACGCGCCCGCGGCATGGGCGATCTCTCCGTGCGAGTGCGGCACGTGCTGCGCCACGCGGTGCTGCCCGCGATCACGCTCTCCGGCTGGGCGCTGGGGGCGCTGATATCGGGCGCGGTGATCGTCGAGTCCGTCTTTGCCAGGCCCGGTATTGGCAACGTGCTCGTGTCCGCCGCCGAATCGCGCGACGTGCCGCTGGTCTCCGGGGTGGTGATGCTGGTCGCGATCGTCTACGTGGTCGCGAACCTGCTCGTCGACCTCGCCTACACGGTGATCGATCCGAGGATGGGCGGGACATGAGCAGTCTCTCCACAGCGCAGCCCGGCGGTCCCACGATCGCTCGCCGGCCCATTGCCCTGCCGCGCTGGATACAGGGCCTGCGCCCAGGCGTCGCGCTCGCCGTCCTGGTGATCGCCTTCTTCGTGGCAGCCGTGATCGCGCCTTCGTTGCTTGCAAGCCGTGGCCCGTTCGCCGTCGATCTCGCGGCGACGCTGAAGGCGCCCTCCATCCATCACATCTTCGGCACCGATGAGTCGGGGCGCGATCTCTACTCGCGTGTCGTCTATGGTGCGCGGGAGTCGCTGCTGATCGGACTCGGGGCCACGGCGCTCAGCGTCGCGATCGCGACCGTCGCTCGGCGTCGTCTCAGGGCTGAGCGGCGGCCTCATCGACGGTGCGATCAACCGCGGCATCGAGGTGCTCTTCTCCTTCCCGGTGCTGCTGCTCGCGCTGCTTTTCGTCGCGGTCTTCGGGCCGAGCGTGACCACCGAGATAGTCGCGGTCGGAGTCGGCACGGCGCCTGGCTACGCGCGCATGATCCGCGGCCAGGTGCTGGCGGTACGCGACTCCGGCTACGTCGAATCGGCTCGCGCGCTCGGGCATCCCCACAGCCGCGTCGTGCGGCGCCACATATTCCCCAACGCAATGCGGCCGCTGGTCGTGATCGTCACGCTCGGCGTGGGCCAGTCAATCGTGTGGGCCTCGGGCCTCGCCTTCCTTGGCCTTGGCGTGCCGCCGCCCTCGCCGGAGTGGGGGGCGAACGCGGGACGAACTTCGTCACACAGGCTTGGTGGCTCGAGGTGATGCCCGGCCTCGCGATCGTCCTGTTCGCGCTGTCGCTCACCACTCTCGGCCGCAGCATCCAGCAAAAGCTCGAAGGAGGACTCACCAGATGACCCCCGTTCCTCAGGTGCCGCGGGGCGCGCAGGAGCTGCTGCGCGTCGAGAACCTCACAGTCGGCTTTGGAGACTCCCGCCACGCGCGCAGTGTGGTCAAGGGAGTGTCCTTTTCGCTCTCGCCTGGCAGGTGCCTTGCGATCGTGGGCGAGTCGGGCTCGGGCAAGAGCGTGACGGCGCGCACCCTGGTCGGCCTGACCGGCGGCCGCTCTCACGTACACGCCGATCGGCTCGAGCTCGAGGGCCGAAGCCTGATTCGGCCTACGCGACCGCCAGTGGCGAGCGATCCGCGGCCGGCAGGTCGGCTTCATCCTGCAGGACGCGCTCGTCTCGCTGGACCAGCTGCGCCCAGTCGGCAAGGAGATCGAGGAGGCGCTGCGCCTGCACCGCTTCGGCACACGCCAGTCGCGGAGGCAGCGCATGCTCGAGCTGCTGGAGATGGTCGGCGTGCCGGAGCCCGAGGTGCGGGCGCGCCAGCGGCCCACGAGCTCTCCGGGGGGCTGCGCCAGCGGGCGCTGATCGCCTCGGCGCTTGCGCTCGACCCGAAGCTCGTGATCGCCGACGAGCCCACGACCGCGCTGGAATGTCACCGTGCAGGCACAGGTGCTAGACCAGCTCGAGGCCACCAAGCGTCGAGGCAAGGCGCTGATCCTGATAAGCCACGATCTTGCGGTGGTCTCGCGTTTGGCCGACACCGTCGCGGTGATGAACGGCGGCGAGATCCTCGAGTACGGTCCAGCGAGCGAGCTGCTCAGCATCCCCAAGCACCGCTATACCCAGGCGCTGATCGACGCGATTCCCTCCGCCGAGTCCCGTGGGGCGCGGCTCTCGCCGGTCCCGCGCCGCGCGAGGCTCGGCGTACAGCCGCGCTCGCGCGAGCACAGAGCCGGCCCGATCATCGAGGCCGAGGGCCTGATCAAGCGCTTCCGCGGACCAGACGGCGTCCACCGCACGGTCGTGGACGACGTCTCCTTTGCGCTCGAGCAGGGCGAGACGCTCGGGATCGTGGGTGAGTCGGGGTCGGGAAGACGACCACGGCGCGGCTCGCGCTTGCGCTCACAGAGCCCGACGGCGGCGAGGTGCGGCTGGCTGGCGAGCGCTGGAGCGGCATCGCCGAGATCGCCCGTCGCGGGCGCCGTCGCCAGGTCACGGTCGTCTACCAGGATCCGCTGAGCTCCTTCGACCCGCGCTGGAGTGTGGGGCAGGTGCTGCTCGACTCGCTCTCGCCGCAGGAGCATCCTTCGACGGCGGCGCGCAGGGCGCGCGTCATGAGCTGCTCGAGCTCGTCGGCCTGGAGTCCGAGCATCTGCACCGCCGGCCGCTGCAGCTCTCCGGCGGACAGCGCCAGCGGGTGGCGATCGCGCGTGCGCTCGGGCCAAGCCCGCGAGTGATCGTCTGCGACGAGCCGGTCTCGGCGCTCGACGTGTCGATCCAGGCCCAGGTGCTCGACCTGCTTGCAGACCTGCAGTCAGAGCTGGGCGTCAGCTACCTGTTCATCTCCCACGACCTCGGCGTCATCCACCACATCAGCGATCGGGTACTTGTGATGAGCGAGGGCAGGGTGGTCGAGCACGGGGGCGCAGAGGACGTGCTGACCCGGCCGACGCACCCCTACACGCAACGCCTGGTCGCCTCCCTGCCTGCGCTCGGGCGGCCGCCGAGCGCCCGCCCGCGTGTGCCCTCCAACCTCGATTCGACGCGCCGAGCGCCGCGGGCAGCGGCTGTCTCTCTCGCCTGAACCGCTGGATCCACCCACTCGACCACCACCCACAGCAAGAAGGGCTCTCACATGTCAAACCGTCGCCTTCGCTTCAACGCATTCACGATGAACTGCGTCTCCCACATCCACCACGGTCAATGGGTGAGGCCGGACACGCGCCAGATCGAGTACGCGAGCCTGGATCCATGGGTGGAGCTTGCGCAGCTGCTCGAGCGCGGCAAGTTCGACGCCCTGTTCCTCGCCGACGTGATCGGCACCTACGACAGCTATGGCGCAAGCCGCGACGCCGCCGTGGAGGAGGGGCTGCAGATCCCGCTCAACGATCCCTCGTTGCTGATCCCCGCGATGGCACACGCCACAGAGAACCTCGGGTTCGCCTTCACCCACTCGGTGTTGCAGGAGCACCCGTTCAACTTCGCGCGCAGGGTGTCCACCCTGGACCATCTCACGGGCGGTCGGGTGGCGTGGAACATCGTCACCTCCTACCTGGAGAACGCGGCCCGCAATCTCGGCTACGGCCACCTCCCGGTGCACGAGGACCGCTACCGGCGCGCCGAGGAGTACGTCACCGTGCTCTACAAGCTGCTGGAGGGCAGTTGGGAGGAGGACGCGGTCGTGCGCGACGTGGAGCGCGGCATCTACGCCGACCCGGCGAAGGTCCATGACATAGACCACGTCGGCGAGTTCTACGACGTCGTCGGGCCGCATCTCTCAGAGCCCTCTCCGCAGCGCACACCGGTGCTCTTCCAGGCGGGCTCCTCCGAGCAGGGACGCGAGTTCGCGGCCCGCAACGCGGAGGCGATCTTCATCGTCGGGCGCTCGCCGGACGGGGTGGCAGCCAACGTCGCCGACGTGCGCGCGCGCGCGGCGCGGGCTGGCCGCGACCCGCAGGACCTCCTCTTCTTCCAGGGCCTCTCATTCGTCGTAGGCGGCACCGAGGAGGAGGCGCAGCGCAAGGCGCGCGAGCTGGAGGAGACCGCAAGCGCCCGCGGCTACGCGGCCCACATGGGCGGGGGGATGGGCGTAGACCTGGCCGAGGTCGACCTCGACACTCCGATCGGCGAGCTCGAGCGCTACAACACCCAGGGGATAGTGAAGGGGCTGATCGAGATGAGCCCAGACAAGACGTGGACCTTCGGCGATCTGCTCAAGTACCGCTCGGCGATGCGCATCGTCGGCACGCCCGAGCAGATCGCCGACGAGCTCCAGCGCTGGGCGCAGGCCGGCATCGACGGCGTCAACGTCTCCTACTTCACGACGCCCGGATACCTTCGAGGACTTCATCGACGGGGTCACGCCGGTGCTGCAGGAGCGCGGGCTCCAGCAGCGCGAGTATGTGCCCGGGACGCTGCGGGAGAAGCTCACCGACGGCGCCTCCGGGCCGCGGCTGAACGACCGCCATCCGGCGGCGGCGATCCGCCGCGAGCGCCTGCAGAGCGTCGGCGCGGGGGATGCGGCAGGCGAGGTGGCCTACCGATGAGCGCGACCACCCTCGTCATCGCCTCCGATGCGCAGGCGCTGCAGGTCGCCGCCGAGCTCGTGCCCGAGCTGGCCTCCGAGGCCGCCGCCCGGGACAGCGAACGGCGCCTGCCGCGCAGAGCAGGTCGACGCGCTCTCGGCCAGCGGGCTGCTCGGCATCACGGTGCCGAGGGCCCACGGTGGCGCGGACGTCTGCACTCCCACCCTCGCCGAGGTCTTCAGGCTGCTCGCCTGCGCCGATCCCAACGTCGCCCAGATTCCGCAGAGCCACTTCGTCTACGTGAACCTCCTGCGCGAGCTGGGAACCGAGGAGCAGCGCGTGCGCTTCTTCTCGGAGATCCTCGAGGGACGGCGTCTCGGCAATGCCCAGGCGGAGATGGGAAGGCGCCACGTACTCGACATCGGCACGCATCTGAGTCCGCTCGAGGATGGCTCGTTCCTACTCGACGGAATCAAGCACTACTGCACGGGCGCGCTGTTCGCCGACTGGATCCCGGTGCTTGCCAGAGGAGATGATGATCGGCTCCACGCCGCCTTCGTGCACGCCGAGGCGGCCGGCGTGGAGGTGATCGACGACTGGGACGGGATGGGCCAGCGCACCACCGCGAGCGGACAGGTGCGCCTCGATGGCGTCGCTGTGCCCGCTGAGCAGGTCCTGCCCTACCACCGGGTCTTCGAGGGGCCGCAGACCTTTGGCGCCACCGCCCAGCTCCTGCATGCCGCGATCGACGTCGGGATCGCGCGCGGAGCGCTGGAGGAGGCGGCTGCGTTCGTGCGGGAGCGCAGCCGGCCGTGGTGGGAGAGCGGGGTGCAGCGCGCCGAGGAGGAACCGCTCGTGATCCAGCGCTTCGGCGAGCTCGAGATCCAGGTCCGGGCCGCGGAGGCGCTGCTCGCTGATGCGGCGCGCCAGATCGACGAGGCTCGGCGCCGAGCTGGGTGAGCAGAGCGCCGGCGCGGCGTCGATCGCGGTTGCCAGCTCGAAGGCGTTTGCCGACCGGGTCGCAGTGGAGGCGGGCAGCGCGCTCTTCGAGGTCTGCGGAACCCGTTCGGCGCTCGATCGCGACAACCTCAACCGTCACTGGCGAAACGCGCGCACGCACACGCTGCACGACCCGGTGCGCTGGAAGATCCAGCACGTCGGGCGCTACACGCTGAGCGGCACGCTTCCTCCCCGACACGGACAGCTCTAGGGGGTAGCGATGACGCCACTGAGCTTCCACTGGTTCCTTCCCACCTACGGCGACAGCCGCTACATCATCGAGGGCGGCCACGGACTGACCGCGGGCATCGCCCGCGGTGGCCGCGCGGCGCACCTGCCCTACATGGGCCAGATCGCGCGCGCGGCCGAGCAGCTCGGCTTCGAGGGCGCGCTCACGCCCACCGGGGCCTGGTGCGAGGACGCCTGGATCACCACCGCGATGCTGAGCCAGGCGAGCGAGCGCCTGAAGTTCCTGGTCGCGTTTCGCCCGGGGCTCGTGGCGCCTGCGCTTGCCGCCCAGATGGCAGCGAGCTTCCAGCGCCACTCGCGCGGCCGGCTGCTGCTGAACGTCGTGATCGGCGGGGAGCCGCACGAGCAGCGCGCCTACGGCGACTTCCTGAGCAAGGACGAGCGCTACGCTCGCGCCGACGAGTTCCTTACGATCACGCGACGCCTGTGGGAGGGGGAGACGGTTGACTTCCAGGGCGAGCACCTCGCGGTGCAGGGCGCCCATCTGGAGCGCGTGCCAGATCCCATTCCCACGATCTACTTCGGCGGCTCCTCGCCCGCGGCGGGCGCCGTCGCCGCCAGGCACGCCGACGTCTACCTCACCTGGGGCGAGCCGCCGCAGCAGGTTGCATCCAAGCTCGACTGGATTTCAGGCCTCGCCGCGGAGCAGGGTCGCCGCATGCGCTTCGGGACCGGCTTCACGTCATCACGCGCGATACACCGGAGGCCGCGTGGGCCGAGGCGCAGCGGCTGCTCGACGCGCTCGACGAGGAGGCGATCCAGCGAGTGCAGTCGGGCCTTGCGCGCAGCGAGTCGGTGGGGCAGCGGCGGATGATGGAGCTGCACGGAGGCAACCGCGAGCAGCTCGAGATCTACCCCAACCTGTGGGCGGGCGTGGGGCTCGTGCGCGGCGGCGCCGGGACGGCGATCGTTGGCAGCCACGAGCAGGTTGCTGAGCGGATCATCGAGTACCACGAGCTTGGCCTCGACGAGTTCATCCTCTCTGGCTATCCCCATCTGGAGGAGGCCTACTGGTTCGCAGAGGGCGTGCTGCCGCTGCTCGCAGAGCGCGGGCTGTGGAGCCATCCGCATGAGATCGAGGCCGGGAGCGCCGCTGCCGTGCCATTCGCGTCCGCGTCGTCGGGAGGCTGAGCGGGCAGCCGAGCCGTGAGGCGCCGTCCTCGCGCCTCACGGCTCGGCCTGAGCGTCCACCGAGCGCTCGAACTTCGCCGTCCGCATCACGATCCGAGTCTCGGTCTGGGCTGCGCCGGCATCGCGGCGGATCGAGCGGACGGTGCGGTCGAGGTCGTCGGCGTCCCGGCAGGCGACACGCACCTGGTAGTCGAATCGACCGGTGACGAAGACCATTTCTCGCACCGCTTGCAGCGTGGCGAGGTGGCGCTCGAACGCCTCCGGATCGGTGCTCGGCAGCAGTCGGATGTCCACAAAGGCGTCCAGCGATCTGCCGATTCGGCCGGGGTCGATGACCGCCTTGAAGCCCGTGATCACCCGTTCGCGTTCCAGGCGGCGGACGCGGTCCGCCGCTCCGTGAGGGCTGAGACCCACCTCTGCGCCGATTCTGGCAAACGAAGCCCTTCCGTTTGTGCGTAGCAGACTGATGATTTGGTGATCGATCTCGTCCATCGCTGTGGAAATCGAGAAGTTTGCGCCCGAGCTCTTGAGTTTGGCTGGGGCAGAGCGATGATCGCAGAAATTTCCACAAGAAGGGATGACACGATGCGCATCGGCGTGCCAAAGGAGATCAAGCCGGACGAGTACCGGGTCGCGCTGACCCCGGCGGGCGCTCGCGAGCTCACCGCCGCCGGTCATGAGGTGCTCATACAGGCTGGAGCCGGGGTGGGCTCGGCGATCTCCGACGAGGACTACCTCGCCCAGGGCGCGCAGATCCTGCCCGACGCCGAGAGCGTGTTCGAGCAGGCGCAGACGATCGTCAAGGTCAAGGAGCCGCAGGCGCCGGAGGTCGAGATGCTCCAGGCGCACCACGTCCTCTTCACCTACCTGCACCTGGCCCCAGATCCCGTGCTCACCGCCGGCCTGGTCGAGTCGGGGGCCACGTGCATCGCCTACGAGACGATCACCGACGCCGCTGGCCGGCTGCCGCTGCTGGCCCCGATGAGCGAGGTGGCGGGCAAGCTCGCCGCCCAGGCGGGCGCCTTCGCCCTGGAGAAGCCGGCCGGCGGGCGCGGCCTGCTGCTCGGCGGAGTCGCCGGGGTGCCGGCGGGCAGGACGATGGTGATCGGCGGCGGCGTCGTCGGCTGCAACGCCGCACATGTGGCTCTCGGCCTCGGCTGCGAGGTCTATCTCTACGACCGGTCGATCGATCGTCTGCGCCAGGTCGATGCGCTCTTCGGCGGCCGCGTGCACACCTGCTACGCCTCCACACTGGAGATCGAGCAGCGCCTGCCGGAAGCCGACCTGGTGATCGGCGCGGTCTTGATCCAGGGAGCCAAGGCCCCGCGCGTGATCACCCGCAGCCAGCTCTCGGGGATGAAGCGCGGCGCGGTCCTGGTGGACGTGTCGATCGACCAGGGCGGCTGCTTCGAGACCTCGCGGCCGACGACCCACTCCGAACCGACCTATGAGGTGGACGGGATCACCCACTACTGCGTGGCCAACATGCCGGGTGCCGTCCCGATCACCTCGACCTACGCACTCACGAACGCGACGCTTCCGTATCTCGTGCGGCTTGCCAACCAGGGCGTGGCCGGAGCGCTAGGAGCCGATCCCGGCTTCGAGGCGGGCCTGAACGTGATCGCCGGAAAGGTCACCTTCGAGTCGGTCGCCGCCGACCAGGGGCTCGACTGGACGCCGGCTTCGGTCGCGCTGGCAGGCGTGGGCTCGGCTGTCGGCTGAGGCGCCTTCTCAGAGTCCGAGGACCCGCCCGAGGATCTCGCGCATGATCTCATCCGAGCCGCCGCCGATCGGGCCGAGGCGCGCGTCCCGCACCGCGCGCTCGGTCCAGTGCTCGGCCATGTAGCCAAGGCCGCCGTGGATCTGCAGGCAGGCGTCCATCAGATCGAAGCAGGCGCGCTGGGTCAGCAGCTTGGCCATGGTCACCTCGGCGATCGGCTCCTGTCCCTCGTGGAAGCGGCGCAGCGCGTCGTAGGTGACGGTGCGGGCCGCGTATGCGCTGGCGGCCAGGTCGGCGAGCTTGTGGCGGATCGCCTGGTGCTTGGCAAGCGGCCTGCCGAACGCCGTCCGCTGCCGCGCATATTCGGCCGTACGTTCATAGGCGAGCTGCATCGCGCCCACCGAGCCGAGCGACATCGCCAGACGCTCCCATTGGAAGTTGGCCATGACCAGCTTGAAGCCCTCGTTCTCGCTGCCCAGCAGGGCCTCCTCTGGGACGAAGACTTCCTCGAAGGCGATCGTGGCGGTGTCCGATGCCGCCCAGCCGAGCTTCTTCAGCTTCGCTGAGCGCACGCCCTCGCCGCGCTCCACGATGAAGAAGGAGATCCCGTGGTGGCCTCCATCCGCTGTCGTCTTGGCGGCGGTGACGATGAAGTGCGCCCTGACGCCGTTGGTGATGTAGGTCTTCTCACCATTCAGGACCCAGCCGCCATCCACGCGCTGCGCGGCGGTGCGAAGCGCGGCCACGTCTGAGCCGGCGTCGGGCTCGGTGATGCCGAGCGCTCCGATCAGCTCGCCCTTGATCGCGGGCGCCAGGTAGCGCCGCTTCTGCTCCTCGGTGCCGAACTTCCAGATCGGCGGCGTGGCGATGTTCACGTGTGCGCCGATGCCGGCCGCGGTCCCGCCGGAGCCGATCCGAGCAAGCTCCTCCACCAGCACGGCCTCGTGCAGGTAGTCGCCGCCCTGACCGCCTAGCTGCGTCGGGTACTTCAGCCCGAGCAGACCCTGGGCGGCCAGCTTGGGGAATACCTCGTCAGGGAACCATTCCGCGCGCTCCCACTCCTGGGCGTGCGGCGTCAGCTCGCGCTCGATGAAGCCGCGGATCGATGTCCGCAGCTCCTCGTGCTCGTCGGAGAAAGGGGGTGTGGGGGTCATCGAGATCGAGAGTTATGCGTTTAAGAGGCGAAGCAGGCTATATTTTTCGCATGCGGAGGACAACATTGGATATCGACGAGGATATGCTTGCGCGTGCCCGGGGCATACTCGGTACAACGGGCGTGAAGGACACGGTGAACGAGGCTCTGTTGGAGGTCGTGCGGCGGGAGGCGGGCAAGAAACTGATCAAGCGCTTGAAGGAGAACGAGGACCTCGCGAATCCCGAGATCATGAAACAAGCATGGCCGTGGCCACCGCCGATCGTTCCACGGCTACCCATCTCGTAGACAACAGCGTTCTTGCCCGGATGGGCAAGGCTGCCGTCGCGGCCGTGGTGGAGCCGCTGATCCTCGACGGGGCGCTTGCGACTTGCAGAGTGACGGACCTCGAGCAGATGTTCAGCGCGAGATCGGGAAAAGAGCATCGCGAATGGCGCGAGGAGATTGAGTTGCGCTTCGGCCGCGTCTCGATCGATCAGCGGATGCTCGACCGCGCGCTCGAAGTTCAGGGGCTGCTCGCGGATCGAGGCAAGCATCGCGGCGCCAACGTCGCCGACCTGATCGTCGCAGCAGCCGCTGAGCATATTGGTCTCACAGTGCTGCACTACGACTCCGACTTCGACCTGATCGCCAGCGTGACGGGCCAGCCGACGGAGTGGGTGGTGCCACGCGGCTCCGTTGACTGACCGACCGGCGCATGCGCCGGTCGGCGGGACCGTGCATGCACGGTCCCGTTCCGAGGGCCGCATGCGGCCCTCGGCGTCACGCCGCATGCGGCGTGACGTTCCCAACACATCGATCAAAGCCCGTAGGAGCGGCCGATCACGTCGAGCATGATCTCGTCGGTGCCCGCGCCGATCCGGTTCAGGCGCATGTCCCGCCAGACGCGCTCGACGCCGTACTCGCGCATGTAGCCGGCGCCGCCGTGGATCTGGATGCACTCGTCGGCGACTTCGACCGCGATCCGGGAGGCGTGCAGCTTGGCCATCGAGATCTCGCGCACCGGGTACTCGCCGTTGTTGAAGCGCCACGCGGTCACGTAGACCATCTGCCGGGCCGACTCGATCTTCGTCGCCATCTCGGCGAACTTGTGCCGGATCACCTGGAAGTGGCCGATCGAGCGGCCAAACGCCTTGCGCTCGTTGGCGTATTCGAGCGTCCGCTCGAAGCACTTCTGGGCGCCTGCGACGCAGCCGGCGGCGCCGATCAGACGCTCGCCCTGGAGCTCCCACATGATGTGGTAGAAGCCCTTGCCGACCTGGCCGAGCACCGCGGTGGCAGGGACGCGGACGTCCTGGAAGGCGAGCAGCGCCGTGTCCGAGGCGTGCATGCCGAGCTTCTCCAGGCGCTTCTCCTTGATCACGCCGGGCGCGTCCATCGGCACCAGGAACAGCGTGAAGCCGTCGTAGCCGGCGTCTGGATCGGTCTTCGTCACGAGCACGATCACGTCGGCGCGATGCCCGTTGGTGATGTAGGTCTTGGAGCCGTTTATCACGTACTCCTCGCCGTCTCTGACCGCTCTGGTCTTGATCCCGGAGACATCTGAGCCGGCGTCTGGCTCTGTGATGCCGAGGCAGAGGATCTTCTGGCCCTTGATCGCGGGCACGACCCATTCCTGCTTCTGCTCCTCGGTGCCGAAGGCGAGGATCGGCGGCATCGCCATGTCGGTGTGGACCGCAAGCCCCATCGCAAGGCCACCCGAGTTGGCGTTCGTGATCTCCTCCGCCAGGACGAGGCTCGTGTAGTAGTCGCCGCCCTGCCCGCCGTACTTCTCCGGCTTGTCGAGCCCGAGGAAGCCCAGTTCCCCCATGCGCGGGAAGACCGAGTTGGGGAAGGTGGTCTCCTCCCATTCGGCGGCGTGGGGGGCGAGCTCCTTGATCGCGAAGTTGCGGATCGACTCCCGCAGCGCTTCGTGCTCCTCGGTGAAGATGAAGTGCTTGCGCTTGGCCCCAAAGTCGGGCTTGCGGACGTTGCTCTCGGCGGTGGCCATTGCTGGGCGGCTCCTCTCGTTCTCAGGTGGGATCTGGCGGCGCGGGGTGGACCAGGGCGCGCGGGGGGCGCAGCGAAGCCGGACCCTCCTGCGCAGGCAAGCTAGCGCAGGCGAGCGAGAAAGTAAACAGTAGGACTGCTTACTTTGCGCTGGCGGTGTTTCCGCAGCGTTCGCGCGGGCGCTTCTAGCCGGCCAGCAGTGATGGGTGGGTGCCGTCCACGCTGTCCGCCCCGAAGCTCGCCAGCACAATTGGCGCCGCGGCGGAGGCGAGGAAGTGCAGCGCGCGCACACCGTGGAAGGTGATGCTCGCCGCGAGCCTGAAGGGCGGACCCGGAATGCCCTGCGCCGGCGTGCCCAGCACCGGTTCAAGCGCTCTGGTCCCGGTGCGCGCCGGTTCCACCAGGATCCAGAAGCTTGTAGCGATGATGGGAGAGGGCGCGGCGCGGCGTTTGAGGTAGAGCGCCACGACCGGCGCCGCCTGGCTGCCGTAGACGACCACAGGCTGGCCCTTCAGGCGAACCTGCAGCCGGCCGATCGCACCCTGCCAGTCGACGTTCTGGTAGCGCCAGTTCGATTGGATGGACAGCACCGCGGCGATGCAGAGCAGGCAGGAGAGCGCGAGCGGCACCGCCTTCATGCGGCAGAGCCCGAGGCCGGCGAGCGCCGCCACGACGATCCACGCGCCAAGCAGGTTGCGGGCCAGGAACACGTCATCGACGTGGGTGAGTCCGAGCAAGAGCGGGAGAACGACGCCGAAGAGCAGGATCGCCACGATCACCGCCGTCGCTGCGCTCGTGTCGGTGAGCGCTTGATCGGAGGCGCCCGTGGGCGCGCCTGCCCCACCGATGCCGGCACGCCGGAGCGCGAGGCAGCCCGCCAGCACCCCTGAGAGCACAAGCAGCAGCCCCGTGGCCTCGAGGGCTGCACTCGGAACGTTCGGCCCCATCCCGAACTGTCTGAGGGCTTCCTCGATTCGGGTGAGGGGTGGGGCTGCGGCGATGAATGCTGTTCGTTCGCCGCTGCTCTGGTGGAGCAGCAGCGGCACGAGCGGCAGCAGGGTCACCGCCATGGCTGTGGTCGTGAGCAGCAGCGCGCGTCGGTACTCGGGCATCCTCCAGAGCAGCACCGCGATCTCGGCAGCTGCGATGAAGCCGCCGAAATAGTGCGTGTAGAGGAGCGCCACGCAGGCCAGCGCCCAGACCGCCAGCCGGCTCGGCGAGGGCACCTCCAACACCCTGCTCATCGTCCACAGCGAGAGGATCGAGAACAGCACGAGCAGCGAATAGGAGCGGGCATCCAGCGAATAGGAGACGAGCATCGGGCTGCATGCCACGAGCCACGCCGCCGCGATCGATGCCCTTGCGCCCATCAGCCGGCGCAGCGCCAGATAGGCGGCTGGAACGCAGAGCACGCCCGCGAGGGCTCCCGGCATCCGCAACATCGCGGTCGTCTCGCCGAAGACATGGATCCACGCCCAGGTGAGAACGTAATAGAGCGGCGGGGTGGACTCGGTTGCGCGAACGCCGCCGATCACGCCTGCCAGCGAGCCATGGGAGACGATCGAGCGGGTGAAGGTCTCATCGAACCAGAGGCTCTGATTTGCCAGGAACGGCAGTCGCAGCGCCGCGCCGAGGAGCGTGGCGGCCAGCACGAGCATGCCGATGCGGCCCCTGGGGGCGCGAGGCACCTCGAGCCGGCCGCGAGTGAGGGCAGGCTCGCCCTGGGTGGACTCTGAGACCGGCGGGGCCGCGGCCGCACGTGCCATTGGCGTGAAATTACTGGATATTGAGATTTCGCCGGTCGCTTTGGAGCCCTCTGCGCGCGCTCCAAGCGCTCTTGGCGATGGGGCTCATCGCTCCGGTAGCATCCGCGCCCTATCTGCCGCCTGCGGGCTCGCGTGAAATGAGGAGGGCAACGTGTTTGGGATGCTGCGTCGCTGGCCGGTGATGTACGTGCTCGCGCCTTCGGCGCTGCTTGCGCTGGCGTTGATGCCGGCGGGCACGAGTGCCGCCTCGGTAGCGCCCGCCTATTTGAATAGGGTCGTGGTCCCGGCTGCCGGCCTCTCTGCCGCGAGTCTGATCGCGGATCTCGACGATCGCGTCCTGCCTCTCTCGCCGAATGCCGGCTCTGCGACCTCCTCCGGTGGCTCGTCGGCGAAGCTGCCTCCTGATCTCATTGCGCTGGAGCAGAAGATGGGAGCGCTTCACATAAACAGCGAGCGGGGCTCGCTGGTGGAGGTGTTGACGGGGGTGCCGCAGGGCGCCAAAGGCCTGTTTGAAGTCACATCGAGCAAGCCCTCCCGGCGGCGCCGCAAGCGTTCGGCTCCTCGGCGGAAACCCACTGTCGTGCGCCTCACGACCCATCCGAAGCAGAGCTTTCCCTTCCTCACCGCCGACTTTGAAGCGAGCGTCTCTCCCAAGCTCGCCGTCATTCGCGGGGAGATCCTCGGCGGCCTCTCGTTCCAGGAGCGGATCATCGGTGAACAGGTCTATACGCGCTCGCCGTTGCTGGCGCAGAGCGATCGCGGAAAGCCGTGGCTCTACATCAGTCCGGCCGAAGAGGCCGAAGCAAAGGCCGAGTCGAAGAAGGGAACCGCAGCGGGCGAATCTTCGCCGAGCTCAGAGCTTCCCGGGCCCGAAAGTGCGGAATCCGGGTTTGGCGGGCTGATCAAGCTGCTCGACCATGCGCGGTCGGTCATCGAGGTGGGGCCGAGGGAAGTGGATGGGCAGCAGACGATCGAGTTCGAAGCCGAGCTCCGTTCTGCCGAGCTCGGGGGTGGATCGAGCTCCAAGGCCCCCAAGCCCGTGAAGAAGGCTCTGAGACGATCCGAGCTGACGCTCGAGTTGTACCTCGCATCCGATGGCCTGCCTGTCAGAACACGACTGCAGATGACGCTCGGCAAGGTTGGGCTGTCGGTCGTCTCAGACATCCTGGCGACTGAAATCCCGGTATCGGTGCTGCCGCCGCCCGCGAGCGAAACGATCACCGGGGCCGAACTGAAGAAGTACGAGGAAGAATCCGCAGAAGTGCACCTGACCAAGCGTCAGCGCAGAGAAATCAGGCGCTTCGAGGCATGCGTGAAGCGGCATCGACTCAGGGAACGGGTGGTAAGCAAGCGCGAACGCAAGAAGATCCTGCGCGAGTGTCCGCTGCCTCATCTCGGCGGCAGCGCGTCAAACGCAAAGTAAGCAGTAGCGCTTCGTACTACCCGCAAGTCGGCCCGTCCGGTTAGGATGTCGCCGGTGGCGCCAGAACACGTTCTATACGAGGTCTCAGACGGCGTCGCGACGATCACGCTCAACGACCCCGACACCCGCAACTCGCTGTCGGTCGAGATGCTCGGCGGCCTGCACGAGGCGTTCGGCAAGGCGAGGGACGACGTGGAGGTGCGGTGCGTGGTCCTCGCCTCCTCCCATGAGAGGGTCTTCTCCTCGGGGGCGAACCTCGGTGGCTTTGCGGCCGATGTCCCACTGATCCACAAGCACTTCGGCTCGGAGGCGTTCACGGGGCTCTTCAAGCTGATCGGCTCGCTGGAGAAGCCGACGATCTGCGCCGCAGGCGGCCACGTGCTGGCGGGTGCCTTCGGGATCGCGCTGTGCTGCGATCTGATCGTGGCCTCCGAGAACGCGACCTTCGGCACGCCTGAGATCGACGTGGGGGCCTTCCCGTTCATGATCATGGCGCTGATCTATCGCAACGTCGCTCGCAAGAAGGCAAACGAGCTGCTGCTGCTCGGGGAGCGCATCGATGCGCGGCAGGCGCTGGAGGCGGGGATCGTCAACAAGGTGGTGCCTCGCGAGCAGCTCGACGCGGCCGTCGGCGAGTGGGCCAGCAAGCTCGCGGGCAAGTCGCCCGCGATCATGCGCCTTGGCAAGCAGGCGATGCGGCGCCAGCTGGACATGCCCCTGGACGATGCGCTCGATTATCTGCGGGCGCAGCTCACCCTCGCCCTCTCCACGGAGGACATCAGAGAGGGAGTCGCGGCCTTCTTCGAGAAGCGCGAGCCGCAGTGGCGGGGCCAATGAGCGCAGAGGCCGAGCGCCCGCCGATCTCGCTGCTCAGGCCGCTGGTCGAGGACCTGCAGGCCCGCCGCGAGCAGATCAAGTTGGGCGGCGGACAGGAGAAGATCGAGAGGCAACACGAGGCCGGCAAGCTCACGGCGCGTGAGCGGATCGCGCTGCTGGTGGACGAGGGCACCTTCGTCGAGCTGGGGATGCTCGGCAAGCCCCACACCACCCAGCGTGCGATGGAGGGGGTGGACGCTCCGGCGGACGGCGTGATCACCGGCTACGGCAAGGTGGACAGCCGCCTGACCGCCGTCTGCGCCTATGACTTCACCGTGATGGCCGGCTCGATGGGCATGACCGGCGAGTTCAAGGTCACCCGCCTGCGGGAGCTTGCGCTGACCAAGCGGATCCCGTTCGTGTGGCTGCTGGACTCCGCCGGCGCGCGGGTCCAGGAGGCCGCGGGCGCGATGTTCGCCGGCTCGGACACCTCTTCCGGGAAGAGGTGATCATGAGCGGCGTGATCCCGCAGGTCGCCGCGCTGATGGGGCCATGCGCGGCCGGCACCGCCTACATCCCGGGGCTCGCGGACTTCGTGCCGATGGTCAAGGGCCGGGGCTCGATGGCGCTGGCGGGTCCGCACCTGGTCAGGGCCGCTGTCGGGGAGGACGTCACCCAGGAGGAGCTTGGCGGCTCGCGGGTGCACTGCCGAAAGTCGGGTGTTGGCGACATGGAAGTCGATAGCGACGAGGAGTGCATCGAGCGGATCAAGGAGTACCTCTCCTACATGCCGCAGAACTGCGAGCAGGCGCCGCCGATCCTGCGAAGCCGCGACCCGGTGGAGCGTCGCGAGGAGTCGCTGCTCGACGTGCTGCCGGAGTCCAACCGCAAGCCGTACGACATGTACGAGGTGATCGAGGCGATCGTCGACGAGGGCTCCTACCTCGACATCAAGAAGCAGTGGGCCAGGACGATCATCACCTGCCTCGCGCGCTTCGACGGCCGGCCCGCCGGCATCGTTGCAAACCAGCCCAAGCAGCTTGGCGGCATCCTCGACAACGACTCCGCCGACAAGGCCGCCCGCTTCGTGAACCTCTGCAACGCCTTCGGCATTCCGCTCCTCTTCATCCAGGACGTGCCCGGCTTCATGGTCGGCACGAAGGTCGAGGCGCGGGGGATCATCCGCCACGGCGCGAAGATGCTCTATGCCGTGGCCAACGCGACCGTGCCGAAGATCACGGTGATCACGCGCAAGGCCTATGGCGCCGGCTACTACGTGATGTGCGGGCGCGCCTACGAGCCCGACCTGATCGTCGCCTGGCCAAGCGCGGAGATCAGCGTGATGGGCGCCGAGGGTGTGGTCGAGATCGCCTTCCGCAAGGCGGTGGAGGCGGCGGAGGACCCGGAGGCAAAGCGCGCCGAGCTGATCGAGGGCTTCAGGAAGATGTTCGACGTCTACATCGCCGCGGGCAACGACCTGATCGATGACGTGATCGACCCCCGGCAGACGCGCGAGACGATCTGCAGGGGTCTCGAGATGGCGCAGAGCAAGAGAGTCGAGCGGCCGTGGAAGAGACACGGAGTGATCCCGGTATGAGGACCACGTCGCATGCGACGTGGTCCGCCGGGCCGCATGCGGCCCGGCGCCGACCGGCGCATGCGCCGGTCGGGACAACGAGGAGAGACGATGATTGACGATCCAGCCGTGATCACCTGCGCGATCTCAGGAGTGATCGCGAACAGAGACCAGTGTCCTGCCATCCCCTATACGCCCGAGGAGTACGGGGAGGAGGCGCGCCGCGCCGTTGAGGAGGGCGCGGCGATGATCCACATCCATGCGCGCAGGCCGGATGGGACGCCGAGCTACGAGGTCGAGGACTTCGTCGCGATCACCGAGGCGATCAGGCAGGCCGCGGGCGATGTGATCGTCAACTACTCGACCGGGACGATCGGGGTGCCGGTCGAGAAGCGCGTGGCCTACCTGAAGGCGGGGATGCCCGAAGTCGCCGCCCTGAACATGGGCTCGATGAACTACGCGAAGTACTCGCGCTCGCGCAAAGGCTTCGTGTTCGAGATGGTCTTCTCCAACCCGTTCTCGGAGATCGTCGAGCTCCTGATCGCAATGAACGACCTCGGCATCCGCCCCGAGCACGAGTGCTTCGACCTCGGCCACGTCGGCAGCCTCGATCCGCTGATCGACATGGGGGTGCTCACGGCGCCACTGCACGTCGACTGCATCATGGGCGTGGTCGGCGGCATCCCTCCGGGGGCGCGCAACCTCGCCGCGATGGTGGAGAACATCCCGGGCCTGCGCGGCTGGCCCGACGGCTCGGCGCGCTCCCACTGGGGCGTGATCGGAATCTCCCGCCAGCAGTGGAGTCTGCTCGGCGCGGCGCTCAGCCTCGGCGGCTCGGTCCGGGTCGGTCTGGAGGACAACCTCTACCTGCCCAACGGGCAGATGGCGCGCAGCAACGGCGACCTGATCGCCAAGGCGCGCCAGATGGTGCAAGACGTCGGTCGCCGCCCGGCGACCGTGCAGGAGGCGCGGGCGTTGCTCGGCGTCACCACTACTGGATGAATCTCTCCAAGGAGGAGAACTAGATGAGCCTGCCGCTCCAGGACGTGAAGGTGCTCGACCTCTCCCGGCTGCTGCCGGGCGGCTTCTGCTCGCTGCTGCTTGCCGATCTGGGCGCGGACGTCCTGAAGGTCGAGGACACGGGCGCGGGCGACTACATACGCTGGTCTCCCCCCTATTACGAGGGCGCCCACGAGAGCGCTCGCTCGGCGCTCTACCTTGCGCTCAACCGCAACAAGCGCTCGATCCGGCTCGACCTGAAGAGCGAGCAGGGCAGGGAGCTGCTCCTGCGGCTCGTGCGCGACTGCGACGTAGTGCTCGAGTCCTTCCGCCCCGGGGTGCTCGACCGCCTGGGCGTCGGATATGAGCGTATGCGTGAGGAGAACCCGAGGATCGTCTACTGCGCGATCAGCGGCTACGGGCAGGATGGCCCCAAGCGCACCGCGCCCGGCCATGACATGAACTACCTGGGCTTGATCGGGATGCTGGGGCTGACCGGCGAGCGCGACCGCGGGGCGGGTGGGGGTCCCATTCAGTCCGCGGTCCAGATCGCTGACATCGGCGGCGGCTCGATGATGGCCGCGCTCGGCATCCTCGCTGCGCTGCACGAGCGTGACGGCTCGCTTGCAAGGCCCGGCTCAGGCGAAGGGCAGCTCGTCGACATCTCGATGTCAGACGGGGCGCTCTCCTGGCTTGCGATGGTCGCGGGACGCTACTTCGCCGACGGTGTGACTCCGCACCGCGGCGATCTCGAGCTCGCCGGCGCGCTGATCTGCTATCGCTCCTACGAGTGTGCCGATGGTTGGGTCAGCCTCGGCGCGCTCGAGCCGAAGTTCTGGCAGGCGTGGTGCAGGGGAGTGGGCAGGGAGGACCTGATCGAGCGGCAGTTCGAGCGTCCGGGCAGCAGTGCCCACGCCGAGGCGCAGAAGGTCTTCAAGAGCAGGACTCGTGCCGAATGGGAGGCGTTCGCCGCCGAGCACGAATGCTGCCTGGAGCCCGTCCTGGACCTCGACGAGGCGCTCGCCTCCGAGCTCGTCAGTGCGCGCAAGATGGTCGTCGAGATAAGCCAGCCCGGCGTAGAGGGGCCCGTCAGGCAGCTGGGAGTGCCGGTAAAGCTCTCGCGGACGCCTGGCGACCCGGCACGGATGCCGGCGCCTGCACTTGGAGAGCACAGCGAGTCGGTGCTGCGCCAAGCGGGCGTACCGGAGTCTGAGATCTCCGCGCTGCTTGCATCCGGAGCGATCGCGGGCGCCTCGCCCGGGCCACTCGCCGAGAGGGGCACGGGCTCGACCGCATGAGTGAGGCTCCCGCGCTGAGAAGGCCTTTCAAGAAGACCGCCGCGTCCGGATGGGGGCGGGCGGGACTTCATCCGAGCGCTGGATCGCCGCCCCGCGTCGCCCAGCTTGGTCTGAGCACCCCCCGACCGCACCGCCTATCTTGAAAGACCTTCTGAAGATGAGCGAGCTCGCCCAGCGAAGTGGGGTGAGCTCAGGCACGATCAGGCACTACCTGCGGGAGGGCCTGCTCGGCGAGGGCTCGGAGATCAAGCGTACGAGCCGCAACATGGCCTACTACCCGTCGCACTTCGTGCAGCGCCTCGAGCTGATCAAGCGTCTGCAGGAGGAGCGCTTCATGCCGCTGCGGGTGATCAAGGATCTGCTGCGAGAGGATCCCGAGCGGGTGCAGGCCCTGATCGACCTGGAGGACAGGATCGTCGAGCGCGCGCTCGCCAGAGCCGAGAGCAAGCGAATCTCGGCAAGAGAGGTGCGCGAGCGCTACGAGCTGCCGGCCAACGTCCTTGTGCGATTGGCGGAGCTTGGAGTGCTCACGCCCACCAGGGCCGGATACGACCAGGACGATGTGAAGATCATCGAGGCCATATCCCGCTTCAGGGCTGGCGGCTATGAGGAGGCACTCGGCTTCACGGTCTATGACACCCTCCGCTACCGGGATGCGTTGGAGCCACTCGTACGCGAAGAGGTGCGGGCGCTGCTCGACCGCCTTGCAGGCGAGGTCGAGGTCGAGCGGGCGCTTGCGATGATCGCAGCGGGCGTCGAGCCGCTGCGGGACCTCGTTGGTGCCGTCCACTCCAAGCTGCTGCTCGCCGAGCTGCGCAGGCAGCACGAGGGGCACTCTCGCGAGGACGTGCGCACCAGGGCAGGAAGGAAGCCCAAGAGGCAGGCCGCCCGGGGCGCCAGCGTCAGGCGCTATGCTTCACAATGATTGACTGACTTGTCAATCGAACCCTGGCGAGGCATTGCCGGAAGGGCGGAGTGTACCCATGAAGGTCGCGGCAGTTCAGCTCAACTCCAGCGGCGAGACGGCCGAGAACCTCACCTCCGCCGATCGTCACGTTCGCGCTGCCGCCGCGGACGGCGCAGGTGTCGTCGTACTGCCGGAGAAGTGGCTCGTGATGGGCGGCCGGGAGAAGCAGCTCGCAAGCGCCCAGACCCTTGACGGTCCCGCGATCTCGTGGGCGAAGGCGGTTGCGGCGGAGCTCTCGATCGACCTGATCGCGGGCTCGATCACAGAGAGCCGGCCAGGCTCACAGACGCTCGCCAACGCCTGCGTCCACGTCGACTCGGCGGGAGCGGTTCGTGCCGTCTACCGCAAGATCCACATGTTCGACGTCGAGGTCGACGGCAAGCTCTACAGGGAGTCCGAGTTGGAGAGCCCCGGCTCGGAGATCGTGACCAGCCAGCTCGCCGGAGGCCTGCCGATCGGCCTTGCGATCTGTTATGACCTGCGCTTCCCGGAGCTCTTCCGAATCCTTGCCCTGCGCGGCGCGCTGCTGATCGCGCTGCCGAGCGCCTTCACGCTGCCGACGACCAGAGAGCACTGGGAGGTGCTCGTGAGGGCGAGGGCGATCGAGAACCAGGCGTTCATGGTCGCCGCCAACCAGGTTGGCCGCCATCCAGACGGCTACGAGTCGGGCGGGCGCTCGATGATCGTCGATCCGTGGGGCGTCGTGCTGGCGAGCCTTGGCGAGCGGGAGGAGGGCCACATCGTCGCGGAGATCGACCTTCAGGCCCAGGCAAATGTCAGAAGCAAGTTGCCCTCGCTGTCGAACAGACGTCCTGAGGCCTATCGTTGGCCGGAGGTGGCGGCGCCAGAATGAGCGCCCTGCGTGCCCGTGCTGCACCCGCTGATCGTCGCCAGGCGATCCTCGATGCGGCCGTGAGGGTGTTCGCGAGCCGCGGCTTCCACGCCTGCCGGGTCTCTGACATCGCAGACGAGGCGGGTGTCGCATACGGCCTCGTCTACCACTACTTCGGTTCCAAGGACAGCGTGCTGGACACGCTCTTCCTCGAGCGCTGGAACGTGATGCTCGCGATGATCGCCGAGGTGGACACGACCGAGTCCTCCGCACGCGAGAAGCTCTACGCGATCGCCTCCTTCATCGTCGACAGCTACAGGCACGACCCCGACCTGATGAAGGTGATCATCGTGGACGTGACCAGAGCCGCCAACTCCTTCGGCCAGACGCACCTGGCGCGCATCAGGCAGGCGTACAGCGGGATCGCCGCGATCGTGACCAAGGCGCAGGAGCAGGGTGCATTCAGGACCGACATCGATGCCGAGTTCGCCGCGATGGCCTTCTACGGCGCGATCGAGCAGGTGCTGACGGGCTGGATCTTCCAGCTGCTGCCGATTGGCGAGGAGCACTACGAGCGCGCCAAGCGGCTCGTGGTCGAGACGATCTGCGGTGGTCTGGAGGCCACCGGCGCCGCTCGCGCGCGGCCAGACGCCCGGAGTGGTGATTAGACTGCCCAGGATGGAGAACGACATGGTCAAGCGCTTGGTCTGGTCGGGCGTGCTCGCGGCCTTCGGAGCCCTGGCGAGCATCGCCTCCCAGCGCGCCGCCGCGATGGTCTGGAGGAGGATGTTCGACGAGGAGCCGCCAGAGTGAGCGCCGAGCACGCCAACGGCGTCGCGGACGCGCCGAGCTCGAGCAACGGCGGAGGGCCCCACGAGGCCTCGGGGTCGGCCTACCCGCAAGCCGCCGACGCCATGCGGCCCGAGGTCGCGGTCGGCGCGGCATTCCTCGGTGGTTTCCTGCTGGCGGTGCTGCTGCGCCGGGTACGTTCATGAGTGCAGCGGGCGCCTCCGGCAGCGGCGATCAGAGGTCCCCGAACCTCGCTGCCGCGATCACGGAGGTCTCCGAGCGCGCCTCGCTGCTCGTACGCGAGGAGATAGAGCTCGCCAAGGCCGAGATGACCCAGAAGGCCACGCGCCTTGCCAAGGGTGCGGTCGTCGGTGTCGCCGCCGGCATCTTCATGGTCACCGCCCTGTTCTTCGTGCTGATCGGCTGTGCGTGGCTGCTCTACTTCGAGTTGCCGATCGGCAACCAGTTCACCTACTTCTGGGGCTTCTTCGCAATGGCGTTGATCCTGCTGATCCTCGGCGTGATCGCGGGCTTCGTAGCTGCCAAGGCGGTAAAAGCGGGTGCGCCGCCGACGCCGAGCATGGCGATCGAGGAGGCACGCAAGATCCGTGAGACGGTGAGCTCCAGGTCCGGCGCGGCTGCCGAGGGAACCAACTAGGAGGCCACAGCACCGATGCCAAGCCGCTCTCCAGCAGAGATACGCAGCTCGATCGAGGCCAACCGCGCCGAGCTCGCGGTCTCCCTCGAACGCCTCCGCGGGGAGGTCGCGGTCGTCACAGACTGGCGTGGACAGCTCGAACGCCACCGCAGAGAAGCGCTGATCGGCGCCGCGGTCACGGGCTTCGTGATCGGCGGCGGGATAGCCGCGATTCTGGGCGGCAAACGCCGCCGTCGCCGCTAGCGGCCGCTGGGCGAATCGGGGACGCGGAGCGTCTCCCTATAGCTCGAGGCGCTCAGGACAGCAGTGAGGGGTCTATGCCGCCGACGCCGAGCAGGCCGGGCCCGGTGTAGGTCCCGATCACGGGCCCGACCTCTGAGATGAACAGCGGCTCGCCGCCGATCACCTCGCGGCAGCGGTCGGCAAGCCGCTGCGCCTGGTCGGCCGCCTGGATGTGCTGCACCGCCCAGGCGGTGAGCCCTTCCTGCATCAGGCGGTCCCCGTACTGCACCATCCGCTCGAACGCTCGCTTGGAGGTGCGAACGCGCTCGACCGGCGTAATCTCGTGCTGCAGGGTGAGGATCGGCTTGATCTTCAGCGTGCCGCCGAGCCACGCCTGCGCCTTGCCGATCCGTCCTCCGCGCCGCAGGTACTCCAGCGTGTCGATGCAGAACCAGATCCGCGCGCGCCTGCGAGACTGCTTGACGCGTTGCGCGACCTCGTGGATGTCGCCGCCGGCGCGTGCTGCGCCCGCGCCCGCGAGCAGCAGGAAGCCGAGGCCGCCACAGCCGGTTTCGCCGTCGATGACCTCCACGCGCTCGCCGAGGCCGCGTTCCTCGAGCATCGCGCGGGCCTGCCTGGCGGCCTCGCAGGTTCCCGAGATGCCGCCGGCGAGGTGTACCGAGACGATGTCCTTGCCCTCCTGGAGCAGCGGTTCCCAGACGGCGATGTAGTCGCCGATCGAGGGCTGGGAGGTGGTCGGCGTCTCAGGGTCCCTGGCAAGCCGGGCGTAGAAGGCGTCGAAGCCGTCCATCTCGAGCTCGCGCGTGGATTCACCGGCCCAGCCGACGTAGAGGCTGACCTGGTGGATCCCTTCGCGACGCACGAGCTCAGCAGGCAGGTAGTGCGTGGTGTCGCTGACGATCGCGACCGATGCCATTGGGCGCTGACCCTACAGCAAGCGCAGGACCAGTCGCCGCTCCGCTCAGCCGAGGCGGTTTTCGATGCCGAGGCCCTGCGCCGCCGGCTGCGCGGGCTGCAGCGGTTCCTGCGAGGCGGCAGCGTCGGCGACGCCGAGTACCTCCGCGAGCTCGCCCGTCTCGATACATCTCGGTCACGATGTCGCAGCCGCCGACCAGCTCGCCTTTCGCGAAGAGCTGCGGGATCGTCGGCCAGTTCGAAATCGCCGAGAGCTCCTGGCGGATGCGCGGGTCGGGCAGGATGTCGACCGCGGCGAAGGGCGCGTCCGTCGCCTGCAGGGCTGCGACGGTGCGAGCGGAGAAGCCGCATGCGGGTGCCTCGGGGGTGCCCTTCATGAAGAGGATCACCTCGTGCTCTGCGATCGCCTCGGCAATCGCCTCGCGGATCGGGTTGGTCTCCGGAGTGGACACGGGTGCTCATGGGCTGCCTGCGGCCTCACATGGTCGGGCTGCGTCGTCAGTGAGAGCGCGTGGATCGGCCCGCCGATCTCGTCGCCGAAGACCTCGTAGACGAGCCGGTGCTGCTCGATGCGGCTGACGGCCCGCGAATGCCGCCGCGGTCGACGCTGGCGCGGAAGTGGTCGCCGCCGCCGGTGCAGTCCTCCACCTCGGCCTGCGCTCCCGGTATCGCGGCCTCGATGCGCTGACTTGATCTCATCGGCGGTTGGCATCGACGACCCACATTAGCGACCTCACCGCCGAGCTATACTTTTGAAAGCGATGATCACCCTCACCGACAAGGGCGCCGAGAAGGTTCGCGAGTTCCTGCAGGCCAGCAGGCGGATTTGAGCCTTGCCGGCCTGCGCGTGGGCGTGCGCGGCGGCGGCTGCTCGGGCTTCCAGTACCAGCTCGCCTTCGACGAGCAGCGTGACGGCGACGAGGTGTTCGAGGACCATGGCGTGAAGCTGCTGGTCGACGCCGAGGCCTGCAGTACGTGCGTGGCTCGGTGATCGACTACGAGGAGAGCCTGCAGGGCGCCGGCTTCAAGGTCAAGAACCCGAACGTCGTCGCCGCCTGCGGCTGCGGCTCGCTCCTTCCGGGTCGCCGACGAAGAGCAGGTCTCAGCCGTCTGAGGCGCGCTACGGGCCGCCGCTGGACGGCCCGACGCGGGTTCTGGATGAGAGCTCGCGCTGGGGGAGTTCGCTGGTGTGAGGCGGCCGGTGCTCCATGGTGGCCATGCGAGCGTCTGTGGAGAGCGCGGTCTCCTCGACCCACAAGGTTGCGCGCTGGGTTTTCGACAGGCTTGTCGCCTGCCTCCGGCGCTTGCAATGCGGATGCTCAGATCAGTCTGGCTCGTTGTCCAGCGAGCGCCACAGATAACGGCATGCGAGCGTCCGGTACGGGCGCCATGGCTCGGCGATCCGCTCGATCGTCGGGGGATCGGGCAGCTCGGCCAGGCCGTAGGCGATTTCGATCGCACGCCTGATGCCGAGGTCTCCGACGGCGAGCACGTCCGGGCGCTCGAGGTGGAACATCAGGAACATGTGGGAGGTCCATACTCCAAGGCCCTTGACTGCGACGAGCTCGGCGATCGCCTCGTCGTCGTCGAGCTCCTCGAGCCGCGAGAGCTCGAGGCTGCCGTCCAGCACGTGCTCGGCGAGCGAGCGCAGGAAGCCGACCTTCGCGCGCGAGAGCCCGACCGCGGATCGCAGCTCTTCGGGCTCCTGCGCGAGCACCTGCTCCGGCGTCGGCGGCCGGCCGTCGAAGCGGTCGAGCAGTCGCTGGTAGATCGCTGCCCCGGCTCGCACCGAGAGCTGCTGGTCGATGATGGAGCGCACGAGCGCTCCGTAGTGGTCGTCCCGCTCGGGCCGGCCGTCTCGGGCGTCGGAGAGTGGGCCGGCGGCGTCGATCAGGCCAGCGAGCACCGGGTCGCTCTCGCGCAGGTGCGATGTTCCGCGGCGCCTGCTGGCGGCGCTGCTGCGGGGCTTCGTCTGGGCGCGGCTCCGCTTTCCGGCTCCTACGCTGCTGCCGCTCGTGCTCTTGGGCATCAGATGGCTCTCCTTAGATCAACGCCAAGATCATGCCGCAGGGTCAACTTTGGCTGGCCAGCGCCTCGAGCGCCACAGGCTCCCCATCGAGCGCGTTCAGCGCCTTCGGCAGCGAGGCCGCGATGCAGGTGAAGCTCGGCGTGTCACGGACTGTGTATCTAGAGGCCTCCGTGGTACGCAGCCGCTGGACCAGGTCCAGGAAGGTGCCGACGTCGTCGGTGTCGAAGGCGACGACGAACTCCTGGTCGTCGAGGCCGAAGGAGTAGGTGGTGTGGTTGTCCACGCCCGGGTATTCGCGCCCGACCTTGATGTGGCCCTGCATGATCTGCCAGCGCTCCTCCGCGGGCAGCGAGTACCACTCCCGGGACTTCACGAACGGATACACGAAGACGTATTTGCCGCGGAACCCTCGCGGGATCGCGCGAACGTCTTCGGAATACTCGGAGCTCTTGCGCATCCCAAGGAACGAGTAGGGGGTGTTCGCCCACTTCATCAGGCCGCTCTGCAGCAGCACGACGTGGAACTCGTGGATGCGGTCCAGGTTCTCGGCCTCGGAGATCAGCAGCAGCTCCGCATCTGCGCGGGTGCCGATCAGCGTGAAGGACTGCAGCATGTGCCCGTCCGCGAAGTCCTCGCAGGCGGCCAGGAACTCGAGCTTGTCCTGGGCGCGACGCTCGTCGTCCAGGCGACGCCAGGCAGGGTCGACCTTGAGGAAGGTGTACTTGACGAAGTGGCGCTCGCCCAAGGGCCCCGAGTATAGGCGTAGGCGCTCGCGCCTCGCCACGGTCTAAAGTCCTGCTGTGCGGATAGCCCTGCTCTGCCCCTACTCCTGGACCTACCCGGGAGGAGTGACGAGGCACATCGAGGCGCTTGCGGGCGAGCTGATCGCCTGCGGGCACGACGTGAGGGTGCTCGCTCCCTTCGACCCGGATGATGCGCTCTCGCGGCATCTGCACCGCGGTGCGCGCCCGGAGCCGCGCCACGCTCCGGAGTACCTGGTCTCGCTCGGGCGCACGGTTGGCATCGAGGCGAACGGAGCGGTCTCCAACCTTTCGCTGTTCCCTGACGCGGTGACCCGGCTGCGCAGGGAGATCAGGGACGGCGGCTATGACGTGCTCCACATCCACGAGCCGGTCGTCCCGATCGTCTCCTGGGATGCGCTCTGCTCGACTCGCGGCGTGCCCCTTCTCGGCACCTTCCACACCTACTCCGACAACGTTCTCACCAACGGCGGCGCACGGCTCGCCGGCGCCACTCGGCGGATGAATCGGCTGCATGCCCGGATCGCCGTATCGGAGGCCGCCGCGTGGACGGCGAGGAGGTTCTTCGGCGGGCGGTATCGGGTCGTCCCCAACGGTGTGCAGCTGCCGCCGCCGCGGGAGGGCGCCGAAGTGCTCGCCGGCGCCCCGCTGCGCATCCTCTTCATCGGCCAGGCAGTGGAGCGCAAGGGGCTGCCCGTGCTCCTGAAGGCCTTCGAGGCGCTGCGCGAGCACGTGCCGGCGACGCTCACGCTGGTGGGCGCCGGTCCTGAGCAGGTTGCGCCGCTGCTGCTCGACGACCGCGGCGTGACCGCGCTTGGCAAGGTCTCCGAGGCCCAGAAGGCATTGGCGCTCACACAGGCCGACGTGCTCTGCGCGCCCTCCCTTGGCGGAGAGAGCTTCGGGATGGTGCTGACGGAGGCGTTCGCCGCCTCGACACCCGTGATTGCCTCGAACATCACCGGCTACCGCGACGTCGTGCGTGACGGCATCGACGGCGTTCTCATTGCCCCCGGCGATCCCATTGCGCTCGCCGAGGCGCTGCGCGCGATCGCGCTGGAGCCGCGCCGCAGGGCGCAGATGGCCAGGGAGGCCCGCATCCGGGCGCAGCGCTTCGCATGGCCTCAGGTGGCCGCGGAGGTCCTCGAGAGCTACGAACGGGCGATCGCCGTCGCGGCCCCGGAGGGCCGCGCACAGAGCCTCGCGCTCCGGCTCGGGCTGGCGCCCGCCGACCTGCTGCCGAAGATCCCGCCACAGCGGCTGCCAAGCATCGAGCCGGTGCCACGCCGCTCGCGCTCGCGCCGGGCGATCCGGGTGGGGGGACGGCTTGCGCTGCTCGGGATCGGTGCCGCGCTCGTGGCGTTTGCGCTGCTCGCTCTGCAGCGCGCGGGCGTCGCCAAGGTGATCGCGAGCATCGTCTCCTCGCAGCCGGGGCTGGTCGCGGCGGGTCTCGGGTTGATGTGCGCTTCGATGGTCGTGCGCGGCCTGGCGTGGCACGCGATCCTCTCCGCGGCGCCCACGTGGCGGCGAGTGCGACGACGGGATGCGCTGCAGGGAACATTCGTGGGGGTCCTCATGTCCGCGACCCTGCCGGTGCGCCTCGGCGAGACCTCCCGCGCCCTGATCGTCGCACGCAGGCTCGGCCGCGCGCGCGAGACGCTCCCGGTCCTGCTTGGAAGCATCGTCTCCCAGACGCTCCTGAACGTGCTCGCGCTGTCGATGCTCGGTGTGGCCAGCATGCTGAGCGTGGACCTGCTGCGCGGCGTCGGGATCCTGCTTGCACTCGCGCTGATCCCAGCGGCCGGGCTGCTCACTCTGCTGCTCGCGCCGGTGTTGCTTCGCCCGCCGTCCGATCAGGATCCGCGCAGCAGCGTTCAGCGTGTGAGCGCCGCGCTGCGCGTTGTGGGGCGCCGCATTCGTGACGGCTTCACGCTGTTTTCGCATCCGCGCGTGGCGGCGCTCGCGAGCGCCGCGCAGCTCTGCGCATGGGGGATCCAGCTGCTCGCCTGCTGGCTCATCCTGATGGCCCTGGGGCTCGACCGCGAGGTCGACTTCGGCGCCGCCGCGGCGGTGCTGTTCGCCGTCAACGCGACTGCCTTCGTGCCGCTCACGCCGGCGAACATCGGCGTCTTCCAGGCCGCGTGCGTCGCGGTGCTTGCGGGCGTCTACCACGTCTCAGGCCCCGATGCGCTCGCCTACGGCATCGTCCTGCAGGCGGTCGAGCTTGCGGCCGCGGCGGTGATGGGGCTGCCGGCGCTGGTGAGCGAGGGCCTCTCCTGGCGGGAGGTGCGGCTGCGCACGATCCACGCCGCGCCGGTGAGGCTTCGTCCGCTGCCCTCCTCGCCCGGGCGCGGTCAGCTGGAGACGTCGAGCACCGGGACGTCGTAGCGCTGTATCGCCTCGTCGGCTGTGGCGAGCGTCAGCATCTGCAGGCGTGCTTGGGCGATCAGCATGCGGTCGAACGGATTGCCGTGCAGCGCTGGCAGGCGTCCCGCCTCCTGGGCGTGCTCGAAGGTGATCGCGAGGCGCTCGAAGCCCGAGGCGTCCACGAGCGCCGCCGTGTCGGCCGGAGCCTTCAACCTGCCAAGCGCTCGCTTGATCTCGATCTCCCAGATGCTCGCCGCGCTGACGATCACCTCCTCCGCGGTCTCTTCGATGGCCTCCCGCGCGCTCGGGCCGAGTTGCCCCGTGGCGGCCCAGAGCAGCGTGTGAGTGTCGAGCAGGAGTCGCAGGAGACTCAGTCGTCGTGACCTTCAAAGCCCCGTTGGAGCTCGGCGGGCAGCGGCGCGTCGAAGTCCTCGCTCATCCAGACCATCCCCCGCCACAGCCCGAGCTTGCGCGGCTTGTGCGATTGCTCCAGTGCGACGAGCCTCGCCAGCGGCTTGCCGCTGCGGGCGATCACGATTTCCTCGCCTCCTGCGGCGCGCTCTGCGAGCCGCGAGAGATGAGTCTTGGCATCGTGCATGTTGTGGATCTCAGGCATGACTTAGTCCAGCTTAGCAGCCCACGCGCCAACGATCCCGATATGTTCTGGCGATGGCGCAGGCGTTCGACGATCACCGGTCGCCCTCGCCAGCGGCGCCCGCCGCTGGTCATCATGCGCTCTCGTGGAGCGGCGGCAAGGACTCGGCGCTTGCGCTATTGGCGCTGCGGGAGCAGGACATCGAGCCGGAGGCGCTGATCACGACCGTGACGGATGTCTACGACCGCATCAGCATGCACGGGGTGCGGCGCGAGCTGCTGGCGGCGCAGGCGCAAGCGGTCGGCATTGCGCTGGTGGAGGTTGCGATCCCGCCGTCCTGCGTCAACGAGGTCTACGAGGCGCGCATGGCGCAGGCGTTCGCGGCGCCGCCTCTGGCCGAGGTCGAGACGGTGGCCTTTGGCGACCTGTTCCTGGCAGACGTTCGCAGCTACAGGGAGGCGCGGCTGTCCGCGAGCGGCAGGAGCGGCCTCTTCCCGCTGTGGGGCCGCGATACGGCCGTCCTTGCCAAGGAGTTCATCGCTGCGGGCTTCGAGGCGTACATCGTCTGCCTCGATCCCCGCGCGCTGCCTGCGTCCTTTGCCGGTCGCCGCTACGACGAGGATCTGCTCGCCGACCTTCCCCCTGAGGTCGACCCATGCGGCGAGAACGGCGAGTTTCACACCTTCGTCTACGCGGGCCCGATCTTCAGCGAGCCAGTCGTGTGCAGGACCGGCGAGGTTGCAGAGCGCGACGGGTTCGTGTTCTGCGACGTGAAGCCCTGGTGAGGACGGGGGCTGTGGGCGATGACGCCGACCTGGCTGCCGGCGAACGCGTGCTTGCGCGGGCGACGGCGAGGTATGCCTCGGCGCTGGGCGACCGGCTGCTTGCCGCCTACGCGCTTGGGAGCCTGGCTCACGGAGGGTTCAGCGAGGCAGTCAGCGACATAGATCTTGGGTTGATCCTGCGCGATCCTGTTCGTCGGGAGGACTCCCAGACGATCGACGCCACGCTCGAGGAGGTACGCCGCGGCGGCGCGCTCGATTCGCGGCTCTCGGTGTTCTGGGGCACCAAAGCCACGCTGCGAGGAGAGCTGCAGGGCGGTCGCTTTCCGGCCCTCGACCGCCTGGATCTGATCGAGCACGGCCGGCTGATCGCCGGCCGCGACGAGGTTCGCCGCCGCCTCCCTCGTCCTACCGCGGCGGAGCTGCTGGTCACCGGCGCGCGGTTTGCGCTTGGGCGGGTCGCCGGCTTGGATTGCGTCGCGGGCGCTACGTCGCGGATTGATGGTCAGATGCGACCTTCCATCGCAGATCCGATCGAGGAGATCCGCTCGCCCGATCTGCTGCTCGCAGGCGGCGTCCGTCGTGTGACCAAGGCTGTGCTCTTCCCGGTGCGCTTCCTGTTCACTGCCGTGAGCGGTCGTGTCGCGACGAACGATGACGCGGTCGAGAGCTATCTCGGAGAAAGCGAGACTCCGAGCCATGCGCTGGTGGCGGCCGCGCTTGCGTGGCGTGCGGGCCCACCGACATGGGAGGCGCAGGCGGCGAGGCTGCTGCCTCTGGAGATCGTCCCGCTCTACGCGTACTACATCGAGGACCACATCGCGCGGCTGGCAAACCTTGGCGAGGCGGGGCTGGCGCAGGCGTTCCGGGAGTGGCGCGACCGTCTGCTCGCGCCACCATGAGGCTGCCTAGCGGGGTGGTCGCATCCCCTCGCGGCGTGTTGCGAACGCCCGCCGGAAATTGGGGAGGCTTTGCATCCTGCGTCAGGCCGCGATCAAGCCGGCGCGGGAATGCGGATGTGGCACAGGCTGCCCAGCCTCGCGCATGGCGGCGATGTGCATCGGGAGCGCAGTCTGCATCAGATCTTCGACTTCGGCTTGCGTCTCACCGGTCGCGACACAGCCGGGGACATCGGGGGAGTACCCGCCCCAGCCACCATCTTCGGCTGTTTCGTAGATGACCAGGTATCGCATCATCGCAACTCCTTGATTCCAGACAAGCGTGGGATGCTTGCCAGCTGACCGACAGTCATGGTGCTGCTTCGCTTGCCTGAGATGGTAATGATGGCGGCATAGCTGCGTGGATGCCTGAACTGTCGGTGGCTTCCGCGCGTCCGCGTCAGTTCCCAGCCGTGGAGCTCGATGATCGCGATCACCTGGTAAACCTTCTTTGCCACACGTCGTCATCCGACCGCGCGGCGGTGGCGTGACGCGAGTGTGAGTGAGGCGCGCTCAGGCGATCGCTTCTTCGATGGCCTCGTCCGGGTCCTCGTCGGCGAGGTCGGGGGAGCCGACGCCCGTGCCGAACAGTGAGGGATCGTAATCGGAGCCCTTGATCAGGGCGTCGGGCGAGGTCCCCTCGGGCAGGCGTCCCTGGCGAGTGCCGAAGTAGATCGCCTGGGGGTGGTGGGCGATCAGCGCGAGCGTCGACTGCTCCGGTTCGGGGGCGTAGCCGTCTGTGATGCTCATGCCGATCTGCTCGAGGCCCAGCAGGCTGTCGACCTTCAGATGCTCGCTCTGCTCGGGCACGGCGGGATAGCCCCAGGAGTAGCGGCGGCCCTGCGCGGCGGGGATGCCGAGCATCTCGCGCGCCCTGCTATGCAGCCACTCGGCGAGTCCCTCTGCGGTCTGGACGCCAAGGCCGTGGACGAAGAGCTGCTCGGCGAAGGAGCCTTCGGACTCCAGGGTGCTCATCAGCTCGGTGACCTGCGAGCCGACCGTGACCGCCTGCAGGGCGATCACGTCCAGCTCCTGCGGCGGGCGCCCATCGACGGCGGGCCGGAAGAAGTCCGCGAGGCAGATCCGCTCGCCCTTGGGCTGGCGCGGGCAGACCAGGCGGGTGAGCTCCCTGCCGCGGTCATCCGGGTTCAGCACGACGATCTCGTTGCCGAGCGAATAGCACGGGAAGAAGCCGAGCAGCGCCCGCGGGTGCAGGTAGTCCTGCTCTGCCCACATCCTTTCCAGCCGTGGCCTGAAGTCACCGGCGATGAGATCCCGCCACTCCTGGCCTTTGACTCCCTTGCCGCCCCAGTGCAGCTTGAACAGCACATGGGTGTCGAGGTGGGCATAGACCTCGTCAAGGTCGACGGGGATCTCCCGCACGCCCCAGAAGGGAGGCGCAGGAATGGGGGCGTCGGTGCGGGCCGCCGAGCGCACGGAGTCATCGGTGGTGTCCAGCTGCTCGGGCTCGACTCCGTTTTGCCTGTAGTCCTCGGCGCCGGCACGGAGCTTCTCCACGAGCGACCGCCGTGCCTCGTCGTCAATCAGCTGGTCCATTACGGCAAGGCCCTCGAAGGCGTCCTTGCAGTAGAAGACGCCGGGCTCGTAGATCTCCTGCGACTCCTTGCCGCCAGGGTAGAAGGCCCTGTAGCTGAAGGCTCTGTTGATCGCCGCGCCGCCGATCAGGACCGGGTACGGCAGGCCCTTGCTGTGGAGCTCGGCGATGCAGGCGGGCATCTGCTTGGAGGTCGAGACCAGCAGCGCGGAGAGGCCGATCGCCGTCGCCTCGTGCTCCTGGGCGGCGTCGAGGATCGTCTGGATCGGGACCTGCTTGCCGAGATCGATCACGGTGTAGCCGTTGTTGGTGAGGATCGTGTTGACGAGCGACTTGCCGATGTCGTGCACGTCGCCGAAGACGGTCGCCAGCACGACCGTTCCCTTGGTGTAACCCTCGATCCGATCGAGGTAGTGCTCCAGCTGAGCGACGGCCCGCTTCATCACTTCGGCGGACTGCAGCACGAAGGGCAGGATCAGCTCGCCGGCGCCGAACTTGTCGCCGACCTCCTTCATCGCGGGCAGCAGCACCTCGTTGAGCGTCGGGACCGCGCCGATCTTCTCCACGCAGGCGTCGACCCAGTCCTCGACGCCCTCCTTGCGGCGGCGCAGGATGTGGAAGTGCAGGGCCTCCTCGGGCTCCATCCCCTCGGTGGGGTCTGCGGCGCCCTGGGTCTGCTCCTGCTCGCCCTTGCTCTCGAAGTGGGCGATGAACCGCTCCAGGGCGTCTGGCCTGCGATCGAAGACGAGGTCGTCGGCGATGTCGCGCTCCAGGTCTGATATCTCGCCGTAGGGCGTGATGTGGTTGGGGTTGACCATCGCGAGGTCGAGCCCCGCATCCACGCAGTGGTGCAGGAAGACGGAGTTGAGCACGGCTCTGGCGGGGGGGAGACGCCGAAGGAGACGTTCGAGACCCCGAGCGAGGTCTTCACGCCGGGGATCTGCTCCTTGATCGCCCTGATGCCGGCGATCGTCTCGATCGCAGATGGTCGCCACTCCTCATCGCCTGTGGTCAAGGTGAAGGTGAGGCAGTCGAAGATCAGCGCTTCGCGAGACAGGCCATGCTCCTCGCAGGCGAGCTGCACGATCCGCTCGGCGATCTCCACCTTGCGCTGCGCCGTCTTGGCCATCCCGACCTCGTCGATCGTGAGGGCGATGAGCGCGGCGCCGTGGGCCTTGGCAAGTGGCGCGACGATGTCGAGCTTGTCGCGGCCGGCCTCGAGGTTGACCGAGTTGACGATCGCCCGGCCGGGGATCTGCTCCAGCGCGGCCTCGATCACATCGGGCTCGGTGGAGTCGATCTGGATCGGGGATGGCTGGGTGAGCGAGATCTTCTTCACGAGCAGCCGCATCTGCTCGGCCTCGTCGGTGCGCTCGGTGAGCGCGACGCAGACGTCGAGCACGTGAGCGCCGCCGCTCACCTGGTCCTCGGCGATCTGGAGCAGGCCGTCGTAGTCGTCTGTGAGCAGCAGCTCCTTGGCCTTGCGCGAGCCCTGCGCGTTGACGCGCTCGCCGACCATGCTGGGTCGTGGCTCCTGCACCAGCGGCGTGGCCGCGATCATCGAGGAGAGGCGTGGGGCCCCGGCCGTCGGCCGCCGCGGGACGGGGCGCCCGCCGACGCTCTGCGCGATCGCGGCGATGTGCTCAGGCGTCGTGCCACAGCATCCACCCACGATCGAGATGCCGTAGCGCTCCACGAACTCGGTGAGGGCAGCGGCCATCGGCTCGGGCCGTTCGGGGAAGATCGTCTCGCCGTCAGGCCCCTGCAGGGGCAGGCCGGCGTTGGGGATGCAGGCGACCGGAAGCGGGCTGTTCTCGCCGAGGAAGCGGACCGCGTCGCGCATGTCCTGCGGCCCGGTGGAGCAGTTGAGCCCGATCACCTGCACGTCAAGCGCATGGAGGGTGGTCAGCACCGCGTCGATGTCGGTGCCGAGCAGCATCTTGCCGCCGTTTGGCAGCAGCGAGACCGAGGTGTGGATCGGCAGCGTGCGACCCGTGGCCTTGAACGCCTCCCGGGCGCCGAAGATCGCGGCCTTGACCTCGAGGATGTCCTGAGCGGTCTCGATGATCAGCAGATCGGCGCCGCCTGCGATCAGCCCGCCGGCCTGCTCGGCGAAGACCTCGACCAGCTCGCCGAAACGGATCTGGCCAAGACTTGGATCCTCAGAGGCGGGCAGGTGGCCTGTCGGCCCGATCGAGCCTGCGACGAAGCGATGCTCGCCGGCGGCTTTGCGCGCCAGCTCCGTTGCCCTGCGGTTGATCTCCAGGGTGTGCTCGGCCAGGCCCCACTCCTCGAGCTTGATGCGCGATGCCTGGAACGTGTCGGTCTCCACGACGTCGGCGCCGGCGTCGAGCATCGAGGCGTGGACGCCCTCGATCACGTCGGGCTTGTTCAGCACGAGGGCCTCGTGGCACTTGCCCTGCAGGCCGCCGTAGTCATCCTGGGTGAGGTCGAGCTGCTCCAGGGTGGCGCCCATGCCGCCGTCGTAGACGACGACGCGGGTGTTGATCTCGTTCAGGTAGTCGCGCACAGGCCTATGCTAGTGGCCGTCGGATCCGTCAAGCCGGCCGTCGTATGGTCGTGTCCGAGGCAGCGTTGCGTAGAAGGAATCGGGAACAGTGCGGCGAATACCGTACTGGGAGCGCATCTTCAGCCGAAGGGCTGTCTATACTCGTATGCCCTCAGTGCGGCACACCGTGGATCCCGTAGTCCCATGCCTCCTTCGACAAGCTCGACAGCTACAGGCAGCAATCACGTCGTGTTGACACGCACGACAACCGTCGAAAGCGACGAGGCGATCGAGGAGTTTGGCCGACCCACAGAACAGCCTCTGCGGCTGTTCGGCAATCGTCTCCGTTGGGCGAGACGGGTGGTACGGGAAGGCATTGCGCGCCGTCGGCGCCGATAGATAGAACGCGCCGCTCCTATAGGGTTCGGCCCGTGACCAGGGACGAGGTCAAGCTTGCCATGTCTGTGGCGGTGTCAGTGGTCCTGTTGGCTGCGGGCCTCTACGTCTTGCTGAGCAAAGAAGCCGACGCCGATCTTCAAAAGGCGGCTACAGGCTGGATCGGCATCATCCTCGGTTACTGGTTGAAATGAGACGGGCCGGCCCCGAGGGCCGGCCCGCACCGCGCTCATCCTGAACTAAGCAGAAACAACAGGCCGGCCCTCAAAGGCCGGCCCATCAAAATCCAAGTCGGAGTACCACGCCGATTTGGGGGTCAGAGGGCAAGCTGGGCAAGGACGCAGGGAGCGAAGTGTGCTTCCTGCACACGAGCGACCGAGGACGCCGCCCAGCGCCGCCATCTGACCCCCAAATCACTTGATGAAGAGCATCTCCGAGTACTTCGGCAGTGGCCAGAGGTCGTCGGCGACGATCTTCTCCAGGCGGTCCGCCACCTCGCGCACGTCGTCCATCGCGGGGATCACACGGTCGTGCATGTAGGCGGCCCACTTGGCGGGGTTGGAGTCGGGCTGGTTGTCCTTGAGGTTGACGTCCTCCAGGGCGACCAGGGCGAAGTGCAGCTCCTTGACGACCGGCTCGACCTCCTCGACAAGCTCGGCCATGCCGGTGGCCTTCAGCTCGTTCAGGTGCCGCACTGCCGCCGGCAGGATCTGCGTGCGCGCGATCGAGGCGGCGGTCTCGGCCTCGATGTTGAGCTTCACCGCGTACTGCTCGGTGAAGACCTCATATCGCGACTCCAGCTCGCGCTTGGAGAGCACCTTGTACTTCTTGAAGACCGCGATGGTGCTCTTGTCGATCAGCCACGGCAGCGCGTCCGGCGTGCTTTTCAGGTTCGCCAGACCCCTGGCCTCGGCTTCCTTGTGCCATGCCTCGGAGTAGTTGTCGCCGCCGAAGACGATCCGCTTGTTGGCGCTCCAGCTCTCCTTGACGACCTTCGTGAGCGCCTTCTCGAGGCTTGTGTTGCCCTTCATCGCGACCGCGAGCTTGTCGGCGAGGTCGTCGATCGCCTCCGCGACGATCGTGTTCAGCACCGTATTTGGCATCGCCAGCGACATGCTGGAGCCAAGCGCCCTGAACTCGAACTTGTTGCCGGTGAAGGCGAAGGGGCTGGTCCTGTTGCGGTCGCCGCCGTGCAGCGGCAGCGGCGGCAGTACCGGCGTGCCGAGGCCGAGGAAGGAGCCGGGCTTGGATGCGCCGACCTTGCCGGCCTCGATCACCTCGAAGACCTGTTCGAGGTCGGTCCCGAGGAAGATCGAGATGATCGCCGGCGGGGCCTCGTTGGCGCCGAGGCGATGGTCCTGACCGGGGCTTGCGATCGAGGCCCGCAGCAGCTCCTGGTACTTGTTGACCGCCTGGATCACAGCCGTGCAGAAGAACAGGAACTGGAGGTTCTCGTGCGGGGTGTCACCCGGTTCGAGCAGGTTCGTGCCGGTGTTGGTTCCCATCGACCAGTTGTTGTGCTTGCCCGAGCCGTTCACGCCCGCGAAGGGCTTCTCGTGCAGCAGGCAGACCAGGCCGTAGCGGCGGGCGACGTTCTGCATCACCTGCATCGTGATCTGCTGGTGGTCGGCCCCGACGTTGGAATTCTCGAAGATCGGCGCGATCTCGTACTGGTTGGGCGCGACCTCGTTATGGCGGGTCTTGACTGGGACGCCGAGCTTTGCGAGCTCACGCTCCGTCTCCATCATGTACGCGAGGATCCGCTCGGGGATCGACCCGAAGTAGTGGTCGTCGAGCTCGTGACCCTTCGGCGGCTTTGCGCCGTAGAGCGTGCGCCCGGTGGTGAGCAGATCGGGCCTTTCGAAGTAGTACTGCTCGTCGATCAGGAAGTACTCCTGCTCGGGGCCGACCGTCGTGAAGACGCGCTTGGACTGATCGTCGCCGAGCAGCTCCAGTGCGCCGATCGCCGCCTTTGAGAGCGCGTCCATCGAGCGCAGCAGCGGGATCTTGTGGTCGAGCGCCTCGCCGGTCCAGGAGGTGAACGCCGTGGGGATGCACAGCAGCGCCCCGTTGGGGTTCTCCAGGATGAAGGCGGGGGAGGTGGGGTCCCAGGCCGTGTAGCCCCGGGCCTCGAAGGTCGCCCTGATGCCGCCGGTGGGGAACGAGGAGGCGTCGGGCTCGCCCTGGATCAGCTCTTTGCCGGAGAACTCCGCGATCGCAGTGCCATCGCCCGCGGGCGCATAGAAGGAGTCGTGCTTCTCGGCGGTGGAGCCGGTCAGCGGCTGGAACCAGTGAGTGAAGTGGGTGGCACCCTTCTCCATCGCCCAGTCCTTCATTGCCTGGGCGACCGCGTCGGCCAGAGATGTGTCCAGGGTCTCGCCCCGTTCGAGGGTCTTCTGCAGCGCCTTGTAGACGTGCTTTGGCAGCCGCCCGCGCTGAACCGCGGGAGAGAACACGTTGGAGGCGAATATCTGGTTGCCCGGCTGGGTGAGGTCAGGCGATCCGAGTGCGCTGCCGTTTGCGCTCCACTGCGCGGCGGTGACGTTTTGCTGACGAGTCCTTGGCATCGGGGGCTTTCAGTCCTCCTGGAGAAGAATGGGAATGGCCACCGGCGGGCTGGGCGCGGGGCGCTGCAGCGGCCGCGGAGAGGGCCAGGGTGCATCGTAGACCGAACGGGGGTAGGCGGTGTGACCCGGATGGAGAAATCGGGGGCCCGATCTTTCGACATGGGGCCAAACGGGCGCCTGTGCGCGCCGCTGCCGCTCCAGCTAGGGCGCCACGCCGACCGGGCCCGAGGATGCGGTGTAGGGGCCCTGGAGCACCGCCCCGGTCTCCGGATTGACGTGCACGGCGCTCGGGGCGGGCGCGATGTGGACTGTGAAGGTGCCCGAGGCCGCGCGGCCGCCTGAGAGCTCCGCCCTGGAACGTCCGTTCAGCCCCGCCGCGATCTGATAGTGGACCGTCTTCGTGCCTGAGAGCACCGGCAGCAGCTTCCAGGTGAAGGTCTTGGTGGCGCCCGGTGCGAGGCGGCCAAGTGCCCAGGTGTGCGTGGAAGCGGTCTCGCCGCCGCCGGCGCGCGTGACTTCTTCGCTTTCGACGGGTTGCTTGACCGCCGGTCCCGGCCCCGTGTAGATGATCCAGGTCGGGCGTTCAGGGTCGGCGAGCTTCGGCGGCTGCTTGGCCCTGTAGGTCAGCGAGTTGACGGTGACCGCTACATCGGGCAGCGTCTTGGAGCCGTTGTTTTTGACGCTGATCGTCAGGTGCGTGGCCTTGGCGATCGCTTGTCTGGCGGGGAAGCTCGCGTTGGTGACCGCGACCGCGTAGGTGCGGTCTGGTTCCTTGGAATCCTGCTTGGCTGCACCGCAGCCGAGCAGCGCGAGGACACATACGGAGACGCCTGCGGCAAACGCCGCCGGTCGTTGACCCCTCGCCGAGAGGGCTCTGAAGCCTCGGCTCCTACGCGGTTGGACCCTCCTCACAGCGGGGCTGACGATACCAGTGGGTAGGGTTGGAGGTGCGCGACCGCCTCCAGATCGCGTAGTCTTCAGGAAAGCGCGCGGTCTTCCCGATTGCCACCCGAGGAGGGGCAGAGTGGTTCGAAACGTGGCGGAGCGGGCCTTCCTCCCTGCGAGGGGGGTGCTCGAGGAAGTTGGGGACATGATGATCCTGACAGGCAGGACGATCTCCGCTGCCCTGCGCCCGCCCTACCCCTACGGCGGCGAGTTCGTCTCCCAATTCCTCTTCGCGCTGCGGCTCTGCTGGTTCCCGCTGCTGCTCTCCACGGTTGCGCTGAACTACGCGGCGCCGGGGTTGCAGGCGGCGAACTTCCTGACTCTGTTTGGTGCGCTAGATCGTTTGGGCGGCATCTTCGTGCTCGCGGCGATCAGGGAAATCGGCCCGAACGTGACCGCGATCGTGCTCGCAGGCGTGGCGGGGACGGCGATCACCGCCGATCTCGGGGCGCGCAAGATCAGGGAGGAGCTCGACGCGCTGCAGGTGCTGGGCGTGGACCCGGTAAAGAACCTCGTCGTGCCGCGCTTCCTGGCGCTGATGCTGGTGACGGGCCTCTTCGACATCTACGCGATCCTCTTCGGCCTCTTCGGCGGCCTGCTGGCCGAGCTGGTGGAGGGGCAGCCGGTCGGCCCGTTCTGGAACACGTTGTTCGCGAACGCCTCCACGACCGACCTGTGGGGGTCGGTGCTCAAGTGCACGATCTTCGGCGCGATCATCTCGATCGTGTGCTGCTACAAGGGCATGACCGCCTCCGGCGGCGCCGAGGGAGTCGGCCGCGCCGTCAACCAGGCCGTGGTCGTCGCCTTCCTTGCGATCGGCGCCTTCAACTACACCTTCACGCAGATGCTGCTGGCGACGCACCCCAATCTCTTGGTGATCAAGTAGCAATGACGGGCGCCGCATGAACGAACTATTCGCGCTGCCACGGGAATGGCTGGAAGCGACCGGCGAAATCGGCCGCTTCATGGGCCAGGTCTTTGGAGACGTCTGGGGCGGGCGCGTACTTCATTTCTTCGGCGAGACGCTGCGCCAGGCCGGCATCCTGATCGTCTCCTCGACGCTCGTGATCTGGGCGCTGATGTTCATCCTCGGCCTGATCTGCGGTACCGAGGGCGCCTACTTCCTGGAGGCCAACGGCGCGCCCGCGTATGCGGGAGTGTTCGCCGCCTGGTGCGACCTGCGCGAGGTGATCCCGTACGCGTTCGGATACATGATGGCCGCCAAGGTGGGCACCGGGATCGTCGCCGAGCTCGGCGCGATGAGGATCTCCGACGAGATCGATGCCCTGGAGGTGATGGGCATCGACTCGATGACGTTCCTGTGCGCGACACGGCTGCTGGCGGCCTGGATCGTGCTTCCCTTCCTCTACCTGGCGGGAATGGGAGGCGCCTTCCTGGCCTCCTACATCGCGGTCGTCCAGCAGGTCGGCTTCGTCTCCTCGGGAGGCTATCTGCTGATCTTCTGGGAGTTCCAGAACCCACCCGACTTCCTCTACAGCCTGATAAAGGCGATGGTGATGGCAACCGCGATCGTGCTCGTGGGCTGCTACTACGGGTACAACGCAAGCGGCGGCCCGGTGGGGGTAGGAACCGCGACCGCGAAGTCGATGGTCCTCAATCTCGTGCTCGTCCACCTGATCGGCATGCTCGGCACCCAGATCTTCTGGGGCGGCAATCCGAACGCCCCGATCGGAGGCTGATCGGCTGTGGCCGTCGTCGAGGGTGATTTCGAGCACCACACCGGTCAGAACCGCCCCGCGGGCGTTCCTGACGCGATCGAGTTCATCGACGTCCACAAGGCCTTCGGGTCCAACCAGGTGCTGCGTGGGCTGAACATGGGGCTGCCCGAAGGCAAGGTCTCGATGATCCTCGGGCCCTCGGGCACGGGCAAGTCTGTGTGCATCAAGCACATCGTGGGGTTGCTCTACCCGGACAGCGGCGATGTGGTGGTCGCCGGGCACTCGATCCCCTCGCTCTCGGACGCCGAGCTCTTCGAGCTGCGCAAGAAGTTCGGCGTGCTCTTCCAGGACGGCGCCCTGTTCGGCTCGCTGAGCCTCTACGACAACGTCGCCTTCCCGTTGCGCCAGCACACCGAGAAGGGCGAGGAGGAGATCGCCGAGATCGTCAACCGCAGGCTGCGCGAGGTCGGCCTCGGCGATGCGAACGAGAAGATGCCCAACGAGCTCTCCGGCGGGATGCGAAAGCGCGCCGGCTTTGCGCGCTCGCTCGTGCTCGACCCCGAGATCGTGCTCTTCGACGAGCCCGACTCCGGCCTCGATCCGGTGCGGACCGCGCTGCTGTGCGAGCTGATCAAGGAAGTCCACGCCGAGAACGGCGGCACCTACGTCGTCATCACCCACGACATCATGAGCGCCCGCCGCGTGGCGGAGTACATCGCGGTGCTCTGGCGCGGGCGGATCGTGGAAGCCGGTCCCTCCCAGGAGCTCTTCGAGTCCGAGAACGAGTTCGTGCGGCAGTTCCTCTCCGGGGAGTCGACCGGTCCCCTCGGCATGGAGTGAGAGCGCCGTGAGCGCAGCGCGAGTGTTTGCGGCATTGGCTGGCTGGTCGGTGCGCCGGCCGCTGCTCGTGGTCGTGGGCGCGCTCGCGCTCGGGCTCCTCGGCGCCGGGCTGGCCGTCGGGCTCACGCCGAGCACCGCGCTGAGCACGTTCGTCGAAGGCTCGAGCCCGAGCTACCGGGCCACGCAGTCCTTCTACCGCAGCTTTGGGGGGGAGCCGATCGAGATCGTGGTGAAGGGCAACCTGCAGAGGCTGCTGTTGAGCGAAGACGTGGAGCGGTTGGTGGGCCTCGAGGGATGCCTCGCCGGACGCGTAAGCGGAGCGGCCCTCTCTGTCGCGGGTGGTGCGGGCGGCCCATGCGCGCAGCTTGCCCGGACCCGCCCGGCGAAGGTCGTGATCGGCCCCGGGACCTTCATCAACGAGGCAGTGGTACAGATCGAACGAGGCTTCGTGGGCCGCGAACGAGAAGCGCGCCGCAGAGCTGCTACGGCGCAGCGAGCGGTCCGAGAGCGAGCGTTTGCGCGGGGGCTCAGCAGCGTGGAAGCGCAGACGCTTGGCAAGCAGGCGAGGGAAGTCGTGATGAGGACCTTCGAGGCCGAAGTGGCGGCGCTTGCGGTCCGCTTCGGGATCACCAAACCCCCCAGCTTGAGCGAAGGAGAATTCGTCTCCACGCTCGTCTTCGACAGCGCTTCGAAGGTCCCCGGCACTCCCAAGCAGCGTTTCGCCTACCTGTTCCCGAGCCGCGAAGCCGCCCTGATCTCGGTGCGCCTGAAGGCCGGCTTGAGCCAGCAGCAGGTGCAGCGGGCGATCTCGAGCATCCGCAAGGCCGTGGAGATGCCGCAGTGGCATCTGCGCTACGGGTCCTATCTGATCACCGGCGAGCCGGTGATCCTGAGCGAACTGTCGAGCTCGATCACGCACTCGATCGTGCTGCTCCTGATCGGCGCGATGCTCGTGATGGCACTGATGCTCGGGCTGGTGTTCCGCGGGCGGCCGCGCCTGCTGCCGCTTTCGATCGCGCTGCTCTGCACAGCCCTGACGTTCGGTGGGCTTGCGGCCGAGGGCTCGACACTGAGCGTGGGGGAGGTGGCCGTGCTGCCCGTCCTGATCGGGCTGGCCGTCGACTATGCGATCCAGCTGCAATCGCGCATCCAGGAAGCGCTGGCGCTCGGCGGCGTGGATCTGCGCGGCGCCGTGATCCTCGCAGCCCGCACGGGAGGCCCCGCGATCGCTGCCGCGGCCGCGGCGAGCTGCGGCGCGATGCTGGTGCTCGAGCTCTCGCCTGTCCCGATGGTGCGCGACTTCGCGCTGCTGCTCGTGGTGGGGCTCGCGGTCGCGCTGCTCTGTGCGGTGAGCGTCGGCTCCGCCGCGATTGTGCTGGTGCGGAGAGGCCGGTCGGCCGATGCGGGCAGCCGGCGCGGGCACGGTGCATGGGGCAGCGCAGGCGCATCGAAGGCCGCGCCAGCCGCGGCGCAGCTGCGCGCCGCCTGGCGCGGCGCCGAGTTGCTCGTACGCGAGAACGCGCTGACGCGCGGGTTTTCGCGGATCGCCGTGGAGAGGGTGCCCGGGCGGCCGCGGCTCGTGCTGGCCGTGGCTGCGGTGCTCGCTGCGCTCGGCTGGGGGCTTTCGAGTCTCACGCCCGTGCAGACCGACATCACCAAGCTCGTGCCGCAGAGCATGCCGGCGCTTGCCAACCTTGCGACGCTCGAGAAGCTCTCCGGCGTTGGCGGCGAACTGGATCTGATGGTCTCAGGGCGCAACCTGCTGGCTCCGGCAAGCATCGAATGGATGCGCTCCTACCAGAACCGTATGCTGGCACGCTTCGGCTACACGGAAAGACGTGGCTGCGGCACGGCGCCGTTGTGCCCGGCGCTCTCGCTGCCCAGTCTGCTGAGCAGACCGGAAACCGGCGGTTCGGGCAAAGCCGCGCAGCTCACCGGCGCCGAGCTGCGGAGCTTCCTGACGACGGTCCCGCGCTACTTCTCCGAAGAGGTGATCTCCGGCGATCATCGCGCCGCGACGCTCGCCTTCGGCCTGCGCCTGATGCCCCTGGCGCGCCAGCAGCGCATCATCGAAGCGATGACGGCGGCGCTGCATCCGCCGGCGGGCGTGCACGCGAGCCTGGTGGGGCTGCCGGTACTCGCGGCCAAGGCCGACGCGCAGGTCGCATCGGCCAGCCGACGCACGCTACAAATGCTGCTCGGCCTCGCCGCGGTCGCGCTCGTGCTGCTTGCCGCATTTCGCGGCAATGCCCGCCGGGCGCTCGTGCCGCTCGTGCCGGTCGCGCTGGCGTCCGGCTGGTCCTCGCTCGTGCTGCTGATCGTAGGGGTGCCCCTGAACCCGATGTCGGTGACGCTCGGCGCGCTCGTTATCGCGATCTCGACGGAGTTCAGCGTCCTGCTCTGCGAGCGCTGTCGCGAAGAGCTCGGGGAGCGCTCGCAGGCGGGGGACTGGCGGCGCGCGATGCGTGCCGCCTACCGCGGCACGGGTGCGGCGATTGCGGCCTCCGCGGCGACCGCGATCGCGGGCTTTGGCGTGCTTGCGCTTTCGGACATCGCGATGTTGCGCGACTTCGGTCTCGTGACGCTGATCGATCTGACCGTATCGCTGCTGGGAGTGTTGATCGTGCTGCCCGCCGCGCTGACGCTTGCCTACGGCCGCCAGGACGATCGCCGGCTGGCCGGCGCGCGTCCTCGGTTCGCCTGGCGGACCCTGCTGCGGCGGCCCGGAGCGCGCGGTGGGATTTCAGCCTGACGCACCGATCCAGGGCGTCCCGTACGCCCGCTACATCGCGATCGGCGGCATCGCGATCTTGCTCGTGGTGCTCGTTGTCGTGCTTGTGAGCAAACCGAAGGTGCTGACCGGTGTGCGGCCCGGGGCACAGGTACCGGCGTTTGCGGTGCCGCTTGCCACGGGCGATGTCAAAGGCGCCGCCGACACCGCTGTCCATGCAAACGAAGGAGCGCGGGGCAAGGTGCCAGCTTGCAAGGAGCGCGGGGCTGGCATCCTGAACATCTGCGAGCTCTACGAACGCGGTCCGGTCGTGCTTGCGCTGTTCATAGACGAAGGCTCCTGTGCCAATGTGCTGCCGGAGATGCAGGCGGCCTCGCGGAGGTTCCCCGCGGTGAACTTCGCCGCTGTCGCGATCAAGGCACAGCGCGCGGAAGTACGCCATCTTGTCGACCACGAGAAGCTAACCATCCCGGTCGGGTTCGACGAGGAAGGGGCGCTCGCCGCGCTCTATACGTTCATCAGCTGCCCTCAGCTCAGCTTCATCTACCCAGGTGGGGTGATGCAGAGCAGGGCACTGCTTCAAACGCCTTCGCCGGCGCAGCTGAACGAACGTGTGAGCAGTCTGGTAGTCGCCTCCAGAGCACGTGGCTGGAGGCCCAGTTGAGCTCCGAAGCATCGCTTGGCTGGTGCGAGCGGCAGGTCGAGGAGGAGCTGCCGCAGCTACGGATCGCGCTCGCCCGGGTGCAGCTACCGCCGCACGCCTCCCCGACGGGGCCGGCGCCGCAGCCGGTCAGGCAGCGCCTTGCGGCACTCTCCAACCGCTTCAACGGCGCCAAGGCGGTGAACCTGCGCCGCGAGCCGGTCACGGCTGCATACCGCGTCTTCTTTCGGCACATCGGCCTCGACCCGGACGTGGCGCGCACCCCGATCGAGGCGGCGGTCCTGGATCGGATGTTCGACGGCGGATTCCTTTCGAAAAGCCTGCTTGCGGACGTGCTGCTGATCGCGATGCTGGACACCGGAGTGCCCGTGTGGGCGCTTGACGCGCAGAGCACCGACGGCGAGGTGGGGGTGCGGACCAGCAGGGCGGGGGAGATCCTGGGTGGTGCGGGCCACTCGCCCAACGTGGAGGGCGAGGCCCAGGCCGTCGGTGCTGGCCAGCTGGTCGTGGCCGACGCTCGCGGCGCGCTTGCGCTGCTGTTCGCCGATCCGGCGCAGGCGCACAGACCAGGCGGGCGCTCACGCCGGATCGTGCTCTACGCACTCCAGGTGGCGGGAGTTCCCTGGCTTGCCGTCGAGGAGTCGCTGTGGATCTGCCGCTCGGCGTTGGAGGCGCTGTGAGGCGCGGCACAGGGCTGGCAGGGCCGCGCGGGCCGTCGCACCGCAGGGATTGCCATGTGGTGCGCTTGCTCGGTAGAATCGGTGGACCGATGTGATCGTGGGAGGCAGCGGATGTCTCGATCTGAGCAGCTGAGCTTTACGGACACGATGGCGGCGCTGGAGGGCGAGCCGGGCTCGCCGACGGCGCTGCTCGGCCATTCGCCTGCGCCGGGCGCCGAGGCGTCTGCGCGACGCGCACTGCGAAGCCAGATCGCGCGCTTGGAGCGCGAGCTCTCCGCTCTCGTGGCGGAGGGATTCCCCGGCATTGCGGCCACCGGCACCACCGCGCCGAGCCGGTTCGCCCACGAGCCGCGCCTGCTGAGCTTGGCCGAGCTCGAGTGTGATCGCGATGCGCTCGTCGGCTCTCTGCGCCGGGCACAGGCCGCGACCGCCGCGCGCGCCGAGCGCCACCGTGCGGGCCGGGAACTGTTGGCGGCGATGCAGCTCGAGCCGGCGCGCTACAAGTTCGTCCGGCTGCGGGCCGTCGACATCGGCGAACGGGGTTGCGGGGTGTGGGAGGTGCGACCGCGTCTGGGCGTGATCGGAATGCTCGCCGGCTGGTGGCGGGTGAAGCTCAGCTCAGGATGTCCGTTAGGCAGGGGCCGCGCGAGCGCGCGGCCCGCCCCAACGCGTAGCTCTGTCGGCGCGCGGCCCGCTCAGACGGGCGCGGCTTCCTCGGCCAGCCACGGACTGCGCGCGCGCGTTGCTCTGACGGCCGCGAGCATCCTCACCAGCGCACGCTGTTGACGCTCGGTCATCGAGCCGAGGGTCTTCTTCTCGGACATCGGGATCTGGGCGAGGAATCTGCGGCAGCGTGTCTGCCCCCATCGCCGCTGACTCATCAGCAGGTCGGCTACGGCCATGGACCGGGCCTCTGCGGGGCAATCGAGGATCACATCCGCAATGTCGATCTCGCCGTCCGCGATCCTTCGCTTCAGCTCGGCGCGTGCCAGTCGAACCTCGTTGGCACGCTGGAGCGCACGCAGGTGCTGTGGGACGGCAGGGACGATCGTCGCTGTCGCGTTCATTGTTGTGCTCACTCCCCGTCGCGGCCATGTGGAGCGCATGGCCGGCGACATCGGCTGGATTTCAGGTGCAAGTCGCCGCTGCAGGACCTCCAGACGCCCTCCCGGCTACGCCCGCGCTATGCGACACCCCTCTGCCGAAAGCGCTTGGGTGGACCCTGGATCGTCTTGAAACGGTGCTCAAAGGAAACTACGTGAGCGACGTGGCGGTGGTCAACTTGCAGCCGACGCTTCGCCCGCTAGAAGCGGGTTTTTTTTCAAGGAGGGGAACTTGTGAAGAACTGGACAAGATCCTTGTGAAGAATCCGATGCGGCGTCAGGACGCCTTGGAGGGCTCCTCGGGAGCGGGCAGCGGGCCGTGCTCGGCCTCGAACTCGCGCTTTACGCGCTCGAACACCGCAAGCGCGCGGTCGAGCGTGTCACGATCGTGTGTAGCCATCACGCTCGTGCGCAGCAGCGCGCCGCCGGGTGGGACGGCCGGGTGCATGGCGCAGTTGGTGAAGACGCCGCCCTCATAGAGTGCGCGCCAGAGCAGGCCTGCCTTCCAGTCGTCGCCGACCAGCACGGGCACGATCGGCGTGGTGAAGCTGCGCAGGGGGTCGTCCTTCTCCTTACCGGCGCGGACGGGCTCGCCCTGCAGCGTCCTGTAGCCGAGCTCGCGCAGGCCCTGCGCGAGATGCTCGGCATTCTCGAGCGCCGCTGCCAGCAGCGGCGGGCCCTCCTCCGAGCGGATGATTCGCAGCGCAGCGAGTGCCGCGCCGAGCGCCGCCGGCACCGCCGAGGCCGTGAATAGGAACGCTCTGGAGGAGATGCGCAGGTAGTCGATCACCTCCGCGGGACCGGCGAGGAAGCCGCCGCAGGAGGCAAGGGACTTGGAGAAGGTCCCCATCCGCAGGTCGACCTCGCGCTCGACCCCGAGCAGCTCGCAGGCACCCGCTCCGCGCGCGCCGAGTACGCCGGCGCCGTGGGCCTCATCGACCATCAGACGCGCGCCGTGGGCGGCACAGAGCTCGACCACGTCCACCAGCGGTGCGACATCGCCCTCCATCGAGAAGACGCCGTCGACCACGACCAGGACCCCGCCGCCGTCGGCTTTGGCGCGCTCGAGCGCTCGCTGCAGCTTCTCGATGCGCGAGTGCCTGAAAACGCGCAGCTTCGCCTTGGAGAGCAGCGCTCCATCGAGGATCGAGGCGTGGTCCGCGGAGTCGACGATCACCGTGTCGCCCGGACCGAGGAGCGTGCCGAGCGTGCCGACGTTCGCCTGATGCCCGGTCGTGAACACGAGCGCGTCCTCGGTGCCCATCCACTCCGCGAGCTCCCGCTCGAGCTCCAGGTGAAGCGGAGTGGTGCCGTTCAGCAGCCGCGAGCCCGTGAGGCCCGTTCCGTAGCGGTGCAGGGCGTCCTCTGCGCCCTTCATCACACGCTCGTCGCCGGTCAGCCCCAGGTAGTTGTTGGAGGCAAGCATGATCCGCGGAGCGCCCTCCATTTCCACGACCGGCATCGCGGGCGACTCGACGGTTCGGAAGTAGGGGAGCAGGTCGGCTTCGCGCGCGGCGCGCACCTGCGCTTCGCGCTCATAGCCGCGGACCTTTGCGAAGACGTCTGTCGAGGTTGCCATGTAAGGTGGCCCGCGATGGCTGCCGTGGGCGAGGAGCGGGCTTTGGGTGTTGAGGTAAGGAAGGCGTCCGGCTGGCGCGACCTGCGGCGCTTCATCGCCCTGCCGTTCCGGCTGCATGCTAACCGCTCTCAGTGGATCCCACCGCTGAAGCTCGAGCGCTGGCTCTTCCTCAACCGGAAGATGAACGCCTACTTCAGCCATGGAGAGGCCGAGTATTTCCTGGCCTTCAGGGATGGCCGCGTCGTCGGGCGCATCACCGCCCAGATCAATCATGCCTACAACGAGATGCACCAGACGAAATGGGGCTGGTTCGGGTTCCTCGAGCTCGAGGAGGACCTGGAGGTCTTGCAGGCGCTGCTTGGCGCCGCAGAGGCATGGTTGCGTGAGCACAACTGCGATCGCATGGTCGGCCCCGCCGACTTCTCGATGAACGACGAGAGCGGCGTCCTGATCGAGGGCTTCGAGCTCGAGCCGATGATCCGTCAGCCCTGGCACCCCCCCTACTACCAGCAACTGATGGAGCAGGCGGGGATGAACAAGGCGATCGACCTCTACATGTGGAGCCTCACGATCACCGGCCGCGACAAAGTGATGCCGGTTCTCTGGGAGCTGGCCGAGAAGGTCCAGAGCGAGCACGGGATCAAGGTGCGGCCGATCAGCAGGCGCCGCCTGCGCAAGGAGCTCGACGGCTTCGCTGAGGTCTACAACTCCGCATGGGCGAAAAACTGGGATTTCGTGCCCTTCTCAAAGAAGGACCTCGATGCCTATGCCCAGGAGCTGCAGCTCGTCTTCGACAAGCACTGGGCGATGATCGCCGAACGTGAAGAGGACGGCGAGGTCGTGGGCGTGGCGCTCACGTTCCCCGACATCAACCAGGTGCTCGCGAGGATGAGGGGCAAACTGCTGCCGCTCGGCTGGTGGCACTTCCTGCGCCGGGGCAAGATCATGGACCGCGTCCGCGTCGGCTACCTCGGCGTCAAGCCGGCCTTCCAGCACACGGGCGTGGCCGCGCGCATGTACCAGATGCACTTCGACGCGGCCGAAGCACGTCCTCAGACGTGGGGCGAGATGGGTTGGATACTGGAGACCAACACGCCGATGAACAGGGGCATGGAGGCGATGGGCGGGGAGATCGTCAAGCGCTATCGGGTCTACGAGCGCGAGCTCGGTTGAAGCGCGGCGTCTGGAGGGCGGGCTAGACTCGCCTGCGTGGTGGATGGACCGAAGCACGAGGAGCATTGCGGCCTGCCCGAGGGCGAGACCGAGGAAATCGACGCGATCCCGGTTCCGGCTGACGAGGGCGAGGTCATCACGCCGCTTCACAGCATCCCTGCTCCGCGACACGCGGTTTCCGGATCGCTTGCAAGTCTGCGCTACGTGCCCGCGGTGCAGGCCGCGGCGGTCGCGGCGGGAGGATTCGTCGCCGGCGCCGCCGTGGTGGGGCTTGCCAGGCGCCGGCGTCTCGATTCTCGCGCTTCCCGACTTGGCGTACGGGAGCGCGGCGGCAGGGGGCATCGCCGCAGCGCGGGCGAGCTGTTGCAGATAGTCGGCAGCCGCTCGGTGCTGCTCGACATCCATCTGCTCGGTTCCGCCGGTCCCCGGCGGTGAGCGGCGCGCAGATCGCGCGGCTTGCCCGTGCGGGCGCGCTGCCGGTCGAGTTGCGCGTCGAGCTCACCCCGATCACCCCATATCGGCTGCCCCGTGGCGGCGCAGACGGACTGCTGCGCACGCGCGGGGGAGTGCTGCACCGGCTGCTGCATCACGAGGAGGAGCCCGTGGTAGTGCGCGCCGCTCAGACGGCGCACGATCGCGTGCTCATCGGCGCTCTTGGACGCACGAGGCAGGCGGCCGCATACGGGATCGAGCGGATGCGCTTCGCGCTCGGCGTGGACATCGACGTGCGGCCCCTCTACCGCATCTTCAGGAGCGATCCCGCGATCGGGGCCTCGCTTCGGCGGCGTCCCTGGCTTCGGCCGCAGCGCCGCCCCGAGCCGTTCGAGGCGCTCTCCTTCGCGATATGCGAGCAGCTGATCGAGTACGAGCGCGCCGCCGCGATCGAGCGCAGGCTGGTGCGGAGGTTTGGTCGCGGCTACGACGCCGCGACGGGCGGTGCTCTGCGTGACTCGCCCTCTGCCCGCACCCTGGCGGGCGTCTCTCCAGCGCTGCTGCAGTCCCTCGACCTCGCAGGCTCCCGCGCGATCGCGCTGATCCGCGCCGCCTCGGAGGTCGCTCGCGGAGGGGTGGAGTTGGAGGGAGACGACCACGAGCGCGGCTGGCGGCGGCTGCGAGCGATCCCCGGCATAGGTCCCTGGACGGTCGAGATGCTTGCGCTCCACGGTCAGGGGCGCGAGGATCAGGTGCCCGCGGGCGACCTCGGCCTTCTGCGCGGCGTAGGCCGCATGCTCAGCGATGGCGATCCGAACGCGTTTGCCGACGAATCACAGGTTCGGGCCTTCTTCGCACGCTACGGACAGTGGGCGGGGCTGGCTGCGATGCACGTGCTTGCTCCCTGAGGGGCACGCCGTGGGCCTGGATCAGCAGCGCGAAGGTGGGGCATGCCTCCGCGGCGCGGCGGGCATGCTCGGCAAGGTCCGCCGAGAGCGGGCGGCCGTCCACGATCGGATAGCCCCAGTCGTCGAGCGCGATCCGCTCGGGCAGGAGCTCGGCGCACATGCCGTGTGCCTCACAGGCGATTGGGTTGACGAGCACGCGCCAGCTCATGTGCCGACCGCCTGGCGGGCTGCCCGGACTGTGGAGCCCTGCCTCATGCGCGTGCTCCGCCGCGCAGCGCGAGGCCCCGACGACCAAGACCGCGAGTGTGTCTGGCGCGATCTGCGCGGCCGAGGTCATTCCAGGCCGGCAGCAGAAGCTCCGCCGGTCGCGCACAGGCGCTGCAATGGCCGTGCCGGGCGTGTTCGGCCAGCTCCTGGTCGAACACCTGGACGGCGCTCCGCACCAGCCGCACCGCGCCGTCGGGGTGGTGGCAGGCGCCCCTGCCGCGCGTGAGTGAGATCAGGCGCGCGAGTCGCTGCGGCGCTCCAGGTGGTGCGCTTGCGCCTGCTATTTGGGCGAAGATTGCCGCGATCGCGTGCAGGCCATTGACGCACGGCCCGCATTGGCCTGCGCTCTGGTCGGCGAGCCAGCGCATCAGCCGTGACGTCTCGGCGACCGGGCAGGCCTCGGCGGAGAGCAGGGCGATCACCCCGGAGCCGACCGAGGCTCCAAAGGGCGCCAGATGTTCGTTGCTGAGCGCGATCTCGTGCATCATCCGGGCGTCTATCCACGTGCCCGCATAGCTACCGAGCAGCACGGCCCGGACGGTGGCGCTCAGGCCGCCCGCTGCCTCGACCAGCGATTGGAGCGGGGCGCCGTGCTCGATCTCATAGACGCCGGGATATGCCACAGGACCCGAGAGCGTGACGAGCGTCGAGCCTGGCTCCGTCGGGGTCCCGAGCTGGCGATACCACTGCGCGCCGTGGCGCGCGATCATCGCCACATGGGCGAGGGTCTCGGCGTTGCTGAGCAGCGTCGGGCGTCCATGGACGCCGCGCTCGAAGGGCATCGGCTGCGTGAACGTCGGCAGGGCCGGGCCGCCGTTCAGATGGTGGATGAGGGCAGACTCCTGCCCGGTTACGTATCCGTTTGGGACCACGGAGAAGTGCAGCTCGATGCCCTCGCGGAGCGATCGCCGCTCCGCGATCGCACGCTCCACGCTGTGCAGATCGGCGTTGGTCTCACATACGCAGACGATCGCCTCGCTTGCGCCCACAGCTGAGGCAGCCAGCACGGCGCCGTCCAGGACCAGGTGCGGCAGGCTCTGCAGCAGCAGCCGATCCTTCATGCTCGCGGGCTCGCCCTCGGTCGCGTTCACGACCACGATCGCCTTGCCCCTGGCTGAGGCCACGGCGCGCATCTTCGTGGAGGTGGGGAAGCTTGCTCCGCCGCGCCCGCGCAGGCCGGCGCCCTCGAGCTCTTCGACCAGGTGGGTGTCCGTACTGGCCTTCCCGCCCAATCGCCGGCCGCGGCTTGGCTTCGGCGAGGGTAGGGGACCGTGAACAGCGAGGTGCTCCTCGAGGCTGAGCGCCTCGTTCGGGTCGATCCCGAGCAGCAGCCGCGGAAGGGTCGCTGTCGCGACGGCGCTCATCGACCTGCCCGCGCGGTCGTGGTGGATCTCGCGGTGGAGTGGGGCAGCAGCGAGGTTGGCGTGCCCGACCGGCGAGCCCATTGGCTGCCGAGCGGACCGGAGGGAAGCCACAGCGCCATGAACAGCGCGAAGGCGCCCGTGAGGGCCAGCGCGCCACCGCGGAGCCGTGCGTTCCGCGGCCACCCATTCAATGCTCTGAGCCACACCGCTGCGAGCACGACGATCGCGCAAGCGAGGGTGAGCAGCAGCATCCAGCTGCTTTTGACGTCGCTTCCGGTGCCAAGGCCGTGCAGCAGCGCGATCGGCCAGCAGGCATAGGCCAGCCAGTGCGTCGCGCGCCAGGCCGAGAACCCGAGGCGGCGCCGGAGCAGGCTCGTGATCGCGATCGCGAGCAACATGTCGCAGGCGATCGCGCCAAGGCCAAGCCAGAAGGGTCGGTAGCTGCTCGTGAATGGGATGAAGGCCGCGACCAGCGAGATCGAGGTGAAGCTGTCGAGCACGGTCGTGATGATGTGAAGCGCCAGGAAGACCACGGCGAGCAGTGAGACGTTGCGATGCAGGGCGTCGAGCAGGAAGCGCGGCCAGCGGGGGGTGCTGATGCGCTTGACCTCGAGTACCCCGAGCGTCACGGCCGCGGTCAGCAGCAGCATTGCGACGACTCCGCTTGCGCGCGTGAGATACCAGGCGATGCTCGGCCCGGTGGAGGTGGCCAGGATGGTGCTCATCGTGCCCTCGTCCCGGTGGCGTTGCATCTCAGGCGGGCCGTGCATGTGCGGCTGAGTGCGTCCAGCTTTCTCATGCCGCCACCTGCTCGCGATCTGCGGGCCAGCCGGCCAGCGTGATCACGGTCCCGTCGAGCGCGACGAGCCGAGCCGGCAGGCCGAGCTCTGTGAGCCAAGTCTCTGCGTGCCGTGAGCGCAGGATCGCCGCGGTGGAGGCGATGTTCGCCTCGGCGGCGCTTGCGGCGGCTACGCTTGCGGTCCTCCAGATCCCGCGGGCGGGGGCTCCGCTTCTCGGGTCGATGATGTGGTGCAGCTCGGTGGCGCCCCTGAGCCAGCGTCGCACGGTGGTGCTGGACGTGGCGATGCCCCCATCGTGGATCGCGATCGTCTGGCCCGGCGCCGAGGTGCCCGATCGATGGTCGTCGGTGACCCTGATGCGCCAGCCTGCCGGTGGTGGCGGTCCGATTGTCGCGACGTCACCGCCGAGTGCGACCAGCACGCCGATGCCGATGGCGTGAAAGGCGGCGGCAGCGGCGCGGTCGGCGGCCCATGCCTTCGCGGTCGCTCCGAGGTCGAGCTTTACGCCCGGCGGGAGCCTCACGACGCGGCTCTCGCGATCGAGCTGGATGCACTGCCATCCAGGTGCTCCCCGAGCGCGCAGCTGCATCTGCGGCCGGTGCTCCGCCCGGCTGGCACGGCTCAGAAGCTCGAAGTCCCTGTCATAACCGGCGAGCTCCAGCGCGACGCCGATGCTGGGGTCGACGTCGCCGTCGGTCAGCTGTGCGGCGCCGAGCGCGAGCTCCAGTGCCTCCATGAGCAGCGGATCGACCGCCACTGCACGTCCGCCGGCGGCATTGAGGCGCGAGAGGTCCGAGTCCTCGCGAAAGCGGCTGCAGGCGCGGTCGATGGCGTCGAGCTCTGCCTCCGCGAGCGATCTGGCCTCAGCCAGCGGCCCCGGGGTGGCAAGCCGCAGGAGCGCCGTGGTCCCAAGTGCCCGCCAGATCGTCGTTCGCGACGCGCTCTGTGCGATCGCCGCCATGGCATCCACCCGATCACGAACCGCCGGAGACCACCGGCGCTTCAGCGGTGGTTTCGGCGGCTTTTTCAGCAGCAGCCGGTTTTTCGGTTTCGGTTGGTTCTTCACTGCGCGGTTGCGTGGTTGCTTGCGAAGGAGAGCTTTCGGATTCGCTTGGCGTCGTGGCTTCGTCGCTCTGGGTGCCGCTGCCTTCTTCGCTGGAGCCGGTGCCGGATTCTGCGCTTGACTTGGGCGCGCTCGAGGGTGCGCGAAGTCGCGCGGGGCGCGATCGGCTGCCGGTCGAGGAGCCGTTGCTGGTGGAGTGGCTTGCGGCCCTGCTGGCCGTTTTCAGCGTGTGACCAGGGAAGGCGTTGGCTGCCGCTGCGGTGAAGATGCCGGTGAGCGCCGCGCTTGCCGCGATCAGCCAGCGGTTGAGAGATCGCAGCCTGCGTAGAGCGGCGTCACGGGTGCGTGGCGAGTGCTCAGGCATCGTCTCAGTGTCCGAAGAAGTTGCCCTGGGGCAGCCACGGGCCAAACCAGGTCAGCGAGATCAGCGCCAACAGGAGGCCCGCAACGAGCGCGCCGCCGAGCGAGAGCAGGCGTCCAGCGCGGCCGGTGCCATATGCGTCCCACGCGGGCGACTCCTCGATTGGCGCCACGCGGCGCATACCGGGCACGAGTTCGAGCTCGGTGCTCAGGCCAGACAGCGCATCCGCGTGCCTTCTGCTGAGCGCTCCCGGTATCTCGCCGAGGTGGCCGATCACGTGTATCGCCGTGAACGCAACCCAGACGATGAAGCTGACCTTGTGCAGCTCGGAGAGGGTGCCGCGAGCGCTTGGGCCCTCGATCAGCAACACCACGCCGGTGAGGAAGACCGCGATCGTGGAGAGCACGACCATCGGAGCGATGCCGCGCAGCAGCGGCGCCGGCGGACCGGCCCTGCGGTAGGACCGGTCAAACGCGTAATAACGCGCGAAGCGGTAGCCGGTACTGCCCATCTTCAAGAGCACGATCGGGACCAGGAGCATGCCGATGAACATGTGCACCGAGAGGAGCTGCCCGATGCGCAGAATCGTGATCCCGATCACCGCGAGTAGAACGATCAGCAGCGCGCCGGTCTGCGCCGTGAGCAGTCGATTGCCGCCGGTTCCGCCCGCGATCAGGTGGGGCTTGACGGTGTCACGGCGGATGCCGCGTGTTGCTTCAGCGGGCTGCGGCACGTGCAGGTCGCGCGTGCCCGCGCGCTCGACCTCATGTGTGTCCGACCCGACCATTGCAGGCCAGTCTGCGAGCGCTTGCTAAGCGATCGGTAACTGCACCATGAGAAAGCTCATGGAATCTGTTGAGCGGATTGCGCACGTCTATCCTGGTCGGATGCAGCAAGGGGCCAAGGAGACGCCGCGGGCCAGCGCTCCTGCCAACTCGGTGTCGGTGCTGCTGATCGAGGACGAGCCCGGGATCGTCGACTTCGTCGCCCGTGGGCTGGAGGCGGAGGGGTTCACTGTGACGGTCGAGCTGGATGGGGTGGAAGGTGAGCGCACCGCGCTGCGCGAGGGCTTCGACATGGTTGTGCTCGACCTCATGCTTCCCCGCCGCGGCGGACTTGAGATATTGCAGGCGCTGCGCACCGCAAAGCCCGGGCTTCCTGTGATCGTGCTAACCGCCAGAGGCGAGGTCGAGGATCGTGTCATCGGTCTGGAATCTGGTGCTGCGGACTATCTTGCAAAGCCGTTCTCGCTCGCTGAGCTCGTGGCACGGATGCGCGCCCAGCTCCGTGTGGCCGCCGAGGCGTCGGCGACGCTCTTGCGCGGCGGGGACATCGAGGTGAACCTGCTCACCCGCCGCGTGCGGCGCGCGGGGGAGACGGTCCCGCTCTCCACGACCGAGTTCGAGTTGCTCGTCTACCTGCTACGCCACCACGGGCAGGTCCTCTCGCGCGAGCAGATCCTCGGGGCTGTCTGGGGCTACGAGCACGATCCCGCGACCAACATCGTCGATGTGTACGTCGGCTACCTGCGCCGCAAGCTGCGCCGGCCGGAGAGTCCCGCTCCGATTTACACGGTGCGCTCCGTTGGCTATCGCCTCGGCCATGGCGGCTAGAGCGGCGCGAGGGGTCGCGCCGAGAGGGCTGCGTTGGCGACTTGCGGCATGGGTCGCCCTCGTCGTCGTGATCTCCTCCGGGATCACGTTCGTCGTGGTCTATCGAGGTACCGCCAGCGAGTTGCGCAGCCAAATCGACAGCGGTCTCTCGGGCGATGCCAGCGAGTTCTCCCACGCGATCCTGGAAGCGGGCGGCAACCGCGTGGACATGCAGCGGGCGGCGGCCCACTACATCAAGGGGCAGCCCTTTGCCGCAGGCTCGACCGCCCTCTTCGCGGTGATTCCCGGCGAGCCGATCCAGACCAACGCCCCGGAGCTCGTCTCGCGCAGCCAGCCAGACGACGGCGAGAGCACGGCCACCCAGGATGCGGAGAATCGCGCCGCCGGCAGGGTACTTGGTGCCCCGCTTGGATTCTCGACCCTGCACCTGCCAGACGTCGGAGAGCTCAGGCTGCTCAAGCGGCGACTGAAGGCCCCAGGGGCTCCCGCGATCACGGTCGGGGCGGGCGAGTCGCTTGCCTCGGTCGCAAGCGCTCGCCAGGGCGTGGCGCGAGCTTTCGTGCTCGCGGGCGTACTCACGCTGATCGGCGCCCTGATCGGCGCGCTGCTGATCGGCAGCCGCTTCACCCGGCCGCTGCGGCGCATGGCCGTGGTCGCAACGCGCGTGGATGCAGGCGATCTGCACCCCCGGATCCACGACGTCGGCAGACCCGGGGACGAGATCCGCGTGCTCGCCGACGCCTTCAACCACATGCTCGACCGTCTCACCGACGCGTTCGCCGGCCAGCGCGCCTTCATCGCCGACGCCTCGCACGAGCTGCGCACGCCCCTGACCGTGATCCGCGGCCAGCTGGAAGTACTCGCCTCCCAAGCCGAGCCGCCGGGCGATGAGGTGCGTCGTGTCGAGCGGCTGCTTCAGGCCGAGATATCGCGAATCACGCGGCTGGTTGACGATCTGCTGCTGCTGGCCAAGGCCGAGCAGACCGAGTTCCTGCGGCTCGAAGCCGTGGATCTGCGCACCTTCGTGGAGGAGCTTTGGGATGGCGTGAGCCTGATCGCCGACCGTCGATTCGAGCTGGGGGAGGTGCCGGATGGCACGCTGCGGGCCGATCCCGACCGGCTGGCCCAGGCGCTGCGCAATCTGCTCGCAAATGCGATCGAGCACACGGAGCCCGCCACGGGGCTCGTGAGGCTCTCCCTCGCGCTCACTCCCGGCGCGTTGCTTGGGGGCATTCGCTTCACGGTGCAGGACGATGGTCCGGGGATAGCCCCCGACCAGTGGGAGCGGGTGTTCGGCCGCTTCCACCGCACCGACTCGGCCCGCGACAGAGCCTCTGGCGGGACTGGGCTCGGCCTTGCGATCGTGCGCGCGATCGCCGAGGCTCACGGCGGGGCTGTGGGCGCGGGAGCGGCGGCGGCGGGCGGTGCGCGCTTCGAGCTCGATCTGCCGGGGTTCTCACCCGCCGGGTCGCCTGCGCGCTCGGCCCAAGAGGACCGGCGTGCGACGGAGGTTGATCAGGTTGCGCTTGGACCCGTGGAGGGCCCCGGCGCGATCGTGGATGCTCGCCACGCGCCTGCCATCGATGGTGAGCATGCGGTCGAAACGGGGGAGCCGGCAACTCCCGCATGAGCGATAAGGAGCAATCCCGCGACCCTGCGCGGCCGCCAGGAGCTCCGCCATCACCCGAGAGGCGGACACACGTGGACTGACCGCCGGACTGACCGCCATACTCGGTGGGCGGAAACTCGCAGCGGGCCGGTGGAAACCGCGTACTGCTGGCGTGCCCGGCGCGGCAAGTAGTCAGCAGTCGGCGATGTGCGGGGCCGGCGAGGCCAGCGCCGATATTAGGCGCGGGCCGGCGAACCCGGGGTGAGGCGTCAGTGCTTTACCGCTTCCATCTGGTGCGTTTGCACGGGTGGACTGGCGATTCTGGCGGGCTAGCTTCTGCTCTATGAACAGCTTCGCCACATCGACGAGCATCGACGGCCCGGACCGGATGAAGAAGCTCGACGGACTTAGCGCCCGTGAGACCGAGGTGCTCAGACTGATCGCGCTCGGGCACACCTCCCAGGAGGTGGCGCTCGAGCTTCATCTCTCGCCACGCACCGTCGAGACGCACCGCGCCCGGATCAACCGCAAGCTCGGCCTCTCCAAAAGAGCTGAGCTCGTGCGCTACGCGCTGCGGTACGGACTGCTCGGCGTCTGAGCGTCCGCCTCCTCCAGCTGTCCCGATGCTCGGGCTCCTTGCGCCGCAGCGCCGATGAACGCGCGGCCTCAGGGCCGCCGAGACCTTGGAGCGTCCTCTTCGGGCGATGCACAATTTCTCGGCCATTCCGGCTCCCGTCTCCTCTATGGAGTGATGACGGCAGCGCCGATTAGACGGCCGGCCCGCAGGTCACAGAGCGCGTCGTTGGCGCGCTCCAACGGATAGGTGCTCACATGCGTCTGCACGGGAACCTGAGGCGCCAGCTCCAGGAACTCCATTCCATCACGGCGCGTGAGGTTGGCGACCGAGCGAACCGAGCGCTCCTGCCAGAGCAGCTCGTAGGGGAAGGACGGGATGTCGCTCATGTGGATGCCGGCGCAGACGACGGTGCCGCCTGGTGCGAGCGCACGGAGGGCCTGCGGGACGATCTCCCCCACCGGGGCAAAGATGATCGCCGCATCGAGTGGCTCTGGAGGCTCTTGCTCAGAGGCTCCGGCCCAGACGGCGCCGAGCTCCAGGGCGAAGCTCTGGGCGTGGTCGTCGTCCTTGCGAGTGAACGCGAAGACCTCTCTTCCTTCGCGGCGGGCGACCTGGATCACGATGTGCGCCGCAGCTCCGAAACCGTAGAGCCCGATGCGTCTGGCGTGGTCGCACATGCGCAGGGCCCGATGGCCGATCAATCCGGCGCAGAGCAGAGGCGCCGCCTGCTCGTCGGGATAGCCATCCGGGAGCGGAAAGCAGAAGCGGCGGTCGGCCACCGTCCACTCCGCCATTCCTCCATCGATGTCGCAGCCGGTGAAGCGCGCATGCGGGCAGAGGTTCTCGCGACCGGAGCGACAGAAGCGGCAGTGCCCGCATGTGAAGCCAAGCCACGGGACGCCCACCCGCACATCGTCCGGCACCGTCCTGCCGACGATCTGATGGCCGAGGATTCGCGGCGGGTCGGCGATCTGCACATCTCCGTCGAGCAGGTGCAGATCGGTCCTGCACACACCGCAGGCGCTCACGCGCACAAGCAGCTGGTCCGCTCCTGGCCTGGGCACCTCCACCTCCACCGCCCGCAGCGGAGCGCCCACCTGCTCGAAGACCATCGCCCTCATGCTCGTAGGTACGCTATCGCCCACAGTCCCGGATGAGCCCGCCAGCTCTCTACTTCCACCATCCAAGCTCGCTCGAGCACGATCCCCGGGCACACATACCGGGTCACCCCGACACGCCTGAGCGCATCCACGCGATCGAGCAGGCGCTAGCGGAGCGTGAATGGCTCGGCTTCGAGCGCAGGCTGGCGCCCGCGGCCACCGAGTCCGAGCTCGAGCTGGTTCACAGCCCCGCTCTGATCACATCCATTCGCGACCTCTGCGTGGCGGGAGGCGGCGCGATCGATCCCGACACCGCGGTGGGGGAGGCCTCCTATCGCGCCGCTCGGCATGCCGCCGGTGCTGCCTGTGAGATGGCGCGGGCGCTCATGGCCGGCGAGGCGAGGCTCGGCTTCTGCGGCATGCGGCCCTCGGGCCATCACGCAGAGCCCGAGCGGGCGATGGGCTTCTGCCTGTTCAACAATGTCGCGATCGCGACAGAGCTTGCGATCGCAGAGCTCGGCGTATCCCGCGTCTTCGTGCTCGATTGGGACGTGCACCACGGCAACGGCACCGCGGAGGCGTTCCGCAGCCGCTCCGACGTGCTCTTCGCGAGCATCCACCAGAGCGGCATCTATCCAGGTACCGGCTTGCTTTCAGATGTCGGCTCCGGCGAGGGCGAGGGCTACACGATCAACCTGCCCGTGCCGGCCGGCTCGGAGGAGCATCTGTGGCTCTCCCTGCTGGAGCACGTGATCCTGCCGGCAGCCAAGGCCTTCCAGCCGCAGCTCGTGCTGATCTCGGCCGGCTTCGACGCCCATCGCGAGGACCCTTTGGCGCAGTGCCGGCTGCAGAGCGAGTCCTTCGCCCAGATGGCCTGCCACGTCCGGGAGCTCGCGGCCTCTCTCGGGGCTCCGATCGGCGCGGTGCTCGAGGGCGGATATGAGCCCGAGGCGACCGCGGAGAGCCTCTGTCTCACGCTCGCGGCACTTGACGGTGAGGGCGAGGCGTTCTCCGCGACGCCCGAGCCGATCCTCACCTCCAGGGCCGCCTCTCACATCGGCAGCTACTGGCCGCTCTGAGCTCGCCGCCCTACAGCCAGAAGGTTCTGCTCCTCCTCGGAGTCCACCATCATCGACCGGTCAAACGTCTGATGGGGCGAAGCGTCGTGGCGGCGCGCAGACGGCACGCCACTGGCCGCTGCTGGTGGGAACGGCGGCCGGCGAGCGGGAGGTCCCGCTGCCAGGCGACTGAGTGGGGTGAGCGCCGTTAGCCGAAGAAAGCCGCAGCCGTCTCATAGATGGATGCATCGACCAGCTTCGGCTCGCGCAGCGCATCCTGGAGTGGCACCTCGACGATCTGGGTGCCCTGCAGCGAGACCATCGCGCCGAATCTCTGTGCTGCGACCGCGTCGAGCGCAGCCACTCCGAAGCGTGTGGCGAGCACGCGGTCGAAAGCTGTCGGCACCCCACCGCGCTGCACGTGGCCGAGGATGGTCATCCTGGTCTCAAAGCCGGTGCGCCGCTCGATCTCCTCTTCGAGCACGACACCGATGCCACCGAGGCGCTCGTGACCGAAGGCGTCTCTCGCGGCACCATCACGCGTCTGGATCGTGCCCTCAATGGGCTTCGCGCCCTCGGCCACCACCACGATCGAGAAGCTGCGGCCCCGCTCGTGCCGGCGCCGCAGATGGCTGCAGACCTCCTCGATGTCGAACGGGCGCTCGGGGATCAGGATCGCGTCCCCGCCGCCCGCGATGCCGGCATGCGTGGCGATCCAGCCGGCGTGCCTGCCCATGACCTCGACGACCATCACCCGGTTATGCGACTCCGCGGTGGTGTGGATCCTGTCGATCGCCTCCGTGGCGATCTGGACCGCCGTGTTGAAGCCGATCGTCGCGTCGGTGCCGCCGAGATCGTTGTCGATCGTCTTCGGTACTCCCACGACCGGGACCCCCGCCTGGTGTAGGCGCAGTGCCACACCGAGCGTGTCCTCGCCCCCGATCGCGATCAGCGCGTCGATATCGTGGCGCGCGAGTGTGTGTCGGATCGCCTCAAGCCCCTGATCGTCGCTCGTCTCGGAGAAGGGGTTCGTGCGCGAGGTGCCGAGGATCGTGCCACCGCGCGGCAGGATCCCGGCGGTGCTCTGGAGCGTGAGCTCCATCGCGTCGTCCTCGATCACCCCCGCCCAGCCGTAGCGGAAGCCGAGCAGACGATGCTCGGCTGAGAGCCCGCGGCGCACGACGGCCCTGATCGCGGCGTTCAGTCCTGGGCAGTCGCCGCCGCCCGTCAGCACTCCGAATCGCATTCTCACTCGATTGTGCCGAAGTTGGCAGGTGCGGGCCCGCCGTCGCCCGGGAGAGAGCGGGCGACGGCAGCGGCCCAGCACAGTCGGCGGGCGTTCTAGGGGAGCAAGAGCACCTCGCCGCTCGAGGGTGGCATCGACACGCGCCCACTGAGAGAAGGGCGCATCCAGGCCACGCCGTCGCAGTCATGTTGGCGCCCGCACCGTCCTTCGACATCCCAAGATGACCGATGCTTGCGGTGTGGGTTTTCCACAGCGGCCCCTAATGGCGGCGCGTCGAGGGTGCGAATCCCCGCAAGCTCGGGCGGCAAGTACGGATGCAGCTTGGCCCCAGCCCGGGCCTGCTTTTAGTCCTCTGAGTCCTCGCTGGTGACGAGGCCGCGCTTGAGCGCGTAGCCCACGAGCTCGGCGCGCGAGGAGAGGCTCAGCTTTTGCTGGATGTGCGCGCGATGCGTCTCGACCGTGCGCACCGACAGGTACAGCTTGGCTGCGATCTCGGCGTTGGTGTGGCCGAGCGCGATCAGGCGCAGCACGTCCACCTCACGCTCGCTGAGATCGTCGGGCGGCCCTGGCGGCGGCTCCGATGCAAGCCTTGCCCCAAGCCTTGGATTGAGGTAGCTCTCGCCCTCGGCAGCGCGGTGCACCGCCTCCACGAGCTCGTCGTCGGCGGCCTCCTTGAGCACGTAGCCGATCGCCCCGGCGCCCAGTGCCCTTCTGGCGAACGCGGGCTCCTGCTGCATGGTCAAGACGACGATCCGTGTCTGGGGCATCTGCTCGCGGATCGAGGGGATCGCCTCCAGGCTCGAGCCGCCAGGCATGTTGAGATCGAGCACGAGCACGTCCGGTCGGTGCCCCCTCACGTAGCGCTTTGCCGCTTCCAGGTCGCCGGCCTCGGCGACCACCTCGAAGTCCGGCTCGCTGTCCAGCAGCAATCGCAGTCCGCTGCGCACGACGGCGTGGTCGTCTGCCAGCACGATCCTGATCATTCTCTGCGCGCTCCCTGACCCTCGCCCGCGAGCCCCTCCGCTTCGCTTGCGCTCATCGCAGAGACGTTACCGCTCGGAGGCGGTGGTCGGTTGCGGGGAAGTACTGGCCTGCGTGCCGCTGTGCTCCGTGGCTGTGCTGGAGGCGGCGCTGCGCGGCAGCACCAGCAGTGAGCAGAGCGCGTGGCGCTGCAGATGATTGGAAGTGCTGCCAAGCATCAGCCGCTTCACCGGGCCGTAGTTGCGCGAGCCGACGACCAGCAGGTCCACCTCCTCGCCAAAGTCGGCCAGCTCCTCGCCGGGCAGGCCGTAGACCGCGCGCCCCTGCACGCCCGGAAGGCTCTCGATCTCCTTGCTCGCGTCCTCGAGCATCGCGTCGACGCTCTCGCCCACGGCGGGTGGCCCGATGCCCGCGAAGGTGTAGGCGGGCAGCATCACCACGTGCAGGGCGCGAATCAACGAGCGGTTGCGGGCGGCGATCTCCCGTGCCGCCTCGAGCGCCCGTTCGCTCTCAGGCGAGCCGTCGTATCCCACCCCGATCGTCGCAATCGGCAGCGGATGCTCGAAGTATCCGCGTACCGCGACCGCGACTGCGCAGGGCGCGCCGTTCAGCGCTGCGCGCGTGTCGTCTCCGAGCATCGCCCTGCCGATGCCGCTGCGAGAACACGAGCCGACGACGATCAGGTCGGCCGCGCGCTGCTCGGCGAGCACGTGCAGGCCGTGGCCGGGCGAGCTTGCCCTGAAGCTCATGAGCTCCGCCTGCACCTCGGTCGCATCGCGCTCCTTTTGCAGCAGCGCAAGCGCGTCCTGCTCGACGCTCGCAGCGGTGCCTGTGGTCGAGCCATGCGCGGTGCGGGGAGCGCCCCCGTGGATGTGGGCCAGCGTGAGCCGCCCGCCATCGGCCAGGAGCCGCGTGGCAAGGACGATCGCGTCACGTCCGCCCGGCCTCGAATCCACTCCGACAAGAACCTCGTTGAACATCGCGGCTCTCCTGTGCCTCGCGTTTGGACTGTTGTGCAACGCAACCTATGCGATCGCCTGGGCGAGCGCTATCCGGGACGTGCGGCATTGCCTCTGCGGCTTTCTACGCATCGTGGCTCCGATCGCCTGCCTGAGCATGAGCAGAAAGGTTGTTTTGAAAAAACCTTTGTTTTCTGCCGGTTTCGGCGGGGACGGCGCGGCCTGGACGTCCCCGCCGATGCGCAGCTCAGATGCCCTGGCCGGGCAGGTACTCGTTGGTGAAAGGCGGCAGGCCCTGCGCGCTTGGGTCGTGCTTCAGCAGGCCCTTCTCATACATCCACTGGGCGAAGCGCGCCCATGCGTTTGGCTGCTGCCAGCCGTAAGGCTTGCCGCCTTCTGGCTGCGCCGCGGGCAGGGTCCGTTCGATCGAGAGGCGCTCGAGCTTGGGTTCGAGGCTCGGATTCGCGCTCTGGACCAGCTTCGCGGCGGCTGCCGGGTCACTGCGGACGTCGTTCTCCCCGTGGGTGAGCGCCTGCATGAAGGCCCGCAGTTCGCGCCCGCGGTGGCGCGCCTCGTCTTCGCGTACGACCAGCACGAGCTCGTCGTAGGTGGGCACTCCCGCTTTCTCGACAGGGATCACCAGAGGGTGCTTGTGCATCAGTTCGAGCTGGATCGCCTCGTAGTTCCAGAACCCGCCGAGCGTTGCCGCCACGCGTCCGGAGAGCATCGATTGGACGAGGTCGAAGCCGACGTTGACTTCTGTCACCTTGGACGGGCTCACTCCCGCGCTTTGCAGCGCGGTCCGCAGCTCGGCCGCCTGATAAGGGATGCCGGCGGTACCGACGTGCTTGCCGGAGAGCTCGGCGACCGAGTGCACGTGCGCGGAGGGCAGCGCGATGATCGACGTCAGCGGCCGCTGCACGAGCGCTCCGATCGAGACGACTTTGAGTCCCTGGTCGCGCGCGATCATCAGCTCCGGCTCATATGAGATTGCCATGTCGACCTTGCCGGCCGCCAGCAACTTCAGTGGTTCGGCGGATTCGGATGGCGTGACTGCACTGACTCCCATGCCGGCGGCCTTGAAGTAACCATGATCGATCGCGTCGAACAGTGCCGCATGATCGGCGTTTGGGAACCAGTCCAGCATCACCGAGAAGGGCCGCACCGATGTCGCGTTGATCACATCCTGCTTCTCTCCGCAGGCGGTGAGCAATGCAGCGCAGGTGAGCGCGAGGGCCACCGGTAGGAGACGGCGGGTGAGGGCGGCAGACGATCTCAACGATTCTCTCCTTGTTGAGGTTGGGCCCAGCCCGCGACGCGGCGCTCGGCAAGGGACAGAAGGTAGAAGCAAACGATCGAGCAGACGAAGAGCACGGCGGTCCCGGCGGCGGCGCCGGCCGGATTGACCGACGCGCCGATGTCGGTGGTGATCTGACGTCCGAGTCCGGCATAGGGGCCGACCGTGGGACTGGTGGTCTCGGCGATGAAGGCAGCGATCCATGCAACGACGAGCGCGATACGCGCGCCGCTGAGGGCCGCTGGCAGTGCAGCGGGTAGCTCGCCGAAGCGGAAAGCCTGCCATCGCGAGGCATCGAGCGTGTGCAGCAGCTTGATCTGGTCGGGATCCACGGCACTGAGGCCGTCCACGGTCGTCACGGTCACGGGGAAGAAGCAGATCAGCCCGATCACCACGAGCTTGGGCACTATGCCGAACCCGAGCCAGAATGCGAGCACCGGGGCCAGCACCGCGAAGGGGAGTGCCTGCGAGCCGACTGCCAGCGGGTATACAGAGCGCCGCACCGGCCGCCAGAGATGGATCGCTACTGCGAGCGCGAAGCCGGTGGCCACGGCCAGCGCGAGCCCGAGCGACACTTCCTTGAGCGTCACGAGCGTGTTGCGCCACAGCAGTCCGGCTTCGTTCCAGGCCGTGCTCGCGACCGAGTGTGGCGCCGGCAGCAGCACCGGGTCGACGCCGCCAAGATCCACGTACAGCTCCCATGCCCCGATCAGCGCGATCAGCAGCCCAAGCGGCGGGAGCACGGTGGCCAGCCGGTGTCTCATGGGCGCTCCTGCGCGCCCAAGGCTCCCAATGCCCGCTCGCGCAGGGCGGCCACGTGCTCATCGACGCGATCGCGCGGCCGCGGCATTTCCACCTCCAGTTCCTGAATCACTCTCCCGGGACGCGGGCTCATCACCGCCACGCGATCCCCGAGTAGCACGGCCTCCTCGACGTCGTGGGTGACGAGCACGACGGTCCGCGGCTCGTGCGCAAGTGCCTTCGCAAGCCAGCTCTGCATCTGCATGCGCGTGATCGCGTCGAGCGCGCCGAAGGGCTCATCGAGGCAGAGCACCCGCTTGCCCGAGAGCAGCGTCCTCAGGAAGGCCACGCGCTGGCGCATGCCGCCGGAGAGCTCGCTGGGATGGGCCTGCTCGAAGCCATCGAGCCCCAGCTCGCGAAACAGCGGCAGTGCCTGCGCGCGCGCCTGCTTGCGCGGAAGGCCGGCTATCTGAAGCGGCAGGGCGGCGTTGTCAAGCGCGCTTCGCCAAGGCAGCAGCAGGTCGCGCTGCGGCATCAGCGCGGCCGGCCCAGCCTGCACGCTGCCCGTGTCGGGGACCTGCAGTCCGCAGATCAGCTCGAGCAGCGTGGTCTTGCCGCAGCCGCTTGGGCCGACGACTGCCAACACCTCCTGCTCTCGCGCGTGCAGCGAGACGTCGCGTAGAGCCTCAACGGTCCTGCCAGAGCGATCGGTGAAGCAAAGGCCGACGCGGTGCAGAAGGATGTCATCGCCGATCTCCGCTTCCGTCTGCCCTGCGACCGTCCTGGTGGCATCCGCCTGCGGCTCGCCTGTGGCCGACGGCCGGCTCAGCTGTTGCGCTCTGATTGGCACTGCGCTCCCTTCGCGGGCATTACCCCACAGGTTCGAAGGGTCGGCGCCGGGTGAGCCGCAGCTCCAGGACGCCATCTCAGCCGACCATCCCGTCAGCCCCCCTGTTCTTCGCGCCATCCTATCGCCGGCGTCGCGATCTGGTCCAGACGGCGGCTCCAGCGGCGCTTGGCCTGCAGCCGGTCGTGATCTCCCAGGATCAACGCGCTTGCGTCACCGGCCTTGTCAGCGCCCGCACGAAGTCCTCGAGCTGCGCGGTCGTCCAGCACTCAAATGCGGTGCAATGGCGCTCGTAGGCGGCGATTACCGAATCCCCGTAGTTCCAGTACAGGCGCGGCTCGGGATTGAGCCAGAACGTGCGCCCTGCCTTGGCGGCGATCTGGCCGAACAGGTCGGCACGCGGATCGCGGCCGTTGGTGCGCGCGTCGCCGAGCACGATCAGGGTCGCCTTCGGGTGCAGGTCGTCTTCGACCAGAGCGAGCATCTCGCTGAAGACGCGACCGTAGTCGGTGTACCCGGAGATGTCCGCGACGCCCGCGTCTTTGCCGATCTTCTCGCTGATGCTCCTGAAGTCGCGCTCGTGTTCGAAGACGTCGGTGACCTCCGAGACCCGCTCGATGAAGACGAACGAGCGCATCTTGCGGAAGGCGTCGTGGAGCGCGTGCAGCACCGAGAGGAAGAAGACCGAGGCGGAGGTGACGCTCGTGGAGACGTCGCAGAGCACATAGATCTCAGGGCGCCGCGGCCGTCGCGGACGGTACTTCAGCTCCACGGGGACCCCGCCGGTTTGGAGCGAGGCCCGCATCGTGCGGCGAACGTCGACATGGGCGTGGCGGCGGTGGCCGCGGGCCTGCATTCCCTGGGTTGCAAGACGTCTGCGCAGCTGCGTGACGACGCGGTGCACTGCAGCCAGATCGGCCAGCGGGCCGGAGGGCAGCGCGCGGTCGAGCTCGCTGAGCGGTCGGGCTGGGGGCAGGCGCTGGTTGCGGCGCGCCTGCGCACGCTCGAGCTCCTCACGCAGCAGCGCCTCGAAACGGCGCAGCGCCTCCCGGGAGATGGCGCTACGGCGCGGGTCGGCTCCCTGCGGGTCGGGTTGTTGCTCCGCGCGCAGGCCAAGTGCCCTGCGGATCCGCTGGACGTCGACGCCGATCACGCCCGAACCCTCGGCCTCACGTGAGAAGGCGGCGATCGCAAGCAGCGCGAGGTCACGCAGCGCACCCTCGGAGCCCTGCGCGAGCGCCGCGGCGATCTGCTCGCGCAGAGTCTCGAGCTCGCTCGCGGAGAGATCCTGCATGCCCTGCGTTTCTCCTTCGCCGAGCTGCTGTCCGATCTGCTGGTCGATCGCCTGCGCCTCGACGGCCCTGAACATGAAGCGCTCGAAGACGCGCTCGAAGGTGTGACGGTCCTCGGGGGACTTTGCGAGCGTGGCCGCGAGCGCCTCCTTGAAGTCGGTCTGCGAGGTCCAGCTCACCTGCGAGAGCGCCGAGAAGCAGTCGAGCAGCTCCGAGGTGCCAAGTGCCACGCCCTCGGCGCGCAGCTGCTCGCCGAAGGACAGCAGCTGCGCGGGCAGTGAGGGCGGGATTTGAGGGTCTTGCGACCCGCGCTCAGGCGCTTGGGGCATCGGCCGTCGCGGCCTGCGCTCGTTCTGCGAGCTTCAGGCCGACCCGCTCGGCGACTATGTCCATATCGGTGCGGTGCTTGACGATCACGGCCATCGTCTCCCTGAAGAGGTCCGCGTCGATGTCCTTGGCTCCGAGCAGCAGCAGCGCTCGAGCCCAGTCGATCGACTCGGCGATCGACGGCGGCTTCTTCAGGTCGAGGTCCCTGACCATGCCGATCAGCTCCACGAGCTGGCGCGCGACCGTCTCTGCAAGGTCGGGCGCGTGCAGGCGCACGATCGCCAGCTCCTGCTCGAGCTCGGGGTAGTCGAGCCATAGGTAGAGGCAGCGGCGCTTGAGCGCCTCGGTCAGCTCGCGCGAGTTATTGGATGTGAGCACCACGACCGGCTGGGTGCGGGCGCTAACCACACCGAGCTCCGGGATCGATATCTGGAAGTCGGAGAGCACCTCGAGCAGCATCGCCTCGAACTCCTGGTCTGTCTTGTCGATCTCGTCGATCAGCAGCACGACCGGCTGCTCTGAGGCGATCGCGCGCATCAGTGGCCGCGTGAGCAGGAACTCCTCGCCGAAGATGTCCTCCTGCAGGCTCTCCCAGGCGGTCTGCTGCTCGCCCTCCGAGGCCTGGATGCGGAGCAGCTGCTTGCGGTAGTTCCACTCATACAGGGCCTTTGCCTCGTCCAGTCCCTCGTAGCACTGCAGGCGCACGAGCGGCCGCTGCAACATCGTCGAGAGCGCCTTGGCGAGCTCGGTCTTGCCAACTCCCGCGGGTCCCTCAACGAGCACCGGCTTGCCGAGGGTGATGGCGAGGTGAGATACGAGCGCGGTGGAGCGGTTCGGCAGGTAGCCGGCGCCGCGCAGACCCTCCTCCACCTCGGCGATCGTTCTCGGCGCGGGTGATTCCATGTGGCAGGGATGATAGGGAGGCGCGCCGCGGCGCTCTGCGCGCCACTCGTTCCGTTAGTCCGACTCGGCCGGCTGCTCGTGCTGACGCGCGCTTGGTGCCTCGTCCTCGAATGAGAGCTGGTGGGCGGATGAGGCATCCCTGATCGCCTTTCCCGGCAGCTGCTTGCGCGCAGCCGCACGGGCTGCGCCTGGCGTGGATGGGGCGATCGCCGCCGCGCTATTGCTCTGCTCGCGCTCAGGCGAGGGCCAGGGCTCTGCGGCATCTGTCTGCTCGGCGGCGCTCCACGCGCTGGCCGTGCGCGTGCGCGCGGCTCTGATCAACGGCGGCTGCAGCCGTGCGGCGCGCATCCGCAGGCCGGCATATCCGAGCAGCCCGGCTGCGGCGAGGGCGAAGAAGATGCCCCACTGCACGCCGATGTCTGCAGCTATCCCATGGCTTTCGACGCCCGGCTTGTCGAAGAGCCTCAGCAGCAGCACCAGTGATGCCCACGCTCCGGCGCCGAGCACGACACCGCCATCGCTGCCCGGCAGGTGCAGCGGGCGCCCCTCGGCGCGCACGAAGAGCAGCGCCAGCACGCAGAGCACCGCGATCAGGATGCTCGCCTCCAGGAGCGAGAACACGGCGAAGGCGTTCAGGTCCTGGCTTACGATCCCGGCTCGGTCCACCGCATTCTGCTGATACCAGGGCAGGAACATGGTCGTAAGCAGTGCAAGCGCGGCGCTTGCCGCGAGCCGCTGTTCGGCATCGAGCTTGCGCCAGGCGCGAAGGAGACGGCTCATCCCCGCGCGCCAGCCCTCGACCGTTGCATGTGCGTGGTCACGCCTCGATTGTAGGTGCGAGGCTGGCGGCTCCTTCGGGCTAGCCGCTGCGCAGGGCGGCCTTGCCGTGAGCGGGCGGCGCGTGGTGTGAGGCAGGGGGTGAGAAGATTCGTATCTGTCCGCTCGTGGAGGAGCGGTTGCCAGCGAGATCGGTCGCGGTTGCGCTCACCTCGAAGGTGCCGCTCCCCTTCGGCGTCACCCAGAGCAGACGCGGCTTGCCCGCTTCGACGGTTGCACTATTGGTTGCGAGCACCTTCCCGCTCTGCGTGGTCACGGTCAGGCTGATCGTGGAGATCTTCGAGAGCGAGAACTGGATACCCCGCACGCGCGTTTGCGGGCAGGGTCTTGGAGAGCAGCGAGATCACGGGCGGGGTATGCAGGTAGCCGTAGAAGCGCGTCGCGGTGGAGCAGTAGATCTGGTCACCGGCGATCTGTGCGGGATGGGTGCCAGAGCCCGCCGATGAGCCGCCCGAGGTGGGGGTGCCCCCGGTCACGATCGGGGGTCCCTGCCGGGTGCGGCCGCAGAGGTCCTGCAGGAATTCAGCCAGCAGTTCGTGGTAGCCGAGGTCGGATTCGGAGTGCTGGTCGTAGAGCGACCAGGCGCCCGTGTCGTAGTGCGGAGTTTCGAGACGGGCGTTGGCGTCGCCTTCTTCGAAGAGCCGCAGACCGGTCACTGACCCCGTGATCTTCGTGAAGTCGTATAGGCCGTTGAGAGATTGGATGAAGCCATTGAGGATCCGCTCGGTAGGGGCAAAGCTGTACTCGAGGTAGTGCACGCGCGCCGGCGCGCCGTTGCTGGCGGGGGCGATCTGGAGTCGGATGCCGGCGGGGGGCGGGGTCTCGAAGATCCCGAGCGCATCTTCAGCGGTGGCGGCGAAGGCCTGGTCGCTGCAGCCGTTCCGAGGCTCGCGCGAAGGCCTGGATCGCGGTTCCCTGAGAGAGCCCGCTGGTCCACGGCGGGCTGCCTCCGTCAAAGTGGAAGAGATAGTCGAAGGCGATGCCGCCCGCGCGGTCCACCGCGAGCGCTGAAGCTTCTTCAAGCACCTGGCGCAGCGCCGCGTCCTGGTCGCCGGAGAGGTCATAGCCGTTGGCCTCGCCGAAGGTCGCAAGCCATTGCAGCTCTATGCCCTGGCCGTTGTAGTACTCCCATACGAGGCGACTGCCAGGGAACGAGACGCGCGCGCCATATGACAGCAGGGAGCCCCCTGACCACCATTCCCGATTGCGCTGCACGGTGAGGAATATCTCGGGCATGCGAGAGGCGCTCAGCTGTCCTTGGGCCTGCATCTGCTGCACGTTGGCCAGTACCGCGGCAAGTTCGGTGTACCTGGTGCCCGAGAGGTGCGTGAGGGTGCGCTGCGCTTCCAGATAGGTGGCGCGGTAGCGTGCCGCTGCGGCCGCTGCAATCGCGCCGGTGTGCCGCAGGCGCGTGATCGTCGCGAGCACCGGTGGAGCGGCGGCGCGCGCCTGAGCGATCTTTGCCCGCAAGGCACGGCCACCGTTGGCGCTCATCGACGCGTGGCGCGCCCTGCGGGGCAGAGGCGCGAGCTCCACCGAGAGCTGCTGTGAGCGTCGGCTTGCGCCCTGGGCCTCGGCCACGGCCGGGCATGTGGCGGCCGACAGCTCGCAACCGACCGCAATCGCTGCGAGCAGTCCTGCGATCAGCGCTCGCGATCTGTACGCCAGGCTCGATTTGGCCACGGCCGGGATCCTACGTGTGGTCAATGCCGGCGGGCGGCGGTTGGAGTCGCTTCGCAGGCGCGGTCCAGAGGGGCGCACCTGCCCCGGAACACGGCAGCGGCCGCTGCTGTTGCGGTCGCTCCGGCTATTCGGTGTCCGCCTCGTCCTCGTCTGGCTCGAGATCGTCCTCTTCGTCTTCGTCCTGCTCGTCCTGATCTTCGTCTGTGCGGCGGCCGGTTCCACTCTGGTAGGTGACCTGGAAGCGCTCGAGCACCTCTTCGCGCTGCACCTCGTCGAGCGGTGCCTCGTCCGAGACGAGGACCCATTCTGCGCCGTCGAACTCCTCCCTGCTGAATATCTCGCGGTCGAGCTCGGGCGAGTCGTCTACGACGACCAGGATCTCGGTCTGGGGATTGAAGTAGGTGCCTGGGCGGATCAGCAGATCCTCCAGATCGAAGCGCCGCGCGTCGGTCACAGGGCGTTTATACCCGAGCGCCGCGACGGACGCGTGCAAATGTAGGAGCCGTGATCAGACGTCGAGCTCGGCGAGGGCGCGCTCCACCTCGGCGCGCACGTCGAGTGGGGCCTCTCCGCGACGTAGCCTGCGCTGGTTGCGCGCCTCCGCGAGCTGGCGCAGTTCCTCCACGAGCTCTGGGTCCCGGCGCCGGGTCTGCGCCTCTTCGATGTTCCCGGAATCGTCTGCTCCGCGAGTGTCACTGGGACCGGCGAGCAGCTGCGAGACCTCAGCCTCAACGTCGAGGGGCGCCTGGCCGCGACGCATACGGCGCTCGCTGCGCGCCTGCAGCAACTGCCTGACTTCCAGGTCGCGCTCGGCGATCGCCGCGGCTGAACCCGGGCGAGGTTCGGGAGGCTGCCCGGAGGCTGAAGAGCCATTTGCCTCGCCGATGTGGTCATAGAGGCTGCCAAGGCTGCCTCTGCTCAGCATTCCGACCGCCACGATCGCGCCGCAGAGCGCGACGATCGCAACCACGAGGTCGATGAGCCCGTTGCCCATGTATCGATTGTGCCCGATTGCGGCGATGCGCACGCAGCCACCCGCGCGAGGCTGCGGGTTCGTACGCTGACTGTCGTTCATGAATGCAGCGAGTCGTCCGGGCGCTCGGCGTGTCTTTCAGATGAAATGACCTGGGAATGTGCAAATCGGTGCGAGGGGGCGTGATGAGCTGCAAGGGCACGCAGGGCGGGGACTCGTTGAATCCTGCATATCGAGCGTGCGGCGGCAGGCGCGTGGGTCGGTTGGCGCTAGTGCTCGCCAGCGCGCTCCTCGCACTGTGCCTGACCGCCGCTGTGGTGCTCGCCCGCACAGCACCTGAGAAGCCGGTGGTGCACACGGGCTCTGCACTTGCGGGCGGGTACAGCTCGGCGACCCTCACAGGCTCGCTCGACCCACGGGGGAGCGCCACCTACTACTACTTCCAATACGGGCCCACGGACGCCTATGGGCTGCAGACGCCGCTCTCTGAAGCCGGCGCCGGCAACGCCTCTGTGCAGGTCAGGGCTGCGCTCACAGGGCTTTCCCCGCTCACGATCTATCACTACCGGCTGGTCGCGGTGAGCGGTGCGGGCACGACGCTCGGCTCTGGCCGCTCGCTCGAGACCACGAAGGTGCCGCTCTCGCTGCAGATCGTCGCTTCGCCCGATCCCGTCTCCTTCGGCGGTCCCGTGATCGTCCAGGGCACGCTGTCGGGCACGGGTGACGTCAACCGCGAGGTGGTGCTGCAGTCCAACGCGTTCCCGTTCACGGCGGGCTTTGCCGACCTCGGCAACCCGGAGCTCACGAGCGCGAGCGGCGGTTTCTCCTTCGTGGTGCTGGGACTTGGTGTCACGAGCCAGTATCGGGTGCTCACGACCACCGAGCCGGCGGTGGTGAGCCCAGTCGTCGCTGAGAGCGTTGCGGTGCTGGTGGGAGCGCGCCATGCACACACCAGACATCGCCACCGAGTGAGGATCTACGGCACCGTCACACCTGCTGAGAATGGCATGCAGGTGAGCATCATGCGCGCCGAACACGGTCGTGAAGTGCGTGCAGGCGGCGCGGTATTGCAGGCCGATGGGCCCGATCGGTCCTCCTACCAGGCGGTGATCCATAGGCGCCGAGGCGTCTATCGGGTGCTGGCCACGGTCGCCGGGGCGCAGAGCTCGGCGTATAGCGCGCCTTTCCTGGTGCGCTGAGGCGTTCAGGCGCGGACGTAGGCGGCTTGTGCGCAGGCCGCCGCTTCGCTACCCTGAACTCGGTTGACTGACTAGTCAATCTAGACCCCAAGCGCGGCGATGCGCCGGCGTCCCCGGCAGTCGCGGCCGGTCCCCACGACCGCACGATCCGAGGAGAAAAGACAGGAAATGGTCGATTTCACGCTCACCGACGAGCAGAAGAACCTGCGCGAAATGGCGCACGACTTCGCCGAGAAGGAGATCAGGCCCGTCGCCTGGGAGTACGACAAGGACGGCACCTGGCCCAAGGAGATCCTGCAGAAGGCGTGGGAGGTGGGCCTGATGAACACCCACATCCCCGAGGAGTACGGCGGGCCGGGGCTGGGTTACCTCGACGGCTGTCTGATCGAGGAGGAGCTCTCCTGGGGCTGCTCGGGCATCCAGACTTCGCTTGGCTGCAACGGCCTTGCCACTGCGCCGATCGCCCTCGGCGGCTCCGAGGAGATCAAGCGCAAGTACCTCGGGATGGTCACCGAGGAGCTCAAGCTCGCCTCCTTCTGCCTGACCGAGCCCGACGCCGGCTCAGATGTCTCCGGAATGCGGACCACCGCGGTGAAGATGGGCGACAAGTACGTCATCAACGGCTCCAAGTGCTTCATCACCAACGGTGGCTACGCCGACTACTACACCGTCTACGCGAAGACCGACAAGGACGCCGGCCACCGCGGCATCTCCGCATTCGTGGTCGAGCGCGATTGGGGCGTGGTCGTGGACAAGAAGGAGGACAAGCTCGGTCAGCGCGCCTCCAACACCGCCACGATCTCCTTCAACGACGTCGAGGTTCCCGCCGAGAACCTGCTCGGCGAGGAAAACAAGGGCTTCAAGCTCGCGATGATGACCCTCGATCGCACGCGGCCGGGCGTGGCGGCGATGGCCACCGGGATCGCCCGGGCCGCGCTGGAGTTCGCCAGCGAGTATGCCAAGGAACGCGTCCAGTTCGGCGTGCCGATCGCGATGCACGAGGCGATCCAGTTCATGATCGCCGACATGGCGACCGAGATCGAAGCCTCGCGCCTTCTGACCTGGAAGTCGGCTTCGATGCTCGACAACGGGGAACGCAACACGCTGGTCTCCTCGCACGCCAAGCGCTTTGCCGCCGACGCGGCGATGAAGGCCGCCACCGAAGCGGTCCAGATATACGGCGGCTACGGCTTCATCAAGGACTACCCGGTGGAGAAGCTCTTCCGCGACGCGAAGATCATGCAGCTCTACGAGGGCACATCGCAGATCCAGCGTCTCGTGATCGCCCGCGAGACGCTGCTGCCGCGCAGGGCCACAGAGCCCGCCGCGGCCTAGCAGAGCGATCGCGCCCGCAGCACGCCCGGTCGGGATCGATCGCGACCGGGCGGCGCTAGGCTTCCGCGCGGCCGTCAACCAGACAAGAGAGAGCGAGAAGCATGTTCGTGTTCAAGGCTGCCGTGGTCGGGGCAGGCACGATGGGCGGCCAGATCGCCCAGACGATCGCCGCGGCCGGCATCCCCGTAGTGCTGAAGGACGTCAACGAGGAACTGGTCCAGGCCGGTGTGCTGGAGGCCCGCAAAGTCACCGAGGGCCAGGTCGCGCGCCTTCTCAAGAGAGGCAAGCTGACCGAGGAGCAGGCGCAGGCCCAGGTGCAGGAGGTGATCGATCGGATCGAGGGAACGGTCGTCTATGAGAGCTTCGGCGACGTCGACTTCGTGATCGAGGCGGTGCCCGAGCGGATGGAGATCAAGCGGCAGGTCTTCGCGGAGCTGGACGCGGTCACGCCCGGTCATGCGGTCCTCTCCTCGAACACCTCCTCGCTCTCGATAGCGGAGATGGGGCAGGCCACGCTTCGCCCGGAGAAGGTCGTCGGCTTCCACTACTTCTACCCGGCGTCGTTGATGCCCCTGATCGAGGTGGTGGAGGGAGAGGACACCTCCTCAAGCACCGTGGCCGCCGCTGTGGCCTTCGCCCAGACGATCCGCAAGCAGCCGATCGTCTGTGCCGAGGTGCCGGGGTTCGTCGTCAACCGGATCCTGACGGCCGGCATGTCTGAGATATGGCGAAAGCAGGAGGAGGACAGCCTCTCGATCAAGGCGATCGACGAGGGGATCGGCACGGCCGGAGTGGTCCCGATGGGCCCATACCTCCTGATCAACCTGCTTGGCCTCGACACGGTCCTGCACGTCGCCGAGCACCTCTCGCAGGCCTATGGCGAGGATCGCTTCTACGTGCCGCGCTCGATGCGCCGTCTGGTCTCAGAAGGGCGCCTGGGAGCAAAGAGCGGTGGTGACGGCTTCTACAGCCAGCAGGGGGAGGCGAACGTCCGCGGCGAGGCTGAACCGGACGTGGAGGAGCTCGTCGAGATGCTTTCGCTGCAGACTCTCTCTGAGGCCTGCCTGGTGCTGCAGGAGGGCGTGGCCACCCACCGCGACATCGACTTCGGGATGATGGCTGGCGCCGGCCTGGATCCGCGCCGCGGCCTGATGCCCCCATTCATGAAGGCCGACGCCGAAGGGCTCGACGTGGTGCTCGAGCGCATGGTGCAGGCGCAGGCGCGTCATGGGGAGCGCTTCGCCCCGCCGCGGATACTTCGCCGAATGGTCGCTCAGGGAAGGCTTGGCGCAAAGAGCGGCCAGGGTTTCTACGCCTACGCCAAGCCCGACGGCGACCAGGCGGAGGCGGTCGTGAGGCTCGAGAGTCGTGAGCACGGAGTTGCGATCGCATGGCTTGCCAACGGGCAGATGAACTCGATCTCGCCGCAGGTGGTTCAGGATCTCCGCGCGGTGTGGGAGCGCGTCATCGCCACCGAGGCCAAGGCGTTGATCATCGCCTCCTCCAACCCCTTCCTGTTCTGTGCGGGCGCCGACATCAAGGCTTTCACGCAGATGGATGAGCAGGCCGGAGCCGAGCTGCTGGAGGGCATGCACGGACTGCTGCGCGAGATGGAGCGAAGCTCTGTGAGCACGATCGCGGCGGTGAACGGGCTGGCCTACGGCGGCGGCTGCGAGATCGCGATGGCCTGCGACTTCAGGATCGCCGCCCGCTCGGCGCTCTTCGGCCAGCCGGAGATCAAGCTCGGCATCATTCCGGGCTTCGGTGGCACCCAGCGGCTGCCGCGGCTCGTGGGAGAGGCGCAGGCGCTGGAGATGAATCTGAGCGGGGAGCCGGTGCTCGCCGAGGAGGCCTACGAGCTCGGCCTGGTCAATCGCGTGGTGGATGACCACGAACTGCTGGACATCGCTCTGATGTGGGCGCGAAAGCTCGCCGGACAGGCGCCACTCGCGGTAGAGCAGATCAAGTCTGTTTCGGGCGCAGGCAATCTCGACGAGGGCATCGAGGCCGAGAAGCAGGCGTTCGGGCACGTTCTGGCAAGCGGCGACGCGAGAGAGGGCATCTCTGCGTTCCTGGAGAAGCGCCAGGCGCGGTTCAGCGGTCGCTGAGAGGTCAGGCCAGGTGGGCGAGATCGCGCTCCGGCGCGATCTCCCAGCGGGCCGCGAGATCCCGCAGCCGCTCGTTCAACTGCCACCGATCGGGTGCAGGCTCGCCTTCGTAGTCGGCGCTTGCACCCTTGAGCACCATCGATCCGGCGTTGTCGCCGATCGCGGCCAACTCTCGCACCTCTGACTCATTCAGGGGATTGAATGCCGGCACGTCCGCAAGGTCGGCGCGCTTGCGCTCGATCGCTCGCGCCTGTCCTCCCGGCTCCTGGATCAAGGTTGGCGCCACGCAGCGGACGGCATGGTGAGAGAGGTTCCAGCAGCAGGCCAGCTGCAGCGTGCTAAGGCCATGGCGCTTGGCGTAGGGCTCCATCGCCTCTAGCTTCTCTGAGCCGCTCTCCACCCAGCCTGCAGGGCGGAAGGCCCGGTGGTCGCGCTGCGCAAAGGCGTGCCCGGGGCGCACGTCGCCGTGGAAGATGCCGCCATAGTCGACGACTCGTGTGATCAGCGAGACGCCGTGGCGATCGGCGGCCTCGAGCACCAGGCGCCCCGGCCAGGGCTCCATCGGACTGAGGATGATCATCGCCCAATCGATCAGATCGCCAAAGCGCTCGAAGCAGTCGATCAAGTCGAGCGTGAAGCCATTCGCTGGGCCGGGGGCGACGCCGATCGCGCAAGCAAGGCCTGCCTCGCGGACCGCATGCATTCCATCCCAGACCGCCTCGCTTGCGTATCCGATGCTGTCGGGGTTGTGAAGCAGCAGCAGGTCCAGGTGATCGGCGCGCAGCCGCTGCAGACTGCGCTCAGTCGCGCGCCTTATGTATGCGGAATAGTCCGAGGCATCGCGCAGGCGGGGGTCTGTGAAGCGGGGGAAACCCTTCGCGCCTTCGCGCTGCCCCTCATAGAAGTCGTGGCCGATCGCGCCGACCAGGCAGAAGGAGTCGCGTTGCAGGCCCGCTGTCGCCTCGCCCAGCAGGCTGTCCGCGGCGCCCTCGCCATATACGTCGGCGCTGATTACGGTGTCTATGCCATCACCTGGGCGTAGAAGGTCGCGCAGGCGCTGCTCGGAGATCTCCTGCCCGAAGCGCATGAAGCGCCCTCCGCTCCATGTGCCGACTGCGGTTCGCGTGGGCTCCACGCGGGAGATTCTAGGCCGCGGCACCGCGCGGCGGGCGCACCGGGCGGCGCCCGGCGATGAACTCCTCCGCCCTGCCTGCGTCAAGTGGGCGGGCGAAGAGGAAGCCCTGGCCCCCTGAGCAGTTCTGCTCACGCAGGATCGCGAGCTCCTGCTGGCGCTCGATGCCCTCTGCGTGGGTCTCAAGTGACAGCGCCTTGCCGAGCTGGACGAGCGTCCTGATCAGCTGCTCGGCCTCGCGGCCGTCCGCGAGCGCCGCGATGAAGGAGCGGTCGATCTTCAGGGAGTCCACGGGGAAGCGCTGGAGGTGAGCAAGCGAGGAGTACCCGGTGCCGAAGTCGTCGATCGCGATGCGTGCGCCGATCGCCTTGACAGCGGACAGGCGCCGCGCGGTTTCCTGCGCGTTGGCCATGATCGCGGTCTCGGTCACCTCGATCGTCAGCGCGTGCGGAGGCAGGCCGCTCTGTGCAAGGGCATCCCGGACATCCTCGATCAGCTCGTCGCTGTCGAGCTGCCGTGCGGAGACGTTGACCGCGATGTCGACGTCGTGGCCGGCCCTGTGCCATGCCGCGCCCTGGGTGCACGCCTTCTCCAGCACCCACCTGCCCACCTCGACGATCATCCCGGTCTCCTCGAGCAGCGGGATGAAGTCTCCCGGCTGCACGAGGCCCCTGCTCGGGCTCGCCCACCGGATCAGAGCCTCGACGCCGGTCGTGGTCATGGTCTCCAGGTCGAAGGTCGGCTGATAGAGCAGGAAGAACTCGTCGTTGGCAAGCGCGGCGCGCAGGTCCATCTCGAGCACCATCCGGTTGCGCAGTGCATCCTGCATCGCCGACTCGAAGACGACGTAGCGATTCTTGCCGTCCCACTTGGCGCGGTACATCGCGATGTCCGCGTCACGCAGCAGTTCGCCCGCGGTGCCCTCGCCGGCTGCGGCGACTCCCACGCTCGCGCTCACCGTCAGCGGTGTGTCCTCGTGACCGGCGAGGTGGAAGGGCTGCTTGAGGGCGTCGAGCAGCCGCTCGGCGATCAGCTCGGGGCCCGCGGCCAGCGATTGTTCCTCGGCGACCACGACGAACTCGTCGCCTCCGAGGCGACCGAGGGCATCGCTCTCGCGGACCACGCCCTGCAGGCGCGCCGCCACCGCCCGCAGCAGCTCGTCGCCCACGGCATGGCCGAGGGAGTCGTTGATGCCCTTGAAGTTGTCGAGGTCGATGAAGAGGGCGGCGACCGGCGTCCTGTTGCGACGGGAGCGGCCGAGCATGTGCCCGAGCCGGTCGATGATCAGCGCCCTGTTTGGAAGACCGGTCAGCGGATCGTGCGTGGCCATGAAGGAGAGCTCCTCCTGCTGGCGGTCGAGCTCGTCGTGAGCGCGGCGGCGCTCCGCCTCGAAGGACTCGCCCATCCGCACGAGCGTGACGTCGAGGCTGCGCTGGAGCATCTGTAGGGCCTGCGCGAGTACCGCCGGGTCGATCTGCCTCTCGCCGGCGATCTCCCGCAGCACTCCCGCTGCGCAGTCGCGCCAGCGCAGGCAGCGCTTGATCACCTCGTTCAGCGGCGCATCCCGCTGCGCCCCCAACTGCCCGAAGATACGCGAGGCCTCGCGTCCGACCTCGCGTGCGGCATCCTCACCGCCGCCCGCCATCCATCGTGCGACAGCGACCGTGGAGACTTCGCCCACGCGCATGAAGCGGTCCTCGACCCGCACGTCGAGCACCTTCCCCGAGCTCTCCACCACCGAGACGATCCGCTCCACGACCTCGCCCGTGCGTGCGTTGAGCTCATCGCCGAGGGCGCGCAGGGCGGCGCTCGGCGCCGGTTGGCTCGCTCGCGGTGGTGCGAGGGCCTCCGAACGCGGATGATCGTTCTCAGCGGACATCAAACTTGGTGATCGGTCCTCAGGGCGATTGCTTGAGCTGTTTGCGGCTCTGGCACTGAATATTCAGTGGGCGAAGCGGCATCGCGACGGACACCGCTCACCGGACTGCCCGCGGCATTCGCGAGTCGGGACTTGCAGGTCAGGCCATGCCTGAAACGGCGCGGCAGCTCATTGCCAAGCAAGCGCCACGGCACGTGCCCGCAGGGCCGCCTCGAGGCGTGCAAGGGCGTGAGCAAGGAGCTCGGCCTGGCCGCTCGACTCGCTGAAAGCCGTGCCGGGATCCGCCAGGGACTCGACCGCCGCCTCGCTCACCCCCCCGTGCAGCTCTCGCAGCTCCTCGATCCGCCGGGGAAGCACCTCCCCTCGGAGCTCCACCACCGCCAACGCGAGCGCTCGCTCGAGCTCTCCGGCCGCGTGCACGAGCCGGCCGAGATCGAGGTCGAGTCGTGCGCGCAGGGCGAGCTCCTCGCAGTGCAGCGCCCCGCGCCTGGATGAGAGCAGGCTCGCCAGGCGCTCCTGAGAGCGCAGGATCGCCGCGCGCCGTCCGCGGCGCCACCGGGGGGGACGGGACAGGTGCAGCCCGCGTGCCAGCAGCCAGCGCCCCTGCGAAACCTGCTCGCCAGTACCAAAGCCAGCCCGCAGCGCGATCGCTTGCGTGGGCGAGACCTCATGGACGTAGGGGTCGGCGGCGGCGATTCGATGCGCCTGCACCAGGCGGTTGAGTGCAAGGAAGGCGGCGTCGATCTCCTGCTCGACCTCTATGTGAGCAAGCCATGACGCGGCGGCGGCCTCATCACTCAGCGGCTCTGCGGCGATCAGAGTCACCCGGCTCACCGGCACGAGGGGAGGCTCCGGCTCCGCGGGCGAAGTGGAGGGTCGACGCTCGCGTTGCCGGTTATCCGCGCGCTTCCCGCGAACCGTTGCCAGCACGACGACGCGCTGCACCTCGGTGGATCCCGGCACGCGCACCATCCAGCGCCCGTCCGGCAGGCCGAGCTCGAACGGCATCTCAACCTGCACGAAGGGGAAGATGCGCTGTGCCACAGGGGCACCGTATCCTCCCGGCGGCCTGCTCGGGAGCGAGCGCCGCGTTCGTGCGGCCTATCCTCCTGGCAGGCCTGCCAGCGAGACGAGGAGCTACTCGATGAACGAAGATCAATACGGAGTCGGGGGACTGCGCGGGCGCATCGCAAACGGCGCCGAGGACAGGCTCGGCCGCGCGCTCACCGAACTGCTCGACAGCCCCGTGGTCAGCGGCGCGATCGGCCGCGCCTTCGATGCTCGTGAGAAGGCTGCGCAGGCCCAGGAGCTTGCGATGGGCGCGCTGAACCTGCCCTCGGCGACTGACATAGAACGGCTCACGCGGCGGTTGCGTTCCTTCTCCCAGCGCCTGGAGGGCATAGAGGATGGCGTCTCGCGGATCGATCGCGGCACCGCGCAGCGGCTCTCCGCGATCGAGAGCCAGCTCGAGGTGATCGCCGAGAAGGTGGAGAAGCTTGCGGCTCAGTCCCCGGCGCGATCGCGCACACAGGGCGCCTCTGGCAACCGCGCTACGCCGAAGGCCGCGAGGTCATCCAGCAGCCCTAGTCGCCCGGCGCGTTCCAAGGCCAAGCCGAAGCCCTGAAGCCGAGCTCAACGCTCGGGGAGTGCCGCGACGGCGGCGGCACCCATACGCTCGGCCACGCCAAGCAGCTGCTCGTCTGAGATCCGCTCGCGCTTGCCGGGCGCCGGGAAGACGTCAGAGACGGCCAGCAGGCATCCGACCGCGACCTCGTGGATGGCGCCGAGCGCGAACAGGCTTGCTGCCTCCATCTCGACCGCAAGCGCTCCTGCTCTGTGCCAGCGATCTTCGGGCTCTGGCGAGAAGGGGTCGTAGAAGAGGTCGGTGCTGACGATCAGGCCGATGCGCTCGGGGCTTGCCGCTTCGCTCAGCGCCGCGGTGAGGTCGAGGTCGGCCATGGGCGGCTCGCCGTCGCTGAGAGCCCTACTGACACCGTCGCCCGCAATCGACTCGCTCGCAAGTACGAGGTCTCCAAGCCGCAGGGCGGGATCGAGTGCGCCACACGTGCCGACGCGGACGGCGCGACGGAGTCCAAGCAGCACGAGCTCCTCGAAGACGATCGCCGCTGAGGGGCCGCCCATGCCGGTGCTCTGGATCGTAAGCGGGCGCCCGTCGGCGATCGCTGGCCCGGTGTAGCCCCAGAGGCCGCGATGGTGGTTGAACATCCGCGGCTGCTCGATCAAGGTCTGCGCAAGCGCAAGCGCCCGTCCAGGGTCGCCGGGGAGCAGCGCCCTGCTGGCAAGCGGGGCGGTGGGACGAATGTGGATGGGCTTGCGTCCATTCATGCTTGGGACTCTCCGACTCTTCTCCGTGCGCTCGAGGCGGGGTGCTGGAGGCCGAATATCCGAGCTGTCCTGCGTCTGGCGCCTCCGGCGTGGCGACTCTAGACTGCCAGCCATGGCGACGCCCTCAGGTCTGCTCTGCGAGAGGTTCGGCGGCCGTCGGGGCGCGAGGTGAGCGAGCTGACCCTTGCACACGTCGCCGACCGTGCCGGAGTGTCTCCGGGCACCGTGCGACGCTGGGTCAGGGAGGGGCTCGTGCCCCAGTACGAAGGCGCGTGGACCCCCGCCGGGGCCTCCCAGGTCCGAATCGTGGCCAGGCTGCGCGAGCGGGGCTACACGATCGAGCAGATCCGGGATGCGACCCAGAGCGGCCGCCTGGTGTTCGGCTATCTGGACGAACTGCTGCCAAGCTCGCCCGGCACACATTCGCTGGCGGATGTGGCGCGCTCGAGCGGCCTCGGCACGGATCTGATCGAACGCCTGTACACGGCGATGGGCACGAGCACGCTCTCGATCGATTCCTTCTCCGACCAGGACCTGCAGATGCTCAAGTACGTGGCCGAGATCCTGGCCGCGGGCCTGCCGCTGCCGGCCCTGCTGCAGTTGGCGCGCGTCTACGCACAGCAGATCGCCCAGATCGCCGACGCGGAGGTGCGGCTGTTCCATCTCTACGTTCACGAGCCGTTGATGCGCGCCGGGGTGCCCGGCGTCGAGGTCGCGGGCGAGATGGAGGCGCTCACGCGGGACCTGCTGCCATTCGTCGTGCCGCTGATGAACTACTTCCACGCGCGGATGCTCTCCCACTTCGTCGAGCAGGACGTGATCGGCCACATCGAGGCCGACCTCGACGGCGACGCCCAGGAGCAGGGACGCATGCGCGTAGCGATCGCCTTCGCGGATCTGGCCGGTTACACCCGGCTGACCGAGGAACGCGGCGACGAGGAGGCGGTGGAGATCGTCGAACGCTTCGTGGAGGCTGTCTCGCGCACACTGCCCGCTGACGCGCGTGTGATCAAGACGCTCGGAGACGAGGTCATGATCGTCGCAGCCGACCCAGTGGCGTTGACCGACTGGTCTGTGCGATTCGCGCGTCGGCCGCAGCGGACACGTCGCGACCGGACCCCGGAGCCCCCGCCGCGGATCGGCGTGCATCACGGCGACGCGCTCTACCGCGACGGCGACTACTACGGGCGTGAGGTCAACCAGGCAGCGCGCGTGGTCGCCCGCGCTGCCGGCGGCGAGGTGCTGGTCACCCGTGCCGTCGTCGATGCCGCCGCGGGCGTCGACGGACTCGTCTTCGAACGTATCGGCGAGGTTGGCCTGAAGGGGTTCTCGCAGCCGACAGAGCTCTTTCAGGCGGCAAGACGGCGTGGATGAGGCGTTTGCGGAGCAGATTCTCGAGCGCGTTCGCACCGGGGGGCTGCTTCCCGGCGGGCGGGACGTCGTCACGATGCTCTCAGGAGGCCGGGACTCCGTCTGCTTGCTCGATCTCGCGGTGAGGCTGTGCGGACGCGCGAGCGTATGTGCCATGCACGTCAACTATGGCCTACGCACGGAGGCGGAGGAGGATGAGCGCCATTGCGTCGCGCTCTGCGAGCGCCTCGGAGTGCGGTTGGAGCTGGTCCGCGCGCGGGAGGGGCAGGAACCGATCCAAGGCAACTTGCAGGCGTGGGCGCGCACGCTGCGCTACGAGGCGGCGGAACGGATCGCACGGCCAGGCGGCGCCCTGATCGCCGTCGGCCACACCGCCTCCGACCAGGTCGAGACGATCCTCTACAGACTCGCGGCCTCGCCAGGGCGGCGAGCTCTGCTTGGCATGAGCGCGCAGGAGGGTGCCGTGGTGCGGCCGCTGCTTGCGATCAGCGGCGAGCAGACCGCGCAGTACTGTCAGGCCAGAGGGCTCTCATGGCGTGAGGACGAGAGCAACCTCAGCGAGCGCTACGCCCGCAACAGGGTCCGCCACCGTCTGCTGCCGGTGCTGCGTGAAATCCACCCTGCCGCGGAGACGAATGTACTGCGCACCGCGCAGCTGTTGCGGCAGGAGACGGAGGTGCTCGACGGGCTCGTCGAGCAGGAGCTCGCGGGTGCGCGGAGCATCGCGGTGGAGCACCTTGCCAGGCTGCCGCAGGCGCTCGCGCGGATGGTCGTCGTACGGCTTGCCGAGCAGGCGGCAGGCGCTCTTGTGCCTCAGGCCGGCGAGCGAGTCGAGGAGCTCGTGCAGCTAGGGCGCCGTGGTGGCCGAGCGGAGTTGCATGTTGGCGGCCTCGTCGGCGCGGTGATCGAGGGGGGCAGGCTCTCGATGGTGAAGCTCCCGCCGCGGACGGTCCGAGATGGGTGACCGGGGGGCGCGTGGTGCTCCCGCCGGGACACGCGCGTAGGCCATGCCCACGCTGCCCGCATCCCTCGTGCTGGAGGACGACGAGGTTCGTCTGCGCACCTGGCGCATGGACGACGCTCCCGCGCTCGAGCCGATGTGTGGCGATCCAGACGTGTGCCGGTTCAGCTCGGTGCCCTGGCAATACGAGCGCTCGGCGGCAGAGAGGTGGATCGCGGGGGTGGCTGCAGGCCGCTCCGCGGGCGCGGTGATGGCGCTCGCGATCACCGAGACGGGTATCGACGATCTCCCGCTCGGCAATGTCAACCTGGTCCGCTTCAGCGATGACGGTCACAGCGCGGCGCTTGGATACTGGCTTGCTCCTGGTGCCCGCGGGAGGGGATTGGCGACGAGGGCCGCGCGCCTGATGTGCAGCTGGGGATTTGAAGCTCTAGGACTTGCCGAGATCGAGCTGGCGATCCTGCCGGAGAACCGCGCTTCCCAGCGCGTCGCCGGGCGCCTCGGTGCGGTGTCGCAGGGATTGCGTCGAGATAGCCATCGCGCGGAAGGTCGCTGGTGGAACATGGAGATATACGTGCTCGACCGTCCGTCGGGAGTATCTGGTGCGCCTGGGTAGCGCGCCGAGTGTGCAGCTGGCGAGCTGCGCAGCTCGCACCGGCAATGGATTCAGCGCATAGCTATAAACTGCAGGCTGTGGGCAGCCATCAGAGCACCGTGCCGGCCCACACGGGTAGCGGCGAGCAGCCGGGCGTGGGAGAGGTGATCGTCGCCGAGGAAGATCTCCGCAGGCGCGTGGCCGAGCTGGGGGCGCAGATCACCAAGGACTATGCCGGGTGCGCGCCGCTGTTGATTGGCGTGCTCAAGGGCGCGGTCTTCTTCATCTCCGATTTGATGCGCGAGATCGAAGTGCCCGTTCAGGTCGATTTCATGGCCGTGGCCTCCTATGGCTCGGCGACCGACTCCTCCGGCGTGGTGCGAATCCTCAAGGATCTCGACGCCGCGATCGAAGACAGAGACGTGTTGATCGTCGAGGACATCGTGGATTCCGGCCTGACCCTCCAATATCTGATGCGCAATCTCGGCTCACGCGCCCCGCGCTCGCTGGAGGTCTGTGCGCTGCTGAACAAGCCCGACCGTCGCAAGGTCCAGCTTCCCATGCGCTATGTCGGCTTCGAGATTCCCGATCGCTTCGTGGTCGGATACGGGCTCGACCACGCCGAGCGCTTCAGGAACCTGCCCTACGTCGCGGCGCTGGAGGGCCACTGACCCTTCGGCGCGTGATCTCGCCCGTGGTACGCTGAACCACTGGCGAGCTCGCCCAGAGGCGGAGCCAGAGCCAATGAGGAGATCACCGATGAGCCGTTTCTTCAAGAGCGCAGCCTTCCCGATCCTGATCGTGGTCGTGCTGGCGTTCTTCGCCTCCAAGCTGATCTCCTCGAGTCATTCGACCGAACCAAAACACACCTACCAGACGTTCGTCAGCAAGGAACTCCCAGGAGGCGAAGTCAAGTCTGCGGAGATCAAGCAGAAAGGCAACTCCGTCGAAGTCACGCTGAAGAACGGTGAAAAATTCGAATTCGGCTACGTGCCTTCGGTGGCGCCGAAGCTGACCGAAAAGCTTGAAAAGGCCGGCGTCGCCTTCAACGTCGAAACGGACAAAAGCAGCATCTGGATCTCGCTGCTGACCTACATCGTCCCCTTCGCGCTGTTCTTCGGCTTCTGGCTGTTCATCATGAACCAGGTCCAGGGTGGCGGCTCGCGCGTGATGTCCTTCGGCAAGTCGCGTGCCAAGCGGCTCTCGGCCGACTCGCCGAAGATCACCTTCAGGGACGTGGCGGGCGTGGATGAGGCCGTCGAGGAGCTGCACGAGATCAAGGAGTTCCTGGAGAACCCGAAGAAGTTCCAGGCGCTCGGCGCGCGCATTCCCACCGGGGTGCTGCTCTACGGCCCGCCGGGCACCGGCAAGACGCTGCTGGCGCGCGCGGTGGCAGGCGAGGCCGGCGTGCCCTTCTTCTCGATCTCCGGCTCGGACTTCGTGGAGATGTTCGTCGGCGTCGGCGCCTCGCGCGTGCGCGACCTCTTCGAGCAGGCCAAGCAGAACTCCCCCTGCATCATCTTCATGGACGAGATCGACGCCGTCGGGCGCCATCGCGGCGCCGGGCTGGGCGGCGGCCACGACGAGCGCGAGCAGACGCTCAACCAGCTGCTGGTCGAGATGGACGGCTTCGAGGCCAAGGACAACATCATCATGATCGCGGCCACCAACCGGCCCGACATCCTCGACCCGGCGCTGCTGCGCCCCGGCCGCTTCGATCGCCAGATCGCCGTCGATCGCCCCGACCGCAAGGGGCGGTCCAAGATCCTCGAGGTCCACACGCGCGGTAAGCCGCTGGCCAAGGACATCGACGTCGACGCACTCGCTGGCCAGACCCCCGGATTCACCGGTGCCGACCTCTCCAACCTGATCAACGAGGCTGCGCTGCTGGCCGCGCGCACAGGGCGGCGCGAGATCGGCCAGGAAGAGCTCGAGGAGGGGATCATGCGCGTGATCGCCGGCCCCGAGAAGAAGACGCGCGTGATGAGCGAGAAGGAGCGGCTGATCACCGCCTACCACGAGATGGGCCACGCGATCGTGGGGCACTACCTCGAGTACGCCGATCCCGTCCACAAGATCTCCGTGATCTCGCGCGGGCAGGCGCTCGGATACACGATCTCCCTGCCCCAGGAAGACCGCTTCCTGACCACGAGGGCGGAGCTCAACGACACGATGGCGATGACGCTCGGCGGCAGGGCCGCGGAGGAGATCATCTTCGGCGAGATCACGACCGGCGCCTCCAACGACATCGAAAAGGTGACCCAGACCGCCAAGCAGATGGTGATGCGCTTCGGCATGAGCGAGAAGCTCGGGCCGCGCGTCTTCGGCCACGACCACAGCCAGCCGTTCCTGGGCCGCGAGTTCTCCACCGAGCCCGACTACTCCGACGAGATCGCACGCGAGATCGACGACGAGGTCCTGCGGATCGTGGAATCGGCGCATCAGCGCGCTCGCGACATCCTCACCGAACATCGCGACAAGCTCGACACGATCTCCCAGGTCCTCGTCAAGCGGGAGACGATCGAGAAGGTCGAGTTCGAGGGGCTGCTCGACGGCAAGAGCGAGGGCGAGGTGTTCCCCCCCGAGGAGGAGCCTGCGCCCGAGCTGCCCGCCCCGCCGCCGTCCCCGGCCGGCCGGCCGGGGCGTGAGGTTCCGCGCCCGATCCCACGTCCGGGCCTTGCGGGCGGCACCGCGGACATCCGCGGCAATGATCCCGAGCTCCCCGAGCTAACCTAGCCTGGCCGCCCTGGCGCGCGTATCGGCGCGCCTGACGGCGTCCTTGGTCGCTCGCGTACGGGAAGTACGCCACGCTCCCTGCGTCCTTGTTAGGCACGCCGATACGCGTGCCAGGGAGGTGTCTGGACATACCTGGGGCGCGCGCCCGTCCTTGGTCGCTCGCGTACGGGAAGTACGCCACGCTCCCTGCGTCCTTGTTAGGCACGCCGATACGCGTGCCAGGGAGGTGTCTGGACATACCTGGGGCGCGCGCCCGTCCTTGGTCGCTCGCGTACGGGAAGTACGCCACGCTCCCTGCGTCCTTGTTAGGCACGCCGATACGCGTGCCAGGGAGGTGTCTGGACATACCTGGGGCGCGCGCCCGTCCTTGGTCGCTCGCGTACGGGAAGTACGCCACGCTCCCTGCGTCCTTGTTAGGCACGCCGATACGCGTGCCAGGGAGGTGTCTGGACATACCTGGGTAGATGGGCGCCCGTCCTCGCTCGTGCCGCGTACGCCACGCCTGGCCAGGGACGGCGATACGCTCGTCCGGATCGTGTCTGTCCCCGCTTTTGCCCTGATGGGCGTGCTCAACGTCACGCCTGACTCGTTCTCCGACGGGGGGCGCTACCTGCGCGCGCGGGACGCGGTGGAGCACGGCTTGGAGCTGGTGGCTCAGGGGGCGGCGATCATCGATGTCGGCGGCGAGTCGACGAGGCCAGGCGCCGATCCGGTTGCGGCCGGGGAGCAGCTGCGGCGGGTGCTGCCAGTGATTGAGGAGCTCTCCAGAGAAGAGCTGGCGGTGGAGATATCGATAGACACCTCCAAGGCGGCGGTTGCCCGCGCGGCGCTCGCCGCCGGCGCGAGCATGCTCAACGACGTGACCGCGTTGCGGGGCGACCCGGAGATGGCTTCGGTGCTTGCGGATGCGGGGGCGAAGTGCTGTCTCATGCACATGCTCGGGGAGCCGCGCACGATGCAGCGCGAACCTCGCTATGGCGATGTGGTCTGCGAGGTGAAGGCGTTCCTCGAGCAGCGGATGAGCCATGCGATCTCCGAAGGCGTGCCAGAGGAGAGGATCCTGCTCGATCCTGGCATCGGCTTTGGCAAGACGGCAGAGCACAACCTGGAGCTGATCCGCAGGCTTGGGGAGCTCGCGGAGCTCGGACGTCCCCTTGTGATCGGGACCTCACGCAAGAGCTTTCTCGGCCGCGTGGCCGCTGATGCTGCCGGGCGGGGGCAGCCGATTGACGTATCCGATCGGCTGCCTGGCACGATCGCGACCAACGTGCTCGCGCTCGAGCGCGGCGCCAGCGTATTTCGGGTTCACGACGTTGCGCCCGTCAGGGATGCGCTTGCGCTTGCGGCTGCTACGTTGGGCCTTCAATGGACGAGCACGAGCGCGAGCCGGCAGAGGACGGCCTGACCGAGCCTCCCGCCGAGGAGGGCCGGCAGGCGCACCATGGTGCTGGCGAAGGAGATCCAGGGCTCGGCGGGCCGCTCGATCTGGGGTCTGCGGCCGATCCTCCCGCGGATGAGGAACTGGACGGCGAGGAGGATGAGGAGCGGGATGCGCTCGAATCGGTCACGATCGAGATCAGCGGCCTTTCCATATATACACACCACGGTGTGAGCGCAGCCGAGCGCGAGGTCGGACAGCGCCTTGTCTTGGACCTGCGGCTGGAGCTCGGCGAAACGGACGCGACGGCGACCGATCGGATCGAGGACACCGTCGACTATGCAGAGGTATGTCAGCTGGTGACGCTGATCGCCCAGCAGCGATCCCACCGGACGCTCGAGCGGCTCTGCAGCAGCATCGCCGATCGTCTGATCGGGGACTACGCGCTGGAAGGTGTCTGGGTGAAGGCTGCCAAGCCGGAGCCCCCGATCCCGCTGCCGGTGGACGAGGTCGCAGTCGAGGTCTGGCGCGAGCCCGGCGAGTAGGGAGATGGTGGCGCGAAGGGGGCTGCTTGGCCTTGGCTCGAACGTCGGGCGACGGGGGGCAAACCTGCAGGCGGCGAGCGACGCGCTGTGGCGGGCGGGCGTCGAGGTGCTCGCCTGCTCGAGCCTCTATGACACCGATCCGGTGGGTGAGGTTCTCGATCAGCCGAGCTTCCTCAACGCGTGCCTGCTCATTCGCAGCGCCCTTGCGCCACTCGATCTGCTTGATCTGGTCAAGCGTCTGGAGACAGAGCTCGGCCGCGTCGCGGGCGGACCGCGCCACGGTCCAAGGCCGATCGACATCGACATCCTGATACTCGGCGATCTGGAGGTGGCTCACGCGCGGATCACGCTTCCGCATGAGCAGGTGACGAGCAGACGTTTCGTGCTGATCCCCGCTCTGGAGCTCGACTTCGAGCTGCGGACGCCCGACGGCGCGCGCTTGGCGGACGCGCTTGCTCGCCTGCCTGTGGAGGAGGGCGTGCGCTTCGCGGAGCCGCCGCTGGCGCTGCCCGGTACCGGCGCAGAGCGCCCGGTCGTGTAAGGATCGCCGCGCCGCGGGCGTCTGTCAGTCAGAGTGCCCCTGGAAAGCTGGGCGCATTGAAACGCAAGATCGAGCTGGAGGTCCGATGAGAAGATCAAGCACCGGCACGCTGGGAGTCCTTGCAATCGCGGTCGCGATCGTGCTTGCCGGCTGTGGCGGGGGCGGCAGCAAACCGAGCGCGAGCTCCAGTGGGTCAACGTCGAGTTCCCACGGGTCCTCGACGACCACCAGTACCGCTGCCGCGAGCGGTCCGACAGCCGTGAGCACCAAGTCGAATGCGGTCCTGGGCACCACGATTCTCGCCGCGGGGCCGAAGAAGCTCACGGTCTACATGTTCGCCGCCGATCATGGGGCAAATTCGGCCTGCTATGGCGCCTGCGCAGGCGCGTGGCCGCCTGTGACGACGACTGGCAGCCCAAAGGCGGAAGGTGGGGTGAGCGCCGCCAAGCTCGGCACGATCAAACGCACCGATGGCACCACGCAGGTCACCTACGCTGGCCGCCCGCTCTACTACTACTCGCCTGACAGCACCGAAGCGGACATCTCAGGCCAGGGCATCAACTCCTTCGGGGCTCTCTGGTACGTGCTCTCGCCGAGCGGATCGGTGATCACGAAGTCTTAGGTCGTGGCGAGGGGACGCCGCGGCGTCCCCTCGCCACCTGCCACCCAATTTGCAATCGTTCCACTCCGGGGCCTGCTTCGGGTGTTTAGATCGCGCTTAGCTGCCGCTGGTTTGCTTGCGCGCGTCGCCCGCTTGCAGGCCGCTCGATGCGGCCCGCATCGGACCGGGGGCGGCTGGTCGGATGTTCCTGCTGACCGTCTTCGCATACCCGACAGCGCTGGCGCTGCTTTGCGCAGGCTCAGGGCTGCTCGTGGATCGCCTGGGCCGAGCGACCCTGCCCGGTGCGCTCATTCCCGTGGCTGGCATGGCGGCGTTGATCGGGGTTACTCAGCTGACCACTTGGATCGCCTGGATGGCCCCAGCGTCCCCCTACGTCGTGGCCGCCGTCGCGCTAGCGGGCCTGATCGCCGGCAGGCCACGGATCAGGACGCTTGTGCTCGCCCTCCGTGTGCGCGGATCGGCGCGGGCGCAGCTTGGGCTCGTGGTGCTGACCTACCTGCTCGCCATCGCACCGGTGCTGCTTTCGGGCAGGCCGTCCTTCTCCTCCTACATGACGCTCACAGACTCGGTCATCCACATGGTCGGTGCCAGCTATCTGATCTCCCACGGCAGCAGCTTCGGTCACCTGGACCTCCGCAACTCCTACGGGCAGCTCGTCAACGACTACTTCAACAGCGGATATCCGACCGGTGCCGACACGTTCTTCGGCGCGACCGCCGTCCTGCTGCGCCTGCCCATGATCTGGGCTTTCCAGCCGTTCAATGCATTCGCGTTGGCGCTCGGCGCCGGTCCGGCATGGCTGCTCGTCAGAGGCTTCGGGCTGAAGGGCCGCTGGGCGTTTCTGGCGGCGCTGAGCGTCACATTGCCTGCGCTCGTATACGCGTATGAGCTGATCGCCTCGGTGAAGGAGATAGTCGCGCTGTCGATGCTGCTCGGAATCGCAGCGCTCGTGGCCCGGCATCAGCGGTGGCTGACAGGCGGTCCGCGGGGCGGCATCCCGTTCGCGATACTGGCTGCCGCGGGCGTATCGGCACTTGGCGTCGGCTTCGGAGCGTGGGTGCTGATGGCACTGGCGCTGCTGGCGCTCACAGGTCGCGCAGAGATCCGCCGAGGCGGATGGACGCTGAAGGGAGCCGCCGCGCTACTCGCCTGGATGGGACTGGTCGTCGTGGTGCTCGCATTGCCCACCTGGGCGCACTTCTCGAGCTCCTTCGCGGTCTCCAAGACGATCGTCGGCACCTCCAATCCCGGCAACCTCCAAACGCCGCTCGATCCCCTGCAGATGATCGGCGCCTGGTTCACGGGCAGCTATCTGCACCGTCCTCACGGGGCCGCCGCCGTGCTCACCTATGCACTCGCGATCCTCACCTGCATTGCGGCGGCGATCGGAGTCGTCCATCTCCTGCGCGAGCGTCGCTTCGCGCTTGGCGGCTGGCTTGTGGGATCCCTGTTGGTATGGCTGGCGCTCGAGGCATACGGCACGACCTGGGTGGATGCCAAGGGGCTGATGCTGACCTCGCCCGCGCTGCTGCTATGCGCGTGGGCCGGTGTGGCGGCTGCGCGCACCAGAGGCATCGGGTTGCTCGCACCGGCGATGGCGGCACTGATCGCTGGTGGAGTGCTCGTCTCGGATGCGATCCAGTACCGGGCCTCCGCGCTCGCCCCGACCGCTCGATACGACGAGATGGCTTCACTGAACGCGCGCTTTGCGGGCCGGGGGCCCACGCTCTTCACCGACTTCGACGAATACTCGCTCTACGAGCTGCGCTCGCTCGACATTGGCGGCCCTGACTTTCTCGATTTCCCCGCGGGGCTCGGGCAGAGCTCCGAAGGCCACGGCGACACGGTCGACCTCGAGCGCGCACATCCCCCGGCGCTGGCGGGCTACCCGCTGATCATCACGCGGGTGGATCCACTGCCCTACAGGCCTCCGTCTGCTTACCGGCTGCTCTGGCAGGGCACCTACTACCAGGTATGGGGACGCATCCACCGAGCGCGTCCCGCGTTCGTTGCGGTCGGGCTGCATGGCGCTCGTCCCGCAAGTTGCGAACTGGTCCAGCGGCTAGCACGCCTCGCCCACCGGCATCGCGCGGAACTCGTCGCCGACAGCCATCCGGAGGTGGTCCAGGTGAGTCTTGCTCGGGTGCATCATTCGGCTGGATGGGCTCGCTCTGGCGTCGAGCTCCGGATGAGCGGCGACGGCCGGCTCTGGGAAAGCTTTCGCGTGCCACGCGGCGGCGTCTATGAGCTATGGCTGCAGGGCGAGGCAATGCCGACTCTGCAGCTGCAGATCGATGGCCGCCGCGTCGCTGCGATTGCCGGCCAGGTGAGCGGCAACGGCGATAGCCCCGATTCGATGACCCCGATCCGGGTCCATCTTGGAGCCGGGAAGCACATGCTCGAAATTGCGCGCTCCGGTTTCAGCCTCGCGCCCGGCAGCGCCAGCGAAGCGTATCTGGAGGCGATCTTCCTCACCCCCTCCGGGGCTGCGGGATGGCAGCATCTGCGCACGGTCGAAGCGGCGCGGTGGCGCACACTGTGCGGGGCACATCTCGACTGGATCGAAGTCGTGCCAAGAACGCCTGCGGCCTCAGGGCGCGGGCAACCACTGCGGCGGCAGAGTGCCGAGCGGAATCTCGCCCGACTGGGGACGCTCGAAGTACCGCGGCAGCGCCGCGACGCGCGGATGCGTCTCGATCAGCGGCCGCAGGTCGGCGATCGTCCAAAGCAGCCTGATCGAGGAGCCGATCTGGAGGTCAGCGGCGCCGGGTGGATCGCCCCCGAGATCGCCGCCGTCGATCCACTGATCGATCCGCTGAAGATGGCGCGGCAGCGCGGCGAGGTCTGAGCGGACCGCGGCCTCCCGGGCGCTGTTCCTGAGCGCCATCAGCCGGGCGGTCAACGGCATCAGCGCCCTCATCGATCGGGCCGGGATCGGTAGGTGGGCATCCGCGGCGTAGCCCTCCATCGCTCGCGGGGCGCGCACGAAGCTGGCGTCGAGGATCCGGCGCACGGCGCTTTGGAGTACCTCGTCGCCCCATCGCTCGGCCTCGAGTGCTCGCTCGCGCTCGGCTTCTCCTGTCGGCAGCAGCGCGGGCTCTGCCTGCATCTGGTCCAACCGGCGCATGATCGCGCGCGAGCCCACGATCCGCGCTCCGTCGATGCGCATCCCCGGAACGGTCGATACCCCCGTAGAGCGCCGGGCCTGCCATCAGCTGAGCCAGCGGCAGCATGTCCACGCGCCGGTAGGGGATGCCCTTCAGGCGCAGCGCCGACTCGACTGCCGCGCACGGGTGCGACCCCGGAAGCGCGTACAGCGTGGCTGTCATGCCGCACCCTGCAGGCGCGAGGCGGACCCTGGACCCATGCACAGAGCATAATGCGCCGCTGTGCTGCTCGTAGTAGACGTTGGGAACACTCAGACGCACTTCGGCACCTTCGAGGGATCGAAGCTGGTCGAGCACTGGCGCTTTGCGACGGTGCGGCAGTCGACCGCAGACGAGCTCGGCGCCGCGCTGCGCAACCTGCTCGACCTGCGCGGTTACGGCTTCGCCGACGTCGACCGCTCGATCGTCTCATCGACGGTGCCGCAGCTCGAGCCGGAGTGGACCGCGATGGCCACGCGCTACCTGGGCCACGAGATGATCGCCGTGGGGCCAGGCCTTCGCACCGGCCTTGCGATCCGCTACGACAACCCGCGTGAGGTGGGAGCGGATCGGCTGGTCAACGCCGTGGCGCTGCGTGAGCGCTTCGGCGGCCCTGCGATATGCGTCGACTTCGGGACGGCGACGACCTTCGACGTGCTTTCCGAGCAGGGGGACTACGTCGGGGGATCGCTGATGACGGGCATAGAGATCTCGCTGGACGCGCTCTCTGAGCGCGGCGCGCGCCTACCGAAGGTGGAGCTTGCGCCGCCGCGAGCCGCGCTTGCCAAGAACACGATCGACGCGATTCGCTCCGGCGTGGTCTTCGGCTACGCCGGAGCGGTGGACGCGATCCTGCGCCGCCTCTACGACGAGATCGGCGCAAGGACCTCGGTCGTGGCCACCGGGGGCCTTGCCAGCCTCGTAGTGCCCTATACCGAGGAGATCGAGCAGGTCGACGAGCTGCTCACGCTCACCGGCCTGCGGCTGCTGCACGAGCGCAACTCCCAATAAGCGCCAGCTCCGAGGTCGAGCCGCGCGCCCAACGGGCTGCGTCGCGACCCCGATGGGCGGTGCGGACCTCGACCTCGCCTGCACGGTCTCGCATAATGGCCGTATGCCGCCCGCCCTGACCGACAGCTGGAAGCTCGGCCCCCTGGAGGTGCCGAACCGCGTGATGCTCGCCCCGCTGGCGGGCATCGGCAACTGGTTCACGCGCCTGCAGGCAAAGCGCTACGGCGCGGGGATGGCGGTCTCAGAGATGGTCTCGAGCCACGCGATCCACCACCGCAACGCTCGGACCTGCGAGGAGATGCTGCGCATCCATCCCAAGGAGCGGGCTGGCGGCCCAGTCTCGATCCAGCTGTTCGGCGCCGATCCCGAGGTGATGCGCTCAGCGGCCGCCCGCGCCGCGCGCAGCGGCGCCGACGCGCTCGACCTGAACATGGGCTGCCCGGTGCCGAAGGTCTGCAAGACCGGGGCGGGAGCGGCGTTGCTCGATCAGCCAGACCTCGCCGTCGAGGTCGCCAGGGCCGCTGCCCAGGGCAGCGGCCTGCCGGTCACGGTGAAGCTGCGCAGCGGGCGCCGACCGGGAGAGACCTCGGGTCTCGAGCTGGCAAAGCGCCTGGTCGCAGATGCCGGGGTCGCGGCGATCGCGCTGCATCCGCGCTCGGCTGCTGTCCACCACAAGGGCAGACCCGACTATGAGCTTGCGGCGCAACTGGTTAGCGAGCTTGATGCGCCAGTGATCCTTTCGGGTGGCCTGCGCGAGCGGGAGCAGATCCTCGGCGCATTCGAGCAGACGGGTGCGAGCGCGGTGATGCTGGCCCGCGGCGCGCTCGGCAACCCCTGGCTGTTCTCGAGCTGCTCGGCGCCGAGCCGGTTGAGCCGACGCGCGAGCAGAGTCTCGGCGAGCTGCGCTGGACGATCGCGGCGGCGGTCGAGCACCTCGGCGTCGAGCGGGCCACGCGCTGGATGCGAAAGGCATACCCGTGGTACGTCACGCGGCTCGGGCCAAGCCGCGCCGGTGTGAAGGCGTTGCAGGAGCAATTGCAACGCGCCGGCACGCTGGAGGAGGTCGATGCGATGCTGGACGGCTGCCTTGCGGGTGAGGCGGACCTGGACGCGGCAATGATCGCCTGAGCCTCCCCCTTGAGACCTCGGCGCCCATCGCTATACTCCTGCGCTCGCTGCGGCCTTACGGTGGCGCCGCGGCGTCCTCTGGTGGCATCTCCCCGCCGCGTGCGGGGTTTGCTTTGAGAGCCGCCGGCTTGAAATCTTCCCGCGATCGAGGGTCACATGCCGAAGGACGTCATCCTCACCCCAGAAGGCCTGGAGAAGCTCAAGGGTGAGCTGCAAACGCTCTCCACCGACCGGCGCCGCGAGGTCGCTGAGCGGATCAAGGAGGCGCGCGAGTTCGGGGACATCTCAGAGAACTCCGAGTACGACGACGCCAAGAACGAACAGGCGATGCTCGAGAGCCGCATCGCGCAGCTGCAGGAGAAGCTGCGGATGGCGACGGTGATCGAGCCCAAGGACCTCTCGACCGACGTCGTGCAGGTGGGCTCCGTAGTGCACGTCAAGGATGAGAAGACCGGCAAGTCGGTCAAGTACACGATCGTGGGCTCGGCGGAGGCCAGGCCCGACGAAAACAAGCTCTCCAACGAGTCGCCGGTCGGCCGAGCCCTGCTCGGCCGCGCTCGCAACGACACGGTCGACGTGCAGGTGCCGCGCGGCCCGGCCCGCAAGCTGAAGATCACGAAGATCGACGTCGGTCTGAAGTAGGTTTCGCCCGTGAGCGGGACCGAGCAGCAAGCTCCTGACGGGGGCCGTCACGGCCTGCCCGAGCTGATCGCAGAGCGCCGGAGCAAGGTGCAACGGCTGCGCGCGGCCGGACACGAGGTCTGCCCCTACTCCTTTCCTGGCGTGGAGCGGATCGTGGACGTGAGGGCTGCGTGCGAGAGGCTCGAGGAGGGCCAGGAGACAGACGAGATGCACCGCGTCGCGGGCCGCGTCGCCGCGCGTCGCGGGGCCGGCAAGGCCGCGTTCATCGATCTCGTCGACCGTACCGGCAAGATCCAGCTGCACGCCCGCTACGACGTGCTCGGCGAGCAGGCCTTCGCGCAGCTCGCGGAGGTCGACCTGGGGGACCTGATCGGCGTAGACGGAGCGCTGATGCGGGCCCGCAAGGCCGGCGAGCCCACGCTGCGCGTGCAGAGCTTCCAACTGCTCGGCAAGGCGCTGCGGCCACCGCCGGACAAGCACGCGGGTCTGACCGACGTGGAGACGCGCCACCGCCGCCGCGAGCTCGATCTGATCGCCAACCAGGACGTCCGCGCGACATTTGCGGACCGCGCGAAGATCGTCGCCGCCATCCGCGGATACCTCGATGCGCAGGGATTCATCGAGGTGGAGACGCCTATTCTGCAGCCCCTCTACGGTGGCGCGCTGGCGCGGCCGTTCACCACCCACCACAACGCGCTGGATCGCGACCTCTACCTTCGGATTGCGCCGGAGCTGTATCTCAAGCGGCTGATCGTGGGCGGCCTCGAGCGCGTCTACGAGCTCGGCAAGGACTTCCGCAACGAGGGAATCTCGACAAAGCACAACCCTGAGTTCACGATGGTCGAGTGGTATGAGGCCTACGCCGACTACATGGTGGAGGCCGAGAGACTCGAGCAGGCCGTCGCCGCGGCAGCGCGCGCCGTGCAATACGCGGGCGAGATCGACTTCTCGCCGCCCTGGAGGCGGATCGCCTTCGTTGGCGCGGTGCAGCAGGCCACCGGGATCGACCTGCTGGCCCATGGGGATGCGGCCTCGCTCGCACAGGCGATCGCCGAACGCGACCTTGGCGTGAGGACGGCTGGGCTCTCCTGGCCTCAGCTTGCCGACGAGCTGCTCTCAAAGCACGTGGAGCCGACGCTCCTTGCGCCCACCTTCGTGCTCGACTATCCGATCGAGCTCTCGCCGTTTGCGCGCGCGCATCGCTCCAGAGAGCGCCTCGCCGAGCGCTGGGAGGCGTTCGCCGGAGGGATGGAGATAGCCAACGCCTTCAGCGAGTTGACCGACCCCGACGAGCAGCGCCTGCGCTTTGAGGCGCAGCGGCGCCTGGCGGCCGAAGGCGATGAGGAGACCCAGCCGCACGACGAGCTCTTCCTGGAGGCGCTCGAGCACGGAATGCCCCCGACGGGCGGGGTGGGGCTCGGGGTGGACCGCCTTGTGATGCTTCTCACAGATCGTCGCTCGATTCGCGAGGTCGTGCTGTTCCCGGCGATGCGAACGTGATCTTCGCCGCCGCCAAGACCTGAACGGCGATCTACCGAGGAAAGCCGATGGAGCTACCCCGGAACTGCCGGGTGGGGCTGTTGGTAGACTGGCTTGCAGGCGCCGATGAACCGCAAAAGCGGCTACTGAGGCGTCCCCGGACCAGGGACGCGCCGTCGCAGGAAGGGAAGCCCCATCATGTTCGAGCGATTCACAGAACGGGCGAGGCAAGTCGTCGTTCTCGCGCAGGAGGAGGCGCGAACGCTCAAGCACAACTACATCGGTACAGAGCACATCCTTCTCGGGCTGCTGCGCGAGGAGGAGGGTCTCGCCGCGCGTGTGCTGGAGAGCCTCGACATCACCGTCGAGCGCGTTCGTGCACAGGTCGTGCGAATCGTCGGCTCCGGCGAGGAGGTGACCTCGGGTCAGATCCCGTTCACCCCCCGCGCCAAGAAGGTGCTCGAGCTCGCGCTGCGCGAGGCGCTCTGGCTCGGCCACAACTACATCGGCACCGAGCACATCCTGCTCGGCCTGGTGCGCGAGAACGAGGGCGTCGCCGCGCGCATCCTGCTCGACTTCGACGCCGACTCCGAGAAGATCCGCAACGAGGTGATCCGGATGCTCTCCGGGCCCGGCGGGCGCCGCCAGGGGGGCCCGGCGGCGCCGCTGCGGGCGCGGCCGGCGGCGAGGGCAAGAAGTCCTCGAAGCTGCTCGACCAGTTCGGACGCAACCTGACCAAGCTGGCCGCCGAGGGCAAGCTCGACCCGGTCGTCGGTCGCGAGACCGAGATCGAGCGGATCATGCAGATCCTCTCCCGGCGCACCAAGAACAACCCCGTCCTGGTGGGCGAGCCCGGCGTCGGCAAGACCGCCGTCGTCGAGGGGCTTGCCCAGCGCATCACAACTCCGAGAGGTGCCCGAGCTGCTGCGGAACAAGCAGATCTACACGCTCGACCTCGCCGCCCTGGTCGCCGGCTCAAAGTACAGCGGCGAGTTCGAGGAGCGCCTGAAGAAGGTGATGAAGGAGATCACCCAGCGCGGCGACATCATCCTGTTCATCGACGAGCTCCACAACCTGGTCGGCGCCGGCGCTGCCGAGGGCGCGATCGACGCCGCCTCGATCCTGAAGCCCGCGCTGGCGCGCGGCGAGCTGCAGACGATCGGCGCGACGACGCTCGACGAGTACCGCAAGTATCTCGAGCGCGACTCCGCCCTCGAGCGCCGCTTCCAGCAGATCCGCGTCGAAGAGCCGACGATCGAGCAGACGCGTGGAGATCCTCAAGGGCCTGCGCGACCGCTACGAGCAGCACCACAAGGTGACGATCACCGACGACGCGCTGAAGGCCGCCGGCGAGCTCGCCGACCGCTACATCTCCGACCGCTTCCTGCCCGACAAGGCGATCGACCTGATCGACGAGGCCGCGTCGCGGATGCGGATCAAGTCGATGACCTCCCCGCCCGCCAACCGCGAGCTGGAGGAGGAAATCGAGAAGACGCGGCGCGAGAAGGAGGCCGCGATCGAGGCGCAGGAGTTCGAGAAGGCCGCCGAAGCTGCGCGACAAGGAGCGCAAGCTGACGACAAGAAGCGCGAGCTCGAGGAGGAGTGGGAGGCCGGCGAGACGGCGGCGAGCGCCCGTCGATCGGCGAGGAGGAGATCGCCGACATCGTCTCGATGTGGACCGGCATCCCCGTCTTCAAGCTGACCGAGGCCGAGACGCAGAAGCTGATGCGCATGGAGGACGAGCTCCACAAGCGCGTGATCGGCCAGCACCCGGCGATCGAGGTCATCTCGAAGGCGATCCGCCGCTCGCGCGCCGGCCTGAAGGACCCGAAGCGCCCGACCGGCTCGTTCATCTTCCTCGGCCCCTCCGGCGTCGGCAAGACCGAGCTCGCGCGGACGCTCGCGGAGTTCCTCTTCGGCGACGAGGACGCGATGGTCCGCATCGACATGTCCGAGTACATGGAGAAGCACGCGGTCTCGCGCCTGGTCGGCTCGCCGCCGGGCTACATCGGCTACGACGAGGGCGGCCAGCTCACCGAGGCGGTGCGGCGCAAGCCCTACTGCGTGCTGCTGCTCGACGAGATCGAGAAGGCGCACCCGGACGTCTTCAACATCCTGCTGCAGATCCTCGAGGACGGGCGGCTGACCGACTCCCAGGGGCGCACGGTCGACTTCCGCCATGCGATCGTGATCATGACCTCGAACATCGGCGGCGCAGGAGATCGCGCGCAACACGCCGCTCGGCTTCGCGGTCTCAGACGACGAGACCGGGATCACCTACGACGACATGAAGAACCGGATCATGGGCGAGCTGAAGAAGGTCTTCCGGCCCGAGTTCCTCAACCGGATCGACGACGTGATCGTCTTCCACAAGCTGCCAGAAGACAGAGATCAAGCAGATCGTCGAGCTGCTGCTGCTGCGGATCCGCCAGTCGATGGCCGAACGCGAGCTGCAGCTCGATCTCACCGAGGCGGCCAAGGACCTGCTCGTCGAGAAGGGCTGGGATCCGGCGATGGGCGCGCGGCCGCTGCGGCGGGCGATCCAGCGCTACATCGAGGATCCGCTCGCGGACTTCGTCCTGCGCGAGCAGAGCTGCGCCCGGGCAGCGACGGTCGTGGTCGATCCGGCGCCGGAGGGCGAGACCAGGAGGTTCGCCTGACGATCGTCAAGCCGAAGAAGGCCAAGACGCCGGTCGCCGTCGGTGCAGCCGGAGCCGGTGGCGAGGGCGACGAGCCCGAGGCGGCGAGGACGGCGACGCCGATGTCGTCGAGCCGGTCGCTGAGCTCGACGAGCCCGAACCCGACGACGCCGTCTAGCTGCATGCTCGAGACCGGCGGGCGCATCTGCCCGCCCGCGGCTCGGCACGTTCGACCGGTTCGCTGACGCTCCGGGCCTGAGCGCCGTGGCGCTTCCCTTCCCGGCGCTGCGCCAACCGATCGTCCAGGCTCCGATGGCCGGCGGGCCGTCGACGCCGGCACTCACCGCTGCCGTCTGCGCGGCCGGCGGGCTCGGGGTCGTCGCGGCCGGATACCGCCGCGGACCGGCTGGCGAGGTCGCCGCATGCGGGCGCTGACCGGCGCCCTCTCAACCTTCTCCCCCCCCCGCCTACGCGGCGATCTCGCCGCCGAGGCAGCGCCGCGGGACGCGCTCGGCGACCGCGCACGACGCGATCGCCGAGCTTCGAGCCGCTGGGTGCGCCCGGCCGCCGCGTCACGTCGGCATGCCCACGCCGTGGCTCGTCGAGCGGCGACGGCGCACTCGTGCTCGGCCACCGGCGGCGCCCGACGCGCGCCGCAGTCGCGGCCGGAGTCGACGAGCTGATCCTCCAGGGGTCGAGGCGGGCGGATCCGCGCGATCATCGACGTCGACGGTCGTGGCGAGGTCGGCCTACCTGGCGTGCTGAGGCGTCGGCCGCGGACACCGACCTGCCGATGATCGCCGCGGGTGGGATCGCCGACGGCGCCGGCGTTGCCGCCGTGCTGGCGGCGGATGCGCGTGCGGCGCAGATCGGCAGCGCGTTCATGCGCACCCCCGAGGCCGGCAGAGCGCGCCGCAGCGCATCGCGCTGCCGAGGAGCGGCCGACGCGCTGACGCGCGCCTTCGGCGGACGCCGCGCGCGCGGCATCGTCAACGCGTTCATGCGCGAGCACGACGGCGCCGCGACGAGCGCCTACCGCCACGTCACCGTCTCACCGCGCCGCTTCGGGCGGCGGCCCGGGCGCAGGGTGACGCCGAGGGCATCAACCTCTGGGCGGGCCAGGCCTACCACCTGGGCGAGGAGCGCCCGGCGGGCGAACTGGTGCGCCGCTGGACGAAGAGGCGCGCGCCGCGCTGGCGGCCGCCCAGCAGCGGCTGGATCGAGCGGTCCCGTCCCCGGCGCCCCGTAGGTCGGCCGCCATGGCGCGCTCGGGAACAGTCCACGTCTGCTCGAGTGCGGGCCTCCAGCGCCGAAGCTGGCACGGACAGTGCCCCGGATGCGGGGACTGGAACGCGATGGTCGAGGAGCGCGCGCTGCGGCGCGTCGGCCGGGATAGCCACCCGCGAGCGGTCGCCGGCGGCACAGCAGCTGAAGCCGAGTCCCGCTCGCGGAGGTCAGCGCCGAGCAGGAGCCGCGCCTCGTCGACCGGCATCGGCGAGCTCGACAGGGTGCTCGGGGGCGGCATCGTTCCGGGCTCGGTCGTCCTGCTCGGCGGCTCGCCCGGCATCGGCAAGTCGACGCTCACGAACATGGTGCTCGGCCACCTGCAGCGCGCGGGCAGGCGCACGCTCTACGTATCCGGCGAGGAGTCGACCGCAGCAGGTACGGCTGCGCGCGGAGAGGCTCGTGCTGGACTCGACTGACTCCGCGTCCACGGGCCCCGACGTGATCCGCCAGGCAATCCAGCGCTCGACGTCCCGGCGGCGGAGACCGACCTCGAGTGGGTGATCGCGACGCTCGAGCAGCACGCGCCCGACAGCCTGCGTGCTCGACTCGGTGCAGACGCTGCGACGCAGCGCGAGCTGACGGCGCTCCGGGATCCGTCGGGCAGGTCAGGGAGGTGGCCGCGCGCGGATCGGAGCGCTCGCGAAGCGCCGGCAGATCGCCGTGATGCTCGTCGGGCACGTCACCAAGGAGGGCGCGCTCGCGGGGCCGCGCGTGCTCGAGCACCTGGTCGACTGCGTCTCGCAGTTCGAGGGCGAGCGCGAGCGGGCCTACCGGAGCTGCGCGCGCTGAAGAACCGCTTCGGCTCGACGAACGAGGCCGGCGTCTTCGAGATGCGTCAGGGTGGCCTGGTGGAGGTGCTCGACGCCTCCGCGCGGTTCGTCGGCGCAGGCGACGCGGGCGCCGGCAGCGTTGTCCTCGCCGCGATGGAGGGCTCGCGGCCGCTGCTCGTCGAGGTCCAGGCGCTCGTCGTCCCCTCCGAGCTCGTGCAGCCGCGCAGGGTCGTCTCCGGCCTGGACCGCAACCGCCTCGGCGCTCGTGCTCGCCGATCCTCGCGCGACACGGCGGCGTGGCACTCGGCGGACGCCGACGTCTTCGTCAACGTCGTCGGCGGAGTTCGGATCGAGGAGCCGGGGCCGACCTCGCGGTCGCGCTCGCGGTTGCGATCGGCCGCGCGCGGCGTGATGATCGAGAGCTCGCCGTCCGCGGATCAGCGCCGCTCGCCGCGTGTTCGGGGAGCTCGGGCTGACCGGTGAGCTGCGCTGGGTCGGGCCACCCGGAGCGCCGGCTGGCCGAGGCCGCGCAAGTACGGCTGCGAGTTGGTGATCGCGCCGCCCGGCGCCGGCGAGGCGGAGGAGGCTCGACGCTGCGCGAGGCGCTGGCGCTTGCCCTGCCCCGTCGCGGGGCGCAGGAGCGCGACACACAACGCGCGGGTAGCCGCCTGACGCGAGACACGTGCGCATCGCGCTCGCGGAGACGACGGATGTGCAACGCCATCCGAGCGTGGACCCGCTAGGAAGGGTATGCGCGATAAATCGCGACTAGATGCTGTAAAAGACGTGTTGTGGCACGACGTTCAGGGCAAGAGTCTCGACAACGACGCTCGCCCGAGCCCAGGCTCATGCGCGCGCTGGAGATGGTCGCGCCCGGCACGTCGCTGCGCGAGGGCATCGAGAACATCCTGAACGCCGGCACCGGTGGGCTTCTGGTGATCGGCGACCCCGAAGAGCTCAGCTTCCTGTTCTCCGGCGGGATCAAGCTCGACATCGACTACTCGCCGGCGATGCTCTACCAGGTGGCGAAGATGGACGGAGCGATCATCCTCAACGCCAACGCGACGAAGATATCGATGGCAAACGTCCAGCTGATGCCCGACCCGACGATCCTGACCCAGGAGACCGGGACGCGGCATCGGACCGCCGAGCGCGTCTCCAAGCAGACCGAAGCGATGGTGATCGCGATCTCGCAGCGTCGCGAGGTGATCTCGCGTCTACGTCGATGGCGTGAAGTACATCCTCGAGGACATCCCGTACGTGCTCGCCAAGGCGAACCAGGCGCTCGCGACGCTCGAGAAGTACCGCGCCCGCCTCGACCAGGTCTCCACGCGCCTGACCGCGCTGGAGTTCGAGGGAGGGGTCACGCTGCACGACGTGCTGACGGTGCTGCAGCGCTCCGAGCTCGTGCACGCGATGGCGGTGGAGATCGAGCGATACGATCGTCGAGCTCGGCAGCGAGGGGCGTCTGATCGAGATGCAGCTCGAGGAGACGATGCGTCGGCGACCGCGACCGAGAAGGCGGCGCTCGTCCATGACTACCTCGCGGCGACTCGCGAGGAGGAGTTCGCGAGCGCGATGGAGCAGATCGCGCGGCTCGCCCACCAGGACCTGCTCGACTTCGGCCGCCTGGCGGAGCTGCTCGGCTACGACCGCAAGCTGAACACGCTCGACTATCCCGTGTCCCCGAGCGGCTACCGGATCCTGGGTCGGATCCGCGGCTGCCGAAGCTCGTGGTCGCGAGATCGTCAAGCGAGTTTGGCGGGCTGGACGAGCTGCTCGCGGCAACCGACGCCGAGCTGGAGATGATCGAGGGCGTGGGAGAGATTCGAGCGAAGGAGATCCGCGAGGGCCTTCGCCGCTTGCAGGAGATCAATCTCGTGGATCGTTACCTGCAAACCTGACCGACGCGCCACGGGGCGCCCAGCCAAGCGGAACCTTGGCGCAGTCAACCAAGGAAGGACGACCATTCCCGAGGTCGAATCACTGAAGAGGAGACTCGACTGACGAGGTCGAGATCGCACGACATCCGTGAGACATCGAGTGAGTCAGTCGAGGCATCGAGTTCGAGCTTGGCGACAACGTGGTCTATCCCCACCATGGCGCCGGCAAGGTGATGGCAAGGAAGATCATGGAGGTGCTGGGCGAGACGCCGCGAGTACCTCACGATCAAGATCCTTCATAACGACATGACGGTCAAGGTCCCGACCGAGAATGCCGCGCTCGCGGGCCTGCGGCGCGTGATCGACGAGGAGACCGTCAAGAAGGTGCTCAACGTGCTCCCGACGAAGTCTCCGAGATGCCCAAGAACTGGAACCGGCGCTTCAAGCACAACCGCGACAAGATCAAGACCGGCGACATCTACGAGCTCGCCGAGGTCGTCCGCAACCTCGCGCTGCGCGAGAGCGAGAAGGGCCTCTCCAGCGGCGAGAAGCAGATGTACACGCGCGCCAAGAAGATCCTCGCCTCCGAGCTGATGTACGCGCTCGACAAGGACGAGGACGAGGCCGAGGAGTACCTCGACATCGCTGCAACTCGGCATCGAGCAAGCTCGCCGGCGTAGGCAAATAACGGGCTCCACCCGCGCTCGCCGAAGGGCGGCGGTCGCCGCGCGCGTCCGCGACGCCGGAGAGGAAAGATGGCGGTCGCGCTCATCGTGGCCGCCGGGCAGCGGGGAGCGCCTGCCGGAGGGCATGCCCAAGGCGTTCGTGCTGCTGCGCGGCCGGCCGATGGTCGAGTGGAGCGTCGACGCGCTGCGTGCGAGCCCGCTCGGTGCACAGATCGTCGTCGCATTGCCCGAAGGCGTGGCTGCGCCGGCGGGCACCGTCGGCGTGCCGGGCGGCGCCGTGCGCTCGGAATCGGTGCGCGAAGGCCGCGCTCGCGGGGGCGCCAGCCTGACGGCGATCTGATGCTGGTCCACGACGCGCGCCAGGCCGCTGCTCACGCCGGAGCTGGTCGGCGGCGGTGATAGCGGCGGTGCTCGAGCGGCGTCGACTGCGCGGTCGCGGCGGCCCCGGTCAGCGAACCGTCAAGCGCGGCCGGGGGCGACTGGTCGATCGAATGCACGCTGCGGCGCTCGGAGCTCTGGGCGGTGCAGACTCCACAGGCGTTCACGGCACGGCGCCCTCGAGGCGCTCGGCGACGCCGCCGGAGGTGCTGGCGCAGGCGACCGACGATGCCTGGCTGATCGAGCGAGCCGGGGGCAGCGGTGCGCGATCGTGCCCTCGAGCCCGGAGAACCTGAAGATCACGACCCCGCTGGACCTCGAGCTCGCGGCCGCGATGCTGGCCGGGCGAAAGGTTGATTGAATCGCGCGCATGCTGAGCGACTATCACGTCCATCTGCGCCCCGACGGGGAGCGGCACCCCGGCGGAGCGCTACTTCACCTCCGAGAACGCCGAGCGCTACCGAGCGGTCGCCATCCGAGCAGGGCATCGACGAGCTCGGCGTCTCCGAGCACGTCTACCGCTTCAGCCAGGCGCTCGAGGTCTGGCGCCACCCGTTCTGGGTTGCAAACGCCGCCGACGACATGGACGAGTACTGTCGCTTCGTGCGCGAGCAGACCGATCTGAGGCTCGGCATCGAGGCGGACTTCATTCCAGGCGCCGAGGACCGGATGGCAAATCTGATCGCCGCCCGCGACTTCGACTACGTCGTCGGGTCGGTCCACTTCATCGCGCGAGAAGGCCTCGACATGGACGACTACTCGATCTGGGACGGCGCCACCAGCGCCGAGGCGATCTGGCGGCGCTATTTCGAGGTGCTCGGGCAGGCCGCTCGCAGCGGGCTCTTCGACATCCTCGCTCACCCCGATCTCGTGAAGATGTGGGGTCGTGAGCCGACCTGTGCCCGACAGGAGACCTCCGTCGCTACTACGAGCTCGCGATCGACGGCGATCGCCGAGTCCGGGATTGCGATCGAGGTATCGACGGCCGGGCTGCGCAAGTGCGCGAGAGAGATGTATCCAGCGCCGGCCTTTCTCGAGATGTGCGTGGAAGCGGGAGCGCCGGTCACGCTCTCGAGTGACGCCCACGTGCCCGCCGACATCGGCGCCGGATACGAGCAGGCGCTCGAGCTGCTCGAGAGAGTGGGCGTCACAGAGCTCTGTGCGTTCTCTAGCCGCGAGCGCACCCTGCACGACGATCGGCGCGAGCGTCACGTGAGCCTCGTCGGGATCGGTTACGACTCCCACCGTCTGGCCGACGGGCTGCGGCTCGTGATCGGTGGCGTGGAGATTCGCCCCGACTGCGGCCTGGAGGGCCACTCCGACGCCGACGTGCTCACGCACGCGGTGATCGACGCGCTGCTCGGGGCAGCCGGGCTTGGAGATATCGGCGAGCGCTTCCCCGACGCCGACGAGCGCTACAGAGGCGCCGACTCGATCGAGCTGCTGCGGGAGGTGGTGCAGGTGCTCGGCGCTGAAGCTTGCGCTGGTCAACGTGGACTGCACCGTGATTATGGAGCGGCCGAAGATCGCGGCTTACAAGCAGCAAATCAAAAGCCAGTCTCGCGGAGGCGCTCGCCCTGCCGCAGGACAGGGTGAACGTGAAGGCCAGCACGGGCGAGGGGATCGGCTTCGTCGGGCGTCAGGAGGGGGTTGCAGCGCTGGCGGTGGCGAGTGTCGCAGAGTCGGGCTGAGGTTGGTCGTGAGGGACGCTTCGCATAGCCAGCGGCGGCGGTAGGGTTGCGCCTCCATGCGTGAAATCCGCCTCCACGACACGCTCCGCGGCAAGGTCGTGCCGCTGCAGCCTCGCGATCTCGGGAAGGTCGGCATATACGCCTGCGGTCCGACGGTCTACTGCCGCATCCACGTCGGCAACGCGCGTCCCTTCGTCGATCTTCTGGCTGCTGAGGCGCTTCCTCGTGCACGAGGGCTACGATGTCACGCTCGTCATCAACGTCACCGATGTCAACGACAAGATCTACGACGCCGCCAAGCCGAGCGGCAAGCGATGACCCGGCGCCGGGCGGGGCTGGCAAGCGTGGAGCTTGCGTAGAGATGACGACGTTCTACATCGCAGGACACCGACGCGGCTTGAGTCTCGGGCGGCCGGACCACGAGCCGCTGCGCGGCGAACGATGGACGAGATCGTCGCGGAGATCGAGACGCTGATCGAGCGGCGGGCATGCGTACGAGAGCGACGGGGGACGTCTACTTCAGCGTGCGCTCGCGATCCGGCCTACGGCGTCGCTGTCGCATCGCGCGTCGAGGACATGGACCAGGGCGAGGGCGAGGGCGTGGAGGGATCCGCAAGGGGGACCGCTCGACTTCGCGCTCTGGAAGGCCCAGAAGCCGGGCGAGGACACGTCGTGGGACTCGCCGTGGGGCGCGGGCGGCCCGGCTGGCACATCGAGTGCTCGGCGATGGCGGAGGGCCTGCTCGGCGCCGGCTTTGACATTCACGGCGGCGGCTCGACCTGGTGTTCCCGCACCACGAGAACGAGGCGGCCCAGACGCGGGCGCGCGCGGCGCGGAGCTTACCCGCATCTGGATGCACAACGGCATGATGGCCGGCGACGGGCGAGAAGATGGCGAAGTCGGTCGGCAACATCGCCCTGCTGCACGATGTGCTCGGGAGCAGTGGGGACGCGAGGCGGTCGTGATGTATCTGATCGGCGGCCACTACCGCCAGCCGATCGCGTTCTCGGCCCCCAGAGCTCGCCGATGCCGCCGCGCGCGTCGATGCGGATCAGGGAGGCGAGGCGGCGGCTCGTGCGCCGGCGTCTCGGCCCGCCGAGATGTCGGCCGTGCGGGAGGCGTTCTTCGACGCGCTGGCTGAGGACTTCCATACGCCCGGGGCGCTGGCAGCGATGTTGGAGTGGATGCGCGAGGCCAACCGGCGCGAGCAGCGAGGTGGGCGACGGCGACCTGCGGGAGATGCTCGCGGTGCTCGGACTGGAGACATGGCGCCGTTTGAGGCGGTGAGCGATCTCGAGGCGATCGACGAGGATGCCTATCGGCTTGCGCAGGAACGCGAGCAGGCACGAAGGGAGGGGACTTCGCCACGGCCGACGAGCTGCGCGAGCGGATCGAGGCGCGGGGTTTCGAGGTCCGAGACGGGCCGGAGGGCCCGGAGCTGATTCCCCTCGAGGAGCGGTGAGCGGCCAGCGCCACCCGGGAGGGCGTCCCGGCGAGCCGCGGCGACCCGTGCAGACGCGCGCGGGCGGGCGGCCCGACGGCTCGGCGGCGGCTCTCCGGTGCCCGAGCACCGCGGGGCGCGGTCCCACCTCGCACGGAGCGCTCGAGCGTCATCTACGGGCGCAACGCCGTGCGCGAGGCGCTGCGCGGACGGCGAGCTCGACGCGATCGAGTGCGATCTGGCGACCGAGAGGGCAGCGCGGGAGCCGTGGCTGGGCCGCCGGTCACGGTGCGGTCGGCCGAGGAGATCGAGGGCTCGTGCGGCTCTGAGTCCCACCAGGGCATCTGCGCGGAGGCTGGCCCCTACCCCTACGTTCGGAGCGCGAGATCTATTGCAGGCGCAGATCCGCTGATCGTCGTGCTCGACCAGGTGCAGGACCCGCAGAACCTCGGCTCGATCGCCCGTACCGCCGAGAGTGCGGGCGCGAGCGGCCTCGTGATCCACGAACGCGGCTCGGCTGAGGTCACGCCGGCGGTCTGCAAGGCCTCGGCCGGCGCGGTGGAGCACCTGCTGATCGCGCGTGCCCGCAACCTCGCCGACTTCCTCGTCGAGGCCCGCGATGCCGGCTGCTGGTGCATACGGGGCGGTGATGCCGGGCGGGCGGCGTGCTCCCCTACAACGAGCCGGACTACCGCGGTGGCGTCGTGCTCGTGCTCGGCAGCGAGGGCAAGGGCATCCGGCCGCGTGTCGCTGCAGCCTGCGATCCGTTGGTCTGCCTGCCGATGCGCGGCCGCGATCGCAGTCACTCGGCGTCAATGCGGCCGCGGCGGCGCTCCTGTACCGAATCTTGCAAGATAGGCCTTCGTCGTCTTGACAAAGACCGTCAGGTGTGCGATTGTGGCCGCAACATAACGCTGAACCTGAGGTCGACGTTGTCCTCCCGGCTTGTATCGGGGCGGCACGAAAAGCGGACATCTCGGGCGAAACGTCTGTTGGCGCCAGGGGAGGAGTGCGCCACTGAGCACATGAGGCCAACCAAGGCCTCAGAAAGGATCTGCTCGTGGCACGTATCTCCTATAACCCTCAATCTGACGTCAAGGTTGACGACGGATTCCTAATCGCCCTTGCCAAGCAGGGCGATCCCACCGCCTACGACCGGCTCCTACGTCGTTATCACGGCTTCGTGCGGCTCAAGGCCTCCTCCTACTTCCTGGCTGGCGGGGACTCTGACGACCTGATCCAGGAGGGGCTCGTCGGCCTCTACAAGGCGATCAGGGACTATCGCTCCGATCGCGAGTCGAGCTTCCGCAACTTCGCCGAGCTCTGCATCACCCGTCAGATCATCACGGCGGTGAAGACAGCGACGCGCAACAAGCACAGCCCACTAAACCAATACGTCTCCTTCTCCTCCTCGCCGGCCGCGGGGGGCGATGACGTCCAGACCCTGGACCAGCTGCTGCCGGGGCCGACGGTCCACGATCCCGTCAACCAGGTGATCTCCTCCGAGGAGCTGCGTTCGCTGGTCGGCTGCCTCTCCACGGCGCTCTCCGAGCTCGAGAGCCGGGTCCTCACGCTCTACCTCGATGGCTACTCCTACGAGCAGGTCGGCGATCGGCTCGCATGCGACACAAAGACGGTCGACAACGCGCTGCAGCGCGTCAAGCGCAAGGTCGGCGTCCACCTACGCTCGCGCGCCGTGGCGGCCTGAGGTCCTCCGGCGTCTCGGACCGGCGGGCATCGCTCTGCGCCGCCTGACAGGCGCAGGTATCGGACTCAGGGGCGCAGCAGCCCTCTTTCTCGGCGGGCGCACAGCAGGTGGCCTGCCGCTCGCTGTCACAGCACCGCGAGGGTTGCATGTCGCTCAACGGAGCCACGCCGAGAGCTCCTGTAGCGCATCGGGAACGACGTAGTAATAGGCCCACAGGCCCTGCCGCTCAGAGCTCACGATTCCGGCGTCGCGAAGCCTCTTGAGGTGATGTGAGAGCGTTGGCTGGGAGATCTCGAACAGCGGCACGAGCTCGCAGACGCAGACCTTGCCGGCATGCTGGCGCAGCACGTCGACGAGCTGCAGGCGAATCGGGTCGCCGAGAGCCTTGGCGACCTCGGCCATGCGCAAGGCATGGTCGCGATCGACGTCGGGGTAGACGACCGGCTCGCAGCAGCGCTCCCCGGCGGGACGCTTGGTCTTCGGAGCGAGCTCCAGATCGACGCTCATCGATCTACATATATCTATTGAAGTCAGATCTGTCAATGCATATGATCGCGGGCATGAACCTCCCGCGGCGTCTGCTGGCAGAGCTGCTCGGCTCCGCCTTTCTGGCGGCGCTCGTGATCGGCTCGGGTATCGCCGCGCAAACCCTCTCGCCGGGCGATCTCGGGCTCCAGCTGCTCGAGAACGCCACCGCCACCGCAGCGGGCCTGTTTGCGATCATCCTGATGTTCGGCCCCGTGTCGGGCGGGCACTTCAACCCGGTGGTCTCGCTGGTGGACGCGAGCTTTGGCGGAATGCGCTGGCGTGAGGCGCTCGCCTATATCCCGGCTCAGGTGACGGGCTGCGTGCTGGGAGCAGTCGTTGCGAATGGCATGTTCGCCCGTGGGGCCATCAGCATCTCCACCCATCACCGCGCCTCCGGCGCACATCTGTTCTCGGAGGCGATCGCGACCGGGGGACTGCTGCTCGTGATCTTCTCGCTCGCACGCACCAGGCGCGCGAGCGTCGCTCCCGCCGCGGTCGGCGCATACATTGGCGCCGCCTACTTCTTCACGAGCTCGGCGAGCTTCGCCAACCCGGCGATCAGCATCGGGCGCATGTTCTCGAACACCTTCGCTGGCATCGCACCCGCATCGGTACCCGGCTTCATCCTGGCGCAGGCTGTTGGCGGCATCTGCGCGATTCTCGTGGTGAGGGCGCTCTATCCAGACGTGACTCCTGCCGAGGCCGCGGAGGCGATCATGCCCCACGAGCAGCAGCTGCAGACGGCCGAAGGCTAGACGGGAGGAACGAGATGGCAACCGTGTTGTTCGTGTGCCTGCACAACGCCGGCCGCTCGCAGATCAGCAGGGCGCTCTTCGAGCGAGCCGCTGAAGGCCGCCACGAAGCCCTCTGTGCCGGTACCACGCCTGCTGAGCGCGTTCACCCCGAGGTCGTGGAGGCGATGAGGGAGCTCGGCATCGAGCTCTCGGGCCAGCGCCCCCGCCGGCTCACCGCCGAGCTCGCCCGGCGGGCCGACCTGATCGTGACGATGGGCTGCGGCGATGAGTGCCCCTACATTCCCGGCAAGCGCTACCTCGACTGGGATCTGCCAGACCCCAGGGGTCGGCCGCTTGGGGAGGTGCGCGCCACCAGAGATGAGATCGGGCGCCGCGTCGAGCTCCTGCTGGCTGAGCTCGACGCGGCCCGTAGTTGAGCCCTGCGACCTCTAGGACTGCCCTTCCGGCGGTTCGCTGCTGTTGCCCGAGGGTTCGGGCGCAAGCGAGGGCAGCGGTGCCTGCGTCACATCGACAGTGAAGGTCGGGCTGGCTGCGCCCTCGTTCTCTGGCCCGCCTGGGATGTAGACCCGCAGCGTCCTGCCACCCATGACGTAGAAGCGGTGTTCCAGCACGTATGTGGAGTTCGCCCCCACGAATCCGACCTCGATCACGTGGAACTGGCCAGAGGCGCTCTGAGCCTCCAGGTAGACCACGTGGCCGACGTGCTCGGGTGATACAGAGCCTGTGACGGTCAGCGGCTGGCCCTGCTGCACGCTCGGAGCCGATGGGGCGGCGGTGATCTGATAGTGCACTCCCTCGAAGAGGACCGCGGAGGACTGACCGCCGCCCTTGACCTCATAGAAGGTGCTGTGCAGTGGAGACTGCGGGGTGAAGGTGTATTCACCCGCGGCGTTGGTGCTTGCTTCTGCGACGGCGCCGAAGTGCCCGTAGCGGGTGTGTGCCAGCAGTTGCACAGGCGTGCCGGCGGCCGCGCCGGAGAGCTTGCCGCCGATCGTGACCGGCTGCCCGACGATGATCGGGTCAGCGGAGGCCGCGATGGTGAGGGCGCTGTTCTGGGCCTGTGAGATCTCATACGCGATCACCGATGAGGCGCTTGGCACGTTCCTGCCCTCGCTGCGAACCAGCGTTCTGATGTTCGCATCGCCGGGCACTATGAAGATGTGAGGCAGTGTGTAGGTGCCTTCGCTCGTGACGGTGGTTGCGCCGATCCGATGCCAGCTCTGGCCGTTTTCTGCGTCCTGCCGTTGCAGCACGACCACCGCTCCTGCGTCCGCCGGCTTCACGGTACCCGTGAAGGTCACCTCGTTGGCCTTGCCGGTAAGTAGCTGGCTGCCTTCGGCGGGCCCGGAGAGAGTCACCTGCGCGCCGACGTGCACGCGCTGCACCCTGCTGCGGACGCCGTCGGCGAGCACGAAGAAGTCGCGGTTGGTTTCCACCGGTGCATCGGCACCCGATATCTCGTAGTAGCCGTCGGTGCCTGTGGTGACGCTCTGCACGTAGCTGAAGCCGGGCTGTGAGCTCAGGTGGGCGAAGAGCTGGACATTCTGACCTTCTTCGCCGCCTCCATGGCAGCGCAGACGTCCAAATACCAAGATCGGTTCACCCGCCGTGATGTGGTGGGGTGCGACCTGCATCCCGATCTTGCAAAAATGGTGAAACCGGTGGGGGTGCGCGAGCGCCGCCGATGGTGCAATCAGGATTAGCGCGCACGCCGTCGAGATCAGCCCAGCCATGATCGCGACGGCTGGGGACCGCCTTCCTCCAAGCATTTTTCTCTCCTTGAAGCCTTGGTTGACTGAGGCGACCGCGAGCGTTGGGAGCGGTCTGCTCTCTTCAACCCATCAGGGACCGAAAAGATGTCCTCTGTCCGCGAATTGCTAACCGCAGACAAATACGGGGTCGCTCAGGGCTCGAGCTCGCCGGCGTAGAGGGCGAGCACCGCGCCCTGCGGGTCCTGGATGACCGCGATCTTCGCCATCTGGATGTCGATCGGCCCGGCGAGCGTGCTGCCTCCAAGCTCGCCGACCTTCGATAGAGCATCCTCGATCGAGGGCACGCCGAAGTAGACCAGCCAGTGGGGCGGGATCGCCGGCGGCGCAAGCTGGCGGATGCCGCCGTTGTTCGCACCGGCGTTCCTGATCGAGAGATATGGCTCGCTCGAGCCCTCGAACGGCTCTATCTCCCAGCCGAAGAGGCGGCTGTAGAAGGAGGTCGAGGCGTCGAGATCGGGACAGGCGAGCTCGTTCCAGACGAGAGCGCCGGGGGCGTTGACAAGCTGTGCGCCGATCGTCTCGCGGGCCTGCCAGACCATCAGGTAGGCGCCCTGGGGGTCCTGGATCACAGCCATCCTGCCCGCGCTCATCACATCGAACGGCTCGGCGTGCACCGTTGCGCCGAGGTCCTTGGCGTGCTGGGCTGCGGCGTCGGCGCTCTGGACGGAGACGTATGAGCTCCACACCGGCGCAAGGCCGGCATCGCGCTGGGCCTGCGGCTGAGACGAGATCGCAGCCACGCTCAGGCCGTCCACCTGGGCGATCGAGTAGACCGCGCCGTCGCCAAGCGGTATGTCGTTGCTCTGCCACCCAAGCAGTGGACCGTAGAACGCCTTCGCGGCATCTGGGTCGGGTGTCGAGAGCTCGGCCCAGCAGAACGTCCCCGGGGCGTAGGAGCTGCGTTCACCCATTGCCTGAAGATAGCGAAGCGGCGGTCATACCGATCGGCAGCGCATGAAGGGCTTGATGTCAGCGGTGCCTTTGCCGCCGCTGGCAGGGAACGAGTAGCGAGCGCGGGCGAAGTAGCGGCGCCCGTCGGTGCACCGGACGACATCGAACAGGCGGATCGTGCCGCCGTGCTCGTGAAAGCGCCCACCGGCGCAGTCGGGCTTGCAGTCATTGAGGTGAAAGACCCCTTTGCCCTTCGCTTCGCTTGTGCCATAGGAGCTGTAGCCCAGGCCGGTCACGTAGAGGTTCGCGTCGGCACAGGCGAGGATCAGCTTCTTGCTGGGCTTGTACACGTGACCTCGACATCCTTCTGCGGCCACGTACACACGGGCCTTGGCGGAACCGCTGCCTGCCGCTGGCGCGGCTGCGAAAGCGAGACCCGCGCCTGCGCTGATGGCGATCACCAGCGCCGCGGCAGATGGCAGGAGGTGGATCTTTGGCACCATCGCGGCTCCTTCCGTTGCAGCTTGCTCAGAGGGGCCGCCGCTCCCTGCGTCTCACTGGTACAGATCGGGCTTGCGGGCGCGCACCTGATAGACGGCAGTGTAGCCGTCTTCGAAGCCCTGCCTTGCAGCGCGGAGGTAGAGCCGCCACACGCGCGTGCGTTGTGCGCCCGCCAGGGCGCTTGCCCGGTCGAGATGTTCGTCCAGGCGCGTCGTCCAATGGCCAAGCGTGGTCGCATAGTCCTCGACGAAGCCCTCCACGTGCTCGGATACGAGCCCGGCCCTTTCAAGCGCCAGCTCGATCCTGGAAAGCGGAAGCGGCTCGCCATCGGGGAAGACGTAGCGCATGGTGAACTTGTCCTTCGATGCCTCCTCATAGTCGCGCGTGGCTGCGATCGCATGGTTGAGAAGCGCCCCACCCGGCTTCAGCGCGCGGGCAAGCGTTGCGGCGTATGCGTCGATCTGGCTCTCTCCGACGTGCTCGGCCATGCCGATGCTGACGATCGCGTCGAACTGCGCATCCTGAATCTCCCGGTAGTCGGCGAGCCTGATCTCGATCTGATCCTGCAGACCGGCCTTGACAACCCGATCGCGGGCGAGATCGGCCTGGGAGGGAGAAAGCGTGATGCCCGTGACCTGCACGCCGTAGTGGCCGGCGGCGTGGATCGCGAAGCTGCCCCAGCCGCAGCCGACGTCGAGCACGCGCTGACCGGGCTTCAGATCGAGCTTGCGCGCGACCAGATCGAGCTTTGCAAGCTGTGCCTGCTCGAGCGTGGCCGCGCCGCCGGAGAAGAGCGCGCAGCTGTAGGTCATCGACTCGTCGAGGAACAGCGAGAAGAACTCGTTGCCGACGTCGTAGTGGTAGCGGACCGCCTCGGCATCACGCGCGATCGTGTGCCTCTGGCCCCGGAGCAGCAACTCGATCTGCGGCCTCTTTGGCAGTCCGCCCGGCGCCGCGGCGAGCAGCAACGAAAGGCCAAGTCGCGCGCGCTCTGCGGCGCCTGGTGTGGGCGGATCCCAGCCGTCGATGACGAGGAAGGCCCTGTCGATGTCGTCCGTCTCGATCGAGCCCTCGACGTAGGCTCGGCCAAGTCCGAGCCTGCCCGGGGCGCGAAGAATGTGGCCGAGCGCCGATGGCGCGCGCACGTGGAAGACGGGCGCGTCGGGCTCGCTAGCCGGCAGCATCACCCCGTCGAAGAAGCGCAGCGCGAACGGGCGCGATGGTGCCCACCGCTTGATCTCGCGTGCCAGGGGCGCGCTCACCTTGACCAGTGCCATCGAGGCGGAACCCTAGCCCACCGACGGGGCTTCGCCTCCCGTGGCAGAACCTGAAAGCCTTCGTCTTCATGCCGATCGATCGGGCGCCGTTCACCGCAGGAGAGCGCTGATCTCCTGGTCGCCGCTTCAGCTGGTCGGCCTTGGCGTCCTTGGGCTGCTGGCCGGCGCGATCAACGCCGTCGCGGGTGGCGGCTCGCTGTTCACGTTCCCCGCGCTGATCGCGTTCGGGCTTCCCGCGCTGACCGCCAACCTCTCCAACACGGTCGCGCAGTGCCCCGGGTATCTGGCGATCGTGCACGGCTACCGGCCAGAGCTGGCCGGTCAGTCGCACAGGGTCCGTGCGCTTGCTCCAGCCGCGGCGCTCGGTGGCGCCGCCGGCGTGGCGCTGCTGGAGGTCGGCTCGCCCGCCACCTTTCGCGCCGTCGCGCCCGCGCTCATCCTCCTCGCCTGCGGACTGCTGGCGCTGCAGCCGCGCCTGCGGGATGCTCTTATGCGCAGAGGCGCCGGAGGGGAGCATCCGCGGTGGGGCCTATCGCTTGCGGTTGGGATCGCATGCGCCTACGCCTCCTACTTCGGCGCGGCGGCGGGCGTGTTGCTGCTCGCCGTACTCGCCGTCTTCATCGTCGATGAGCTCCAGCGGCTCAACGCCCTCAACCGCTTCTTCATCCTGCTTGTCAATGTGCTCGCGGCCGTGCTCTTCGTGCTGCTGGGGCCGGTGAACTGGACCGCGATCGCGGTGCTCGCCCCGACCACGGTGATCGGTGGGCGTGTGGGCGTCTCGGTGGTGCGAAGGCTCGGCGCGAGCACGCTTCGCGCGGCCGTTCTGCTCGTCGGGCTGGTCGCGGCCGGCTATCTGATCGCTACTTCTTGGTGATGGATGTGCGGTGCGGCGATGTGCGCGAGGACGCTTCGTCGCCGGGGCAAAGCCGGATACGGGACTCGAACTGTGACAAGAGGATCGAGGCCGGCGGGCTCGATTGTGAGCCAGAGCAAGCTCTCAGGACATCAGTGAGTGTCTGAAGGAGCCGACCCGGCGTAGACCACCAGCACGATGACACGATCGTCAGGGCCGCGCTTGTAGCGCACGCGCGCGCCGCTGTCGACCTCGTACTCCCAGAAGCCTTCGAGCTTGCCCTTCATCTGATGGTGACGGTTAGTCTGCATCGGAGGGAAGGGGTTGTCCGCAAGCTCGATGTAGCAGCGACGCATCGGCTCCGGGCGGTTCTGGCAAAGCTTGTTCCAGTCGCGATAGACAGTGCAGTAAACCTTGTGCCGTCCGGAATAGCGCCCCTTCGGCGCATAGACCTCCCGGGTCACGTTTGGGCCGCCCGGACCTGTCCCTCAGATGGAGGCAGAACCTCAACGATCTCGTTCAGATCGACCTGCGCGAGCAGTGCTCGCATCGCGTCCGGCTGTCCGTAAACGCCCGCGGTTGAAGCCCAGGCGCGCAGGTTGCCATCCAGGTGCTCCAATGTGCCTCGTTGGGCGGCGTCAAATGTGTCGGCTAGGAGCTCACGCGCGAACTCCTGGACCTCATGGTTCGAGAACGCGGCGACCCACGGGTATCCAGTCTGCATCGCCCACTCTGACGGCGGTACTACGCGATGCTCACTGAAGATCGCCATGAAGCGAGCGGTCTCGGCAACCTGCGCCTGTAGCCGCCGCTGGAACTCCGCTACGCCCTTGGTCTGGATGACCAACACCTCGCCATCGGAGTCGAGCACTTCCTGGGGTGCGTCCTTCGCTCGATCGAGCAGCGTTCGGTAGTCGCGCTGGACCTCCGTCGGACCCCACGGCGCGTCAACGCTACGACCTGACGCACGGCCGCGTGCTGCTGATCCCGAAGTCTTTGTTGCTGCACTTACACGAGCCATCGCCAAGCTCCTTCTACATAGCTTTCTATGTAGAGACTAGCATGGGTTTTAGGACGCTTAACTGCCCGGCCCTGCGGCTCGTGGTTGACCGGCGAGGTGATTCGTTGGCGCTCGTTGCGGCTCGAGCCGTGTGACACGCCAGCATCCTAGGCAGGCATCTATATCGGTTCGCGTTATATGCTCGCGTTCTGTGGATGCGAATCGGGGGAGTCGGTGCTACGGGATGCTGCTGCGCTGATGGTGGACGCGGTGGCCGGCATGATGAGCGGGCGGGTTGGCGTCGCGCTTGTCCTCGTTTCCGCGGTGTTGTTGAGCGGCGTACCGGCCGCTGCTGCGTTGAGCTCTGACGCCCAGGCCACGCACGCTTATCTGGTTGCTCAGTACAGGCTGTTCGGGGCGCTCGTGCACGAGGCTGCCGCGGCGGGCGGCGCGGAAAGCGCTGCGGAGACGCAGATAGCTCGGGAATGCCCTGGGGTCGTGTCGGGGATGCCGCAGGAAGCGTCCCTGGAACAGTTTTCCGCGCCCTCGCCCCGCGTCAGAGGCGAAGACGCCCGCTTGATCCAGCAGAAGGAGACGATCGAGGATGAGCTCGATGCGGCAGTCATCCGGCCGGGTAACAGCTTGGATCGCCCGGCCGAGGAAGCTTACGCCGCTGAAGTGCGCCCGCTGTCCTGGAGCAACCCGGCGATCGCCTCGACCCTTCGAGCCGTGACCACGGCCAAGCTCGAAGCGGTCTCCGTCTCCGCTCCGCCGTTCTGCGCCGACGCGAGGGCGTGGGCCCAGAGCAGCTATCGCGTTCTGCCAGTCGCCAGCCGGGAATTGGAAGCTTCAGATGCAGCACGAAGAAGCTCCCGCGAGGCAGAGGCTTCGGTGAGCGCGTTGCTGAAGCCTTACGAGAACGCACCGGATCGAGCTCTGAGCCGCAAGACCAATGCGCTCGCGAACGAGCCTCTCGCCAGCGCCTTTGCCGCCGTGCAGACGGTTCTAAAACTGGATCGAATCGTCGGGCTCCTGAAAGCCGGGATCAAAGAATCAAAACAGGTCACTCTGGGCCACGGTCGCACCGCCGCCGGCACGCGCTTCGAAGTGAGTTCCGAGTCCGGCCTGCTGGGTCTGCGTTCGTGCCATCGATCGGCGACGGTGGCATACAGCCGGCCGGGCGCTCCCGAAGTGCTGATCGTGGGCGGCCCCAATAACCCCATCTGCCTCGCCCGACCGCACTACCAGCACCCCGCGCACTTCTGCGAAGCGGGCATCGAGACGATCCAAACCGCAGTGCCGGCCTCGGTGCGCATGGTCAGGCTCCTGCTCGCCGACGGGCAGAGGATCGAATCGCACGTGGTCCACGTGCCGCGAGAAGATGGCGGCCCTGCAGGCGTCTACGCCCAGGAGATCCGCGGCAACACAAGCCACGCCATCTCCCTGATTGAGCTGGATTCCAGCGGGAGCGCCGTGCTCACCCTAGAACTGCCGCGATACCGCTGTATCAAGCCACGCAAAGAACTGGAAGAGTTCCCCACGCCCACAAAGCTCGCCAGCGGGCGTACCTCCGAAGGGGAACCACTTACGATCAGCGCTTTCGGCAGCCTCAACGGCGAACCCAACCTCAGCGTAGACATCGGCGTCGACCCGCAGCTCAATGAAATAACGATCGGACCCAAGGCTCCCAAGGCCTTTCCTTGGTCACTGTCGATCGGCTGCGCCCCACATCCCTACGCGATCCTTTACGGAATCCTCACAGCACCAGGAAGGTCCGTAGTGGTGCAAACCCCGCAAGGCGCCGTCCCGCTGGACATGGTCCCACTCAAACCGCGCCTGCACACAAAGGGGCAGCTCGCCTACGGCGCCTTTGGCGCGCTGCCCACCCAGCTGACCGTGCTCGCCACGAATGGCACGACCCTCTACACCGAAAACTTGCAGACAAAGGCAACCGAAGCAGCGCAATTCTGCGAAGGCTATACAGAACCGTGACCCAAAGACGGCAAGCGGCCAAAGCTGTCGTTGGAACTTCTGGACGATCGCTATCGCCTCATGGTTCAAATACCGTCCGGCTAAGTTGCACGACTATCTGCTAGGGCTCGCCCGAGCCGGCGAAGCGGGAGCGATCATCGCGAGCGAGAAGCACCTGCTCGACCATGCCGACCTGCAGCCGCCCGCGATCAGTGCGCGCGACGCAGTCGGCGGGCCCGCTTCACGACCGCACGACTGAACCTGTCCTATATGGTGGGCGCTCCACACGAGCGTCGTAGAGCCGACGGCCGGGATCGAACCGGCGACCTGTCGCTTACAAGGCGACTGCTCTGCCAGCTGAGCTACGTCGGCAATGGCCTCGCATCGTACCGCTGCGGCACAAAATGGATGCGCTGTGGCTCCTGCTGCCCGAGCAATCTGATCGGGACCGGTGACATCTAGATCTCCGCCGGTACAAGGGACTTACCAAGGCATCTACAGCTGACGGATAGTGTTCCCGGTCGATCGCTTGAGGGCCATGAGCCAACGCGGCAGCGCGCGGTCGGTCTTCCGGCGCGAGGGCCCGGCTCGGACCGCGTACTGGCTGCCGCCGGGCGGCTGTGGCAAGAGCATTGTGCCCGGCTACGACGCATCCCAAGCAGTGCGCAAATGCCTGTAACGCCTTCCCCCACGACGGGTATCCAGAGGCATGGACCCAAATGGCCATCGGCGCTGGCCGGTGATCGCCTCTCCACGGCACCCACGCCGCACACCTGCACCCGATCTCAGCCGGATCCGCGAGAGGACGCTCGCACGCGGCGTCAACCTCCCGCTCTACCTGCTCGTACGAGCTGTGCTCGTGCCCTTCTTCCGTGTCTACCTGCGCCTGCAGGGGGTCGGTGGGGAGGAGGTGCCTCGCAGTGGCCCGCTGCTGCTGGCGGCCAATCACCGCAGCTTCCTCGACCCGTTCGTGATTGGCGCGTTGCTCAAGCGGCCCGTCTACTACCTGGCCAAGCGCGAGCTGTTCGAGCGCCGCTGGCAGGCGTGGGTGCTCGGCAGCCTCGGCGCCTTCCCGATAGACCGCGGTTACAGCGACCAGGAGGCGATGGCGACCGCAAAGGAGATCCTCGCTGGCGGCGAGTGCGTGCTCATCTTTCCTGAGGGCACACGCATTCGCCGTGGGCCCCTTGGCGCTACCCGCAGAGGCGTCGGCCGGCTCGCGCTGGAAACCGGCGTTCCGGTCATTCCGGTCGCTGTGATCGGCACCGACCAGGTTCGCCGCGGCTGGCGGGTGCGTCCTCGCAGGGTGAGGGTCCGCTTCGGACGCATCACGCGCCTTCCGCGCACCGCCGATGTCTCCCCGTCGCTTGCGGCAGCGGCGACGGGGCGCATATGGGAATGCGTCTCGCTGCAATGGGAGTGGCTTGGCGGGCAGGTGCCGCCGCGGCGGGTGGTGAGCGCCGGCCGGCACAGGACCGCTGCCGGTGGCCCCGTTCGGAGCGGACGATAGGACGCCGCGGAGTACGCTGCCATGAGTGACAGACGTACAACAGGGGGACTCTCCGCTCACCAAGGCGCAACTGGATGCGGAGTTCTCCGAGGTGTACAGGACGCATCTGCGCGACGTCTACAGCTACGCCTTCTACCGCGTGGGCGACCACCACGACGCGGAGGACCTCACCGAGCAGACCTTCCTTCAGGCCTACAGGCACTTCGAGCGGGCGCTGCGGGAGTCCGATGGCAGGCCGCTGCGGCCATGGTTGATCAGAATCGCTCACAACCTTGCCGCGAATCTCTACCGAGACCGCTCGCGCAAGCCCACGGCGGCGATGGAGGACCCGGATGCGCTCAGCTCGCTGCGGACCACCGAGGAGATAGTCGAGGGGCGCGAGGAGCTCACGCGGGTGCTTGCGGCGGTCGGCGACCTGCCCGAGGATCGTCGCGAGGCGCTGATCATGCGCTTTGCGCTGGGCATGGACAACCGCGAGATCGCGCGTGCCCTGGGTCGCACGGACGGCGCCACGAAGGTGCTGATACACCGGGCGATCAGACAGCTGCAGGGGCAGCTCCACGATGGCGAGGAGTCGGCCGGATGAGGGCCAGGAGGGTCAGGTGACGGGTACCGCAGACTTCGAGGGCCTGCTGCGCCAGGCCCTGGCCCCGGTTGATCCACCAGCGCATCTGGTCACGCGCCTCGAGCATAAGCTGCAGAGCATCACCGAGATCGCGGGGCAGGAGCTCGATGCTCTCGAGCTCTCTGCGATGCGCGATCCTCGCAACTGGGTGCGACCGGCAGCAGCGGTCGTCCTTGGCACCGGCGCCGGCGCGGCGCTCGTGCTGCTCCGGGCGCGCCATCGCGCAACGGAGGGCAGCGGTGCCCACGTCGTGGGTTCCGCCGTCGGCAGGACGCTGCGGGACGCCGAGTCGCGGACGCGGCGCCTCTTCGGCTCCCGCTGAGCATCCGTCGAAGCAACTCGGCCCTCTCCTTGGCCAATCCCGGCCAGGGTGGCGACTCCCTGTGTGGCGGGGAGACGATTCCAGGCGGAAGGTCGATCGGGCAACTTGGCGAGAGAATGGTTGCAGTTCGGATAATCTGACCCAAAACTGCCGATTATGTTTTAATCCTAACTTCTTCTATATGCGTTAGTCGAATGGGTCCTGTTATCGAACTGAGTGCTAGGGTCGCTGGCGAGCAGCGCCTGCGCCTGCCATCTGCCGCCGGATCGCTGGCGCGGATCTCGGACGAGCAGCTGATGGAGTTCGTCGCCGTCGATCGCGATCAGCTTGCCTTCGGGGAGCTGTATGACCGTCACGTCGGTGTCGCGTTCGCCTGCGCGCTGCGGATCTGCCGTGAGCGCGCGCTTGCCGAAGACGCCGTCCAAGAGGCGTTTCTCTCTCTCTGGCGCGCGCGGGCACGCTTCGATCGCCAGCGTGGCAATGTCCGAAGCCTGGGTGCTGACGATTGCCCGCAACAGGGCTATAGATCTGCTGCGCCGGAGCGTCAACGACCGTGCCGAGCTGGTCGAGCAGGCGCTCGAGGACCGGCTGGAGGCCCTGCAGAGAACCGACCAGGAGGCCGATCGGCATGAGCAGACAAGGACGCTTCGCTTGGCGCTTGAAGGCCTGCCGGCAGAGCAGAGCCTGGTCATAGAGCTCGCCTACTACGGCGGCTACACACATTCGGAGATCGCGACGATGTCTGGCACCGCGGTGGGCACGATCAAGGGCCGGATGCGCCTTGGACTGCAGAAGCTCCGCGCCGAGCTCGAGGCCGATCGGGCGATCGCCTAGCTCCTCTGCCAGGCCGCTCTGGCCGAAGCCCTCGGCGGCGTTGGCCGGGCCGCTATAGGCTGCTGCACCAAGTGGCCACCTGCTACAGGCATCCCAATCGCGAGACGGGCGTCTCGTGCTCCTCCTGCGGCCGGCCGATCTGCCCTGACTGCATGACCCCGACGAACGTCGGCATGCGCTGCCCAGAGTGCGCCAGGCAGCGCACGAAGGTGGTGCGGATGCGCGAGATGGCCAGGGCGCCACGGGTCACCTACGGGCTGATCGCGGTCAACGTGCTCGTTTTCCTGGCCGAGCGCGGGCAGTTCACGCTCTCGGGCTCAGATCTTCACGGGAAGGTCTACGAAGAAGGCGCGATCAACCGGGCGACGATCTCGGTGGGCCACCAGTACTGGCGACTTCTGACCAATGCGTTCGTGCACGAGAACTTCCTGCACATCCTCTTCAACATGTACCTGCTCTACCTGATCGGCACGATGCTCGAGACCTCGATCGGCTCGGCGAGGTTCGCCGCGATCTACTTCGCAAGCCTGTTCGCCTCGTCATTTGGCGTGCTGATCTGGAGCAGCGGAGTGAGCATCGGCGCCTCGGGCGCGGTCTTCGGGGTGATGGGCGCCGCCGCGGTTGAGATGCGGGCCCGCGGGCACTCGCTGAGCGAGACCGGCATCGGCGCGCTCATCGTGATCAACCTCGTCTTCAGCTTCCTGGTCCCAGACATCTCGATCGGTGCGCACATCGGCGGCCTGATCGGCGGTGTGATCGCTGGACTGGCGGTCAGGGCCGCCGACACGCGCAAGTTGCCGGCGCTCGGCTACCTGGCTTGCCTTGCGATCGCCGCGGTCTCGATCGCAGGCTCGCTCGCGGTCGCGAGTGCGAGCGGCACCGGCTTCGCCTAGAGTCCGGGAAGCCTCGCTACAGCTCGATCGCCTCGGCCGACGTCGGTGCTACGGCCTCGGGGTGCAGGATGTGAGCCAGCAGCTCGAGGCCGTCGATCAGCCGCGGCCCCGGCCGCGAGAAATAGGCAGAGCCGTCGACAGCGACGAGCCGCGCAGCGCCAAGTCCCTCCAGCTGCTCGACATGGAGCCGTGCCTCCTCCTGCGCGCGCTTGGCGTCGAAGCCGCACGGCATCACGAGCACCACCTCCGGCGCCGCGGCCGCGAGCATCTCCCAGGTCATCTGCTGCGATGGTTCGCCCGGCAGGCCGAGCACGTCCTCTCCGCCGGCCAGCTCGATCAGCTGTGGCGTCCAATGGCCCGCGATGAAGACGGGATCGAGCCACTCCACGGCGATCGTCCGCGGCGCTCGCAGACCACGCACTGCGAGCTTCACGCGGTCGACGCGGTCGGCGATCGATCGGACCAGATGGACACCCTCGTCCTTGCGCTCGGTGGCGGTCGCGACCGTGCGGATGTCTCCAAGCGTCTCCCCGAAGGTCTTCGGATCGAGCGAGAGCACCTGCGGCTGGCCGGGGATCCTGGCAGCCACCTCGGTGACCTCCTCATAGGAGACAGCGCACACAGGGCACAGCGCCTGGGTGATGATCAGGTCTGGTTCGGCTTCCGCGAGCGCCGGCTCGTCGAGTTCGTAGATCGCCAGGCCCTCCAGCGTGCGCGTCCGGACGGCCCGGTCGATCTCGGCGGCGCTTGCACCCGGGGCAGCGCGTCGCGGGTCAGCTTCGGCAGCTCGAGCGCCTGCGGCGGGTAATCGCACTCGTGCGTGACCGCGACCAGGTCATCGCCGAGGCCGAGCGCGAACAGAAGCTCGGTTGCGTGGGGCACAAGGCTTGCGATGCGCATGTCATCCTGACTTTAGGGCCCATGCCGGGTCCCGTCCTTGCCAAGGCGATCAGGAGGTGGGCCTTGCCCAAGCTGAGCGAGCAGGAGATCAAGCAGCGGTTGCACCAGATGCACTGGAGCAGGGAGGGGGACTCGATCGCGCGCGAGTGGACCTTCGCGGACTTCGCCGCGGCGCTGGCCTTCGCGGTGCGGGTGGGCGAGGCCGCCGAGCGCGCGAACCACCATCCCGACATCCTGCTGCACGGCTGGAACAGGGTGAGACTCACCCTCTCCACGCACTCGCAGGGCGGCCTCACCCAGGCGGACTTCGACCTGGCGCAGACCATCGACGGGTTCGCCTGAGGCGCTGATACGGTGTAGCCGTCGGCACCAGATGAACGACGACGACAAACCTCCTCGAAGTCGCGCCAGGCGTCGCACGCCACCAGTCATGGTGGCGGTGCTGGGCGGCCTGGCGTGAACGGCCTGAAGATCATCCTCGCGGCCGTGCTGATCGCGGTCAACGCGTTCTTCGTAATCGCCGAGTACGCGCTCGTGCGTTCCAGGCGGCCGCGCCTTGAAGCGATGCGCGACAAACACGAGCGCGGCGCCGAGCTCGCGCTCATGCAGATCGGCCGTGTCAACGAGTACATATCGGCTGTCCAGATAGGCGTCACGATGACCTCGCTCGGCATTGGAGCGCTCGGCGAGCCTGCACTTGCGGAGGTGCTGAAGAAGGCGCTCGGCGGGCCGCTCGGCCAGGGCGCCGCGGTGATTCTTGCGGTCGTGATCGCCTTCTCGCTGATCACGATCGCCCAGCTCGTGGCGGGCGAGATGGTGCCGAAGTTCTACGCGATCGACCGGGCCGAGCCGCTCGCGCGGCGGATCGCCCGTCCGCTGCAGGCCTTCAGGGCGCTCCTTGGTCCGCTGGTGATCGGGGTCACCGTCCTCTCGGCTCGGCTGTTGAAGCTCCTCGGCGTCGAGATGTCGCGCGAGCCCTCGGGCGGCACCCCCGAGGAGCTCAAGCTGCTGATCGCCGAGTCGTTCGCCGGCGGCCAGATCGACCCCGGCGAGGCGGGCATGCTCACCGGCGTCTTTCACCTGCACGAGCAGGACGCGCGCCAGGTCATGACCCCGATCCCGGCGGTCGTGACGGTTGACATCGCGGAGGACGTGGCGAGCGCGCTGGAGCGCTGCATCGCAAGCGGCCACACGCGGCTTCCCGTGACCGAGGACGGCAACCGCGACAGGGTGCTCGGCTTCGTCCATGCCAGCTCGCTGATGCGTCTCTACCTGCAACAGGGCCGCTCCGCGGGGCTGCAGGCGGCGGTCAACGACGCCCCGATCGTGCCTGAGACCAAGCCGCTCGACGACCTGCTGGCCGAATTGCAGCACCAGCGCACGCAGCTTGCGATCGTCGTGGACGAGTACGGGCGCGTGGTCGGCATCGTCACCGTCGAGGACATCATCGAGGAGGTCGTCGGGGAGATCGCAGACGAGACGGACCCCACCGGCGGCGAGGTGCGGCGTCTGGCAAACGGCGACTGGTTCGTCCGCGGACACGTCGCTGTCACGGACCTGGAGGACTACGGCCTGCACCTGCCGGTCGACACCGATGCCTACAACTCGATCGGGGGTCTGGTCTTCGCCGAGCTCGGGCGCCTGCCCCGCCGGGGCGACACGGTCGCCACCGACGGCTACTCGATCAGGGTCGAGTCGGTGCGCGAAAACCGGATCGAGGCGGTCCGCATCAGGGAGCGTCCCGTGATGCGCGTGCGCGAGGCCCCCGAGGGCTGAGCAGGTCTCTCCGGGCGCGGCCCAAAAACACGTCCGGCCCGCGGGGGGTGCGGGCCGGACGGTGTGCACTGGGAGGAGGCGGGTGTGCGTTGCGACCTATGTCGCATGGAGAAGTATCGCCATCCCGATGAAGGGCACCTAAAAGATGCCTTAGGACAGCCATAAACCTCGGCTGCTCAGTCGTAGGGGTGAAATCCCCGCTTGCTCTTGCGTCCAAGCGCCCCTTCGGAGATCAGCTGCTCCACTCGCGGCGGGATCTCCTGGCCGATCTCTTCGCCGATCGCCTTGGAGACATCGAGGCCCACCAGGTCCGCCAGCGCGAGCGGGCCCATCGGATGACCTGCACCGAGCTTCATGCAGGTATCGATGCCGGCGGGGTCCATGCCCGTCTCTTCCAGCAGGCGCACGGCGCTGAAGATGTAGGGGAAGAGCAGCCTGTTCACGACGAAGCCCGGGATGTCGGGAACGACGACGGCGGTCTTCTCGAATGTCTCGCACAGTGCGGCGGCGCGATCCCTGGTCTCCTTGGTCGCCTGGCTTGGGTAGACGAGCTCGACGAGCTTCATCCGCGTCACGGGGTTGAAGACGTGCAGGCCGACGAAGCGGTCGGCGCGCCCGCTCGCCTCCGCCAGCCGCTGCACCGACAGCGAGGAGGTGGTGGTGGCAAGGACGGCGTCCTCGGCGATCAGGGCGGAGAGATCGGAGAGCAGGTCCGCCTTGATGTCGTGATGCTCGATCACGGCCTCCACGACGAAGGTGGCGTCGGCAATGGCGGCCGAGTCGGTCACGATCTGGACGTGCTGGGGGTCGGTCTCCGCTTCCAGCTTGTTGAGCGTCTTCTCGACGGTCTTGGCCGCGCGCGCGGCGGACTCCTCCGAGCGCGCAAGCAGAATGACCGGACCCCACCCACCCTCGTGATGGGCGGCCGTCGAGGCAAGGCCGCACGCAATCGCGCCGCTGCCGACTATCGCGAGTCTCTCCTTCACACCTGTCCTCCTCGAGAGGGTTGGCTGACTGACCAGTCAATCGACGGTCTTCGGCGGTAGAGTAGACATATACGGGCGCGAGGGGCGCTTCCACCCAGCTTCGCCAAAGACCGGAGGACTCCAAGATGAGGCAGACAGAGGGCCGCGAGGTCGTGATCGTCGAGGCGGTGCGCACGCCGATCGGCCGTGGCCACAAGGAGAAGGGCTACTACAAGGACACCCATCCCAACGACCTGCTCGGCAAGGTCTACACCGAGGTGATCTCGCGCGCGGGTATCGAGGCGGCCGAGGTCGAGGACGTGATCGCCGGATGTGTCCAGCAGTTCGGTGAGCAGGGCTTCAACATTGCACGCAACGCCTGGCTGCAGGAAGGGCTGCCGATCGAGACGCCCGGCACGACGGTCGATCGCCAGTGCGGATCGGCCCAGCAGGCGGTCAACTTCGCCGCTGCGCTGATCGCCGCAGGGGTGCACGACGCGATGATCGGCTCGGGTGTCGAGCACATGGGCCACATTCCCTTCGCGGCCGGCATGCAGACCCAGCAGGAGTTCGGCTTCGCCTTCACGCCGTCGCTGATGGAGAAGCACAACATCGTCGGCCAGGGCCTCGGCGCGGAGATGATCGCCGACAAGTGGGAGATCCCCCGCTCCGAGCTCGATGAGCTTGCCGTGCGCTCGCACAAGCTGGCCCACCAGGCAACGCAGGAGGGCCGCTTCGAGCGTGAGATCGTGCCGATGCAGGTGAACGGCGACACGTTCCTGACCGATCAGGGCATCCGGCCAGATACGAACCTCGAGTCGCTCTCGCAGCTGAAACCCGCGTTCAAGCCGGACGGCAAGATCACCGCTGGAAACAGCTCCCAGATCTCAGATGGGGCGGCGGCGGTGCTCTTGATGTCGGCCGAGAAGGCGGCGGGCCTCGGCCTCACGCCAAGGGCACGGATCGTCGACATGACGACCGTCGGCTGCGACCCGGTGAAGATGCTCGAAGGGCCGATCCCCGCCACCCGGAAGATCCTGCAGCGAAACGGCATGCAGATCGGCGACATCGACCTGATCGAGATCAACGAGGCATTCGCGCCCGTGGTCGCGGCTTGGCAGCGCGAGCTTGCCCCGGACATGGATCGCGTGAACGTCAACGGCGGCGCGATGGCGCTCGGGCATCCGCTCGGCTCCACCGGCGCGCGCCTGATCACCACGCTGCTGCACGAGCTCGAGCGCTCCGACAAGGAGATCGGCTTCGTGACGATGTGCTGCGGCGGCGGTCTTGGGACCGGCACGCTGATCCAGCGGGTCTGACGCGCGCCAGACCGGCGATCTATGGGGCGGGCCTTTGGGCCCGCCCTGTTTGTTTTTTGCGGCTCGCTTGGGTCTGCGCGCCGTGGGCCGGCCCGCGAGCCGGCCGCCTAGCGCTTGTGAGCGCGCGCCGCTTTCGCGGTGTTTCCAGTCCAGGTGACCGCCACGGGCTGCAGGGCGAGCAGATCGCCCCAGGTGCCCGCATCCGTTTCGCCGCTCGCGGGCAGGCCGTGGGCTGATTGGAAGCTCTTCAGGTTCGCAGCCGTGGCCGCGTCGAAGATGCCCGTGATTTCCTGGGTGGGGACGGCGGTTGCCAGATGCTCCTGCATCCAGAGCACCTGGTCGCCCTGCGCGCCTTCTTTCAACAACGGTGCGGTGTCCTCCGGCGAGGGCACCTTCAGGGCGCTGTTCAACGGTTCGGTCAATGCCTTCCAGCCTTCGCTGCTCGTTTCCTGCCAGTCCCAGAAGGAGAGGCCGCTCGCGCCGTATGCGCCCGCGAGGGAGCGGAAGGCGACGATTTCAGAGTTCGAGGGGCTTTCGAAGGTCTGCCCAAGCGGCTCGATCGGCCGCTCGTAGATCAGGTTCTGTTCGTAGGTGGCGGCGAACACGCCTGCGACGCTCACACCGATGTCCTTCCAGTACATCTGCGGCGCGTTGAATTGCGCGCCGCCGGGACCGAGGAAGACGGAGTAGGGGAAGGCCTCGTGGTCGTTGACGTAGGGGAAGGAGGCCAGGCCGACCGGGTAGTTGGCGCCGACCTTCGCTCGCAGTGTTTCCATGTACTGCTCAGCCGCCGCGTAATGGCCTTCGTATTCGCCCTCGGCGTCTATCACGAGGCAGTCGGCACCGGTGGAGGCCGCCTTTGCGCCCATTTCCGCCTCGCCGACCGGGTTGCTGCCATAGACGTACTGCCAGGCGCAGACCTTCAGGCCGGCGTTGTGGACCTCGGCGACCAGTTCTGGGGAGAACTGCGACCAGTAGTTTTCCGCGCCGTCGGAGCTCTTGACGAACAGGGTGCTCACGCCATCTGCCTTCGCCTGGGCGACGATTGAGGACAGGTTGCCGCCATCGGACTTGCTCACGTACCAGATCCACATGCCCTGACCATCGAAGGCGGTGCCGGTGGGGGAGGGGCTGATCGTCGCGGTGTGCGGTTTCGGCGGCGGCGGCGGGTGCAGCTTGTGCGTGACGATCTTGATCGGGCCGAGCAGGTTCGTGTGATGGCCGCTGCCGAGCAGGACCGTGATGCGCCCGCTGCTTGCGCCTCGCGGGACGCTCACCACGAGCCCTTCGGAGGTTTTGCGCAGCGCCGCCTTGGGTGCAGTGCGGGAGGTCGGACCGACCGCCCGCTTGCGATAGATGCTCGGGAAGGCGACGTTCATCCTCGCGCCGAGGCCTTTGCCCTTGATCAGCAGGGTGCCGCCCAGCGAGGAGGAGGAGACTTCCCAGGGGTTGCCGGCGCAGGTGCCGTGCGGCACGCAGTCCGCACCGGTGATCGCCACGGTAGGTGCCATGTGGCTCTTGGAGCCCTGCGAGGCGTTGTGCTGGTTCGAGCCGGCCGCGGTGCCGCCCTGCGAGCTCGGGCTAGCAGACCCGCTGGGGGCGACCGCGCCTCCGGAGTCGGAGGCGCCGAGGCTGGGCGGGGCGAGCGTCAGCGAGATCAGCAGAACGCTTGCCAGCGCTGCCAGCCAGGATCGCTTGTTCTCGATCTGCGGTGGCACGGTGAATCGGCGCGGTGGCGCGGTGAGCGGCCGGCCGCGTCGGTGAGGGACCGTAGCGGCTATGCGGCCCTCAACAGAGCGCTGCAGGAGAAGTTGCGGGGGTTCGGTCTTTGCAGGAACACCTGCGCGGACCGCGAAGGTGGCAGGCCGCTCGGCTAGTTGCTCCAGCGAAAGCCGAGATCCGCGGGCGCGGGAGCCAGCGGGCTGCCCGGCAGGCTGGCGGGCGGCGCCTGGAGATTCCAGGCGGCGGGGGCGACGTCGTTGGAGGTGCCTGGGTGCAAGAGGCTCGCGAGATACTGGATCTGGCCGCGTCCCGGCCCAAGCTCCGACTGGCCGCCGCCGTAGCACGCGATGCCCTGCGTCTCGCAATGCTCATAGACGGCGAAGAGGTCCTCCAGGCTGCCGATGCGGGAAGGCTTGACGTTTATGCACCGCGGCTTGTGTGCAAGCGCCTTGATGTCCGCGACCTCGTGGATCGGGGCGTCCCAGGTGAGACGGTCGATGTGGGGTGCGAGCACCGCTTCTGTCTGCGGCGTGAGCTTCGGGTCCTCGATCCACGCCTGCGGGAAGGCCTCCGCGACCCGCCGGTAGAGCACTGGGTCGGCCGGGTTGTCGACGATCGTGCCTTCATAGAAGCCCTTCAGGTCGACCGAGTCGACGACATCCAGCTCCACGAGGGAGGCGACGAAGGCATCGTCCCAGGAGGCGGTCGGGTCCAGCTTGAAGCGCATCTGCGGCGCGATCGCAAGGCGCCGCGTGAGCGGATCCAGAGACGCCGGGTCGCCAAGACGCGTTGAGACCACGAACCTCAGCGGCTGAGGCTCCATGCCGAGCGCGGCGTGCAGCGAGGTGCCGGCCTGACGCAGCGCCAGGTCGAGCGCCGCCGACTCGTATGCCCAGATCCGGTAGCGCCTGTACGCCGGCTGCCCGGGGGTCAGCGCGCCGAAGAGGTCGAGCTTGGCCAAGCGCTCCGAGAAGGAGGCGAGCGTCATCTCCCCGATCAGCGGATGAGGGCTGCCCGCGGCCTCTCCGGGCGCGCCAATCGGATCGGCCACATGCAGCTCCGGCTCGTAGATCACGTCCTCGCCGAGGCCCTCCTGGCCTCCTCCGCGCAGGTGCACGATGGTGGTGCGGCGCTCGAACTCGGGCGAGAAGCGCCGGGTCAGCGGCTCCAGTTCGACCTCCTCGATCGCGATCGGCAGGTCGCGGATGCGCGAGAAGAGATTGCCTGAGGTGCTCTGCCTATGCTCGGCGGTGCTCACTTCGCCTTGGCCTCCAGCCGCGCGACCAGGTCCTCGAGTCGCAGCTCCTCAAGGGCGCCCGAGACCGCGTCCAGCTCGGAGGCGCAGCGTTCGATCAGCGCCTTGCCCTCCTTGACGAGTGCAAGCGTCTCACTCAGGCTCGCCTCGCCCGAGTCCAGGCGTCTGATGATCGCCTCGACGCGCGCTGCGGCATCCTCATAACTGATGGCGGTGGCGCCGGTATCGCCACCATCGGCTCCCTGCGGCTCGACCTCCTGGACCATCAGCTGACCATACTGGACCGCGGCCCGTCCACCGCTCATGGATCGGCGCTCACCTCTGCCTGCAGGGAGCCGTCGGCGAAGCTCAGGCGCAGCTCGTGTGCGCTCCTTGCCGCCGCGGCGCTCGTGATGGCCTTGCCGCTGCTGCCCTGTACCAGCGCGTAGCCACGCTGCAGCGTCCTCTGCGGGTCGTGGGCCTCGAGCGCGAGCGCCAGTCTGCGCAGGTCCGCCGGGCGCTTGTGGGAGGCGTCATGGAGCGCGCCGTGTGCCTTGCTGGCGATGCTGCGCAGGCGCCTTGCGGTCAGCTCCTGCTCCAGCGCGAGGCGCCTGCGCCCCGCTGCGCGGGCCTCGCGCAGATGCTGATGCAGGCTGCGCCGCTGGCGCGCGAGGTGCTCGTTGGGTGCTCTGCACAGCGATGCCAGCAGCCGTGCCCTGCCGAGCACCGCCCTGTCCGCGTCGGCGCGCAGACGCTGCGCCTGCGCGGTGAGCATCGTGCGAGCCTGATTGCAGTCCAACGGCACGGCCACCTCGGCGGCGTGCGTCGGCGTGGAGCAGCTGAGCGCCGCGACGTCGTCAAGCAGGGTCCTGTCGGTGTGGTGCCCCACCGATGCGATCACCGGGATCGCGAGCAGCGCGACGGTGCGGCAGAGCGTCTCGTCGCAGAAGCAGAGCAGGTCGGCCAGCGATCCGCCGCCGCGGGCGACGATCGCGAGCTCGACCCGCCCGGATGCGGCGAGATCCTGCAGCGCGCGCGTGATCGCCGGCGCCGCGTAGCGGTCCTGGACCGGCGCGTAGGCCCAGACGAGCCTGCCCGACCAGCCTCTCCTTGCAAGCCCGGCGAGGATGTCGTCCCTGGCCTTTCCGCTCTCGCTACAGATGACCGCGATGCTGCGCGGCAGCGCCGGCAGAGGCAGCTGCTTCTGGCGCTCGAGCAGGCCCTCCGCGTGCAGTGCCCTGCGCAGACGCTCGATCCGCGCGAGCAGGTCGCCCTCCCCCGCGATTCTCAGATCGGAGACAGAGAAGGAGAACGAGGGCGAGGAGGAGGCGCTGCCGGCGTAGTAGTCGCAGCCGCCCTCGACCACGACCTGCATGCCGTCGGCAAGCGCTCCCGAGCGCTGCAGGATCTGCTCCCAGTCGCTGAGCCATGCCGCGCACGGGACCGCGCCGCCGGCGTCGCGCAGCTCGAAGTAGGCGCGCGCCCTGGAGATCCGCAAATTCACCAGCTCGCCGATCAGTTGGACCTTCGCGAAGGCACGCAGCCTTCGCTGCAGCGCCGCCGCGTACTCCCCGGCCGGATAGGGGCCGGGAAGCGTGCTGCCCGGAATGCCAAGCGCACTGGCGGCAGGCTGCTCGGTCTTCGCCATCTGTGCAGCAGGATAGGAGCCCTCTCGGCGGGGACCGCCGGCATCCGGCGGTAGGATCCCCACAGGATGGGTCCCCGCCACACGCCTTCTGGCCGGTAGCCGTATGACCAACCGCAGCAAGCGCGGCCGCTCGCGCAAGCGCCGCGCCGGCTCAGCAGGCAGGGGCACGCTCGCCGGGTCCTCCACCGCCTCGGCCGACGGGGGGATCGCGGTCGCATCCGGCGAGAGCGAGGCGTCGACCAGGATGGCCGGAGCGAGATCTGGGCAGAGGCGGCAAACGCGGGCCGCCCCGCAGACGCCCGTGTCGCGCCGCTATGGCGAGCGGCCGCGGCCGCCGTGGCATCCGCTGCCGCTTTCAGAGCTTCTGATCCTCGTCGGCGCGATCGGCGTGATAGTCGGCTTCGGGCGCGGCATCTCCCACGGCGGACCGCCGCTGCTCGCGGGCATCGCCGCCGTCGCGCTCGGCACCTTCGAGGTGACGCTCAGGGAGCACCGCAGCGGCTTTCGATCCCACACGGTGATGCTCGCAGCCCTGCCCGTGGTGATCTTTCACTCTGTGGTCGCGCTCGCCGTCTCGACGGTGACGCGCATCCCGCCGGTCGCGACAGTCGGCCTGCTCGCACTCGACCTCGTGCTCTTCCTTGCGATGTTCAGGCTGCTGCGAAGCGACTTCCTCACGGCGAGGACCAGGGCCGCCGGGCGCCGCTGAGCGATCAGGTGCCGCTCAGCGAGGGCAGGTGAGGCTCGCCCGTGTGGGCGGCCTCGCCGGCGTCCTGCCCGGCGCGACTGAGGTGCTCCAGGCGCGCAATCTCCTGCTGGCCCAGAAGGCGTGCCGGATGATCGGCTGGTAGCCCGGAGATCAGCGCCCGGATGCGGTTGCGAATCTGCAGCGCGAAATGTGGGGTTGAGCCGCCCATCAGCTGGCGCACGTCCTGCACCGTCGGCTCGTGTGCGAGCCTGCGTGGGTCCTCTGCTTGACTCATGGCCTGCCTTTGGCTGTCCGTGTTTGTGAAGGTTCCGGTGTGCCGCTCAGGGCACGAGGCTCGGCTGGGTGGTCGCGGTCGAGCGGGGAATGCTGCGCAGGAGCGCGTCGAGTTGCGACTGTGTCCTGAGCGAGATCGCCTGCTGGTCGCCGATCAGCCAGCCGCGATTGTAGACCCCGCGGACGGGCAGCGATTCCGGAGCGCTGCCATAGCCGGGCTGGATGTCGCGGAGGTAGCCGACAAGCGCTGTGCCCAGCCCTTCCTGGCCGGGGAGCAGCAGCAGCGGTGCATAGTCGCCGCTCGCCGAGAGCAGCGCCGCGGCGGGGGCATCGAGCGGCCTGGAGGCGCGGGCGAAGAGCAATCCGTGCCCCGGTTCGTCCACGCCCCATCCGAAGTGGCCGTTGGTGAACGCCGCGACCTTGATCGCGTTCTCCACGGCATCGGCCGCGCCGATCCGGGTCGCTTCGCCGCTGCGCTGCAGATCCGAGATGGTCGCCTGGCCGATCGCGCTTTCGGGTCCGATCGCGTAGAGCGCCGGGTGTCCCATGCGTGCTAGCGCGGCGGCCGTGGCGTGCGGGAGGCCTCTGGAGTCGAGCAGCAGGATTGGGGCCCCGCTCTCGGCGGCAAGGCCCGCCGCCGGCATCGAGAGCCCCGCCGGAGCGCTCGCGCTGGCGAGGATCGCGGCCGGCGTATGTCCTTCGTGGAGGCGAGCTATGAGAGCCGCCACGCGTGCCGCGAGCGCGTATGGGGTGGCGCCACGCAGCGTGAGCGCGGCGTATCCCCGGGGGGCGCTCGTGCCGACCGCGATGACCTGCGCGCCGCCGAGGGCGTGCGCACCCAGCGGACGCATTGCCGCAAGCGCTGCGGCGCTCGCGGGGGGAAGATGCCCGCCTTCGGCATAGAGGATCGGCGCCTGCAGCGGAGCGCTGGCCAGCGCCGAGGCAGCCAGCGCCGCTGGCCAATCATCCGATTCGACGATCACGACTGCCCTGGGCCTTACCGCGGGCGTGAAGCCCGGGTAGACCGCGCGTGCCACGGCCGCGGCGTCCTGCACGGGGCTTTCGCCGCCAAGTCGCGTTGTGTTGGCCGTCGCGATGCCGCCGGCGCCAGCGCCGCCGAGCAGTGTGCTGGCTTCCCCGCTCTGACCGGGCCTTGTCAAAGATTCGTTGGAGGAGGAGCCGTTCGTGCTCGCGCTCTTGCCGCATCCCGCGAGCAGCGCGAGCGCGAGCCCGCTGAGCAGCAGCGTGCGTGCCGGCCGGCGAAGTCGATCCCTCGATGCTTTGCCTGGGTCCATCGCGGGGCAGATTAGACCGTGGCCGGGACGGCCCTGTGCCGCGTGCGCGATCCCGCAAAATGGGCGACGCGGCCTGTCTGCGTGGGCGACATGGCGCTTGCATGCGCTGCAACCGTCCTTGCAGTCTGGTAGCTTCTCGCCCGCAACGCCGAATCTCTGACCAGATGCCAGAGAACGGGGGACCCAAGTTGTTGGGGCGAGTCTCGCGGTGAATCCGCGGGAGGCGCAGGCTCTTTCAGCGCCAGCCCGTCAGCTAACCCCGCAGGCCGACGAAAGAGGTAGCTGTGCGGGCCAAAGCGCTCATCGCAACGCTTTCGACGATCGCAATCGCAGCCGCGGTATCTCCAGCGGCTGCATCGGCCGCGGCCAATGCGTCCGCCTCGGCCACATCGACGACCGGCGGCACCGCGGCCGCTTCCACCACCGAATCCTCGGGTGGTACGACCACCAAGAAGAGCTCACACAAGGCCAAGACGGTCTCCGTTACCGTCCATGCGCCGATCACGGCTCCCACGCCAAAGCTCGAATACAACGGCCCCATCTACGAGCTCTCGGAAGGCAAGGTGGTCCCCTACGTCGCTCCGCCGCCGGCGAACACCGTGCTCGGCAGCACCGGTGGCGATCCGGTCGCCGCGGCCGCTGAGGGGCGGCCCAAGCTGCTCGTGCCGGGCTCGACCGCCGAGCTGATCGAAGGTCTGGCCGCGGCTCCCGAGAGCGCCCCGAAGGCCATCCAGGAGATGATCTGGGCCGCCAACCAGATCATCGGCAAACCCTACGTCTACGGCGGCGGGCACGGATCCTTCAAATCCTATGGTTACGACTGCTCGGGCACCGTCTCCTACGCCCTGCACGGCGCGGGCCTGATCAAGGCGCCGATGGACTCCTCGGAAATGATGGGCTGGGGTGGCAAGGGCGTCGGGCGCTGGGTGACGATCTTCGCAAACGGCGGGCATGCCTACATGACGGTCGCGGGACTTCGCCTGGACACGAGCCCGGTGGACGATCCTTCAAACCAGAACGGTCCCCGCTGGCGTCCACTGCGACCCGAAAACGCCGGGTTCATCATGCGCCACCCCGAAGGGCTCTGAGAGCCGGAGACTCCGCGCCCCGGTCGCGACTCGGCTACCCTTGAAGCTCCCGCCGAAGACTCATAGGAGGAACGCATGGCCGGCTTGACCGGGCGCATGTCCACCGTCGTGAAGGCCAAGGTCTCCAAACTGCTCGACAAAGCAGAAGACCCTGGTGAGACGCTTGACTACAGCTATCAGAAGCAGGTCGAACAGCTTCAGAACGTCAAGAAGGGCATCGCCGACGTCGTCACCGCAAAGAAGCGGCTGCAGATGCAGGAGAGTGGCCTCCAGCAGCAGCTGGTCAAGCTCGACACCCAGGCGCGCCAGGCGGTCTCCGCCGGCCAGGAGGATCTCGCCAAGGCGGCGCTGGAACGCAAGAACGTCGCCCAGACAGAGCTCCAGGGGCTCGACACGCAGGTCACCGAACTGGAAGATCAGCAGCAGAAGCTGACTGACTCCGAGCAGAAGCTGCGGGCCAAGATCGAAGCCTTCAGGACCAAGAAGGAGGTCATCAAGGCCCAGTACTCCGCCGCCGAGGCCCAGGTCCGGATCTCCGAGGCGGCGACCGGCGTGGGCGAGCAGATGGCAGATGTCGGGCTTGCGATGCAGCGGGCCGTGGACAAGACCGAAAACATGAAGGCACGCGCCGACGCGGTCCAGGAGCTCGAAGCGGCCGGGGCCTTCGAAGACATCACCCAGCTTGGCCCCGGCGAAGACGACATCGATCGTCAGCTCAAAGCGCTCTCGAGCTCCTCGGCGGTTGATGACGAATTGGCCAAGATGAAGGCGGAGCTCGGTCAGGGCGAGCCAGCCGCCAGCTCTGGCCAGCTTGGCGCCGGCGAGGGCGACAGCGGCGCCTCGAGCCCTCAGCAGGCATGATCGTCCGCATCTCCGGCGAGGACCAGTACCGCCTCGCCGATGGCGACGGTGAGGTCAGTGAGCTCGACGACGCGGTCGTGAAGGCTGTCGAGGCAGGCGACCCCGACGGGTTCTCCAGCTCTTACAAGACGCTGCTCGACTACGTTCGCAGCAACGGCCAGCGGGTGGGAGACGATGATCTGGAGCCCTCGGACTTGATCCTGCCACCGGCGGACCTTACCTTTGCCGAGGCGGCAAGCGAGTTCACCGGCGAGGGCCTGATACCGGACTGAGCGACGGTCTCACGGGCGCCGCTTTGATGTAGATCCGCCTCCCTGCTCAGCTGCAGCCGCAGGAGCGCCGTATAACGAGCTCGGCGGGAATTCGTATCTCCGTGCGCGGTCGCGGGCCAGCGAGTCGGTCGAGCAGCACGGTCGCCGCACGTGCGCCGAACTCATGCGCATGTTGCGTGATCGCGGTGATCGGAGGGTCGAGGATGTCACCGAGACGTGGGTCGTCGAAGCAGACCAAGGCGATGTCTCGTGGAACGTCGACACCGGCGCTGCGCAGCTTGCGCAGCGCCCCGACGGCGAGCACCTCGCTGCCGGCGACGATTGCGCTCGGCGGCCCATCGAGAGCAAGCAGGGCGGCGGTCGCTCGTGCGCCGCTGTCCTCCGACCAGTGGTCGTCGCCCATCTGCACGTAGTCTGCCGGGAGATCGAGACCGAGCGCCGACATCACGTCTCGGAATGCGGCGCGGCGGTCGTCGGCGCTGGTGTTTCCCACCGGTCCGCCAACATATGCAATGCGCGTGTGGCCGTGCTCGAGCAGATGGGAGATGAGCAGGTTGCATCCCTCGCGCTCGTCAAGCAGGACCTCTCCGTCGCCGACGCCAGGCGTATTCGGGCCTTGGCTGAAGAACACAACCGGTACCCCACAGGATTCATATCCGCCTGAAGTCGCGACCAGGACGCCGCCGACCCGATGTGAAGCGAACGTCGCGAGCGCGTCAGCCTCCTTGGCCGCGTCACGATCGCTGTTCATCAGCAGCACCTGATATCCCGCCGGTTCGAGCACGTCCTGGGCGCCCTTGAGCGCGCACGCGAAGAAGTCGAGTGCGACATCAGGCACGATCACGCCTACAAAGGGAGACGACCGCGTGCGCAACGAACGCGCGACGGTGCTCGGCGCGTAGCCAAGCTCGCGCATCGTGTCAAGCACCTTGAGACGAGTGCGCTCGTTGATGAGCGGACTGTCGCGCAGCGCACGCGAGACGGTGGACGTCGAGACGCCCGCCGCCGCGGCGACGTCTGAGACGGTCGGGTGCCGGAGCGCCCCGTCTGACTGCCCGTTCTTCATGGCGTCCCAAACTAAAGCACTTATTTGCGATGAGATCGATCCCAAAGAGAGTTGACATCGATGCCAACGCGTGATTACATGCGTTGGCATCGATGTCAATGACGTAAGGAGATAAGAGATGAAGCTTGGTGCGGTATCCAGAGCGCTCGTGCAGCTCGACTTGCCCGATGCGCTTGATCGCATCAATGACATGGGCCTCTCGGCGGTCGAGATAGCTTGCGCCGGATGGCAGTCGAATCTCCGCCACGGAGATCCGGCGGTGCTAGCGCACGATGCCGACGCTCGCGCGCGCTGGCAGCATGAGTTCATCTCGCGTGAGCTCGAGATCAGCGCGCTGAGCGTTCACGGTCAACCGCTGTCGCCCGACCCGGAGGTCGCGGAGACCTACAGCCGGCAGTTCCTCGACGCCTGCGTGCTCGCGGAGCAGGTTGGCGTCACGCGGCTGACGCTGCTTGGCGGGCTGCCAGAGGGTGCCGACGACGATACCTCACCGCTGTGGGTGGTCAATGCCTTTCCAATCGACCAGCCAGGCGTCCTTGACTGGCAGTGGGAGCAGCGCGTGATCCCGTACTGGCGAGAGCAGGCGAAGATCGCCGAAGATCATGGCTGCCAGCTGTGCTTCGAGATGCACCCGATGGACGTGCTCTACAACCCGCGCTCGCTGTGCCGGCTGCGGGATGCGGTCGGCCCCGTGGTGGGGGCGAACTTCGATCCCTCGCACCTGTGGTGGCAGGGGATAGACCCGCTGGAGGCGTTGCGGGCGCTGTCTGAGTGCATCTACCACGTACATGCGAAGGACACGATCGTCAATGACCACGTCGTGCGCGTGAACGGGGTCCTCGACGCGACTCCGTTCGGCCAACTCGCGGAGCGCGCCTGGAGCTTCCGCACGGTCGGCTACGGCCATGATGCGCTGTTCTGGCGCCAGTTCATCAGCGCTCTGCGCGAGATCGGCTATGACGACGTGCTCAGCATCGAGCACGAGGACGAGTACATGGACCTCGAAGAAGGGCTCCGCAAGGGCGCCGAGTTCCTGCATCCGCTGATCCTCACCGAGCCTCGGGGAGCTGCCTGGTACGAGTTGGCCGACGCGAACGCGGAGGTCTGATGATGGCGCCCCTGCGAGTGGGAGTGATCGGCGCCGGGATGATCGCCCAGGCGGCGCATCTGCCCAGCCTCTTGGCGCTGCCAGAGCGGTTTGAGGTGGCGGCGATCGCCGACCCAAGCGAGGCGACGCGAACGACCGTGGCCGCCCGCCATCGGGTACCGGCGGCTTACGCGGACTGGCGCGCGATGATCGAACAGGAGCGGCTGGACGCCGTCGTGATCTGCGCGCCGCACGCTGTACACGCCGAAGCGACGATCGGAGCGCTGGAGTCTGGTCTGCACGTGTTCGTGGAGAAGCCGCTGTGCATAGACCCGGCGGATGCCGACCGCATAATCGCGGTGCGGGAACGTCAAGAACGCGTGGTCCAGGTCGGATACATGAAGCGCTTCGATCCTGCGTTCGAACGGATGCTTCAGGAGCTGCCCGCGAGTGCGGATGAGCTGTACTTCGTGGACGTAGTCACGCACGACCCGCTCCTCAACAAGCCGTCGCTCTTTGACCCAGAGGAGATCGTCGTGGGTCGCGACCTTCCAGCTCGGGTGCGTGAGGAAGGCGAGCAGTCGCTGCGCTTGCAGCTCCAGGGAGCGGTCGGCGCCGACGATCTCGAGCAGGTCGGCCCATATGTGACGATCTATCTGGAAGCGCTGATCCACGACGTCAACCTCGTGAATGGGTTGCTCGAGCGGATGGGCGAGCCCCTGCCCGTCGCGATCGAGTCCACGAGCTTCTGGGGAGACGGCGCTGGCGCGACGATCACATTCGCGCTTGCGAGCGGCGCTCGTTGGAACTGCACGTTCCTCTGGCTGCCTGGCACGCAGGCCTTCCGCGAGCACGTCGCCCTTTACTTCCGCGACTCGATGCGCACGCTCACCTTCGCCGCGCCCTACCTGCGCAAGTATCCGACGATCTATGAGCTGGATGGCGCTGACGGAGACGGAGAGGCGCGTCAGCGCAAGGTCTTCACCTCGCATCGTGTGAGCTATCGCCGCGAGCTTGAGCATTTCCACGACTGCGTCGTGACGGGGGTCGCATGCCGGGCGCCAGCGGAGCTCGGCAAGGCTGACGTGGAGCTTCTGCGGGAGGTGTTTCTAAGGGCGCCTGAGGTGGTGCCTGCAGAAGGGTCCTCACAGCCAGCTCTGGCCGGTGCGCGAGAGGGGGAGCGCCAGCGGCTGGCGCTCCAGAGAAGACGACAAATGAAGCTCGGCTAGCTGGAAGTCGTCCTTCACGCAGCATGGGTGGTGAGTCAAACCTGATGGGAGGAGTTGTAATGAGGAAGTGTATGTGCATGGGCGTCGCGCTCGTGCTTTCGGTGGCCGTGGCGGCGTGTGGCGGCGGCAAAGGCCAGTCCGGCGGTTCCGCGTCCACCGGCAGCCTTGGGTCGTCGAAGTCGTACCCTGAATTCCGGTTGGGGGAGATGGACTGGCCGGGAAGTATCTCCTTCAAGATCAATGGCTGGCAACAGGCGGGGCAAATTGAATCGCTGGTGGTTCAGGGCCTCGTTGAAATGGGGCCGAGCGAGAAGCCGAAGCTGGGGCTCGCAAGCTCTGTCGAACATCCAAACCCGACGACGTACATCTACCATATCCGGTCTGGCGTCAAGTTCTCAGATGGCAAGCCGCTCACTGTCGCGGATGTCGTCTACTCGCTCAACCTGAACAAGGGCAAGCTCTTCAGCAACATCAAAGAACCCTGGGAAACAGTCTCATCGGTCTCTGCCCAAAATGGTTCGGCGGTTGTTGTGAAGCTCAAGCGTCCGAGCCCTGAATGGGAAAACATCATGGTGATGGCCAGCGGGATCGTCGAGAAGGCGACGACGGAGAAGCTGAGCGAAACAGAGATAGGGATGCAGCACGGTCTGCTGATCGGCACGGGTCCGTGGAAGTTCGACAGCTACATCCCTGAAATGAGCGTCGCGCTTTCACGCAATCCGTACTGGACTGGACCTCGCGCGCCCGCGGCGAAGATAGCCGTCACGGTCTTCAAGAACGAAGCCGAGATGGCGCTTGCGCTGCGATCGGGCGCGATCGACGCGGCGTCGGTCTATGGCTCGCAGAAACTGTTCGGTCAGATTCCGGGCACCCACCAGGAGGTGGCGGGTGCGCAGAACTGGATCAGCTGGGTGTCGATGAACACGTCCGCGCCGCCGCTGAACGATGTTCATGTACGGCGAGCGATCGCATACGCCACCGACGTCAAGGGCATGATCAAAGCGCTCTACCCCGACGGCGGCGCAAGCCCAGATCCGTCGGTGATCCCGATTCCCCTGCTCGCCGAACTGGGCTCGACGAGCGAAGTAAGCAACATCGTGGGAGCAATACCCAAGTACGAATTCGACCTGGCGAAGGCAAGGCAGGAACTCGCGAAGTCGGCCTACCCACACGGCTTCACCACGGAAGTAAAGGCCCTGGTCGCCGAACCGATATTGCTGAACGCGGCCCAGATCATCGCGGCCGACCTTGCGAAGATCGGCATCACGGTCAAGGTCAAGCCGTTGCAGGTCGACGAAGACACGGTCCCGATCATCAGCGCGCAGATGTTCGCGAACGAATACCTGTCGTACGTCCCCAACGAGCCAGGTGCGATGATGTCAACCTTGCTCTCTCCGTCGAACATCTATCCAGGCGGCAACGGCTTCAACCTGGCCCGATACAAGAACCCGCAGGTCGCGAGGCTGGTGACCGAAGTGAAGAACACGGTGAATCGGCCCCAGCGGCTACGGGCGGCCGGGCATACGCTGAACACCACGGCCGGCGAGGAGCCCTACCTGCCACTGTTCATGCACAGCATCTTCCTTGCTGTGTCAAACCGGTTCGTCAGTCCACCATTCTCGTTCTACACCGCGGTCTACTCACCATGGATGCTGAACATGAAACTGGCCCACTAGCTCGCGTATTCGCTTGCCAAAGATAGAAGGGATCGGCGCCCCGGCCACTTCGCCGGGGCGCCGATATGGGTCGGGCGGGAGCCAGCTTCCTCAGATGACGCGGTGACTGCGCGTCGCGATCACGCCGAGGATGCTCTCGATGCAGGGGTGGTGCCACCCCTCGGCGAGCGCACTAGCACGTCGAACCTGACTTTCGCTTCGCCAGTCTCGATGCGGTGCAGGGAGCGGGTCGCGACGTTCGAGATCATCGCGAGCTGCTCCTGCGTGAGGCCTTGCTGGTAGCGCTCCTCGCGGATGCGTCGCCCGATCGACTGCGATGGAGTGAGTTCTTCCCGAGACATATGCATGATCGCGCAGATCTTAGGCTGCGGATCGGCAGAACCTTGCGATATGCGAGATCATGCATATCCCCTTGCAGACGCCTACTCGACGGCTTGATCTGCGCGATCGCGCAGATCAGAACCTCGGATCTAGATCGGGATGCCCCAGAGCGGGAACCAGCGCTCCAGTTCGGGCTCGATCGGCAGCTCAGAGGAGATCTGGGCCTTGATCTGAAGCTCGCGTTCGGTGGAACGCTCACCGGCCTTGAACTGGGCGCCGGAGGCGCTGCCATAGCTGGCGGTCGAGGATGAAGTGCCAGACATGGAGGATCCCGCGCCCTTGGGCACGAACGGATACCAGTAGCCGCGCTTGTAGTTGTAGATGAAGTAGACGGGCCGCTTCTGGGCGTCCCTGAAGGCGAAGACCGCGCACAGCAGCCGCTCGCCGTGGCCTGCGGTCTCGATCGAGCCGGAGACCGCGTTGATGCCCACCGCCAGGTCTTCGATGCTCGCGCTGCCCGACGGGTTGCTCAGCACCATCCAGCGGTAGCCGTAGGAGTCGTCCTGGGTGGCCACCTGGGTGCCGCTCTCTGAGCCGGTTTCCTTGACCACGTCCTCCATTTCCTTGATCGCGGCTTCGAAGTCGGAGCTCGCGAGCGGCTGGAAGACGATCGCGGCGCGCCCGTCCGGTTCGATGCCGTGATCGGACTGGAGGGTGATGTAGGCGGTCGTGATCGCGAACAGGTGGTCCTTGGCGGGACCCTTGACCTCGTGGCGCCCTGTGAGGATGTCGCGCAGGCCCACCGAACGGGCCTTAGGCGGAGGTGCCCTGCAGCTGGGACTCCAGGCGGCTGAGCGCCTCCAGGCGCTTCTCCAGCGGCGGGTGGTCGGAGAAGATGTTCATCAGTGACTTCTTCGTTCGCGCGGGCACGATGAAGAAGGCGCTCATGCCTTCAGCGACGCGCATGTCCTGGCTGGGGACGCGTTCCATCGAGCCGCTGATCTTGATCAGCGCCGAGGCCAGAGCCGAGGGGCGGCCGGTGAGGACGGCCGAGCCGCGGTCAGCGGCGAACTCGCGGTAGCGCGAGAGCGCCTGCAGCAGCAGGAAGGAGATCGCGTAGACGAGGATGGAGACGAGCATGACCAGGATGATCCCCTCCTCCTCATCGCGGCCGCGTCCATAGCCGCCGCCGAAGCCGCCACCGAAGAAGAGCGCGAACTGGGCGATCATCGCGGCCAGGGTGGCGAAGAAGCTGGCGAGCGTCATCACCATCACGTCGCGGTTGATGACGTGCGTGAGCTCGTGAGCCATCACGCCTTCGAGCTCGCTGGTGTCGAGCATGCGCAGGATGCCCGTGGTGGCGCAGACCGTCGCAGACTTCTGCGAGCGACCCATCGCGAAGGCATTGGGCATCTGGGTTTGCATCACGCAGACCTTCGGCTTGGGCAGGTCGGCCTGGACGCACAGACGCTCGATTATGCCGTGCAGCTCGGGCGCTTCCTCGGGCGTGACCTCCTTGGCGCCGAGCGCGGCGAGTGCGATCTTGTCCGAGGCGAAGAGCTGGATCGCCAGCAGCGCGCAGGCGACGATCGCGATCGTGACCGCCGCGGCACCGACGGCGAAGAGCACGCCGATCAGGATCACGTAGACGAGCCCGAGCAGGAACATCGTCATCAGCATCCGAGCCTGCAGGCCGTTGTCTTTGCCGAACTTCGAGTGAGTCTGCGCCATGGCGTGATTGTGGCAGAACGGGGCGCCAGACCCGGCAGGCTCGCTCCTGTGAGAGACAGTCTCGGGCGCAGAACGCTGCGACGTGCGCTCCCGCCCGACGGCGGGGTCCCTGGCACGCGATAATCGGAGGCATGGCGATCGGCAGCTCACTCTCGCGCGTGTTCCCGCTTGGCAGCAGGGTCAACGACCTCGGACGGCTCGAGGTCGGCGGCTGCGACGCGATCGAGCTGGCCAGGGAGTTCGGCACTCCGGCCTACGTGGTGGCTGAGGACGACATGCGCGCTCGTGCGCGCGCCTTCAGAGCGGCCGCGGCCGAGGCGAGGCAGGAGGACCTGGGGGTGCTCTTCGCCTCCAAGGCGTTTCCGTGCACAGCCGTGCTCTCGCTCTTCGCGCAGGAGGGCCTGTGGTGCGACGTGGCCTCAGAAGGCGAGCTGCACCTGGCCCTGAACGCGGGATTCGCAGCGGGTCGGATCGTGATGCACGGCAACGCCAAGTCCCTCTCCGAGCTGAGCATGGCCCTGCGGTTGGGGGTTGGGCTGATCGTGGTGGACAACTTCGACGAGATCGATCGCCTCGCCGGTCTGCTGGCCGCGCAGGCGGACCGCGGGGCCGTCCAGGAAGTGCTGATCCGGGTCACGCCCGACGTGAGAGGGGAGACCCACGAGAAGATCTCTACCGGCCAGGCAGATTCGAAGTTCGGGTTCTCGATGGTCGATGCGCCCGAGGCGGTGCGGCGGATCGGGGAGGTGGACGGCCTTGCGCTGCGTGGCATCCACGCCCACATCGGCTCCCAGCTGCTGGACCTCGATCCCTTCCGCCGGGAGGTGGCCGAGCTCGCAAAGCTCAGCGCGAGGATCCCGGGCTGCGAGGTCTTCGACCTCGGCGGCGGGCTGGGCGTGCGCTATCTGGACGGGCGCGAGTCTCCGCCGGAGATCGAGGCGTACGTCACCGCGCTCGTGGAGGCGGCGCGCAAGAGCGGTGCTCCCGAGCGCCTGCTGATCGAGCCGGGACGCTCGTTGACCGCCAATGGCTGTGTGACCCTCTACACGGTGGAGAGCGTGAAGCGCAACGTTCGCACCTGGGTGGCCGTGGACGGCGGCATGTCGGACAACCTGCGGCCGATGCTCTACGGGGCGCGCTATGAAGCGCACGTCGCCGATCGGCTGGGCGGGAGCACGAGCTGCGTGCTTGCGGGCAAGCACTGCGAGTCCGGCGATGTGATCGTCGCCGAGGCCCAGCTGGACGATCCGAAGGCGGGCGACGTGATCGTCACGCCCGCGACCGGCGCCTACTGCTACGCGATGGGCAACAACTACAACGGCGTGCTGCGTGCGCCAGTGATCTTCTGCAAGGACGGCGACGCCCGCCTGGTAGTGCGCCGCGACACCTTCGACGACCTGACCGCGCGCGATGTCCGCTGAGGCCGGGGCGGTGGCGGCCGCGCAGGCGCCAGGGCAGGAGCACGGCTCGACGCTGGCTGTGGGGCTGCTCGGACATGGCACGGTTGGAGCCGCGTTCGCGGGCATGCTCAAGGAGCGTTCGCAGGCGATTGCGAGCCTGACCGGCAGGCGTCCAGAGGTGTGCGGCGTGCTGACCCGCAGCCAGGGCAGCTTCGATGAGATCCTGCGTGAGAGCGAGGTGCTGGTCGAGCTGATCGGCGGGATCGAGCCGGCGCGCGGCCATGTCCTTGCCGCGCTGCGCAGCGGCAGGCACGTGGTGACCGCGAACAAGCAGCTGATCTGCGAGCACGGCGAGGAGCTCTTCGACGCTGCGAGGCAGAGCGGCGCGCAGCTTCGCTTCGAGGCGGCGGTTGCGGGCGTGGTGCCCGTGGTGCGGGTGTTGACCGAGTCGCTTGCGGGCGTGGAGATAAGGCGCATCCACGGGATCGTGAACGGCACGACGAACTTCATTCTCTCCGCGATGGAGGAGGGCGCCGACTATGCGCACGCTCTGAAGAGGGCTCAGGAGAGCGGCTTCGCGGAGGCCGACCCGGGGGCGGACGTCTCCGGCGCCGACGCCGCGGCGAAGATGGCGATCCTTGCGCGCCTGGCGTTCGGCACGCCGGTGCGGCTGGCGGACGTGCGCTACGAGGGCATCGAGCACCTGATCAGCGACGATCTGCAGTACGCGCGCGAGCTTGGACTGAGCTTGAAGCTGATCGGCACCGCCGAGCGCCTGCCCGGCGGCGTCTGCGTACACGTGCATCCCGCCTTTCTGTACGCGGGCCATCCGCTGGCGTCGATCGGCGGCCAGTTCAACGCGGTGACCGTGGAGGCGGATGCGATCACCGAGATCACGATGTCAGGGCCTGGCGCCGGCGGCCCGCCGACCGCGAGCGCGGTTTTGGGTGACCTGTTGAGCGTGATCTCAGCTGCAGGCTCCCCGGGGCCGTCGCTGCTCCCGGCGGCCTCGACGGCGCTGCTGGCGGACGCAGACAGCGCCTTCTACCTGCACATGGAGGTGGCAGACCAGCCTGGCGTGCTGGTGGCGGTGGCGGGCGTGCTCGATCGCTCCGGCGCATCGGTGAAGTCGGTGCTCCAGCGCGGGCTGGGCGAGAATGCGCGCCTGGTGATGGTGACTCACCCCCTGTCCGAATCCCGCCTGCGCTGCGCCGTGAGAGAGATCGGCGAGCTGGAGTTCGTGCGCTCGGCGCCGCGGGCGATAAGAGTGATCGAAGAGGAGTTCTGAAAATGAGGCCTTCACTGATCGAGCCCCCTGGATTGATCGAGCGCTACCGCGACCGTCTGCCCTTCGCCCCGGAGGACAGGCTCGTCAGCCTGCTGGAGGGTGGCACTCCACTGTTGCCGGCGCCAAAGCTCTCCGAGCGAGTGGGCGCGGAAGTGTTCTTGAAGCTCGAGGGCGCAAACCCGACCGGCTCCTTCAAGGACAGGGGCATGACCTGCGCCGTCTCAGCTGCCCTGCGAGAGGGGGCGCAGGCGCTGATCTGCGCCTCGACGGGCAACACCGCCGCGAGCGCTGCCGCCTATGCGGCACGTGCAGGCCTGCGCTGCGCGGTGCTGGTTCCTGACGGGAAGATCGCGATGGGCAAGCTCGCACAGACCCTGATGCACGGCGGCCGCGTGATCGCGCTGCAGGGGAACTTCGACAAGGCGCTGCAGATGGTGCGCGAGCTGGCCGAAACCCAGCCGATCGCGCTTGTGAACTCGGTGAACGAGTTCAGGATCGAAGGCCAGAAGACCGCCGCCTTCGAGGTGATCGAGGACCTTGGCGAGGCGCCCGATGCGCTCTGCATACCCGTCGGCAACGCCGGCAACATCACCGCCTACTGGCGCGGCTTCACGGAGATGGGCACCGCGCCGCGGATGCTCGGCTTCCAGGCGGAGGGCGCGGCTCCGCTCGTGCTCGGCCACACCGTCGAGCATCCCGAAACTGTGGCCTCCGCGATCAGGATCGGCAACCCGGCGCGCGGCGAGCAGGCGCTGGAGGCGGCCCGCGAATCGGGCGGTGCGATCCGGCCGGTGAGCGACGAGGAGATCATCGAGGCGTATCGCCTGATGGCGGCAAGCGAAGGGATGTTCTGCGAGCCGGCCTCCGCGGCCGCCGTCGCTGGCCTGCTCAAGCACGGCGCCGAAGGCGCCAAGCGGGTGGTGTGCGTGATGACCGGTCGCGGCCTGAAGGACCAGCAGACCGCGATGGAGCACCACGGCGGCGCGATCATCCCCTGCGAACCGGAAATGAACGCGCTCGTGGAGGCGGTGCTGGGTTGAGAAGGTCCTTCAAGAAGATCGTCACGTCCGGATGCGCACATGGACGCGGCGCTGGATCGCCACGTGACGGCTCCCGCGTGCCGCCGGCACGCGCTGCGCCCTCCCGCGTCGCCCAGCTTGGTCCATGCACGCCCCGACCGCACCGCCTATCTTGAAAGACCTTCTGAGAGGCGGCCTGCGGGTCCGGGTGCCCGCCTCCTCGGCGAACCTCGGCCCAGGCTTCGACAGCTTCGCGGCGGCGCTGGGGATGCACCTGGAGCTGGAGGTGCGCCGCGCAGACGCCTTCGAGCTCACGACCGACCTGCCCGTGGCGCATGGGCGCAGGAACCTCGCGGTGAGAGCGTTCGAGCGGCTGCATCCGGCGGACGGGGTCTCGTTTGCGATGCGCTCGCAGATCCCGCTGGTGGGTGGCCTGGGCTCAAGCGCCGCGGCGATCGTGGCGGGGATGGTGGCGGCCGACCGCATGTTTGCCCTCGATGCCGACCTGCTCGCGCAAGCCTCCGAGATGGAGGGGCATCCGGACAACGTCGCCGCCGCGCTGAAGGGCGGGGTGGTGGTCTGCGCCGACGGCGATGCGGCGCGGTTGGAGCCGCCGACCGGCCTCGAGGCGCTGGCAGTCGTGCCGCAGGAGCCGGTGCGCACCGCGGCGGCGAGGGCGGCGCTGCCCGATCTGGTCCCGATCGCCGAGGCGAGCTTCAACGTCGCTCACGGTGCGCTGCTGATGCTCGGCCTTGCCAGAGGCGATCTCGACCTGATCTCCAAGGGCCTGGCCGACCGCATCCACCAGCAGCGGCGCTCATCCCTGTTTCCGCGCTCCTATGAGCTGGTTGGCAAGGCCAGGGAGCTGGGTGCGCTTGGTGCGAGCATCTCGGGCGCCGGTCCGACCGTGCTCGTCTGGTGCTTCTACGAGCAGACTGGCGCGGTGCTCCGGGCGCTCACCGGCGAGGTCGAGGGATGGGCGAGCGTGATCAGAGCGCCCTTCGAGTCGCAGGGCGCCTACGTGGAGGAGATCTGAGCGATGCTACGCCTGGCCTGCGTGAATCCGCCGAGGCGCTCCAGCACTTCATCCGCCAGAGCGATGTAGTCGCGGCCGAGGTCGGGCCGGTGCTCGACGATCGAGAGCGCCCGCTCGGCCGATTCCGCATAGGCGATCGAGGAGCGGATCACGCTGCCGAATACCTTCTCCCCGAAGCGCTCCTGCAGGGAGGCGAGCGCCTCGCGCGAGTGGACCGTGCGCATGTCGGCGAGGTTGAGCAGCACCCCGAGCAGCGCGAGCGGCGGGTTCAGCGAGTCGCGGGCCACATCGACCACCTGCATCGCCTGCTCGACGCCCTGGAGGGCGAAGTACTGCGCCTCGGCGGTGATCAGCGCCCAGTCGGCGGCGACGAGCGCGTTGACGGTGAGCAATCCGAGCGATGGCGGGCAGTCGATCAGCACGATGTCGTAGCGCTCCGGCGTCTGCTGCAGCGCACGCCGCAACGTCATCTCACGCCCGATCTTGCCGCCGAGTGCGAGCTCTGCCTCGGCGAGGCTCAGGTTGGCCGGCACCACGTCTCCGTGGATGGCCTGCGTGAGCTTTGCGCTTCCGCCAAGCACCTCAGAGACCGTTGGCTGTGCCTCCGGCGGGACGTCGAGGTAGTCGGAGAGGTTGCCCTGGGGGTCGAGGTCCACCGCCAGTACCTGAAGTCCGCCGCGTCGCAGCACGTCTGCGAGGGTGCGAACAGCCGTGGTCTTTCCGGTGCCGCCCTTCTGCGAGAGGATCGCGATCGTTATCGGCATGGCCGCCGATACTAGGGGCAGGCAAAGCCGGATGCGTGCAGGAGCTCACGAGCGCCCACGAACCACACCGCCCATTTTGAAGACCTTCTTAGTCGGCGCCGTGCAGAGCCTGCGCTTTACTGCCGGCGCGCTCGGCGTGCGGCTCCAGGAAGTTCAGCCGGTAGCGCCCGACGAGGATCTCGTCCCCGTCCCGCAGCACCCGCCACTCGACGCGCTCGCCGTTCACGAACACGCCATTGAGGCTGCGATCGTCGAGCACCCTCACGCCGTCCGCATGGCGCACGATCAGTGCGTGCCTGCGTGAGACGGTGGGATCGTCGAAACGCACGTCGGCTGTGAGGCTGCGCCCGATGCGCGTCCACTCGCGCGTCAGGGGCACGTAGACGAGGTCCCCATCCTGCTCGTACACGAGATGCTCGCAGTCGACCTGCTCCTCGCCGCCGGTCTCGATCTGCTCCCGGGCTCTGGCCAGCAGGGCTTCGCGGTCCACCTCGGAGGTTTGTGCATACAGAGCGTCCTGGTCGATACGCTGCCCGGCGGAGAACAGCGAGGCGCGCACGAAGCTCGAGCTGCCGCAGCCGGGGCAGTCGCTGAGCGCGTCAGATGCGGCCAGGTTGAGCACGTAGCCGCAGCGCTGGCAACGAAACGAGCCGGCTCCAGCAAGCGTACCCGACGTCAGCGACTCCATCTTGCTTGCGTCCATGGCAGGCAACTCCCTTCTGGTCGGCGATGCTCCCAGAGCTTAGACCCGCAGGCCCTGCCAGATGATAACGGCCTGTGAGCTTTCGATGATGCGGAGGACCCGTGAGCCCCGAGCGGGATTACCCGTACCACCTGCCCGCGAAACCAGCTGGGGAGGGAGTCTCGGGCGCGTCCCGTGCGAGATGTCATGACCCTGACGAGGGCGCGTCCAGGAGCGATGCGCGGTCATCGCAAGGCCCGCGAGGAGGCATGCCGCAGACAAGCAAAATAGACTCTCTCGCGATGGATGCCATAACCACATCGGTCACGATCGACGTGCCCCGGGAACAGGTCTTCGAGTACCTCCAGGATCTCGCCAACCACCCGGAGTTCACCGATCACTATCTCGTCGACTGGCGTCTGACCAGGGAGGACTCGGTGGGACTCGGCGCCGGCGCCAGGTTCCGCATCGCCGCGCCTCGCAACAGGTTCGGGTGGGGAGATGTGACGTTCGTCGAGGTGGAGGCTCCCCGGCGGATAGTCGAGGTCGGCCGCAGCGGCAAGGGAAACCGGATCCGCACGCTCGGCGTATATGAGCTCGCGGAGGGAGTCCACGGCACGACGCGCCTGCAGTTCACGCTTTCGACGGAGTCCGCGGTGCTCTCAGACAGGATCATGGAGGCTCTGGGCGGTCGCGCATGGCTCAAGCGCCAGAACGCTAAGGCGATGCGCCGCCTGCGCGATGTGGTCGAGCGGGGCGTGGGAAGTGGACGGCGCGTCACGGTCGCCGGTCGGTAGACTGCCGCGTCGCATGAGCACCGCAGCCTCAGAGCAGACGCCCGGCCGCACGAGCGCGGCTCTTCGCCATCGCCGGGCAATTGCGGCCCTCGCCGCTGCACTCATCGCGCTTGCGCTGGCGGCATGCGGCGGCAACTCCGAAGCCAAGGTGACGAATGGCAGCTACGCAGGCGAGGGAGGCGTCGGCGCCCCCTACCTGAACGTCGGCCCGCTCGTCTATCAGGTGCAGATATCGCGGGCGCTCAACCCCTACGACGTCGAAGACGAGGCCTATCTGGAGGGACTGACCCCGGCGCAGCGCAAGCTGCAGCCAGGCGAAGAGTTCTTCGCAGTGTTCATGCAGGTCATCAACGAACGCGAAAAACCCCACCAGGCCGCCTCCGAAATCACGATCTCGGACACCGAAGGCAACACCTACTACTCGATCGAACCCGACCAGAGCAACCTCTATGCCTACCGCCCGGGCGCCACGGTGCCGCCCAAAAACCAGCTGCCGACGCCAAGCTCCACACCGGCTTCCGGCCCGATCAACGGGTTGATGATCCTCTACAAGATCAAGCTGGAATCGCTGGAAAACCGGCCGCTGAAGATCAAGATCGTCTCGCCCACCGCGCCGTACGAAACGGCGAGCGCCGAACTCGACTCCTAGCGGGACCTGGCGCACGCCGCGAGTGGCGCGGATGTCTGGCTGGGCCGTCCCGCCGCCTGGCTCGCCGTCCTCAGTGCAGCCCCGCTTCCAGGACTTCTTTGGCGACCGGCGCAGCCGTTTCGCCGCCGAACCCGTCTTTGACGAGCAGCACCGCGACCACGATTCGCGGCGCAAGCGCAGGCGCGAACGCGGCAAACCACGCGTCGGTGTTGGCGTGGTCGGCTGCGCTGCTTGACTTGCAGGCGCCGCTCTCTTCGGTTGAGCCTGAGCACCCCGCCGGCGCGCCGAGTTCCGCCGTGCCTGTCTTGCCGGCGACGGTGACCCCCGGTACGGCAGCGGAGGTACCCGTGCCTTCGCGCACCACCGCGATCATCATCCGGCGCACCTCACGGGCGATCATGGGTGAGCTGACGCGAATGCTTGCGGGCCCCCGCCCAGCGAGAAGGTGGGGGCCGGCCGCAGTCCGCCGTCGCCGATCGTGGCCGCGATCACTCCCATCTCCAGGGGGCTTGCCAGCACGGCGCCCTGGCCGATCGCGGTCGAGCCGAGCGCGAGTTCGCCCTGGATTTCACCGGCGTGAGGGATGGTGCTCTCGGGCACCCCTCGCAGGCCGGGGCTGTGGTTGAAGCCGTAGGCTTCGGCGGCTGCGACCAGACGCGGCGCCCAGAGCCTCACGCCGAGCGGCGCGAAGACCGAGTTGCAGGAGACCGCGAAGGAGAGCAGGAGGCTGCCGCCGCAGGACTCCGATTCGGAGTTGTGCAGCTCCACGCCGTCGAGCGTCGCCGAGGTCGAATACGGGAAGACAGTCTGGGGCGTGGCGATCCGCGCCTTCAGCACGCCCGTGACGGTGACCATCTTGAACGTCGAGCCGGGGGGCTGGAGATCGTCGAGCCCGATGCCTGCGACCCCAAGAATCTGGCCGGTCGACGGTTGCATCGCCACGACGCCGCCGTATTGGCCGCCGAGCGCTCTGACGGCGGCTTCCTGGACGCTGGCCGAGATGGTGGTGCGAGTGTTCGTGCCTGGATGCGCCGCTGCGCGTGCGATCACGCGACTGCCGGCGAGCAGCACGCCGCCGGGGCGCCCACGCAGGGTCGCGTCGAAGGTCTGCTCCAGGCCCGTGTCCCCGACGATCGCGCTCGCGGGCACGCCTTCGGCTCGCATCTGGTTCACCTCTTCGGCCGGGATCGGTCCGACGGTGCCCACGATCGAGCTTGCCGCCGCGCCGAGCGGCGAGCTGCGTTCGCCGACCGCTGTGGCCGGGCCGCTTGCGAGGATCGAGCCGGTGCGCGTCAGAAGGGCCGCGCGCTGCGGCAGGAAGGTGCGGCGTTTGAGCAGCTCTCCGACCGCAAGGCCCGGGAACTCGAGCGAGCGTGACCAGGCGATCCGGGCGGAGGAGCCGCTGCCGACGAAGCTGAGCGTGAAGCTCGACCGCAGCGTGCCGAACATGCGCGTCTTCAGAGCCACGGGCACCACCACGCTGCCGTTCGCAAGTTCCCGCGCCCTGCCATCGGAGCTCGATCGCAGAGTCGCAAGCGTTGCTGCTTCGCGATAGAGATCCGCGAACGCCGTCACGGTGGTGCTGCGCCTGGAGGCGGGAGCGATGTCCGCATACATCGCCGAGTAGTTGGCTTGGGTCCAGGCGGCGACGAAGGCCGAGGCGAGCGTGCGGGTGTAGGGGGCGCCTCCGCTGCCCACGGCGGCACCCACCACGAAGGCGACGATCGCCGCCACGGCCACGACGGCAAGCGGCCGCGAGGCGCGCCACCCGGGCCGGCGCGCGGTACTTCGCCGCGGCGGGGGGCGCCGAGCCTGGCGCGGCCGGGTTCGATAGTTGCTCCTGCCGCTGCCTGCTCCTCCTCGAGATCCCGCTCCCCTGCTACTCATCGAGACCCCAGCCCTCGCAGCGGCGGCGCGGCTCCCCCATGGTGACAGTGGCGCACAGTCCGGAACGGTAGAACATGTCTCGTGAGCGAGCTCGACTGGATCGTCGTCCTCTTCGCCCTCGCGCTCGCGTGGCTTGGCTACAGGCAGGGATTCATCGTCGGGGTGCTCTCCTTCGCGGGGTTCGCGCTGGGCGCGTTCATAGGCACCCGCGTGGGTCCGTTGCTGCTGCCGCACGGCAATTCCTCACCCTATGCGCCGGCCTTCGGGTTGCTCGGCGCGCTCCTGGCTGGCGCGATCCTTGCGAGTGGTCTGGAGGGCCTTGGGCACCGGCTGCGGCGCGTGATCCCGATCCCTGGTCTGCGGTTGCTGGACGGCGGCCTGGGAGCGCTGCTAAGCGTGGTGATCGCGCTCGGCGTGGTCTGGATCGTGGCTGCCGTCGTAGCCCAGGTGCCGGGTGAGAACGCGCTCCGCAGCGACATCCAGGGCTCGTTGATCCTGCGCACCCTCAACAGGCTGCTGCCGCCCTCGGGTCCGGTCCTGAACGCGCTCGCGCGCCTGGACCCGCTGCCCTCGCTTGCAGGTCCCGCCCCGGACGTCCCCGCGCCCTCACCTGCGATCGCGCAGGCCGAGGGGGTGAGGGCTGCCTCACGCAGCGTCGTGCGCGTGCTGGGCACCGCATGCGGGCTTGCGATCGAGGGCTCGGGCTGGGTCGCAGCTCCAGGCGAGGTGGTGACCAACGCGCACGTGATCGCCGGTGAGCAGGACACCACAGTCCAGGTGGAAGGCCGCCCGCCGAACCTCGTCGCGGTGCCGATCGCCTTCGACGCCAAGGACGACGTCGCGGTGCTGCGCGTTGCCGGGCTGCAGGAGCCATCCCTCTCCATGGACGCCGATTCCCGCGAAGGCGCCTCCGGTGCGATTCTCGGCTATCCAGAAGACGGCCCCTTCGACGTGCAGGCGGGTCGGATCGGCCATACGCAGCAGGTGATCTCCCAGAACGCCTACGGCGAAGGCCCGGTGCTGCGACTGCTCACGCCGCTGCGCGGGCTCGTGCGCCCGGGCAATTCGGGCGGCCCGGTGATCTCAGCCAATGGCCACGTGCTCACGACCGTGTTTGCGAGCACGACCGGCGGCGGCACGCCAGGCGGTTATGGAGTGGGCAACGCCACGGTTGCAAAGGTGCTGCGAGAAGCCCACGAATCGGTCGGCACCGGCCATTGCACAAGCGCATAGGGCGCGGCCAGTGGGGAGCGCTGCCGGGCGACAGCGTGTCCTGCTCGGTGGGGGCCGCGGTCCCCCAACCCGCCAACCGCTACCCTGACCGCCGTGCCGAAGACCCTTGTGATTGCGGAGAAGCCATCAGTCGGACGCGACCTCGCGCGCGTCCTGCCCGGGCCGTTCAAGAAGCAGGAGGGCTACCTGGAGGCCGATGAGTGGGTGATCACCTGGGCCGTGGGTCACCTCGTCCAGCTCGCGGAGCCCGAGGAATACGACGCCAAGTACAAGCGCTGGCGGATGGCGGACCTGCCGATCCTGCCGGAGCGCTTCAAGTTGGAGATACGTGACGAGCGCTCCCGCAAGCAGATGAACGTGCTGAGCGCCCAGCTCAAGCGGGAGGACGTGCAGAGCGTCGTCAACGCCTGCGACGCCGGGCGCGAGGGCGAGCTGATCTTCGCCTACGTCTACCAGATGGCCAGGGCGGCCAAGTCCGTGCAGCGGCTGTGGTTGAACTCGATGACCACGGCGGCAATGAAGGAGGCGTTCGCATCCCTGCGCCCGGCAGAGGAGTATGCGCTGCTGGAGCAGGCTGCGCGCTCGCGCTCAGAGGCCGACTGGATCGTGGGCATGAATGCGACCAGGGCGGCGACGATTCGTCTGAAATCCTCCTTTGATGGCGCCGTCTCGCTGGGTCGGGTGCAGACGCCTACGCTCGCGATCGTCGTGCGCAGGGAGGAGGAGATCAAGGCGTTCGTGCCGGAGCCATACTGGCTCGTGGACGCCACCTTCGCCGCGGAGCCGCTTGCGCAGGCAGAGGCCGAGCGCATCTACGACGGGCGCTATCACGCCGGCAGCAAGCCCCGGATCGCCTCGGCGGAGCAGGCGGAGGCGATCGTCGCGGCCTGCCGCGGCGGGACGGGCACGATCACCAAGCTCGAGCGCAAGCAGCAGAAGGAGCGCGCTCCGATGCTCTACGACCTCACCTCGCTGCAGCGGGAGGCCAACACGCGCTTCGGCTTCTCGGCGCGCCGCACGCTCGGCGCCGCCCAGCGCCTGTATGAGGAGCACAAGGCGCTCACCTATCCACGAACCAACTCGCGCTGGCTGACCAAAGACATGATCGGCGAGCTCAAGCCCACCGCCCAACTGCTGGGCGGCCGGGCCGAGTACGCCAAGGCGGCGGCGTACGTCACCGGCCTCGACCTGCTGCCGCTTGGCCGCGTGGTCAACGACTCGAAGGTCACCGACCACCACGCGATCATCCCGACCAAGGCCGAGCACCGCATCGATCGGATGGACGACGACGACAAGCGCATCTACGATCTCGTCGCGCGCCGGTTCCTGGCCGTCTTCCATCCCGAGGCGGTCTTCGAGAACACCCGCGTCGAGACGACCATCACTGCGGATCGCGACGCTCACGTCTTTCGCACCCGCGGCAAGCTGCTCCTGGAGCCGGGCTGGCGCGGCGTCTACGGCGAGTCCGCCACCGGCGGCGCGCAGCGTCCCCAGGGCGAGGGCGACCAGGAGGACGAGGGGATCGATCAGCAGCTGCCACGCCTGAACGAGGGCGAAAGCGCGGACGTGCGCGAGATCGCAAGCGTTCGCAAGGAAACCAAGCCGCCGCGCCGCTACAGCGATGCCTCCCTGCTGGGGGCGATGGAGACGGCGGGCAAGCTCGTCGACGACGACGAGTTGCGCGAGGCGATGAAGGACTCCGGGATCGGCACCCCCGCCACCCGGGCGGCGATCATCGAGCGCCTGATCACGGTCGGCTACATCGAGCGCGACGGTCGCGCGCTGGTGGCCACAGAGAAGGGGTGCAGCGTCGTGCGGTTGCTCGACTCCCACGCGCTGACCTCGCCGGAGATGACCGGCAACTGGGAGCATCGCCTGGGCATGATCGAGAGCGGGCGGGACTCGCGCGAGAAGTTCATGAAGGACATAGCGGGCTTCGCGCAGGAGACCGTCAGCGAGCTCGACGCCAAGCTCAAAGACGTCCGCATCCCCCGCGCCCGGCTCGGTCCCTGCCCGGTCTGCGGGCACGAGATCGTCGAGAACCGCAAGGGCTACTCCTGCTGGGGTAGAGAGGACCCAGGCTGCGGCTTCGTGATCTGGAAGGACAAGGCGAGCAAGCGGCTACCGGTCGCCGTGGCCAAGGAGCTGATCAAGACCGGCTACACCGAGCGTGCGGTCACCGGCTTCCGTGGCCGCAGCGGCCGCAGCTTCCGGGCGCACCTGGCCCTGCACCAGACCCCCGAGGGACGCTGGCGCCTGGAGTTCAACGAGCAGTGGGCGCGCGAAGGGGAGAAGCCGCCCGATGCGGAGGGCGAGACGGCGGCACCGGCGAGCGACCGCGAGGCCGCGCGCAGCGCGGCCTGAGCCGGCCAGGCGGCTCAGGCCGCGGCACGGGCCTGCTCCCCAGGCTCAGGCACATCGCGAGGCGTCGGAGCGGTGCGCAAGGATGAGTGCTCATGCCGATCACGCTGATCACCGGCCCGGCCAACGCGGGCAAGGCGCGGGTGGTGCTCGACGCCCTGCGAGCTCACGTCGCCCACGGCGCGCAGCCGTTGTTCGTGCTACCCACGGGTGCCGATGCCGACCGCTACCGACGCGAGCTGGCGCTGGAGGGGCCGGTGGCCGGCGTGAGCGTCTGCCTCTTCGCCGGTCTGCTTGACAGGGTGGCACGCTGCGCGGCCGCGGATGACCAGAATCTCGGACGCCCGCCGCTCTCCGCGGGCGCGCGCGAGCAGATGCTCACCACGCATGCCGCCAGGATGCGCGGCTCACCCGGTACCCCGCGGAGGCTCGCGCGATCCCTCGGCGGCGCGATCGCCGAGCTCCAAGCCGCGCAGGTGAGCCCGGGGGATCTGCGCTCCGGCCTGCGGCGAGGGCCGGGGGGCCAGGAGCCCCGCGCCCGGATGCTGCTGGAGTTGCACGAGCGCTACAACCACAGCCTGGCCAAGCACGGGCTGCTCGACTCCGAGACGCGCGCGCGCAGGGCACTGGACGCGCTACGTCGTCGCCCGGAGCTCTGGCGCGCTGGCCCGCGGCCGGTGCCGGTGCTCCTCTACGGCTTCGACGACCTCACCGACCTGGAGATGGACGTCGTGCAGACACTCGGCAGGGTCGTGGACGCGCCCGTGACGGTTGCGCTGGCATACGAGCCTGGCCGCGTGGCCTTCGCGGGTCGCGCCTTCGCCTTCCAGGAGCTCGCGCCCTTCGCCGCCGAGCGCATCGAGCTCCCTCCACGCAGCGATTACTACGCGCGCTGCTCGCGAGCGGCACTGCATCACATCGAGCGGCGATTGTTCGAGGCCACTGACGGTGATCCGGCGAAGCCGGATTCGGTGGCCGCGGAGCCGATTCCAGTGCGGGGCGAGCAACTCTCGCTGATCGACGCGCCGGCGATCGCGAGCGACCCTCCACCGGCCGACGGAAGCCCGCCATCGCAGGGCGTGCGGCTGCTGTGCGGCAGCTCGCCCCAGGCCGAGGCGGCGCTGATCGCGGCGCAGGCGCGAGCGTTGATCGAGGAGGGCTTCTCCGCGGCGGAGATTGCGATCGTGCACCGTGCGCCAGCGAGCGTCGCGGAGGAGATGGCAGCCGCGCTCGAGGTGGCCGGTGTGCCGCATGCGATCGCAAGCCGCAGGCGCTTGGCGGACACGGCCCTCGGCAGGGCCCTGGTGGGAATGCTCGCCTGCGCCTGCGCGGGTCTCGACGGGGTCCCCGGGGCGAGCCTCGGGGACCTACTCGCATGGCTGCGTGCGCCCGGACTGCTGGATCGTCCGCGTCTGGCCGACCGGCTGGAGGAGCGCGCGCTGCGCGCAGGCGTCCGCGACGCAGAGGGAGGCAGGCGGCTCTGGGAGCTCGATAACTGGAAGCTCGAGCGCATCGATCGCGTGCGCGCGAGCGCTGAGCATGGCGCCGGGGCGCTGCTCGCGAGCGCTCACAGCGAGCTGATGCGGCTCTTCAGCGCGCCGCGGGCGGGCGGCGCGGTGGTGCTCGATCCTCGCCACGAGGAGCCGGCCGCGGCCCTGCAGGCTGCCCTGCGAACGATCGCCGAGCTGCGCGAGCTGGATATGGTCGAGCCCGCGCTCGTCGGCGGCGCAGCGGGCGTCCTCGACGCACTCAGGGCGGCGGAGGTGCCGCGAGCCCACCATCCGCAGGCGCCCGCGGTCACGCTGCTTGACCCGCTCGCGCTGCGCGCAAGGCGCGTGAGGGCCCTGTTCGCCTGTGGGTTGCAGGAGGGGGTCTTTCCGATGGTCGCAGGCTCCGATCCCGTGTTCTCCGAGGAGATGAGGACCCGTGTGGCGGCCGTGTCAGGGTCCCGGCTTGCTCGTCGTCAGGATGCTCTCGCCGCCGAGCGCTATCTGCTCTACGCCACCGTCTCGCGCCCGGAGGAGAGGCTGTATCTCAGCTGGCACGAGAGCGGGCCAGGGGGTGCTTCGGCACCCCCTTCGCTCTTTATTGACGAGGTGTGCGAGCTCTTTGGCCCAGAGCTGCGAAGCGGGCGCCTCGGTGACGTGCCGGCCAAGCAGGCACCAGGACGTACAGCGAACAGGGATGCCGAGCAGTCCAGCGCGTTTGACGCGCGCCTGCTCGGCGAGCTGCGCGAGCGCGAGCTCTGGTCGGCCTCGTCCCTCGAGCGGTGGGCGGCCTGCCCGATGAGTTGGTTCATAGAGCGGCTGCTGCACGCCGAGGATCTGGAGCCAGAGCCAGAGCCGCGCGCCAGAGGTTCGCTCGCCCACGCGGTGCTCGGCGATGTGCTCGAGGGACTGCGGGCGCAGCTTGGCTCGGCACGGATCTCTCAGGCGAGCCTTGCAGATGCGCAGAAGCTGATGCGCGAGGCCCTGCGAGCGCGCGAGCACGAGCTGCCGCTGTCTGTCGCCATCGAGCGGCAGCCCGCCGTGCGGCGCCGGCTGGAGGCAGACCTCGAACGCTACCTGCGGCACGCGGCGGAGCAATCCGCTCTGCTCGAGCCTGTGCATCTGGAGCTCTCCTTCGGCTTCCCGGAGGAGCCCGGAGCCCTGCCGCCGCTGAAGCTTGCCGATGGGGTGCTGCTGCGCGGACGGATCGATCGCATCGACGTGGGGCCAGGTGGCCAGGCGATCGTCTACGACTACAAGAGCGGTCGCACCGGTAGCGGCCACTCGGGCTCCAAGTGGGTGCAGGAAGGGCGCTTCCAGATGGCCCTCTACATGCGCGCGGCGAGTGAGCTGCTCGGGCTGACGGTCATCGGCGGCCTCTACCAACCGCTGGCAGGCTCTGATCTGCGTGCCCGCGGCGTGCTTGCGGAGGACTCGGGGCTCGAGCTCTCCTGCGTGCGAACCGACAGCTTCGATCGAGGCATGCTCGAGGAGCTCACGCAGGAGACCTGCGCGGCGGCGCTGCAGGCCGCAAGGCAGGCGAAGGCGGCACAGATAGAGCCACGTCCCAAGCGGTGCGCCTACGGTGGCGGCTGCATGTACCCGACGATCTGCCGATGCGACCGCTGAGCCTCGATGCCGCAGCTTCGGCTAGTGCCCCGCAGGCGAGCGGGCGGGCGCTGACCGCCGAGCAGGAGCTAGCCGCCTCGCGGCGGGGCGGGTCGATGCTGCTTGCCGCCGCCGCGGGCAGCGGGAAGACCTCAGTGCTGGTCGAGCGCTATGTCCGCGCGGTACTCGACGACGGGGTCGATTCTGCCCGGATCCTCGCGATCACGTTCACCGAGCGCGCCGCCTTCGAGCTCAAGGAGCGCATCCGTGCTCGCCTGCGGGATCTCGGCCGCCGCGCGCTTGCGCGAGAGACCGAGGCCGCATCCATCGGCACGATTCACGGCTTCTGTGCTCGCCTGTTGCGCGCAGATCCCCTCGCGGTGGGGCTTGCGCCCAGCTTCGCGATCCTCGAGGAGGCGACCGCCGCGCGCATGCGGGCGGCAGCGTTCACCGACGCCCTCGGCGTCGCGATGCTCGGCGCCGAGCCCGGCATCCTCGACGCCTCCGCCGCCTACGGTCCGGATCGCCTGCGCCAGATCGTCGGTGCCGCCTACAGCGAGCTTCGCAGCCGCGGGCAGTCGACTCCGGCGCTGCCCGCCCTGCCGGACGGCGGCCCTCACGAGGCGATCGCGGCGTACGCGCTGCTCGGCGAGCTGCTGGGCAGATACGGCGAGGCGTACGCGGAGCGCAAGCGTTCGCTCGGGGCGGTCGACTTCGATGACCTCGAGCTCCTCGCACTGCAGCTGCTTGCGCAGCCATCGCTGCGGACACGTTGGATGGAGCGGTTCGACATGCTGATGGTGGACGAGTTCCAAGACACCAACCGCCGCCAGACCGCCCTGCTGTCTGCGATCGAGGGTGAGAACCTCTTTACGGTCGGCGATGAGTGGCAGGCGATCTACGGCTTTCGCCATGCCGATGTGGAGATATTCCGCCGACGCGAAGACGAGCTGGCGGACAGCGGCGCAAGCCTCGCGCTCACGCGCAACTTCCGCAGTCGTCCAGGGATAATCGACGCCGTCAACGCCGCGTTCGGCGCGCGGTTTGGTGAGCGCTTCAATCCTCTCAGCGCCGCCCGAGATCATCTGAGCGCCGGCGAGCCGGCCGTCGAGGTGCTCATCACCGACACGCACGGATGGGATGCGAAGGAGCCCGGGCGCACCTCCGCCCCGGCGGGGCTTGCGCAGGCGCCGGCGTGGCGGATGGCAGAAGCATGCCTGATCGCTCGCAGGGTGAGCGCGCTTGTGGCGGATGGCCGCGCGCGGCCGGGAGAGGTCGCCGTGCTGCTGCGATCGATGAGCGATCTGCCGCTCTACGAGGGGGCACTGCGGGCCGTGGGCCTGCCGACCTGGAGCGTAAGCGCCGACCTGTGGGAGGCACGCGAGACGAAGGACATCCTCTGCGGCCTGCGGGCGCTTGCCAATCCGCTCGACGAGCTTGCGCTGTACGGCGTGCTCGCGGGCCCGCTGGTGCGGCTCTCGACGGCAGCGCTCTGGCAGCTGTCGCTCGCCGGCCGCGAGGGCAGCCGTGGACTCTGGGAGGCGATGTGCGAGGGCATCGACCGTCCCGGCGGCCTGCCGCAGCTCGAGCCGGCCGACCGGCTGTATCTGCAGGGCTTTCGCGAGCGCTTCGGCGAGGATCGCCGCCGTGCCGGGGAACGGACTCTCGCGAGCCTCGTGCGGAGCGCCTCGCCGAGCTGCCATCGGGTCGAGCTCGTGGTCGAGGGCTCGCCTGAGGCCGCCGGCGTGCGCTGTCTGATGCAGCTCGCCAGCGACTTCGAAGCGCTCGAAGGCAGAGACCTGCGTGGTCTGATCGAGCACCTGGATCACCTTGCGCAGACGCGCTCGCCGGTCGGTGGGCAGGGAGCTCGAGGAGAGATCGAAGCGGTGCAGCTGATGAGCATCCATGCGGCCAAGGGCCTCGAGTTCCCGGTGGTCTGCGTGGCCGATCTGGGCCGCTCGGCTCACGGGCGCGAAGCTCCCTATCTGCTCGTGGACGACGATCGCGTCGGTCTGCGGGTGGCCCGCCTGGACGGGGGTGCGCCAGAGCCGGCTTTCCACTACGAGGAGCTGGCCAGGGCGCGGGCGCTGGCCGAAGAGCAGGAGGAGGACAGGATCCTCTATGTCGCGATGACGCGTGCGCGTGAGATGCTGCTGCTGAGCGGCGCGGCCAGCTTCGAGCGGTGGCCCAAGGACACGCCGGGGTGCGCGCCGATCGCGTGGATCGCGCCGGCGCTGGTCGAGGACCTGCAGGAGCGGATTGCCGGCCGAGCAGGACAGCGGCTTGCCTCGCAGACGCAGCCTGCGTGCATCCTCAGCACTCCGGGTGGCAGCGGGCTGGTGATGCCTGAGCCGCTTGCGAGAGAGCGCATCGTGACGCAGGGGGTAGCGGTCGCCGGTCGATTCAGCGCAGGCGCCGGGGACCCCAGCCGAGCAGCGGCGCCCTCCTCCCCGGAGCTGCTGGTGGGGGAGACGCTCAGCTACACGGCGCTGAGCGAGCTCGAGCGTTGCGGGTACAGGTACTACCTGGAACGGGTGTTGCGCCTTCCACAGAGCTCGCCCCCCGCCGCGGGCTCCGCGCCGTCGCGACCGGGAGGCGTGCGCCGCGGAGGAGCCGATCGCGCGCGCACGGTGGGGGACCTCGCCCACCATCTGATGCAGAGATTCGACTTCTCCCGTGGCCGGGACCCGGGAGTCGAGGAGGTTCTTCGCGCGGCTGTCGAGATGGACGCCCAGATCGGCGATGGGGCCTCTTCGGAGATCCTCGGGATGCTCGGCGGCCTGCGGGCGAGCTCGCTCGGAGGCCGCCTGGCGGCTGCGCGCATGGTGCGCACCGAGCAGCCGTTCAGCTTCGCGCTGCATGGTGAGGAGGGCTCGATCGCGGGGGTGTTCGACGCGATCGCGACCGAGCGGGATGGGTCCTGTCTTGTGATCGACTACAAGACGGGCGCGGTCTCTGCACAGGAGGACCTGAGCGCGCTCGTGGCTGCCGACTACGAGCTGCAGCGCCTCACCTACGCGCTGGCTGCTCTGCGGGATGGGGCGCTCGCGGTGGAGGTCGTGCACTGGTACCTGCGAAGGCCCGAGGATCCGGTCTCGGCGCGCTTTGATGCCTCCGAGCTCGGGGATCTGGAGGCGCGCATGGCGGAGCGCGTGGGTGCGGCGCGCAGGCGCGGCTTCGCCGTGAGCGCGACTCCAAACCGGCGGCTCTGCAGCGCCTGTCCCGGTCGCGGTGGGCTCTGCTCCTGGCCGCTTGACACGACGATGGGATAGCGGCGCTCGCCGGGTCCCATCGCGCGGCCGGCGCACCTGTGATCTGCGACCCTCTTGTCGGTGCCTCCCGACCCAGGGGTGCGCTCAACAATGCAATGGACAGCAGCGCGATGACATCACATCAACCAGAGGGCCATGGCCATCCTGCCGGCGGCGATCGTGCGCGGGTCGGCCAGGAGGGTGAGGGCCCCTCGGACGCGTCGCTGTTCACGCGGATCAGGGACGGCGATCAACGGGCCCGGGAGCACCTGATCGAGCGCTATCTGCCGCTCGCGCGGAGGCTCGCACGGCGCTACCAGCGCACCGAGGAGCCGATGGACGACCTCGTCCAGGTGGCGTCGCTCGGGTTGATCAAGGCGGTCGATCGCTTCGACCCGGAGCGCGAAATCCTGTTCTCGAGCTACGCCGTGCCCACGATCCTCGGAGAGCTCAAGCGCCACTTCCGCGATCGGACCTGGTCTGTGCGCGTGCCGCGCGACCTCCAGGAGCTCGCGCTTCGCATAGATCAGGTGGTGGGCTCACTGAGCGCCGACAGCGGCCGCGCGCCAGCGGTCGCGGAGATCGCGCGCGCGATCGGGGCGAGCGAGGAGCGCGTGCTCGATGCGATGGAGGCGGCGAGTGCCTACCACGCTGGATCGCTGGACGCGCCTCGGGGCTCCCGCCAGGACGATGACGCGGGTGGGACGGTCGCCGACTCGCTGGGCTCTGAGGAGAGCGGATTCGAACGGGCAGAGGACCGAGCGACGCTCGAGCCCCTGCTCGCGCACGTCTCCGAGCGCGAGCGCCTGGTGCTGCGACTACGTTTTGCCGAGGGCATGACGCAGGCTGAGATCGGCGCGCGGATAGGCGTCTCCCAAATGCAGGTGTCGCGGCTGATCAGGCAGGCGCTCGGCCGTCTGCGGGCGGGCCTGGAGGATCAGTCCGACGGCGCCTGATCGGCCAGGCCTGCAATCTGCGAGGAGGGGGATGTCGCGCTCCCGTTGTCCTCCACGGCCTGCCGGCGGATTTGCGACGCGCTACCGAAGCCAAGCTCTAGCACCAGCTCATCGGCCCCAAGCGGGGAGGGCTCCACGCGGACCTCGTCGGCTATCGGTGTGAGCAGCTCGCCTATGCCTGGAAGCGAGGTGTCCTGGGCAAGGCGACGCGCGCCGTCCTGTGTGAGCGCGCCGACGCGTAGCTCCATCCCGTTCTCACGCGTGCGCACGGTGAACTCGACGCGTGACTCTGCGGCGTGGGCGCCGGCGTGGGCGCCAAGGGCGTCGCAGATCAGCATGGCGTCGTCGAGGCGGTCGACCGGGCAGTGCGCTCGGGCCAGCATCATCGCGACCACCCGTCTGAGCATAGGCCCGGCCAGGGGGCCGGTTCGCACGCGCAGGACCGCCGAGTTGGTTCCCGTCATGGAGTCGGCCCGGGCCTCGCTCACGCGAGGCCCCCCGGCTCCTCTTCGCTCCATCGTGTCAGGGTGAAGCCCATCCGCACCTCGGTGTGCCCGGTTTCGTCGCGACCGAGCTGCACGGAGTCGGCGAGCGAGGCAATCAGCGGCAGCCCCAGGCCGAGACCGGGGCTGTCAGCGCGCGGTGAGATTCCTTCGCCCCGATCGCGGACGACCACGGTGAGCTGCTCGCCGGCGATGCTCGCCCTCACCTCCATCGGCCCCTCCTGGCCTTCGGGGTAGGCGTGGACCACCACGTTCGTGCAGGCCTCGGTGACGGCCAGGCGCAGATCGGAGAGCATCTGCTCGCTGACGTCGTATGCCTCGCCCAGCGCGCCGAAGGCGTGCCGGACGATCGCGATGTTCTCTGCCCTGGCGGGCAGGGCCAACTCGACGTCAGGCGTATCGGCGTTTGGGGTGGGTGCAGTTGGGGACATCGCGTTGCCCTGGTGATGGTCCCCGGGATGGGGGGTTTTCACACATGGGAGCAATCATTGGGACAGCGGCCGGACGGCTTCTCTTCGCCTGGAGATGCTCGTCTGACAGTCCGTCGCGGGACCCGACCGCTCGTCCCATCCGTCCGCAGGATACGCGACTATCGACGCTCGCGCCTTCGATAAGCGTGTCGGTCGGCTCCGGCTCGGGCACGTGGGCGAAACTCGCATTCTGGCCCTATCGCACTGCTAGGCTTTCAGGCTCCGCCTGGGTCGACGCCTAGCCGTGTCAGCGCACGGTCAGGTCGACTTATAGGCGTACCTCTCAAGCCCTTGTGCGTACAAGCCGCCGGGGAGCACCGCAATGACTTCAACGAACATGCAGCCGCCGACGGCCGTCGGACTCTACGACCCTCGCTTCGAGCACGACGCGTGTGGCGTCGGCATGGTCGCACGCCTGGACAATACGCCCACGCATGAGGTGGTCTCGATGGCGATCGAGGCCCTGGAGAACCTCGAGCATCGCGGGGCCAACGGTGCCGACCCGCGTACCGGCGACGGCGCCGGCATCCTCATGCAGATGCCCGACGAGCTGTTGCGGGCCCAGGTCGAATTCGAGCTGCCCCCGCGCGGCCGCTACGGGGTGCTGATGTGCTTCCTGCCGCGCGAGCAGGAGGCGCGAAGGCGACTTCAGGGTCTGCTGGAGCAGACGGTTGCCGCCGAGGGCCAGCGGGTGCTTGGCTGGCGCGAGGTGCCCGTTGCCCCCGAGCATGCGGGCGAGGCCGCAAACCGATGTCGCCCGGAGGTCTTCCAGCTCTTCGTCGGCGCGGGCGAGCAGCAGGCGGCCGATCAGGATGCTTTCGAGCGCAAGCTCTATGTGATCAGGCGCGTGTGCGAGCTCTCAGGCGAACAGGAGCGGGCTCTACATCAGCTCGAGCTCCTCGCGCACCATCAATTACAAGGGCATGCTGATCAGCTTTCAGCTGGCCAGCTTCTATCCCGACCTCGGCGACGAGCGCGCCAAGAGCGCGGTCGCGCTGGTCCACTCGCGATTCTCGACCAACACCTTCCCGAGCTGGGAGCTCGCCCATCCCTACCGAATGATCTGCCACAACGGTGAGATCAACACCCTGATGGGCAACATCAACTGGATGCGCGCCCGCGAGAGCGAGCTGCGCAGCGAGCTCTTCGGGGAGGACCTGAAGAAGATCCTGCCGGTCGTGCGGCCCGGCAACTCCGACTCGGCGACCTTCGACAACGTGATCGAGCTGCTGCTGCTCGCTGGCCGCTCACTCCCGCACGCCGCGATGATGATGATCCCCGAGGCCTACCGTGAACGCGACGACCTGCCCGAGGAGCTGAAGGGCTTCTATGCCTACCACTCCTGCCTGATGGAGCCCTGGGACGGGCCGGCGGCGGTGGCATTCACCGACGGCAGGGTCCTCGGCGCGACGCTGGACCGAAATGGCTTGCGTCCCGGGCGGTGGGTGCTCAGAAAGGACGGTCACGTGGTGCTCGGCTCCGAGGCCGGCCTGCTCGAGGTCCCGCCGCAGGAGATCGTCCGCTTCGGCCGCCTGCAGCCGGGCAAGCTCTTCTTCGTCGACCTGGAGCAGGGCCGGATCATCGAGGACGGCGAGATCAAGCACCAGATCGCCACCCAGAAGCCCTACGGGCAGTGGTACTCCCGCAACGCGGTGCCCTTCGCGGAGCTTGCGCCCTCCGATCAGGTGACCATCTCAGACCAGAAGCTCTTCACCCGCCAGCGTGCCTTCGGCTACACCCAGGAGGACCTGCGGGTGCTGCTGGAGCCGATGGCCAGGGATGCGGCCGAGCCGGTCGGCTCGATGGGCAACGACCTCTCGCTGGCGGTGCTATCCGACCAGGCCCCGCCGCTGTTCTCCTACTTCAAGCAGCTCTTCGCCCAGGTCACCAACCCGCCGATCGACCCGATCCGCGAGGAAATCGTGATGAGCCTGGCAACGACGCTCGGCACCGAGCGCAATCTGTTCGACGAGACGCCCGAGCACGCCCATCAGCTCGTGCTCGAGCAGCCGATCCTGTTCAACCGAGAGCTCGAGACACTGCGACACGTCTCTCACGAAGTGTTCGCGGCACGCACGATCGACATCACCTGGCGCCCCGGAGACGAGTCGCCGGGGCGGGGCGCCAAGGGCATGGAGAAGGCGATCGAGCGGATCTGCAAGGAAGCGCACGAGGCGATCGCCCAAGGCGTGAACATCATCGTGCTTTCCGACCGGCTGATCGGTCCAAAGCGCGTGCCGGTCCCCTCTCTGCTCGCGGTTGCTGCAGTCCACCACCATCTGGTGCGCGAGGGCACTCGCCTGCGGGCTGGCATCATCCTCGAGTCGGGCGAGCCGCGCGAGGTGCACCACTTCGCGACCCTGATCGGCTACGGCGCGAGCGCGATCAATCCCTACCTGATGCTGGAGAGCCTCGATGCGCTGGTCTTCGAAGGCAAGGTGGAGCCGCCGACGGCGGAGAGCTCGGCCCGCAGCAGGCCGCGGCCAACGTCGTCAAGGCGATCGGCAAGGGGCTGCTCAAGACGATCTCCAAGATGGGCATCTCCACGATCCAGTCCTACTGCGGGGCGCAGATCTTCGAGGCGGTCGGCCTGGAGCGTGCCCTGATCGAAAGGCACTTCACCGGCACCGCCTCGCGCATCGGCGGGGTGGGGGTCGAGGTGCTCGCCGAGGAGGCGCTGGAGCGCCACGCCCGCGCCTACGGGCGGGCCGGCTCTCAGGTCAGCGGCGATCTGCTGCCGGTCGGGGGCGTCTACGCCTGGCGGCGCGACGGCGAGCACCACATGTGGAACCCGGAGACGATCGCGCTCGTGCAGCACGCAGTCCGGTCCGCCAACGGCGAGGTGCCGGAGGCGCTCGCAGGCAAGCCAGAGGCGCTGCAGGCGATCCGCGCAAGCGATGCGTTCGCCAAGTACAGGGAGTATGCCGAGGCGGTCAACGAGGACGCTGCTCGCAAGGCGACGCTGCGGGGGCTGCTTGCGTTTCGGGAGGGCGAGCAGAGGCCGCTGCCACTGGAGGAGGTCGAGCCGGCGAAGGAGATCGTGCGCCGCTTCTGCACGGGTGCGATGAGCCTAGGATCGATCTCCAGGGAGGCCCACGAGACGCTCGCGATCGCGATGAACCGCCTCGGCGGCCGCTCGAACACCGGAGAGGGAGGCGAGGACCCGTCGCGCTTCACGCCCGACAGGAACGGCGACCGCCGCCGCTCGGCGATCAAGCAGGTCGCCTCCGGTCGCTTCGGCGTGACGATCCACTACCTGGTCAACGCCGATGAGCTGCAGATCAAGATGGCCCAGGGCGCAAAGCCCGGCGAGGGCGGCCAGCTGCCCGGGCACAAGGTCGACGAGTACATCGGGGCGATTAGGCACACCACCCCGGGCGTGGGCCTGATCTCCCCGCCGCCGCACCACGACATCTACTCGATCGAGGACCTCAAGCAGCTGATCTATGACCTGCGCTGCTCCAACCCGACGGCTCAGGTGTCCGTGAAGCTCGTCTCCGAGGTTGGCGTCGGCACGATCGCCGCAGGCGTCTCCAAGGCCAACGCGGACCGCGTGCTCATCTCCGGGCACGACGGCGGTACCGGAGCTTCGCCGCTCTCCTCGATCCAGGCGGCCGGTGTCCCATGGGAGATCGGCCTGGCGGAGACCCAGCAGACGCTCGTGATGAACGATCTGCGCTCGCGGATCGTGGTGCAGACAGACGGTCAGATCAAGACCGGCCGTGACGTCGTGATCGCCGCAATGCTAGGTGCCGATGAGATGGGCTTCTCCACCGCGCCGCTGATCGCGACGGGCTGCATCATGATGCGCGCCTGCCACCTGAACACCTGCCCGGTCGGGATCGCCACCCAGGACCCGGAGCTGCGCAAGCGCTACAAGGGCACCCCCGAGCACGTCGTCAACTTCTTCTTCTTCGTGGCCGAGGAAGTGCGGGAGATCCTCGCCTCGCTCGGCCTGCGCACGCTCGACGAAGCGATCGGGCGCGTCGACCTGCTCGCCGCTCGCGAGGCGATCGAGCACTGGAAGGCGCGTGGCGTCGACCTCACCCACATCCTCACCCACGTCGAATTGCCGCAGGATGCCCCCAGGCGGCGCATCGAACCGCCGCCCGCGGTGCTCAAGGACGCCCTTGACTGGCAACTCGTGCAGCAGGCGCAGCCCGCGATCGAGCGTGGCGAGCCGGTGCGCATCGAGGCCAAGATCAAAAACCTCAACCGCTGCGTCGGAGGCATCCTCTCGAGCCACGTCGCTCGCGGCCACGGCGCACAGGGGCTGCCGGCGGACACGATCGCCGTTGACTTCGAGGGCTCGGCCGGGCAGACCTTCGGCGGCTGGCTTGCCCCGGGTGTCACGTTCACGCTCTCGGGCGATGCGAACGACTACGCCGGCAAGGGTCTCTCCGGCGGCGTCCTTGCGGTGCGGCCGCGCGCGGGGATGGGTGATGCCTTCGTGGCGGAGGAGAACGTGATCGTCGGCAATACCGTGCTCTACGGCGCGACGGGCGGCCGTGCCTTCTTCCACGGACTCGCCGGCGAGCGCTTCGCCGTCCGCAACTCGGGCGCGAGCGCCGTGGTCGAGGGTGTCGGCGACCACGGCTGTGAGTACATGACGGGCGGCCGGGTGGTGGTACTTGGGCCGACGGGCTCGAAACTTCGCGGCCGGTATGAGCGGCGGCGTTGCCTACGTGCTCGACGAGTCCGAGACCTTTAGGAATCGTTGCAACATGGGGATGGTCGGCTTCGAAGCGCTCTCGCCGACGGATGTCGCGGAGCTGGTGCAGCTGATCGAGGAGCACCATCGGCGCACCGGCTCGCCGGTCGCGCAGAGGGTGCTGGCCCGGTGGGAGGCTTGATCGCCGGGCGGTCGTTCGTGAAGGTGATGCCGCACGACTACAAGCGGGTACTGAGCGAGCGCGCTCAGCGTTCTGAGGCGGATGGGGCTGCCGCCCATGCCGGCGGCAACGGTGGCGCCGCAGCCCAGTCTCTCGACGGGCACGGCGGCGCGAGCGCAGCGCCCCGCGAGCCCGAGCAGGAGCGTGGCTGATGGGCAAGCTTGGCGGCTTCCTGCAGATCGAGCGCCACGGCATCCGCTATCGCGACCCGGCGCAGCGCGTCCAGGACTACCACGAGTTCGTGCAGACGCGACCGGAGGGCGAGCTGCGCGACCAGGGCGCCCGCTGCATGGAATGCGGCGTGCCCTTCTGCCACAACGGCTGCCCGCTCGGCAACCTCATACCCGACTGGAACGACCTCGTCTACCACGGGCGCTGGCAGGAGGCGATCGACCAGCTCCATGCGACCAACAACTTCCCGGACTTCACCGGCAGGCTGTGTCCCGCGCCCTGCGAGGCGGCCTGCGTGCTGGAGATCCGCGAGGGCGATGCGGTCACGATCAAGCAGATAGAGCACGCGATCATCGACCGCGCCTTCCAGGAGGGCTGGGTTGGGCCCAAGCCGCCGCGCAAGGAGAGCGGTCGCAGTGTCGCGGTCGTGGGCTCGGGGCCGGCCGGCATGGCGGCGGCCCAGCAGTTGCGCAGAGCCGGGCACGGTGTCGTCCTCTTCGAGCGTGACGAGGCCGCGGGGGGGCTCGTGCGCTTCGGGGTACCCGACTTCAAGATCGAGAAGCAGATCGTGGAGCGGCGGGTGCAACAACTGGTCGAGGAGGGGGTGGAGCTGCGCTTGGGCGTGGAGGTCGGCAGAGACGTGGAGGTGCAGGAGCTGCGCGAGCGCTTCGATGCGATCGTGCTGGCCACCGGCGCGCGCGTACCACGCGACCTGCCGGCGCCTGGTCGCGAGCTGCCCGGAGTGCACTTCGCGATGGACTACCTCTACCAGCGCAACCGCTTCGTGGCCGCAGAGCACGGTCCCCAGCCGACTGTGCCGGCGCCGAAGGGCGGCCCGCAAATCACAGCCGCGGGCAAGCACGTGATCGTGATTGGAGGAGGAGACACCGGAGCGGACTGCGTCGGCAATGCGTTGCGGGAGGGCGCGTCCTCGATCGTCCAGCTCGAGCTCCTGCCGCTGCCTCCGGAGCACAGGCCAGACGATCGCACCCCCTGGCCGCAATGGCCGCTCAAGTACAGGCGCAGCTACGCGATGGAGGAGGCGATCGTGGCCGAGTTGGGGGAGCAGGACTACTCCGCGGCGACGACCAGCTTTCTGGCCGGACCGGATGGCAACCTGGCCACTTTGCGGATCGCGCAGGCGCAGGATGCGCCGCCATTTGCGCCCGTCCCCGGCACCGAGCGCGAGCTGCCGGCACAGCTCGTGTTGCTCGCGATGGGCTTTCTCGGCCCCGATCAGCACCTGCTCGAGCAGCTTGGGGTGGAGCGCGACGGGCGCAGCAACGTCAAGGCCGTCAAGCCGTATACGTCCTCTGTGCAAGGTGTCTTTGCGGCCGGCGACGCGCGTCGCGGCCAGTCGCTGATCGTGTGGGCGATCAACGAGGGACGCCAGTGCGCGCGGATGGTCGATCGCTATCTCTCTGGTCTCCCCGACGATGGCCCAGAAGATGGCGGGATCGCGGGCCACGCCGATGCCGACAACGGCCCAGAGGGCCCCCCACAGCACGTGGGGCCCGGAATCTCCGCTGGCTAGCTCACGCGTCCTGCATCCAGCCGCCTTCGACTACGCTTGAGAGCGATGGTGAGCTCAGGCAGATCCGGCACCGCGGCCCCCGTCTCCCATACCGCTCCGCTGCCGCGCACGTGCATCATCGGCGCCGGTTCCTCCGGGATCACGGCGGTGAAGGCGCTCCACGACCGCGGCCTGCCGTTCGACTGCTTCGAGAAGTCCGACCGCGTCGGCGGAAACTGGGTGCTCGGTAACAGCAACGGGATGTCCTCCTCCTACTCCACGCTGCACATCAACACCTCCCGCGAGCGGATGGAGTACGCGGACCTGCCGATGCCAAGCTCCTACCCGGACTTTCCCCGCCACGACCAGATCGCCCGCTACTTCGACGAATACGTCGACCGGTTCGGCCTGCGGGAGAGGATCGCCTTCGAGCGGGGGGTGCAAAGGGCACAGCGGACCGCCGAGGGCGCCTGGCAGGTCACGCTGGATGACGGCGAGCAGCGGCTCTACGACGCGCTGATCGTCGCCAACGGTCATCATTGGAATCCGCGCTGGCCAGAACCTCCGATCCCTGGCGAGTTCGCGGGGGAGGTCATGCACTCCCATCACTACACCGATCCTGCTCAGCTCGCCGGGCGCAGGGTCGTGGTGGTGGGCCTCGGGAACTCGGCCATGGACATATCCGTGGATTCGTCCTATCACGCTCTCTCCACCAGGCTCGTCGCGCGCAAAGGCGTCCACGTGGTGCCGAAGTACATCCTCGGCAAGCCGCTCGATGCCGGAGTGCGACCGACGAGGATGCCGTTCGCCTGGCTGCTGCGCGGACTGGAGCCCGTGCTCAAGCTCACCGTCGGCCCGATGGACCGCTACGGGCTGCCGCTGCCAGACCATCGCCTCGGCCAGACGCACCCCACCGTGTCTTCGCGCATCCTCGACCGGCTTGCCCACGGGGCGATCGAGGTCAGGCCGGAGATCGCGGAGCTCGAGGGGCATACGGTTCGCTACAGCGATGGCACGGAGGAGCAGGCCGACCTGATCGTCTACTGCACCGGTTACAAGATCAGCTTCCCGTTCTTGGAGGACGAGGTGATGAGCGCACCGGATAACGAGCTCCTGCTCTACAAGCGGATCTTCCCCGTCGATCAGCCCGGCCTCTACCTGATCGGGTTCGTGCAGCCCTGGGGCGCGATCATGCCGATCGCCGAGGCCCAAAGCCAGATCGTCGCCGATCATCTGCTTGGCTCCTATGCCCTGCCGAACAGCGGCGAGATGCGGGCGGACATGAGGGCGATGATCGCTCGCCAGCACCGCCGATACCTGCCCTCCAAGCGTCACACGATTCAGGTCGACTTCTCAAACCACATGGTCGAGCTGGCCGACGAGGCGCGTGCGGGCGCGCAGCGCGCACAGCGCCAGGGGTACCGCCTGCCGGTCTCGCCACTGGCCCGAGCTCTCGCCTGATGCCAACCTTCTGCCGTCACAACCGGTTCATCGAGCGCTGCCCGATCTGCAGCAAGACGCTGCCGGGACAGGCCGAGCCCCGTCGAGCTCCGGGAGCGCGCGCCTCAGGCTCACCGCGACACTCCTCTGCGGCGGGAGCGTCAGCGGCACGCGCGGCCGCGGCGGGCACGCGCGAGTGGTGTGAAGGTCTACGTCGACGGGCAGCGGCGGGGGATCGACGATGGGTACGAGTGCGAACTCGTGCCCGGCCTGCACTCATCCCTTGACGCTCGCCGCCTCGCGGAGGAGATCGACTTCGCGATGGGCAGGCTGCAGGCGCTTGGCCAACAGCCGCCGGGTGCCTATGCGCTGGCGGCCGAGCTCGGCGCGCAGGGTGAGCTGGAGCGTGCGAGCTGGCTGTGCTTCCTGATCGCATACCTCTCGCCGCTGCCCGGAGAGGATCCGTTTGCTTCGATCTCCAAGGCGCCGTCGCTGGAGGAGGTCACGACTCTCAGCGACAGCGAGATCGATGCGCTGGAGCTTGGGCCGCGGACCTGTCATGAGCCTGGGCGCGGGGCGGCCACGTTGCGCGCCTACCTTGCGTGGGCGAAGCGAGCCGGCTCTCAGCAGCTGGCCCTGACCGGCGAGGAATCCTGGAGTGCCGGGCGCCGATTCGAGCGGGTCTTCGAGCGCCTTGCGATCCCGGGTTTCCCGCGCTGGGGAAGATATGAACTGCTCGTGATCCTCGGTGGCCTGCGGCTCTACGAGGTCAGCGCCGACTCCCTGCACCTGGCTGCCGCCTCGACATTGGGGGCGACGGGCGCGCGGAGGAGCAGCGCCTCGGGCAAGGCCGAGGCGGGAGATCCCGTTCTAGGCGCGGCAAAGCGCGTGTTCGGCATCGGGGACGTACTGCTCATCGAGCGGCGCGCAAAGCGGCTTGCGCAGGAGATCTCAGTGCCCGTAGCGGCTGTGGAGCTTCGGGCTCTTCAACTGGCATACCGGCCAACGTGCCACGCTCGGGTTCCCCGAGCTCGCCGTGGACTCGGGCGCGCTCACGCGGGCGCAGCTCGCGCTTGGGCTCTAGCTCTAGCCGAGGCGCCCGCCGGACAGTCGGAATGCGCCATGGCGGCGCGAGGCCGCCGGCTCCAAAAGTGACGTCCACCGTGCCGCCTACAGTCTGCTCAGATCGCGAAGGTCAACGACACAGCCGTACCAAGCAGCCAGGGAGTTGTCATGCCGCTCTGCTTCATCGAGCCTCAGAACGCCATCAGAGTCATAGCCGAGTCGATCGGCCGTGAGGCGCGCAGGCAGCTGCTCGGAGAGGTGGTCCGCTCGTGGGTCGACGATATCCCTGAGCACGAGCTGACCGTCCACTACGCAAAGGCGGTCGCGAACCTCGGCGAGGACGACCTGCACCTGCTCGCCGCCTGGCACGCCTCCCTGGACGTCGGCCATCCGGTGCCCAACACCGAATTTCTGGTCGGCGTTTTCCCGAACCTTGGCGAGAACAGACGCGAGGCTCTGAAGATCGCCGCCGGCTTCAACGGCGAGGAGGCGATGGACGCCGGCGTCGCCGAGGAGCACGCTCTCGATACCGTGCTTCCTCGGCTCTCGCGCCCCAGGCTGGTCGAGCTCGCCAACGAGTGCATCGAGCTCTACGTCTGGGATCGGCTCGGCAACGACAACTGATCCGATCGCGGCGCGGAGCCGCCGTCCTGGCGTTCCAGAACGGTCTTGGGCTCTGAGAGCGACCTCGGCGTTTGCCGGCAGGCTTACCTCGCCAGCCGCGCCATTGCAGCCCGGACATGCTCGGCGAGAGACCTCGTGTCGTTCAAGCGCTCCAGGAGGTCGGGCACAGGCGAGACGGTTCCATCTGTGGCGACGTCGACAGGCCCGTAACGAGCAGATTCAGCGGACGTCGATCGAGATCGTCGAACCGCTGTTTCCTCCAACGATCAGGGTCTGCGTGGCGACGGTCGTGTGGCTTGGCGATCCATCGCGCAGCCGATGCCCAGTATTGGCATTCGGATATATCTCCGGGTAGTCGCTCGAGGTCACCTGCAATCCGATCCGGTCCTCGGGGCCCAGCCTGACGCAAATGTGGCCCATCGTGATCGAGCAGGAACGCGCCGCGCTGATGCCGGTCGCGGGCGGGAGATCCGTGAGGTAGCCACTCCAGTAGCCGTGGCATAGCGGGATTGCTTCTCCATTCGGCCTGAGCAGCACGAGCCGCGCAACGAAGTCGGTTGACGTCGCCGTCGAGTCGAGCGCGAGCTTGGCCGCGACTCTGCCGGCGATTTCGACCTCCTCTCCCAGCACGTCGGTCGCGAAGAGCAGGACATCGGGTCGCGTGTGGAGTCCGGCGAGGTCGCGTGGCCCGTATCGGGTGGGGATGCAGGTTGCTCCACCGACGGTTGGAACCGGGTCCGTGGGGTCGTACCGATACGTGAGAGCAGTGACGTCGCCAGGCACTGCTCGCATCAATCCGCCAGAGATGCCCCCGTCCGTTGGACCGCCGGTCAAGAGCCAATGCTGCGGCCTGGCGTCCGGAGGAGGCCAACCACGGTGGCTGATCCACTTGTTGGCGCCAAGGACGAAGCTGCGCACCATGTGGTCACCGTCGAATGCGCGGTCTTCGACCGCATGACCCAAGAACTGGATCACGCGCTGTGCGGCGTCTGCCGGATCGTCGCCTTCGAGCGGATAGGCGCCGTTGCAGTTGTAATCGGCGGCCCCGTCGTGGGTGGGCCAGCTGTGCGCCCACGGGCCAATGATCAATTCGTGCGGCAGGCCGCTGGCGGCGCGCAATCTCTCGTAGGCATCGATCGTTGTGTCACGGCAGGCGTCGTACCATCCGGTGACGTGAATCGATGGCGCCGCCACCTCCCCTGGGATGTCCACCTCTGTCCAGAAGGGATCGTCAGGATCGCCTGTGAACCACGCGGCGAGCATCTCAGTCGCTGCGCGCGCGTATGAGCCCGGCGTCAGCAGATCGTGCATGAATCGCGCGGAGAGGCGGAGAGATAGGCTTCCAGCCCCGTGCGCTCGGCGATGCTGTCAGCCCGATCGAGTGGTCCTCGGCGAATGTGGTCGGCCACCCACGCCGTCACGCCCCCGAGCCTCAGCGCGCCTCCCGTGATCCACAGATCGCGCTCGGATCCACCCATCATCGGAGCAATCGCCCGCAGCCCTGGCGGATGCCGCGCAGCGGTCAAGAATTGAACCATGCTTCCGAATGAAGCGCCGATCGTCGCCACGTTCCCGTCGTTCCAGCTCTGAGCTCGAATCCATGCGATGCTGCTCTCGCCGTCGGTGCCGTCGCTGCGCTTGGCATCGAAGAGGCCGGTCGAGTCTCCGCAGCCGCGAACGTCCTGAACGACGACGGCGAAGCCTTCCTCATGCGCACGCAGGATGTTCACTTCCCGAACGATCTGAGGAAGATCGCGGCGCCCGTATGGGGTGCGCAGCAGCAGCGCCGGCAGCCGCGCACCCCGGTCGTGCCGGGGCAGATAGACGTCGGTTGCAAGGCTCGCCCCGGGCACGGGCACGACTTTCTCGTACATCGCGAGGTGCGGCTGCTCTGCTGCCTGCGGCTTGGTCATTAGCGATCTACGCCGTTCCAGGCATCGACTCGTGGTAGGCATTGCACAGATGCCAACCAGATCGATGCCAGACCTCCGCCTCAGCCCGCAAGCTACTTCGCGAGCTTGATGTCGAGCGCCCAGGGCGGGAACCACATGGTCCAGTTGGAGAACGTCGGAAGTACATATTTTTCAGACAAGGTCCCAAAGGTCTTGTGTATATATTGCGGTCGGGCTGCCGCTTTCGACGTTGTCTTTCATCAACTTCAGGACCTCGCCATTACCGGAATTGGCAAGCACCTGGGGCGAGGGATTTGGGAGGAGCAATGATTGGCGGCGCGGCCGCAACCTGTGAGGCGCGCTGTATGCAGCCTCGGCCAAGGTAGCAAGTTGTAGGACAACTGTCAAGTGAGGTGGGATTGCGCCGCTGACCGCTGGTGTCACTGCTGGTGACGGCTTGGAGACCCGGTCCTCAAAAGCGAGCCAAAGGAGGTTCAGAGAAGGCATGGGTTGCTCTCTTGAGAGACGACCGACGACTCGACAATAGTTGACCGATGTGCGATCATGCTGCTCATGGCTCGCGAGGCTCCGTCGCCGCCGGCCGCAGTCCGTCGCCACCTGCGGCGCGGCCGACTTGCCGACGAGGTTCGAGACGCGATCTTGGAGGACTACATCCGCACCGGTCGCATCGCGCCTGGCGCGCGCTTGCCTTCCGAGAGCGAACTCTGCGAGCAGTACGGCGTGTCGAGGGTGACGGTGCGCTCTGCCATTCGCAGCCTGCAGGAGGCGAGCATCGTGAGTGTGCGGCACGGGTTTGGGTCGACTGTCTTGCCCGGCGAAGGCACCATCCATTCGGGTCTCGACGAGCTTTGCTCCTTCGAGACGTTCGCGCGTGCGAGCAATGCGAGCATCGATACGGCGGACGTCGAGATCACCGAAGCGCCGGTCGACGACGAGCGCGCGAGGGAGTTCGATGTCCCAGTGGGCACGCCGCTGCTGACGATCGCACGCAACAAGCTCTACGCGGGAAAGAAGGTTGGGCGGATCGTCGACGACCTCCCGGAGGGGGTGCTGCCGTTCGAGACGGTGGTGCGCGAATTCAACGGGTCAGTACTCGACATCTTGCTCGCCCACGCGGAGGTTGGCGTCGAGTATGCCGATTGCAAGATTCTTCCGGTTGCGCTTGACGCGACGCTCGCGCGCAGCATTGGCGTTGCGCGGGGCACCCCGGCGCTTCACCTGGAGGAGCACACGCGTACGTTCGAGGGGCGCGTCGTAAACCTCAGTCGAGCCTGGCTGCTGCCAGAGCACTTCGAGTTCCACCTGCGCCGTCGCAAGCCGCCTCGCAGCGTGCGCTGAGCCAGCTGACGGGGCTCTCTTCCAGTGGTCTTCCGTCCCGAGCGGCACCCTTCATGCCGACGCCCACTGCGGTGGTGCCTCCGTGGTGGGAGGGGTGCGCGCTGCTAGATGTATGACAACTGCTCAGCTGCCGACTTTGCTATCGTGGCCTGGCACAGATCCTTCGCGGCGCACTTTCCCTGACCTATTCCTACTGGAGGCTTCGTGCCAGAGAGCAGTTCTCCCACAGTCGACATCGAGTCCATGTCAAGCTCGGGATCGGCTCGAGACCAGGTCGTTGCAGGCGTCGAGGCTGATATCCGCGCGTTGCTGCCAAGGAGCGCGCAGGCATCGGCGAGCTCTCTGGTGCCAGGCGGCTTCACGCGCGCCCGCTTCTTCTGGCCGATGCCCATATACGTCGATCGCGGAGAGGGCCCGTTCGTCTGGGACGTCGACGGACGCAGATACATCGACTGCCTGCTCGGCTTCGGCACGATGGTTCTCGGCCACCGTCCGCCCGCGGTGATGGCCGCCGTAAAGCGCCAGCTGGAGCGGGCGACCCATTTTGGCACCGCGACCTTGGACGAGAGCGAGCTTGCCAAGACGATCGTCGCAAACGTTCCCGGGGCTGAGCGGCTCATGTTCCTGAACTCGGGGACCGAGGCGACACTCGCGGCGCTGCGGGTCGCTCGCGCCGCGAGCGGCCGTGCGAAGATCGCCAAGTTCGAGGGCGGATGGCATGGTTGGCATGACTACCTGTTGCACAGCTTCTCCGAGTACTCCGGGCCCGAGCAACGACCTGACAGCGTTCCCGGCTCACGGGGGATTCCAAGCGCGATACAAGAGGTCGTCATATCGCTGCCGTTCAATCATCCGGCTGCCTTCGACCTCATTCGTGAGCATGCGGAGGACCTGGCCTGCGTGATCTTCGAGGGTGTCCAGGGCAGCGCGGGAGGCATCGTGGCAGACGCTCAGTGGGCCCGGCAGCTTTGGCATACCTGCCGAGAGGCGGACGTCCTGCTCGTCTGCGACGAGGTGATCACCGGCTTTCGGCTTGCGCGCCATGGAATAGCCGGCGAGCTAGGGATAGAGCCTGACATCACCACCCTTGGCAAGGCGATCGGCGGGGGCTTCCCTGTGGGTGCGATGGCCGGGCGTGCCGATCTCTTGGACCTCACACAGCCAGACGCCTCCGGGGAGGCGGTCGTCTTGGCTGGCACCTTCTCGGCGAATCCCGTGACGATGGCCGCCGGCAGAGCCCAGATCGACGCGCTGCTCGGCGATCCCAAGGCATTTGAGCTGCTCGACGCCCTCGGCGCGCGGATGCGAAGTGGGCTGACCGAGGCTATGCGCGAGGCCGGCGTCGTAGGCAGCGTTGCAGGAGCCGGCTCGCTCTGGGGTTTGCATCTGGGCTCCGATGTCTCACCACGAAGCGTGCGCGAGGAGCAACTGCCCGGCGACGACAGCGGCCGGCTGCTGGCCGGCTACTTGCTTCGAGAGGGAGTGCTGATGGCAGCGCCCGTGCACCTTGGCTTCCTCAGCACGACCCACACCGAGCAGATCGTAGACGACGTTCTCGATGCCCATAGGCGAGCCTTCGCAAGGATGAAGGCGGATGGGCTCCTCTCGTGATCTCGCCCATACGTGCTCGCGCTTGACGAGCTACATCGTAGACCGATAGCTTGGCGGTGCCAGTACACTGAGTCCGATGCCAGACGCTCCCCCAGTGACGGCGGACGACGTGATGGACGCGCTCTCGAACGTGATCGACCCTGAGCTCGGCCTCGACTTCGTCGAGCTCGGTCTCATCTACGGCGTCGAGGTGGACGGGGCAGACGTCGAGGTCACCTTCACGCTCACGACCCCGGCCTGCCCGATTGGCCCTGCTGTCAGCGAACAGATGGAAGAGTTCGTGGGCGAGCTGGAAGGGGTCGAGAGCGTCGAATGCAAAATGGTCTTTACGCCGCCCTGGTCGCCTGAGAAGATGACCGAGGACGCGAAGTTCGCGCTCGGCTTCTGATCGTCAGAGCCTTCGCCGGGGGTCGATGTCTACCGCGCCGCGGCGGATAGCGTCGCCTCACTTGCGAGCGCGAGCAGCGCTGAGAGCTCCATCGAGATGTGCTCGCCAATCGAGTCGATGTCGGGAAGCGCGTCGAAGTCGCCGAGCAGCCCGAAGTTCATCTCGCCGTTGTAGGACATGATCGCAACGGCGAGCGTGTGGTTTTCGGGCAGGAAGGCGACCGGATAGGCGTGCAGCATCTTGCGGCCGAGGACGTAGAGCGGGAATTGCGGGCCTGGCACGTTTGTCACGATCAGGTTGAACAGGCGGGTGGAGAAGTTCAGGCGAGACGCCTGGGCGAGGATCGTCGGTGGAGCGAAGTTCTGCACGTTGGCGATCATCTCTGCACTGAGCGCCTGCTTGCTTTCCTTCAGGCCCGCCATCGCATGGCTCACGAAGCGCAGGCGAGCGACCGGATCGGCGATGTAGGCGGGCAGGGGCCCTCGCATCGCCGCGATCCGGTTGCCGAGATGCCCCCGCTCGTTTGCCGCCCTGACCGACACCGGCACGAGTGCGCGCAGCTCCAGGCCCTCGGTGCGGATGCCGCGCGAGATCAGGAACGCGCGCAGCGCGCCGGTCACCACCGATAGCACCACGTCGTTGACGGTGCCGCCGAACGCGTTCTTTACGAGCTTGAAGTCATCGAGCCTGCTGGTCACGCCGACGAACCGGCGGTGGGGCCCGATCGGGACGTTGAGCGGGGTGCTCGGTGCTGGGTTCAATGCCGCCCAGATCAGCTCGCCGATGCCCTCCGCGGCTTCGCGGCTGCGCGAGAGCGCGCGATCGGGATGTGTCAGCGCATCCACGGTCCCTCCAAGCACCTCGGCGGCCGCGCGCACCGCGCCGCGGGCGCCGATCGCCACGAGCTCTGCGGTACCCGGCTCAGGGTGGGGCTGCCAGGGGCGCCCGGAGTGCTTGATGGGCGGCGGATCTGGGGAGAGATCGAACAGGACCGTGGCCAGGTCTATGCCGGATATGCCGTCGATCAGCGCATGATGGTTCTTGGAGATCAGCGCGAAGCGGCCGTCGCTCAGTCCCTCGATCAGCCACATCTCCCAGAGCGGCTTTGAGCGATCGAGTGCCTGCGAGAAGATCCTCGCTGTCAGCTCCCGCAGCTGTTGCCGCTCGCCTGGGCTCGGCAGCGCGGTGTGGCGGACGTGGTACTCGGGGTTGAAGTCGGGGTCGTCCACCCACACCGGCCGGCCGCTGTCAAGCGCTGTGTGAGCTAGCTTCTGGCGGTAGCGGGGCACCAGGTGCAGGCGCTGTCTGATCTGCTCGAGCAGGTCCTCGACGGGCGGCGGCGGACCCTCGATGATCGTCAACCCGCCGACGTGCATGTGCGAGTCCGGTCCCTCCTGGTGCAGGAAGGAGGCGTCGATCGCGGTCAGACGGTCGAGATGACGCTGCGGCATCCCCTCAAGCGTACCTTGGACCCGTACAATGGGAAGGGTGAGAGGCACGATCGAGAAGTTGTTGCTCGCCGCTCCGCGTGGCTACTGCGCCGGCGTGGACCGCGCGGTGCAGACCGTCGAACGCGCGCTTGCGCTCTACGGGCCGCCGGTGTACGTGCGCAAGGAGATCGTCCACAACAAGCATGTGGTGCAGGAGCTGAGGGACAAGGGCGCGATTTTCGTCGAGCAGGAGACCGAGATCCCGCATGGCGCGACCGCTGTCTTCTCCGCTCACGGCGTCGCCCCCAGTGTGCGGGTAAACGCCGCTACGCGCGAGCTGCGGACGATCGACGCCACCTGTCCGCTGGTGACGAAGGTCCACGTCGAGGCGCGCAAGTTCGCGCAGCAGGGTTACACGATCGTGCTGGTCGGCCATGGCGGCCACGAGGAGGTCGAAGGCACGATGGGCGAGGCGCCGGAGCAGATCGTGCTGGTCGAGAGCGAGCAGGACGTGGCGGAGCTCGAGGTTCCCGACGCCGACAGGGTCGCATTCATCACCCAGACCACGCTCTCGGTGGGCGAAACAGCCTCGATCGTGGCTGCACTCAAGGACCGCTTCCCGGCGATCGTCGGGCCTAAAACGGATGACATCTGCTACGCCACCACCAACCGTCAGGCGGCCGTGCGCCAGATGGCCGGCGAGTGCGACCTCATGCTCGTGATCGGATCGCGCAACTCCTCCAACTCCGCACGCCTGGTCGAGGTCGCGCGAGACTGCGGCACGGAGTCCTACCTGATCGACAACGCCGGCCAGGTGCAAGAGGAGTGGCTCGAAGGCAAGCACGTGGTCGGCATTTCCTCCGGGGCGAGCGCCCCCGAGCATCTTGTGCAGGAGCTCGTTCAGCTCTTCCGGGATCGCGGAGTAAGCGACATCGCCGAGGTGGACGTCGTACGCGAGGACGTGCGCTTCATGCTGCCGAAGCAGATCCGCGACGCTCTCGCCGCCGCCTAGTGGCAGGCAGCTCGCAGAGCTCAGGCGTCGCTCGCGATCTGCGATGAGGACGCTGATCGTCTCCGACCTGCACTTCGGCAGCGCGACGCGCGCCGACGTGTTGCGCACGCCACACGCGCGGGAGGCGCTGCTCTCGGCGCTCTCTGAGGTGGAGCGACTCGTGCTGCTGGGCGACGTGCTCGAGCTGCGCCACGGCCCGCGCCGAGATGCCCTGGCGGCCGCGCGGCCATTCTTCGAAGCGCTCGGGGACAGGATGGCCGGGAGGGAGGTGGTGGTCGTCTGCGGCAATCACGACCACGCGCTGATCGAGAGCTGGTCGAACCGCCGAAGCGAAGAGGCCGGCGATCCGCAGCTTGGTCTTGAGCAGCGGATTGCGCCCGAGCAGGCGTCGCCGATGGCAAGGCAGCTCGCTGAGTGGGCCGCCCCGGCTCACGTCGAGATCGCCCACCCCGGCCTTTGGATTCGCGGTGATGTGTATGCGATGCACGGGCACTACCTCGACGCCCACATCACGGTCCCAACGTTGGAGCGTCTCGTGGTCTCGCTGATGGGCAAGGCGGTTGCGCGCCCGCAGCCCTCCCTTGCTGGCGTCGAGGACTATGAGGCGATCACCGCCCCGATCTACGCCTGGATCGACGCGGTGGCGGCGGGTGGGGCCACCAGGCCGGCCCTCAATGGCACCGCGACCGTGCGGATGTGGCAGACGCTGGGCGGCGGCGGCGCTAAGCGATCGGCATCGGCGAACGGCGCCGCAAGTGAGGCAGCGGATGCGCGCACGCGCCTGGGCATGCTTGTTGCGGGGCTCTCCGGTCGCATGAGAGGCAGCGCGATCAGGCGCGGCTTCCCGCTGGCCGTCGCAACGCTGAACCGGCTGGGCCTCGGCCCGCTGCGCGCGGACATCTCGAGCGCTGAGCTGCGAAACTCGGCGTTGGCGGCGATGGGAGAGGTGGCCGTACGCCTTCAGCTCGGCGATGCGCACGTGGTCTTTGGTCATACCCACAGGGCAGGTCCGCTGGCTGAGGACGCGCGTGAGCAGTGGAGGGGCCGCGGTGGAGCAAAGCTCCTGAATACGGGCTCCTGGACCTATAGCGCGGGATTCCTGGGGCCAGGGGACAGCGATAACCCCTACTGGCCAGGATCTTGCGTCGTAGTGGAGGAAGATCCCGCGCAGCCTCCGCGGCTGATGAGGCTGCTCTCGGATAGCTCCCGCCTGGAGTTGGTCGGGAGTCGGGAGGCGCGCTAGGCGGGATTGGAGGACGCCGCAGACGACCTACGGCGCGTCGTCGGCGCAGGTCTCATCCACGGCCTGCACGACTTCGTATTCGCGTCGCGCGCCGCTCTGCGCGCGGATCAGATCGCGCAGTAACCGGCTGCGTGGCGCCACGTCTCAGGGAGTCGGCGTGGCGTCCCGCTCAAGCTCTGTCTTGGGGCTCGTGTGTAGGGTTGATCGGCGGGAAGAGGTAGCGGCCGAGTCCGCGGAGGATGATGAAGATCTGGACTACCGTTGCAGTCAGCCATCCGATGATCGCTTCCACGGGAAGTCTCCAATCCTTAGCGTGGGCGTAGCGGTAGAACACGTAATCGGCAGCTATGAGTTGCAGGGCCATCGCCACGAGGGCGCCATACCCAAGCCACTGCCGGAGGCGACTGTCGGTCTTTGCGTTCCGGTGCTTTGCCCGTGCGACCTCATCCTCGACTTGCCTGGCTCCCGTGGGGCCTGTAGGGCCAGTCGGCCCCCGCCATTGGCGCCGTTTGGGTAGCCGCATTCAGCTAGCTGCCCCGGCCTGCCCCGCGTGGCCGAGGTTGTCGATGCGATGCGCCATCGCTTCGAGCGAGACATTGAACTGGAGAGCCATTGAAACGGTACTCATCCCTTGTGTCGCTAGCGTCTCGACGCGGTCCTTCGGCATCAGGAGCGCGGCTGCAAATTGGTTCGCATAGATCTCTTCGGGGTTATTCCCAAGGGAGGCCGACGGACCCCGGCGGTCGATGTAGCCCCATTCGTCGGCGGCTGCGCCGGATGACGAACGCTTGATGTAGTGCCCGATCTCGTGCGCACATGAGAACCGCTGTCGAACTTCGCTATCCGTCATGTTGACGTATACCTCAGGGTCTCGGCCTGGGTGCTTGGCAAGCATGCCCGAAACGTCAGGTTCAAGCGGTATGCGCATCACTTGCAGCCCGAGCGTGGCGGCTATACGGAAAGGATCGACTGGCAGCGGACAGCGCGCCAGATCCTCGGCCCAAGTACTTTTGAGCAGATCGCAGGCAGCCGCTTCAGCGTCTTGGCGCGTCGATGTGGTGGTGGTCATGCGATAGCCATCACGACGCCATATCTGGGGCGTCGTCCTCATTCGGACGGTGACTCGCTTACCATCGTACCTACGTCGGATGGATTATCCAGGCTCCGAACGCGCCAAGTTTTTTTGCCTTGCTATCCGCGTCAGGCTACGTGGCAAGCGCCTTCGCACGCTCTCCGTTCAGATCGCACAACTGCTTAGGGAGGGCAGTCAAGTCGGTATCCAGCCTGACGCGCTCGGTCTGGCGTACGCGGAGCGACGCCATGTCAAAACGAGCAGGGTCAGGGCGAGCATGCCGATCTCGCGGGGTAGGGCGGATCATCGGCGATGGGAGGGTGGATCGTGGCTAGGCGAGGCCCGGCGTGAAACAGGTCGCCAGGCACTGCACGCCCTCGCCCTCCTCGATCGTCACGACCGCGGCGGTGTGGCGTTCGTACTCGATCAGCGGATAGGCGCCCGGATGCTCCACGACAAGCTCGCTGCCGCCCTGCTGCGGGCCGCCGTTGACGGTCAACACGCCTTTGCCTGAGACGACCACCCAGACGCCGCCCGCCTCGTAGGGGCCGCTGTAGGGACCGCTCTGGTCCTCTGTCTGGGCGGCCAGCGCCGCTTCGGGAGCATCCTCCGGTCGCACAGGAGCAAGCGGGGCGGGACGCTCAGCTTCGGGTCCGAGCAGGTCCTGGATCGCCAGCTCGGTTTCCTCGTAGGCGCCCTCGCCGTAGTGGTAGTCGTAGAGCATGCCCTGTGCGTCGAAGAGGTAGCGCGCCGGCCAGCCGAGGTTCTCGTACTCCCGCCAGGTCTCAAGCGTGCTGTCGATCAGCACCGGATACTCGATCCCGAGCCGCTGCGCCGCCTCGGTCACAGCCTCGCGCGAACGGGAGGCTTCGAAGCCGGGGGAGTGCACGCCGATCACCTGTAGCCCCTTGCCGGTGCTCGCGTACCGCTCATGCCATCCCTTGATGTACGGAAGCGTGCGCATCGAGTTCGGTCTGCAGAAGTCCCAGAACTCGATCAGCATCGGCCTGCCGATCAGCTGCTCCAGCCGCAACCGCTTGCCGGGCACGTTGATCCATCGCAGCTGCGGCGGGAACGGTGGGGCGGCGATCGTGTCGACGGGTGCTCTCATCGCGGTCTTCAGGTATGTGCCACCTGGGCGTCGAGGGTCAAGTCTGGCAAGGACTCAAGGGACGTGGCGTGCTTTTAGCACGCGAGCGAGCGAGGACGCTGCCAGACGTCGGCCGTCGGCGGTCAGGTCAGCCGATGGAGCCGACCATCTCGAGCTGAATCAGCCGGTTCAGCTCGACTGCGTACTCCATCGGCAGCTCCTTGGTCACCGGCTCGATGAAGCCGTTGACGATCATCGCCGCGGCCTCGTCCTCGGTGAAGCCGCGCGATCCCATGTAGAAGAGCTGGTCGTCGGAGATGCGCCCGACGGTGGCCTCGTGGGCGACGGTCACGTTCGGGTTCTGGATCTGGATGTCGGGCCAGGTGTCAGAGCGGGAGCGGCCGTCCATCATCAGGCCGTCGCACTGGACGCGGGCCTTTGAGCCCTGCGAGTGCGGTCCCATCTTCACGAGGCCGCGGTAGCCCATCACGCCGCCGTCCTTGGAGATTGACTTGGCGAGGATGTTCGAGGTCGTGTTCGGGGCGAGGTGCACGACCTTCGCGCCGGTGTCCTTGTGGACCTCGCCGGAGGCCACGCCGACGTTCAGGTGATCGGCGCGGGCGTGCTCGCCCATCAGGTAGGAGCCGGGGTAGAGCATCACGTACTTGGCGCCCATCGAGCCGCCGACCCACTCCACCGTGCCCTCGGCGTCGACGACCGCGCGCTTGGTGTTCAGGTTGTAGACGTCCTTGGACCAGTTCTGGACGGTCGTGTAGCGGGCCTTGGCACCTTCGTGGACGAAGATCTCAACGACGGCGGAGTGCATCGAGTTGACCGAATAGGTCTGGGCGGTGCAGCCCTCGATGTAGTTGACGTCAGAGCCCTCGTCGGCGACGATCAGCGTGTGCTCGAAGGTGCCCTCGCCGGCGCCCTCCATCCGGAAGTAGGCTTGCAGCGGCAGGTCGACCTTCACGCCCTTGGGCACGTACAGGAAGGAGCCGCCCGACCAGACGGCGCCGTGCAGCGCGGAGAACTTGTTGTCCTGAGCGGGCACGCACTTGTTCATGAAGTACTTTTGGACGAGCTCCGGGTACTCGCTGATCGCCGTGTCCATCGAGCAGAAGAGGATCCCCATCTTGCGGTACTCCTCCTTGAGGCCCTCATAGACAGGCTCCTGGCGCCAGACGCCGACGACTCCTGCCAGGTGCTCGCGCTCGGCTTGGGGGATGCCGAGGTCCTCGTAGGTCTTCTTCATCTCCTCCGGCACGTCGTCCCAGCTGTTGAAGCGGCCTGCGGTGGGCGGCGAGTAGAGCACGAGGTCGTCGAGGTTCAGGCCCGAGAGGTCCACGCCCCAGTGCGGTGTGGGCTTGCGTTCGAAGATCTCCAGCGACTTCAGGCGCTTCTCGGCCATCCAGCTCGGCTCTTTCTTGATCTTCGAGAGCTCCTGGACGACCTCGCGGGAGACGCCCTGCCTTGCGCGCAGCTGACCCTGGTCGTCCTCGACGATGGGGCTCGGCTTTGCGATCTTCGTGCGGTCGACTGTGGCCATGAGGCTCCTTGCTGCGGTTGCCTTGCGAATCCTGTGCTCTGAGGTAGGAATTGTATCGCCTCGACGTGTGGGCCTACGGGCGGCGGTGTCTGGGTTCGGACAGTTGGGGCACGATGCCGCGATTGGGGCTGACCGTGCGGGCGCGGTTTCGTGGCCAGTTCCTCAATCGGTACGCGTTCGAGGGCTATTCCGACCCGCCCGTCTAGCGATGCATCCAGCCGGCGCTCGGTAACGTTTCGCGCAGATGGCTAGCGACCTCGCAGATGCCACTCGGATCGAGGGAGAGGACGGGCACTATTCGGCGACGCTTTCCGACCAATGGGAGATCTGGGGCCCAAACGGGGGCTACCTCGCGGCGATCTCGCTGCGGGCTGCGGGTGAGATCGCCAAGATCCATCGGCCACGCAGCTTCTACTGCCATTTCCTGAGCTCGCCGGCATTCGGCCCGGTGGATCTGGAGGTCGTCGCGCTCAAGCACGGACGGCGAGCGGAGTCTCTTTCGGTTTCCATGACGCAGGAAGGCCGCCCCGTGCTTCACGCGTTGGTCCAAACCGCCGCCGATGCGCCGGGCCATGAGCACCAGCATCCAACGATGCCACTCGTGCCTGCACCGGAGGACGTCGAGCCGTACGAGCAGGTGCCGAGGCAAGGTCAGCCTGTGTTTCGCTTTTGGGAGAACGTCGAGCGACGTTTTGTGCGAGTCGCAGAACAGGACCCGAAAGCGCCTATCGTCCGAGTGTGGACCCGGTTTCGCCCGGTCGCGTGCTTCGATGACCCATACCTCGAGGCCGCACGATCGCTGATCCTGCTCGATACGTTTGGCTTCCCCGCCGCCTATCAGCGCTATCGCTCATTGGAGTACCTGGCGCCGAATCTTGACACGAGCGTCTGGCTGCACCGCTTCAACCCGGCCTGCGAATGGCTGCTGATCGAACATGAATGCACGGTCGCTGCGCACGGCCTGATGGGCGTGAGCGGGCGGGTCTGGGATACGGAGGGTGGGCTGCTCGCCAGCGGCGGAGCGCAGCTCTGCTGCATCTCCGGTCGAGACTGACGAGTCGTTTCGTCAAGCGGTCGAATAGCTCGTCGATGGCTACGCCAACTGCCATGATCCTACGGTGAGCGATGCTGCTGTCACATCGACGTTCGTCTTTGCCGACCTCGCCGGATACACGGCTCTGACGGAGGCGCACGGCGACGAGCGAGCGGCGGAAGTCGCCGCCGCGTTCTGCGATGAGCTGCGTGCGCTGCTAAGCGACTACGGCGCCGAGGAGATGAAGGCGGTCGGTGACGCGCTGATCGTCCGCGTGCCTGAGGCGGGCGGAGCGCTTTGTCTTGCGGCGCGGATCGTGGGCGACTTCGGCGCTCGCGACAGGGCCCTGAGCGTGCGCGTCGGGATGCACACCGGCACGGCTGTGCGCAAAGGGGATGACTGGTTCGGCTCTGCCGTCAACGTCGCCTCCCGGATCGCCGACTTCGCCCGTCCCGGCGAGGTGATCGTGAGCGCGGCGACGCGGGATGCTGCGGCGTCCTGCGTGCTGACGGGCCAGCTTCGATCACGGGGCCGGCGCAGCCTCAAGCACGTTCCCGACCCGGTGGAGGTCTTTGCTCTCTATCCGGAGGGCGCCGACGAGCGGCAGGAGCTGCCTGTTGACCCGGTGTGCCGGATCGCAGTCGACCCGGCCGCATCCGAGGAGACGACGGTCTGGCGTGGCGTCGAGTACCACTTCTGCTCTGAGGGCATGCGCCAACGCGTTCCGGGAGGCACCCACGCGCTATGTCCGCCGGCCACAATCGCGCGCGCTCGTGCTGGTCTCAGACGAGGCCCGTGAGGGTGCGGCACGGCGGCTTGCCCGCGCCTATGCCAAGGGACGCATCGATGGCGCTGAGCTCGAGCAGCGCATGGAGGGCGCGTGGTCGGCTCGCACGCGAGCGGACCTAGATGCCCTCACCCGCGATCTGCCGCGCCGTGGGCGGCGCGGCGTGCCGGTCTGGCAACTGCCGGTTTTTCCACTGATCCTCCTGGCGCGCGTCGGTCGCGCTCGCATCAGGAGACTCAGGCGTCGACGCCTCGGGCGCTGAGGTGGCGACGGGGGTCGGGACTGGAGGTTGCCCGGGAGGCGGCGAGATCGAGGTCTGGGTGGATGCGCCGAAGGCCCAAGGGCTCATAGCAGGCTGCTTTCCCGTCAGCAGCTCTCGCTGACGCTCGGCCCGTTGCAGACCCTCACCGAGGTGAGCGATGACTACCTCGGCTACTGCGGCGTCGGATTTCTCCCTGAAGCTGCGACGACCGGAGCGTCGGGCAGCGCAAGCACACCGACAGCATCTGGCAGCGCCGGCGGCCAGCTGACGCCGATCCCTGTAAAGCCCAAGAAGCACAAGACCAAAAGAAAGGCCCATAAGGGACAGGACAGCGACAACACCTGCCAGCTCGAGGCGGATGTGACGGTGATCTACTCAGCCAGCTGAGCGGCTATCTCCGCATCGGAGGCACCCGAGTGCTCAACGCTGGGAACGGGCGGGGCGCCGGGTTCATGGTTGGTGGGTGCCGGCGAGCAACTCAACAAGCGCGTTGTCGATGTCGCGGGCGAGTCTCGTCCGCGGGGGAAGCGTTTCGCGGTCGGCGTAGATACCGAAGCAAGCCAGAATCACACTGTGGTCATCCCGACCGACAGGGGCGTGGTGGTCGGCCAGTGGAACGACCGGGTAGGTGGCCTGCAGCGGGCAGCCGAGCAAGTATAGCGGCTCCGCGGGACCAGGGATGTTCGACACGACGAGGTTGAACGTACGCGGGCTGGCAATGAAACGGGAAAAGGTGTTGCTGCACGCGCCGGGAAGGGGTGAGAGCGGCGGCCTTCAGCGCCAGGTCAGCTCCTTCGGGCTCGCCATCACGCTTTCGTTGGCTCATCGTGTCGTGCACGCGGCGCAGCCGGATCGAGCGGGTCGGGCTCGTCGCACGGCAGGTGCGCGAACACAAACGAAATGTGGTTGCCGAGAACGTCGCCGGAGCTGCGAACGTTCACTGGGACCATCGCCTTGAGCGCAACGGGCTGCTCGCCCTCGCGGATCAGATAGGCGCGCACGGCGCCTGCGACCACGGCGAGCACGACGTCGTTGACCGTCGTGCCGTAGGCCTGCTTCACTGCCCTGAGGTCCTCGAGCGGGTGTTGGGTACGGACGAGGTGGCGCAGCGGCGAGAGCTCTGCGTTGAGCACGCTTGCGGGCGCGGCACACACCGAGTGGCTCAACGCGCGGGTCGCTTGCAATGCACCTGCTATCGCCTCTCGCGCCGTCTGGACGGGCGAGGCGAGCACACGCAGCGGTCCGCGCAGCAACCCGAACTGCTCCCCCACGAGGTCGCGCACCCCCCGCGCAAGCAGACGCTCGGCGCTCGGTTCCGGTGCCGCGTGCCAGTCATCGCTGGAGCAGGCGGGTGGCTCGGGCGTTGGGTCGAGCAGTAGGCAGCCCAGCTCGACGGCCGCGATACCATCGACCATGCAGTGGTGGGCCTTGCCGACGAGTCCGATCTGCTGGCGTTCGAGGTCCTCGCAGATCCACATCTCCCAAAGCGGGCGGTCGCGCCGCAGCGGCATCGACATCACCTCATCGGCAAGGTCGTCGAGCGGGCCGGGTGCCCGGTAGACGTGACGATCGACGGAGAACGCCGGGTCGTCGACCCACTCCGGCGCGTGCAGGCCAAGCGGGACGCGTGCGAGCTTCTGGCGGTAGCGCGGCGCCCGCGCGAGCCGCCGCTCGATGTGGTCGCGCAGCTGCGGGAAGCTCGGAAGTTGGCCTTGCGCGGGAGCCGACAGCGTCGCAGCCCAGCCGACGTGCATGTGCGCAGTGGGCGTCTCCACGGCGAGAAAAGACGCGTCGAGCGCCGATAGGCGGGATCTGCTCGTCATCTCAGCGCCGAGCCGGCTCGAGCTGCGGAGCCACGCGCCGGGCGCCGAGGACGCGGTCGCGTGGCGCGGACGCGTGGCGCGCGTCGGACCTGGGCGATGCGGTCGTACGGGAAGGCTGCGGTGGGGTGCAGGAGACCTGCTCGTGGTATCGACCGTCGCCCCCACTCGGCGGCGAGGGCGAACTCGAGGAGCTTGTCGAAGTAGCGGGGCAGCGGTGTGGGCGCGATACCGGTTCCACGAAGCGCCACTCGCGAGCGACGATCATCGTAGGTGACTGCCATCTCGAAGTACGGGAAGAAGACTTCGCTGCGTGAGAGCGCTCGGCGGCCGCGCTCATCGCGGGTGGCTTGCAGCAGCAGTGGGTGTACCACACGGCGGTATACGCCAGGGGAGATCAGGCGCGGCGCCGGGCGCCTGAAATACGCCGCCGCGAGCTCGACGAGCTCACCGACGCTGGTCGCATTGCTCCCCGCGGTCAGGTGATAGGTGACGCCCTCGGCCTCCGGGGCCTGGCTGAGCGCGAAGATCGCATCGGCGACGTAGTCGACGGAAACCACGTCAACCGGAGCGTCTCGGCGCGCGGGCAACGCGACGTAGGCACCGCGTGAAAATGCCCGCAACGGCCAGTAGAGCACGTTGAACGATTGCGTCCAGCCGCTGTCGCGCTCGCCGACTATGATGCTCGGGCGCAGCACGGTCACGGGCAGCCGCCGGCGTGCGCTGGTGAGCAGGCACTCGGCCTCGAACTTCGACTGCTCATACGCGTTGCGAAAACGCTGACCCACAGCGAGATCGTCCTCGCTGAAGCACCCTGCGTGCTCACCAGCGACGTACGCCGTGGAGATATAGGAGAAACGGCGCAGCCCACCGCGCGCATCAGCGCGCTCGGCAAACTCGAGCACGCGCCGAGTGCCCTCGACGTTGACCTGGCGCAGATCCTCCAGCCCGAGCTGGAAGGACACAGACGCCGCCCCGTGCACGACCTCGCTCACCCGCTCGGCAAGCTGATCGCGCTGCCCACCAAGGCCGAGGCCGGGACGCGTGATGTCGCCACGCACGGCCACGACGCGACGCGAGTAAGGATGATCGGCGCCGAACAGGCAGAGCAGCGTGTGCTCCACCCGGGCTGTGACGTCGCGCTCGTTCGCGCCCCGCACCAGCGCATACACGCGACGGTCGGTGCGCTCCAGAAAGCGAGCCAGCAGCTCCATGCCGACGAACCCAGTGGCGCCCGTCAGCAGCACCCCGTCGGACATTGAAGCATCGCTTCCTGCGCCGGCGGGAAGGACGTGGTCGCGATTCGCGCTCACGTCGGTCGGGCTCAGCTGCGCACCGCTCGTTGCCGTCGCGTCAACTCCTCTGGGTAGTTCCGGATATGCCGTCCAAAGCCAGCATCTGGGATATCCGCTTGGCATACCCAGCACAGACCGCCGGACAAGCCCCCGGCAACCAAAAAGACACAACTGCGCTGGCTGGCTGTCGACTCATCGCGAATGATCTTCGCGCGCACGGCCAGGAGCGCACTGGCCCGCGGTCCCAAATCAGCGCCTTGCGTCCTGGACAGGCGATCCACTCAACCGACGGTGTCGCAGCGATACTCTCCATTGCGAGCCCTGCCGACCCGGCTCGCCCGGGCAGAGAACCGGAGCTTCGGATGCCACCTCCAATAAAGCGCAGCCGCGAAGACGTGAGGCACACGACCTTGCATGGTCACGACGTGGCCTACCGTCAAGCGGGCAGCGGCCCCGTAGTCGTGCTCGTCCACGGGATCACGTCCAGCTCGGCGACCTGGAAGCGGGTGATGCCCCACCTCGCCGACCGCTTTACCGTGATAGCCCCCGACCTGGCCGGTCACGGCGAGTCGGCCAAGCCCAGAGGCGATTACTCACTCGGCGCCCACGCGAGCAGCCTGCGCGATCTGCTGCTCACCCTCGGACACGAGCGGGCAACCTTTGTAGGGCATTCGCTCGGCGGGGGGATCGCAATGCAGTTCTCCTACCAGTTTCCCGAGCGCTGCGAGCGACTCGTCCTGGTTGACAGCGGCGGCCTTGGCCGCGACGTCAACTGGCTGCTCAGAGCCGCAACGCTTCCCGGCTCCGAGCTCGTGCTGCCCTTGCTCGCGGCAACCCGCCTGCTCGACGCCGGCGCGCGCGCCGGCGGCTTGCTCGACCGGTTGGGTCTCGGCCTCGGGACCGATCTGCAGGAGATGGCCCGCGGGCACTCGACGCTCTCCGACAGCGCCGCCCGTGCCGCGTTCGTCCACACGCTCCGCTCTGTCGTCGAGCCCGGCGGCCAGCGGGTCGATGCCTCAAACCGGCTCTATCTGGCCGAACATCTCCCGTTCCTGCTGATCTGGGGCGAGCACGACTCGATCATCCCGGTCTCCCATGGACACGCGACGCATGAGATGATGCCCAACAGCCGCCTGGAGGTGTTCCTGCATTCAGGCCACTTCCCCCAGCTCGACGAGCCCGAGCGCTTCCTGGATGTGCTGGGCGTGTTCATCGACTCGACCGAGCCAGCCGCGCGGGATAGGACGGTTTAGCCCGTCAGCTTGACCGCTCGGATCCAAACCCGCGTTCGGCACCACACTGAGTGTCCGCAGCGGCCAGAGGCGGGGTTCAAAGCGGCTCCTACGCCGCTCCTTCCGACCCCGTAGGCCACCCCGCATCGCCCGTGATCGCCCGGCGCATCACCTTCAGGTTCAGCAGGGCGCACTTGCGGCGGGTGGGGGAGATGGGGATGCCAAGCAGGTCGATCATCCAGTCGGCGCTGAGGTTGCCAGCCTCATCGAGCGGCATGCCCTTCAGCTCCTCTGAGGCGATCGAGGCGGCCGCCTGGGAGATCGCGCAGCCGTGGCCGTGGAAGCGCAGGTCCGCGATCTGTCCGTCGTCGACCTGGATGTGGACGCCAAGCTCGTCGCCGCAGAGTGGGTTCTGCTCGAAGGCCTCGAGGTCGTGGGGATCGAGCTCGCCGAAGTTGTGCGGGCGCTTGTAGTGCTCGAGGATGTGCTCGCGGTAGAGGTCGTCGTCGCTCACAGACCGAAGACCTCCCTGCCCTTGTTCAGGGCGGCGCCAAGCGCCTCTATCTCCCACGGCTCGCTGTAGACCCCGACGCTCGCCCGCGCGGTCGCGCCAACGCCGAGCCTTCTCATCAGCGGCTGGGCGCAGTGGTGGCCGGCTCTGATGCAGACGCCCTCGCGGTTGGCCAGCTCGGCGATGTCGTGCGGGTGCAGGCCCTCGATCGTGAAGGAGACGAGGCCGCCGCGGCGCTCTGCCTCCGGCGGGCCGACGATCGAGAGCCCCTGCACGCCGGCCAGCACATCCAGCATGACCTGCGTGAGCTCCAGCTCATGCTCGCGCACGCGCTCCATTCCAAGCCCTGCGAGGTAGTCGACCGCCCTGCCGAGTGCGACCGCCTCGGCGATCGGCGGGGTGCCGGCCTCGAACTTCCACGGCAGCTCGTTCCAGGTCGCGCTCTGGAAGTCCACCGAGGAGATCATGTCCCCGCCGGTCAGGAAGGGCTCCATCGACTGCAGGATCTCGCGGCGCCCGTGCAGTACGCCGATGCCGGTCGGCCCAAGCGCCTTATGGCCCGTCCAGGCGTAGAAGTCGGCGCCGAGCGTCTTCGCGTCCACGGGCATGTGCGGGACCGCCTGGGCCCCATCCACAACGCTGAGCGCCCCCGCATCGCGGATCATCGCGGTCATCTGCGCGACCGGGTTGATCGTGCCGAGCACGTTTGAGACGTGGGTGAAGGAGACGAGCTTCACATCGCCCTTGGCGAGCTCCTCCTGCAGCTGTGCCAGCGAAAGCTCACCGCGCTCGTCGACGTTCAGATAGCGCAGCTGCGCCCCGGCGCGCTTGCAGAGCTGCTGCCAGGGCACGACGTTTGCGTGGTGCTCCATCTCGGTGATGAGCACCGCGTCTTCGGGGCCGAGGTTCTCAAGGCCCCACGCGTAGGAGATCAGGTTGATCGCCTCGGTCACGTTCTTGGCGAAGATCGTCGTGTCCTGATCCCAGCCGACGAATGCGGCAACCCGTGCGCGTGCGTTCTCATAGGCCGCGTCCGCCTCCTGGGCCAGCGCGTAGACGCCACGATGCACGTTGGCGTTGTGCACCCGCAGATGCTCGGCGAGCGCGTCGATCACGACCGCGGGCTTCTGCGAGGTGGAGGCGGAGTCGAGGTAGATCAGAGGCTTGCCCTGGAAGCTGCGTCGCAGGATCGGGAAGTCCCCCCGCACGCCGAGCGAGCCTCTGGCATTCTCCGGCGCGCCCGAGGCGCCTCCGCCGTCCGGCCGCGTGGTGCTAACGGCTTGCGGCATAGGTCTCGATGTCCTGCTTGGCGGCCGCGAGCTTCTCTGCGAGCTTGCCTCTGATGAGCTCTTCGAGCGGCTCGTCGGCGAGCTCCGCGAGCAGCGGCTCGAAGAAGCCCTCCACGATCACGCGCACCGCGCTCGCGCGATCGAGGCCACGGCTCTGCATATAGAAGATCGCGTCCTCATCGAGCTCGCCGACTGTGCCGCCGTGGGAGGCGGAGACGTCGTCCGCCGAGACCAGCACCGAGGGGATCGCGTCCACGCGCGCCTTGGGCGAGAGCATCATCGTGTGGATCTGCAGGTAGGTGTGGGTCTGCTGGGCGCCGGGGTCGATCTTTATCAGCCCCTCGAAGCTCGCCCTGCTTGCGCCAGTTGCCGCTCCGCGCCAGTGCACGTCGCCGCCAGAGGGCCCGGTCTCGTGCAGATCCACAGCGAAGGCGTCGAGGTGCTCCTCCTTCTCAGTGAAGAAGATGCCCCTGAAGGCCATGTCCCCGCCGGGTTCGGTGACCGCCAACTCGAGATGCTGGCGCACGAGGTGCCCGCCGAGCAGGGAGGGCAGCCAGTGGCAGTAGGCGTCACGGCCGACCTTCACGAGACGGGTGGAGACGTCGTAGACCTCGCCCGAGCCCCAGTCCTGGACCTGGGCCAGGCGGCAGCGCGTACCGTCCTGCAGGTAGAGCTCGAAGGCGCCGGCGTGCAATGCCTGGCCCTCGAAGTCGCCGCCGAGGTCGTACTCGTGGACGCGGAAGTCGCTGCCCCGCTCGCCCACGATCAGCGTGCGCCCGTACTGCGCCACGCCGGGGCGATCGATCGCGTAGACGATCTCGAAGGGATCCTCGATCACGACGCCCTGCGGCACGTGCAGGAAGGCGCCGCCCGTCCAGAAGGCGGCGTTTGCGGCCTCGAGCTTGTTGCGGTCAATCCTCATGCGCTTTGAGTACCACTGCGCGAAGGTCTGTGGGTGCTCGGTGGCCGCCTGCTCCAGCGGGCAGAGCACGACTCCACGCTTGGCAAGTTCCGGGTCGAGCTCCACGTGCACCACGGAGCCATCGAGCTGCACGATGCGCCCGGCGCGCGCTCGATCGGGCAGCGTCTGGGAGACGATCTCGGGCAGCGGGCCGCGCTCGTGATGGCGCACCTCCAGCGCGTCGAGATCGAGCGATGTGAGGCTCGTGCTCCAGAAGCCAGAGCGGCGCCAGACCGGCAGCTCGGAGGTCTCATAGGCGTGCAATGCCGCCTCGCGCAGCTCTGAGAGGCTGCGGCCATCGCCCGCGCCATCGCCTGCAAGCGCGCTGTAGAGGGTCGCCTCGCGGTGGCGGCCCGGCTTCATCGCGAGCTCGGTGGTCGCGGTCTGACTCTGGTCGGGATTGGTATCAGACATGGGCGCCGAACTCCTGGCGGATCGAGTCATAGCCTTCGCGCTCGAGCCGTTCGACGAGCTCCACGCCGCCGTCCAGCACGATGCGTCCCTCCAGCATGATGTGCACGAACTGCGGCTCTATGTAGTGCAGGATGCGCTGGTAGTGGGTGATGATCAGCGCTCCGAGGCCCTGCTCGTCGTGCAGGCGCTGGACGCCCTCGGCCACGGTGCGCAGTGCATCGATGTCGAGGCCCGAGTCGGTCTCGTCGAGGATCGCGATGTCGGGCGCGAGCATCGCCATCTGCAGTATCTCCGCGCGCTTCTTCTCGCCGCCGGAGAAGCCGTCGTTCAGATGGCGGGAGGTGAAGGAGCGGTCCACGTCGAGCAGGTCGATCGCGTGCTGGAGCTCGTTGCGGAACTCCTTGACCGGGATCGGCTCATCGCGCTTGGCGTTCATCGCCATGCGCAGGAAGTTGGCGACCGAGACGCCGGGGATCGAGACCGGGTACTGGAAGGCCAGGAAGAGACCGGCCTTCGCGCGGTCGTGCGGCTCGGCCTCGGTGATGTCCTGCCCCTTGAAGACGATCTGGCCCTCGGTGATCTCATAGGCGGGGTGGCCGAGCAGCGTGTTTGCGAGCGTCGACTTGCCCGAGCCATTTGGGCCCATCAGCGCATGGACCTCGCCTCGGTCGATCGCGAGGTTCACGCCCTTCAGGATCTCGCGATCCTCGGTGCGCACGTGCAGGTTGGTTATGTGCAGGTCGGCCATGGTCTCCTTCGGCTCTTCGGCTGGTCGTTTCAGACGGTCGTTGGCAGGGTTTGCGTGGCTTTGGGTGGCTCGTGCAGAGGCGCGGGGGCTGGAAGCGAAGGGCCCTCTGCACCCTGCGTGCCCAGCGTGCCTGCGGGGTTGGCGGCGGCTGCGAGCGCAACAAACGCGTCATCGGATCTGCTCGCGCCCGCGGGCGCGAGCAGATCGGCGAGCGTGGTCTGCAGCAGCGTGCGCACGATCGCCAGGCGCACCTTCGTCCAAAGGATCTTCGTCGGGCAGACGTGGGAGCTGTCTGACTCCCGCGAGCAGACGATGCTGCCGTCGGGGCCCTGTGAGATGCACTCGATCGGCGCGATCGTGCCCTCCAGTGCCTCCACGACCTCCGCCATCGTGATCTGGTCGGCGGGCCGGGCAAGCATGTATCCGCCCCGGCTGCCCCTGCGACTGTCGAGCAGCCCCGCCTTGCGCAGACGGGCGACGAGGTGCTCCAGGTATGCAAGCGGCATCCCGTCGTGCTCGGCGATCTCCGCAAGCGGGACGACTGGATCTCCACCCGCCCCACCCTGTGCGGAGGCGTAGCTGGCCCGCCGGGCCAGCTCCACCATCACACGTACGCCGTACTCGGCCTTTGTCGAGAACATCATCGAAATCCCTACCTGGCAGCTAGGGTATCAGGGGTGAGCCGCGCCGGCTGGGGCGATCGGATGCGCATCACCACGAAACCCCGCCTCCAGAGCGGCATATCGACATGACCTACGATGTCCGGAGAGCGGATTTGACGTTGCAATCGGGTCGCTATACTCTGTGAAGTACGTGAATCCCGACAGCCGTTCAGGAGATTTCAGATGAGCACCTCCAGCGCAGAGCTGCTGCGCCAGATCAAGTCCCAGATCGAGGAGATAGACCCCGCAGAGGTCCACGAGCTGCTCGACGAGGGCGTCGTGGTCGTCGACGTGCGTGGTAGCGAAGAGACCGCCACCGGCCATCTGCCGGGTGCCAAGCTGATCCCGCGCGGCCATCTCGAGTCAAGGATCGAGGGCGCGGTGCCCGACCGCTCCGCCAACCTGATTCTCTATTGCGCTTCGGGTGTGCGGTCCGCCTACGCCGCCCGCACGCTGCGCGATGACCTCGGCTACGAGAACGTGAGGTCGATGACCGGCGGCATAACTCTCTGGAAGGATCGCGGCTATGAGGTCGAGGTCCCGAGGGCGCTCAGCCCCGAACAGCGCGACCGCTACTCCAGGCACCTGCTGATCCCGGAGATCGGCGCCGAGGGCCAGCAGAAGCTGCTCGACGCGAAGGTGCTGCTGCTCGGCGCGGGTGGCCTCGGCTCTCCCACGGCGCTCTATCTCGCCGCCGCCGGAGTCGGCACGCTCGGCATCGTCGACGACGACGTCGTGGACCTCTCGAACCTGCAGCGCCAGGTGATCCACAACAACCAGCGCATCGGCACGCTGAAGGTCGACTCCGCGGAGGAGTCGATCAGGGCGCTCAACCCTGACGTGAAGGTCATCAAGTACCCCTTCCGCCTCGGCGCGGAGAACATCATGGAGGTGATCGAGGGCTACGACGTGATCGTCGACGGCGTGGACAATTTCCCCACGCGATATCTGCTCAACGACGCCACGGTCCGCCTCGACATCCCCGTCGTCTCGGCCTCGATCCTTGGCTTCGACGGCCAGCTCTCGGTCTTCAAGCCCCATGAGGGCCCCTGCTACCGCTGCCTCTTCAGGGAGCCGCCGCCGGCCGAGCTCGCGCCCTCCTGCGGCGCCAACGGCGTGCTTGGCGTGCTGCCGGGCACGATGGGCCTGCTGCAGGCAACAGAGGTCGTCAAGCTGATCGTCGGGATCGGCGAGCCCGCGATCGGGCGGCTGCTGCTCTACGACGCGCTGGGTGCGACGCTTACCGAGGTGAAGGTCAGACGCGACCCCGAGTGCCCGATCTGCTCGCGCGATCCTTCCGAGATCACCGACGAGGAGATGGGCGTCTTCCCCGACTACGAGGCGTTCTGCGCCGCGGCCGGATAGCCTGTTTCGCCTCGATGGCGGCGGCGCGACGCGCTGCTCTGCCGGGCGGGCGAGGTTCATCGATCAAAACGACCCGAAGGACACATGGCGACGATCAAGATCCCACCAGTGCTGCGCAATTCCGTGGGCGGCGAGAAGGAGCTCACGGCCTCCGGCGGCAACGTCGGCGAGGTGCTGCAGGACCTCGTCGCCAGCCACCCGGCGACCAAGACACAGCTCTTCTCCGAGGACGGCCAGCTCAACCGTTACGTCAACGTCTACCTCAACGACGAGGACGTGCGCGTGCTCGGCGGGCTGGAGACAGAGGTCGGGGACTCCGACACGCTTGTGATCCTGCCGGCGATGGCCGGCGGCTCGCCGCATATCCGATAGTGGTCGGTGGCGCCGGCGTGCTCGGCGTCTGTGAGGGCCAAAACGACCTAGCCATCGCGCGGGTCGCTCTTGTTGCTGATCTGGGCGAGCCGGCGGTCATAGCTCAACAGCTCGCCGCTCATCTCTTGGGCGGTGGCGAGCACAATCGCGTCCGGCAGGCGCAGTCGCTCATGGCGAGCGCGGAGCTCGGCGGCGCGCTCGGAGATCGCGGCTGTGAGAGGGGTGATGGCGATACCCATCGCGGCGAGTGCATCCCGCGCGTCGCTGAGACATCCGGCGCGGGCGAAGGCGACAAGCGACTCGCTGTAGGCGCTTGCGGGGACCAGCACGGCTCCGTCTTGCCCTGTCTGCCGCCTCGACGTCCTGCACCGAGCGGCATGATGGATGTCTGCGGCGTCAAGCAGCCCGATCAAGACGCTTGCGTCGAGGATCAGTGCGTCCACTCATCACGGAGTCGGTCGAGCTCGCCGTCCTCATAGATTCCGCTTGCGATACCGGCTTGGCGAGCGACCCGGGACCCGTGTGTGGCGATGACGATCTCGCCATCGCCGGAGGCGCGAATGGTTATCTCGTCGCCCGCATGCACGCCAGCCCTGCGCATCGCCTCAACCGGAAGCGTGACTTGGTTCTTGGAGGAGACCTTTGGCATGCCTTTATTTTGGTGCAAGATTCGTAAAGGCTGGCGTGGCAGGTCACGCTGCGCTCAAGCCACTGCCCGTGTGCTCTCTTCCGGGGCGGTCTGCTGCACGGTCGGCGGCACGAAGCTCATCGCATGCTCGGCCAGCGCGGTGATCGTCAGACTCGGGTTCACGCCTACGTTCGCGGGGATCACCGAGCCGTCGCAGACCATCAGATTCTCGTAGCCAAACACTTTCTGATGGGCGTCGACCACGCCGCGGCCTGGGTCTGAGCCGATCACCGCGCCTCCGAGGATATGAGCGGTGGTCGGAACGTTCAGCAGAGCCTCCATCACTGAGCTCTGGGCAATGCCGCCTGTGCGCTTGGCGAACCATTCGGCGGCCTGGTTGGCGACGGGGATGAAGGTGGGGTTGGGACGCTCGGGATCCTGCTCGGTCTGCAGCCAGAAGGTGCCGAGCGGGCCGTGTTTAGGCCGCAGTGCCATTGCGTTGTCGAGCGTCTGCATCACGAGGATGATGATCGTCCTGCGCGACCAGTTCTTGCTTCTCAGCAGTTTGGCAAAGCGGCCTGGGTGCATCGCGGCCTGGGCGAGCAGCTTCAGCGGCCGGGTCATCCTCGTGCCGTCACCGGTCAGCAGCGTGTAGAGGCGTCGCATCGAGTCTCCGTCGTTGCCATAGGTGACGGTCTCGATGTGGGTGTTCGCGTCCGGGTAGATGCTCGAGGTGATTGCCACGCGACGCACGAGCTCCTCCCGATAGTCCTCGGGGACCGTGACTGCGAGAATCGCCTCGCTGTTGGTGCGCACGAGCTCGCCAAGGCGGTTGGAGACGCCGGCGAGCGAGCCTGAGAGGCGGCAACGTTGCAGCAGGGTGTTCGTGCCCAGCGGCCCAGCCGCCACGACCACCGAGCGGGCGCGGTGGATGCGGCGGTCCTTCGCGAACCACGCCCCCGAACGCACGCTTTCGACCTCGTAGCCGTCGCTGCCGTCGCCGCGCCCCAGTGGCCTGATGTCCACGACGGTGCGTTCCGGCGTGATGCGCGCGCCGCGTTTCTCCGCGAGATAGAGGTAGTTCTTCACGAGGGTGTTCTTCGCGCCATGGGGGCAGCCGACCATGCAGCGCCCGCACAGCTGGCAGCCTGTGCGATCGGGACCTTCGCCCTCGAAGAAGGGGTCGGGCACGGTCTCGCCCGGCTCGCCGAAGTAGACGCCCACGGGCGTCTTTTTGTAGGTCTCGCCGACGCCGAACTCCTCGCCGAGCTCTCGCAGCAACTGGTCCGCCGGATCGTCGTGCTCATTCATCGTCACGCCGAGCATCCGTTGGGCCTCTGCGTAGTGGGGCGCGAGCGCACTCTCCCAGTCCTGCATATCACTCCACTGGCGATCCTCGAAGAACTTCTTCGGGGGCACGTAGAGGGTGTTGGCGTAGCCGAGGCTGCCGCCACCCACACCACAGCCGGAGACGACCGCCACGTCCTTGAAGTTGCTGATCCGGAAGATCCCCTTCATGCCCAGCCGGGGGCGCCAGAAATAGCGCCTGAAGTCGCCCGTGGACTTGGGAAACTCGTGGTCGGCGAAGCGCCGACCGCACTCCAGCACGCCGACGCTGTAGCCCTTCTGCGCCAGGCGCAGCGCGGAGACGCTGCCGCCGAAGCCGGAGCCGATCACCAGCCAGTCGTGGTCGAAGCTGCTCTGCGATCGCTGCATCCTGGCGACTCCTCCTCGTGAGGTGCTTGTGGACGCCCCCACTAGCGTGGGGCGCCTCGCCATCTTAGAGCTCTACTGGTCAGACGGCCAGTTCGACGCGCCCGCCAGTTCGATGCGAGCTGCAGACCCCTGCCACTAAGCCTTCAACCACGCCAGACCCATGCCTTCAGTCACAAGCCGGCGATTCGTATTGACCGCCAGGACATCGCTTAACGGAGCCGGAGACTCACGTCTCCGGTGATGACAAGCAGGTTCTCGGCACGGGTCATGCCGACATAGCTTCAACGGAGCCGGAGACTTGCGTCTCCGGTGACTCGAACGGAGTGAACATCAGTTCGGCATCGTGACCGGGACTTTAACGGAGCCGGAGACTCATGTCTCCGGTAACAACGAATGGTTCGCCGGGCTCGTCAAGGACGCGCTGCTTCAACGGAGCTGGAGACTCACGTCTCCAGTGACGCCAAGTAACGATCCGCCCTGAACCGACCGGAAACGCGCTTCAACGGAGCCGGAGACTTGCGTTCCCGGTGACGTGGCGGGTCGAGCTAGACGTGTTGGCCGATGACCAGCTTCAACGAAGCCGGAGACTTGGGTCTCCGGTGACGGCCGCCAGAAACGCGAAATGCCCGGCGCGATCGATGATCCTTCAACGGAGCCGGAGACTTGCGTCCCCGGTGACTCGGAGGTCGCCATGTCGAGCAGCAGTGATCATATTCCCTTCAACGGAGCCGGAGACTTGCGTCCCCGGTGACAGGCTGCCGAGTCCGAGGCGGAATGGAAGCTCGCGGCGCTTCAACGGAGCCGGAGACTTGCGTCCCCGGTGACCTCGCTGCGTTCGCGCAGTACCTGCTCGCGTGCTGGATTGCTTCAACGGAGCCGGAGACTTGCGTTCCCGGTGACCCGCGGTTACGGTCTCCCCTTCAACGACCCGCGTCTAGCTTCAACGGAGCCGGAGACTTGCGTCCCCGGTGACGCCAACGCGAAGATGGACGGCCACCGCACCCTGGGACAGCTTCAACGGAGCCGGAGACTTGCGTCCCCGGTGACTGCCGATCGTCAAATACAGCGGACGCTTGCTGGAGCTGCTTCAACGGAGCCGGAGACTTGCGTCCCCGGTGACGCCTCACAGTTGGGCACCGTGGGCTCAGGCAACCAGCTTCAACGGAGCCGGAGACTTGCGTCCCCGGTGACGCTAGCCATTCCGGCCGGAGTAGTGATCGCAAAGGCGCTTCAACGGAGCCGGAGACTTGCGTCCCCGGTGACGATAGCTTCTTCAATAGTCTGAGCGGCCTAGTCCTGCTTCAACGGAGCCGGAGACTTGCGTCCCCGGTGACGGCGGCATGACTCGCAATGGCGCATGGTTCGGCGCACCGCTTCAACGGAGCCGGAGACTTGCGTCCCCGGTGACTGGAAAGTGACACTCGGAGCGGCGCCGCAGCCGCTCGCTTCAACGGAGCCGGAGACTTGCGTCCCCGGTGACACGGGCGGCAGCGCAGGCAGCGCAGGCGAAGCATTGCTTCAACGGAGCCGGAGACTTGCGTCCCCGGTGACCGAAACGGGTGCGCGCGATCTTGGAGGCCATTGGGCCGCTTCAACGGAGCCGGAGACTTGCGTCCCCGGTGACACGTGCTCTGCGCCTTCCACTTCACCGCGAGCGCCTCGCTTCAACGGAGCCGGAGACTTGCGTCCCCGGTGACGGCATTACGAACTTGCGGTGCGGCTCGGGCTCGTGGCTTCAACGGAGCCGGAGACTTGCGTCCCCGGTGACGCCGCGGCATCTTCGATGGTCGAGGCGATGGCTAACGCGCTTCAACGGAGCCGGAGACTTGCGTCCCCGGTGACCAGCCAGCACCCCGAGAGGGGCAGGGGCGAGCCTATGGCTTCAACGGAGCCGGAGACTTGCGTCCCCGGTGACGGGTGGCGATGTCGGGAAGCTGTCGGGGCTCAAGCCGCTTCAACGGAGCCGGAGACTTGCGTCCCCGGTGACTCGGTCTACATACCGTTGCCAACGGACCCTGTAGACGCTTCAACGGAGCCGGAGACTTGCGTCCCCGGTGACGGTCAAGACGCTGGTGGCCGGAGAAGGCGCCGAAGCGGCTTCAACGGAGCCGGAGACTTGCGTCCCCGGTGACGGCGGTTGGTGCGTGGACGCCAACGAGCTGCGATACAGCTTCAACGGAGCCGGAGACTTGCGTCCCCGGTGACGTTTGATGACGCGAATTGCGTCGTGGTCAGCCTCCAGCTTCAACGGAGCCGGAGACTTGCGTCCCCGGTGACAGGCCCAGAGTTCGCAGAGCGCATAGTCGCTGTTTCGCTTCAACGGAGCCGGAGACTTGCGTCCCCGGTGACACCGATTCTCGGCTATGTCCGTGTCTACTTGCAGAACGCTTCAACGGAGCCGGAGACTTGCGTCCCCGGTGACCTCATCGCGACCTCCTAACGGTCGGGGTGGTGGTCGCTTCAACGGAGCCGGAGACTTGCGTCCCCGGTGACGGCTCGCGGATTTTACCGCGTATTTCCAGGCCTTTCGTGAGCCGATGCGAGAGGTATGCCGAACTCCCGGCCAGCGTGGCTTGCGGCGACTGGGCGGGAAGCCATAAATCCGCATGAACACACATGATCGCGGCCCATCGAGTGCTTCCCGTGATTTGGGGCGCACCTCAGTGCTCGCGTGATCACCAGATCGCTGGATCATCGCTTGGCAACTCGCGCCTTACGCCGAGGAACTCGATGCACTCGACGCCGCGGCCTGTTGGCGCACCGAGGTCGAAGATCCCGATGCTGTCCTCAGTGCTCTTCATCTCTTCGAGGAGCTTCTGTCGCAGCGCGATCAACTCGACCGTCGTCAGATCGCATACGAACACCGAATATTGCAGGGACTCGCCGTAGTCGGTGGCGAGGCGATGGACCCGCCGCAGCCGCCGCGGATGGCGGATGTCGTAGGCGACCAGATAGCGGTTGCGGTCGGCCACGACGGGTCCTGCTATCGAGTTGTCAAGGAGCGGTAGGAAGGCACGTCACCGACGAGTACAGCAGCGAGCAGCCTTGCCTGGATCTCGAGGCTGCGGCGGTAGCTGGCCTTGTAGCGAAAGAGTGGATGGGTGAGCTCGCTCGTCATGCGACGCTCATAGGCCGCGATCGCCTTGCGGCGGCCCTTATCTGTAAGCGAGACGCCGCCGGCGCGCGAGATGAAGTCGTCCTGCCCAAGCTCGCCGTTGTTGATCGCCATCATCACGGTCGAATCGCCGATCAGTGGCCGGAACTCCTCGGCTAGGTCCAGTGCGAGCGCTGGGCGTCCGAAGCCAGGGCGGTGGTAGACGCCGACGTAGGGGTCAAGACCGGCGGCGATCGCCGCAGCGGTCACGTCCTTCACCAGCAGGGCATAGACGAAGGAGAGCAGCGCGTTGACTGGATCGCGTGGCGGTCTACGGTTGCGTTCTTCGAAAGCGAAGTTCTCTGGCGGGCTCTTCAGCAGCGAGCCGAACTTGGAGAAGTAGAGCCTGGCCGCTGTGCCCTCGATGCCAAGCAGCGATTCGATCGAGCGCTCAGACTCAGCGGCCTTCGCAAGCTCGGCGAGCTGGCTGAGTACACGCGCCGATTCTTTGCCTGCATGGCGGCGCAGAAGGGTCCTGCAGTTGCGGATCTTGCCGGCGACGAAGCAGGCGGCGAGCTCTGGACTGCCAAGCGTGGCGGCGCGGTGCTGGCGCATACGGACGGCGACATTCTTCGACGGCATACCAGTGGCGACTCCCTTGAACCAGCCGCCCGCAGTGAACCACAGCACCGGCACGCCCATCTCAAAGCAGGCCCTGAGCAGAGCGCTGCCCACGTCGACGTTGCCAAGCACGGCGATGTGGGAGACGTCGATCAGGCGTCTGGAAGCGGCTTGCTTGTCGTCTTCGATGAGGATCGCTCTCCCACCGCGCTTGGTGAGCCGGCTGCCAGGAGTGATCGCATAGAGCGGCAAGGAGGCCGGGTCGCTGGCGACGAGTCGCCGTGAGGGCACGTCTCGCTCAGGCGCGCTGAGCGCGTGAACCTCGTCAGGCAGGCAGATCCCGACGAGCGAGCACCTCGGGCACTTCGGGCTGTCTATGAGCGGCGGCGGCGCCTGATCGGCGGCTGCGTCGTCTCGCAACTGCTTGATCGCGGCGAGCGTGGTCGAGATCAGAGCCTCCGTAATCTCGATTCTGTGTCGCGTCCTAGTCTGCGCAAAGTAGGTTTCGGCGTGAGGAACCTGATAGCCGCAGTCGCGCAGAATGAGCACCTGGGCGCAGAGCTGGACGAGCTCTGGCTCCCACAGTGGCGTGTCTCGTGCTCGTGGGCGCCCGCGCTTGAACTCGACTGGTACGATTGCGCCATCTCTTGACTCGAGCAGATCGACCTTCGCGATCAGGCCAAGTCCGGGCGAGGAGACGGTGACGGCGGTGCTTGCAGGCGGTTCTTCGCCCTCATCATCCGCATCATTGGCGTCGTCTGCGTTCGGACTGGGCGGCTGCGGCGGCATAGAGCGCTCGCGGTCGACGTTCCTGTGTACGAATGTCCCCTCCGCCGTGTATGCGTTGTCGATGAACTGGCTGTCCACCCACTCGAGATAGGCGAGCCTCCTGCAGTAGACGTGCTCGTTGAGGATCCTGGCGGGGATGAGGTCTGGGAGAGGCGAGGGCATGAGATTCGCGGGTCGTGGAGGTCGGCGCCGTGAAGGGCCACTCTGCTCTTACAGCTCGATATCGTGTCGTCGCAGCCAGTCGATGTAGTTTTTGATCAGTGGCGGCAAATGCCGCAGGAGCAGGCGCACCTGCCGGCGCAGTTCATCCGCCTCGACGTCCGGTGAGGCATGCTGCAGGCGGTTGCGTGTGTGGTAAAGCTCGGTAAATGTGGCAGCCTGCCCCTCGGTGAAGCCACCATCGAGAAAGATGGCCTCGAGAATGCCCGACGCTCCCCGCGTACCCTCGGCAGGCTGGATTTTCGCCAGTCTCGCCCCTGCGATCATCGCCTCCATGGTGTTGTTTACGAGCGCCAGATAGCCTCCGGTGACCGCATGCACTCGATTGATCTCATCGGCCTCCGGCGAGATGAATGCTTCCGCCCACCTCTTTGCGTCGAAGTCGTCTCCGAACTCGTGCAACGCCTTGCGCAGAGCGCGTCGCTGCGGCGATAGCCGCTCGATCTTTGCGGCGATGCGATCAATGGCGACGGCGCGGGTATCGCCGCGAGTGGCTTGATCGGGTGCAGTCTCATCGCCGGACCTAAGTCCTCGGCGTTGTTCATGGTCGGTCATGGACAAGCTCATCAACGGAGGCACGTGCACGCGCCAGCCTTGCGTCATGTGCGCGGGCGGCACGTCGCGATATGTGGTTGCGGCGAACGACGAGCTGCGGCCACAGTGTGTCTCTGTCCATCACCACACGGCCCTCTTGGAGTGCTTGCAAGAGCAGCAGCGGCGCGCCGCGCTCGACCCGGTTGAGGCGGGCCACGTCCACTTTGCGGCCCAGCGCGTGCTCCAGCCTCACCGCGAGCTTGACCGCTGCATCGGGGCGATCTTCAGCGAGGGACACCAGCAGGTCGACATCTGAGGCCTCGGTGTCCTCTCCGCGAGCCACGGAGCCGTAGAGCGCCGCGAGGCGTACGTTCGGCTCCGTGCGCAATGCCCGTCGCAGGGCGCTGAGCAGCGGCCAGTGGTCGATCGCATAGCGACACTCATCCGCTGTGATGGACTGCGGTCGGCGTCCCGCAGTCTCGCTGCGTACCAGTCCGTCAGAGACGGCACGACGAAGCGTGCGCTCGTCAATGCCCAATTCGAAGGCGAGCTCGTGCAGTGTGGGCATGGCCGTGAGGATAGAGGTCGATATGACCGATGCGGGACGAGATCTTGTGTGGGAGGCCGATCATCGCAGGTCGATAGGACGGATGGATAGAACACGTGGAATACCTGCGCTGCTGGAGTCGGCTCGCTCCCAGCACAGCAATGTTCGTGTGCTCTGTAGTGCGCTAGCAAAGCAGATATAGTGCGGCGCTATTGCGAGATTTTCGGCTCAACGGGAGGCAGCATGCGCAAATGCACAAGCACGACGATCGCGGCATCCATCCGGTTGCTCCAGCTGACGGCGGTCGTACACCGCACAGATGCGATCTCCGACACGAGCACGGCACGAACGTTCTGCGGTGCTGATGCGCCAGTGGCCGAGGATCCGGCCTCAGGCGCCCCACGGCTGTTGCCACCCGTGCCTTAGATCGCCAATTTGTGTCTCGACTCCTCACCGGGCTTGCGCTCGGCTCCGTTGAAGCGTGTGGTCTGCCGTGCGATAGCGCACCGGACAAATGTCACCGGAGACGTAGGTCTCCGGCTCCGTTGCATTATTCAGAAACACCGCGTGATGCTCTCGCCATACCAACTAGGCGAAGTGGTCCGTCCACGCGGCAATGTAGAAGTTGCCAGCTGCGCCCCTTCCAGCCAAAACGATCGCCGATGAACTGGAGCGCTCATGACCGTTGACCTCCTTGCTGTCCTCCGCGACGGCCTGTCTGACAACCCATCCGCAACCAGGCCCTCAGGAATCGAGATCAGGCAGGATCTTGTGCCGGCTGGCGGCATGCCTGTGCAGCCGCCCTCATATGAGGGCGAGCTCGAGATCCATGAGCGCTACATCGATGGCGAGCCGCGTAAGGCAATCGAGCTCGACAGCGTCGGCTCGGCCGCCAATCGGCTGGAGGAGGTGCTGCTCGATCTCTATCGCGCAGGCCGCTACCCGCTGCCGGTCTCGAGCACGACGGTAGCGCCCAGCGATGGAGAGCCGATCACTATCACCACGTTGGAGATGCCCCATCGTGTGTTCGACGCATGGCTGCGCCTGTCTGCGGCAGAGAGCGGAGAGGGCACATTCGAGGACAGCGAGCATGGGCAAGAGCTGTCACTGGCCCATATGCGCGCGCTCGACGTGTTGCTGGAGACCTCCGCCCACGATCTCCTGCTTGGGGCCTGGGACTCTCATCGCAAGGGCCCGCATGGCCAGGTGCGCATAGGACGCAGCATTACGACGAGCTTGATCGGTCTCGATCCGATCGAGCAGATGCGGCTCGCTGCGCGTCGCGACCCACTCAATCTGGGGGAGGCCAGCGATCTGCCGAAAGGTGCCAAGAAGCTCTCCGAGCAGGGGCTCAGCTCGATCCCGCCGCAGCGCATGCGCGGCGGCGTTGCGATCACCGAGGCGCGCTACCTGGGGTTTCTTTCCTTCGCGGCTCTGCGCCGCCTGGGCTTCGAGCGCTACGACCAGGTCGAGGTGCGTGTCATGCTCGCGCTGTTGGGGCTGTATGCGCTTGCGTTGCGGTGCGCCGCCGGTTGGGATCTGCGAGCCCAGTGCGCGCTCATCACACATGACGAGCCGCGTTTTCTGCTGGTGGGCCCGCAGGATCGTTGCGAAGAGTTCGCGCTTTCGTTCGATGACGCGGAGTCGCTGCTGCGCGAGGCGGTCGAGCGCGTCGGTGTCGCCGATCGCAGCGTGATGCTCGATGCGGGAGCAACGCTGAACGGCCTCGTCGACAAGGCGGTCGCGACGACCAAGAGCGCGAGCTAGGCGGAGTGCGCAGTGCTGCGCGTGAGGATTCGCTTCCCGCTTGGCGTTTACCACGCCCGCTCCGTGTCAGACGACGCCGAGTGGCCTCCGAGTCCGCTACGTCTCATCGGTGCGTTGCTCGCTGCTGCCCATGAGCGGCCGGGCGCAGAACCAGAGACGGATCGCGCTTTGCTCCAGCGGCTGTGCGAAGCGCCGGCTCCGTTGGTGCTTGCCCCGGGCAGCGTGGCGGTCGGGGAACCCGTGCACGCCAAGGAGGCGGTGCGGTTGCGCGGCGCGACAAGGTGGGCGCCGCGCAACTACATCACCGGCCCGATCTCGCCGCGCAACGTGGGCCGGGAGCGCGCGGAAGTGAGCAAGGCCGGCGTCGCTGTCGGGGATCGTCCTGTGGCAGTCGAATGGCCAGACCTAGATCTTGACGAGCGTGACCTCGAGCGTCTCTCCGTCCTGGCGAGCGAGGTGACGTTCCTTGGCACGACGCGCTCGCCGGCGATACTCGATGTCGAGTCTGGGTTTGGCGCCACGGCCGATGCGGAAGCACGGCAAGATGCCTGGGTACCAGCTCCGACCGGCGTTGATGCCGGCGTTGAGGTCACGGTCCGCGTGCCAGATGGGCAGGCGATCGCAGCATTCGACCGCCGGCATAGGGCACGGTGTGCCACCAAGGAACGGGTGGAGAAGGCAGGGATGGTGCCCGAGGCAGCGATCGGCACGCCCGTGCCGTATGCGTCGCGGCGACATCTGCGCTCGGGCGCAGTGCCATTCGACCCGCGCTGGTGGGGAGAAATGGTGGTGCTCGAGATCGCCCCTGAAAGCGAGCTGATACCGAAGGCGCCGGCGTCATATCTGTTGGCTCGTGCGGTGAGGGTGATGCTGCTCGGAGCGTTCGGCGAGGCGGGCACTGCCACTGAGGCACCGCCGATACTGCGTGCTCGCGGTGCCGAGCCGCACTGCGCAATCGTGCCGCTACCAAATGTGTGGGGAGAGCACGCCGACGGCCTTATTCGCGGCGTCGCGCTGATTCCACCACATGAGGCGCGCGAGCTCGACGTCTATGCGCAGATGCGCCAACTCGAACTTGGCTTGCGACGCTGCACAGGGGCGGCGTCCGGAGAGTCCGCGTCGAGATACGTGCACATACCCGGCGCGGGCAAGATATGGCTGAAGGTGCCCGACGCCGCCAGCGCCAGGCTTGTGAGCCTTCGCGGAGGGATGTACGTTCGTCCAGCCAAGTGTTGGGTGAGCGTCACGCCGATCGTGCATTCCCGCTGGCGCAAGGGAGGCGTTGATGCGCTGCTGGAGCAGGTGAGCGCTGACTGCGCGCACGTGGGCCTGCCGGAACCCAGAGGGATCGAGGTGCTCAAAAGCGCTGGGCGGCGCGGTGGAGCCGATGCGATCGTGCCTCGTACAGCAATCCCCGAGAACTGGCGCGGTCCGCTGCAGGGTCCGATGTCGCACATGCGCATCACGTTCTCCGAGCCCGTGCGCGGTCCGGTATTGATTGGCCGGGCACGTCACTTCGGCATTGGTCTGTGCGTTCCCGACGATGCATCTGGTGACCAGCGGACCGTGTTGTGATCTCGTTCGCAGAGTTCCTGCGGCTCGCACACGGCCCAGACCTCAAGCCGTACCCGTGGCAGGCGCGTCTGGCGGAGCGCTGCGCACAGGGTGAGCCGCCGTCGGTGATCGCCGTGCCGACCGGTGCGGGCAAGACGACGACCATCGACGCCCTGGTGTGGGCGCTCGCTCAACAGGCAGACCTTCCCGCGGTGGAGCGCACCGTGGGCGTGCGGATCGTGTGGGCGATCGATCGACGGATTCTTGTCGACGAGGTGCATGAGCATGCGGCGATGCTGGCTGGGACCCTGGACGAGGCGCGCCGCAACGAGAGCGACCCCCTGCACGACATGGCTGGGCGCCTGGCCACTATCTCGGGTGCAGCGCCGCTCATCGCCACGCGCTGGCGCGGCGGCCTTCAGGGTCGTCCTGAGCGTTGGGGGCCGCTGCAGCCACAGGTCATCACGAGCACGATCGCCCAGATCGGCTCGCGTCTGCTCTTCCGCGGCTACGGTGTTGGGCGGCGGTCGCTGGCTATCGAGGCAGGGCTGGCAGCCTGCGACACGACGATTTGCCTGGACGAGGCGCACCTCGCCGAACCGTTCCGCGAAACCGTCGAGGCGATTCGTGACCACCGCAAGGCGAGCGAGCGTGGGCTTGCGCTTCCCGGGCTGCGGACGATCACTCTCACGGCGACCCCGTCGCGGGATGCAGTGGACGCGCTCACCCTCGATGACGGAGACCGTCTTGCGCTCGGCAGTCGCTTCACCGGCCAGAAGCAGGCGGCGTTGGTTGAGCCGGAGTCTGGGGAGGGGGGCGAGGGCGCACAGGTGAAGCGTCTTGCGGAAGCTGCCACAAACTACGTGCAGGAGGGAAACCTCACGGTCGCATGCGTCGTAAACACGGTGCGACGGGCGCGAGCCGTGTTCGACATGCTTTGCAAGGAGCTCGGAGACGAGGCCGAGATCGCTCTGCTGATTGGTCCTCAGCGGCCAGCGGATCGCGACCGGATGCTCGAGAAGCATTGGGGAGCGTTGTTCGAAGGCGCTGTGGGCCAGAAGCCGCTTGTGTGTGTCGCGACACAGACATTCGAGGTTGGGTTGGATGCGGATGTCGCCGCGATGGTCACCGAGTCCGCGTCGGCTACTGCGCTGGTGCAGCGGCTTGGCCGGCTCAACCGGCGCGGCGCCACCTCTGGTCGCGCGACGATCGTCCGCGACGCGGGGTGCTGGCTTTATGCCGAGGATGAGTCTGTGGCATGGGAGTGGCTCCAGGGACTTGTGGCGGATGGCGGCGCGATCGACGTGTCCGTGGCGGCATTCGCCAAGCATCCGCCACCGCAGCCAAGCCGAACGCCATACGCCGCGACGTTGACTTCGGAGGTCATAGAGTTGCTTGCTCAGACCGCGCCTTCGCCTAGTGCCTGGCGTGAACCCGACCCGGACGTGTTCCTGCGCGGCCCGGAGGCCAAACCAGTGGCAGAGGTGGCCCTCTGCTGGCGCTCAGACTTGCGAGCGGATCGGGTCGGCAAGGAGTCCGATCATTACCGCTCGATGCTGTTGAAGCTCGTCCCGCCTCAACGGCAGGAGCTGCTGACGCTGAGCCTGACGGCGGCCCGTGCGCTGCTGGCGGCGCGCTATCCGGAGCGTCGAGACCAGGCGGCGAGCGCCGCGAAGGCAGCGCTTTTGGAGGCTGATGTCGAAGACTCGATGAGAGAGACGTCGTTGCCCGATCCTCGAGGGAGCCATGGGATGGTGCCGTTCGTCGTCCTCAGAGGCCAGGAGGTGCACAGTGGGACACTGAGCTCAGCCAAGGCCGGAGGCAACGGTGCCGAAGAGGACGAGGCGAGCGCGATCTCGCCCTCCGCGATACGCGCAGGCGACATCGTCGTCCTACCGACATCCGCTGGCGGTGCCGACGATAACGGCCTGGCGCCTCTGCAGCCGCGCGACGAGCCGACGAGCGATGTCGCTCCAGATCGGCGACCCTACGGCGATCCGGTGCCTGTTCGGATCACGCCGCAGGCGCTGGCTGGGGTTGGTGAGATGCAAATCGGATCGGAGCGTTGGCAACGCATCGCGGCGGCGTGCAGGAAGGTTGAAGAAGCAATTGTCAAGATGAGCGGCCAGGCAGCCAGGGCTCAACGCGTCGATCGACTCATCGAGCAGCTGCGGACTCCTGGGTTGCTGGCCGAACACGAGGGACTGGGTTTGCTCGCGCCCGGCTATCCCAAGCGCGACGGGTGGACGGTCATGCTGCGCAGCGTTACTGCTGCTGACGCAGACGGCGCTCCGCATCTTGCCGAGGCGGACCTTGGCGCCGATGAAGTGGATGATGCACTCGACGCAGAAGCGCCCGAGGCGGATCTTGACGAAGCTCCGCCCGCAGACGACTCGACCACAGAGGTGAGAAGCCCGGAGCGCGTCTGGGTGCTCGTGCCGATCCAAACCGAGAACGCCGAAAGCGACGAGCGCCGCTTGGGCGACGAACGCGAGCCGCCGACGATCGATCAACACGCGCGGGCGGTCGGCGAGGAGGTGAGGGAGTGCGCGGAACGCCTGCGGTTGGCTCCGGCGCTCACAACTGCGCTCGTCCTCGCTGCCCGTGCGCACGATCATGGCAAGGCTGACGCGCGAACGCAGGCTTTCTATCGTCGCGGCGTCCATGCGCTTGCGGCGATGCCGATTGCCAAGAGCGAGTTCGGAACGCACGATCCGCGCACCGCGGGGATCGCCGCGTCGCTTGCGGGCATGCCCAAACACCAGCGCCACGAGATCGCGTCGGTCGCAGTGCTCGAGGACGCGCTCGCATCCGGCGCGCTGGAGATGGAGCTCGACGGGGTGGATCGCGATTTGGCGCTTCACGTCGTCGGCGTGCATCACGGGTTCGGACGGCCGGTCCCTGAGGTGCCGGAAGGTGGACGCCCGCCGCAGTCGTTCGAGATCGATGCCGCTGGCGTCGCGGGCAGGGCGACAGGGGATGGTCGCGATGGCTGGGCAAATGGCGCATGGCTGGAGCGCTTCTGGCGAGTGTTCGAGCGCTATGGGCCTTGGGGCGGGGCTTATCTCGAGGCTCTGCTGATGCTGTCCGATCGCGTTGTGTCCGCGAGGGGCGACTGATGAGTTTCGATATGCCGTGGATGCCGGCTCAGGCGCCTTATATGCCGATCGCGACCGCTGGCCTCCTCGCGTTGCTGACCGAGCATGACCAGCCGGCCACTGCGTGCTGGTCTAACGGACCCTCTGGAATGCCCACATTGAGGATCGAGGCGCCACTCGATGCCTTAGAGGTCGCACAGCTGGTCGCCGATGCGCCTTGGCCGCAGTTGCAGAAGATAGATTGGCCAGGCGGCGGGTGGTCGCAAGGACTGAAGCCGACGCTCAAGTCCTTCGACCATCCAGCTCATGCCTTCCGTGGGATGGTTGCGAGCTCTCCACGACTCGAGGCCAAGCTGCTGAGGGCAATTCTCACAGATGGAGCGCTCGACGACGACGGCATGCCTGGGCGCAGCCGACTGCTGCGCGGCGTGAAGTCGGACCTTTCAAGCATCGCCGAGCCGCCGAAGCGAATCACGGCCGATGGCCTGGCGGGCGAGTTGCGAGATGGCCCTGACTTCCGCAGCGGCAAGTCTGGCTGGGGCCTTGGTTTGGTGCCGGAGGTCCAGACGTTCGGCGGCACCACCGGTCCGGATGCATCGAGCGTAGGCGCCTACTCGCCGTTGCTTTACCTGCTGCTGTGGCTTGGGATCATGGCGCTGCCTCCCGTGTCGGTTCTGCGCGGCTCCGACGAATGGTTGGCGGACCGCTAGTGACGGAACCAGATGTGCTCTCCTGGCCGCGGTGGCGGATTCCGGTTGGCCTGCGATCGTTGAGGACCTTGTTTTGCCTCAGTGCGATCCATGGGGAGACTTTCGACGGCCACTGGCTCAGAGAACGTGGGATCGACGCGGTCTATCGCGCAAAGGCCGTGCGACTGAACAGCATGGTCGCGGTGTTTCGCTGGGGCCAGCAGGTTGCCTAGCCGTCACGCCTAATCGCACTCCGGCGCGAGTTCGACCTGCGCGCCATCTCCGTGCGAGCGATTGTGCTCTTCGTACAGCAGCAAGCCGATCGCGCGCACCGCGAGCCCCATGTTCTCTGCGCTGTCCTCTGTCTCTTCGGTGCTCCAGCGGCGCTCCCACTCGACAGGGCCATGCCGGCGTCTGCTTCGAACTCGGTGCGCAACTCGTCGAGACTCTTGTTCGAGTATTTGATCGGCGGGATGCTCGGGCCGCCGTCTCGCAGGCGACGCTGGTAGGCATCGAACGCCAGGCGTGAGACCAGCAGGCCGCGCTTGTGGATATGGATCGCCGGCAGCCTGCCGCGGGCGATCAGCTTGTAGACGCCGCTCGTTGAGATCTCCAGCGCCTCGGCGAGCTATGCGACACGCAGGTACGAGGATTGCACGCGAAGAGTATAAAAGGTCTGCCCTGAGCATCGCCTTGCTCAGGCCGTAGCCGCAAACAGCCCCGACCCCACCCAATCGCCGGGGCCGGTGGTCCCCGGCGGCGCGAAGTAGAACCCGCCGCCTACGGCTGTGATGTAGTCGATCATCGGCTCTTCCAGCAGGCGTGTCTGAATCGTTTCGAACTGGCGCTGGATGCTCTGGTTGAAGACGACGAAGGCGTGTCCCTGCGTGAGCTGGCCGGCGGAGTTGAAACCGCGCTGGTAGCTGTAGGAGCGGCGCAGCAGGCGCTGGTCGGCAGTGGCTGGGGTACGCGGGTTGGCAAGGCGGATGTGGGCGTTCAGTGGGGACGCGCTTGCCTTCGGGGTCGCTTGCGTAGTCGGGGTCCTCGAACTCGCCCGTGCCGCCGAGCGGCGCGCCGCTGTCGCGGTAGCGGCCGATCATCCGCTGCTGCTCGCCGAGACCGACCCTGTCCCAGAATTCCACGTGCATGTCGATCAGCCGCACGACTTGGAAGGTACCGCCTGCGGCCCAGGCGGTCGGGCCGCTGCCGGCGGGCAGCCACAGGAGGCGGTTCATCAGGGCGGCGTCTGTGACGTCGGGGTTCGCGGTGCCGTCGCGGAAGGCGAACAGGTTGCGCGGGGTGGAGTGGGGGGTGGGGCCGCGCCTGGCGCCGCGGAAGCCGTCTACGGTCCAGCGCAGCTGGAGGCTGCCCATCACCGTTCGCATCAGCTCACGCAGCGTGTGCGCGGCCGTGTCGCGCTGACCTGAGCAGATCTGCAGCATCACGTCGCCGTGGCACTGAGACTGATCGAGATCGTCGATCGGGAACGACTGCATCCTGGTCAGGCCGGGGGGCAGGCCATTGGCGAGGCCGTAGCGGTCGTCGAAGAGGCTCGAACCGAAGGCGATCGTGACCGTGAGGTCGTCTGGCGCGATGTCGGTGCCGAGCACTCCGGAGTCGAAGGGCGGTTCGTCGAGCGAGCGCAGCGGGTAGGCGCCGCCGTGGCAGAGTTCGCGGGCGCGGGTACAGAGCGCCTGAAGGGCCTCCTGCAGATAGAGACGGGTCGGGGCGATCGAGTCAAGCGCGGCGAAGGTCGCCTGCACCTGGGGCGGGGTGAGGATGCCTGCCTGGTGCTCGCCGTCGAAGGGCACGACGCCGTGCAGCTCGTCGTAGTTGGCCTCGCGCGCGATCATGGTGGCGTCGGGTGCCGTGTCGGCGGCGCTCGCCTGCTCGACGGCAGTGGCGCCCAGCGCGCCGAGGCCGGCGCTGCCGAGCATCGCAAGCCCGCGGCCCATGAACTGCCTGCGGTCCAGGGGGCTCATCGGTCCCCCTCCGGAATGGAGGGGATCGGGGTGGGCAGGTGCACCGCGAGCTCGTCTGGGATGGCGCTGAGCGCCTGCAGCGCCGCGCTGAGCGTGCCGTCCAGCAGCTCGCCGTGGTACTGAGAGAGCTGTTCGAGCGTGGGCCAGCTTCCGCCGTCACGAGCGCGCAGCTGACCAAGCACTCGTCCAAGCCGCGCGAGGTCGAATTGCACCGGCCCGACCGAGTTCTGTCCTCCCAGCAGTCGGTGCAGAGTGCCGAGCACTGCTTCGGTGGCGCCGAGGGCGGCGGCGGTCGCGGCCACGCCCTCGTGGCTATAGGGAACGTCGTCTCCGCTGAGGAAGTCCCGCTGGGCGTCCTCGAGTATCTCGTGTGCGCGGCGGGCATATTCTTTGGGCGTTATCTGGATGGTCTGAACGACACCGGTGAGGCGGGCGACGTCATTGCGGAGCTCTCCCACCACAGGCAGCAGCGAGTGCAGCGGTGCTCCGCTCCAGAGTCCGTATTCGATCCGGTGCAGACCGCCAAAGCTGGGATCGGCCACGTCTTGCGGCAGCTCTGACGCCGTTCCGTCGATCGCTCTGTTCAGTTGCGGGAAGAGGCCGTAGACCGCACCGAGGCGTAGATAACGCTGGTAGGCGGCAAGCCAGGCTCGCTTGGCGGCGAGGCGATTGCTGGCCATGAGATCGAGGCGCAGGCTGGCGATCTCCGGAGCCAGCAGCGCCAGCTGTCCGCGCGCGTAGACGCGGTAGGCGGCGATTGGCCCACGGAACTTCGCCGGCGAGATCGGCTGCTCTTCGGGGTTGGGCGCCGTCCCGGCGGCCACGTCGCCTTCCTGGGTCGCAATGCGCTGCGAGTAGCTGCGCACCTTGGCCGAGATGTGGTTCTCCTGCGCAAGCGATGTGACCGGCGGCTGAGATCTCTGGCTGCCTCCTCCGACGCCGAACGCCGTGAATGCGACGAAGGCACCGAGCGCTGCGAGCATCGCGACCGCGAGCGAGATCAGCCAGCGGCGGGCAAGTGATTGGAGGTGGATGGGCATGGCTCTGAGCGATCGCGACACACGCGGCTCGTATGTGAGGGCGAGAGCCGGTGAGCGGCCTCGTCGTCTGCCGCGCACGCTAAATCGAGCTTGCCCACCGTGCTGTTACCGCTCGGTGAACGTCCCGCCGCGGCTGTCACAGAACCAAGGCCGCTGCGTCACAACCCGGTAACGGCCCGGTCACGTCATCGCAACTGCAGCCATACCTGCGCAGAGCGAGCATCGACTCGCGCCGTCCGCAAGAGCGGCAGGCGGCGCTGGTGAAAATGGCCGCTCGACGCCAAGGAGGCGCTTTGCGCAAACGCAAGTTTCTCATGGGAGGGTTGGCCGGCATAGCAGCCGCAGCCGCCGTTGCCGTGAGCCTCAGCATCGCGGGAGCAGACACTCCAGAACCCGCCACGAAGACGCCGATCAAGCATGTCGTCGTGATCTTCGGAGAGAACATCTCCTTCGACCACTACTTCGGCACCTACCCATACGCGGCCAACGCACCCGGCGAGCCGAAGTTCGTCGCAGCGCCGAGCACGCCCAGCGCCATCGACCTGCTGGACGGTGGCCTCGGCGGCCCGCTGCTCACGGACAACCAGAATGAGCTCAATCCAGAGCGCCTGGACCGCTCGCAGCCGATCACCTGCGACAACAACCACGATTACACGCCCGAGCAGGAAGCCTTCGACCATGGCCTGATGGACCAGTTCGTCCAGAAGACAGCGGGCTCCAACTCAGCCACCGAACCATGCCCAAGGCCGGTCGTGATGGACTACTACGACGGCAACACCGTCACGGCGCTGTGGAACTATGCCCAGCACTACGCGCTGAACGACAACTCCTTCGGGACGACCTTCGGCCCCTCGACGCCGGGCGCGCTCAACCTGATCTCGGGGAACACGCACGGCGCTTCGCCTGAAATCTCGGGGGCGGTCGAAAACGGCACGGACATCGGCGACACCGACCCGGCCTTCGACGACTGCTCCAGCGCCACCACGTTCAAGATGGAAGGCCCGAACATCGGCACGCTGATGAACGGCAAGGGCCTGACGTGGGGCTGGTTCCAGGGTGGCTTTGCGCCCTCCAGCAGGACCTCCGAAGGAAAGCCGGTTTGCGGTACCGCGCACGCCAATGTCGCGGGCGCGAGCGTCTCGGACTACAGCGCCCACCACGAGCCGTTCCAGTACTACTCGGCCACGGCGAACCCGCTGCACCTGCCGCCGAGCTCCACAAACGAAATCGGCACAACCGAACAGGCCAACCACCAATACGACATTTCCGACTTCAAAGCGGCACTTGAAGCGGGCGTGATGCCCAACGTCTCATTCCTGAAGGCACCGCGCTATGAGGACGGACACGCGGGTTACTCCGACCCGCTCGACGAACAGCGATTCGTCGTGGAAACCATCAACGAGATCGAGCACTCCAAATACTGGGGCTCGACCGCGATCGTGCTTGCCTATGACGATTCGGACGGCTGGTATGACCAGGTGATGCCGCCGATCGTGCGCGACTCGGCCTCGCCGGCGGACAAGATCAGCGGCGAAGGCAAGTGCGGCAGCCACGCAGAAGAAGAAGCGACTTCGCTTGGCAAGTCCTTCCAGAACGACCGCTGCGGCTTCGGTCCGCGACTGCCGTTGATGGTGATCTCGCCCTGGGCCAAGCAGAACTACATCGACAACACCCTCACCGACCAGTCCTCGATCATCAAATTCATCGAGGAAAACTGGAGCCTTGGCACGCTTGGCGGCCAATCCAGCGACGCGCAGGCAGGGACGCTTGAAACCATGTTCGAATTCGGGGGCGACAAACGCGCGCCCGCGCTCGAACTGAGTCCTGTCACGGGCGAGCCGATGGAAGATGCGGCCCCTGGCCAGCTGCCGATGACCAACGAACCGGTGGACGGCCACGGTTCCTCCGAAGGCGGCGGCTGGAGCGGTGAAGGCTCGCCCGAAGGCGGCAAAGGCGGCTCTGGCGGCGGCGAGGGCAAAGGCGGCAAAGGCTCCCACTCCGCAAAGCTCGCGCTGCACTGCAGCGTCGGCCATCGCCACCACGAGGTGTCGGTCGGCTGCACCGCAAGCGGGGCGGGCAAGCAGCGCTCCTCGCTGCGGATGCGGTTGGAGCGTGGCGGCAAGGTCTATGCCAACGAGCTCGTCCCCGTGAGCGGTGGCCAGGCCAGCCTGCTGGTGCACCCCAGCAGGAAGCTGAGCAAGGGCAACTACACGCTGCTGCTCGCGTTCGAGGACGCGCAGCTGGCGCAGGGCGGGAAGGTGCTCGCCGTGCGCAAGACAGTCACGGTCGGCTGAGCATCCGGCACGGACGATGTAGTGGAGGGCGTCCCTTCCAGGGGCGCCCTCCACGTCTTCGCGCATGCGCTTCGTGCACCGCGCCGACCACGCTATATTCCGTGAAGTAATGGCTCTCGATGGTCTCCGGCAGAAGGCGGCGGGCGGGCGCTACGGCGACGTCGTGGAGTCGATCGGCTACACGCCGCTGGTCGAGCTCAAGCGGCTCTCGCCCAAGCCGAGCGTGAGGATCTGGGCAAAGCTCGAGTCCCGCAACCCGACGGGCTCTGTGAAGGACAGAGTCGCACGCGCCCTGATCGAGGACGCCGAGGAGAAGGGCGCGATCGCGCCCGGGCAGACGATTCTCGAGCCGACCTCGGCAACACCGGCATATCGCTTGCCATGATCTGCTCGCGCAAGGGCTATCCGCTGAAGGTCGTGATGCCCGAGAACGTCACGCCCGAGCGCACGCAGCTGCTGCAGATGTATGGCGCGCAGATCGTCTACTCCGAGGGCTCCAAGGGCTCCAACGGGGCCGTCGAGAAGGCTGTGGAGATGGCTCGCGACAGCAGCTACTACATGCCCTACCAATACGGCAACATCGCCAATCCGAACGCTCACTACAACGGCACGGCACTGGAGATCCTCGAAGAGCTCGACGAGGTCTCCGCATTCGTGGCCGGCCTTGGCACCGGCGGCACCCTGATGGGCAACGGCAGGCGCCTGAAGGAGACATTCGGGGACGCCGTGAAGATCGTGGCCGCAGAGCCGATGCAAGGCGAGCCGGTGCAGGGCCTGCGCTCCCTGGACGACGGCTTCATCCCGCCGATCATCGACCTCTCCGTGCTCGACCGCAAGATATTCGTCACCAACCGCGACGCGATCCTCTGGACACGCAAGCTGCTCTCCGAGGAGGGCATATTTGCCGGGGTCTCGAGCGGCGCGATCGCCCGCGTAGCGGTGCGGATCGCCGGTGAGCTGGACGAGGGCAACGTCGTCTTCATCGTCGCCGACGATGGCTGGAAGTACCTCTCCAGCGGCATCTACACGCGGCCGATGGAGGAGATCGAGAACCTCGACTCCACCGTGTGGTGGTAGCGGCCTCCAGGCTCGCGGGCATGGTGATCTCAGACGAGCTGCGCGGGCAGATGCTCGCCCACGCGCTGCAGGACGCGCCGAACGAGTGCTGCGGGGTGATCGGCATCGCCGCGGGCGCGGAGCGGCAGGCGCGGAGTGTCCACGCCGCCACCAACGTCGCCGCGAGTCCGCTGCGATTCGAGATTGACGGACTCGAGGTGCTGCGCCTGATAGAGCAGATAGAGGGCGAAGGGCTCGAGCTCGGGGCGATCTACCACTCCCACACCCGCACCGCGCCCTATCCCTCCCAGACCGACATCAACTTCGCCGGCGGCTGGCCCGGGGTGGAATGGGTGATCCTCGGCGTCGCCGATCCGCAGAGCCCTGAGGTGCGCTCCTATCTGATCGCAGGGCCGAGCGTGAGCGAGGTGCCGATCTGAGCGGCAGCCCCGGAGGGGCGGACCCCGAGGGCGAGGATCCGCTCGTCTGTCCCTCCTGCGGGGTTGCGCACCCGGGCAGCGAGCGGTTCTGCACCGCCTGCGGGCTGCCGCTCATCCACAAGGCGAGCCCCAGCGGACCAAACGTTGAGGCTGGAGAAGACGAGCGGCATCGCCACGCGCGCAAGATCGATCCGCGCTACGCCGAGGGGGCGCCGCAGCGGGTCGTCGGGGCGCGCAACCAGGTGGAGGCCGAGTTCATACAGGGGATGCTGCTGCAGGAGGGCATCCCAAGCATGCTGCGCCGCGCCCGTGGCTTCGACGTGCCCGACTTCCTGGCCTCAGGTCCCCGTGACGTGCTCGTCCCGGCTTCGGGTCTTGGAGCCGCACGCGAGGTGCTGATGCAGAGCGACATGATCGGCGATGAGCAGACTTCGCCGGTGGCCGTTCCCTGGCGCGTGATGGCGCTGCTGCTTGGGGCGCTCGCCGTTGTGGCGATCGTGATCCTGCTGGCCACGCGCCTCTGAGCGCGGTGCGGCGCTGGCTTATACCAGCGCCGGGGTGCTCGCCGAGCGCGTGATCGCCTCGATCTCCTCGGAGGCGCGCTCGAACTCGTCGTCGGAGAGCACGGGGGTGCCCTCGAAGGGCAGGTCGCGCTGCAGCTCGATCCAGGAGCGGCAGCCCAGGTACTCGTCCCTGATCTTCACGGTGACCGGCCTGGGGATGCGATAGGTGCGCAGCAGCAGCACGTGCAGCGGATGCCTGCGCTTCCATGCAAGGCGCTTCTCGGCATAGTCGGTGGTCCACACGTAGAAGGGGGAGAGCGCATCGACGCACCGCGGGTCGGTGATCGTGAAGTGCCCTGCGACCTCAGCCCATGCCCTGATGCGCACGCGGTCGGGCTGCGGCAGGCCTTCGGGCGCAGAGAACTCGGCAACCGAGGGCTCGCCGTCGCTCCAGACGCCTTCCTCCAGCGCGCGGCGCAGCTCAGGCCGATGCGACTCGCGCACGAGGTCGTGTCCCTGGTGGTCGAACGTGGGGTAGAGGAAGAAGCGTTCGTGGTCGAGCTGGAAGTGCTTTTCGGGCTCGCGGATTCCACCCTTGCGAAGCGTGAGCAGCTGCTCGCCTTCGGCGAGTGCCCGGACGGTGACCGCCCATTCCTTCAGAGCAATTGGCATGGTGGGGCTCTTCGACTGGTTCGGAGGCTTTATGAGTTGCCCGGCCGGAGGATGATCGCGGGCTCGGGCGGGCCTTAAAGATACGAAATCAGGGCGAAAATCCCGAATCCCCTGCAAATCGCGGGTTTTTTTGTTGCGATGAGGCCCGTAAGCTGCGGCAAAACACGTGCTCAGGCGCGGCCGTGCCCGCCGCCCCCGGGTGTCTCCAGGCGCAACCTGTCTCCCGGGGCAAGTCGGCCGCCGGCCTTCGGGGGAGATCCTCGCCGGACTGGTCGCCTGTGGCTCTGAAGAGAAGGTTGCGGCCCGCCGCGCCGGGCTCTCCGCCCGCTGCCCCAGGCGGCCGATGCCGCCTTCGCTCGGTGATCAGCGAGAAGGACATCGGGGTGAGGGCTTCGATCTCGCGCACGACGCCCTCTCCGCCGCTGTGGGCGCCGGCTCCACCGGAGCCGCGGCGCATCCGGTATTCGGTGACGCGCAGCGGCAGCTCCCGCTCCAGCGCCTCGATCGGGGTGTTCAGAGTGTTGCTCATCGCCACGTGGACGCCGCTTGGGCCATCGGCGTCGGGGCAGGCGCCCTGCCCGCCGCCGGTCGTCTCGTAGTAGGCGAACCGGTCGCTGCCCAGCGTGAGGTTGTTCATCGTGCCCTGCCCGAGCGCACGGCCGAAGGCGGCCAGCACGAGGTCGGCCACGCGGGAGGAGGTCTCGACGTTGCCGGCTGCGACGGCGGCGCCCGGCCGCGCGTTGAGGAGGCTGCCGACCGGCGCCGTGATGCTCACCGGCCGAAACGCGCCGGTCGACGCCGGGATGTCCGGGTCACTCAGCACGCGCACGGCGAACATGCAGGCGGAGCGGGTCACGGCGATCGGGCAGTTGAGGTTCCCGGGGTGCTGCAACGCGCTGCCCGCGAAGTCGAGCGTGAGGCGATCGCCGCGAACGCTGGCCCGCAGGCGCAGGCGGAGGTCTCCCTCCGCAGCCTCCAGCACGTCCTCGGCGGTGAGAGTCCCATCTGGGAGCGCTTGGATGCAGGCGCGCATCCTCCGCTCTGCGTAGTCGAGCACGGCGTCGTTTCCCTCGCGCAGCCGCTCCACGCCGATCCGTTGCGCGAGCTGGACGAGGCGCGCTGCGCCGGCTTGGTTGGCGGCCAGCTGGGCACGAAGATCGGCGCGTCGCTGCTGCGGCGCACGCATGGGGGCGATCAGGCGCTCGATCGTGGAGTCGCTGAGCGGCTGCGGCGAGATCACGACCCCCTCCTCGGCGAGGCTGTGGCTGTCTGCTGGCATCGAGCCGGGCGTGAGGCCTCCGACGTCGGCGTGGTGCGCACGGGTCACCGCGAAGCCGAGCAGCGTGCGATCGGAGGCGAACACCGGCGTGATGAGCGTGATGTCCGGCAGGTGGGTTCCGCCTGCGAAGGGGTCGTTGAGGATCCAGGAACGTCCTGGCCGGTGGCGCTCTTGGAGCACCGCGGCAAGCGCCGAGGGCATCGAGCCCAGATGAACCGGGATGTGCTCGGCCTGCATCACCATCTCTCCGGCAGCGTCGAAGATCGCCGCCGAGCAGTCCCGGCGCTCCTTGATGTTGGGCGAATGGGCGCTGCGGATCAGAGTCGCCCCCATCTCCTCGCAGGCCGCGCGCAGCGCGCCGGAGATCACCTCCAGGTCGATCGGATCGATCATCCTCGTGCCTGACCGTCTTCGAGGACCGCCGTGCCCTGCGCGTCGACGGTGCCCGACCACCCCTCGGGCACGAGCAGGGTCGACTCCGGAAGCGCGCAGAGCGCCGGGCCATCGATCCGCATGCCGGGAGGCAGCTCGCCGTGCAGGAACAGCGTCTCGACGGGTCGGCCGTCGAGGATCACCGTTCTTCTCTGTCGCCGCGGAGCGCCTGCGGCGCGCTGCGCCGGGCGCGCCTGCGGCGCTGCGCCAAATGCAGAGACCCGCAGCGTGACAAGCTCGATCTCCGCCTGCTCGTCGCGATAGCCGTAGCGCTCCTCATGCGCCTCAGCGAAAGCCTGCCTCAGCTCCGTCGGCCCACTGTCTGCGGCTGCATCGACGGCGAGCTCGAAGGACTGGCCGCGGTAGCGCAGCTCGGCGCGCACGCGGACTCTGTGCGGCTTCTCTCCCAGCCCCCGCACGGCCGTCTCGAGCAGTGCGCTGCGAGCTGCCCGCAGGCGGCTCGCGTCAAAGCGCTCGTCCGCGAGCATCACCGTGCGAGCGGCGTCTGCGCGGGGCGCGGCCGCGGCGAGACCGAGCGCGCAGAGCACGCCCGAGACGCGTGGGTAGAGCACGCGCCGCATGCCCATCTCGCGGGCCAGCGAGACGCTGTGCAGGGGTCCTGCCCCGCCGAATCCCATGAGCGCCAGGGGACGCGGGTCGATGCCCCGCTCCACGCTCATCACGCGCAGCGCCCGCAGCATGTGCGACTCGGCAACCCGCACGATGCCCTGCGCGCAGACGAGAGGCTCCAGATCGAGTTCGGCTGCAAGGCTTGCGATCGCGCGCCGCGCCGCGTCAAGGTCGAGGTGCAGGCCGCCGGCCAGCGGAATCTCCTCGGGCAGCCGCCCCAACATCAGGTTGGCGTCTGTGACCGTTGGCTGACTCCCGCCATGCCCGTAGCAAGCGGGACCGGGCTCGGCCCCTGCCGAGCGCGGCCCCACACGCAGCGCGCCACCGGCGTCGCGCCAGGCGATGGAGCCTCCCCCCGCGCCCACGGTGTGGATGTCGAGCGCCGGAAGGGCGAGCGGCCGCCCGGCGATGCTGCGCTCGGCAGTCTCGGCGACAGCGCCGTCGGAAATCAGGCAGACGTCGCAGGAGGTGCCTCCCATGTCCAGGCAGAGCAGGTGCTCCTCGCCCGCCATCGCGGCCAGCAGTCGCGCCCCTTCGGCGCCGCCAGCAGGCCCGGAGAGGACCGTCAGCGCGGCGTGGGCGGCAGCGCGATCGCAGCTGATGAGTCCACCCGAGGACTGCATCACCTGCGGCTCTGGCAGGCTCCGGCGCCGCGCATGCCCGGCAAGGCGCGTGAGGTAGCCGCCAAGCAGCGGTGAGAGCGCGGCGTCGATCTCGGTGCTCGCGGCGCGCTCGTACTCGCGAAAGGTGCCGACAAGGTCATGGGAGAGCGAGACGTGAACGCCGGGCAGCTCGGCGGCGATCGCCTGCGCCAGCAGCAGCTCGTGCTCGGGGTGAGCGTAGGAGTGCAGCAGCACGACCGCGATCGCCTGTGGCTGCACGGCCGCAAGCGAGCCGATGAGGCTCCGCGCGGCCTCATCGGAGAGCGGGCGGATCACCCCGTCGGGGCCCGTACGCTCGGGCGCCTGGAAGCGTCGCTCGGGCGGCGTCAGCGGAGCCGGCGGGGCGGCGCAAAGCCGGTAGAGCTCTGGCCTGGCCTGTCTGCCAAGCTCGATCAGGTCTGCGAAACCCTCGGTCGCGATCAGGGCGGTTCTCGCGAGCTCACCCTCGAGTAGCGCGTTCGTCGCGACCGTCATCCCGTGTGCGAACCGCCGAACCTGTTGGGGAGAGGCACCTGCCGCCTGAAGGACGGCCGCCACGGCTGCGAGCACCCCGGCGGACTGGTCCTCGGTGCTCGTCGGAGCCTTGGCGGTGTGAACCGCTCCAGCGTCGGAGAGCAGCACCGCATCGGTGAAGGTCCCACCGACGTCTACGCCAAGCAACATCGCGAAGGCTCCGGCATGCGCTCATTCTGGCAAGCGCTTGCCTGGGCCTGCTCGCCGCCGGGCAACGGCTCTCCGATCGGCCCGTCGGGTAAGCCCGACCGCTCGAGGGCCGTACTCAGGCTGCCGCGAGCTCTCGGCGCTGCATCTCCCTGTCTTCGACCAGCTCCCTGTTCTCGGTCTCGGCGAGATGCTGATGGGAGGGGCAATAGCCGTTGTGAGGGAGCGGCATCCGCTGACAGGCTTCGCCCTTGCGTGTCGTGGCACGACACTGCAAAGGCTTGCCGCTAACGGCCATGTATGCCGCGACGGGGTTCTCCGCGAGGTACTGTTGCGCGAGCGCGATGTACTTGCTCACCACCTGATAGACGCGCTCCTGCGCGCTCATCGGGAAGTGGATGCGGATGTCCGCGAACAGCGTTCTGGCGGGCTTTGCGAAGTAGAAGCGGTCGGTGGCCAGCCGCTCCACTGTCGTCTCACAGGCGCTGAGCACCTGCCGGTGGTTCTCGAGTGCAGACGCGGCCGACTTCGGTTCAGACAGATGTGGTGCAAGCTCGCGGTAGATGGCTCGACTGAACTGGTACATGGCGACTCCTCGCCTTTCTTGTGTTCCTGATCACGCTTGGCACGTACCCGCCTACGAGCACAGAGCCCGCATCTCCCGTCGTTGTAAGCGCCAACACCTCTCCCAGGCGAAAGGACCGATGCGCCCTGAAATCCGAACGTTGGTCCCTATGGCACTGGAAAGCAGTGTTGACCCCGATGTCAAGGGACAGATAAGAAAAACGTTAAGCGGAGGTTAGGCACGGCTGGGAGTCACACCGCCGACATGAGAGAGGCGATGTTCTCGGCCGCCGCTACTCCCAGGTCTCAAAGCGCAGCTCGCGATCGGGGTCGACCACTATGTGTTGGAGGTCGAGCGCCGGATCGGTGCGGGGGTGATCGGTGCGCTGATGGGCACCACGACTCTCGCAGCGCTTCAGTGCGCAGGTAGCGATCATGCGGGCAAGCGGGTGGGGATCCTCGGTGAGCGCCTGCAGCCCCGTGGCGTCACGTTCGATGTTCGCGTGCGCCCACAACGCTTCCCGCGTGGCCTGCTGAACCACGGCGGGGGGCGGCGTGCGCCGCAGCCCGGCCAGGTCGAGACTCTGGGGAAGGAAGGGCTGCTCGCGTGCCGCCTCGATCGCGCGGTGAGCGAATACGAAGCACTCGCTGAGCGAGTTGGAGGCCAGCCTGTTGGCTCCATGCAACCCCGTGCAGGCGGACTCTCCCAATGCAAAGAGCCCCGGTACGCGGGTACGGGCGTGAAGGTCGGTGAGAATGCCGCCCATCGTGTAGTGGGCGGCCGGCGCGACCGGGATCAGTTGACGTGCGGGGTCGATCCCGGCCTTGCGCAGCGCGTCCACGACGTTCGGGAACAGCGCGGGGTCGATCGACCTCATGTCCAGCCCGACGGAGCGTTGGCCGCTCGCTCGCAGCCTGACCTGGATGGCTCGTGAGACCTCGTCGCGCGGCGCGAGCTCGTCAACGAATCGCTGCCCGTCGGCGTCGTGCAGGGTGGCGCCCTCGCCGCGGATCGCCTCGGTGATCAGGAAGCCCTCGCGTCCGGGTACGCCGATCACTGCCGTTGGGTGGAACTGAACCATCTCCAGATCGGCGAGCTCGGCTCCGGCCGCGTGGGCGAGCAGCAGCCCCGTCCCGATCGAGCCCGGCGGGTTGGTGGTGCGTGCCCACAGTGCAGCGGCGCCGCCGGCGCTGATCAGCACGGCTCGGGCCGCGATCGCTGTACCGCTCGCGCAGACCACTCCCATGCACCGGCCCTCGCTCAGCAGCAGCTCGCGCACCCGTCCAGCCTCGCCCTCCAGCACCCTGATCGACCGGTGCTCGGCGACCAGGGCCGAGAGCTGGCGCAGCATCCGCCGCCCTGTGGCGCTGCCGCCCGCATGGACGATCCGGCGCACCGTGTGCCCTCCCTCCAGGCCGAGCGCGAGCCGCCCGAAGCGGTCGGCGTCGAAGTGCAGCCCGAGCGCCTGCAGGTCGCGCAGTCGATCCGGCGCCTCGCGTACGAGCACCTCCGCCGCCGAGCGTCGCGTCGCGCCTCGGCCCGCGCGCTCGGTGTCCGCCAGGTGGAGCTCGAAGGAGTCATCGGTCCCGACCGCCGCAGCGAGGCCGCCCTGCGCCCAGTAGCTGGCGGTCTGTGCCAGCGGAGCGGCGGTGAGCAGCGCCACCGATGCGCCGGTCCTGGCGGCGCAGAGCGCCGCGTAGAGCCCAGCCGCTCCGCCGCCGGCGACTGCGACCTCCACCTGCTGCAGGTGCTCCACGTCGGCGGGCGGCTGCTGCGCGCGCCCGCTCTCCCCGTCAGCTGGTTCGCTCATCCGATCAGCTTCACCAGCGAGGCGATCAGCACGCCCAGGGAGATCAGGATCACGACGGTGAACGCGATCACTGGGGCTCTCCAGCGCGGTGTGGCGGCAAGGCGGGTCCTCGCTGCCGCGCCGCACTGGAGGCACCAGTCCTGCTCACGTAGCAGCGCCGATCCACACAACGGGCACCATTCCCCCGATGCCGCGGGGGGCGGCCACTGCGGCTGCTGGGGGCCCATCGCCGCGCTCTGGTAAGCGCTCACGACCCGTCCTTGCCCCGTTGACCCTCCGGGGCGGCGCGCTCTGGATCTGGCGACGGGGAGGATACGGGGTCGAAGGCAACCGTTCGCTGCTGCAGTCGCGGGCGGGTACGGGTGGTTCGGATGATCTCGGTCTGCGAGTCCGATTCGCGCTCTGCACTTGCGAAGCTTGCCGGCGCGGCGGGCAGCCCCGGATGAGCCTCGCTCGGCGTTGGGCCCGCCTTGGCCGTGGAGGGGTCGGGGATCGGAGGCGACGCGCCGGTGGAGTCGAGGTGGCCGCTCGTCGTGGATGGCGCGGCGGGGGCGGGCCTTGGATCGGTCCAAGGCGGGGCGGCTTGGGGGGCGCGGGCACCTGGCGACTGCCATGCGGTGCTCGGCGGCTGCCAAGCGGTGTGCGGCGGCGCGGGTGCGGTAGTCGGAGCGTTCGGTCCGGCGATCGGGCGCTCGTTCTGGTCGACCGCCAGTCCGCACGCTGGGCAGAAGCGATCGCCTGAGCCGTGGATCGCGGCACATCGAGGGCATGCCGCGACACCGGCCTGACGCAGCACGGTGATGGACCTGTGCTCCGGCAGGGCAGCTTCGAGGACCCTGAGCTCGGCGTCGATGCGCGAGAGGGTCTCGAGCTTGGCCTTTACGACATCGTCGTTGCGCTGGCCGAACCGGTGCAGGTCGAACACCAGGCCGCCAAGGTCTCGGTAGGCGAGCTCCCGCGCCGCGCGCAGGAACCGGGCGCGCCGACGCATGCGTCCGCGGTCAAGGAAGCCTGGCTCCTGCGCAGGCGCTTGATCGGCGCCAGGTCTGGCATCCGCCGGTGCTGGGCTGCCGCCTGCCTCGGCGGCGCTCTGCGGCGAAGCAGTGGCAGCGGACGGGTCGAGGTTCGGCGCTCGCATCTCTGCATGGCCATTGCCGGTTGCCTGTGGCGGTCTCGTCGCATCCGCGGCGGCGGTGGCCTGCTCAGCCTGCGGCTTGGCGCCCTCGACGTGCCGCTGTCCTCGGAAGATCCGCAGCATTGACCGATAAATGCTATCTGCTCACGTGGTCGCCTCCGCCGGGTGGATTCAGGAGAGCGCGTCTCTCCACGCACTGGCGAGCTCTGCGGCCATACGGGCGCTCGAGTACTCGCGTGCGCGGTCGCGACCGCGCACGCGTGGGTCATCGACGGCCAGGTGGGGGGCGAGCGCGTCCCTCCAGCGACTCAGCTCGAACTCGGCGCAGAGCGTGCCATCGACGCCCGCCAAGGCCACAGGATGGATGCCGACCGGCGTTGCGAGCACCGGCACATCGCAGGCGAGCGCCTCGAGTGCGGCGAGCCCGAATCCCTCCATCTCGGATGGGATCAGGACGGCATTTGCGGCGTTGACGAAGAGCGGCACGCGCTCGGGGTCGACACCACCCAGGGTGAGCAGGGGGATGCCCACCGAGTCAGCCAGGGCACGGGCGAGCGCATGGCGCTTGCCGGGACGCGCCGGATCGGCCGGGAACAGGAGCTGTGCCTGCCCGGGCGGGAGGCCCAGCTGCGCCCGCGCCTCGGTGCGGGAAAGTGCGCGGAAGCGCTCGATATCCACGCCGGCGGGGATGACGCGCGCCCGCGCGCGCGCTGCTCTGCCCGGCAGGTCGTCTGCGAGCGGGCGCGAGACGGCGACGATCAGGCCCATGAGCGGGAGCACGGCCCTGGTCACCAGGCGCGTACGTGGGTGGCGCACGTCGGTGCCGTGCAACGTCAGGCCGCGGAGGCGGGCACGCACGCCGAGCGCCGGCAGCGCGCTGAGCGAGAAGTGCGCGTGGACGACGTCGAAGCGTTGCCCGCGGCAGCCGCGGGCCAGTTCCCATGAGCTCCTGGCCAGCGCCAATGCCCCTGGCGCAAGCTCTCTCAGATCGACATCCAGACCGTCGAGCCGGCGCAGCGCGGCGACCTGGTCGCGCACGAAGCGCCCCCGCTCAGGATGAGAGGCGTCAGGCCGCATATTGGAGATCACGAGCACGCGCATCCGCGCGGACCGTAGCGCTCTGGAATCATGAGCGCCCATGCAAGCATCAGCTAGCGCATCGAGCGCATCCGATCCACGTGGGCGGCCGATCGGCGTATTCGACTCCGGGGTCGGCGGCCTGACCGTCCTGCACGAGCTGTTGGTTCAGCTTCCGCAGGAGGACTTTCTCTATCTCGGCGACACTTCCAGGTTCCCCTACGGCGAACGCTCACCCGAGGAGCTGCAGCAGTTCTCGGCGCAGATGGCCGGCGAGCTCCTGCGACGCGGCGCCAAGCTGCTCGTGGTCGCCTGCAATGCGGCGACCTCAGCGGCGCTTCCCGCGCTGCGCGAGCAGATGATGCAGACCACGCTCGGCGTGGACGTGCTCGGCGTCGTGCGACCGGAGGCGCTGCGGGCCGTCGCCGCCACGAGGACCGGGCGCATCGGATTGCTGGCGACGCCTACGACCGTCGCCAGCGGCGCCTACGAGCGGGCCGTGATCGCGATCGACCCACACGTCACACTGCACGCCGTGCCCTGTCCGACGCTCGCCTCGATCATCCAGGCGGGACGGCAGTTCGACGAGCAGGCCATCCAGACGGTCAGAGAGGCTTGCGCTCCGCTGCGCGCAGCCGACGTGGACACGGTGATCCTCGGCTGCACTCATTACCCGCTGATCAGGCTGATGCTGCAGCGGCTGCTTGGACCTTCTGTGACGCTTGTGAGCTCTGGTGCGGCACTGGCTCGCCAGGTCGAGCACGCGCTCAGCACGCGCGGGCTGCGCAGCGACCGCCAGGAGGAGGGCGAGTACCGCTTCCTCTGCACCGGCGACGTCGACGGCTTCCGGGAGGTGGGGACCCGCTTTCTGCAGATGCCATTCGGAGAGGTGGAGCACGTGGGCCTCGAGCAGGTGGAGGCGCTCACATGAGCGCCGTGGAGGCCACGCGAGGCGATGGGAGGCTGCTCTCACAGCTGCGGGTGATGGCGATCGAGCCGGACTTCGTGGCCACGGCGAGCGGATCGGCGCTGATCAGCGCCGGGATCACGCGCGTGATCTGCACCGCCTCGGTGGAGGAGAGCGTGCCGCGCTGGATGGCCGGACGCGGCACCGGCTGGATCACAGCCGAGTACGGGATGCTGCCCGCCTCCACCGGCCAGCGCAAGCAGCGCGATGCCTCCCGCGGGCGCCAGGACGGCCGCACCGTGGAGATCCAGCGGCTGATCGGCCGCTCGCTGCGTGCAATAGTCGACTTCCAGGCGCTCGGCGAACGCACGGTCTATCTCGACTGCGACGTGCTGCAGGCCGATGGCGGTACCCGCTGCGCCTCGATCACCGGCGCCTATGTCGCGCTGGCGCGGGCGTGCCGACTGCTGATGCAGCGCGGCCTGCTGCAGAGCTGGCCGCTGAGTGGTTCGGTGGCCGCCGTATCGTGCGGGATCGTGGACGGCGGCGCGCTGCTCGACCTCGACTACTCCGAGGATTCCAAAGCGGAGGTGGACGCCAACGTCGTGATGACCGGCGACGGCGGCCTGGTCGAGGTGCAGGCGACGGCGGAGCGCACGCCGCTCTCGCGTGCCCACCTCGACGAGCTGCTCGCGCTCGCCGCCGGTGGGATAGAGCAGCTGCAGGTGCTCCAGCAGCAGGCCCTTGACGCCGCAGCCGAGGCGGACGTCGAAGCGCAAGCGCCGTGAAGCTCCTGCTGGCGACCCACAACGACCACAAGCGACGGGAGTTCGAGCGGCTGCTGCCCGGTCGCGAGATCTCCCTGCTGCCAGACGACTTCGAGCTGCCGCCCGAGGATGGGGAGACCTTCGAGCAGAATGCGCTCGGAAAGGCGCGGGCGGCCGCTGCGCTTGCTCACTCGATCGGCGCCTGTGCGATCGCGGACGACTCCGGGATCGAGGCGCAGGCCCTCGGTGGGGCGCCCGGGGTGCGATCCGCGCGCTTCGCGGGCGAGCATGCGAGCGACCAGCAGAACCTCGAGAAGCTGCTCGCGCAGGCGCCGGCCGGCAGCCGTCTGCGCTACGTCTGCGCGCTCGTGCTCGTCGAACCGAACGGCGGCCTGGAGAAGGTCTTCCTCGGGTATTGCGAGGGATCTCTTGCGGCTGCGCCGCGCGGTGAGCGGGGCTTTGGATACGACCCGGCGTTCATACCCGGCGAGGGGTCGCACGCGCAGGCGGGTGCTCCGGCGATGGAGCAGGAGCTGACGATGGCGCAGCTGACGGACGCGCAGAAGGACGAGATCAGCCACCGCGGCCGGGCCGTCAGGGCGCTGGAGCGGTGGCTTCTCGGCCAGGCGGCATCAGAGTAGGTTGATCGTCGCCGAGGCCCCGACGGCCACGCTCAGGCCGGCATAGCCGACGTAACCGGCGAGCAGCAGCAGCGCCGCCGTCACGACCGAGATCAGCACGACGAGAATCCATCCTGGACGGGGCATGCGAGCCTATTCTTGCGTCTTTGCGCGTTCCCTGCTCTCGAATCTGCCGCTTGCGATGCGTCCGCATCTGCTGTTAGCGTGCCAAGACCCTTTCCACAAGGCAGGAGGACGCGAAGTGACGAAGTCGGAGCTGGTCGATCAGGTTTCAGCGAGAGCCGAGCTCACCAAGCCCGAGGCTGCGCGTGCGATCGAGGCGGTGATCGAGACCGTCGAGGATGCGCTGCGCCGCGGCAGCGATGTCACGCTCTCTGGGTTCGGCAAGTTCCACGTCGGCGAGCGAGGTGCCCGGTCCGGCGTCAACCCACGCACGGGCGAGCGAATCCAGATCGCCGCCTCGCGTGTGCCGCGCTTCACGGCCGGGAGCGCCCTGAAGGCGGCCGTGAAGGGACGCTAGAGCTGTTCTGCTGGCCTCGAGCCGCTCCGGCGTGATCACCTCCGTGTTCGGGCAGCGGCTTCTCACTGCCGTTGTCGAGCGGGAGTCGCAGATCGTGCTCGGGGTGGATCCCGACCCGGCGCGGCTGTGGCCCAGCAGCGCGCGCGTCGAAGATGGAGCGCCGGCCGAGCGGGCCGCGCTCGCCGTCACCGCGCACTGCCGTGAGCTGATCGATGCGGCAGGGCCCGCCTGCGTAGCGATCAAGCCCCAGCTCGCCTGCTTCGAGCGGCTCGGCGTACCCGGTAGGCGGGCGCTGTCGGCCACTGTGGAGCACGCCAGGCAGGTGGGGCTGCTCGTGATCGCCGACGGCAAGCGCGGCGACATCGACGTCACCGCTCGCGCATACGCCCAGTCGCTGTTCGGTGGCCTCGAGACGCCTTTCGGCACTGTGCACGGGCTGGGCGCCGACCTGGCGACGATCAATCCGCTGATGGGCGCAGATGCGATCGAGCCTTTTCTGGAGGCGGCGCGCGCCTGCGAGGCGGGCGTGCTGATCCTTGTGCGCACCTCCAATCCCGGGGCCGCCGACATAGAGGACCTCGAGCTTGCGGGCGGCGGCGCGGTTTGGGAGCGAGCGGCCCGCATCGTGGACCGGCTCGGCGCCTGCTCGGGTGACCAGGGTGCGATATCCGACGTCGGCGCTGTGATGGGGGCAACCGTGCCAGCGCATCTGGCCCGTGCGCGCGAGTTGATGCCGCGCGCGCCGTTCCTGCTGCCAGGCGTCGGCGCTCAGGGCGGGCGCGTCGAGGATCTCGAGCCGGCCTTTGCGCCCGGGCGCGCGGGTGCCCTGATCTCGGCGTCGCGTTCGATCGCCGGTGCTCACCTGCAGCATGGCGGATCGCCGGCAAGCGCCGCCAGAGCCGAGGCCGAGCGCATGCGTGATGCTGCCTGGCGCCTGTCCGAACGAGTCGCGTGATCGCATGGCGCTGCTGCGGTGCGCCAGCCGAGGACGGCGCCCTCGGATCGAAGATCTTCATCGCATGCCCATCGGTCCGCTACCCTCTTGGAAGCTTTCGAGCTCTGCCACCACGGCGGGCACGGGGAACGTCGATCTGACCAGCAGATGATCATCACGGTCACGTTGAATGCAGCGATCGACAAGTCGCTGTCGGTGCCAAACTTCGGTGTGGGGCGGCGCCACAGGGCGGTCGAGCAGCGCACGATGGCGGGCGGTAAGGGCGTCAACATCGCCCGCACGCTCAAGGCGCTCGGACAGCCGGTGATCGCGACCGGCATGGCCGGCGGCGCCACGGGCACCTACATCGTCGAGCAGCTGACCGAGGAGTCGATTCTCAACGACTTCGTGCGCATAAGGGAGGAGTCGCGCACCAATACTGCTGTTCTCGATCCCACGACAGGGCTTCAGACCGAGGTCAACGAACACGGGCCCGCCGTCAGCGACCGCGAGATCGAACTCTTTAGAGACAAGCTCTTCTACCTTGCGCGCGGCGCCGCGATCGTAGTGTTCGCCGGCTCGCTGCCGCGCAACGTCGATCCCGACCTCTACGCCTCGCTGCTACCCGAGCTGCAGAGGCTCGGCGTCACGACTGTGATCGACGCGGAGGGCGAGCCTCTGCGGCACGCCGTCAGGGCGGCGCCGGACGTCGTCTCTCCGAACGTCCTGGAGGCCGAGGAGCTCGTCGGCCACGAGTTCGGGGGGGAGGAGGAGCGCGCGGGCGCGGTCAAGGAGATCGTCGCGCTCGGCCCGCGTGAGGCGATCATGACCGTGCCCGACGGCTGCTTCGCGCAGGTGCTGGTCGACGGCAAGCCGCGTCTGCGGAGAGCGAGGATCGAGCCGCGCGACACGGTTGCGACACGGGGATCAGGGGATGCCTTCCTGGCTGGCTACATAGCGGCGCGCTACGAAAACCGCTCGCCGGACCAGTGCCTGCGCTTTGGCGTCGCCTGCGGGGCTGAGTCCACCGCCCGGCTCGGCGCCGCCCTGATCGATCCGCGCGAGGCGCGCCGGCTGATGGGCGAGATCGAGGTCACCGCGCTCGAGGCCGCCGAGACCGTCGCCTGAGGCGCTTGGCGCCGGTCGGGCGCCGGGCAGTCGCGCGAGCCGTTTGCGCGGCTGGCGCTGCTCTGCTAGCCCTTGGAGCATGAGCGAGACATTGCGGAGGGCCAGACCGACCTTCATCACCCTCGGCCCGTCGGGCACCTGCCATGAGAACGCGCTGCGCCACTACCTGGAGTTCCAGGGAATCGATGACTTCGAGATCGATCTGGTTCCGGAACTGCTGCCCGCGATAGACCGGGTTCGCGAGCGGCCGGACACCTATCTGGTGCAGTGCAGCGCCCACCTGCACGTCCACCTGGTCACCGAGCGCTACTACCAAGAGGTGTTCGTGATGGACACCTTCATCTATCCGACCAAGGAGCTCGCGCTGCTCGTGCGCACCGATGTGGAGCAGCCGAGCAGCCTCGGCATCGTCTCGGCGACGCGCGGCTACCCCGATCTGTCGAAGTGGGAGACGATCATCGACGAGCCCTCCAAGCCCGTCGTGGCGCGCAAACTGCTTGCTCGCGAGTACGACGCCGGCCTCACGCACCTGCACTACGCCGCTGAACACCCCGACAGGCTGCGCCTCCAGGAGTGCTACGGCGCGGTTGATACGACCTGGCTGGTCTACGGCCAGCGCAAGCGCTTCCAGGGCAATGTGATCGGCCAGCGCGCTCCTTGGCTGTTCACCGGCGAGGAGGAGCCTGATAGGGGGCTTGCGGCGAGCATCTCCTGAGGACCGTGTCCTACACCCTCTCAGGTGAGGCCGCGGTGGAGGGCTCACAGATCAATTCGTCCTCCATCTTGCAGGTGGCGGCGATCAGGAGCTCGAACAGGCTCGCGGTGAAGTCGGCCGGCAGGTCCACCTCCGCGCCACGCTGCAGATAGCGCTCCCTCACCTGGACGACTCGATCGGGCTGCATCATCGGAATGTCGTGCTCGCGCTTGTGCAACGCAACTTCACGGCATATGTCGAAGCGCTCGCCAAGCAGGCGCGCGATCTGGTCGTCGATCCCGTCGAGGCGGCCCCTGAAGCGGGCCAGCCCGTTGCTGTCGCGGCGATCGCTCATGCGCATCCTCCGTTCAACAGGCCCGTGGCAAAGGCGTGGCTGCAGTCGGCCAGGCACCCGAGCGCATAGCCGCCCTCCTGGACCACGCACACCGGCAGCCCCGAGCCCGCGAGCAGGGCGCCGATCTGCGCGAAGATCGGCGGCTCGAACCCCCAACAGCCGTGGGGGTCCTCTGCGATCGTGTCGTAGCCGAGGGAAAGCACGATCGCCCGGGCGTCGCGGCCGATCTCGGCGATCTCCTGCCCGAGCGCGTCGAGGTACTCCTCTGCGCTCGGCGTGCTCCTGAAGGAGCGCAGGCGCTCGTGCTCGCTGCGGGGAGCAACGCGCTCCCACGGCAGGTTGGCGCCCGTCGAGCCGTGCAGCGAGTGCAGCGACATGCCGCGCGAGCGCGCGACGATGCCCGCGGTGCCGTTGGGGTAGTGCAGGTCCACGTCGAGGATCGCGACGGACCGCTCCCGTCCATCGACGGCCACGCCTTCGAGAAGCGTGTGGGCCGCCGCGGCAGCGTTGTTCAGATAGCAGTATCCGCCGAGCCAGGCCGGCCCGGCGTGGTGTCCCGGCGGCCGGCACAGCGCATAGGAGAAGCGGGATCCTTGGAGGATCGCAGTCGCCGCCGCGATCGAGGTGCGGGCGCCCTCGCAGGCGGCGGCGAATGCCTCTGCGCAGACCGGGGTGTCCGGCGCGAGGCCCGGTTCGGCGAGCTCGCCGATCAGCAGAGCCTCTCCTCGGGGTGCCTGCTCCAGTGTGCGCAGGTAATCGGCGTCGTGCAGCACGCCGAGCGTCTGCAGCAGCTGCGCCGAGCCGACCTCCGCCTCCCAGAGCCGAACCCGCGGGTGGCGCTCGAGACCCTCCTGAACCTCGCCGAGGCGACGGTCGTCGTCGAGTCCGGCGGTCCTGTTGCCCACCGTGTCGAGGATCCAGGGGACACAGCCGCTGAGAGCCCCTTCCTGCTGCACTATCATCAGCTCGCTCACGTGAGGATCAGCCGCATCCGGGGACCAAGCGGCCTGAAGCCGTTCTTCAGATAGAAGCCGCGCGTGGCCTCTATGCGCGGGAAGTCGTCGCTCGGCAGCCCGACTTCCACGCGCGGCAGCCCACGTGCGCGCGCCTGCGCGCAAAGCGCCTCCAGCAGCTGCCGGCCGATCGAGCCGCTGCGGCATGCGGGCTTGACCCACAGATCCTGCAGCAGCGCATAGCGTCCGGCCGTGTGGATCGCGAGCTGGAAGCTCGCCGCCAGCACCCCGACCAGCTCTCCTTCCAGTTCGGCGAGCAGCAGCAGACCCGCGTCAGGCACCTCGATCAGCTCGCGTGCGGCGGCCTGCATCGCCTCGATCGGCGGTGGGTTGCCCCCGAGCTCCACCAGCAGGTCGCGCACGGCGCCGACGGCGGCGCTCAAGTCTTCGGCGCCTGCACGGCGAACCGTGCAGGCGCCCTGCGAGGGCAAGCTCTCAGAGGCGGTCGGCGGCGAGCCGCTCATCGCGCGACCGCCAGCTCGTCCGCGGGCTCCAGCTCAACCGCGAAGGCCTCGGGGTCGCGTCTGCCGCTCACCGCCTCGGCGATCGCCGCCATCGGCGCACGCGCCTTGAGCAGGATCTCGTCGAACTCCTCCTCCGGATCGGACTGCATCACGATCGCGCCGCCCGCGCCGATCGTCGTGGCGCCGGGTCGCAGCACGATCGTGCGGATCACGATCGAGAGGTCGACGGTGCCGTCCACGCCGAAGTAGCCAAGCGCGCCTGAGTAGACGCCGCGGGCGCAACGCTCGATCCCGTCGATGATCTCCATCGTGCGAAGCTTCGGAGCGCCCGTCATCGAGCCGCCGGGGAAGCAGGCTCTCACGCAGTCGACGGATGTGCGGTCCTGGCGCAGGGAACCCGTGATGGTTGAGATCAGCTGGTGCACCGTGGGGTAGCTCTCCACGACCCGCAGCTCCGGCACTCTCACACTGTCCATCTCGCAGACACGGCCGAGGTCGTTGCGCAGCAGGTCGACGATCATCAGGTGCTCGGCGAAGGTCTTTTCGTCCTCCAGTAGCTGATCGTGCAGCGCGCGGTCCTGATCTGGATCGCTCGATCTGCGCGCGGTGCCCTTGATCGGGCGCGCCTGCACGACGCGATCACGGTCGACGGACAGGAAGCGCTCCGGGGAGGAACTTACGACCGCGACCTCGCCGAGCTTCAGGAACGCCGCGAAGGGAGCGGGGTTGCGTCGACGCAGGATCTTGTAGAGGGTGAACGGATCCGGGCTCGCCGAGGTGGATATCTGGTCGGTGAGACAGACCTCGTAGGACTCGCCCGCCGCCAGCTCGGCCTGGCAGCGCTGAATGTCGGCGATGTACTGCCGCCGTCCCCGCCCGCAGTGGAATACGACCTGCTCGGTCTCGCCCGGCCCTTGGGGCGGGCTCTCCACGATCTGTGGTTGTTGCATGGCGCCAGGCTCCGGGCCTGCGTCCGCGATCGCCTCGTTCACGCAGGCTTCGGCGTAATCGAGCCATTGCTGCGTATCCGCCCGCTCCTGCTCGCTCTCGCAGAGAGCGAGGATGTGGGTGCGATGGTTCAGGTGGTCGACCGCGATCAAACGATCGGCGAGCATCATCACCGCGTCGGGAACGTCGGAGCGGTGGACGGTGAGAGCGCCGCAGTCGACCTTGCACTCGTAGCCCAGATACCCGACGAACCCACCGATCAGGCCGCGGTCGATACCGGCCGGGGGATCGATCTCGCGGCTCCGCAGCTCTCCGTCCAGCACGTCGAAGATCGACGCCTGCCTGACCTCACAGCCGCCCGCGCGGTGGATCTTCACGCGCCCCTGCTCGATGTCGTATTCGAGCACGCAGCGGCCGCGGCCCGCGCTCGTGCCGAGATAGGAGCGCTGCGCCAGGCGCGTTGGCGCGTCGGCGCTGTCCAGCCAGAAGGCGTGCTCAGCCTCGCCAAAGAGAGCTTGAAAGACCGGCTCGGTCGGCGCCTGCGCCTCGATCGTGCGCACCTGCAGCGTTGGCCGCGGACTGTCCGTGCGCTGCCTTTGAGGTGCCGCTGCGGGGCCCCGCCGCTGTATGCCCGTGCTCGGTCGCGGCGTGCCGCAGAGTCTGTAGAAGTTCTCGAACAGCTTGCGCCCGTGCTCGGTGGAGATCGACTCAGGGTGAAACTGAACCCCCCACAGCGGCCGCGTATCGTGTTCGATGCCCATCACGACGCCATCGGCGGTCCAGGCGCTCACGCGCGCGTTGCGAGCGAACGGGCCGGTCACGGCAAGTGAGTGGTATCGCACGACCGAGAAGCCCTGCGGGATGCCCTCGAAGAGTCCGTTGCCGACGTGCTGGACGCTGCTCAGGCGTCCGTGCATCGCCATCGGAGCGTGCTCGACGAGGCCATCCAGCACTCGTCCGAGTCCCTGGTGGCCGAGGCAGATGCCGAGCACCGGCACCTCGCTGCGCTGCAGGATGTCAGAGCACACGCCGAAGTCGTGCCAGCGCTCGGGGCGTCCGGGCCCGGGCGAGAGCACGATCGCGTCGAAGCGATGGCGCGAGAGCGCCTTCCAGGTGACCGCATCGTTGTGCACGACGATCGGCTCCTCGCCCGAGGCGGCTGCGAGCAGGTGAAAGACGTTGTAGGTGTAGGAGTCATAGTTGTCGACCAGGAGTGTGCTCATCGTCGCCTTTCAAGTCCAAGTCCGCGCGCGCCGCGGTCGAGCAAGGTGCCGACCGCGCGGCCGACCTGCTCGCTGTGGGTTCGCTCGAGTTGCCAGCGCGCGAGATGATCGATGTGGCGGGCCAGCGGGCCGACGTCCAGCCGCTCCAGGGCCAGCCGCAGGTGGCGCCTGTACACCTCTGACTGCACGACCGCGAAGCGGAAGTCGGGTTGCCTGGCAGGCGGCAGATCGCACGGCGTGCCGGTGGTTGCTCGTGCCCGTGCGCGGACCAGATCCCAGCCCGGGCTTCCGCGCGGCACGAGCAGGCCCTCCGGGTCGAAGTCGACCTCCGGCGTGAGCGGCTTGGTCAGGAAGTAGCCGAGCGCGACCTGCGGCGCCGTGCGTTCGGGATGGGGATGGGTGCGGCGGACATTCCGTCCTTCGGGGTCTGCCTCCATCTGGGCATCGAGCGCTTCGATCAGTTGATCGATCAGCAGCGCGCCCTCTTGGCTCGAGGACAACGCACGCTTCTGACGCGCGACCATGCCGTGGAAGATGTCCTTAGAGGGATGCATCTCCTGCTCCGCGCCGCTCGCCTGCACAGCCATCAGCTCGTGCATCAGCTGGCGCCTGTAGGTGACGTGGGAGACCCACTCGATGCCGCACACCTGCATCGAGTCGAGATCTTCCATGTCGGGCGCCGCCAACCAGTAGGCCAGCGCGCGCATGTGCTGGGTGGGCACGCCATCGCCGCGCACGAGCGGCAGCTCGTCGAAGTCCTCGTGGCCGGTGGGATAGAAGATCACTCCGTCGTCGCGTCGCACGAACCTGCCTTCGCGCAGGCCCTGCTCTGTCAGCTCGAGCATCTCGGGCAGGTAGTCGGACTCGAAGAACACTCGGTCGAAGGCGATCCCAAGCCGGGCGAGGGTCTTGCGCTGACCGCCGATCGCCCAGGTCCTGGTCTTGCTCCAGAGCTCGAGCGCCTCCCGGTCACCCGCCAATACTCGTTTGATCCAGTTGTCGGCCTCGTCTCCGCGCATCGTCAGCTCGCGCGTCAGCGAGTCCTCCTGCGCGGATTCGGAGAGGGCGCTCCCGCTCTTCACATAACCCGCGTAGCACTCGCCGACGAAGTGGTCGCTCTTCTCGTTGCCCGAGGGCCACAGGTGGACGTGCTGGCCGCTGCCCACCACGCCGGCCATCGCCTCTCCCATCGCGCGCCCCACGTCTGAGATCAGACTGCGGCGATCGACGTCGGCGCCGGCCTGTTCGAGCGCCGCCGCGATCGCGTTGCCGAGCGCGAGGTTGCGCAGGTGGCCTGCATGAAGCGCCTTGGTGGCGTTTGCATCCCAGAATTGAACTGCGAAGCGCCGTTCCAGCCCGAGGTCGGCGAGGGTCTCTTCGCGGACGTCTCCGTCGAGCAGCGCCTGTCCCACTGTTTCTATCCAATTGTCGTCCAGGAGCACGTCTGCGCTGCTCGGCCTGCGCACGATGCTCGCCACCCAGGGCTCGGCCTCGATCCGCTCCAGAGCGTTGATCGCCTCGGGATCGTCCTGCCATCCGGGTGCACGTGGCATCAGCTTCAGGTCGCAGTCGGCCTTGGGCCGCAGCGGTGGACGTGCCGCCCACAGGGTCTGCTCGCCCTCCTGCGGAACCTCCTCGAAATAGTCGAAGAGATTGGTGGCGGTCAGCATTGCCAAGATGTAGCCCGCCTGGTTTGGGTTGTCAAATCGTCCCCACGCTGCCGGTGAAGGGCGTCCGTCAATCGAGGTTTGCCGGCCTGGTTGGACCGCCCTACGATGTGTGAGAGGCGTCTCTTGGAGCGGCGAGAGGCGTCGAGAGACATGCGATATCGCGAGGCCCACACACACCCGTGGCAACTGCCGCAAGGCGCCGGAGCGCGCTCGGCCAGCGCTCCGATCGCGCCTTGGGGCACGGACGGAAACAAACACGCTCAGATGTGGTCGGCGCGATGACCGCCGAGCAGCCGGCGGGCGCTGGGCCGGATCTGGTCGTCGTTGGCGCCGGCGCCAAGGCGGCGGCGATCGCGACCAAGGTCCACGCGATCAACAGCCTCGGCATGGGACCGATCGGGCTCACGATCATCGAGTCCACAGAAGTGGCCGCCACGTGGTCAGGGGTCAACGGCTACACCTCGGGCGGCGAGTTCCTTGCGCTCACCCCCGCCAAGGACGTGGGATTCCCGTATCAGAGCGTCGAGGAGTTCGGCGATTCGGGTTTCGCGATCGATGAGGCCATGGCGGCGTTCTCCTGGCATCGGTATCTGATCGCCAAGCGCGGATACGCCCGTTGGATAGATGCCGGCTCCCCACCGGTGCAGCACCGCGAATACGGCCGGTATTTGACCTGGGTCATCTCTCAGGCCACCTGTGGTGTCACTCATTTGAGGGGCCGAGTGCTGCAGATGGACTGCGACCGAGGCCAGGAGGGCTGGTCGATAGACGTCGAGGCCGAGGCGGGCCGCCTGCGCCTGGAGGCGCCAGCCGTCGTGCTGACCGGACCTGGCATACATCGCGATCTCAGTCACGACGCGGCGATCGCGCATCGGATCTTCCACTGCGACAGCAGGCGCCCCGAGCTGGCCCGGATACCGACCGAGAGGCCCTCGGAGATAGCGGTCGTGGGTGGCGGCGAGAGCGCGCTCAGCAGCGTCCTGTTCCTGCTCGGCTTCAGGCCCGACGTGCACCTCACGGTCTACACGCCGACGTTGCCGATGAGTCGCGGCGAGAGCTTTCTGGAGAACCGCGCCTTCTCGACCCCCGACGCGATCTCCTGGGACGAGCTCAGCCTGCAGAGCAGGCGCGAATTCGTCAGACAGTGCGATCGCGGCGTCTTCGGGCCGGATGGCCTTGCAAGCATTGCCTACGACGAACGCTGCCGGTTCGTCACCGGGCGTGTGGTGCATCTCGCCGCTGCCGGCAGCGATGAACGTGTGCGAGTCGAGTACGACTGTGTGGACGGGCCGGGGGTGGCCGAGCACGACTATGTCGTCAACTGCATCGGCTTCGACCTGCTGGCATATCTGCGCGTGCTGCTCTCCGCCGGAGCGCGCGAGATCGTGGAGGCCCAGGCTGGGCCGCTTTGGAGTAGGCCGGCGCCCGAGCCGGTCTGTGGCCGTCATCTCGAGCTGGCCGGCGTGAGTCCGCGGCTGCATGTCCCGGGGCTTGCCGGCGTCAGCCAGGGTCCCGGCTTCGCGAATCTGGGTTGCCTTGGTCTGCTCGCAAACCGCGTGCTGCAGCCGCTTTTGCCCCAGCCGGTTGACGCGCGCGCGGACATGGAGTCCTCGCCTGCGCCGGCCGGCTAGGCCGGCACCGCCTCGCGCCGGGCCACCACCGCCCTCGCCCAGTGCTCCGGTGCATATGCGATCGAGCTCCGGATCACCTTCTCCGGGCGCTGTGTGTCCGGTTGCAGCTCGACCTCCTGGAGCACCGTCTGGATCACCCGCTTCATCTCCAGCAGCGCGAAGCTCGCCGCCGCGCAGCGACGCACGCCGCCGCCGAACGGGATCCAGGTGTAGGTGCCGGCGGGACGCTCCAGGAAGCGCTCGGGCAGGAAGCGATCTGGATCGGGATAGACATCCTCGCGGAGGTGCATCAGGTAGATGCAGGGCGCGACCGTTGCGCCGGCGGGAACGACGTGGCCGCCCAGCTCCATCGGCGCCAGCAGGCGCCTGACCACGACTGGCACCGCCGGTCGCAGGCGCAACGTCTCGCGCACGACCGCGTCTAGGTATGTCTCCTCTCCGGTGGATACCTCCGCGCGCAGGCGCTCGAGCTTCTCAGGCGAGCGCATCAGCCGCTCGAAGGCCCACGCGAGCGAGCTGGAGGTGGGTCCGTCGAGGATCAGCGTCATCAGTTCGTCGCGCATCTCCTGCTCGGTGAGCGGGGTGCCCTCGGCCGCATGGGCCTGCTCGATGATCGAGTAGATGTCCTGCTGATCGGCGGGCGCTCCCGCCGCGCGCCGGCGCCGCGACCTCCTCGAGCACGGCTGCTTCCACGGGGTCCATCACTCTCCGAAAGGATGCGTTGCGTATCAGCCAGCGCGGTCCAAACGCCGCGAGCACAGCGAGCCTGCGCGGGTTGTTCATCCATTCGGTGAGGTTGCGCATCAGCTCCCTCAGACGCTTCATCTGGGGCGTCTCCATCGACCCGAACGTCGCACGCATGATCACCTCGAGCGTGATCGACTGCATGCGTGGCCACAGCGCAAAGGGCTCCCCGAGGGGCCACCGCTCGATCTCCTCGCGCGTCACCTCGGTCACGATCTCGCCGTAGTCCATCATCTGGCGGCCGTGGAAGGGGGGAGCATCCGCTTGCGGTGCACCATGTGGGCCGGCTCCTCGAGCAGCATCACCGAGCTCTGGCCAAGGACGGGTCCAAGCAGCGTGTTGGCTTCGCCGACGCCGAGCGTGCCCGCCTCGGCGGTGAAGACCGTCTTCACGTCGCGGGATCGCTCAGCAGCACCCAGGTGCCCGTGTGGCGGATCTGCAGCGTAAAGACATCGCCGAAACGCTTTGCGCAGGCGCGCATGAACGGCAGCGGGCGGCTGTTCCAGTAGATGGTCTGCAGCGCGCTTGGGATCCGCGGACCGGGAGGGTAGGCGACCCTCGATCTTGGGCGTCGAATCTGTCACTGGCCAAGGAGCATATGAAGAAGGCGCCTGGTTGCAACGGTTTCGCAAGATGTTTCTCACTCACACTTTCTCTCACGTGCGCACGGGTTCACCGGTTCTGTTTCTGACTCTTTTATTGTGTGGCAGGCGTAATTGTGCATTCACCAATTCGGTCTGGACAGCGCAGATCCATCTGTTATGGTGCCCGCTGCAAGGCGGAGCAGCGTCGGACACGGGCCAGTCATGGCCCTGCAGTAAGTCACCTGCAGTGCGGGCACCAGTGCCTTAATCGGTAAAGGGCCGGCCTTAAAAAGCCGGAGATCCGGGTTCGAGCCCCGGCTGGTGCATCAGGAAACCGATTCTCATCCACCGGTCACGTCGCGCCGTAGGAAGACCAGGTAGGCGGCGGTCAGGGCCGGGATCGCATACAGGGCGCATACCCACAGCGAATGCAGAATCGGGGCCCAGTTAGTGGGCGTGGCCAACAATCCCTGCCAGGCCTGATATTGATTGGTAAGCAGGTAGGGTTCGGCGCCTTCCAGGCCTGGGATCAGCTTGATCAACGCGAGCAGGAGCGTGAAAGCAAGGGTGCCCACAACCGCGGCGGCACTGTTGCGCGTCAGCGTCAAGAGCAGCACGCCGATGCTTGCGACGGCTGCCAGTGGGACGAGGTAGAAGGCATAGGCGGCGACGATCAGCAGCAGCCCCTTCGGGGGCGAAGACGATCGTGCCGGAGAACGTGATCACGTCGTTGAAGCCCCACGAGGCGACCCCGGCGACTGTCGCGACCAGTGCGGTGGTGAAGGTCCCCGCCGCCGCGTAGAGCATGGCGGTCAGCGTCTTGGCGAGGATCACCTGGCGCCGGTCCACCGAGCGAGTCAGGATCGTCTTCAGGGTCCCGTTGCCGTCCTCGGTGGCCACGACATCGCCCGCCACCAGCGCGGCGATCAGCGGCAGCAGGAAGACGGAGGTCCAAAGCAGGATCAGCACGGGCGTCGCCAGCCCCGACTGGGTGATGTAGCCGGCGAAGACGTCGCCGCCCTGGTGAGGGTGGTGTGCGCGCAGGTTCTGCGCAACCACAAAGATGAGCGGGAACAGCACCGCGATGCCAAGCCCGAGGTAGGTGCGCTTCTGGGAGCCCAGCTTGCGCAGCTCCCAGCGCAGCACCGTGAGCGTCGAGGGTCGCCGGTGGCGCGGCCGCCCCGCCGCGATCGGCGCTGGGGCGGCTCCCGCGGCGGCGCTCATCCCCTCGCTCCAGCCGAACTCTGTGCGCTTGCGCCGGCGCCGGGCGCTTGCGGGCTGCCAAGCGATGCGTCGCCGATGCTCGGCTCCTCGATTGCCGAAGCGGCGAGCGGCGTTGCCGGATGCGGGCCGGCATCCTCGGCTCCCTCGGTGAGGCGGAAGAAGAGGTCCTCGAGGCTCGCCAGCTCGGGGGTCAGCGAGAGGATCGCCACCCCAGCTCGACCGAGCGCGATCGAGAGGGCGCCGATCGCCGCCTGTGGCCCATGCACCCGCAGCGCGTGGTGCTCGTCGGTGCTCGCCTCCAGGTCCGAGTGCGACCGCGCGATCTCCGCTGCGCGCATCGTCGTCGGTATGTAGGCGATAGCCGCCTCCGGCCTGGCGACGCAGGTCGCCGAGCGGGCCCTCGTAGACGATCCGTCCACGGTCGACGATCGCCACCCGATCGCAGAGTTCCTGCACCTCCGGCAGTTGGTGGCTCGAGAGCAGGACGGTGATCCCGTCGCCGGCCAGGCGCCGTCTGAAGCAGTCGCATGTCTCTCATGCCGGCGGGATCGAGCCCCGTGGCGGGCTCGTCGAGGATCAGCAGGCGGGGGCTCCGCAGCAGCGCCGCCGCGATTCCGAGGCGCTGGCGCATGCCATGCGAGTAGCCGCCGACCTTGTGCTTGGCGCGCGGGGCAAGCCGACGGTGCGAAGCGCCTCCTCGATCCGGCCGGCGGCTCCGTCTCCGTCGAGCGCGGCGAGCAACTCGAGGTTCTTGCGCCCCGTGAGGTAGGGATAGAAGCGCGGCGCCTCGACGAATCCGGCCACGCCACGCAACGCGCCCGCGCCCGCCCGCATTGGATCTGCTCCGAACAGCTCCACCGTACCCTCCGTGGGGGCGATCAGCCCGAGTGCCATCCGCAGCGTCGTGGTCTTGCCGGCTCCGTTCGGGCCGAGGAAGCCATAGACGTCGCCGGCGCGCACCTCGAGGTCGACGTGGTCAACCGCGAGCACCTCCTTGTAGCGCTTGACCAACCCGCGTGCCAGCACCGGGGGCGCCTCGCCGCCTTGGGCGGCGTGCTCGCTCACGCTAGAGGCCTCTGGCCGCCGCCTGCAGGACCGATGGCGTGACCGATCCGACGAGGATGTGGTCGATGCCGCCGCTTCGGAAGCTCAGCAACGTGCCGAGCGCGGTCGGCAGCTCGCTCGCGCTCACGCCGTCGATCGAGACATGCGGAAGGCCGGGCTGCGAGGAGCCTTCGGGCTTGCCCGCGGCTTCCTGCTTGCCCTGAGACTCGATCACGAGGATGCCGCCGAGACCTTCGCCATAGCCGATCAGCGCCGAGTCATGGCCGTCCACTTCGATCAGGCGCACCTGGCTGCGGCTATCCCCGCGATGCTCTCCGGTGCCTGCAGCGTGAAGGGCAGCTTCGCCTGCACTGCGGCGATCCCGGTAGTTCCGGTGTCTATGTGGGGGTGGGAGCCGTGATCGGCGCCCTCGGAGCCGCTTGGCGGAGTGATCTTGGTCGTCTTGACGCCCGTGGGCAGCGACAGCGTGAACACGGCGGGCGCGACCGGGCCGTAGGAGACTTCGGTCGCTGTGAGTGCGAGCACCGGAGTGGCATCGCCCTTGGCGTAGACCGCAAGTTGCAACGGCACGCCGTGATTGGCATCCCACGCCAGTTCGGCGCCGCCGACCAGGCCGCCGTCTCGCCGCGGCGAGATCCGCACCGCATAGGCGGGCTGCCCGGCGATGTCTGTGGGCGTGGCGCCGGAGAGATCGACGTGCCCCATCAGGCGGGTGATCGCATTCTGGATCTCCGCGACGCTCGGTGGCTGACCGGAGGGGCCGCTTTGGCTGGATTCGGTCTTCTGTGGAGCCGGCGTGTATTCGTAGAGCGTTTTGCTGGAGGCCTGATAGATCGTCAGCGTGCTGCCGTCATAGAGGATCTGGGTCGCCCCCTCTTCAGACTGCAGTTCGAGCCTGACATGGCCATCAGAGGAGATCCACACCCTGCCTTCCGCGTCGCCGAGCAGGGGACTCGAGCCGCCACCGCCTTCCTGGCCCTTCAGGCTCGCGCCTTCGACCAGGTGGTTGACGAACTTGACGTGGGCGCTGAAGCCCTGCGGCTTGCTGGCACTGAGCGCGTCGTGGATCGCCTGGGCAAGCGGCTTGGGCGCCGGCTTTGGATCGCTGCCGAGCGCCGAGGCCAGGGCGGTGCAGGCGATCGCGACCGCAACGACGGTTGCGCAGAGCAGCAGCAGACGCGAAAGGGGGAGACGGCGGAGAAAACTGCTCATGACGGCATCCTGTTCGCTCGGCGACCGGATCCGGCCGGTCGATCGGACCGCGTTCTCCTTGAGGCTAGCGCCGATGCTTGAGGGAACCTAAAGAGTTGGCGAGGAAGCTCACATGCCTCCACGTCGGCTCTATGCGGCTGGGGCGTCTGCAAGGCGCGAGGGCGCTCTGACGGGCGGGCGCCTCTGCGGGCGCCCGCGGCTTCCGATATCTTCTCGCCCGCATACATGGTCATCGCTTTCTTCATCCTCTGCGCCGTCGTCGCCGTGGCGGTCTACATAGCGGCGACTGGCGGCTCACGCAGGGAGACCCTGTCGGGCGAATCCAGGATCGCCAACCGGGCGATCCTGCTGGTCGTCGTGGCCACCTTCGCCTTCGGGTTGGTCGTGCCGCTGCTCATCCTGCTCAAAAACGGCGAAAGCCAGGCCAGCACGGCCGTGGGCGTGCACCTCACTCGCAAAGAGGTCAAAGGCCGCGAACTCTTCTCAGACTCCTGCGCGGTCTGCCACACGCTGAGGGCAGTCAACGCCGTCGGCAGGATCGGCCCGAACCTCGATGTCCGGGTGCCCGAAGAAGGACCTTTTCAGGCGCGCAAGGCCCTCGTGATGAGCACGATCGTCGAAGGTCGCGCCCTGGGGCTCGGCAACATGCCCGCGAAACTGTACGAAGGCCCACAGGCCAAACAGATCGCCGAATTCGTAGCGGCGGTCGCGGGCCACAAGTAGCGTCCGATGTCGCGAGTAGCGTCGCGGGCGATGCCACGAGATGCCGAGGCACGTGAGTGGTGGGCCGATGTCTATGAGGTGAGGGAGCGCATTGAGCGCCGCCGAGCCGATGAATCGGCACCCGGCGGGCGTTCGGGGCCCCGCCGTAGGGGAATTCGCGAAGTGCGCACCGGACCGCATCTGCATCTTGTGGCCCGTCGGCCCGATGATGTCGAGCAGGAGCCCAGGCGCAGGCCACGCCCGCGGCCGGTGCAGCGAATCGGCCCGCGTCCCGACAGGATCGCCGCCTGGGCGGTGGCACTTGGCGTGCTGCTCCTGCTGCTTGCGATCCTGAGCGCCCACTAGGACGACGCTGACCGAAGCCGGGAGACACTCGCCTTCGGCTCGCATCCCCGGTTCGGCCAGCGTGATGCTGCGTCCTCGTTCGCTCGCGTGCTGAAAGCACGCCACGTCCCTTGAGTCCTTGCCTCACTTGCTCAGCGTGGTCCTAGTCTGCGGGCGCTTGGGTGCTGCTGATCGACTAACCTCCGCGGCTGCGATGCCGGATGTACCAAAGACCGCCGAGGATGTCAGAGCGCTCGTGCAGGAGCGCGACATCCGCTTCATCCGGCTCTGGTTCACCGACATTCTCGGACGGCTGAAGTCCTTCTCGATCAACTCCGCCGAACTGGACGACGCGCTCCAGGGAGGAATGGGCTTCGACGGCTCCTCGGTCACAGGCTTCAACGCGATCGAGGAGTCCGACATGATCGCGATGCCCGACCCCTCCACCTTTGCGGTGTTGCCCTGGAGGCCGCAGGACCAGGGGGTGGCGCGCATGTTCTGCGACGTGCTCACGCCCGAGCGCACGCCCTACGAGGGCGACCCCAGGCATGTGCTGCGGCGCGCGCTCAGTCGCATGCAGCAGATGGGGTTCGACACCTTCAACGTTGGTCCCGAGCTCGAGTACTTCTTGTTCAAGGACAAGAACGGCACAGAGGTGCTCGACGAGGGCGGCTACTTCGACCTGACCACGCTCGACGCGGGCTCCGACGTGCGTCGTGAGACGGTCCTGGCCCTGGAACAGCTTGGCGTGCACGTCGAGTACTCCCATCACGAGGTGGGCCCCAGCCAGCACGAGGTCGACATGCGCTACGCCGATGCGCTGAAGATGGCCGACGACTGCATGACCTACCGCATCACGGTCAAGGAGTACGCGATGAAGTACGGCTGGCATGCGACGTTCATGCCGAAGCCCCTCTTCGGAGAGAACGGCTCGGGTATGCACACACACCAGTCGCTGTTCTCGGGAGGCAAGAACGCCTTCTTCGACGCCGAGGACTCCTACTTCCTATCCGACGTCGGCAAGGCTTTCATCGCCGGCCAGCTCAAGCACGCGCGCGAGATCTGCTCGATCTTCGCTCAGTGGGTGAACTCCTACAAGCGCCTCGTGCCGGGCTACGAGGCTCCGGTCTACGTCGCGTGGTCGCGCCGCAACCGCTCCGCGCTCGTGCGCGTGCCGCTGTACCACCCCGGCCGTGAACAAGCCACCCGGATGGAGCTGCGCTGCCCCGATCCGGCGTGCAACCCCTATCTGACCTTCGCGGTGCTTCTGCAGGCTGGCCTCGAGGGCATCGAGAAGGGCTACGAGCTGCCCGAGCCGATGGAGAAGAACCTCTACCACCTGCCGGGCGAGGAGCGCAAGCGCGTGGGCATCGAACAGCTGCCCGAGACCCTTGGGGAGGCCATAGAGCTGACGGCCGACTCCGAGCTTGCGCTGCGGACGCTCGGCGAGCACATGTTCAACCGCTACGTCGAGATAAAGCGCCAGGAATGGGACGACTACCGCGTCCAGGTGACCAAGTGGGAGCTCGACCGCTACCTCGCGGTGCTCTAACCCCTCCACTCGCCGGTGCCGCCCCGCGCCGGCACCTCAGCCATCCAGCAGCTCGCGCAGCTGTGAGGGCTCGCACACCGGGCGCAGGCAGCTGAAGCGCTCGCACACATACGCGGCGGGCCGTCCCTCGATCATGCTCCGCCCCGCGAGCAGCGGCACCGTGCTTGGTCTCCCATCGCCAGGCCCGAGGGCTAGCACCGTCGCCGGGCGGTGCCGCTCGCGCACCACCCGAACGAGCGCATCGCGCTCTGCGCCCGGCGCGCCCACGATCGCCACCTCGGCGATCGGCGCGGCGTAGAGCAGCATCGCCTGCAGCATGTGGCCGAAGGCAAGCGGATGCTGGGGGGCGATCTCCTGCAGCAGCCGGATCGCCCCGAGCGCGGCCTGCTCGTACGAGCTCTCGCCGGTCAGGGCGGCGAGCCGCAGCAGACCCGCCGCGGCGCTGGAGGCGCCGGCCGGGATCGGCGTGTCGTCCAGATCCTTGCGCCTTGCAACGAGGGCGGGCGCATCGGATGCGGTCGAGAAGAAGCCGCCCGCCTCAGGGTCGGCGAAGCGGTCGATCATCGTGTCAGCCAGTGCCCTTGCCCGCAGGAACCAGTGCTCTTCGAAACTTGCCTGGTAGAGCTCCAGCAGCGCCTCGAGGAGAAAGGCGTGGTCCTCGAGGAAGGCGTGTATGGGTGTTGTGCCTCCCGTGCCCTCGCTGTATGTCCGAAGCAGCGTCCCGTCCTGGTCGACCAGCCGTTCGAATACGAATAGCGCACTGCGGCGCGCCTGGTCGATCAGTTCCTTGCCGAGCTGCCGATCAGCCGACGGTGGGAGCCCTTCGGTCGGCTCCTCGTGTGCTCCCGTCGAGACGAGGTGCGCGCCGGTCTGCGCCAGCGCCGAGATCGCAAGCGCGTTCCAGGAGGCAAGGCGCTTGTCGTCGAGACCGGGCGGGAGGCGCTTTGACCGGGCCTCCAGCAACGCTGCCTTCACGCGGCGGATCGTGGCGGGATCGGGGCGGGGGGCCAAGGTGCGGTCGCTGAGCACGTTCAGACCACCGACGGGATGGTGAGGATCCACGAAGTTGCCCTGCTCGCTTGCGCCCGTCCACGCGATCGCCGCCTCCGCGTCGGCGCCGAGAACCTCGCGGATCTCGTGGAGACTCCAAACGTAGTAGGCGCCCTCAACGCCGCCCGAGTCAGCGTCCAGCGCCGCGTAGAACCCGCCCTCGGGGTCCTGCAGCTCGCGCCGCAGGAACTCGATTGCCCGTAGGGCCACCTCGAGCAGGGCGGGGTCGCCGTCCAGCTTGAACGCATGCAGGTAGGCGCTCACCAGCTGGGCGTTGTCATAGAGCATCTTCTCGAAGTGCGGCACCGCCCACTGCGCGTCGACGCAGTAGCGGTGAAAGCCGCCGCCGACCAGATCGTGGATGCCGCCGGCGGCGATCGCCCGCAGGCTCCCGAGCGCCATTTCGGCCGCCTTCGGCGTCCCATTCGCGGCCGCGTCGGCCAGCAGGAACTCGATCACGCTCGGCTGTGGGAACTTCGGCGCGCCGCCGAAGCCGCCGTGCTTGGAGTCATGGCTTTCGGCCAGTCGCGCGACGGCCTCCGAAAGCGAGCTCGGGTCGAGTGGAGCCTTTGAGGGGGCCAGCAGCGCGCCGCCAGCCAGGCGCCCCCGCAACTGCTCCACGCGCTCCCGGATCTCGCCGGACTGCTCGCTCCAGGCCTGCGCGATCGCTTCGAGCACCTGGCTCCAGGAAGGCATGCCTGGGCGTGGCTTGGGCGGGAAGTAGGTGCCGCCGAAGAACGGCATCTGCTCGGGTGTCAGGAAGACGTTCAGCGGCCAGCCCCCGCTGCCGCTCAGCGCCTGCAGCGCCTCCATGTAGATCGCATCGATGTCGGGGCGCTCCTCACGATCGACCTTCACGCAGACGAAGTTCTCGTTCATCAAGGCGGCAACGCGCTCGTCCTCGAAGGACTCCCTCTCCATCACGTGGCACCAGTGGCAGGCCGAGTAGCCGATCGACACGAGCAGCGGCCGCTCCTGTGCGCTGGCGCGATTGAGCGCCTGCTCACCCCAGGGCAGCCAGTCGACAGGGTTCTCGGCGTGCTGGCGCAGGTAGGGCGAGCTCTCCTTGGCAAGCGCGTTGGCCACCGGCTCAGCCTAGCCTCACGGCTGGCGTGCGAGCGGGCCAAGCGGGGAGAGAAGCGTGGCCGGCAGCAGATCGCCACGCAGGCCGGGCCAGCGCCCGCTGCGCGCTGCGCTTGCAGCCGCGGCGCCGCCCGTGGCAGCCTGGAAGTGGTGACCTTCCAAAACGCCTGAGACTTCCCCGCCCACCCCGATCATCACCGACCCATGAGCACCGGCGCTGCCCTCGACCTGCACGCTCGCGGCGCCGACTTCGCCTTTGTGTACCGGGAAGGCGCCTTCAAGCTGCACGCCTGGGACGAAGGAGAGGCGATGCAGGCGCACCGACCTGCTGGTGATGCGCGCGTAGCCGCCGCGCAGCCCGCCGAAGCTCGAGCCGCTCGGCAGAGCCTGCTCGGCCTGCAGCGTGGCGCCGATCACCTGGCGATCGAGGTCGATCATCGTGTCGACGACGGCTCTCAGCGTCCTGCCCGCCCGCACAGGTAGCCCGAGAACCGGTGCGAGGTCGGCAAGCGTGCGCGGGATCACGGGCGTCGGGCTGAAGAGGTTGGGAATCGGGCCGCAGGGCAGCACCTGCGCAGCTTCGAAAAACGATTCGACCGCAACCTTCGCGCAACCGCTGAAGTCGCTGCCGAGCACCGAATGGCCGGTGTAAGGGACGACGAGCAGCTGTGCGTCGGAGATCATCGCGGCCACGCGCCGGGCGCCGGAGGTCGGCGTGCGCAGATCCTGCTCGCCGGAGACGATCAGGGTTGGGACATCTGGCAACGGGCCGCCCGTCGCCGGGGCCGCCGTGCTGTATGGCCAGCGGGCGCAGCCGGGCATCAGACCGGCATCCGCTGCGGTGGCCGCGTCGAAGGGGTAGAACGCCGACGCCGGCTGTGCCTGTAGAGCCGCCGATGCTTCTTCCAGCCGCCGCGACGGCGGGCTGCTGCGCTGCCAGGGATAGCTGGTGTCTTCGCAGGTCGTGTCGATCAGCAGCGCCGTGTCGATCGCCTGCTCGGTGCTCGGCGGCGGCGGTTTGGCCGGAACGTTTGGGACGAGGCCCTCGGAGAGTAGGTCGAGCCGCAGCAGCGGCTCTGGATCGCCCTGCAGCGCCGAGCGCACGGCCGCGGGCGTCATCGCTCGCAGGGCAGGGTTCAGATCGCCGGCCAGGAGAACTTCCAGCAGCTGCCCCTCGTCCAGCGAGGCGGAATGGCGCTTGCCCGCGCCGTCGTAGACGAAACCTGCGAGCGGCCGGTGCCGCAGTCGCGTGGCCAGCGCGGCCAGATCGGCCACCGGGTTGGCCGTGATGCCGGCGCACGCGCGTTGCGAGCAAAGCTCGGACATCACCGGCTGCGATTGCTTTCAGGGTCGGTAGATCGAGCGGTTCGATGCCAGGCGGCTGCACAACCGAGTCGAGCACCATGGATTCGACGTGGCCTGGATATGCCTGCGCATAGTCGAGTGCCACCTTCGTTCCATATGAGGTGCCGTAGAGGACAAGCTTTTCGTAGCCGAGCGCCTGCCTGATCGCGTCGACGTCGGCAACCGATTCGCTCGTCGCATATCCCGCGCGGGTGGCGCCGATCTCATCGGCGCAGCGTTCCACGAGCGCGCCGACGGTACGCGGCGGCGCCTGCAGCGTGGAGCAGCTGAGCGGGTTCGATTCGCCGGTGCCGCGCTGGTCGAATACGACCAGATCACGATCTGAGAGCGCGGGCGCCATCGCCGTCGCGAAATAGCTTGCAAGCGGCAACGCCGACTGTCCAGGGCCACCGGCGAGCGCCAGCACCGCGTCCTTGCTCGGGCTCGATTTGCTCAGCCTACGCTCAATGTGCAGCGTGATCGACCCGAGCTGAGGCTGGCTGCGCAGGGCCGGCACGCTCAGCGTGGCACACGAGAAATCGAGGCTGTGCGCGCATCGTGAGAACGTGATCGCCTTGGCGGCCGCCGGCGTCGCGCCGAGCGCCAGCGCGATCGACGCGTAGGCGAGAGTCAGGACACTCGGCAGCCGCCAGCGCATCGGCCGACCTTAGCGGAGCGCGCCCTGGCTGCTATCGGGGTGAGCGAGCACATAGGCCAGGGCGGCTTCTGAAGCGTGCCCCGGCGCGCTGGCGAGGTCCCTGTCCAGCGCGAGCAGCGCGATCAGGGCGCGACCGCCCGGCCTGCTTGCGAGACGCCTTGTGAGATCGTCCGGCAGGGATGCTTCCACAGAGCGCGCGAGCACGGCCAGCGTGGAGCCTTTCGTCTTGGCGTTCAACAGGCTCTTGGTGGAGACCCGGATCACCACGCCGCCGAGCTCGCCGATGAGGTCTCCATGACCGTTCAGGCTGAGGACCCCACCGGCCGCTCTGCGGCCGCCGATGCGAAGTTCGATCTGTTCGGAGTCGGTCCAGCCCGATAGCGAAACGCCGGGGATGTAGGAATAGCCGTTCAGACGCAGCCTGTGCGGCAAGAGCGCCGCCGATCCACCGCGCAGGCCGCCGCTGCGGATCGCCGAGCGGTCGATCGCTTCCAGCCCGCCTTCTTCGCCGATCGCGATCGCCAGTTCGCGTACGAGATCATCGAGCGTCGAGGAGACGGCGGTCAGCGTCCGGCCAACCTGCCCGCCGTAGCCACGAGCGGGTGCAAGCTGTGGCAGTCGAAGTGGGGGCAGCGGCGTCGGTTTCAGATAGGCCGGCGGCGCCTTGGCCTTGCAGGTCTGGACGGCGTGGTGCGCAAAGACGGCGCGCAGCGCATTGAGCGCGCACAGGTTCGGCTCGGTGGTGAGGACGGAATGACCTGTGTTTGGCACCACCAGCAGCTGTGAGCCGGGGATCCGGCTGGCCACCAGGCGCGCGCCTGAGGTGGGGGTGCGCAGATCCTCGGCCCCTGAGACGATCAGCGTTGGCACGCTCGGCAGAGGACCGGCGCCGATCGGGGGAGCGGGTCGCGAGAAGGGCCATTCGGTGCAATCCGGCATGTCGCTGAAAGGCAGCACGTCGCGCCTGCTGAAGGGGGCGAATGCGCTTGCCGGCAGTGAATCGATCCTGGCCGAGGCTTCAGCCAGCCGCTGCCTCGCGCTTGCGCTTCGACTCCATGGGAAGGGCTCCTCTTCGCAGATCGTCGAGAAATACAGGGGGCTGTCGAAGGCCGGATCGCCCCCCTGTTCGGATTCTTCTTCGCCGCTCTGGCCATGCACGAACAGGCGTCCAAGTGGAGCGGTGTCACCTTCCGACGCGGCGTGGATCGCGGCGGGGAATTCTGCACGCAGGATCGGGTCGAGATCTCCCGCCACGAGCATCCCGAGCACCTCGGCGGAGCTGATGTGAACGGTATGGCGATTGCCGTGGCCGTCGAACACGGTCGCGGCGAGGGCGTGGCGAGCGATGTGCGAGACGAGCTTGCGCAGGTCGCTCACGGGGTTCTTGGTGATCTGTGCGCAGCCGTGAAAGGCGCAGAGCTCCCAGAGCACGCGGCGGACGGCTGCGAAGGTGCCGAGCTCCAGCGGTTCGGGGCCTTCCGGGGCCACGACGGAGTCCAGGACGAGCGCTTCCACGTGAGAAGGGTGCTCCTGGGCGTATTGGAGAGCGACCTTCGTGCCGTAGGAGGTGCCGTAGAGCACGAGCTTTTCATAGCCGCCCGCGATCCGGATCGCTTCGATGTCGGCGACGGTTTCGGCAGTCGTATAGAAGCCTCGGCTTGGCCCGATCTGCTGTGCGCAGCGCCTGACCACCTGCGCGGGCGAGCCGCTGCTCTGGGCGTCGAGCGCCCTGCATTTGAGCGCATCGGAGAGACCCGTGCCGCGCTGGTCGAAGACGATCAGGTCGCGTGTGGAGAGGATCGGGCCGAGGACTTCGGCAAAGGTTTCGGTGAACGGGATCGCCGCCTGTCCCGGGCCACCCGCCAGGGCGATCACCGCCGTGTGCGATTCCCCGACCGGTGCCCGGCGGCGCCTGATCGCAAGCGTCACCGTGCCGGCTGCGGTGCCGGTGGGGGAGAGCGGAACGGCGAGGTGTGCGCACGCCAGCTCGTTGCTGTTCGCGCAGGGCGCGAAGGCGATCTGCGCCTCCGCCGTGCTGGTCAGCAGAGCTGCGCTCAGCCCCAGCGCGGCCGCCGCGAGCACGACGACCGGGAGCTTCCCCGCGACCCATTCCACAGATGAGAATCTATTCGATTCGCTTTGGCGGTGCGACGGCAGGCGGAATCCGTCGCTGCGATTCGTGCTGATAGGCTCGCGCCAATGTCCGAGAGCCGTCGCGCGATCGTCTCCTCTGAAGCTCCAGCCGCCGTGGGCCCCTACAGCCAGGCGGTGCTCGCCGAGCTTGGGGCCACGGGCCAAGTCCTCTTCTGCTCGGGGCAGATACCGCTCGACCCCGCGAGCGGCCAGATCGTCTCCGAGGATCCCGCCGAGCAGGCGCGTCGCTGCCTGCAGAACCTGCAGGCGCTCTGCGAGGAGGCTGGCGCGAGTCTTGGCGATGCTCTGCGGTTGACGATCTACACGACCGAGCTCTCCGCGTTCGCCAAGATCAACGAGGTCTACGGCACCTTCTTCGGCGAGGAACCGCCGGCGCGGGCGACCGTCGGGGTCGCGGCGCTGCCCCTGGGCGCGAAGGTCGAGATCGACGCGATCGTCGCCGTTTCGCGCGCGAAGCAACCGTAGGTATCCTCCCTTGATGCCCAGCTCGCTGGGCCTGGCAGGACTTCCTCCCGCCCGCGATCCGCAAAGACCTTGACCTTGGAGCGTTGCCGAGCATGGCCGTAGCCGCCTCGAATGACACAGAGAAGACCGACGAGCAGAAGGCGATCACCGAGATGGTGCGCCAGTTTGCCGACGAGCAGATCATCCCCAACGCCGAGCACTACGACCACGAGGATCTCTTCCCGGAGCCGATCGTCGAGCAGATGAAGGAGCTCGGGCTCTTCGGGGTGACGATCCCCGAGGAGCACGGCGGCATGGGGCTCGACCTGACGACCTACGCGATGATCGTCGAGGAGCTCTCCCGCGGCTGGATCTCGATCTCGGGCGTGATCAACACCCACTTCATCGGCTCCTATCTGCTCATGAAGTTCGGCAGCGAGGAGCAGAAGCGCAACGTACCTGCCGCGCATGGCGACCGGCGAGATCAGAGCCGCCTTCTCGCTCTCAGAGCCCGAGCTTGGCTCCGATGTGCAGGCGATCAAGACCTCCGCGAAGAAGGTCGGGGGACGCCTACGAGATCAACGGTCAGAAGATGTGGGTCACCAATGGACTGATGTCCTCGCTCGTCTTCGTGCTCGTCAAGACCGATCCCGAGGCGCAGCCGCGTCATCAGGGGCTTCACGTGCTTCATCGCCGAGAAGGAGGCCGGCGTCTCGAAGAACACCGGCGAGTACGCGGGCCTGAACGTCCCGCCGAAGATCAAAAAGATGGGCTACAAGGGCGTGGAGTCCACCGAGCTCGTCTTCGATGGCTACAAATGCCCCGCGCAGAACATCCTCGGCGGCGAGGAGGCGGGCCTGAACAAGGGTTCTCGCAGATGATGGACGCCCTGGAGGTCGGTCGCGTCAACGTCGCGGCTCGCGGCGTCGGCATCGCCCAGCGCGCGCTCGAGCTCGCGCTGCGCTACTCCCAGGAGCGCAAGACCTTCGGCAAGCCGATCGCGGAGCACCAGGCGATCCAGTTCAAGCTCGCCGACATGGCGACGCAGGTCGACGCGGCGAGGCTGCTGACGCTGCGTGCCGCCCGCATGAAGGACGCCGGGGTGCGCAGCGACCTCGAGGCCGGGATGGCGAAGCTGTTCGCCTCCGAGGCAGGTCGCTTCTGCGTGGAGGAGAGCTTCCGCATCCATGGCGGCTACGGCTACTCAAAGGAGTACGAGATAGAGCGTCTCTACAGGGACGCGCCGCTGCTGCTGATCGGCGAGGGCACCTCCGAGATCCAGCGGATGGTGATCGGGCGCAAGCTGCTGGAGCGGAACAAGATCTGATGCCGGCGAAACCAGGCAGCCGGCACCACTGCCGTCGGCACGAGGGCCGTTGATGTCAGAGGACGCGCGCGCACTGATCGAGCAGGCGACCCGACGCTTCGTCGGGGAAGTGCCTGCGCTGGCCCAGCTGAAGATGATCTTCGAGGTCGAGCTGCGCGGGCGCGGCGACGCGCAGCAGTTTCGGCTCCAGATGCCGGATTTCGAGGTGACCAAGGGGCCGGCCGACGACGCCCAGATCAGGATCGACATGCGGCGCGAGTTCTTCAACGTGATGGCCGCCGAGGCGAAGGTCCCAGATTGGATCGAGGCCTTCACCTACGGCAAGGCCCACGCCACCGGCCCAACCCAGTACCTACGCCTGATCGCGACGGTCGTGGACCGCCATCAGGAACGCCAGAACCTGCGCCGCGCCCGCACGAACTGAGGTCCGAATCGCGCCAGTCAAACGGCTGCGACCACCCGCCGTCTAGTGGTAGGCGCTGATCTGCTGGGCCAAGAACGCAAGCGAGCCCAGCAGGAAGACGCACATCATGATCAGTGAGAAGTTGTCCTTCACGGTTGGACCCTACTCGGCGTCTAACACTGCGCCGGACGGCCCGAGACTCTCGCATCTCGCCGGCTGCACCTCAGCCCGCTTCGAGCGGGGATGTGCCGATCACCTGGCCGGCAGAGTCGAGCGCCTGCACCTCCACATAGGATGCGGGCGGTCCCTGCATGGTGGTCTGGAAGCCGCCTGCGCCTGCGGCGGCCACGGGCGTGAGCGTGCTCGAGGAAGAGCCGCTCAGCAGTCGCCATGAGGAGACGTCGGTCGCTCCGTTCCAGCTTGCGTGAGCGATCATTCCGGCTCCGCCGGATTCGACTTGAGCTGGGGCGGTTCGTGTGGGGTTGCGCTCCAGGGGAACTCGTATGTCCTGAAGTCCTGCATATTCTTGCCGAGGCGGGCGTCGTAGAGGATGTGGCCGCTCGCGTCGAACTCGGTGAAGTCGGGAAGTTCACCGTAGCCGAGGAGCCAGTCGCCGCCGGCGAGCTGCTGGAAGCTGCCCTGGCTCGATGCGAGCAGCGTGCGGCTGCTGTTCACGAACCTCTTGACCAGGGTGACGGTGCGCCTGCTTTCTTGCGGCGCCAGCAGCAGCCCGCTGGACTGCCTCTGCTTGGGTGGTGTGGAGCCGTTGTCAAAGACCGAGATCAGGCCGCCGGGCTGCCACTGGGCGTCGTGCTGCCAGTAGAAGCGGACGCCGCTTGCGAGCTTGAAGCTGCTGTGCGAGCCGTCGCCGAACTGCCAGCGGAAGCCTCCGGTGTGGATGTTCACGTCGTAGATCGTCCAGGTGTTTCGAGCCGAGACAGCACGTTGCCATCGCCGTCGGGGTCGATGGAGTTGACATGGGCGTAGTCCCAGTGGGTATGTGCTGTCGGGGTTGGGGTTGTAAGAGTTCGAGAGCGGGATGTGCCCGAGCGCGTGCCACTCCCACATCACTAGGCCCGTCCTGATGTCGATCTCCTGGACCACGGAGTCTGTCAGCACGCCGTTTGCCACGCCGTGGTGGCCGGCGAGGTTCATGTGGATCGGATAGAAGGCGTCGATCCAGGCGGTGCCTTCAGGGGTGATCCTGATTTCGTGCAGGTCGGCGTGCAACCCGTTGCCGGCTCTGATCCTCTTCACGAGCTGGTAGGAGCTGTTGTAGATCACGTCTTCGCCCTGGCCGAAGCCGAGCTCGAGGATGCGGCCCTGCCACCAGGTCAGGACAGGCTTGCCTTCGTAGGTCTGGACCTGGAGGTTCGTTGCCGAGAAGCCGGGTGGCAGCGGGTGAAACCAGATCAGCCGGCCGTTTGGCGCAACGATCATCGGGCCGGGCGAGCCCGTGCCCTGGTAGGGGGCGAGGAAGAAGTCTCCTGGGGCGGTGCCTGCTCTTGCGGGGGTGAGTACCTTCACGGCCGAGGGCGTGAGCGCCGGATCTGAGGCGAAGTGCAGCACTTCGGCGGGATTGCCGGGGCGGTGCGGGAACTCCGCCGTGGGCTCCACGGCTTCGCGGGCGACCTTGAAACTCGTGCCGACGTTCTCTTCGTGACCGTCCACGACCACCTTGGCGTAGACGCCGACCGTCTCGCCGGTCAGGAAGCGGTGCACCGGCAGGAAGCTCTCGCCGGTGCCGGTCGAATAGGCCTCGATCCGCCCTTCGTGCAGGCCGCTCTTGGAGCCCACGGCGTGGACGCTGCGCACGATCGTGCCCTTCGGGCCAAGGACGCTGATCTGGGTGCGTGGGGAGGCGTCGAGCGTGCCGGGCAGCGGTGAGACCGTGACTGCATTTTCGGCGGCCGCGGCGGCGGCTCTGCCGCCGCTTGGCAGAGACGCGCTGGTGTGGACTTTGGTCTGCCCGCAGCCGGCGAGCCCGGCGCAGAGCAGCGCGCCGGCGAGCAGCGCGGTGAACGGCATCCGCCTCAACGCGCTGGACGGCAGATGGCGGGGCGGCAGGCGTCATCCACCGATCGCGAAGGGCTTCGAGGTCCCGATCAGCGTGGCCGTCGCCGTCGAGTGCCTGCACCTCCAGGCGCGCGTAGCCCTGCCCGATCGGCATCGCGGTCTCAAAGCCCGCCTTGGTGGCTTTGGCGACCACCGCGAGGTTGCCGGCAGCCGTTCCCGCCAGCACTCGCCAGGAGACCGCCTGCGTGGCGCCATTCCAGCTCGCGTAGACGGTCACCTTGCCATCGTGGCTGCGTGCGGCGCCGACCGGGGGATAGAGCGGCAGGCCTACCCAGGGGTCAAGCGTGGAGCGATAGCTGAGGTCGGGTTCCGGGAATTTGCCTTCGAGCACCGGCGCGCCCTGTGAGGTGAACTCCGAGAGGTAGGGTTCCGAGCCCCAGCCGACCATCACGTTGCCGTTCGGGAGCGGTTGCAGGTCGCCCATGTAGTCGGCTTCCAGTTCGTAGCCGACGCCATAGTCGGTGACCTTCGTGGCGGTGTGGGTGGCTTCGTTCAGCTTGAGCACCAATCCGCGTGAGGGCGCGCTTGCTTCAACATATGTGCCTCCGCCGGTCAGCTGGCAACAGTGGTCATCGAACATCGTCACGACCCCGCCCGGTTGCATCTTCACATCGTGCTGCCACTGGAATTCGGCGCCGGGAGCGAGCTTGAAGCTCGATTTGCGGCCGCCGAGGGTCCACTCGATCTTGCCGGTCTTGATGTTCACCAGGTAGGCGGCCCACGTGTCCCGCATCGAGACGAGGAAGGTTTCGCTTCCCACCATGTCGATTGCGTTGACGTGGTAGGCATCCCACGGAAAGCCGTTGGTCGGCAGCGTCGCCTGCGAATCGGAGAGCGGGATGTGATTCAGCGCGTCCCAGTTGTAGAGCAGCTTGCCGGTGCGCAGGTTGTACTCCTGCACCGCGGAGTCGATCATCGCGCCGTTGTAGGCGCCGCCGTAGGGGGAAAGGTCGTGGGGGATGTCCTTGTTGGCGGTCACCCATGCGTCTTCCCCGTCGATCAGCATCTCGTGCAACGTCAGCTTCCAGCCGTCGGCGCCCTTGAGGTGCGCGACCTCCTGGTAGTGCTGGTTTACGACTATGTCTTCGCCACTTTCGATCGCACCGGTGTTCGTGACGAGACCCTGCCACCAGGAGAGCGCGGGCTTTCCTTCCCACTGCTGCAACGCCAGGTTGCTCGCGACGACGTCTTCCGGCACCGGCTTGAACCACACCGGTTGCAGCTTGTCATCGAGGATCATCGGACCGCTCTGGCCGATCATCGGCGGGTAGTTGATGTTGTAGAAGTTCGCGGTCAGGATGTAGCCGGGAGCCAGGCGGCTCGTGTCCGTCTGTTTTTCGGTCTGCATCTTCGGAGGGTGCAGGGAGGGCTCGGTGACGAAGCTGTAGGTCTTCTGCTTCAGGTAGGCGCCGATCGGCGCGCCGTGGGAGTTGGCGAAGGCGAAGTTCGCCGCGACGTAGACGGCGACGAACGCGAGCGCGGCGAGAGCCAGCCGTCGCGCGGCGGGCGCGTGCTCGGCGCTCGGCTTGGGCATCGTCAGGAAGGTCAGCAGCGCCGCGAAGGCGACGCAGCCTGCGCCGATCAGGTACGCCAGCCGGAAGCCCTCTGTCAGCGACAGCGGCACGCGGTGGCCGGATCCGATCAGTTCGGTGCTGAGCTGCGTGGCAAGCGTGATCTGGATCGCGAGGCCAAGCCCGCCGCCGACCTGACGCGAGGTGTTGACCATCCCGGAGGCAAGGCCCGCCTGCCCCTCCTTTGCGCCCTGCGTGGCCGCGATCGTCGAGGGCACGATCGAGAGTGCGATGCCCGCCGCGGCGAGCAGGCCAGGGAGCATCACGTAGACGATCGCGCTCCCACTGGGCTCGATTCTCGCCAGCAGCAGCAGCCCCGCGGCCAGCATGATCAGGCCGCTTCCGAGCACCGGGCGCACGCCGAAGCGGCCCACCAGCCGGCCGGCGCGCGGGGCGAGCAGCCCCAGCACGATCGTCATCGGCAGGAAGGTCAATCCCGTCTTCAGCGGCGAGAGGCCGAGCACCTGCTGTAGGTAGAGGGAGCTCACGAACCACATCGCAAACAGCGCGGCGGAGAAGAACAGCACGATCTGGTTTGCCGCGCGCAGCGTCTTGGTCAGATCCTTGAACGGCACGAGCGGTTCCTTGGCCACTCGCGCCTCGACGAAGCCGAACGCCACGAGCATCGCCACGCCGACGATGATCGGTCCGAGTGCCCTCGCCGCGCCCCAGCCCACGAGGCCCCCTTCGACCACGCCGAAGACGAGCACGATCTGGCCGATGGTGAGCAGTGCCGCGCCAAGGATGTCGAAGCTCGCTTCCGGCTTGGCGCGGCGGCGTTCTGCAACCACGTAGTACGCGACGGCGGCGGCGGCCAGCCCGATCGGCGGGTTGATCAGCAGGATCCAGCGCCAGCTCAGGAATTCGGTGATCACGCCGCCAAACAGCATCCCCGCCGCGCCGCCGAGCCCGTTCATCGCCGCCCAGGCGCCGATCGCGCGGTGCAGCTGCGGCCCCGGCTTGAAGGAGGCGGTGATCACCGCAAGCGAGGTGGCGGCCATGAACGCGCCGGCGCAGCCCTGCAGCGCACGCGCGGCGATCAGCATCTCGCGACCCTGTGCGGCGCCGCCGATCGCGGAGGCGAGGGCGAACATCGCCAGGGAGGCGACGATGACCCTGCGATGCCCGAACTGGTCCGCGACGCGGCCGCCGAGCATCAGGAAGCCGGCGAAGGCGATCGAGTAGGCGTCGACGATCCACTGCAGTTCCGGCGAGGAGAAGCCGAGCGCCGACTGGATGTGGGGCAGCGCGACGTTGACGATGCTGAGGTCGAGGATGACCATGAACTGCGCCACGCAGCAGACGGCCAGCAGCAGTCCCTGGCCGGAGGGACGGCGAAGTCGCGAGCGGCGCTGCTCGGGGTCGACCCTGGCGAGGCGATCGGCACCCAGAACTGGCGTGGCGACCGAGCCCTTGGAGCCCTGGTCTGCTGCTGTGTTCTCGTGCTCGTCCATCAGCCTCGATCCCGTCGCGGTGCGCCTCGGCGGTCAGTCGCAGGGCGCGATTGGCGCCCAGGGCTCCTGTTAGCATGCGGGCCGAAGTCTTCGTCCGACAAAAGGAGTCCGGCCCATGAGGAAGCGCCCGCTGTTGTCCGCCATGCTAACGGTACTTGCCGCCGCGGCGGCGAGCCTGGCGATCGCGGCGTGCGGTGGGGAATCCTCGAAAACCGGCTCCGAAACGAAGACGAGCAACACGACGTCTTCCACCCAGTCTCTGCACAAGAAGCCCTCCAAAAAAGCCGGCTACTGATCGCGGAGGGGCTCACCCTTCGCCGCCGTTGCTGGTGAAGGAGGCCGAGTAGGGCGCGACCTTCACCACCTGCGAGGTGCCGAGCACCTGGCCGGACGAGCCGAGCGCCTGCACCTCGGCATAGCCGTTGGGCTTGAACTTCCTCGGCAGGATCGTGGTCGTTTCAAAGCCGCTGGATGGCGCCGTCTGCTCTACTTGCAGCGACTTCGCAGAGGAACCGGCGAGGATGCGCCAGGATGACACGCCGCTGGCCCCGTTCCAGCTCATGTGGAGGATGGTCTCTTCGCTTGTGTTGTTGAGCGTCGCCGCGATTGCCGGTGGGGTGGCCGGCTGGCCTTGCCACGGGTGCCTGTATGCGCGATAGAAGATCATCGGATAGGGCAGGTGGGCATCGAAGAGCAGCGCGCCGCCCTGGGTGTACTCGCTGATCTGCGGCACGCCGCCCCAGCCGATCAGCAGATTGCCGTCGGGAAGCGTCTGTGCGTTGCCCTGGCTTGCGGCCAGCAGCGCCGGGGAGTGCGTGATCTGCGAGGCCAGGCGCGCTTCGTGGGTAGCGAAGTCGAGCGCGATCCGAACGGCGCGAGACTGCTCGTGTTCTGGAGGGTTGGAGCCATCGTCGAAGAAGCTGACTTCGCCGTTTGGCAGGATGCGCCCGTCGTGCTGCCATGCGGTCTTGGTGCCAGGCCCCATCTTGAATGAGCTTTTCAGGCCGCCCAGGCGCCAGAGCACGTTGCCGGTGGACTGCTGGATCTGATAGCCGGCCCAGGTGTTGCGGGCGGAGATGAACACGTTGCCGTCGCTCTGTGGGTCGATCGAGTTGATGTGAAACCAGTCCCAGGGGGTGTTCGGCGAGTTCTCCGATTCGGTGGCGGCGATGTGGTCGAGCGCGTGCCATTCCCAGCGCACGAGCCCGGTCTTGATGTCGATCTCCTGGATCGCCGCGTCGAGGATCACGCCGTTCTTCGGCCCTTTTTCGGTGGAGGAGAGGTCGCAGCGGATCGGGTTGAAGGCGGTCACGTAGGCGACGTCATGCGGGGCGATCTGGAACTCATGCAGATCGGCCTGCAGGCCGTTTCCGCCGTGGACTTTGGCGAGCACCTGGTAGGAGGGGCTCATCACGAGGTCTTCGCCGTCTCCGTATCCGTATTCGAGCACCTTGCCCTGCCAGAAGGTGAGGTCTTCGCGGCCTTCGTAGCTCTGCACGTTCACGTCCTCGTCGGCGAGGCCGCCGGAGACCTCGTGGAAGTAGACGAGCTGTCCCTGTGGGTCGTAGATCAGCGCGCCGTAGGAGCCGGGGCCGGGGCCGTTGCTCGTGAAGATGTCCCCCGCGGCGGGATCCCTGTCGGGTGTCGTGACGGTCAGCGTCGGTGCCTGCATCCCCGGGATGGTGCGGAAAGACTCATATTCAGAGGGGGAGGCGGTCGGGTTGGGAAACGGCGGCACGCCGGCTGTCGGATATGGCGTGTCGATCTGGAAGGAGAGATCGTCCTGGTGGCCGGCGACCGTGGCGTGGACGCTCACGGTCTCACCGGCAGTGAACGGCTTGCTCGGCAGGAAGCTTGCGCCGTCCCCCTGGGAGAAGCTCTCCAGGTGTCCGGTGTGGGCGCCGCTGCTCGAGCCCTTCACCGAGACATCGCCGATCGAGTCGGCGGAGACTCCCAGGAAGCTGATCTGGGTGTCGGGATTGGCGGTCATGCTGCCGGGCGCGGGGGAGACGCTCACCCCGCCTGGCAGGCTCGCGTCGTGCTGGAGGCTGCGCGGCAGGCAGACCGGCGCCGTGGCGCTGCTCGGGCTCGGCGATTTGGAGCCTCCGCAGGCGGCGAGCGCGACCGCGGCGCAGAGCAGAATCGCTCCGAGCGCGGTCAGGCTTTTGGTGCGCCGCATGGGGCGGATCGGCTGCCGTCTTTGCCTACGCGAGCAGCGCGCCGGCGTCGTACAGCTTGATCACGTTCACCTTGCCAGGCGCGGCATCCATGCACAGGCGGCAGAGCACGCACTCATCCAGGCTGGAGTCGACGATCTGCAGGCTGCCGTCGGCCTGCTGGGCGAAGATGTCCACCGGGCAGGCGTCCGTCAGCCTCTGGGCGATCGATGCGTTCGCGGCGGCGCCGTCGTCGACCTCGACTGCGATGAATGTCCCATCCCTTCTCATGAGAGACCTCCTTGCGCCCCAGCTGCGGTCCCAGCGCCGCGAGCCTCGATCTTCTCGGCAATCAGCTCTGGGATGTCCTCGATCCGCTCGGCGACCGTGATCCCGGCCTCGGCGAGGCGGGCGATCTTCTCCGAGGCGGTGTCTGCCTTGCCTTCGACGATCGTGCCGGCGTGGCCGAAGCTCATGCCTGGCATCTCGTCCATGAAGCGGCCCGCCATGAAGGCGACGATCGGCAGGCGGGATTGGTGCTCGGTCACCCAGCGTGCGAGCTCGGCCTCCATCCGCCCACCCGGCTCGGTGTAGATCACGATGCCCTGGGTCTGCGCATCGGCCTCGAAGAGCGGCATCAGCTCCGCGTAGGAGGAGCCGATGATCGCGTCGCCACCGATCGAGACCGCCGTGGACTGGCCAAGGCCTGCCGCGGAGAGCGTCGATGACATCTCGGTCGTCATTCCGCCCGAGCGGGAGATCACGCCGATTGGGCCCGGGGTGTAAGCCTGCGCGGCGTTGCGCGCCGGGCCGCCGATCCCGCCCATCTTGATCACGTCGGGCACGATGATCCCGAGGCAGTTGGGGCCGATGATGCGCGCGCCGCGCAGCGCGGCGAGCTCCACCATCGCCGCCACGTCGCGGCGGGGGATGCGCTCGGTCACGATCACGATCAGCTTGACCCCGTTCTCGATCGCCTCGAAGACGGCGTCCTTGGTGAAGGCGGGGGGGACCGTGACAACCGAGCCTTGAATCCGCGCGCCATGGTGGGCGACGGCCTGCGCGACCGTGTCGAAGACGGGCACGCCGTGGACTTCGCGGCCAAGGCGCCCCGGCGTGACGCCGCCGACCACCTTTGCGCCGGCGCCGTAGTCCAGACACTCGCGTGTGAGGTTGACGGCCTCACGTCCGGTGATGCCCTGGACGATGAAGGTCGTCTGCGCGTCGATCAGGATGCTCATGCCGCGACCTCGGGTGGGTTGTGGGACCCAATACTCTCGACCGCCCGCCTGGCGGCCTCGTTGAGGGACACGGAGCGATCGGCGTACTCGACGCCGTACTTCTGCAGGATCTTGAAGCCCTCCTCCTCCCAGGCGCCGGGGATGCGGAAGATCGCGATCTTCTCCGCGGGGTCGAAGCCGAGCTCCAGGCACGCCTTGATCACCCCGCGCGCCACGATGTCCACTCTCGTGTTCGAGACGATCGACATCATCACCGCGATCTTGTCCACACCCGGCTTGCTGAGCACGAGCTTGGCAAGGCCGCATGCCTTCGCTACCGAGGGGTTGCCGCCGATCTCGCAGTAGTTGGCGGGGCGCCCGCCGTGGGCTCTGACCGCGTCGAAGAGCGTGAGCGATCCGCCGCCGGCGCCGATCACCAGCCCGAGGTTGCCGTCGAACTCGGTCACGTTGCCCGCGACGCCGCGATGGTCCTGAGCGTCGACCTCCTCGCCGGCGATCTCGAACGGGGTGGCCTCACGCGCCTGACGGGTCTCCTCGTTGCCGACGCCGAGATCGGCGAGCAGCTTGGCGTGGCGGCCGCGCGCCTCGTTCTCCATGTCCATGTGGGCGTCGAGCGCGATGAAGGAGCCGTCGACAAGGCGTCCGAGCGGGTTGATCTCCGCGAGCGTCATGTCGTTCTCCACGAACAGCTTCGCCAGTCGCGTGAGGATTGGGACCAGCTTGTTCAGCGCGCCGCCGGTGACGCCGGTGGAGGCGATCACCTCCTTGGCCATGAACTCCGAGAAGGGCAGGATGTTGGAGAAGTGGCGCCGCCCCACCTTGTCGGGCTGCTCCTCTGCGACCTGCTCGATGTCGATTCCGCCGACGGGGGAGAAGATCATCACCGGCTGCTTGCGCAATCCGTCCCAGACCACTCCCGCGTAGTACTCCTGCTCGACCGCTGCCTTCGGGTCCACGAGCACGCCACGGGGCATGTGGCCTTTGATCTCAAGGGCGAGGATGTCGCGCGCATAGCTCTCGGCCTCCTCGGGGGAGTCGGCGAACTTGACGCCGCCGGCCTTCATCCGGCCGCCGGTCAGGACCTGGGACTTCACGACCGTCGGGCCGCCGATCCGCTGCGCGATCTCACGCGCCTGCGAGGGCTCTGTGGCGAAACCGAAGTCGGTTACTGGTATGCCGGCGCGCTTGACGATCTCGCGCGCCTCGTACTCGAAGAATCGCATTCGCGGGGGGTGTCCAGGGTCGTGGTGGGCGGGGGTGGGGGAAGTGTTGTCTTCTGGTTAGGATCGCGAAGCCTATAGGGCTCGGCGTCCCGGGGCGGAAGCTGTCTCGCTCGCCCGCCTCAGAGAACCCGCCAAACGGGCGATCGACGCGGGCTCGGCGGCGGCTCGCAGCCTACGCCGCGGCGGGAGCGAACCCGTAGAGCTCGGCCAGCTCCGGATCCTTGTGCGCCAGCATCTCGGCGAGTTTGACCATCACCTGGCACTGCTTCCAGGTGGCGTCGTCCTGCATCTTGCCGTCGATCATGTGCACGCCGCGTCCGTCCGGGATCGCCTCGATCACCTTCTTGGCGAAGGCAACCTCCTCGGGGTCGGGGGAGAAGACCTTCTTGGCGATCGCGATCTGTCCCGGGTGCAGCGACCAGGCGCCCACGCAGCCGAGCAGGAATGCCGCACGGAACTGGGTCTCGCAGCCGAGCGTGTCCTTGATGTCGCCGTAGGGGCCGTAGAACGGCAGGGCGCCCACGGCGGTGCAGGCGTCGACCATGCGCGCGATCGAGTAGTGCCACGGGTCCTGCTGGTAGCTGGCGCGCGGGGCCTCGGGGTCGTTCGGGTCGGGGTCGGCGATCGTGCGGTAGCCGGGGTGCCCCCCGCCGACGCGCGTTGTCTTCATCCGCCGCGAGGCGGCCAGATCGGCCGGCCCGAAGCTCATTCCCTGGATGCGCGGGGATGCCGCGGCGATCTCCTCCAGGTTGGCCACGCCCAGCGAGGTCTCCAGAATCGCGTGTACGAGGATCGGCTTGGAGAGGCCCGCCTTGGCTTCCAGCTGGGCCAGCAGCCGATCGACGTAGTGGATGTCCCACGCGCCCTCGACCTTGGGCACCATGATCACCTCGAGCTTCTCGCCGATCTCGCTCACCAGCTGGGTGAGGTCGTCAAGGACCCAGGGAGACTCGAGCGCGTTCACGCGCGTCCACAGCGCGGTGTCGCCGAGATCGATCTCGCGGCCCACCTTGATCAGGCCCGCGCGCGCCGCCTCCTTGCGGTCCACGGGCACCGCGTCCTCGAGGTTGCCGAGCAGGATGTCCACCTTCGGCGCGATGTCCGGCACCTTCGCGACCATCTTCTCGTTTGAGAAGTCGAGGAAGTGGATCATCCTCGATGGCTTGACAGGTATCTCCTTGGCGGGCGTGGGGGCGCCGATCGCCAGGGGCGTCTCGAAGGCTCGCGGGTTGCGCAAATCGGTCTCTCCTCGTTTGCTGATTTTGGTTGGGCGCTCGTTTTGCTGGTTTGGTTTCCGTTTCGCGTGCTCTGAACCGTATCGCCTCGCGTGCGCGGCGAGCGATCTCTAGAGTGATGGCCAACCCCACACGAGGAGAACCCGACAGATCCATGAGCGACACCGAGACCGTCCAGCGCCCCGCCGTAGAGACCGATCAGGCTGCCCGCGAGGCAAGCGGCGCCCATCCCTACGGCCGTTATCTCGAGGAGTTCGAGGTCGGCGACGTCTACAAGCACTGGCCCGCGAAGACCGTGACCGAGGCAGACGACCACCTCTTCTGCCTGATCACGATGAACCACCATCCGCTGCACATCAACGACGTCTACGCCGCCGGCTCCCAGCAGGGCCGCAACGTCGTCGTCGGGCCGCTGGTCTACTCGCTCGCGCTCGGCATGTCGGTCTCCGATGTGAGCGGCAAGGCGATCGCGAACCTTGCCACCGAAGAACTCAGCCATCCCGCGCCCGTCTTCCATGGCGACACGCTGTTCGTGGAGTCGGAGGTGCTGGAGAAGAGGGAGTCGCGCAGCAAGCCCGATCGCGGCACCGTGAAGGTGCACACGCGCGTCTACAACCAGGACGGCACCCTGGTGGCGGAGTTCAAGCGGCTCGTGCTCGTGCCCCGCAAGAGCCCGGACTCCGCTCACCCCGCGCCGGCGGCGGACGGAAACGTCGAGTAGATCTGCCGCAACGCTTTGTGGGAGCTCGGCCGCAGGCGAGCCTGCTCCGGCTCGGTGAGCGGCTGGCGCTTGGCCCCAGAAGGGAGGCCGTCCGCCGCTTCCTCGCGGGCTGCCACTGAGCGGCCTGAGGGTTTGCCACGGAGAACCTGAGGCGTCTCGTGCGATAGTCTGCCTTGATCGCCCCCCAAGGGCGATTTTCCGTTCTCGGCGCCGCTGCGGCGCCGGCCGCGCCAATCGAGGCACGTTCCTGCGACACAGAGGAGCCGCTCGCACGCCATGTCGACCACCGCCCCCGCCCCCACCACGCACAAGCGCCTTCTGGCATGGGTAGAGGAGGTGGCGGCACTCACCGAACCCAGTGGCATCCACTGGTGCGACGGCTCCAAGGAGGAGTACGAGCGCATCTGCGAGACGCTGATCGAGGCGGGCACCTTCCAGCGGCTCTCGGAGGAGAAGCGCCCCGGCTCCTACCTGGCGCTTTCAGACCCTGGTGACGTGGCTCGCGTCGAGGATAGGACCTTCATCTGCTCAAAACACGAGCAGGATGCCGGCCCCACCAACAACTGGCGAGATCCGGCGGAGATGAAGGAAGCGCTGACCGAGCTGTTCACCGGAGCCATGCGCGGGCGCACGATGTACGTCGTTCCCTTCTCGATGGGCCCGCTCGGTTCCGACAAGAGCCAGATCGGGGTCCAGCTCACCGACTCGCCCTACGTGGCAGTCAGCATGCGGATCATGACCCGGATGGGCGCCGGAGCGCTCGACTCGCTGGGGCAAGACGGCGAGTTCGTGCCCTGCCTGCACTCCGTCGGGATGCCGCTGCTCTCCGATTCGGGCGAGAGCATCGAGGACGTGCCCTGGCCCTGCGACGCCGAGAACAAGTACATCGTCCACTTCCCGGAGACGCGCGAGATCTGGTCCTACGGCTCCGGCTACGGCGGAAACGCGCTGCTCGGCAAGAAGTGCCTCGCGCTGCGGATCGCATCGGCGATGGCCCGCGAGGAAGGCTGGATGGCCGAGCACATGCTGATCCTGAAGCTGATCTCGCCGGAGGGCGATGTGAAGTACATCGCGGCCGCCTTCCCCTCGGCCTGTGGCAAGACGAACCTCGCAATGCTGATCCCGACCCTGGCCGGCTGGCAGGTGCAGACGATTGGCGATGACATCGCCTGGATGAAGTTCGGGCAGGATGGTCGTCTCTACGCGATCAACCCCGAGGCGGGCTTCTTCGGCGTAGCGCCCGGAACCGGCATGGAGACCAACCCGAACGCGATCGAGACCCTGAGGGAGAACTCGATCTTCACCAACTGCGCGCTGACCGACGACGGCGACGTGTGGTGGGAGGGGATGACCCCGGAGCCGCCCGCTCACCTGACCGACTGGCACGGCAAAGACTGGACGCCTGAGGCGCAGGCGCCGGCCGCGCATCCAAACGCCCGCTTCACGACCCCCGCCTCCCAGGATCCGGCGATCGCTCCGGAGTGGGAGGACCCGGCCGGCGTGCCGATCGATGCGATCCTCTTCGGCGGTCGCCGCTCCGGCGTGGTGCCGCTGGTGACCGAGGCGCTCGACTGGGAGCACGGCGTCTTCCTCGGCTCGATCATGAGCTCGGAGAAGACCGCCGCCGCCGCCGGCAAGGTCGGCGAGCTGCGCTTCGACCCCTTCGCGATGCTGCCGTTCTGCGGCTACAACATGGGCGACTACTTCGCTCACTGGCTGAGGATCGGGCGCCAGGCGCAGGCGGGCAAGCTGCCAAAGATCTTCTACGTCAACTGGTTCCGCAAGGACACAGACGGCCGCTTCCTGTGGCCCGGATATGGAGAGAACTCGCGCGTGCTCGCCTGGGTCTTCGCCCGCTGCGCCGGGCACGGCGCCGCGCAGGCGACGCCGATCGGCCACGTCCCGCCGACGGGCGTGGACGGGATCGACGTGAGAGGGCTCGACGTTCCGGCAAGCGACATGGAGCAGCTGCTCGAGGTCGACGTGCAGGAGTGGAAGGCTCAGCTGCCCCACTTCCACGAGCACCTCGGCAAGTTCGAGCGCCTGCCGCACGAGCTGCACGAGCAGCTCGAGGCGCTGGAATCACGGCTCGCCGGCGGCTGAGCCGCAAGCGCGAGCAGGACGAGGCCCTCGTCGCTCAGCGCCCCAAGGCTACTCGTGGCCGTGGGCGCCCTCGGCGGCCGCGGGGGGGCGTGACTCCTCGGCCAACGATGTGATCGTAAGGGCGCCGCGAGCGGTGGTTTCGAGTACCTCGGTCGCCTCCTCTAGCGATCGCGCATACAGCTCGACCAGCAGGTGCACGACGATCGTGGAGTCGTCCTCGTGCTTGTGGAAGCGCACATGGGTGAAGAACTCGCGCACGCCGTGCTCGCCGAAGGCGGCATAGGCGAGCGCGTCGCCGGCCTCCGGGCCCGAGCAGCTCTCCACGTCGTCGGCGTCGACCGTGACGGTGCACGAGGCTACCCAGGGAGTACCGACGATCATCCTTTCCCAGCGATCCTCGATCGGCTCCACGCGGCCGTTGGCGAAGCCGAGATGGGGCTGGTCGTGCATGCAGTCCAGGCACTGCACGACTGCCTCCTCCAGCTCGTCGACGATCTCCGAGCGCTCGCCGCTCTCGGGGTCGATCTTGTGGATCCCCTCGTAGTGAACCTGGACCTCCAGGTTCTGCGACCAGCAGCGATAGCAGCGCAGCCAGCTACGGGCGCTGGTCTCCGACGTCGAGCCCTCCATGTGCCCATTGTAGGCGCGCGTCGGGCAGGGGGTCGGCCTGAGGAGCGGTGAGTGCTTCGGCGCGGCTCAGGCGATCGCGGCGCGCAGCGTCGCCTCGAAGTCCGTCTGGGCCACGGGACCGACGCAGGGCGAGGTCGCACCGGCCTGCCGGTAGTGCTCCACGCCGGCCTTGACCGCCGCTTGGTCGCCGATCGCGCCGAGCTCATCGAGGAACCCGTCGGAGATCGCCGCCTGCATGCCGGCCACATCGCCGCTTGCGGCGTCGAATGCCTCGATGTCGGCGCCAAAGCCGCTGCGCTCGATCATCGCTCTGTAGAAGGGCAGCCCGAAGTAGGGCAGCAGGTCGCGGCGCAGCGCGGCATGGGTCTCGTCGACCTCCGCGGTCAGCGCCGATGGCACGGCGGCCACGATGTCAAAGCCCTCCAGGGTCTTGCCGGCTCGCTTTCGGCCCTCGGCGACCTGAGGGACGACGACCTCGCGGATGTAGCTCGGGCTGCACAGCCAGAGCATCACGCCGTCGGCGACCTCGCCCGCCAGGCGCAGCATCATCGGCGAGAGCGCCGCGACGTAGATCGGCAGCTGCGGCCTTGGATCGAGGCCCATCAGACGGAAGCTCGAATGCCACTTCTCGCCGGGAGGCGGGCTCTCGCCGCGCAGGATCGCCCTGACGATCGCGACGTACTCGCGCATCTCCTTGACGGGCTTGTCGATGCGCTGCCCGTGCCAGGCCTCCACGACAGGCTGGTGGGAGACTCCGAGGCCGAGTCTTGAGGCGGCCGTCGGAGAGATCGTCGATCGTCGCGGCGGTCGGGCCATCGTCGCCGGCGTGCGGGTGTAGATCGGTACCACGCCGCTGCCGAGCCTGATGCGCGAGGTGGACATCGCATACGCAGTCAGCACAGTCAGCGACTCACGGCCGGCGATGTGGGTCGTGTAGACCGACTCATAGCCGAGCGACTCGGCGAGCTTGGCGCGCTCTATCGCCGGCTTCAGCGAGTGTCCGGTCGAGATGAAGCAGCCTGTGGCCACGGGTCGCAGCATACGGGTCGCTAATCGCGGGCGCCAGCGCGCCGTGCCAGCGATCGCGTCCTGGTCGATCGGCCCGCGGATCGAGGGCTCAGCTGAAGCGTGCGTCCCGCTGCGCCTCTTGGAGCCGGAACAGCAGAGCTTCTTCGAGCTCGGGCCCGCCGAGTTGCGGGTCGAGGCCGGACAGCCACCGATCGACGGCACGGCGGCCGCCAAGGGAGCGCAGGGCCGCCATCCCGTGCTCGGTTGCGAAGTCCGCGAGTGCGGCAGAGCGACGCGCGGCGAAGCGGCGCGTGGGCAGGTCGAGTGCCTGCCAGTGGGCGTCGATCGCCTCCACGAGCTCCTCGATCCCGCTTGGCGGAGGCAGCGAGGAAACTGCGAGCACGGGGGTCTCCCGCCGGCCGAGCGAGCGCAGCGCGGCGTTCAGATCGCGACGGGCGCTGAGCGCGACCTGGCCGAGGTCGGCCTTGGTCACGACGAGCACGTCGGGGATCTCCATGATCCCGGACTTCAGGAACTGCAGCACGTCGCCGCTGCCGGGCTGCACGACGACCACGACCGCGTCGGCGGCGTCGGCGATATCGGTCTCCGCCTGGCCGACGCCGACGGTCTCGATCACCACCACGTCGAAGGCGGTGGCCAGGGCCTGGCCGGCGGCGCGCGTGCCCCACGCCAGTCCGCCCAGCCGTTCGCCGGCGGCGGTGGAGCGGATGAAGACCTCCCTGTCTGCCGGATCGAACTCGATCCGCGCGCGGTCGCCGAGCAGCGAGCCGCCGGAAGCGCGCGAGCTTGGATCGACGGCGAGCATCGCGACCGACTTGCCGCGACCCCGCCAGCAGCGCAGCAGCGCTGAGAGCAGTGTGGACTTGCCGGCGCCCGGCGGCCCGGTCACGCCGACGATGTGACCCGGCGGCTCATAGCCGAGCTCCGCGGGGGAGACCTCGATCAAGAGCACGAGCGCCTGCTCGCGGTCGGCGTCGGTCGTGCTCTCCAGCAGGTTCAGGACAGCCGGCGCGGCGCTGAGATCACGCTCCCGCAGCCGCCTGCCGAGCTCCATACCGCTGCTGCCGCTTGCCGGGGTGCTCATCCGCGGGGCAGCGCCTACGCCGAGGTGGGGACGCCGGCGTGCTCGTTCACCAGCTCGACGATCTCTTGCATGATCTTGGAGATGTCGAAGTCCTTCGGGGTGTAGACGGCTGCCACGCCGGCCTGCTTCAGCGGCGCGACGTCCTGCTCGGGGATGATGCCGCCGATGACTACGGGGGCATCGACGCCGTCCTTGTGCAGGGCGTCGATCACCGCTGGGATCAGCTCCCTGTGTGAGCCGGAGAGGATCGAGAGGCCGATCACGTGGACGCCCTCGTCGGCGGCTGAGCGGGCGATCTGAGAAGGCGTCAGGCGGATGCCCTCATAGACGACGTCCATGCCGATGTCCCTCGCCCGCACCGCGATCTGCTCCGCGCCGTTGGAGTGGCCGTCGAGACCCGGCTTGCCGACCAGGTCTTCGGCGCCGCCCGAGGCGCTCAGTCAGCGCCGCGACCTGCTCGCGCAGCTCCTCCAGCTCGGGTCCGGCGACGCCCGCGCTTGCCTCGCCGACGCCGGTCGGGCCGTGGTAGGAGCGAAAGACCTTGCGCAGCGCCGCCGCCCACTCTCCCGTGGTCGCGCCCGCTCGCGCGGCGGCGATCGTCGGGATCATCAGGTTCTCGCGCTCGGGACTCTCGTCGGCCGCTACGCGGGCGAGCTCGGCGAGCGCCGCGTCCACGGCCGCCTGGTCGCGGCTGCTGCGCCACTCGCGCAGCGCCTCGATTTGCTGCGCTTCCACAGCGGGGTCCACGACCAGGATGCCGCCCTGGGCATCGGCGGTCAGCGGGGAGATCTCGGTCTCGGTGAAGCGGTTCTGGCCCACGACGACCTGCTCGCCGGACTCGATTCGGCGGATGCGCTCGCGGTGGGATTCGACCAGCGCGCCCTTCATGTAGGGGACCGCCTGCACAGCGCCACCGTGCTCGGCGACCACCGCAATCTCGGCGCGCGCCTTCTCGAGCAGCTCGGTGACGAGGCCGTCCATCACCCGCGAGCCCTCGAAGATGTCCGGGTAGTCGAGGATGTCGGTTTCGTAGGCCAGCACCTGCTGGATGCGCAGCGACCACTGTTGGTCGAAGGGGCGCGGCAAGCCGAGCGCCTCGTTCCACGCGGGCAGCTGGACCGCGCGCGCGCGGCGTTGCGCCCCAGGGTCACGGCGAGCGCCTCCAGCACTATCCGCTGGACGTTGTTCTCCGGTTGGGCCTCTGTGAGGCCGAGCGAGTTGACCTGGACGCCGTAGCGAAAGCGCAACTGCTTCTCGTCGGTGACGCCGTAGCGCTCGCGCCCGAGCTCCTCCCACAGGATCGACATCGCCCGCAGCTTGGCGTGCTCTTCGATGAAGCGCACACCGGCGTTGACGAAGAAGGAGATCCGCCCGAAGACCTGGCCCATCGTCTCATCGGCGCGATCGCCGAGGCGCTCTCTGACCGCGTCA
>CAVWTE010000026.1:0-10674 GCA_963757925.1 uncultured Actinomycetota bacterium
CGGCGGCAGCAGCGATCAAACTCAACGTCGCTGCGTTGATCAGGAAACGGTCCGCGGCCTCGCCGGAGCCGGAACGAAAGAGCGTCGCGCAGAGCGCTCGCCTGGCGCGGCTCAACGTTCGCGATAAATCTCATCAGCGGACGGCAAACCTCGAGGAGGCTGGAGAATGCAAGCTCTACGTCCGGCTCCGTTCCCACCGCACGGATAAGCCGCATCCCGGCGGAGACGGCATGACCGGCAGCGTACTCCAGGAGCGCTGTCTTACCGATGCCCGCCTCTCCACGAGGCTCACGAGCGTCTCGTTAATGCCAGACGCCGCCTGAGCGAGGAGGCCGTCAAACAACGCCTTCTCCGATTCTCGGCCTAGCAACGAGCTCGGCCGCGAAGATGAGAGCCCAGCGGTGCGACTCGCCTCAGCATTGACGTCAGCGGCATCGGCCGCTCGCTGCGGGGCGCCCAGCGACGGGTCGTGGCGCAGAATCGCCTCCTCCAACTGTCGTAGCTGGGGGCTCGGTTCAAGCCCGATTGTCATCAAGCGCCGTGCGAGCGTCACCGTAGGCAGCGAGCGCTTCGGCGTGACGCCCAAGCGGTACAAGGCGAGCATTCGACAATCGGCGGGGACCTTCCTGCAGCGGATTGGCTGCGACCAGCGACGTGATTTGACCTAAGACCTCCGCGTGCTGTCCGAACGCCAGCCTGGCCTGAACCACTCCTTCCACCGCGTCGGCGCGAAGCTCTTCGAGCAGATCTGCCTCGCGCGCGGCGAAAGCAAATTGAGCGAGATCGGCCAAAGGCGGCCCGCGCCAAAGGCCCAAAGCGCGCTCAAACAGCTCACCAGCGTGAGCGGGTCCTCCTCTAGCACTCCTCGGCCTCGTTCACGAGCCGCTCGAACCGTTTCGCGTCGATCCGGTCCGGATCGACCGCCAACACATACCCTGCCCGAGAACCCTGCCAGCGTCGGCTCACCCTCGCCAGCGCGGAGTATTCGCGGATCGCCGAGACATGCACTTGAACTGCGTGCGGCGCGGTCGCCGTGGGCCGCTCAGCCCACAGCTCGTCGATCAGCCGATCCCTAGAACAGAGCTCCGGAGTCTGAACATTCAGGACGCGGACCGCCCGCTGCTGGAGCGCTACCAAGCGAAAGCGGCGCCGCCGTCAGCGGCCACGACCTCCAAAGGCCCGAGCAGCATCCTGAACTCCATCATTCTTCCCCGCAACGTGCGAAACGCCGGCGCGATTATACGTCCGGTAACCCCGCAATGGAGGGATCTCCGCTCGCGCGCCACGCTCAATTGAGCATTGAGCAAACGCTTCAGGATTATTTGACCGGCCCATCCATCCTCCGCAGCGTCAACCAACGCACCCCCACGGAGGGTGAGTCAATCCAAACATCACACACGCGTACATCGGCAAACTGCGCCGTCAGGCTGCGCGGCGCCGACAAGACGAAGGGTCCATCCGTGGCGCTACCCGAGCTCTCTCCGCGCCCCTGGATGATCACAACGGCGTAGCCAACGCGAACGGTGTCAGCACCCGTCCCCGAATCGCAAAAAACAACCGCACCTCTACCCAGCACAAGCTCACACGGCGGCTGCGCAGCGCCGCGCTCGGACTGCTCTCGAACTCTGTGAAGCTCGGTGCTGGGGACTCACTCCGATGAGGACACCACTCCCAGACCATGAACCCGTCAACGACCTGACTCGCGACCGGCAGACACCATCGCCCGGCCCAGAAAAACGTCCTTTTTTCCAAGCCGACCGTGCGACCTGCAGCGAGCGCTGATCGGCGCGACTGGCCCGCGCGATGAAAGCGTCAAGCGCAGCGCCAGTTCCGCGTCCTCTAGGCTGTGGCTGGGCATGGCCATCGTGGGGGTGGTCGGTGGTGGTGTGCCTCTGCCGCCCGCGACACCCGGGCTCGCCGAGGCAGGCGTCGATGCCTCCGGAAAGGTTTACGACGGCGATGCGGTCGCGATTCCGTCGCACCACGGCCTACACCCGGTTATCCCCTCAACACGGATCGGGAGCCAACGATGGCCAGGCCAGCCGTCCCGCTGCGTAACGCGCCTGACCGAAACTCTCAGTGCTACGGCCGCAGGTCGGAGCAGAGGAATCGAGTCACGATGCCGTCACCGATTGATGAGCTGACCCTAGAGACGGGCGCCTCCCGCGCAGGCGCGGCCAAGCCCGCGTCGAACGCTGCCCCGAGCTCGGCCGGATTGAAATGACTGGCGCGCGGGCTGCAAGCCCAGCGGGACGGCCAGCCCCAGATCGCGGGAATACTTGAAGCCCAGACGATCCGGAGTCCGACGAGCGCGAGACGATCGAGCCGGATCCTTAGACCCGCGCGCTGGTGCCACGCGGTTCGGATCCTGGGACCAGTTCAAGCGTCGGTAGGCGAGCGACGGTGGAGTGGGCGGACCGCGGCAGCTCGCGCTGCTCGCGTTCTTGCTGCTCCACGCCAATCAGGCCGGTCAACCGACAGGCTGATCGATGCGGTCTGGAATGAGCGCCTGTCGGGGCAGAGCAATTGCTTGCAGATGGCGGTCGCCCGACTACGCGAGGCGCTTGAGCCCCGAACGGAGGTGTGTAGGCCGCTGTTGCGAACGGTCCGGGGTGGCTATCTTCTGATGGTCGAGCCTGGCGAGCTAGACGCCGACGAATTCCGCGCGGGTGTCCGGGAGGGCCGCGCCGCGCTAGACGCAGACGATCCCGAGCGCGGGCATCAGTGCTTAGCGAGCGTTGCGCTTGTGGTCGTGGTCCGACGCTGGCGGAGGCGCGTCCGAGGACTTCGCCCCAGCCGAGATCCGCGGGCTAGAAGAGTTCCGTCTTGTTGCCCTGGAGAACCGCATCGAGGCAGAACTGCAACTGGGGCCCACGCACAGGTGATCGGAGAGCTCCAGGCCCTGCTTATCCAGGAGCCAACCCGCGAGCGGCTCGCCGCTCAGCTGATGCTCGCCCTATACCGATGGGGACGCCAAGCCGCGGCGCTTCAGGTCTACCAACAAACTCGCCGGCACCTGACAACAGCACTCGGCATTCATCCAGGGCCAGCGCTCACCGCTCTACAGCTCCAGATCCTACGTCAGAGCCGTACTCGAGCACGGCCACGAAAACCATCAACGGAAATCTGCAACGTTGCTCTGGTCTGACCGCGGCAACCCAACTCCCCGCTACTGGCGACAACCACCCGCTGCGATTATGCGGTGCGGCGTCAGGTCGACGCCATCGAGTTCCCAGACCGTCTCAGTTCGTGTAACCCAAAGCCGCGCTTAAGCCCGTCGCGACAACTCGAATTGCCGCCGTCCGAATCGTCAGATCAGCGGAAGGCGCCGACACGGCACCGTCGCGGAGTCGAGCTCCGCTGGTTTCTCGCCTCATCGGGCGATTTGCAGCGGTCTCGAATCGAGGGTAATCGGTGCTATCTGACACTGCTGCTCTAAACGCCACCAGCCGCCGCCAGACCGCGGGCGAGACCCCTGGTTCGTCGCCGACCCGGGTCTGATCGCGGCGCTGCCGCTCTCGCTATCCGCCGGGCCGATGCGGAAGCCCTGATCGCCGGCGCCGCGAAGCTCGAGGCAACCGGTCGTGTCGGGAGGGGAAGAGCGGCGTCGCCGCCAGACGAGCTCTACGCCACCGTCTGAGATTACGTGTTAGGCGGCTCCGGCAAGTGTCGAACTCGACCGTGGCGATGTTGGGCGCGCGGAGCCGCGTCGGTCAGCGTGTCGTGATCATCACTACGATCCCGCGCCGACCCGTTATGAGGAGAAATGGCATGGCCAAACTCGAGGTGTCGGATATCGCCCGCAGTATCAAGGGGCGGATCCGGGAGGTGGAAGCGCAGCTCAAGGACCACAAGGCGCTAAGCGACGAGCTCGATCGTCTCAAGGGTGCGTTGAGCCGGCTGGAAGGCGAAGTGCGCGCTCGCGTCGACGGCAGTCGCCGTCGCCAGCCGCCAGTCACGCAGCCAACGACGCCGCCAGCGCCAAAGGACACCTCGCCGGCAAGGAGCGCCACCGCCCGCGCGCCAAGGGGTGAGAACAAGAAGAAGATCCTCACGGCACTAAAGGATGGCCCGAAAACCGCGTCGGAGATCGCAAACGAAACGGGGATCAAGGCGGGCACCGTCAGCGCTTCGCTGAGCAAGCTCGCGACGGCCGGCGAGGTGGTCAAGGCCGACCGGGGCTACGCGCTCCCAAAGTAAGCACGAACGATCGGAAGTGACCATGGCCTTTTTAGTCGGTAAGCGTGTCGTGGCGGAGTCTGAGTCAACGAGCCGCCGACCCCGCAGCGGCGTCGTTGCGCAAGTGTTGCGCGGCGACCCCTCGCCCCGATATCGCATCCGCTGGGACGACGGCCACGAGAGCATCTACACGCCCGCGAGCGGAGCCCTGCGAGCCGAACCACGCCCGAGAAGGCAACGACAACGGACGCCGCGCAAACGCTAAACAAGACCCAGGCAATTCGCGCTGATCGCGGGGGTACGCTGCGGTTGACTATCGGCGTGACCTGCGCCGGCGGGCCGCGGAGGATGTGACTGAGGGTTCTGGATTCAGGAGGGGCGCGACGACCAGCCTGCGGTTCTCATAGACGCGCTGCATGACATTTCGGTCTAGCTCGAGTCTCAAAACGACCGTGGGGAGCGTGATCCCGGCGGCATGGCGCTCGGCGAACGGAAGCGCCTCGTCGCCGGCTGGCGCAGCCGCAGACCGCGCTGGCTCACTCGAGCCGTGGGATAACAGCCAACAGTCACGCGCGCCCCGCACCGGGCTCAGCCGGTCAAGGCTGGCCGTTCACAGAAGCCGTCGATCTGAGCAGCGCTCGCGCGCACCCCGCGCCGCCGCGCGCATAATCCAGTCGTGACCAAGGCGCGCGAGCTCGCGCTCGCCGAGCGCGTCGTCGCGTTCGCGGCGGGCTCGTTCACGCTCGCGCCTGGCTAGCTCGACCAGCCCACCGTCATCAAACCGCAAAGCGGCCTGTTCGTGCACGACGGCGGCTCGCTCATGACTAACCGCGGCCCGTTCGTGCACTGATTCGAGCCCAAGCACAGCACGACACTAACGCCCCCACGGCTAAACGTCCGCTGAGCCCCAACGATGCGGGCCCGACCCCATAGGCACGCCACCCCGCGCGCCATAGCGTGCGCCTGAGATGCGTGAGCCGGGCATGAAGAAACGTAGAGCGTCCGGGGCGGGTGGCGAGCTGTCGGTCCTGCGCTGTCCGCGCTGCGGGCTGACGGTCGCGCCGAGAGCCTCCTGGCTGGCGATCACATATTGCCCACGATGCCTGGCCCGAAGCCAGACCATTGCTGAGCTATCGAACGCCGCGAAGGCGCAGCGAACACCGACGAGCGACGGCACACCATCGACGCGAGGACCAATCAGCCGCACCCCTACCTGACCGGCAAAACGGGGCAGCAACAGCGCCGGCACCTGCTGATCTCACCTCCCAGGTGCCGGCGCGGCGCTCGCATCTAGGCAACTCTCTATCGAGCACCCGACCACAGACTGCTGTCATCCGGCAGTCCGGCCACGAGAGCGAGGCTCCTGCTCCTGGACGCGGAAAGGCGACGAGCAGAAGCGCGCGCTACCCGCCACGGACCGGCCGGTCGGGTGCTCGTCGTTCGTGAAACGGGCAGTGAGGTCGAGAACCGTCGGACGGTCGCTTCTCGCGCGGTGCCGTTGCGCGCCAAGCCTCCGGTCAGCAGCGTCCTGCTCGTGGCGACCCCACGACTTGGGCTGCCGTCGGGGTCGAGACCTGCCTTACTCGTTCGCGCGCGAGCGTTGGTATCTGTCGACTCTCGCGTGGGTCTTTGCGTCTGTAATCAGTCAGTGGCCGGCCGGTTTCTTGCTGCAGGTGAGTGCCTTCCACCAGTTCACGTTCACTCGCCGATGCTCCTGGCGCCACCAGTTCAGGTCCACCGAGAGCCCGATGGTGTTGCGCCGCTGTGAGTTCTTTCCAGTAGGTCGGGTCGTGGTAGATGGCGGGGTTCGGCAATGACGCGGTCAGCTCCTGGGGCGGGCCGAGGTACAGGCCGGCATCGACGAGCGTTTTGACGGGCTTGCCGCAGTGGGGGCTGCTCGGCGTGTTGCCGTTCCCGCCCCGAGGTATGACCGGCTTGCCGACCGGCTTGCCGTTACGGCATCGTCGCGGTCGCGGAACAGCCTTCCCACCGGGGCCAGGGGGGCCGACATCGCCGAACAGCAGCCCCGCGTCGGCTGAGCCCAGCCACGTGCCTGCGGCCGGGATCACCGTGAAGCGAGGGTATTGGGCGAGCTGTCTGCCGACGCCACCGGGGTCTGAGGCCGCGAACGTGAGATCGACGATCGCGTACACCCGCTCGCCGGTCACCTGCTCGATCGCCATCGGGCGTAGGAAGGCGTCCAGTCCCTTGAGCAGCAGCGCCCGGCGCCCGTTCGCCACCACGTGCTTTTTCACGACCGATACGAAGTGGTGGTCGCGGGTCTGGAAGATGGGCAGCCATTGGCAGAAGTCGGTGATCTTGGACCAGTCGATCGGCGCGTCGCCGAGCAGCACACGCATCCGCTTGCCGGGCGGTTGCACCCGGTTGGCGGCCCTGATCGTCCGGTAGACCTGCTCATACATCGGCTCATCCCAGGTCTCCAACGGCGACACGACGGTGTTGCGCCATACGCGGCGAAGCTCCGCGTCGGCGACCGGCCGCCCGGCGATGAAGGCGTCGATCGTGTGCTGGTAGAGGGCGTTACCGAACTCCACGACGATGTCGTCGACCACTCCGGGCAGCCGCGGGTCTGACAGCAGCACGTCGAGCGCGTGGCCGTGGGTTTGCAGGTCGTGGATCTCGCCGAGGCCGACCAGCCGGTGGGTCTTGAACGGCTTCCAGGACGGCGTCGGCGAGCCCGCTGGCGGCCACTGGCGGTTCGCGTACCGCCAGCGGAGGTTGCCGCCAAGCCCGAGCCGATGCGGCTCCCAGCCCGGCGGCGGCGGCGTGGATGAATCGCCGTCGAGTGGTCGCTGGCATGTCTGGGCGGTCATCGTGATACCCCCTTGATTGGATCGGGCTGGGCGCGGCAGCTTCGGCGACCGCCGGCAGCGCGGCGAATGGTGTCGTGGCGCTCGCGCTCCGCACGCGAGCGACGCCGAGGTCATGGGCCCCCGCACGCGCTTGCCGCCTGCGTGAACGCTGGGGCGTTGGTATTGATGCCGGGTGGCGGTCCGAAGTCGTAGGGGCCGTGGCTGGGGATCGTCGGGTCGGGGTAGTTGGGGACGCCGTGCGCGCGCATGCACTCCGCGTGGTGCAGCAGGCTCAGCCTCGTGCTCTCCGATATCCCCCCATGCGGGCCGCCGCCGGGCTGGAGCTTGCTGCGGCACGTTTGCGCGGCTTTTAGGAACGCGGGCGACTGCGCTAGCCCGTCAGGAATGCTGGGCCCGTCAGGGAAGTTCGGCACCCCATGTGAGCGCATGCACTTCAGCGAACGCCAGCCGGCTCGGTAGGTTCGAGGCGGCCGTGCCGGTCGGCTTGGTCGAGGATCCGCAGGCGGCGAGCGCCAGCGCGCAGGTAGCCGCTGCCAATGCGATGGTGAGCCATGCGGCCGGTCGCGGGTGTCGTTGTCTGGAGTGTTGGCTGCGTTGTCGGTTCGTCATCGTGTCCACGTGGTTGTCGTCGGCTGGCGCGTGCTATGCGCGGCGCATTGATGGGTGCTGCGACGGTGGCTTTGGTTGTACGCGACCGCGTATAACGGCAGCGGTACGGAGGGCCGTTACACGGTTGTTAGTCGCGGTCAGGCATCCTGGGGACGGAGATGCGCTTGACCGACAGGCTGGTTGAGAGGTTCGAGGGCCGCGGCCTGCCCGCGCGGAGCGTGCGTCTTCGTCTGACCGCGCTGTACGGCGGCCTGTTCGTGGTCTGCGGAGCGGGTTTGCTGGTGATCACCTACCTGCTCGTCAGCCATAGCACCCGTCACCGGCCTCCAGGAGGGGTCTTCTCTGGTCGTCCATTCGCTGGCGCTGGGGCGAGCTGAGCGCACGATCGAGATCGGCCGGATCGCGGCCGCCTTGCGCTACCAGAACCGCGTTGATCTGCACCAGCTGCTGGTCGAGTCCGTGATCGCGCTGGCGGTGATGGCGGCGCTCTCGGTCGCGCTGGGCTGGGTGGTCGCCGGCCGGGTGCTGGCGCCGTTGCGGACGATCACCGCCAGGACCAGGACGAATCTCCGAGCAGAGCCTGCACGAGCGGCTCGCGCTACCCGGCCCGCGCGATGAGCTCAGGCAGCTGGCGGACACGATCGACGAGCTGCTCGAACGCCTGGAGGCCGCATTTGACGCGCAGCGGCGGTTTGTCGCCAACGCCTCGCACGAGCTGCGCACCCCATTGGCGATGATGCGCACGCGGCTTGACGTCGCGGTCGCCAAGCCCGACGGGGTACCGCCGCAGACCCAAGCTCTGGACGCATGGCCTGCGCAAGGACCTCGACCGCGCCGACGCGCTGCTTGAGAGCTTCCTCGTGCTCGCGCGCGCGCAACACGGCACAGTCACCGACTCGCGCGGTCGTCTCGCTCGACCAGCTCGTGACCGACGCGCTCGCGACGCACCATGCCCAGATCGCCGAGCAGCAGCTCGAGGTGCGCACAGCCCTCGCCCGCATCAGTGTCGCTGGCAGCGAGACGCTGTTGGCGCGGATGGTCGAGAACGTGATCGAGAACAGCGTGCGCCACAACCAGCCGCACGGCTTCATCAACATCGCCTGCGAGACCACTGACCGAGCGGCGCGATTGGTCATCGAGAGCGGCGGGCCGGTGCTCGACGATCAAAGCGTCGCGCAGCTCGCCCAGCCGTTCCGGCGCCTCGGGGTCCAGCGCACCGGCTCCCAGAACGGTCACGGGCTGGGCCTGTCGATCGTCGCAGCGGTCGCCGACGCGCACGGCGGCGAACTCGAGCTCCACGCCCGCCCGCAAGGAGGCCTGCGCGTGCAGATCACGCTCCCAGCCGCGATCGCAACACCCACCACGGTCCCGGTACCGGTACCCGCATGAGGGTCCTGGTCGTCGAGGACGAGCCGGAGTTCGCGAACATGATCGCCGAAGGGCTGCGCGACCAAGGGATGGCCGTCGACGTCGCCTACGACGGGCTCGCCGGCGCCTCCAGACTCAACCTCAACCCCTACGACGTCGTCGTCCTGGACCGCGACCTCCCCGGCCTTCACGGCGACGCGCTGTGCCGCAAGATCACCCGCTCAGACGATCCCGCGATGATCCTGATGCTGACCGCCGCCGGCTCGCCGGCCGAGCGGGTCGCCGGACTCGCGCTCGGCGCCGACGACTACCTCCCAAAGCCGTTTCACTTCCCCGAGCTCGTCCTCCGCATACGAGCGCTCGCACGCCGCAAACCCACCGCCCGAAACCGGACCCTCACCGCGGCAGGAATCGAGCTCGACCCGCTCGCTCGGATCGCCACCCGCGACGGCCGGCAGCTCGACCTGTCCGCGAAAGAGTTCGCCGTGCTTGAAGCGCTGCTCAAAGCCAGCCCCGGCGCGCTCAGCGCAGAACGACTACTCGAGCAAGCCTGGGATGAGAACACCGACCCGTTCACCAACACCGTCCGCGTCACCATCGGCCGCCTCAAACGCAAGCTCGGCGAACCCCAGGTCATCCAAAACACACCTGGCATCGGATACCGAGTCACCACGACCTGAAGCCGCGCCAGCGGCGACGCCGGACTGCAGCTTGAGCTCGCCAGCCGCCCAAAACAGAACTCTCCGACCCGGAGTTCGCGCTCGGCGACACAGCTGAGGCTTCGTGATCGCGACGGCCTCGGGCGTGGGTGGCGATTCACCGATCCCATTGCAGCGTGCTGTCGGCGCGCGAGAGCGGTGTGCGTCGGAGAGCGGCCCAAGCGATGAGTCTGCTCGCAGACCGCGGTCATAGCCGGTATCGGACCGCTCAGGCTGACAACCGAAAGGACGCCATGCGCCCCATCGTAAGCACACCTTCCGCCGCCCAATCCACGACACGAGCGACGGGCGGTCGCACGGACAACGAGTGGTCGCTGCGATGACGATCGTGGGACCCGACTTCCTCTCGATCCAGGTCCATGACCTGCAGCGCTCGGCGGCGTTCTACACCCGCGAGCTCGGCCTCACGCGCCTACAGGGCACGCCGCCGGAGGTTGTCGGGGCCGTCGTGTTCGATACCAAGCCGATCCCCTTCGCGGTGCGCGATCCGCTGCCGGGGACCGACCTAGACGCCGGGCCGGCCGGCCTCGGGGTGCTCGTCTCGTTGCGTGCCGACGACGCACAGGCGCTGCACACCCGGCTGCGCGACCACGGCGTGCCGATCGTCACCGAGCCATTCGACACGCCCTTCGGGCGCACATTCATCTTCGCTGACCCCGACGGATACCAAGTCGCCATCCACGGCCAAGCGCACTAAGCGCCGCGCACCGGTGGTCGAGCCTGGCAGGCAGTCCGCGCATCGCGAAGACCGGGTCGACGTCGAAGCCGGGCCCGTTGAGCGCCTCGGCGCGAAACCCCGGGATGAGCATGTATGCGCGACCCAGATGCCAGCCTGATGCAATCCGTCGCGCGCTGCACGTGACCGCGACCGGAGAGCGACAGCACCTTCTAGGAGTGCCGCATTGTCGCCGTTGGGGCATTCTCCTCGAGACTCCCGCTCCTCCCGAGAAGCAGACGTCCTGTGT